>JACKCP010000029.1 GCA_020633955.1 Desulfobacteraceae bacterium | reverse complement strand
CTCAAGCTTATAAATGTCTTCTGTTCTAAGAATTCCCTCATTTACAAGTGCTTCAAGGTCTTCATCAAGAATTTCCTTTTTCTTGTCACATAAAGACTTGAATTCCCTTGCAACAACAGCAATCTCATCATCAGAAAGCTTATAACCCATTTCTTCAAGTCTTGCCTTTATTGCAGCCTTGCCTGAATGCTTTCCAAGAATCATTTTATTTGAGCTTAAGCCAACAGTTTCAGGCTTCATGATTTCATATGTCATGGGATTTTTCAAAACACCATCCTGATGAATTCCTGACTCATGGGCAAAGGCATTTGCACCGACAATAGCCTTGTTAGGCTGAACCATAATTCCTGTGATCATGGATACAAGACGGCTTGTGGGGTAAATTTTTGTTGTTTCAATACCTGTTGTATACCCTAAATCTTCAGCTCTTGTATTAAGAGTCATTACAAATTCTTCCAAAGAAGTATTCCCGGCTCTTTCGCCTATTCCGTTTATTGTAACCTCAACCTGTCTTGCTCCGGCCTTGACTGCTGAAAGAGTATTGGCAGTTGCAAGCCCAAGATCATTATGACAATGAACGCTTATAACAGCTTTATGTGCATTTTTCGAATTTTCCATGATGTATTTTATAAGACTTCCATATTCGTCCGGAAGTGCATAACCTACTGTATCTGGAATATTAACTGTTGTTGCACCGGCATCAATTACGGCATCAACCACCCTGCAAAGAAAATCCTTATCGCTTCTTGAACCGTCTTCAGCTGAAAATTCTACATTGTCTGTAAAAGTTTTGGCATATTTGACAGCCTCAACCGCTTTTTCAAGAACTTTTTCAGGGTCCATGTCAAGTTTGTATTTCATATGAAGATCTGATGTTGCAATAAAAGTATGAAGTCTTGGATATTTTGCATGCTTTACTGCTTCCCAGGCTCTGTCTATATCAGACTTGTTTGCTCTGCAAAGTCCTGCAATCTGGGCTTTTTTTGCGTTTTTTGCAACTTCAGAAACTGCTTCAAAATCACCGTCTGATGCAGCCGGGAATCCTGCTTCAATCACATCAACTCCAAGCTCTTCAAGACGGTTTGCAATTCTAACTTTTTCGGCAATATTCATTGTTGCACCAGGAGACTGTTCACCATCTCTTAATGTAGTATCAAATATAATTATTCTGCTGTTGTCCATTATTTTGTCCTTTTCGGTTTTTTCAAGTTATGTTTGATTTAAATTTTTTAATAACCGAAAATACCGAGCATGGACCGCGGGATTATGCAATCTTTGCTGCCCGCGGCTTTAAACCCTTCAAAAAACAAATTATCCTCCGCACTTTTAATTTAAAAATAAGTGTCATATATAATATTTTTTTCCATAAAATGTCCAATTTAATATTGAACAATATGAAAAATATTATTTATGATTTGAAAAATTCAATTTATACAGATCTAAAAAAAACAAAAAGGTTAAAAAAATGTCTTCAGATTTTAAAGAAATTAATTTTTATTCAGAAAAATTCAAGCTAAGCGGATATCTTCATATACCCAAAAATTTTTCAAATTCCATAGTTATTGGTTCACACGGACTTTTAAGCGACGCGCAGAGCATGAAGCAGATAAATCTTGCAACAAGGCTTTCTGACTATAATATCGGATATCTTAGATTCAATCACAGGGGATGCTCAACAAGCGAAGGAAAACTTGAAAATACAAATCTTTTAACAAGAAAAACTGATATAATATCAGCATTTGAATACTTAAAGACAAATTATAATATAAAAAGAACAGGGCTTTTTGGAAGCAGCATGGGGGGAGCTACATGTATTTATTCCCATAATGAAATTAAACCTCAGGCAATGGTTCTTGTTGCATCTCCGGTAATTGGAAGAACCATGAAAACTTCCTTTTCAAAAAGCATTGATATACTTATGAAGGAAACAGGATTACCAAGAAATTTCTTTGAAAAAAATATAGATTTTGACCTTTCAGGTGATATTGATAAAATAAAAAATTCACTTGTAATTCATGGTGATAATGATGAAATTGTGCCTTTTGAAAATGGAGAAATTTTATATTCTAATCTAAAAAATGACAAAAAAATGATCACCCTTAAAAATGGAGATCACAGAATTACCAATCTAAGAGATCAGAATATTATGATCGATGAAGCAGTTAACTGGTTTGTAAAATACTTAAATTAAACAGGGAGAAATATTTATGGAATATCCCCAGCATAATCTGGGCCTTGATCTTGTAAGGGTTACTGAATCGGCTGCCCTTGCGTCTGCAAGATGGCTTGGCAAAGGTGAAAAAGAAAAAGGAGATCAGGCAGCAGTTGATGCCATGAGACTTTCATTTAATGCTATAAATATCAAAGGCAGGGTAATAATAGGCGAAGGTGAAAAGGATCATGCTCCAATGCTTTACAACGGAGAATCACTTGGAACAGGACAGGGACCTTCAGTTGATGTTGCAGTTGATCCAGTTGAAGGCACCAACCTTCTTGCCTACGGAAGACCAAATGCCATTGCAGTTGTTGGTGTTGCACCAGAAGGCACAATGTTTACTCCCGGCTCAAGCTTTTATATGGAAAAACTTGTTGTACCTGAAGCTGCAAGAAATGTTGCAGACATTGAGGCTCCGGTAGAAGATAACCTTTCAAAAATAGCAAAGGCACTTGGAAAAGACGTGGAAGACCTCATGGTTTTTGTCCTTGACAAACCAAGACACAGGGAACTTATTGAAAAAATAAGAAAAGCCGGTGCAAGAATCCAGCTGCACACAGACGGAGATGTTGCTGGCTCCCTGATGGCAATTGATCCCACATCTGAGGTAGATCTTATGATGGGAACAGGAGGAACCCCTGAAGGAGTGCTTTCTGCCTGTGCAATAAAAGGTCTTAACGGAGAAATATTTACAAGATTGAATCCCCAGAAAAAAGAGGAAATTGAAGCCTTAAAAAAAGAAGGGGCTGATTTAAAAAAAGTCAGAAACGTAGACGACCTTGTAAGAAGTGAAGATGTCTTTTTTGCAGCAACAGGAATTTCAGGCGGCACTTTTCTTTCAGGAGTTACCTATACTGGAAAAGGCGCTGTTACACAGTCAATGGTTATAAGGGGAAGAACTGGAACAATAAGATATATAAAATCTGTACATAATTTCACAAAACTTATGAAGTTCAGTTCCATTAAATACGAACGATAACAATTGGAGAACATATGCTTAAAATAATAAAATTTTCAGAACTTGAAGCAGGCTCGGAAATTACTGCTATTGGTTCATGTGAAAATATTAATGAATTCTGTGGTGAAAAAAAATATTTTGCACTTGAAAAAAGGGCAAGGGAACTGGAGGAATTTAAAGGAGAGGAAGATAAAACAATAGTTTTCTATTCACCTGAAAATATCAATGCAAAAAAAATGGTTGTCTGCGGTTTTGGAAAAAAAGAAAACATATCATCCGAATCTTACAGAAGATTTGCTTCAAATGCCGTAAAACAGGCACTTTCTCTTAAAGCATCCAGTCTTGACATTATAATTCCTGATTTTAATAAAGCAGATTCTGATAAAATTGAATCTTTCAAAGCAATTTGCGAGGGAGCCTATCTTTCAAATTACTCATTTAACGAATACAAGTCAAAAAAAGAAGAGCAGCCTTTAAAGGAAATAAGAATCCCTGTTTTGGATGAAAACATTGAAGAATTTAAAAAAATTGCAGATCAAACTGAAAAAATCTGTTCCTGCGTTTTTTTTGCAAGAAATATTGTTTCTACTCCTCCAATGGATAAAAGGCCAGAAAAGCTTAAAAACCTTCTTGTTGATTTTGCCTCGAGGTCAGGACTTCAAACTCAGGTTTTTGACAATGCAAAACTTGAAGAGCTTGGATTTAATTCACATCTTGGAGTTGCAAAAGGAAGCTCAGAAGGTGCATATCTTGTGATAATGGAATATACACCAAAAAATTATGATGAAACAATTGCCCTTGTTGGAAAAGGCATAACATTTGATTCAGGCGGACTTGACCTTAAGCCCCCTTCCGGAATGGAAGACATGAAGCTTGACATGGGAGGAGCTGCTGCTGTTACAGGAGCTGCTGCTGCACTTGCAAAGCTTGGTATAAACAAAAGAATAATTGCAGTTGTCCCAATAGCTGAAAATATGATTTCAGGTGATTCATACAGACCTGGTGATGTTTTGAAATCATATCTTGGAAAAACCATTGAAGTTTTAAATACCGATGCAGAAGGAAGACTTATTCTGGCAGATGCTCTTTCCTATACAGAAAAGCTTTTCAATCCTGACCTTATAATTGATGCTGCAACTCTTACAGGTGCCTGCATGGTAGCCCTTGGAGACAAAATTGCAGGAGTTTTTACAGACAGGGAGGAAATCGGTTCAGAAATTGTAAAAACAGGTAAAAAAATAAATGAACCATGCTGGATGCTTCCTGTTTTTAAAGACTATGCAAAAAAACTGAAAAGCAGTGTTGCAGACCTGAAAAACATAGGCGGAGGAAGGTACGGCGGTGCAATTACAGCAGCGCTTTTTCTGAAGGAATTTGTAGAAAAAACAGATTATGTTCATCTTGATATTGCAGGACCTGCCTTCAGTCAGGAAGCAGGACATTATACCAATAAAGGCGGCACTGGTTTTGGTGTAAGGCTTATCACTGAATATGTCATGACCAGAGAATCCAGGTAACAGTAAAAAAGAATTAACCTGCTCCGCAAAAAAAATTTCCCGGAGCAGGATTTAACCCTTTAGAACCTGTATGCAATCTCAAAACCTGCCTCTGCAGGTCTTGAATAATTTGTATAAATTATGTGGTACTCAGAGTCATAATTTTTATCAGAAAGGTGCGTTTGTACCTGATACCAGCATTTTCAGGGTATGTTTTTATCAGTATAGGGGTTATTTAATGAGAAAAAGCAGAAAAACATATTTTAAAATCATATGACAAAGCTAAACCTTTTCCCATTCAAATATAGAAACATCAATTTATGCCAGGCAACTACATACAGGCAGCCTTTAAAAATCTTTCGGCAGCAAAGGCAGGAGCAGTTTTCTTCTTAAAGGAAGAAGAAACAAAGATTTCTCCTGATTCGCAAATCGGAAGACTTTCCTGGGCTCTCATGATCTCTTTTTCCATAATATTTCTTATAATTTCAAATCCCTTTTTTACTTCAGGATAAGAATTTTCTTCTTTCCAGCAAAGGACAAGACTGCCGTTTAATAATGGATTTTTAAATGAAGGAGTTGATATTTCATATGTTTTTTCATCAAATATTCCCGCCCTTTCATTTTTATCCGGGAAACAATGACTTTCCCATGAGTTAAGTGGTTTTAAAATTTTAGTATCAATTTTTAATGAAGAAATACCAAGTTCACACTCTTCTCTTGAGAGTTTGATTGAATATGTTAGAACAGGTCTGAAATAACCTCTTTTTTTTAAAATTTTCCAGTTGATTTCCATTTTTACCTCATAAGTTAATATTGATTATATCTCCAAAAGGAGGCTTTTTAAATATATTGTCATTATTAGTAACCCACAAAACCGGGTAATCAGGCTCATCCGGATATCTTGAGGAATTGAGATCTGTAAAATAAACAAGACATCTTATTTTTGAAAGATTTTCATCTACCCACTTGAAAGGAGGCCTGAAATCAGTTCCTCCGCCACCTTTAAAAGGGAATCTTAAAGGAAGCTCAGAAGTTCTGAATTTTTCTGCATAATTAACTTCTGCATCACAGCCAATTACAACTATTTCTCCTTCAAAGGCTGTAAGTGCTCCGCCAAGCTCAGCTATGAAAATCTCAAGCTCACCTTCGGTAATACTTCCTGAAGTATCCATAACAAGAACAATATCTTCAATTGAGTTGCTTTTCATTGAAGGAAGATAAAGTCCTGAATGAACAAAACGTCTGTTCGGAGGAATCCAGGCGTAATCTGATTTTGCAGAGGTATTCAAAAACTTTTCCAGAAGATTTTTCCAGTCAAGTTTTGGATTTAAAAATTTTTGAACCATTCTTTTAAGGCTGTCAGGGACAGATCCTTCTCTCAAACATGAACTTAAAAGTTCCTTTAAATGAATATCTGAATAATCATCATGGTCATTATTATCGTTTTTATCATTATTTTCAGGTTCTCTTACTTCACCAGTAAATTCAGGCGTATTATCTGCATTGCTTTCATTTTCAGATGAATCAGAATTTTCATCTTCTTCCATTTCTTTTCCGTCTTCTTTTTCAATATTTTCATTATTTTCTGAAAAAGAAAGATTATCATAGGATGATTCATCTGTTTCGTTTGTTTCGCTGTTTCCCTTATCGCTGTTTTCGCCTTTTCCTTTTTCTTCTTTTTCGTTTTTTTCATTTAAAAGGATTTCATAAATTTTTTCAGCTTCAAGATTTTTAAGATCTTCTCTTATAAGACTTTCCTTTGGAAGCCTGAAACCCGACTCAAGAAGAATCCAGTTTACACAGTAGTCACAGGCAGCGTTCCACAAACTCCTGTCCCTTGTTTTCAGTCTTTTATGATGAAGGAGCCCTTTGTGAAGAACAATATGGCCCATAAGCCCTGTAAGCTCGTCAAAATGAAGTGATTCAACATAAAAAGGATTGAATCCGCAGTATTTTCCGTCTGTCCACATACCTTTACAGGATTTATCCTCAACAAAAAAAAGGCCTGAACATAAATTCCCGAAAAAAGGATGATCTAAAATAAGCCTTGTTTTTGCCCTCAATATTTTAAGTTCTGGATTCATTTAGAAAAACAGCTCCGAATTTTCTTTTGCCCAGTTTGAAAAAAATTTAGTTTCAACTATTGCATTATTTTTTTTAATTGAATCCCTCATTGTAAGTATCTCAAACTCCTTTGGCATCAGGCAGGCAAAATCCATAATCTGCTCAATTTCAAAAACCTTTGCCTTTGAAGCAGCAACCTGTGAAACTGCATACAACAGCCCTGGATCATCATGGGGCGGAATCCATCTGACTTTATTTTTTATAAGATGATTAATGTCTGGAACATTTTCAAAAACACGAAGATATCCGGAAAACTCCGCAGCAGCACCCTCTCCAACAGTTCCCCTTAAAAGTTCATTAAGAAGTTTACGGGGGGGATTCTGGTTTAAAATTTCGGATACAAATTCCCATGACCTTGGTGTTGGAAATGCTTTTTCATTTTTTGAAGGATCAAAATTATGCAAAAGCATTGGACGAAATCTTAAAAAGGAGATTACTTCTTTTCTGATGCCCGATAAAATTGCCCATTTTACAAAATCTTCAATGTCTATTTCAAACTCAATATGTGTAAATCTGTTGGCAAGAGCTGAAGAAATTCTGTTTGTGACAGCACGGTCAGTTTCCCTGTTTCCTGCTGCAATAACTACCCAGCCCTCAGGAAGGATATAGTCTCCTATTTTTCTGTCTAAAATAAGCTGATAGCATGCAGCCTGGACAAGAACCGGAGCTGAATTCAGTTCATCAAGAAACAAAATCCCCTTACCTTCCTGAGGAAGAAAATCAGGAACAGTCCAAGAGGTTTTATAATTATCATCAATTCTTGGAAGGCCTCTCAAATCTACAGGATCAAGAAGAACTGCTCTTAAATCCACTAGGCCTATTCCAAGATCATCTGCAGCCTGCTTTACAACAGAACTTTTTCCAACTCCGGGAGGTCCCCAGATATAAAGAGGCTGCTTTGCACTGTACATAATTTTTACTGAATCAATTAAATCAAAAGCTTTCATTTTATTCCCTGCATTAAATTTTTTTAAAAAGATATATACAATAATGTTATATATATCAAACAATTTCTGCAAAAAATTTTCTCACTTTACTCTTGATTCATTAAAAAAGGCTCTCAAATAAAATTTGAGAACCTCTATAATTTTTAACTACAGAAAAAAATCGCTGAGAGTCAATATGAAGTTAACTCTTTGAATCAAATTTTCATTATACTCTCAATCCTTTTAATGATTTTTTCTTCTTTCTCATCAAGAACAGAATCTGAAAGTGCTATTTTTTCAGCAATTTCCAGAGCATCACGTCTGTCGTTCTTATAATGTATAAGTTTTGGAAGGGTTTTCAGTGCCTTGTCCCTGTCAAGATGAAGAAGCCGTGACTGTTCAATTGCAATCTGACGAAGCTGAACCGGCTTTAATCTGCTGAGTTTTGGATGATTTCTGACAATTGACTGAACTGTTATAAACTCAGACTTGTCAATTATTTCATCTGCACTTGCAATTGCAATCATAATTCGTATCACGCCTTCAGCAAATCCGCCCTTATCCATTTTTGCACGAAGACGGGCATCAACTTCATCAGGACCTTTTTCAATTATATCCTGGGCATCTTTCCAGATATTTTCCTCAAAATAATCCCTGTAAAAAAACTGAATCATGGGATTGCCATACATATTTTTAAAGAAAATTTCATCTGTAAGATCCCTTGCATCACGATAAAGATCAAGGGAATGAATTATTGCATCAGATATACTTTTTTCCATTTTTCTATAAAAATTATCCTTTGAAGCCTGCCTTCTGTGTTTTTTTACATATTTTGAAATAGTTTTAACTGGAATAATAAAAGGATTAAGATCAGAAAAAAGATATCTCTGGGTTCTTAAAGGATGAGTCTGCTTTAAAATTTCAGCTGTAAATTCATTTGAAAACATTGACACATAAGGACTTAAATAAGCATTGTAAAATTTATCAAGGGATGATGATACTGTTGAAACTGGTAAAAAATTAGCCTCATCTTCAAAACCATCGTCAAGTTTCAGTATGTCAGATATTTCTCTTGTTCTGAATCCAACCTTGAAATGATCTTCCCAGTTTTCTGATGTCTGATCATTTTCTTCAATTACCATTTCATAAAGACCCGGAGCAAGATATGAAATCATATCAACTGTTCCAAGTATTTCCTTATGCTCCTTGTTTGCAACCTTGGTTGATACAAAAATACCGAGATGACCTATATCTTCATGAACAAGATAGATAATAACCTGGTTGTTCTTTTTAATTTCTTCAGTAGTTTTATAAACCTTGACTATCCAGTTAAGTGCCTGCTGAGGTGGAGTGATATTATCTCCGCCTGAGGCAAAAACTATAATCGGATCGGTTATGTTTTTTATATCCACCTCGTTTTTTTCATCATCAAGCCTGAGCTTTCCTCTTTCAAGACGGTTACCGACAAAAAGACTGTCCACAATGAAATGGATTTCATCCTTTGTCATCATAAAAAAACCGCCCCACCACCTTTCAAATTCCAAAAATCTTTCTTCCTCAGTATCCACGTTTTCATAAACATGATAATACTTTGTCCAGAAAGTATTGGCAGGGTTTAAATTTTCCATGTTCATTACAAGATTTGCACCGTCAAAAAGACCGTTTCCAAGATCGCTTAAAAAAGAATTAAGCCAGACACCTCCAAGAAGTCCTCCCTTGTATCTCATTGGATTCGAACCTTCAACACCTCCCCAGTATGAAAGAGGAGACCCGTTTAATACAAGAGGACCGCATATTTCGGGTTTGTCAGCTGCAACAAGAGCCGCAGCCCATCCTGCCTGACAGTTCCCAATTATTGCAGGTTTGTCAGCATCTGAATGAAGCTCAGTTACTTTTTCGACAAAAACTATTTCTGCCTTTTGAACATCTGCAATTGTCTGTCCTGGAACAGGCTTTGTAAAAAACATGATAAAATAAACAGGATGACCATAGTCAAGAGCAAGCCCAATTTCAGAATCTTCTTTTGAGCCTCCAATCCCCGGGCCATGGCCTGCCCTTGGGTCAATTATAATAATGGGCCTTTTTGGAAACCTGTCCTTATTTTTTTCAACCCGTTTTACATTTCCTTTATTTTCGTTTTTTTTCCTTCTGTCAGTTATTCTTACAAGACAATAATTCACCGGTTTTTCAAGAGTCCTCCCGTCAACTACCATCTCATAATCAAAAACAAGAACAGGAGGCTGTCCTTTTTCAAGATGTTCCAGATATATATTCCCTCTTTTTCTGATTATATCTGAATAAATTATTGATCTTTGTATTGAATCAATAAAATATTCATGAAAATCAGATAGATCTGCCATTTTGCCTGTAATATTTTCCAGCATTTAAAACTCCTTGGTTTATTTGGTGGAAATGAAAAAAACTTTTAAAAAATCAATAAGTTTACTAAAAAATTTATAATTCATATTAAAAAATATAGCAATTTTTTATTGCAATGCAATATTGACTAAAGAAGAAATTTTACAATTTCCATAAGCCCTTTTACCGTAGCGTTGTTCTTTGGACCCGAAACAAAAAGTTTTCTCTGAGATATAAAGCTTTTAGCTTCAGCATTAAAAGGAACTGATCCTGTAAATGTAATATTTTCACCAAAAAACTTTTTATAGAAACTTACAATATTTTTAATAGCCTCTGATGAGTTTTCAGTTTGTGATGCTGCAAGATAAAGCTTGAATTTATCAAAATTCGTCTTTAAATCCTCATAATAAGTGCTTTTTTCATTGAAAAGTCTTTCAAGAATCTCAACCGGCCTTACACTGGAACCCTCTGTGAGAAATCCTGATAATTTTTTATAAGGAACAGATTCCATAATTTTATGAATAAAAACCTTATGAACAAAACGAAATGAGTTTTCAAGAGAAAGGGGATCTGTTGTAAAAAGAACAATTGGAAAGTCAGCAATAAGAAAAAAATCAATTAAATACCTGTTTGTTCCTGCACCAAGATCAATGATTATATAATCATAGCGAAGCTTTTTTATTTCTTTCTGCAAAAGATTTCTCATGGAAAAGGGAATATTGCCAAGATCTGTTGAACAGTTTTTGGAATTTAAAATAAAAAGCCGTTCAAATTTTGTTTCAAGAATACATTCTTCAATTGATGATTTTTGAGACAGAAAATCATTCAATCCGGTTTTTGGATTGGTAATTCCAAAAAAAGAGTGGAGATTAGGCCCGCCTGTATCAAGGTCAATAAGAAGAGTTCTCTTGCCGACCATTGAGAGAAGACCTCCAGCGTTTGCAGAAAAAAAGGACTTGCCTACTCCTCCCTTGCCTCCGCCTGTAGCAATTATTTTTGGCATTTAAATCCCTTCATTATTGGAACTTTACACAAAATAAAAAAGAATATAGGTTACAGATATATATTTAAACGAAAATACCAGACAATCAATTCAAAAAAAAGATTTTTTATCCAAAAGGAGATGCTTTGAATATTGAAGAATGCCTTTATAAATCAATTATTGCCTCAGTTGAAGCCGGTAAAAAAATAATGGAAATTTACAATGACCCTGAAGCAGATTTTGAAACAGAAAAAAAAGATGATAATTCACCAGTAACAATTGCAGATAAAAAGGCACATGAAATAATATTACAAAATCTATCAAAAATTGAAATACCTGTTTTAAGTGAAGAAGGAAAAAACATTAGTTTTGAGCAAAGAAAAAACTGGGACTATTATTTTCTTGTTGATCCCCTTGACGGAACTAAAGAATTCTTAAAAAAAAATGGAGAATTCACAGTAAATATTGCAGTCATAAAACAAAAAAGAGCCTTTGCCGGGGTAGTTTATCTTCCTGTTTTGAAAACACTTTATTTTGCTGATGATAAAGCTTCATTTAAAATTGAAAATCTTTCAGATGATCTTTCATCAAAAACAAATTTAAATGATTTTATTAAGGAATCAAAAAAATTAAAACCGGAATCAAAACCTGCTGATTACACAATAATAGGCAGCAGATCCCATCAAAATGACGAATTAAAAAAATTTATTGAAGAAAAAGAAAAAATACATGGTAAAATTGATTTTATTTCAGCCGGAAGTTCACTTAAATTCTGCAAAATGGCTGAAGGCCTTGCACATATTTATCCAAGAACCGGAAGAACCATGGAATGGGATACTGCAGCAGGACATGCCGTCTGCAAAAGAGCAGGCCTTGTTGTAAAAAACATGTTTTCCGATGAAGAGCTTATATATAATAAAAAAGACCTTTCTAACCCATACTTTATAGTTGAATAAATTAAGGAGATTAAGATGCCAGACAATATAAGTTCTCCATACAAAGGCACACTATTAAACCTGCTTCCTGATGAAACAAAAAAAGCCGTTTTGAAGAAAACTGCAGCTTCACTTGTTCAGGTGGCATTGAGTGAAAGATCAATACTTGATTTTGAACTTATTGCTAACGGAGGGCTTTCTCCTCTGGACAGATTTATGAACCGCAACGATTATGAACTTGTTCTTGAAAAAATGGAAACTTCAGATAATATTTTTTGGCCTCTTCCTGTATGCCTTGATATTGATGAAAAAACCTTTGAATTACTCAAAAATAAAAAACAGGCTGCACTAACAGATCAGGAAGGTTTTCAGCTGGCAGTAATTGAAATTGAAGATATATGGAAACCTGACAAGTCAAGGGAAGCTCTTAGAATTTTTGGAACTGAAAACATCTCCCATCCCGGAGTAAAATATCTTAAAAACAAAATAAAAGATTACTATATGGGAGGCAGACTTGAAATTATTGAGCTTCCAGTCAACTATGACTTCAGAACTTACCGATATACTCCAAAGGAATTAAGGGAAAATTTTACAAAGTCAGGCTGGCAGAACATTGCTGCATTTCAGACAAGACACCCGCTTCACAGGCTTCAGTTTGAACTTTGCCTTGACATAATTAAAGAGCATAAGAAAAAACTCCTTATAAGCCAGATTGCAGGAGAAACAAAACCGGGTGATTTTGACAGATTCACCAGAATACGAGCAACTCAAAAAATTCTTGATAAACTTCCGCTTAACAGCTCAAAACTGAATATTCTCCCATTATATTTGAGATTTGCGGGTTATAAAGACGCCTTGCTTCATTCCATTATTTCAAAAAACTACGGATGCTCAGACTTTATTGTGGGCCATGGTCATTCAAATCCTGTGAATAAAGATAAATCTGACTATTTTTACAACAATGAAATTATCAAACAAAGGACTCTGGAATTTTCCAGTGAAATTGGAATAAATATAATTCCAGTATCTGAAATGAGATATGTATATTTTGAAGAAGAGTACAGGTTTTTAGATCAAATTGAAGATTCAATGCAGTCCCTTTCAATTTCAGGTGAGGAAATAAGAAAAAGGATTAAACTTGGTAAAAAAATACCATCATGGGCAAGTTTCCCTGAAGTTATCGAGGAAATAGAAAAAAATTACCCTCCTCCTTCAAGGCAGGGGTTCACTGTTTTTTGTACAGGACTTCCAAGTGCTGGAAAATCAACAATCGCAAAGGTTTTATATTCCAAATTTCTTGAAATTGGGAAAAGGCCTGTAACATTACTAGATGGAGATATTGTAAGGCGAAATCTCTCAAAGGAACTTAATTTTTCCAAAGAACACAGAAATATAAATGTTGAAAGAATAGGATTTGTTGCAAACGAAATTACAAAAAACAGGGGAATTGCAATTTGTGCTCCTATAGCCCCTTATTCAGATACAAGGGAAAAAATCAGGGAACTTATTGAGCCAAATGGGGGATTTATTGAGGTATTTGTATCTACTCCACTTGAAGTATGCGAAAAAAGAGACAGAAAAGGGATGTATGAAAAAGCAAAAAAAGGGCTTATAAAAGATTTTACAGGAGTTGATGACCCATACGAAATACCAGTTAATCCAGAGGTGATAATAGATACAACCCTTTTTTCTCCTGAAGAGTGTGCACAGCAGGTAATTCAGGAACTTACGAGGCTTGGCTATCTCTAATTTCACCATAAGAATATAACCCTTTGAAAATATTTAAATTCAAAGGGTTATATTTTATATTCAGAAATAATTCAGGGATTAATAATATCCGGTCTAATCAATCTTAAACCCTCTTACAAGTTTTCTGAGCTTTTCAGAGGCTTTTGACAATTGCACGGACCTTTCATTAATATTTTTACCAAGATCATCAATAACCCGGACTGCCCTGTTGACTTCAGAAATATCCTTTGCAATTTCAGAAGACACCTGTGAACTCTGGGTAACATTTTCATTTACCTCCTGCACTCCCTGTGCTGCCTGATTTACATTGTTTGATATCTCATCACTTGACACTGACTGCTCTTCAACAGCAGTTGCAATAGTGTTTATAAAATCGTTAATCTCAACAATTATATCTTTAATTTCAGCCATATCAGACACAGAAGTTTTTGTGGCATTCTGAATAAGGGATATTTTTTCCTTAATATTATTTGTTGCACCTGCAGTCTGGGTTGCAAGCTCTTTAATTTCATTTGCAACAACAGCAAATCCCTTTCCTGCTTCACCTGCTCTTGCGGCTTCAATTGTTGCGTTCAGTGCAAGCAGATTTGTCTGATCGGAAATATCTGTTATTGCATCAACAACCTCACCAATCTGCTTTGCAGCCTCTCCAAGGTTATCCATTCTCCTTGATGTTTCCTCTGATTTTACAACAGCATTTTCAGCAATTGTCTTGGTTTTTTCTGAATTTCCAGCAATCTCATTTACAGTTGCAGACATCTGTTCCATTGCAGAGGCGACCCCTCCAATATTGGTTGAAGTCTGCTCCATTGCACCTGCTATGGAATTCATATTGGAACTTAATTCTTCAGAAGCTGATGCAACAAGTTCTGCCCTTGATCTTGTATTTTCAGTTTCAGAGGTTACATTTTCCGAAATTTTAAGCAGATTCTGACTTGAATTATCCATTTCTGCAACATTTTCAGAAACAATTCTTATCATTGACTGAAGGTTATCAATAAATTTGTTGAACCAGAATGCAAGATCTCCAATTTCATCTGTATTTTTTATATGCAGTCTTTTTGTAAGATCTCCTTCACCTTCAGCAACTTCCTTGATCCCCTTCATAACAGTCAAAACAGGACGGGCAACTACCCTGTCACCTATCCAGAACAAAATTCCTAAAATTACAAGTAAAGATACAACACCTATAATTATAGCGGTATTTCTTATATTTCTTGCATCCTTAAAAATTTCATCCTCTGAAAAAACTGTTACAAAACCCCAGTTTTTCATATCTTTACCCAAAATAACAGGAGTAAAAAGATAATAAGAAGTAAGATTATCCATGGTTGAAGTCTTTTTTAAAAAAATAGTCTCATCTCTCAGCATTTTTTCAACCACCTGTTCCTTTGGGAAATAATCCTTTACATTTG
>JACKCP010000028.1 GCA_020633955.1 Desulfobacteraceae bacterium | reverse complement strand
GACTGAAAAATATATATTTTCGTTCTGCCGATAAATAAATTAATATGATCAGTTTACAATGGAATGCCGCTTAAAAAGGGGGAATTAACTTTTCAGGATATAAAAACTTATAATAAAACCTAAACCAGAGGTTAGATATTTTTAAAATAAAAAGCATGCCCTTTACTAAGCAGCTTTAAAAACAATCTCTTTTTTGGAATTAAACATAAAAACTTTCCTTAATTTTTAACTGAATTGAACCTTTCATAATTTCAGATTCAGGTAATACTTCCAAAAAAAGGCTGAAAAAGTCAATTAAATTTTTCTTTAAAAAATCACTTTTTTCCTGTTTTTTCTCTTCTTGACTCCCAGAATGCAAGTCTTTTTTTTATGAGTGCTTCGTGACCAAAATCAGAAGGCTCATAAAATTTTATGCCTTTAAGTTCCTCTGGCAGATATTCCTGGTCTGCAAATGCATATTCAAAGTCATGGGGATATTGATACCCTTTGTGATATCCAAGTTCCTTCATAAGTTTTGTGGGAGCATTTCTCAAATGCATTGGAACTTCAAAAGCCCTGTTTTCCCTGACAATATTTTCCGCTTTTCTCAAGGCAAGATATGACCTGTTGCTTTTTGGAGCCGTTGCAAGATAGACAGCACATTGTGCCATTGCAAGCTTTCCTTCGGGAAGCCCCATAAACTTGAAAGCTTCCACAGCGGAAACTGCAATTTTAAGAGCTTCAGGATCTGCATTTCCAATATCTTCCGATGCAACTGCAACCATTCTTCTTAAAATATATAAAGGGTCTTCACCAGAAGACAGCATTCTCTCCATCCAGTAAAGGGCTGCATCAGGGTCACTTCCCCTTAAACTTTTATGAAAGGCTGAAATAAGATCAAAGTGATTTTCACCTGATTTATCGTATCTTATAGTTTTTTCACCAAAGACTGCCTTTAAATCCTGTTTTTCAATTCTTTTTTTTGAAGAATCAACACAGAAAAGAACAAGACTTTCAAGATTGTTGAGACAAAGCCTCAAATCACCCTCACCTGCCGATGCAACCATTGAAAGCACTTCATCATCAGCTTCCACACCAAAAATTTTGAGTCCTTTTTCTTCATCATCAAGAGCTTTTTTAAGAACACTTACAATATCATTTTCCTCAAGTGAATTGAGCCTGAAGACCTTGAGTCTTGAAAGAAGAGGAGAAATAATTTCAAAGGAGGGATTTTCGGTTGTAGCTCCAACAAGTGTAATAAGGCCTTCTTCCACATGCTTTAAAAATGCGTCCTGCTGGGATTTGCTGAACCTGTGTATTTCATCAACAAAAAGAACAGTTTTTTTCCTGAATTTAAAAAGCTTTTCCTTTGCCTCTTCAAGAACTTTTCTGACATCTGCAACACCTGACAGAACTGCTGAAAGCTGGACAAACAAATATCCGCTCTCATTTGACAAAGCTCTTGCAATGGAGGTCTTTCCACATCCCGGAGGCCCCCACAAAAGAAAGGAAAAAATCCTTTTTTCCTTTAGCGATGTGCTTAAAAGGGATTTTTCCCCTGTAATATGGGGCTGGCCGATTACCTCAGACAAGGAAGCCGGCCTCATTCTTTCTGCAAGGGGCTGGTATAAAAGCCTGTCAGTATTCTGCTCAAAAAGATCCAAAATCAGCGCCTTTTTTTAAGTCTCTTGTTTTTGCCTTTTTTGGTGGGTTTTTTATTGGAAGGCCTTGCGGGAAGCTTTTCCATAAAACCTTCCTTTCCCTTTCTCTGCTTCAGATAAAAAACAACCGGACTCATTTCAAGACCTGTTTCTGTTCTTATCTGATTAATAAGGAATCTTTTATAGGAAAAATGAACTGCATCAGGATAGTTTACAAATGATACAAAAGTAGGAGGACAGGCCTTTACCTGTGTTGAATAATAAAATTTCAGCCTTCTGTTTTTGTGATATGGAGGAGTATTTTTTTGAACAGCAGAATTTATAATATCATTTACTTTTGATGTGGAAATTCTTGTTGAGTATTCCTTGTAAACCTTATTTACAAGATCAAAAATCTTGTGAACTCTTTTTCCTGTTTTTGCGGATATGGTAATTACAGGAGCATATGAAAGAAAAGAAGCCTGATACCTCAGGTCATCAACAAAGCGCTTCTGAGCCTTTGAATCCCTTTCAACAAGATCCCATTTATTCAGAACAAAAATCGCACCGCATCCTCTTTCTTCTGCATAACCTGCAATTTTTACATCCTGATCTGTAACACCTTCCGAAGCGTCAATCAATATCAGAGCAATATCGCATTTTTCAAGGCTTTTAAGTGCTTTAATAACTGAAAACTTTTCAATCTTTTCATTGACCTTGCCTTTTCTTCTTATACCTGCTGTATCAACTATAAGGTAGTTTTTTCCATCAAAACTTATTTTAGAATCTATGGAATCCCTTGTAGTTCCGGGTACATCACTTACAACCATTCTTTCTTCGCCAAGAATTTTGTTTGTAAGTGAAGATTTTCCTGCATTAGGTCTTCCTACAATCGCAATTTTTATAATATCATCTTCTTCATTTTCTTCATCTTCTGAAGGGATATGTTCGCATACAGCATCTAAAAAATCATTTATTCCATATCCGTGTTCTGCTGAAACAGGAAAAAGATATTCTGTTCCTGTCTGATAAAAATCATAAATAAGATCTTCTTTTTCAGGGGAATCTATTTTATTCACAAGAAAAAACTTGGGTTTGTCTATATCTCTTACAAGATCTAAAAGATCGTGATCATATGATGAAAGTCCTGATTTACCGTCAAAAACAAGTACAATGATATCACTTTCCTTCATACCTGCTTCAAGCTGGGTTTTTATTTCCTTTGCAAAGGAATCAGTATCATTTGATAAAAAACCTCCTGTATCAACAAGAAGAAAAGATTTGTCATCATAAACCACATCACCGTAGTTCCTGTCCCTTGTAACCCCGGGCATATTGTCAACTATTGCATCCCTTGACTTTGTGAGTCTGTTGAAAAGGGTCGATTTTCCAACATTGGGTCTTCCAAAGAGAGCTACTGCTTTTTTCATTACACTTCTACCTTAAATTTATATTAAGAAAACTGAATTTTTTGACATATTTTTAAATAATTTGCAATGATTTTAGTGATTTTATAATTTTACAAAACCTGAATTAAAATATTTCAGCTTTAAAATCATACTGCTTTTACAAAGTATTTTTTTCAAGAATTTTCAGGACATATTCCATTTCAGAAATCATATACTCACGGATAATTAAAACTCCAAGCTCTTTGTCACGGCTGTTAATTGCATTGGTAAGCTTTTTAAAATAGTCTGCATTTTTTATTAAATTTCTTGTTTTATCTGATAGAGAAAGAAAATGTATCCGTTTCAAAGCAGGAAGAAGGTCAGAGAGAATCTGAATAAGCACCTTGTTATCTGAAGCTTCAAGACTTGCTTCAATATATTCGTTTACTGCATTATTAAAAGAATTAACATCACAGGCCTTTGCAGCCGATTCAATTTCTTTTTGAATGCTGTTGAATTTTTGCAGGTGAGCCTCACCGCAAAGTTCAATTCATTTACGTACAAAAATGGAATAAAGCTCAAAAATAACATCAAAAATATTTTTTACATGATCTTCATCAAGCTCAGCTACCTTTGCACCTTTTCTTGGAAGAATTTCCACAAGCCATCTGCGCTCAAGAATTTTAAGTGAATCTCTTATTGGACCTCTGCTCATGTTAAGCTCATCTGCCAGATTTGCTTCAAGAATCCGTTCTCCGGGCTTAAGCTCTAAATTAATAATTTTTGAAGCAATATATTCAGTTACATATTCAGCAAGATTGTCCGGGGGAGAAAAATTATTCTTTTTCATTTTAGAATATCATTCAATTTTTAAATTATAAATCCAGAAAAAACTGTTTTTTTAATTAGTTGCTGAACGAAAACGGCCTTTTTTGCCCATTTCTGCGTCAGATGAAAAATTTAATCCTCAAAATACTTAATGTATCCTAAAGGTTAAATTTTTCATCTTCCTTGAACTGAACAAAAAAATCTCGTTTTCGGCCAATCACTAATTAATTTAAAGACTTTAATCTGGATAATGCTTTTCTACATGATAAAAATAACCCGAAACTAGTCTTTTGTTAAGTTTATTGTCAACAAAAAACACAAAGTAAAACAAATCACTCTTTTTAAATTATTCATATCATGAATTCACACTAAATTTTTCAGTTTAAACCCAAATGACAGGGGCATCCCTTGTGAGCATCATTCCACCCTGGGATTCGCAACAGGGATAAAAAAACCGGGCCAAAAAAATACAGCATCCTCAAACAAACAGGGTTTTTATTAATTTTCAGCTGAATAGCTGCATTCATACTTGAATAAAAAAATATTATTTTGTAAATTGTTAACAATAAACAAAAAAATACTGGGAAAATTATGGAACCTGCAAAACAAAAATATGATGTCATTATTATAGGAAGCGGACCTGGCGGTGCTTCCACAGCAAAAGAACTTACTGAACAAGGCAGAAAAGTATGCATTCTGGAAAGAGGTCCTGATCCCAAATTAAAGAACTCTTTTTTCCAATACATTCTTTACCAGCTCATTCCCTTTAAAAGTCTTTTGTTTACAAACGGATTCCTTGGAATGGTCAGGGGAATCATTACAGGAGGAAGTTCGGTTTTTTACTATGCAACATGCTGCCCTGTTCCCCTTGATATGCTGAAAAAATACGGTATTGACCTGTCTGAAGAAGTTGAAAATGCAAAAAGCGAACTTCCGTCAAAGCCCCTTGATGACAATATGATTACTCCAATGGCTGACAAAATAATGAAAAGTGCACAAAAACTTGGATATAACTGGCAAAAACTCGATAAATTCATGTATCAGGAGAAATGGAGTAAAAATCAGAAATTCGGCTATTACGGAGATCCAGATGAAATAAAGTGGACTTCACGAATGTATGTTAATCAGGCTGTTAAAAATGGAGCAAGGTTAATAACAAATGCAAAAGTAGAAAAAATTGTTACTGCAAATCAGAAAGCAAAAGGAGTTATTTATAAAAAAGGACTGAGAAAATACCGTATTGATGCGCCAGTTGTAGTTCTTTCGGCCGGTGGAATCGGTACTCCTGTTATTCTTAGAAAAAGCGGAATAAAAAAAGCAGGATACAATTTTTTCTTTGACCCCTTAATTACAGTATGCGGAACCGTTGATGAGATTAAGGCAGAAAATGAAATTCCAATGTCTGCAGGAATTCATTTAAAAAAAGAGGGATATATGATGACAGACATGTCTGTTCCCCTTCCCCTTGATATGCTTTTTTCTGCACAGGTACTGAGATTTAACAGGCTTTTTTCACAAAAAAAGACACTTAGAATCATGATTAAGATAAAAGATGACCTTGGAGGAAGAATTACCCACCTTGGTCAGGTAAGAAAAAAACTTACAAAAAATGACATGGAAAAATTCAAAAGCGGCTATAAAAAAGCAGAAAAAATACTCAAACAGGCGGGTGCAAAAGGCATACACAAAACATGGTATACAGCGGCTCATCCAGGAGGTACTGCAAAAATAGGAGAGATTGTAGACTCAAATCTTATGACTGAATACAAAAACCTTTATGTATGCGACTGTTCTGTAATCCCGGAGCCATGGGGACTTCCTCCGACTCTCACTCTGGTTTCTCTTGGAAAAAGGCTTGCAAAACATCTTGTCAAAAATACATAAACCAGCAGGGATTCACATATAACAAAAGATTTAAGTGAAAAAATTAAAATCCTCTGAAAACTAAATTTTTTTCCGGCTCAAAACATTTAGAATACTTCAGGCTGTTTTAATGACTGAATTTTTAATCTTAAAAATCTGCCTGCCTTTTAGTGTTTCTGACGCTCTAAAATATAATTTACTGCCTGGCTTACAGTCAGCCTGCTGCAGGAAGGACCGGAACGGATAAAAAACTCTTCCTCCTTATTCTGTGTAAGATAGGCCGGTGTTCTTGAAGGCTCAACCCTGATTTCCACAACTTCTTTTCCCTGCACAGTATGTATATTTATATTCAGATAGCTGTGAAATTCAGTTCCAATGCACTGTTTTATAAGGTTTGTCACATGAAGTATGCATTTGTCCTGGCTTGCAAAATTATCAGGTTCAAGCCCAAGCACTTCACCATCATCTGCAACTCCAATCAGAACAGAACCGCCATTGGAATTGAGAAATGCAGCAACATTTTTCAACCATGCATGCTCAATTTCCCTTCCGTTTTTTCCCGACTTGAGATTAAAGCGCACTGTTGATTTAAACTCAAGGTTTGCACTTTCTCCCTGGGAAATCAGGTCCAGAATTCTTTCTTCATCAGTTTTTGTCTCCCTTTGATGAAGCTGGTCAAGCTGCAGCACTGTTCTGCGGTATGTCCTTATGAGGGCTGCAAAAAAAAGAGCCCCCACAACAATAACTCCTGACAGTACTGCGTACCATTTGTACCGGCCTGATGAAATTTCAGGAACAAGCTCAGACTCTGGAGTTATCATTCCGATAAGCACATTGGAGTTTTTTTCAGACCTGAGAATCCCTGTCCACCACACCTCGTCTCCAATTAAATATGATGAGAAAGATCTGTTTCCTGCAAGCGACTTTGAATTCTCAAAAATTTTATCCATAAGCTGCTTTTGCTGTTCAGTTATTTTTTCATCCATTGTGAGAGTATTAAGTAATGTCACAACATGGCCTGAAGGTGAAAAAAGAAAAATATGATTTTTTTTGTGAAGATAACTTTTTGTATCTCCGGATGTAATTTCGTCCATGGTTATCTCAAACATCACAACGCCCTTTCTGCCTTCAACCTTGTCAGAATATGGCATTGCAAGACTTCCTGTACTGTTTTCGCTGAACATGTGGCTCTGGGTAAAAACGCCTTTTCCATCGGTCACGGCATTTTTATACCATCCTGTTTTTCTTAGATCTTCAATTTCAAATGTCAAAGTAACCGGAGTTCTGTTATTTTCTGAATCAATCTGCCATTGCTGAATTCTTTCACCGAGTTTCCTTACCATATCCACTGAACTGTCTTTTTTAATCAATGCTGCAGAATCACCTTTTTCGTTTACCACACATAAGGCTGCAATATTTTTATACTGACGAAGCAGCTGCACAAACTGTGACTGAAGTGCATCTTCATCTTCAATTTTAATAAGCCCGCTGTCACCCCAGCTTTTTGCAATTTCAAGATTGGAGTTTATGCTGTCAAGATTCAGTGTCATTTCAATGTCCGCTTTTTCAAGAGTAGATTCCATTACAGCAGATATGGTCTGCCTCTTGACACTGTTGATCTGCACAATGGAAAACACAGACACTGCAAGAACAAGAACTGCAACAATAAAAATCAGGAATTTAAGAAAACTCTTTATATCTACATGGGGTTTCATGGAGCCTCATTTCTTGGTAAGAACAGGTCTTTTGTTTATCAAAAAATTTTTTTTATTTCAATACCAGTCAAAACTCAGCGTGTCTTAGAAAAAACATATTTTATAGTAATGATTCTTAAAATAATCACCAGTCTAAAAGCCTATAACATTGATTGTATTAACAGTGCTGTGCTATTATTTTTCAATCAAAGGGCTGAATAAATACAAATAACTTATGCACTTACCAAAGATTAAGTTTTCAGCTGAAACCAAATAAATCAGGCTCAATTCCATGGAAAAAGAACTATACAAAAAACTTGCAGACCATCTTGACTCCCTTCCAGGGGGGTTCCCAGAAACCGAATCAGGAGTTGAAATAAAAATATTAAAACTTCTCTTTACCAAAGAAGAAGCAGAAATTGCACTAAAACTGAACCTTATTGCAGAAAATTGTGAAACAATAGCTTTCAGAGCAAAAAAACCAGTTGAAGAAACATATGAAATTCTTGAACAAATGGCTTCAAAAGGTCTGATTTTAAGAAACAAAGAAAAAAATAAAAAACCAAAATACATGGCACTCCAATATGTTGTAGGAATCTGGGAGTTTCAGGTAAACAGACTAACACCAGAACTTCTTGAATATATGGAAGAGTATATTCCTCACCTTCTTGATGTAAAAACATGGAAAAAAGCTCCCCAGATGAGAACTATTCCAATTGGTGAAAGCATAGACAATACCTTAAAAGTCATGACCTATGAAAATGCATATGAGCTTATTGAAAAAAAGAAAAACTTTGTAATAAGCCCATGCATCTGCAGACTGGAAATGGAACTTCAGGGAAAAGGATGCAATAAACCACTTGAAACATGCATTTCATTTGGAGATGAAGAGGATTTTTATGTAAAAAACAATATTGGAAGAAGAGCCACAAAAGAAGAAGTTCTTGAAGTATTGAAACTCTCAAATAAAAAAGGCCTTGTTCTTCAGCCAAGCAATGGTAAAGACATTCACTGGCTTTGCTGCTGCTGTGGATGCTGCTGCGGAATTTTAAGGACTGTAAAAACATATCCAAAACCTTCACATATTTTATCCTCCCCTTTCAGAGCCTTTGTTTCAAATGACGCATGCACAGGATGCGGACTCTGCTTAAAAAGATGTCCTATGGATGCAATTACAATTAAGGATAAAAAAGTAAAAGTAGATTATGACAGATGCATTGGATGCGGGCTTTGCGTTTCAACCTGCCCTTCAAAAACTCTCAAACTTGAAAGAAAACCAAAAGGAACTTATCCAAAAGTTTCACAAAATATTGTGACAGCATCATTGAAAATTCTTAATACAAGAGGCAAAACAAGTCCAATGGAGCTTTCTAAAATGATTGGAAAATCTTTTTTTGACCGATACAAGTCAATGAAAATAAGAAAACAATAAAGGCTTCATTCAAATCAAATTAAAATGCAGTACATAAAAAATGTAATTAGTGACTGGCCGAAAACGAGAATTTTTTGTTCAGTTACGGAAGATGCAAAATTTAACCTCAGGAATACATGGAGTAGATAAGAATAATTATTTACTGGACAGTTTTCAGCTGGCAGTTACAAATAACAATTTTTTACCATGGATCAGAAGATGAAATCCTTTTTTACAATACTATGGGATGCTCTGCTAAAATTCAAGGAAGACGATTGCATAACTCTTGCTTCTGCAATTTCATTTGTTTTCATGCTGTCTTTAATACCTTTTTTAACATTGGCCGCAAAAATTTTCAGCCTGGTTCAAAACAGTCTGATTTACAGCCACCACCACATAAACCAGATGGATTTAATCATAAAAGAACTCCACGAAATAATACCTTTTGTTTCTTCTGAATGGCTCATCCTGAATACTCAGGCAAGCAGTTCAAAATCCCTGACTTTTTTCAGTCTGTTGATGCTCCCTGTGATAAGCGGTATTATTTTTCACGAACTTGAAACATCATACAGGAAAATATTTTCTATTCACCCAAGGCTAATTATTGTTAACCAGTTTTTTTATGCTTTTTTTACAATTATTGTTCTTTTGATTATATTTACTGCAAATTTTGTCTGGGCAGTTTTATCTTCATTTTTAACAAACTTTACAGATTCATTTCAAAACAGCCAGGCTATATTCAAGCTTTTAAATTCTTTGGAAAAATTTAATTTATTAAGCACGGATATTCTTTCAATACTGATATTGATGTTGTTTTTTATAATCACATCAATCATTTTTCTGCCACCAAAAATTAAGCTCAAATTCAGACACAGATTTATATCAGCATTTATTTTTGCACTAATGTGGAATACTGCAAAACAGGCCTTTTCCTTTTATCTGAGCAATATTTCCATTGTAAACCTGATTTATGGCTCAATAAGTTCAGTTATCATAATTCTGATATGGATTTTCTACTCTTCTGTTATTCTGCTTTTTTCCGTTGAAATAATGTTCCAGATGTTCAAAAAAGAATCCATGGTTTTAATCAGCAATTAAGATACTCTGAAAACAGACAAAAAATATTTTAAAAAAAATCTGAACTTTCAAAAACTTATAAGCCATAAATACCAGAATATTAAAAATTTACAATTTTTATAAAATAACTTATTCTTAATAAAAAATTACTCTTACCAAATAACAAAGACATATTAAAAATTCACTGACATTTAAGTAGTGAATGGCCGAAAACGAGAATTTTTTGTTCAGTTCAAGGAAGAATAAAAATTTAACCGCAGGAATACATTGAGTATTTTGAGGATTAAATTTTGATTCTGACGCAGAAATGGACAAAAAAGGCCGTTTTCGTTCAGCAACTAAGTAATCAACTGCACAATAATCTTATTACAGGAGAAAAAATGTGCATCATTCAATCAGAGAATTAAGAAAGTTCATAGCTCCAGAAATAATTTTCGGAACCAGCTCCAGAACCCTTGCCGGTCAGTACTGCAAAAATTTCCATGCAAAAAAAGCCCTTGTTGTTTCAGACCCTGGAGTAATCCAGACAGGATGGACAGATGAAGTCATAGAAAGCCTTCTTGATGCCGGGATAAATTACAGACTTTTTTCAAATGTAAGTCCAAATCCAAGAGAGCATGAAGTTATGGCAGGGACATCAATATATCTTGAAGAGAAGTGTGACTCTATTGTTGCTGTAGGAGGCGGAAGCCCAATGGACTGTGCCAAGGGAATAGGAATTGTTGCAGCCAACAATGGGCACATACTTGATTACAAGGGAATAGACCAGATCAGCAACCCGCTTCCACCTCTGATTTTTATCCCTACAACTGCAGGAACATCTGCAGATGTCTCTCAGTTTGCAATCATTGCAGATACAAAAGAACTTGTTAAAATAGCAATTGTAAGCAAAATCATTATTCCCGATGTAGCTCTTATTGATCCTGAAACAACAGCTACAATGGACCAGTATCTCACTGCCTGCACAGGAATGGATGCACTTGTTCATGCAATAGAGGCTTTTGTCTCAAAGGCCTCATCGCCTCTTACTGATGTACATGCACTTGAAGCAATAAGAATTTTATCTTCAAATCTTCCAGAAGTTAAATTAAATCCCCACAGCATGGAAGCAAGAAAAAATATCATGTTTGGAAGCATGGAAGCAGGCCTTGCCTTTTCCAATTCAATTCTTGGAGCAGTTCATGCCATGTCTCACAGCCTTGGAGGCTTTCTTGACCTCCCCCACGGGGAATGCAATTCCATGCTGCTTGAACATGTAATAAATTTTAACTTCAACTCACATCCAAACCGTTTTTCAGTGATTGCCCAAAATATGGCAATAGATACAAGAGGGATGACAACAGAAGAAATCAGAAAAAAAATATTTGACGAGATTAAAAGCTTAAAAAAATTCCTTGGAATAACAAATACATTGAAAGACACTGGAGTAAAAACTTCAGATATTCCTGTTCTTGCACAAAAAGCACTTGAAGACGCCTGCCTTGTGACAAATCCCAGAAGTGCCCGGAAAAGAGACATTGAGGTCATATATGAAGAAGCAATGTAACAATGATGAAAATGATATTCTCGAAAAACTTATTGGACTTGGAAGCTCTTCAATCCAGAAAAGCTACTATCCCCAGCTCAGGAAAAAAATAGAAGAACTGGAAAATGAAAAAAGAAAATATCAGTCTTTTTTTAATAATGCTTTCAATGGAATTTTGAGAGTAGACAGAAACGGACTGATATCAGAGGCAAATCCTTCAGTAATTCGCATGACAGGATTTGAAAACTTTTCCCATGGTCTTGAAGGTAAAAACCTGAGAAATGATCTCATGAGTTATCCAGGCCAATGGGATTCAATTTTAGAAAGTCTTGACCGCAATCAAGCCGTAAAGAACTGTCAGATAAAGCTGAAAACACAAGATGGTAAAAAAATATCTGTTTCAGCAAACATTTTAAAGTCAGAACAAAATGAAAGTATTATAGAAATTTTCTGTGAAAATATTTCAGAAAAGCAAAGAATGGAAGAAGAGCTTGCCCACATGCAGAAAATGGATGCACTTGGGCAGCTGGCAGCAGGAACAGCCCATGACTTCAACAATATTTTAACCGGTATAATGGGTTCCTGCGAACTATTAAACGGACATGTGGACAAAAATTTTGAAAAATTTTTAAATACCATTTCATACTCAGCTGAACGTGCAGCAGCACTTATATCAAAACTGCTGACATTCAGCAGAAAAGGAGAAATACATCTTCAGAACATAAATATTCACAGGATAGTTGAAAATACTGTTGAGATTCTTGAAAGAAGCATAGACAGAAAAGTTCTCATAAACACAGATCTGCATGCACAAAAATACACAATTTCAGGAGACGAATCCCTTATTCAGAATGCTCTCCTCAATCTTGGAATAAACGCAAAAGATGCAATGACTGATGGAGGACTTCTTTTTTTTAAAACAAAAAATACAATTATCACCCAGGACTCAATACGCTACCTTCCATACGAAATAAATCCGGGAACCTATCTTGAAATAGAAATCAGAGACACAGGCAATGGAATTCCAGGAGAAATCATTCCAAAAATTTTCGATCCTTTTTTTACAACCAAGGAAAAAGGCAAAGGATCTGGACTTGGACTTTCATCGGTATACGGAACAATTAAAAAGCATAAAGGCATAATAACCGTATACAGTGAACCACATTCCGGAACATCTTTTATAATACTTCTGCCATTGTCTGATCCGGAAAAAACTGAAAAAACCTCAGAAAAAGCTCAGCTTTTCACAGGAAAAGGCAATATCTTACTTGCAGATGATGATGAAATAATAACAACCACCTCATCTGCTCTTATTGAAAGCCTTGGATACTCTGTGGTAAATGCAGAAAATGGATTTGAAGCCTTAAAAATTTATAAAAAAAATCCCAAAAGATTTGATATTGTTATTCTTGATATGATTATGCCTTTAATGGACGGAAGAGATTGTTTTTTTGAAATAAAAAAAATAAATCCTGATGCTAAAATAATAATTTCATCAGGATTTTCAAAGCACACTGAAATTGAAAAACTCAGTGAAAACGGATTATGCGGATTTATAAAAAAACCCTTTGAAAAATCAGAATTGAGCAAAGTTATTCATTATGCATTGAGCTGAAACTACAAGAATAGATGGAGTAAATTATGTACAAGGAATTGTTCTCTCCCTTAAAAATTGGAAAACTTAACCTGAAAAACAGAATAGTAATGGCACCAATGGGAAACATAAACATGGCAGACCCCATAGGAAGGCCGCTTCAGAAGATGATTTCATATTTTGAAGAAAGGGCAAAAGGAGGAACAGGTCTTATAATAAGCGGGCTTGTTCCTGTTTCTTTTGGAATTGACCCGACAATTTCTGAAGACAATGACACTACATATTTTCCAAGGATTGACGGATCATCCAGGACAAGAATGTCAGGATGGAGAGACCTTGTTTCAATCCTTCACTCCTATGATTCAAAATTTTTTATCCAGCTCACAGCAGGACTTGGAAGGGTCGGTTCTCCTGAATGTGCACTGAAATTAAAGCTTCCAAAATCAGCATCCTTTAACAGAAATTTTTATCTTCCGGCTATTCCACACTTTCCGTTTACTGACATGGCAATAAAAAAAATAGTAAAAAGTTTCGGCCAGAGTGCGATAAATGCCAAGGTATGCGGGGCAGACGGAATTCATCTTCACGGCCATGAAGGTTATTTAATGGATCAGCTCACATCCCTTCCATGGAACAGAAGAAAATTCGGAAGATACAAAAACAGATTTCAGTTTGCCATAGACATTGTAAAGGAAATAAAAAATATCTGCGGAAAGGACTTTCCTGTTATTTACAGAGTTGACCTTACCCAGGGACTTGAATTTACATATGGAAAGGAAATATTCCAAAAAAGATTCATGGGAATGGAAAGAACAATTGAAGAAGGTCTTGAGTTCTGCAAAGAACTTTACAAGGCCGGAGTTGATGCCTTTGATGTTGACAAAGGATGTTATGACAACTGGTTTTTCCCCCACCCTCCTGCATATTTTAAAGATATGCCCTACGTTGAGGAAATGGCAGGAAGCTTAAAAAAATTTTTTGAAAAGGAAAATATAAAAGCACCTGTAATTGCCGTTGGAAAACTTGGAAATCCAGAAGCTGCATCAGATGTTTTAAAAAACAATACAGCAGACATGATAATGCTTGGAAGACCTCTTCTTGCAGACCCTTACTGGCCGGAAAAGGTAAGAACAGGAAAGGCAGATCAGATTGTTCACTGCATCGGAGATCAGGATGCATGTATTCAGTCTTTTATTCTTGGAGGACATCCCTGCTGCAGCATTAATCCTTATGCTGGTTTTGAGGATGTAAAAATTTTAAAACCTGCAGATAAAATAAAAAATGTTGCTGTTGTAGGAGCAGGTCCCGGCGGATGTGAAGCGGCAATAACAGCGGCAAAACGAGGACATAGGGTAACCTTGTTTGAAAAAGGCAAAAATATTGGAGGACAATTTTATCTTGCCTCAAAAATGGAGATAAAACATGATGTAAAAATTTATCTAAACAACCTTGAAAACCGTCTTAAAGCACTTCAAGAACAGGGACTTGAAATAAAATTAAACACAAAACCTTCAAAAGAAGAGCTTATTTCATCATTTGATTCAATTATCTGTGCTACCGGAGTAAAACCTCTTGTTTTAAATATTGAAGGCCTTGAAAATATTCCATACACAGATTCGCGGACATTTCTTGAAAAAAATCTTGAGCTTGATGAAAAGTATAAGAAAATAACAATAATCGGAGGCGGAATTGTAGGATGCGAACTTGCCTGTGAAATGGGTGCAAAATATAAGGATATTGAAATAACTATAATTGAAATGGAAAAAGACCTTATGAAAGGAGTTGTCCAGGCAAACAGGGGTATGCTTTTATGGCTCATGATGGGACTTGGTTCAACGGACAACTCAAAAAATCCTCTGATAAAAAACCCTGTAAAAGCTTATACATCTTCAAAAGCAGTAGAAGTCAGACAAAATTCAGTTCTTATAGAGGCAAACAAAAAAAGAAAAGATCCTTTCACTCCATGGCATACACTTATCCCTGAAAATATTCACAATCCTTTTGATAAAAAATTAAATATCAGTGATACAGAAAAAATTGAAATTGATACTGATTTTATAATTTTTGCAACAGGAGCATTGTCAGAAAATTCTCTTTACTCAGAAATTTCAAATTCAGATTTTAAGGGAGATATTTTTACAATCGGAGATTCAAGAGAGCCTGCAAGCGGATGGCAGGCAATTACTTCTGCAAATGATGTTGCAAGGTTTATCTGATAAAGTCTGATTAAAAGGAATTGTTCGTTTAAAAGATCAAAAACCACCTTAAAAAGCGGAAATAAAAATCCGCTTTTTATCTTTATCCAAGTTAAAAAATTTAATACAAGGGCCGGAAAAACAGAGATAAATAGTGCCTGTGCGAAAGCAGGGAAACTGAGAGCCAAGCACATAAACATTTTTCATACTGAAATATCACAGCATAAAATATTTTGTTCATTTTTCATATTTTCAAACATCATTGACAAGGTTATGCACATGTGAGCCCCGGCTATTGAGAGATAAGGACTTGTAGCCTGAATTTCCAAAGGCTTCAAAAGCCTGTTTTTAAAATAATGCCTTCTGAACCAGTCAGCACTGTCAGCATTATCAAGCGGCAAAAACCTTTTATCTTTTTTTAATTCACTTT
>JACKCP010000027.1 GCA_020633955.1 Desulfobacteraceae bacterium | reverse complement strand
TTCCAGTTTTATATTGGTCATCAATGCCCTTTCAAAAATTTTCAATTTCTTTCCTTTCCGGACACTAACGGAAGTTTTGTCGCCGTCGCTGTCTATGCAGGTTTTTTTATATGTTCCCTGGACAAATTTAATCCTGTGGTCATTATAAAAAATTAATTTTGAGGGAACAGAAGGCCTGAGAATGTTTATCAATCCCAAAAAAGCACCTATTCCTGCAAATGTCCATAAGGACAGCCATATAATTAAAAATATTCTGGCTCCAGGATCAGGAGAGTCAGAGAGGAGTGCAGTAACAGCAAAAAATTCTCCTGCAGCCCATCCCCATAGCCAGATGACCAGAAATATGAATCCTCCAATGTCTGATAGACCTTTTTTGCAGTCATACCATTCAAGTACAGTTCCATCTTCAATTTGATAAGTTATAAAACTGCTGTTTTCAGGGGGATTCATTTTTCCTCTCGTTCTGCCGGGTGCTGTTGATCTGATTTGTTAGATAATAATCAAATAATAATTTTCTTTTATGAAAGAATTATTTGATTATTATAAATATCAAGTGTTTGGCAGAAAGCTGGTTTCTTATCAATTTTCAGCTGAATGGTTACGGTTAAGCTTTTTTAATTACCTTAAAGGAACAAAAAATTTTAGCTTTCGTCCAATCATTATTTAATATATTTTTTTATTTCATCAGGAGAAGGAATTTTTCCAACAACTTTAACTGTTCCATCCACTGCCAGAGCTGGTGTCATCATGACTCCCATTGCCATTATCTTTGTCATGTCAGTTATTTTTTCAACTTCACATGATATCCCTGATTCTTTTGCTGCTTTTTTTGCATTTTCTGCAAGTTTTTCGCATTTAGCACATCCTGTACCCAAAACCTGTATTTTCATATTGTTTCCTCCGTAAATTATGTTTTTATCCAAAAATTGAACCGTAAATAATACCGCTTATTGTTGCCATTATTATTACAAGTCCAACAAACACGGCTGTTTTTTTGTTTCCAAGAACGCTTCTGATTACAAGCATGTTTGGAAGACTTAACGCAGGTCCTGCAAGTAAAAGTGCCAGTGCAGGTCCTTTTCCCATTCCATTACCAATAAGTCCCTGCAAAATAGGAACTTCTGTTAAAGTTGCAAAATACATGAAAGCACCTGCAAATGATGCAAAAAAGTTTGCAGCTATTGAATTTCCGCCCACTGCTGAAGAAACCCAGGCTGATGGAATAAGACCTTCATTTCCAACCCTTCCAAGGAGAAATCCTGCAATAAGAACTCCAAACAGGAGAAGTGGCATTATCTGTTTTGCAAAATCCCAGGATGAACTGAACCATTGGCCTGTTTCACCTTTATCTGTGCTTGTAAAAACACTTAATCCTATTGCTCCTGCAGTAAATGCAATAAGGGGATCTTCAGGAAAGAGAAAAGAAAAAACTGCAACAACAATGGCAGTCAAACCTATTTTCCAGAAAGCCATTTCAAACCATTTCCAGAGCATAAAAGCAAAACATAGTGCAAACACTGAAGTAATCATCCATTTGAAATTATAAATTACAGCCCATATGCCGGAATTTTCAGAGGGTCTGCCCCAGTTTGCAAAAACAAGAATTCCAACCATTGATGCAAAATAAAGGCTGTCCTGCCAGAGCTTTCTTTTTGTTTCTTCTTCAGGCATGACCATTTGTGCATTTATTTTTTCTTCTTCCTCTTTTCTGAAAATAATCTGCATCAAAAGGCCGATTACAATGCTGAAAACTATTGCACCAACTGCTCTTGCAATTCCAAGTTCAGGGCCTAAGACCCTTGCAGTTAGAATAATTGCAAGAACATTTATTGCAGGACCTGAATATAAAAAAGCTGTTGCAGGCCCAAGTCCTGCTCCCATCCTGTAGATTCCTGAAAAAAGAGGGAGTATTGTGCATGAACAGACAGCCAGAATTGTTCCGGAAACAGAAGCAACACCATAAGCAAGAATTTTGTTTGCCTTTGCTCCAAGATATTTCATGACAGATGCCTGGCTTACAAAAACAGCAATTGCACCTGCAATGAAAAATGCAGGAACAAGGCATAAAAGAACATGCTCCCTTGCATACCACTTTGTAAGATAAAGGGCTTCCATTACAGCATTGTCAAAACGATCAATGCCAACTGGAAGATAAAAAAATACAAGGAAAACGCCTATTATTGCAGTAAGCGGTTTCCATTCAGTTTTCCATTCCATAAAACCCCCGGTAAATATTTGGTTAGGTTGCCAAATGTTTTTCAAAAAAAATCAGATCTTTTTTTGAATTGTTTTTGATTCAGACTTGATAACAGCTTCAACACAACCCATGAATTGAAGTATACAGGGAACTTTAAGCCTGTAATAAACCTGTTTGCCTTTTTTTTCAAAATCAACTATTCCAGCATTTTTTAAAACAAGAAGATGTTTTGATATAGTAGAAAAATCAGCATCAATTCTATCCACAAATTCACACACGCATTTTTCTCCATAATAAAGCTCATCTATTATCCAGAGTCTTGTCGGGTGAGCCATTGCCTTGATAATTTTTGCTCTTGCTTCATAAAGTTGTTTTCTGTGGTTGTCCAAGAAACCGGCCTCCAAAGTTAATATTGTTATTTGGTATAATAGCCAAATAAGATTTTGAGTCAAGAGATTTATTTTTAATAAAGTTGTTTTTGAGTTTTAAAATTCTTATATGATGTAGTATTATCAAAAAAAATTAACTTTACCTTAACTGATCGAATCATTATTTTTAAATTTAGGACTTTATGTTTAAAAATGTGTATTTATCCGGGATTCCAAACTTTATTATATTAACTGCCTCAAATTGCACATAATATGTACTGCTATAAATAATTTAACTTTAGCTGGGTAACTTTATGAATAATCAATTTGGGTTTTATCTTTAAAACGTTTAATTTAAACATATTGATGAATTTTATGGGGGCGGCTTGAATTTGAAAAAATTCTTTACCTTTGACAGCAGGGGCATAAGCATAACTTCAGGACTTCTATTCTTTATTCTTTCAGTTGTTTCCGTAACAACTCTTATAATTATTGTGTTTCTTTATTCTTTTCTTTCCGGTCATGCTGATATGGAAATTGAAAAAAAAACAAGGGAATATTTCTATTATATTGAAAAAAGCATTGAAAGGCCTCTATGGATTTATGATGAGGAGTCTCTTGTTAAAACAGCAGACAATTTTTTTAAAAGCTCTCCTGTTGCAGGCTTGTGGATTTATGACGGTTCTGAAAAGAAAGTTATTTATGAAAACAGTGTGGGAAACATGGAGCATCTGATTTTCTATGAAGGAAATATTGAATTCAGGGGTGATATAATAGGAAAAATCAGGATTGGAATGTCAAGAGATGAGTATTACTCTGCAATTAACCAGAATATTGCTTCAATAACTGCTGCCATTCTTTGTGTTACTGCAGGATTGATTGTTTTTATTTATATTTTTATTCAGAAATTCCTTACAAGCCCTTTAAATGAAATGATAAACGGACTTTCTGCTGTTTCAGGAGGAAATTATGATTACAGATTCAGAAATTTTTATCAAAAGGAATTTTCTCTTATTATCTCAGCTTTTCATGAAATGGCCGATCAGGTCAAAAAAAGGGAAAATGATTTAAGGGAGAGCGAAGAAAAGTTTAAAACTCTTGCCGATTCAACTTCAATGGGAATTATGGTTTATCAGGATAATAAATGGGTTTACGCAAACCCAGCCTCAATGCAAATGTCTGGTTACAGTTATGAAGAACTCAAAAACATGTTTTTCTGGGAAATTGCAGATGCACAGTTTCTTGATCTTATTCGTGAAAGAGGGATCAAAAGGCAGAAAAACCTTTTTGCATACTCAGGCTATGAGGCCCTGATAAAATGCAAAAACGGTGAAAAAAAATGGGCCTATATTGAAGGTAACTCAATAAACTATATGGGAAAAGCCTCGGGTATAATTTCAGTAATGGATATTACGGAGAGAAAAGAGGCTGAAGAGAAAATTCTAAGTGCATGGAAATACGTCGAAAATATTATAAATTCAATGCCTTCAGTCATTGTGTCCATAGATTCTGATCTGGTTGTAAGGCACTGGAATAAAAAAGCAGAAAAAAGAAGCGGAATATCTGCGGCCAGAGCAAACGGGCTTAAGCTGAATGAACTTTTTCCAGAATTTGACTGTGAAATATCAAAAATAAGAAATGCTATTGTTCTTGGAGCAGTTGAAAAAATTGAAAGGCATAAAACAAGAATAAATGGAAAGGAATGTGTTGAAGATATAATAATTTATCCTGTTTTAAACCATGAATTCAAAGGTGCGGTAATAAGAATTGATGATATCACTGACAGGGTCAGGCTTGATGAGGCACTTATTCAGGCTGAAACTGCAAAAAAGGCAAATTTTGCAAAAAGTCTTTTTCTTGCAAATATGAGCCATGAGCTAAGAACTCCATTAAACGGTGTTATCGGAATGTCAATAATAGCACTTGATTCCGGTCTTAATGATGAGCAAAGGGAATATATTGAAATAATAAAGAACAGTGCGGAAAATCTTTTGACAATTGTAAGTGATATTTTAGATTTTTCAAAGATTGATTCAGGTAAAATGGAGATTGAAGATATTGACTTCAATCTTGATGAACTGCTCGGTTTTATTAAGGAAGCAGCATTAAAAAGGGCAGAACACAAAAATCTTTTGTTTGAATGCAACATCGATTCAGATATTCCAAAAAATCTCAATGGTGATTGCGTCAGGCTTAGACAGATTCTTTTAAACATAATTGATAATGCCTTTAAATTTACAAAAACAGGTTTTGTCAAGATAGACGTTTCAGTTGAAAATATAAGCAGCAGCGATATTTACATGAAATTTTCCATAGAGGACTCAGGTATTGGTATTCCCTCAGAAAAGCTAAAGTCTCTTTTCAAGCCATTTGAACAGGTTGACAGCTCATATACCCGGGAATATGAAGGCCTTGGTCTTGGACTTGCCATTGCTTTTCAGCTTACAAAAATGATGGATGGAGATATGAGAGCTTACAGCAGAGAAGGGAGCGGTTCTTTGTTTGAGGTTCTTCTTCCTTTTAAAAAAGTGTTAACTTTGGAGGCAGATAACAATATATCTGCTTCTCAAAATAATAATTCGGAAATAATTACCAGTAATGCTGAAAAAATAAAAATTCTTGTAGCAGAAGATAATCCGGTAAATCAGTCAATTTTTTCAAGGTACCTCAAAAAGCTTGGACATTATGCAGATTTTGTTTTCAATGGAAAAGAGTGCATGGAAAAACTTGAGTCCTCATTTTATGACCTTGTTTTTATGGACTGCCAGATGCCTGAAATGGACGGTTATGAAGCTTCAATGAGAATAAAAAGGGGAGAGTGCGGAAAAGATAAAATTCCTGCGATAATAGCTCTAACAGCCCATTCAGGTGAAGATGAAAGAAAAAAATGCATGGATTTTGGGATGGATGATTTTGTATCAAAGCCTGTTGATATAAAAGAGCTTGAAGCCGTTCTCAAAAAATGGGCTTAGGCTTAAAATGTTCACTGGTCAAAAAATGGAATTTTATAGTAACTATTCAGCTTGAAAACTGAGAAAAAGCCGTTTTGGCGGCGGATGCTGTATTTTTTCTGAGCCGGTTTCAGGAGATAGTTTTTTTATCTCCTGTCACTAAGTATTAAATTTTGAATCTCACTTCGCAAGTGGCTGGGAAAACAGTTTTGTCAGCACTTGTTAATTGATTTTACAAATTTTTACATATTTTTCCGCTTCATCTTTCAGCCACTTGAAATCAGCTTCAGAAAACTGATCAATACCTTTAAAAAAATCAGGTTTAAAAACTTTTTTTTCTATAAATTTCTGCAGAACATATTTTTTTGCACCTTGTATTTCTTTCATGATTTTTGAAAAATTTTCTTTTGTTACCAAAGGTTTTGCACATGTTGTTCTGAAATAATAGTCTGTATTGGAATTAATTATCAAATTAACTGATTTATTAAGTTTATTTTCAATATCCTTTTCAGATGTAAATCTATGATATTCATCAAAAGTTGTTTTTATATCCATTGCAATGAGGTCAATTGTTTTTTTCTTTAGAAGTTCTTCAATTATTTCCGGTCTGCTTCCGTTTGTATCGAGTTTGATGAAAAATCCAAGTTTTTTGATTTCTAATGCAAATTCAATGATATTTTTTTGCAGGCAGGGTTCTCCTCCAGTTATTACAACAGCATCGATAAAATTTTTTCTTGATTGAAGAAATGAGAAAAATTCGTTTATATCGATAACCAGATTATCTTTCTCAAAAGGAATAAGTTCTGGATTATGACAGTAGGGACATTTGAAGTTACAGCCTTTTGTAAATAAAACAGAAGAAATTTTCCCTGGATAATCTATTAATGAATTTTTTTGAAAACCGCCTGCAATCATTTTTTTATTTCCCTTAAGTCAAATATTATTTAGCGGCTGGAATAAACGGTCTTTTTTGCCAATTTATGTTCAGATAAAAGCAAAAAGCCCTTCCCTGTCATTCTAGGAAGGGCCTTTATCTTAATCCGTCTTAAATCAGGATGCCAGATTAAATACTTTTCTTTTTCCAAATTCTGTAAGTTTTCCATCATTCCACTGCTGAACAGGACGAAGATAACCTACAACCCTTGAATAAACCTCTGTTTCTTCTCCGCATTTAGGGCAGTCATAATGCTCACCTGGAATATATCCATGGGAAGGACATACGCTGAAAGTGGGAGAAAGTGTAAAGTATGGCAGTTTGAAGTTTTCAGCAATTTTTTTAACAAGTGTTTTTGTTGACTCAGGGTCTGTAATTTCTTCTCCAAGGAAAAGGTGAAAAACAGTTCCTCCTGTATATCTTGTCTGAAGTTCATCCTGAAGGGAAAGAGCCTCAAAAATATCATCTGTGTAGTTTACAGGAAGCTGGGAAGAGTTTGTGTAAAAGGGGGCTTTTCCGTTTTTAAAGTCTGCCTCGTTTGCACAGATTATTTTTGGGTACTTTTCCTTGTCTTTCAATGCAAGCCTGTAGGAAGTCCCTTCAGCAGGAGTTGCTTCAAGGTTGAAGATATCACCTGTTTCTTCCTGGATTTCTTCCATCTTGGTTCTTATGTAGTCCATTATTTCAACAGCAAAAGCCTGTCCGTTTTTAGATCCTATGTCTTCTCCAATAAAATTCAGGCAGGCTTCGTTCATTCCGTTTATTCCAATTGTGGAAAAATGATTTTTCCAGTAAACTCCGGTTTTTTCCTTGATATTTCTCAGGTAGAACTTGGAATATGGATAAAGGTTTCCTTCTGTGAATTTTTCAAGAACCTTTCTTTTAATTACAAGACTCTGCTTGGAAAGCTCAATAAGTTCATCAAGTCTTTTTTTGAAATCGTCTTTTGTATCGGAAAGATGGGCAACCCTTGGAAGGTTTATTGTAACAACGCCTATTGACCCTGTAAGGGGATTTGCTCCAAAAAGTCCGCCGCCTCTTTTTCTGAGTTCCCTGTTGTCAAGTCGGAGACGACAGCACATTGATCTTGCATCTTCAGGGTCCATATCCGAATTTATAAAGTTTGAAAAATAAGGAATTCCATATTTCCCAGTCATTATCCACACAGGGTCAAGTGTTTCATTGTCCCAGTCAAAGTCTTTTGTAACGTTATATGTAGGAATTGGGAAAGTGAAAACCCTGCCCCTTGCATCTCCTGCCATCATTACTTCAGCAAAGGCCTTGTTCAGAAGATCCATTTCAGCCTGAAAGTCACCGTATGTTTCATTTTGAGGAACTCCTCCAATTATTACAGGAGTATCCTTTAATATTGAAGGGGGATTAAGATCCATTGTAATATTTGTAAAAGGTGTCTGGAAACCAACCCTTGTCGGTATATTGATATTGAATACAAATTCCTGCAGAGCCTGTTTTATATCTCTGAATGAAAGTTTGTCATATCTTATAAACGGAGCAAGAAGCGTATCAAAGTTTGATACGGCCTGGGCTCCCGCAGCTTCTCCCTGGAGTGTATAGAAAAAGTTCACAAGCTGACCAAGCGCTGATCTGAAATGCTTTGGAGGCGCTGATTCAATTTTTCCGGCAACCCCTTTGAATCCTTCCATCAGCAGGTCTTGAAGATCCCAGCCTACGCAGTAAACAGATAAAAGGCTTAAATCATGAATATGAATATCTCCGCTTTTATGTGACTGCCTTATTTCCGGGGGATAAATTCTGCTGAGCCAGTATTCCGATGTAATATCAGAAGAGATATAATTATTAAGGCCCTGGAGAGAATAGCTCATATTGCTGTTTTCTTTTATTTTCCAGTCCATTTTTTTCAGATAGTTGTCTACCAGGTCAATATTCTGCTTGGTAGCAAGGTTTCTTATCTGGCTGTGCTGTTCTCTGTAAATTATATAGGCCTTGGCAGTTTTGTAGTATGGTGAATCAAGAAGAACTCTTTCAACTATATCCTGGATATCTTCAACATATGGTTCGGGGCCAAGTCTCATTTCATGGGCAAGGCTTAATACTCTTAATGTGAGTTTCTTAGCTTCTTTTTCAGTAAATTCACCAGTTGCTTCCCCTGCCTTTTTTATGGCATTTGTAATTTTTGAAGGGTCGAAATCGACAACCCTGTCATCTCTCTTTCTTATTTTTTCAAACAATGTTATTCTCCTTGATCTGAAAGGGTTTTAAAAATATCTATATACAATATATCGGTATTTTTAATAATTTTTTACAATATATAGTATTATTTCTCAGGTGAGTCAATAAATTAAAGTAGAAAAAAATTATGAAAACCGAAGAAAAAAATTTTTCAGGTAAAATAAACTATCCATGGTATGATTCCGAAGGCTTGTGTATTTTTCTTATTGTTTTTATGGTTGCTGTTTTCTTTTTCGGACTGTCCGGGATTTTTGCAGCTTTAAAAACAGATTATACTGACTTTGTAATAAAAATACCCCTTGCTTTGCTGATAATGTCTTTTTACGTTGTAGTATCAATCTCCTCAAGGATTTACAAAAGAAGGAAAATCAATAAATCTCTTGAGTTTTTAGATTTTTACAGAAAATAGGAAATGAAATTTCCAGAAAATGATGAATTGCCCTTGCAGTTACTCCCCAGATTGTAAGATTTTCAACGGGATATAAAAGTTCTTCAAGCCCTGGCTCTCTTCCAGAAAAATTTTTGTCAATATGTGTATTGACAAGGTTTGAAATAGGTATATTAACAACCCTTGAAATTTCAGATTCAAGCGGAGTTATTTTTTCAGATTCATCATAAAAACCTGCAAAAACTTCAATGCAAACGTTTCTTATGGTCATATAATGTCCAATTGAGCCGGTAATTTCAACATTCTTAAGGCCGAGTTCCTCGTGAATTTCCCTTAAAACAGCATGAAGAGAGGATTCGTCTGTTTCATCAACTATTCCCCCTGGAAATGCTACCTGATTTCCCCATGGATATTTGGGACTTTCTGCCTTTAGAATTCCAAGTATGGAATCTCCTGTATTTTTTCCAATTAAAAGTGCTGTTGCAGCTGATTTAATACCTTTTATATCAGGCTTCACAGGGTGCATTGGAGTATTGGTTACCTGTGTAAGTTTTTTTGAATCAAATATCATTATCAATACTTTTCAAGATGAATGGTTTCTAAAATACCCATAAAAGTTTCAGGTGGAATATAACCTGGTCTTTTGTAAATTCCTGTTTTTATGTCTGATTCCATAAATACATTTGCAGGGATAGGGCCTATTCCATACATTGCAGTAGTATTTCTGTCTTCATAAACATTTATTTTAACAGGAACAAAATTTTTATTTAAATAACCTGCAACTTCCTCATTTTTAAAAGTGTCATTTTCCATTTTTACGCACCATGGACATTTTTCAGAGTAAAAGTAAATATACATTTTTTTCTTTGATTTTTCTGAAATTGCTGAGCCTGATTTATAGTCGTTCCAGTTTACTTCTTCAGCAAAGGCATAGGATGTCGTCAAAAAAATAAAAGCTGCTGTTAAAACAAGGTATTTGAATTGTAATCTCATTTTTTCTCCTGTAAGGTTAGTGCATTTTAAAGTTTTGATTAAACTTACTCAAACAATAAGGATTGTGCAAATTAATATTTTAAAGAAACGTTTTTTTTACAAAGGTTACAATGAGGTCAAAAAATGGAAAAAATAATCACAAGGTTTTTTGATGCAGCAAATATTCAGAGATGGAATGATCATGTAAGACCTGTTGAGCTGACAGAACTCGACAAGCAGGCTCATAAAGCTGTTATTTCATATATTCTTGCAAAGATGGAAGAAGATGCAAGAAATGCTGAGATAGACTGGATTAAACTTATAGAGGGAAGTATTTTTGAATTTCTACACCGAGTTATTCTTACAGATATAAAGCCAATGGTTTTTCACAAACTGATGCAGGAAAAAGGAAAAGAGCTTAACAGCTGGGTATTTGCAAAGCTTGAGTCTGAGCTTTATGAAACAGGAGAAAATTTTAAAAAAAGGTTTGAGCTGTATTTTTTGGATTCACAGTATGCAAAAAATGAAAAAAGAATATTAAAGGCAGCTCATTATCTTGCCACAAACTGGGAATTTCAGATTATCTACAAAACCTGTCCTGATTTTTACGGAATTGAAAAAACAAAGGAAAGCATTGAAAATGAAATTGAAGACCATTACGATCTTATAGGTGTCCAGAAAATTTCATTAAAAAAGAAATCTTACGGGTTTTTAGATTTATGCGGACAGTTAAGGCTTCAGAAACGCTGGGCCCAGTCACCAAGAATACCTAAAACTTCAGTTCTTGGTCATATGCTTATAGTTGCATTTTTATCCTATATTTTTTCCATGAAACAGAACTTCTGCGATAAAAGGAAATACAATAATTTCTACTGCGGTTTTTTTCATGATCTTCCTGAGGTTTTGACACGTGATATAATATCTCCTGTAAAAACTTCTGTTCCAGGGCTTGAAGAAATAATACTTGAATATGAAAAAATTCAGCTTGAAAATGAAATAATACCTCTTCTTCCGGAATCATGGCACAGGGAAATAAGATACCTCCTTGATAACCAGTTCAAAAACAGGATAATTGATCCTGATACCGGCATTTTAAAGTTTATTGATTCAGATAAAGGAATGGAAAACTTCAATAGAAATGAATTTTTCCCTGTGGACGGAAAAATGATAAAAGGGTTTGATCACCTTGCTGCCTTTGTTGAGACCTCCCTTTCCATAAAAAGCGGAATAAGATCAAAGCATCTTATTGAAGGCCACAGATCCCTTAAAAGGGATTATCAAAACAAGGTTATTTCAAACATTGATTTTGGAAAGCTTTTCAAACCCTTTGAAATTGAAGATGCTCTGCTTGATGTTTAGAATTGTTTATTTATTTGGGAGTGCTTTTTCAAGATATGGTTCTGAAAAGATTTTTAAACTCAGTCAAGTAAAAGAGCTTAATGTGATTTTACATCATTTTAGCATTGAGTTTGATACCAAGTGCCTTGCTGACTTTAATAACAGTTGAAAATCTTGGATTCCCATTTCCTGAAAAACTTTTGTAAAGGCTTTCGCGATTTAAGCCGGTTTGTTTAGCTATATTTGAAATTCCTTTTTTTTTTGCAAGATAACCAAGAGCTGTGAGAAAAACTCTGGGATCATCATCAATAAAAGCATCAGTAAGATAGTCATCAATTTCTTCCTGGGTTTCAAGATAGTCAAATGGGTTGTATGGGGCTGTTTTTGTTTTCATGGTGATTTTGCTCCTTTAATTGATTTGCAATCTGTTTTGCCTTTTTTATATCCTTTAATTGAGTTGACTTGTCACCTCCGTTAAGCAGAAAAATAATTTTTTCATTTTGAATTGTATAATAAATTCTATAACCCGGGCCAATAAAAAAACGTAACTCATAAACATCATCTCCTACTGGCTTTGAATCTCCAAAATTTCCAAGAGCAATTCTTGTCAAGCGTTTAGTAACAGCTAAAACTGCCTGGCGGTCTTTGAGTTTTTTGAGCCACAAATCAAATTGATGAGTTCGTTCAATTTCGTATATCATTTTAATAGTGTAGTTTTTGGGCTACAAAAAGTCAATTTTTTTATTTATCAAAATAAATCCTCAACAGCATTTACAGAGTGTTTCACAGGCAGGTTCTCTTTTTTTTCTGATTTAAAGGAAAATATAAATCCCCCTGCAATTGCAGTAAATGGGGCAACAGTTACAAGTCCGAAACTTCCAGCAAGTGTTTTTAATATTTCTGCAGAAACATAAACAAGATTAAATGTTGTTGAAAGATGAATTCCCTGTGCCATGAATGCCATGAGAAGAGTTATGTATCCGCCTGAATATGCAAGAAGAAGGGTGGTTGTCATTGTTCCGGTAACAGTTTTTCCAACACTTAAACCTGATTTTACAAGCTCTTTTGCAGATATGTCGGGCTTTTTTTTCTTGATTTCTTCCATGCTTGCAGAAACATCCATTGCAAGGTCCATGACAGCTCCGGAACATGCAATAAATACAGCACCTGTATAGATTTTTGTAAGATTTAAATGTGCAAAGCCTGAATATAAAAGTGTTTCTGCAAAAGGCATGATTGCACCGTGGATATGGAATTTTGATGTGAAATATAAAGCCATTATGCAGCTTATGAGAACCCCTGCAAATGAGCCTGCAAAAGCTGTAAGCCCTTTCCGGTTTATCCCCGCCACAAGAAAAATTATTGCTCCGCATAATAGTGATGTAATTGCAAAAGTTGTAAAAATCGGATCATACCCTTTTAATAGCATGGGGATAAGTATTTTCCAGATAACAAGTCCTGAAAATACAAACGATACAAGAGCCTTCAGGCCTGTAAAACCTCCAAATCCTGTTAAAAGAAGTGCAAAAAGAAGAAAAAGTAAAAATTCAAGGTCAATTCTGTAATGCTCCCTTGCTGAAGCATAGATTATTTCCTTGTCTTCGTTAAGTGTTAAAACAGTAAATACCTTTTCTCCGGGTTTAAAAATTTTATCCCTGTCCATCTGGCCGAGGAGATGGTTTTGTGCCTGAACTGATGCATCTTTAAACCTGCCTTCAAGTATTTTGACTGTAACGGTCTGGTCGCCGGTTTTTATGAGTCCTGCATCAAAAATCTGGGAATTATTTACAGAAATTATTTCCCCTTTTGCCCTTATTGCATTTTTATCGATCTGATTTTCAAACCCTGTGGGAATTTTAATCAGTAGGATTGATAAAAGAATAAAAACAAAAACCAGGTTAAAATTTCTGGAGCTTAATTTTTTAAGTATTTTCATTTTTTTGTCCGGATATAAAAATTCCGGGGCATCAAATGGCCCGGTAAAACATGAAATGACTGTAACTGTTTAATTTAGAACGGCTGCTGCATTCTTTCTGAGCCTCATTCTCGCTTAAGCTTTGATGCAGGAGATAAAAAAACTATCTCCTGAAACCGGCTCAGAAAAAATACAGCATCCGTCGCCAAAACGCATTTTTCTCAGTTTTTAAGCTGAATAGTTATAAATAGTGATTGGCCGAAAACGAGAATTTTTTGTTCAGTTCAAGGAAGAATAAAAATTTAACCGCAGGAATACATTGAGTATTTTGAGGATTAAATTTTTAATCTGACGCAGAAATGGACAAAAAAGGCCGTTTTCGTTCAGCAACTAAATAACTTAAATTTATTTTGAAGCATAAACCGGTGACTTGCCAAATCCTGCCGCATCCATAATTTTTAAGGCAATATCTGTATTGTCATATGAGCCGTGGAATTTTTCATATCCTTTTCCAACAGCCGATGTTGTCACAGGAATGCCTGTATGCTGATAAGATGTCCAGCCGATTCCCGCCTTTCTGTTTAAAATCTGGGTAATTTTAACTGTAAGAGGCTCATATTCTCCATAAAGAATATAATCTCTTGGGTCTTTAAGAGTTTCTCCTGATACTGATCTGTAGAATGCTTCGACAAGTTCTGTTACTTCATGGCTTTTCAAAACCATTGGATCGTTTTTGTCACCCTTGAACTTAAGTCCGAAATCCCTTTCAATATATGGCTTTACATCTTCAAAGCTTACAGAATCATTCTTTTTGATGTTTTTCATTACATCATCGTCAAATTTCTGGAAGGATACTTTCTGATTGCTTAGAATTTCATAATTCGAGCCGTATTTTGTACCTGCAAAACCAAGGGTCATTCCTCCGCATTCATGGTCTCCGGTTACAACAATCAGGGTTTCATCCTTGTGGTTTTTGTAGAATTCATAGGCTTTTCTTATTGCATTATCAAAGGCTATTGTGTCTTTGATTGATGCTGCTGCATCGTTTGCATGGCAGGCCCAGTCAATTTTGCCGCCTTCAACCATCATGAAAAAGCCTTTTTTATTGTCTAAAAGCTCAATGCCTTTTTCGGTAAATTCAGCAAGAGTAATATCTTCGGATGTGGTATCCATCTCATAGGGAAGGGCTCCGCTGTCCTGAATCCATGAGTTGGTGGCAATGACTTTCCCGTCTTTTCTGCTCAAGTTTGAAAAATCTTTTTTATTTTCTGTAATTTTATATCCGTTTTCCTTTGCAATATCCCAGGCATTTCCCTGGTAGTTTTTTGATGTGTTCTTTTTATTTTCAGGGTCTTTTAATGTGCCGCCTGCAAAATAATCAAATCCGCTTTTAGCAAGAGCAAGGTCTATGTCGTAGTAATGTCCCCTCGATGGGACATGTGCATAAAATGCAGCCGGAGTTGCATGGTCAATTGAAACACTTGATACTATTCCAACCTTCATACCTTTTTCTTTTGCAATTTCTGCAATGGTTTTTAGGGGTTTCATGCTTTCATCCACACCAACAAATCCGATTTTTGTTTTTTTGCCGCATGACATTGCAGTTGCAGCCGCAGCAGAACCTGTTATGAATCTGTCAAGAGCGTGTGTTGTTGTAATTCCCTGTGCAGGAAAGTTTTCAATTATCATTTTTTCGCCTGTATACTGATTTGCGGCTGCTCTCTGGGGAATTCCCATTCCGTCTCCTATGAAGAGAAACACGTATTTTGCCTGTTTTGCATAGGATGCAGCAGGAAGTAAAAGCAGCACAATCAGAAATGTTACTGCCAGTCTGATATTGGTTTTCATTTTTCCTCCGTTTGATTTTTTTGGTGAAGACTTAAGAATAGAGACGACATATATTAGATGTGTAAGCCGATTATTAGTCTGGTATTAAATTTTTGTAAGGAGGAACAATTGACATGAAAGACAAATCAATTTATCTTGATAAATTTATTTTATCTGTCGGCTTTGCTTTATAAAAGATTCAGCCTTTTGTGTTTTTTTGTTTTGTATGGAAAGAATAGTGCTATAAAAGGATTGAGGGTTTATAGATAAAAGCGGCAGCTTGTTTCAGTTTTGATTATAATAAAGGGTAATTATAAAAAATATTCCGGGAGTAAATATTTATGTCAGGTTTTCTTGAGGCAATTAAAGAACAGGTAATTGTTTTTGATGGTGCAATGGGTACAATGATTAGAAATTACAGTCTTTCCCAAATTGATTTTGGCGGAGCTGAATTTGAAATGCTTTCAGATATTTTGTCCCTTTCAAGGCCTGATATAATTAAAGATATTCATCTTGAATATTTTAAGTCAGGATGCAATGCAGTTGAAACCAATACATTTGGAGCCTGTCCTCTAAGGCTCAGGGAATTTGACTTTAAAAATCTTGATGACTCTTCATTCCCCCAGGAAATAAGAGATCTTGACCTTAAAAACAGGTCTTATGAAGAAATAGCATATTTCATGAATGTTAAATCGTGTGAAATTGCAAAAAAAGCCATAGAGGAAATAAAAAGCTCCAAAGACTATGACGGACGCCCTCTTTTTGCAGTTGCATCAATAGGACCTTCAAACTATGTTCTTTCTCCCACCAATGCAGATCTTCACAAGGGCAGATGGGAAGATATTGAAGAAAATTTTTATGTTCAGGCAAAAGGACTTATTGACGGAGGCGCGGATGTATTTCTTTTTGAAACCCAGCAGGATGTACTTGAAATAAAGGCTGCTGTTTCAGGCGCATTCAAGGCCATGAAGGAAAAGAATGTAAAAATTCCTGTAATGTGTCAGGTGACTGTAAACGAACATTCAAGAATGCAGATTTTCAACACCCATATTCATTCAGCACTTACAACCCTTGCCCACACAGGAATAGATGTATTCGGTATAAACTGCTCAATAGGTCCTGACCTTATGGAGCCCACAATAAAAAAGATTTCCCAGTATTCGCCTCTTCCAGTTTCTGTTCTTCCAAATGCAGGCCTTCCTGAATCTGAAAACGGTGAGACTGTTTACAGGCTTTCACCTGAATCTCTGGCAAAATATCTTGAAAAATTTGTTTTGGATTACGGAGTAAATATTGTTGGAGGATGCTGCGGTACATCTCCTTTACATATGAAGGAAGTGTGCAAAAGGGTAAAAGGGAAAAAGCCCTTTGACAACAGAAAAGACAACAGACTTTATATTTCCGGGCCCCAGGATGCAGTTTTGCTTGAGTTTTCAGACGAGCTTCTGAGAATAGGCGAAAGACTCAATATCAGAGGTTCAAAAAAAGTCAGGGAAGCAGTTGAAAACGAAGAGGGAAAAATTGATTTTGATGTTTTGGAAGAAGTTGTAAATGAGCAGGTAAATGACCTTGGTCTTCTTGTAATAGATGTCTGCATGGATTCAAATCAGGTTGAAACAAAAGATGTACTTCCAAAGGTTGTTCAGGGGATTACCCATGATTTCAAAGGCGGCCTTTGCATAGATTCCTTTGATGCGGACGCACTTTCAGATGCTGTGAAATTTTATCCGGGACGTCCCCTTTTAAATTCAATTTCCATGGAATCCCATGAAAATACCACAAAGGCAGACTATATTCTTGAAAGAACAGCCTTTCATTCTCCGGCATATATTGCCCTTGCAGCAGATGATGAAGGCCCTGCTGTAACAGCTGAAAAAAAGTATGAAATTGCAGGAAAACTTGTTGAAACAGCAGCAAAATACAATATTTCGCCATCACAGCTTTTTATCGATATAAATGCCTTTCCAATAGGTTCAGAATCTGTAGAGGGAATGAACTTTGCTCTTGAATCCCTTAACTCAATTCCTTTGATTAAAAAAATAGCTCCTGGTATCAAAACAACAATTGGAGTAAGCAACCTTACAAACGGACTTGCAAAAAAGCCCTACATGAGAAAAGTACTTACTTCGGTATTTTTAGATGAAGGAAGAAAAAAAGGACTTGATGCGGCAATTGTAAATCCAAATCATTATGTTCCTGTAAAAAGCCTTGATAAAAAAGATTATGAGCTTGGACTTAAAGCAGTTCTGGAAAGAGATATGGATGCCTTTGCAGAACTTGAAGAAATTGCTCTGCAGAAAAAAGGAACAAAAATAGAAAAAAGGTCTTCATACGAAGGTCTTTCTCCGGCTGAAACAGTATCAGAAAAAATAAAGGACGGCTTCAAGTCAAGAAAAAAGGGAAGTCTTGTTTTTGAAGGGAATGAATATTTTTATTCAGATTCTATTGTTGAAGATGCGGCCCTTGCAATTAAAGAAATTAAACCCCTTGATTTTATAAATGATTATTTAATGGAAGCAATGAATGTTTTAGGGGAGCGTTTTGCAAAAGGTGAAGCATCTCTTCCCCACCTTTTAAAGGCTGCTGACATTATGAAGGAGGTTATGAATTTCCTTGAAAAATTAATGAAAGGAGACAAGCCCTCTTCAGAGTTTAAAGGGACAATAGTAATTGGAACAGTTTATCAGGATGTTCACAGCATTGGAAAGGACCTTACAAAAACTCTTTTTGAAAATTACGGATACAGGGTCATTGACCTTGGTGTTCAGGTACCTCTGGAGTCCTATATTGAAACAGCTTTAAAATATAATGCCGATGCAATAGGAATGAGTGCCCTTCTTGTACAGACTTCAAACCATATGCTTTCAGTTGTTAAAATGATGAGGGAGAAAGGACTTGATATTCCTGTTTTTATTGGCGGAGCACCTGTAAATCTTAAACATGCGGCTTCTGTTGCAATGAGCGGAGCAAAAAATTCTGAAGATATAAAACCTGATGTTTTTTACTGCAGAACTGCAATGGACAGTGTAAATCTTATAGGAAAACTTCTCGGAGAAAAAAGAGCCGAAACAATTGAGCAAAATAAAAAAGATCTTTTAAAAATATTAAATGAGCAAAATGAAAATTTAAGTGAAGAAAAAAATGAGGTTTTACAAAGAAAAATTTTGCCACATGAAAATAATATAAATCCTTTTCCTGCTGAAATAATTGAAAAAAAGATAGAAGAAATAAATATAAGAGAAAAAAATCTTTTTATCACAAACTGGAAATTCAAGCCTGATGAATTGAAAAATGAAGATAAATTAAATGAGCTTAAAAAAGAGTTTGAAGAGCTTAAGATAAAAGCTCAAAAAGAAGAGCTTATAAAACCTCTTGCTGCAGCAGGGATTTTTCCATGCAGAAAAAACAATGATTCAATTGATATTTTCAGCCCTATAAATTTAAATGAAAAACTTGGAACAATAAAAACAACTCAGATAACTACTCAAAAAGACAAGTTTAAAATTTCTGACTATATAAATGACAAATCAGACTTTATTGGAATTCAGATTGTAACGTCTGGAAATGTTGTAACTGAAAGTACAGAAAAGCTTTCAAAAAACGGAGATTCAGAAGGAGCCTATCTTTTAAACGGACTTGCAAACAGAATTGCTGAA
>JACKCP010000026.1 GCA_020633955.1 Desulfobacteraceae bacterium | reverse complement strand
CCATTGTGGAATAAGAGAGTTTTCGACTCCAAGATGATTTAATATTTTTGATACAATTGAATCTGTCAAATCATCAATAGATAAAGGGTGTGCATAAAAGGAAGGCGACGCCGGCATGACAACAGCTCCTGCATCGTTTACCCTTATCATGTTTTCAAGGTGTATTCTGTTAAAAGGGGTTTCCCGGGGAACCAGGATAAGTTTCCTTTTTTCCTTCAGGGTTACGTCAGCACTTCTAGATATGAGAGTATCTGCAATCCCTGATGCTATTGAGCCAAGAGTTTTCATGGAGCATGGTACAACTGCCATTCCATGGTGAAAAAAAGATCCGCTTGCAGGTGGAGAGAAAAAATCATTATCATTATGAATAAAAATTTTTGCCTTAACTTCAGATTCTTTTTTATTTTTTAAAATTAAATCAATTATCGGACCGTTCTCATAATCTGTTTCATGGCAAAGTACCTGTTTGCCTGAATCTGAAACAATTAAATGAAGGTCTGAATCTGTTTTTAAAAGCACTTTAACAAGCTTTAAAAAATAAATTACACCTGATGCTCCGGTGCAGGCGATTACAAATTTTTTTCTAAATCCATCTGAAAAAGAGTTCATCAAGAAAAAATCCAAGAAATAGGGTTATTGAAACAACGCTGTTTATATTGAAAAAAGCAAGATCTATCTTTTCCATTCTGCCGGGTCTGACAACAAGGTGCTCCATTACAAGAAGAATACCTGTCAAAATGACACACAGGAGAAAAATAAAATTCATGGAAAAAATAAAATGTAAGGATACAAGACAGATAAAAGTGATTAAGTGTAAAATATCTGAAATCAAAAAAGCTTTTTTTTCTCCAAGTTTTGCAGGAATTGAAAAAAGATTGTTTTCCCTGTCAAACTCCAGATCCTGACATGAATATAAAATATCAAATCCCGAAATATATGTAAGAAGAGTAAGAGATAAAATTAGTATTCCAAAATTTATTGAATTTGTAAGAGCAATAAAAGCCCCAAGAGGAGCAAGTGAAATTGCAAAACCAAGATAAATATGTGCAAGACTTGTAAATCTTTTGGTGTATGAATAAAACAAAAGAATAAAAAGAACCGGAAAAGAAAGATAAAAGCAGAGCCTTCCAAGCATAAAGGCTGAAAATATAAAAAGAGCTGATGAAAACAAAACAAAAAACCAGGCAGATTTTAAGCTTATTTTACCAGAAGGTATTTCCCTTATACTTGTTCTTGGATTGAATTTATCAATTTTTTTATCAGCTATTCTGTTAAATCCCATTGCTGCAGATCTTGCACCTGTCATTGCAAGAATAATGAAAAAAATCTGATAAAAGGTTATGTCTGTGTATCTTGATGCAAGCACAACAGCTGAAAGAGCAAAGGGAAGAGCAAATATTGTATGGGAAATCTTAATCATTTCACTGTAAGTTTTTATTGCAGAAATATATTTTGTCATTCAAAAATTCCGTTTATGTTATAACCGCATTCAAAGCATTTTCCATTTTTTATACGGTTTTCTATAACATAAAACCCTTTTCTTTCAACTACTTTGTTTTGGCATTTTGGACAAAGTGTTGATTCAAAATCATCTCCGAAAATATTTCCTGAATAAATATAAAAAAGACCGTGTTTTTGTCCTGTTTCAATTGCTTTGTGAATTGTATCAGCTGAAGTTCTTTTTATGTCTGTCATTTTAAAGCATGGATGAAAGGCTGAAATATGCCAGGGTGTATCTTTTCCAAGTTCATTATTTATGAATCGGGCAATTTTTTCTATTTCTTCTTTGGAGTCGTTTATTCCTGAAATTAAAAGGGTTGTAACCTCAATAAAAATTCCTGCTTTTTTCATTCTTTTTAAGGTTTCAAGAACAGGCTTTAACTTTCCTCCGCAGATTTTTTCATAAAAATCATTATTAAAGGATTTAAGATCAATATTTGCCGCATCAATAAATTCCTTTATCTCATCAAAACCCTGACTTGAAATAAAACCGTTTGAAACCATAATGTTTAAAAGACCTTTTTCCTTTGCAACAAGAGCTGTGTCTTTCATGAGTTCAAAAAAAACAGTTGGTTCTGAATAGGTATAGCTTATTGATTTTGCTTTGCTTGCAACTGCTTCCTTTACAAGGTTTTGCGGTATGACTTCATATGCATCAATTTCATTTAAAATAGCTGGTGACTGTGCAAGGGATGCGTTCTGACAGAATTTACAGGTAAAATTGCACCCTGGAGATCCTATGGAATATGAAAAACTTCCCGGGAGAACATGGAAAAGCGGCTTTTTTTCTATGGGATCAAGAGCTTTTGCAGCAATTTTATTTTTTACAAGTGAGACAATTTGTCCTGAAATATTTTGCCTTACCCCGCATTTTCCTTTTTCATTATCTTGAAGGACGCAGAAATGGCTGCATAAAAGGCAGATTGATTTATTGTCATCTATTTTTTTGAATAGTATCTTTCCCACTGGGCGCACCTCTGAGGAATTGCATTTACAGGTTTTATAATAGGATTTTTTATTTTAAGGTTAAGGGGCTTTAAGCGAAATCTTGGTTGCAGGCATACACATATTCCTGCAAAGTTTCCAAAAGGACTTTTCTGGATAAGATCTGAATATCCAAGGTATTGCAGTATTGGACTTCCTGTAAGATCAAAAGTTGAAACAGTTCTCCATTTTACAGGAACATCACCTAAAAGATCCCTTATTATCTGCTTAATTTCAAAAACACTGAAAAGTTTTAACTTGTGAGACTCAGGAAATAAAAAATCCTTTATTGTTTTTTGAACACCCTTTATTGCAAATCTGTTTATCACACCTATGAATACATAGTTTTTTGTTACACGAAAAGATTCTTCAAGAGCTTTTACAGGATCTTTTGTATATCCAAGAGAGTTGAAGAAAAATGAATATTCAAAGCTGTTGTCATCAAAGGGAAGATCTTCTGCTTCACTCTGATAATATGAAATCTGGTGTAAAAATTGCCTTTGTGCAATTTTAAGTTTTGATCTATCCGGATCTGCAAGTGTTAAATCAAGATTTATTTCAAGGCATGCCTTTAAAATTTCATGTGAGTTTGCACCTATTGAAAGTATTGAATCTCCGGGGATTGGGTTTAAAAGTCTGAAAAAAAGCTGGGTTTCCCTTGACAGGCTTAGAAAATCTGCAGAGCGGTAAATTATATTATTAAAATCAAAATCTTTTTTAAACATAAGACCGCCTGTTGTTTTAAAAGGAAAAATCAAAATTTAACCGGAATTAATGATATAAATTTTTAAATTTAGTGGAAATGAAACAAAATCCATGTTTTCTTGCAATCACTAATTTAAAAAATATAAAAGGCTCAATTCGGTTAAAAAATAAAACACTGTTTTATTTTAAAATTTTTTCGTTAAGGAAATGATAGTTCCTTTTTCATTAAATTCAACAGAGGTAAAATAAGTTTTCATTATTTCAAAGCCTCTCCCATGGTCAGAGGTGTTTGGATGCTTTTTTTTAAGTGCTTTTCGCCAGTCAAAACCGTTTCCCTGATCTTCAATTGTTATTTTGATTTCATTTTGGTTCACCTGGACAAGGTAAAAAATTTTTTTTGACAGATCGTACTTGTTGGCATGTCTGACAGCATTTGTGAGGGCTTCACGCAAAACAAGGCATGTTGAAAAAGAGAGTTCCTCAAGTTCTTTTTCACTGAGAAAATTTTTGGTAATAAGTGCTGCTTTATCAATGTTTTCCAGTCTGGAATCCATTGTAATTATTATTTTATTTTCTTCCCTGGAAAAATTGAAAAAGTGTGTTTTACTCATTAATCCTCTCTTTATTTAAGGATTAAACCTCAATTCCAACAATTACAACGTCGTCTTCAGGCCCCTTGTTATCTTTAAACATAAGTTCTTTTATAATTTCAGGAGCCTGGGAAATATGATGTTTTGTTGTTTCTTTGGAAAAATGCATCAGTGCATCAAGTCCTTTTGTCCAGACGGAATTTGATTTTTCAATAAGTCCGTCTGAATAAAGAAAAATTCTGTCTTTACTGTTTACCTGCATGGTCTTGCACCCAAAAACTGCATCCTTGAACATTCCCAGAATATCGCCTTCAAGTTTTATGAATTGCGGCTCTCCGTTAAAAGGGATAAAAAGTGCCGGCGGGTGGCCTGCGCTTATAATTGTAAGCTGTCTGCTCCTTCTGTTCAGTCTTGCGTAGACACTTGTGAGATATTTACCTTCAGGAAGAATTTCCACAAGAACTTCATTTATCATTTTTATGCTTTCCTGGGGCTGAAAAAGATGGGTGCAGTTTTGTTTTAAAAGAGCTTTCATTGATGCTGTAAGATAGCTTGTGCTCAAGTCATGACCTGAAAAATCAGCAACACAGTATCCAAATATATTTTTTGAGATAGGAAGAACATCATAAAAATCCCCACCAGCTTCATGGAGTGAATTGAAACTTACTCCAAAGTTTGCCTCAGGCAGGCTTTTGGGCAAAATAAGAAGTTCTTTTTGCGCTTTTTTTACCTGTTTGAGCTTTTGTGCCTGTGCTTTAATGAGAGAATTGGTAGCTGCTGAAAGTTTTAAATGAATCTGAACCCTTGCAAGAACTTCCTTTGGGTGAAAGGGTTTTAAAATATAGTCAACAGCACCAAGTGCAAATCCTTTTACCTTTGCATCAATCTCACTTACTCCGGTGATGAAAATTACTGAAATTCCAGAGGTCTTTGGGTTTGTTTTTAGCTGGGTAATTACTTCAAATCCGTCTTCTTCAGGCATCATTATATCAAGCAGAATAAGATCTGGGACTTCTCTTTCAGCAATTTCCCTTGCCTTTGGGCCGTTTTCAGCTGTGAATACAATATAGTCTTCCTTTGAAAGCACTGAATTTATTATGCCCAAGTTCACCGGACTGTCATCAACCGCAAGTATTTTGTAGCCTGAATTGCCATTCATAAGCTAAATCAGTTCGTTAAGCTTTTTTGTGAGGGTTTCTATGATAATAATGTTTTCTTCAATCACTTCAAACTGATTTTCTTCGGAAGCCTTTTCACATTTTGAAGCTGCCTCCCAGATATCCATAAAACCAAGATTCCCTGAAGCACCTTTTATTGAGTGGGATGCCTCCCTGCATGATTTAACATCTTGATTTTTAATTGCTTTTTTTAGTTTTTCGATATCGTTTATTGTAGTGTCAATAAAAAGAATGGTCAGCTCTTTAAAATCTTCCTCGTCAAGTCCTAAATTATCAGCATATTCTTTAAGATCCATTTTTTCTCCCTGATTTTAAATTAGTATCAAGGTTTTTCTTTGAAGATATTACTTCAGAACGGTGTTCTATGCAATCAATAAAGAAGTTAAGGCTGTTTTTAATAAACCTGTGCAAAAAAGGAAGGATCTGACCAGGATATCTGACCGGGAAGGAGGAAGATTAAATCTGATTTTTTTAATAATAATGATAGGGATCAGGAGAAATAACAGTGACTGACAAGCCTTTTTTTATTAAGGAATCAATTTGTGAAACTGTTGTAAGATGAGCGTGTCCGGCTCCTGCCAGTATAAGTTTTTTTGTCATTTGAAACTTTCTTTTAAAGATATGAAATTTTTCCTGAAAAGACTAACATGTTTAAATAAAATTTTCTGCTTATTTATTATTTATAACCTGAATTGAACAATTTTTAAAATTGACTATTGAATCGTTTTGAGCAATTATTTACCATAATTTTTAAATAGTGACCGGGCAGAAATTGATGTTTTTTAAGTTCAAGTAAGAAGAAAAAAATTAACACCAGGAATACTTTTAGTATTTTGAGGATTAAATTTTTATCTGACGCAGGAATTGACAAAAAATACCGTTTTCGTTCAACAACTAAATATTAATCTTAAAAATCATTACAATCAGGATTCGCACATGAATAAAAAAATTGCAGTAATCGGGCTTGGATATGTAGGCCTTCCCCTTGCCGTTGAATTTGGAAAAATTTATGAAACAACAGGTTTTGATATCAACCGGAAAAGAGTTCTGGAATGTCAGGCAGGTAAAGATTCAACCCTTGAGGTAACTGAAGAGGAGCTTAAGGCTGCAGTAAAGCTTAAATACACTTATGACCCAAAGGACTTAAATGAAGCTGATATTATCATTGTAGCTGTTCCAACCCCTATCAACGAATCAAAGCATCCTGATTTGACCCCCCTTGTAAAATCTTCTGAAACAGTTGGAAAAAACATGAAAAAAGGTGCAGTTGTTGTTTATGAATCAACTGTTTATCCCGGTGCCACTGAAGAAGTCTGTGTTCCTGTTCTTGAAAGGGAATCTGGCATGAAGTGGAAAAATGACTTCAATGTGGGATATTCACCTGAAAGAATAAACCCGGGCGATATGGAACGAAGGCTTCCTGATATTAAAAAGGTTGTTTCTGGAGATACTGAGGAAGTGGCTCTACTTTTAAATGATCTGTACAAGTCGGTTATAAGGGCAGGGACTCATCTGACAAAAACAATAAAAGAAGCTGAAGCAGCAAAAGTAATAGAAAATACCCAAAGAGACCTTAATATTGCCTTGATAAACGAACTTTCTCTTATTTTTGACAAAATGGGAATAGATACTTTAAATGTTCTTGAGGCAGCAGGCACAAAATGGAATTTTCTTCCTTTCAGGCCGGGACTTGTTGGAGGACACTGCATAGGAGTCGATCCCTACTATCTCACTTTCAAGGCACAGACAATAGGTTATCACCCTGAAGTCATTCTTGCAGGAAGAAGAATAAATGACAATATGGGAAAATTTATTGCGGAAAAAACCATAAAGGAAATGATAAAGGCCGGAAGCAATATAAAGGAGTCTAAAATAGGGGTATTAGGTCTTACTTTCAAGGAGGACTGTCCTGATCTGAGAAATACCAGAGTTGTTGATATTGTAGCTGAACTTGAGTCTTACGGTGCTTCTGTTCTGGTTCATGATCCCCTTGCAGATTCCGGCGAAGCTCACGAAGAATATGGAATCAATCTTTCATCATGGGAAGAGCTTGGTGTACTTGATGCAATAATCCTTGCAGTATCCCATAAGGAATATAAGAAAATTTCAATTAATGATTATAAAGCCAAGCTTTCAAAAACAGGCTGTTTCATAGATGTTAAATCAGTTCTTGACCCTGAAAAAGCCATAAATGAAGGCCTGAATTTCTGGAGATTATAATGAAAATCTGCATAATTGCCGGAGCAAGGCCAAATTTTATGAAAATTGCTCCAATAATTCGAGAAATAAAAAAACATGACAATCTTGACTATATTCTTGTTCATACAGGACAGCATTATGATTATGAAATGTCAGACGCATTTTTCAAGGATCTTGAAATTCCAAAGCCTGATTATTTTTTAAATGCCGGCTCAGGAAGCCATGCCAGGCAGACAGCCGATATAATGGTTTCATTTGAAGATGTGTGTATTGATGAAAAGCCCGATATCGTTCTTGTTGTAGGTGACGTCAACTCTACAATGGCTGCGGCAATTGTTGCAAAAAAACTTCTTATCAAAGTTGCCCACGTTGAGGCGGGTTTAAGGAGTTTTGACATTTCAATGCCCGAAGAAATTAACAGAATGGTCACAGACTCAATAACAGATTATTTTTTCATAACTGAAAAAGCAGCAGGGGACAACCTTATAAAAGAGGGGAAATTACAGAAAGATATTTATTTTTCAGGCCATGTAATGATTGATAATCTTTTGTATCAAAAACAAAAGCTTGTTAAGCCTGATAATCCTTTTTTTGAAGAATTTAAAAAGAAAAATAATAAATATTTTTTCATGACCCTTCACAGGCCGTCAAATGTTGATTCAAAAGAAAGCCTTGAAGAAATTTTTGAAGCCTTGAATGAAATTTCACAGGAAGTGCCTTTTGTTTTTCCTGTTCATCCAAGAACAAGAAAAAAACTTGATGAATTTAAAATTGATATATCAGAAAATATTTTTCAGTTAAATCCTCTCGGGTTTAAAGATTCTCTTTATTTGTGGAAGGATTCGTCAGCTGTTTTTACTGACAGCGGAGGGCTTCAGGAAGAAACAACAGGCCTTGGAATTCCATGTTTTACTTTAAGGGAAAATACTGAAAGGCCTGTTACAATAGATGAGGGAACAAATACTCTTGTGGGTAATAAAAAAGAGAATATACTTTTGGCATATAACAGCCTTAAAAACGGGGTTATAAAGGCTGGTAAAATACCAAAATTCTGGGATGGCAGGGCTGCTGAGAGAATTGTAGCTGTATTTAATGATATGCAAGCTTTATTTGCTCCTTTGGATCATGGGGGGATAAATTAAGATTCCCAGAAAACAGTGATTATTGTTAGATGTGATGATTTTTTTCAAAAAAAGATAAGTGAACTGTCCATGTAACTCTCGGTGTCATTGACAGAATCATTTAAAAACAATATTTTAAAAAATAAAGAGCACTTGTTTAAGTGGGGGAGATATCTCATGGAACGACAATATATTATAGATAAATATGGTGTGCCAGTTTCTGTGGTTATACCAATTTCTGAGTGGGAAGAAATTCAGAAAAAGCTTCAGATTCGATCAGATAAAGTGACAGAAAAAAATATAAAAAAAGACCTGAAATCATTAACAGAGGAATACAAGTCTGTTAAACCATTCAGAACAGTTTCGGATCCAATGGAGTGGCAAAAAGGAATTCGTGATGAATGGTGAAGGTGCTATTATTGATAGTAATATAATAATTTACCTTTCAAAGCAGGAACTTTCTCCAGATTTTTTAGAAAATTATGAGGAACTCTTCATTTCAGTTATTACATATATGGAAATCCTTGGTTATGATTTTGAAGATCCGATAGAAGAAGAATATATAAGAAAATTATTAAATTTGTTTTCAATTTTTTATATCGATACTGCTGTCGCTGAAACTGTAATAAGGATCCGCCGGCAGAAGAAAATCAAACTGCCGGATGCTATTATTGCTGCAACTGCAATCACACATGATTTTTGTTTGATAACTAGAAATGAGAAAGATTTCAGAAATACAGGCGTGAAATTGTTAGACCCTTTTTAACTTAAGCTGCTACAATAACTCTTCATGATTTAAAATCCAATCCAAGGAATAAGCAGATAGCATCGGTTTTTAAAGAGGCCGGTGTAATCGAGAAATATGGCTCTGGTATAAAAAGAGTAAGAGCTTCCATGGAAAAATATGGTGCTCCTCGTATTCCTGCGGTTAAATTTTTCATCTTCCTTGAACTGAACAAAAAACCCTCTTTTTCGGCTAATCACTAAATAGCTGCTGAACAAAATTTTTAGCCTGATTTCAATAGCTATACCCTTCGAAAAGATACTCTGTGGATAATAGCGTGCACATAATCACAGAAAGCCGGAATACTGGATTAAAAGAACTGAACCTTTGGAGTAGAAAAAATCTCGAAACAAATCATTACCTGATGTAAAATTCCAAAATTCTGTGATGGCAGTGCAGCTGTATTTAATAATATTTAGATTGATTTCAAGGGTTTCATATATTAATGGTTATGGGGATTTACCTGTAAATATTTAAATCTATGAATCCTTTTTTGTATTAAATAAATGTAAAATTAAATGGTGACCACTGTTATTACTTGACACAAGGTTAATTGAAATATAAATCAAAGAATCATTTTAATTAAAATTTTACTTTCTGTTAAATAAATTTATGAAAAATCTGGAACTGAAACTTGTAATTCAGAAAGCGGAGCTATCCTTAATCAGTTCTTTGATTATATATATTTATATAATTAATTGTTGTTTTTAATGTTATTTTGAAATAAACTCATCTGCATAATTAATCATAAATTTTTACATAGAAACGTTTTTTTATATGTCAGATTTTACTTCTTCTTCAAAACAGATTAAGCCCGAACAAATTTTTGATGCTTTATTCAGGTATAAATGGATAATTTTAAGTTTTATTGCAGCAGCCATTACTCTAGGCCTTGTAAAAACACTTTTGGCAACAAGAATTTATGAAGCCTCAACCCTTATTCTTGTTCAGCCACAGAAAGTTCCTCAGAATTTTGTTCGATCTGTTGTTTCAACAGGTATTGAGGCAAGAATAAGCACAATTTCACAGCAGATAATGAGCCGCAGCAATCTTGAAAAGATTATTGAGCAGTTTGGTCTTTTTGTTGAAAACCAGGATATGTATCTTGAAGACAAAATTAAAATTCTAAGAGAAAAAATTGATGTCAATATAACCAGAGCAAGGCAGGGGTCAGAAGCTTTTACAATTAAGTACAAAGGCAGTGACCCTGAAAGAGTAATGAGAATAACAAATACCCTTGCAAGTTATTTTATGGATGAGAACCTTAAATTCAGGGAAGCACAGGCTATTGGAACAAGTGAGTTTTTAGAAGTGGAGCTTGAAAAAACAAGAGAACGTCTTGAGCTTATGGAAAAAAAACTTACTGAATACAGAACAAAGCACATGGGAGGTTTGCCTGGAGAATTAAACAGTAATCAGAGAGCTCTTGACAGGCTTCAAATGCAGTATGAAGCAAAAGTTCGTCTCTTCTGGAGTTGAAAAAGAAATTTCAGTTCTAAAATCTCAGGCTGCATCTCAAAATAATACCTAAATGCCTTTGCTTGATTCATTTGCTTTTGAGAAAGATTATGTATCTGCAGATGAAGAAAAATTATCAAAATGAAGGAATCAATGGAGATTCTTTTGCTTAAATACACTGATAAGCACCCTGATGTCCTAAAACTTGCGGCAAGAATTGAAAAGCTAGAAAAAAAAATAAAAGCTGAAAAAGAAAAGGCTGAGTCTGAAAAGACTTCTGAAGAGGAAAAAACTGAAGAAGATTCTTTTCCAGTTGAGGATTTTGGGCTTGCAAGCATTAAAGCAAGAGTACAGGAAGCTGAAAATCAGGCAAAGGCAATTGAAAAAGATATTAAAAAAATTGAAAAAACAATGGCAATTTATCAAAAAAGGGTTGAGGATACTCCAAAAAGAGAGCAGGAACTTCAGGCTATTCAAAGGGATTATGATAATGTTAACGGAATTTATAATTCATTGCTGGATCGTAAACTTGAGGCTGAAATTTCAGTAAATATGGAAAAAAAACAAAAAGGGGAGCAGTTCAGAATACTTGATCATGCAAGGATTCCTGAAAAACCCATTTCACCTGATGTTAAGAAAATGTTTGTCCTGTTTTTCGGAGCTGGTGCTGCACTTTCAGGGGGAGTGTGTTTTTTACTTTTTATAATGGACACGCGTATAAGAACGAATGAAGAAATAGAAGATCTTGAGCTGAATATCCTTGCAGAAATTGCTCCTTTGAAAAAGCCGGGTGACGGAATAAGGAAAAAAATAGCTGCTGCAGGTTTTGTGCTATTGTCCATGTATACATTGGGGATAATAGGTTGTTTTGGTATATTGCATTATTACGGTATAGATAAAACCATAACAATTGCAAAATCTTTTATATCAGCTTATTAAGATTATAGAATACGGAGTTTTAAGTGGGTAAAATTTATAAGGCACTTGAAAAAACAGAATTGAAATCAACTGAAATTTCTGGTTCGGGTCAGGACCTGGAATTAGATATTTTAGAAAATGATATGTCGCCGGATTTATCGGTTGATGATTTTGAGGATAAAAATGATGAAACCCAGGAAACTGTTTCCAATGATGATAAGGATCTTTTTTATTCAAAAAGAGAAAATGTCTGTGAAAATCTGGTTACAGTAAATAAGCCTCATTCTGCAGAAGCCGAGCAGTTCAGGCTTTTAAAAAACTCAATTCTGTTTCCTGACTCTGGAAAGCCTCCCAAAACTATTATGGTAACAAGCAGTGACAAGGGAGAAGGTAAATCCTTTGTTGCCTCAAATCTTGCCGTAAGCATTGCCGTAAGTATTGACGATTATGTTCTTCTTCTTGACTCGGATTTAAGAGATCCTTCTGTTCATGAGATTTTTGGAATAGAAAATTCAAGAGGACTTTCTTCATATTTAAGCGGGCAGTGTGAGTTAAAGTCTGTTTTTGTAAAAACTTTCTTGAAAAAACTTACGCTTGTACCTTCTGGACCGTCTCCTTTAAATCCTTCCGAGCTGATTTCTTCAGAGCAAATGAAAAAACTTGTTAATGAACTGAAGTCAAGATATGACGACAGATATATTATTATTGATTCTCCACCGCCTTACATGACTTCCGAGGCAAATGCACTGGCAACATATGTTGATGGAGTTATTATTGTTGTAAGGCAGGGGTATACAAAAAAGGAAAGACTTCAGGATATTATTGATATTTATGGAAAAGAAAAGATTTTAGGAGTTGTAAAAAACTTTTCAACAGGAATTTTTGGTTCAGGGTATGGTTATAATAATCGTTACTATTACTCAAAAACAAAAAAGAGATGATATTTAAAAGATGCTGAAATTATTAAGACAATATTTTCCAATACGCAATGTTTTGTTCTTTGTGCTTGAAGGTTTTGTTATTTTTTGTACTTTTCTTGCGCTGTCTGTTTTTTTAACTGTTTCTCCTTCCTATCTTTTTGATGCACTTCTGGTTTTAAAAATAATTTTTGCAACAACAATATGCGTAATATGCCTGTATTATAATGATTTATATGACTTTCAGCTTGTGAAAACCATGACCGAAATGTCCATAAGGCTTTTGCAGTCACTTGGAATTGCATCAATTTTACTTGCTGCTGTTTACTATGCCTTTCCAATGGCAATAATTGATGAATATGTTTATGTATCAAGTATTCTTGTTCTTATAATTTTTATCACAGGCTGGCGTTTTTTCTATCTTGGAATTTTATCAAAGGGTACCTTTAACGAAGATATTGTTCTTGTGGGTTCGAGTGACCTTTCATTTGATATCTATAAAAAAATAACAGAAACAATAGACTGCGGCTATAATGTTAAGGCTGTTTTTCCTGATTCAGGTGATAATGATATAGAAAAATTCGGTGAGAGCGTTACTTTTTATTACAATATAAACAATCTATACAATACTGCGACATCTGGAAAAATAAAAAAAATAGTTGTTGCCATGAAGGAACAAAGAGGTTCTTTCCCCTTTAGAGAGCTTGTTCAGTGCAGAAGTGCGGGACTGGAAGTAATAAATGGATTTTCATTTTATGAGCAGCTTACAGGAAAGATTCTGGTTGATAAAATAAACCCTTCATGGCTTATTTTTTCAGAAGGTTTTAAAAAATCATTAACAAGAAAATTTTTAAAAAGACTGACAGATATATTTGGTTCAGTTGCAATGCTGACTTTGCTTTTTCCCTTTATGATTTTAATTGCTTTTTTAATAAAAATTGACTCAAAAGGGCCGGTCATTTTTTCACAGGACAGGGTAGGGAAAAATAAAAAAGAGTTTATGATGCATAAATTCAGATCAATGGTAAATGATGCTGAAAAGGCTACCGGACCAGTGTGGGCAGGCGAAGATGACCCAAGAATTACAAAAATTGGTAAATTTATAAGAAAATTCAGGATAGATGAACTTCCCCAGCTCTGGAATGTTTTGAAGGGCGAGATGAGTCTTGTGGGTCCAAGGCCGGAGAGAAAGCATTTTACAGACAATCTTGAAAAAGACATTCCATTTTACGGACAAAGATTTCTTGTAAAACCAGGTCTTACAGGGTGGGCCCAGATTTCATTTGATTATGCAGCAACAGTTGAAGATTCAATGGAAAAGCTTAATTATGAACTTTTTTATATAAAAAACATGACAACAACCCTTGATCTGTTCATTTTAATAAGAACAGTGAAAATTGTATTGTTTGGACGCGGTTCGAGATAAAGCTGTAAAAAACCATTCAAAATTTAAAAGGAAAAAAAAGTGCTTTCTAAAAAATTTTCAGGAATTTGTTCGTTTATAGTATTTCTTGTTTTAATTTTTCCTATGGTTGCTTTTTCGGATGAAGATAAGATTGTAGAAGTTAAATATCTTATTGGTGAAGGCGATGTTTTAAACATTAATGTATGGAAAGAACCTGATCTTACAATAGATGCTGCAAGGGTAAGGCTTGACGGCAGAATCACATTTCCTCTTCTTGATGATATTCAGGCCTCAGGGCTTACAACAATGGAGCTCAAAGACATAATTCAGAAAAAACTTGGCGAATTTGTTGAATCTCCTACTGTAACAGTCACACTTTTGGATTCTGCAAGTAAAAAATTTTATATTCTTGGTGAAATTGCCAAAACCGGTGAATATCCCATTTTAAAAAGTTTAAGCGTAATGCAGGCCTTTGCCCTTGCAGGAGGCTTTACAGAATGGGCATCCAAAAAAGAAATACTTCTTTTCAGGTATGATAAAGGAGTGGAAGAAAAAATAGTGATCAATTACAAAGACATTGTAAAAGGGGATATGTCTAAAAATATTCCTGTAAAAGCAGATGATATAATTGTTGTACCTTAGCCGGATGGTTTTTAAAGTGAATAAAAAGTATTTTTTCCTGATTATTATTTTTTTTGCCTTTTCCTTGAAGTGTGAAGCCTTGACAACCTTTACCCCCGGCTTTTCTGTATCTGAAGATTATACTGATAATTATAATCAGGATGAGTTCAGCAAAGACAAGGAAGAAGATTTTTCAACAAAATACAGTTTAAGTCTTGCACTTAATTCAGAAACAAGAACTTCTAAAGTTGGAGTTTTTTACAGCCCTTCTTATGTAGACAGTCACAGGCATGATGACAATGATTCCATGGAACATTCATTTAGCCTTAATTCATTGTTTAATATAACCAAATTTACAGATATTAATTTCTCAAATACCTTTTCAAGAAGCAAAAACAGAAGTATCAGAACTGGTTTCTGGGAAGATCAGGATACATATTCCGCCGTGTTTGGAGCAAGCAATCGATTTGCAGAAAACAGCTCTATAGGCATAAGCTGTTCATTTACAGGCGACAGTTATGAAGCAGAAAATCAGGATGAGCATAAAACATATAAGGTGAATACATTTATAAATCATTGGTTTAATGTAAAATACGGCTACAGTGCAGGTTTTGCAGCTGAAAAAACCACATATGAAAATGACCGGGATGATAAAGATACATATACGGGCAACATCAAGTTTTCAAGAAAAATAACAAAGCATTTTGATACGTATCTGGCCTATACTCAGTCATACTCCATAGAAGACGATGAAACCCACCAGACATATAATCCTTCAGCAGGTTTTGACTGGAATCTCAGCGAAACCTCAAGAGCATCACTTGGTTTTGGTGTTTTATTTAATAAATACAGTGATCAGGAAGATTCCAACGATCTTTTTGTTGATGCAGATATTTATAAATTTTTTGACTTCAGCAAAAGAAGCTCCTTATCTGTATACGCCTCAAGCGGTTATGAAGAAACAAGTGAGGATGTGGCAAGTCTTGGCTTCAATATCTATTATCAGGGCGGATTCAATTATAGTTATCTTCTGACACGGAGAGTTTCACTTGATTTTACAGGTTCGTACAAGATCCAGGATTTTAAGGAAGAAATTTCGGAAAGAAAGGACAATACCCTTGATATTGGCACAGGGTTAAGCTGGACTGTATTTAAATGGCTGAATTCAAAAATATATTATTCATATACAAAATTTGATACAGACGCAAAATCACGCGGTGATTATGAAGAAAACAAGGCCGGAATTTCAATAAGCATAGGTCCTTCAGTTACTCCAAGGATTGATACTGAAAATGACGGACCAGTTTAAGATTTAGTATTCAGTTAACAATTTAAAGAATAAGCATAATTTTATGAAATTTAAAAAGATAATTATTGCATCTTCTATTATGATTCTGGCCTTTTTAACTTTGAATTTTGCAAACAGATCAGAAGTTATTGCTCCGGAAAAATCTTTTTCTGATTTTCCTCTTAAGATTGGACAATGGAATGGAAAAAAGGATTTTTTCGATCAAAAAGTTTACGATATCCTTGGTGTTGATGACTCTGTTCTTGCTCATTACAAAAATTCTGAAAACAGATATGTTCAGTTGTATATAGGTTTTTACAGAAGCCAGAAAGAAGGCGATCTGATTCACTCCCCAAAAAACTGCATGCCTGGCTCAGGCTGGAATATCGTAAACTCTGGGCTTGAAGAAATAATTTTAAAAAATAGCAAAAAAATCAAGGTAATAAGGCTTAACCTTAAAAAAGACAGTGAGGAGCAGATAGTACTGTACTGGTTTCAATCAAGGGGCAGAATCATATCTTCCGAATACTGGCAGAAAATCTGGCTTGTTTATGATTCAGTAACAAAAAGAAGAACAGATGGTTCTTTTGTAAGACTTATATCTCCTGTGAATGAAACAAGAGAAAAAACACTTGAAACCTTAAAAGAGTTTACAAAAGATATTTATCCATATTTAAAAGAGTATATTCCCTCATGAAATTAAATTTTAAAAAAGAAGTTATTGTTCAATCTGCAATAATTACAGCGGTTTTTTGTGCGGTTTTTTTCAATACAATTCTAAAACTTGTAAAAGACTGGTCAATAGACGATAATTTTTCGCATGGTTTTTTAATTCCGTTTATTTCTGCTTATATGATCTGGTTTAAACTTGAAGAACTTAAAAAAGCAGAAATAAAAACTTCAAATTTTGGAATTATTGTTATCTTTTTTGGTATGCTTGGCCACATTGCAGGAAATCTTGGAGCAGAGCTTTTTGTAATGCGTGTTTCAATGATAATAACTATTGCGGGTCTTGTTATATATTTTTTGGGGATTTCCATTTTCAAAAAAGTATTAATTCCTGTTTTATATCTTTTTTTAATGGTTCCAATTCCTGCAATAATCTGGAATAAGCTTGCCTTTCCTCTCCAGCTTTTTGCCGCAGCAGGTGCTTCAAATATTGTGCAGATGCTTGGTCTTTCAGTTTTAAGAGAAGGAAATGTTTTACATCTAGTAAACACAAGCCTTGAAGTTGTTGATGCATGCTCAGGCTTGAGATCACTTACTTCGCTTCTGGCTTTAAGCGGTGCTTTCGCATATATTTCTCCATTGAAAAATATCAGTAAATGGATTCTGTTTTTTTCAGCAATTCCAATTGCAGTTGCAGTTAATATATTAAGACTTATAATTACAGCTTTTGCAGCGGTTTATATCAGTCCTGAAACAGCACACGGCATTTTGCATGATATGTCTGGAATTGTTGTGTTTGGTGTGGCTCTTTGTTTCACATATCTTGTTTATATTCTTCTTACTTTTATTGAAAAATTTAAAAAAGCATAAATATGTCCAGTGAATTAAGAAAAAAAATATTTCTAACCTTTGATGTTGAAGACTGGTTTCAGGTAGAAAACTTTAAGCAAAATATAAGTTTTTCATCATGGAAAGAACGTGATTTAAGAGTTTTTACCAACACAATAAAAGTTTTAGATATTCTTGACTCTTTTTCTTTTAAGGTAAAAGGGACTTTTTTTATTTTAGGCTGGCTGGCAGATATTGTTCCCGATCTTGTAAAAGAAATTGATAAAAGAGGACATGAAGTTGCATCGCATGGTTATAACCATGAGCTTTGCACAAAGTTAAATGAAAATGAACTTTTATATGATCTCCAAAAAAGCAGGGAAAAACTTGAGTCTTTAATAAATAAACCTGTTACAGGTTACAGAGCTCCAAGTTTTGCTGTTACAAATAAAATATTGGAAACAATAAAAAAAGCCGGTTATGTATATGACTCAAGCTACAATAATTTTTCAATGCATGGAAGATATGGAAAGCTTGATATATCGTCATGGAAAAAACGAGATTTTTTGTTTGAAGTTTCAGATAACTTTTATGAAATACCTTTAAGTAACCTTTCAATAGGAAATCAAATTGTTCCTCTTGGCGGAGGAGGTTATTTCAGACTTTTCCCAACGGCTTTTTTCAAGGCAGGTATGAAAAGTGTCTTAAAAAAGGATAATGCCTTTGTATTTTATGCACACCCCTGGGAGTTTGATCCAGATCAGCCAAGGGTAACTGAAGCTTCAAGAGGATTTAAGTTCAGGCACTATATAAATCTTGATAAAACAGAAATGAAATTAAACTCAATAATAAAGTCTTTTAAAAATTATGAATTTTCAGCTCTCAATTCCTGTTTCAATTGAACTCTGTTCCAAAAAAGACAAGAATTCATGGAATGATTTTGTTCTTAAAAACAAAAACTCAAATCTATATCATTTTTTTGAATGGAAACAAATTATTGAAAAAACCTACGGCCATAAAACATATTATCTTAAAGCCGTTGATAATAATGGAAAAATAAGGGGCATTTTACCTCTTGCATATTTAAAAAACCTGATTTTTGGCAAAAAACTAATATCTCTTCCTTATTTTGATATTGGAGGAGTTCTTGCAGATAATATTGAAACAGAAAAAAAACTGCTTGAATTTTCCATTGAACTTTTTAAAAAGCTTAAAGCAGACTGTCTTGAAATAAGAGAAAAAAACGGGTCTGAATATTTAAATGAAGCAATTTTTAATAAAGGTAAATTTGAAAAAAAAGAGTATTTTATAAAAAATACTTCAAGTGACAAAGCAAGAATGGTTTTAAATCTTCCCCAAAAATCGACATATCTTTTTAATTCCTACAAATCAAAATTTAAAAATGACATAAAAAAACCTTTCAGAGAAAACCTTAAGTTTAAAATCGGGGGAAAAGAGCTTTTAGATGATTTTTATTCAATTTTCAGTGTAAATATGAGAGACCTTGGTTCTCCTGTGCACTCAAAAAGTCTTTTTGAAAATATACTTGAGCTGTTTAACGAAAAAGCAAGAATTGGAATTGTTTATCAAGAAAAAAAAGCTTTGGCCTGTATATTTACAATCGGGCATAAAAAAACTCTTTCAAACCCGTGGGCGTCTTCATTAAAGGAATACAGACATTTGAACACAAATATATTCCAGTACTGGAAAATGCTGGAGTATGCCTGCTTAAACAGGTATGAGCTTTTTGATTTCGGAAGGTCAGCACCTTTGGACAACACTTTTAAATTCAAGAAAAAATGGGGCGCAAAACCAGAAAAACTTTTCTGGTACAATTTTTCCATGGAAAACAGCAGCTTGGAGTCTGAAAAATCAAAATTCGGCGGCATGGTAAAATACTGGCAGAAAATTCCAGTTTCAGTGA
>JACKCP010000025.1 GCA_020633955.1 Desulfobacteraceae bacterium | reverse complement strand
ATGGAATCTCTGCCATTTACACATAAATTTGTAAGCATCTGGCTTATCTGCGAAGGGTCGGCCTTGATTTTCCAAAGATCTTTACCAGGAATCCATTCAAGGGAAATATTTTCTCCAATCAGCCTTATCAGCATTTTCAAAAGCCCTTCAATGGTCTCGTTGAGATTTATAACCTTTAACTCTATTGTCTGCTTTCTTGCAAAGGCAAGAAGCTGCCTTGTAAGATCTGCAGAGCGCTCTGCAGCATTTTTTATACTTTCTACATTATCGATCAAAGGGTCATGATCTGGCAATTCCCTTTCGATCATATCGGTATTACCCAAAATAACGGTCAGCATATTATTGAAATCATGTGCAATCCCTCCTGCAAGCCTGCCTATGGATTCCATTTTCAAGGACTGCTGAAGCTGGGTTTCAAGTTTTTTCTGCTCTGAAAGATCAAAACTTACTCCAAGCAGGGCGTACATTTCACCATTCTTATCAAACAAAGGAAATGCCGATAAAAATGCAGGAAATTTTTCTCCTGTTTTTCTTCTAAGCTCCATCTCTCCGGAAAACCCAACTTTGGTTTCTCTCATGCCATTGATAATTTCTGGAAAATTTTTTACGTCTTCAGGAATATGAAGAAGTGAAACAGGGCTTCCTGTTATTTCATTTTTACTGAAACCAAATATCTTTTCAGCTCCAGGACTGAATTCTTTAATCTTTGGATCATTTTCATCAGCATCGGTTATTATAAAGGAAACATTTGTTGCTGCTTCAAAAACACCTCTAAGCTGTTCTTCACTTTTTTGCAGAGCAAGCTCCGAGAGTTTCCTCTCATGTATTTCTTTTTTGAGCTGGTGATTAGTAAAACCGGACTTTGATATATATGCAGTGAACTTAACCAGAAAAGACATGAGCTCATTTACGGTTTCACGGCTATAACGCGGAATCTTATAAAATGCCTCCATATATTCTTTTTTATCAAACCCGTATATTTCAGCCTGCCTTATGAATATCTGTTCATCAACCAGCTCTTCATCATAAAAAAACTGTCCTGTGTATATGTTGCCCATATGCTTTTCGCCAACATAAAGTGGAGTGGCAACATCCCAAAGACCATTTTTGCATTTATATCTAAGATACTCTCCGGGTTTAAGCTCGCTTGACAGATAAAGATCACTTTCAATACAATTTTTACAGGTTTCAGGATTAACCCTGTGAAATCTGGTACATATATCCTGCCAGCCTGTTGATTCAATAACATTCCCCTCTAAATCAACAATAGCGGTAACCATATTGGTCAGGTGATAAAAATTGTCCATAATAGACTGAACTTCATCAATATCTATAATCTCTTTTAAGACCGGAGCACTAATATTTCCTGTGCAGGAAGCATCAAATCCGTTTATTGAGTTTCTCTTCAACTCCAGATTTTCCAGCTCAAGTTTTTTTACTTTTTCTTCCAACTGCTCGTATGTTAATTTTTTAACCATTTAATTACCGATTCTTTTTGGTAAACAAAAAAAACTTGCTGTATGACAATCACTATCTAAATAACCTAAAAAAACTGAGCTCATAAACTGTTTTAGAAAGTATGATATTGAACTGTGAGATAAAAAATGTGAACTATTTAAAAAATTGAATATTGATATTACAAATTAAAATATTGCCTTACGTTAGTCAAACTTTTTGTTATCCTTTACAGGGTTAACTTCCCATGCACCACTTAAGGCACAACATATTTTAATAACTTAATTTACCGCCTTTATCATGAATCAGGATAACCCGTCTCTTAATCCGCAACGATTTAAAGTCCAGTTGAATAACAAAAAAACTTTATCCCGTCCTTTCATAAATCCTTAAAAAACGTCCCTTCAAAAACATTGTTTATATTTTTTTCAAAATTAAAACAAAGAGTTAAAACAGGAAAAAAAGCCAGACAAGATCTTGCTGAACAATTTTAACAGACACTGCTGTTTTTAAGTTTGACTTTTTCCTGAGTACGTCCATACCATCAATGTATCAGCTGCTGGATGAAAACCTGGGTTTTGTTTAACACTAAGTAAAGATGAATAATTCAACAACAGGATAAGTTGACTATTTGGAGGGTTAAATACTCAATTTGAGCCTCAAATTGCCAGAAAAGAAAGACCTCAATCAGGATCTTAAAATAAAGGAGCAGACAATGTTTGAAATTTCACATGAATATATTGAACTTGGAGCCAAACTTTTACTTGCAACTTTTTTAAGCGGACTTGTTGGACTGGAACGGGAGTTTCATGGGCGTGCAGCAGGACTTAGAACCCATATCATGGTATGTCTTGGCTCAACAATAATAATGGCAAGCTCACAAACAGTCCAGAGCCTTTATGTTCCACAGGGCGTTGACTCGGTTTTCAGAATAGACCCATGGCGTATTGCTGCCGGTATTGTTACCGGCATAGGTTTTATTGGAGGAGGAACAATTCTTAAATCAAACGATTTGATAAGAGGGCTTACAACTGCCACATGCGTCTGGTTCATAGCCGCCATTGGGATTATTGTCGGGCTGGGTCTTTACATCCCTGCCATTATGGGAACAATAATCGGACTTTTTGTTCTCATTGGACTTGATCCGGTTGGAAGAATAATACCTTCAGTAAAATACAGTAAAATATCAATAGTTTCAGATCTCAAGTCAGCGGATCTTATTGAGGAAAAATGCCTGAATATTTTAAAGGAATATCCAATAACCATTCAAAACACATCCATATGTGCAGATATAAAAGAAAACAGAAGAACACTTGAACTTTATATCAGAAGCAGAAAAATGAAGGACAAGCACAAAATCATAAAAAAAATTCTTAAAGTTGAAAAAGTTCAGTCTGTAGTATGGTAGACATAATAATCAGCGGTTACCTTATAACTATAATTTTAACTGTTCAGTTCAATTTAGAACGGGTGCTGCATTCCTTCTGAGCCTCATTCTCCCTTAAGCTCCAAGGCAGGAGATAAAAAAACTATCTCCTGAAACCGCCTCAGAAAAAATACAGCAGCCGTTTTGATTAAAATTTAACAAAATCACCTGTTGTATCTTTTTTCAGGAAAAAGCCTTAAAAGATCATCTTTTTCAGCACGTGCAATGCCCTTTTCAGTGATTATCCCTGTAACAAGCCTTGCCGGAGTAACATCAAATGCATAATTAGCAGCATGTGCATGTTTTGGAGTAACAAGAAATTTTTCCACTCCATTTGATCCAAGACCTTCAATATATTTTATTTCTTCTTCGTCTCTTAATTCAATTGGGATATTTCTTATTCCATCTTCAAGTTCCCAGTCTATTGTTGAGCCTGGAAGAGCTGCATAAAAAGGGATTCTGTTATCCCTTGCTGCAAGAGCCTTTAAGTATGTACCTATTTTATTTGCAACATCTCCGTTGACTGTAGTACGGTCACTTCCAACAATTACAATGTCCACAAGATCATGCTGCATTAGATGGCCGCCTGTATTGTCTGCAATGACAGTATGAGGAACTCCGGCCTGTCCAAGCTCCCATGAAGTAAGCCTTGCACCCTGGTTTAAAGGGCGCGTTTCGTCTACCCATACATGAACAGGAATACCTTTTTCATGAGCATGATAAATTGGAGAAGTTGCTGTTCCGTATTCTACACATGCAAGCCAGCCTGCATTGCAGTGGGTCAAAATATTTACCACATCCTTTTTATAAGAATAAATATCCTCAATCAGTGAAACACCGAATTCGCCTATTTTTTGACAATTGAATATTTCTGCGGCTTCAATTTCTTCTGCAGTTCTTTTTGCAGCCTCAATTCTTTTTTCAGGAGAATTTTCCTTTAAAACTGCTTCTTTGACTTTTTTTGTGGCATAAAAAAGATTCATTGCTGTGGGCCTTGAACCATTTATTTTCTTTTCAAGTTCAAGCACAGACTCATCATCACTGGTTTTGTTTTTGAGGGACATATAAAATCCCCATGCTGCAGTAACTCCTATAAGTGGAGCACCTCTTACAACCATATTTTTTATTGCATAAACAGTGTCATCACAGTTATTTATATCATAAACTTCATAAACATGGGGAAGCTTTCTCTGATCTATTACCTGAACAAGATCTTTTTCAGGAAGATACCATATGGGTCTTTTTGGATTCATTTTTTTCCTCTTTATAAAAAATAATAAGTCACAGCTGTCTTAAAAAAATTTTCACTTCTACACCACTTCTTGTGCCCCCAAAAAAATAATAATCTTTGTATATAATTACTGAAAAAATATTATCGCTTTATCACTCGCTATTTATCACAACTAAAGATTACTGATATTTTTTAATAATTTCATCAATAAATCCTTCTGTTTTCATTTCCTTCAATGCTTTGCCGAATTTTTCAGCAAGTGATTTTCCATTGGGATGAGCTTTTGAAAAACCAATATACATGGGATCTTCAGATACAACATATAAAACCTCAATTGGCTTTAGTTGCAATTATTTATTTAAATACAGACAAACAGCTTCATTACCTACGATAAGGTCAGTTCTTCCTGCATGAATTTTTTTAAGAAGCAGTTCCTGTGAAAAAGCATAATCCTTTAGCAGCCCATCGTAGTTATCAAAGCCTTCTCCATAGGAATATCCGCTTTACACACCTATGGTCTTGCCTTTTAAGTCATCCAAGGATTTTATTACCAGAGCATCGCCTCTGCGGCCAAAAATAACATTTTTCTCATAACTTAAATTTGTGTCCGGGAATATTATATATTCTTCCCGATCTGGTGTCTTCATTGCAGAAATCAAGGCTTCCGCAGCTCCCTCCTCAACCATTTTCAAGCATCTTTTCCATGGATATTCCTTAAAAACAGGATTAACACCTGCACGCCTTGAAGCCTCTCTTACAATATCAGCATCATGGCCTGTCCATTCTCCGTTTTCTATAAACTCATAAGGAGGGTATTGTTCAGTAACAATTATAATCTCATCAGCAAAGACCCATTGAGCAAGAATCATGAAAAAAAAGCAAAAAAACATTAACCTGTTCATCGGCGCTCCTTATTCTTTGAATTAATAATAAAGTTATAAATAAATTATAGTTGTCTGAATTTTCATCTTTGTTGATAAAATGATGAATATATGGCAGTGTGAAAGAAGTTTTATCCTGTTTCAGAATTCTTTTGTTTATATCATATAATATCACAGCCAACAAAGAGAAAAGCCCCTGCAAATGAAAAGAAAACATTTGATCTCAAAAATGATTGAAAAAAAAGATTCAGGTTTTGACATTATCATAGCCGGAGGAGGTGCAACAGGCCTTGGAGCAGGACTTGATGCTGCTTCAAGGGGCTACAGCGTTCTTCTTGTAGAAGCTCTTGATTTTACTTCCGGAACATCTTCAAGAAGTACCAAACTCATTCACGGCGGAGTCAGATATCTTCAGCAGGGTAACATTGCACTTGTTATGGAATCCCTCCATGAAAGGGGAATTTTATCAAGAAATGCACCCCATCTTATAAGACACCAGTCTTTTATTGTTCCCCAGTATGAATGGTGGGAAGGGCCTTTTTACGGAACAGGAATGAAGCTTTACGACATGCTTGCAGGAAAACTTGGACTTAAAAAATCCAAATACCTTTCTCTGAAAAAAACCCTTGAAAAACTGCCGTCAATAAATCAGAAAGGACTTAAAGGAGGGATTTTATACTATGACTGTCAGTTTGATGATGCAAGAACAGGAATTGCACTTGCAAGAACAATGACTGAACAGGGTGGAATTCCTCTAAATTATGTAAAATGCACTGGTTTTTTAAAGGAGAATGATCTGATCTGCGGAATCAGTGCAAAGGATGAGATTTCAGGTGAGGAATATGAAATAAAAGGAAAAGCAGTAATTAATGCAGCCGGACCTTTTATTGATGAGTTAAGGTCAATTGATTCCGGAAAAGAATCAAAACTCATTGCTCCAAGCCAGGGAACCCATCTTGTTCTTGACTCATCTTTTCTTCCAGGCGATGCTGCCATTATGGTTCCACACACAGATGACGGAAGAGTACTTTTTGCAGTGCCCTGGCATGACAAAATAATAATAGGAACAACAGATACGGAAATCGAAAAATCTGTAACAGAGCCTGTTCCATTAAAAGATGAAATCGATTTTCTTTTAGATCATGCAGGAAAATATCTTTCAAAAAAACCAAAAATTTCAGACGTAAAAAGCATATTTTCAGGTATAAGACCCCTGATAAAAGGAGAAACAGAAACAAAAACATCCAATATTTCAAGGGATCACCATCTCGAAATTTCTCAGTCAGGACTCATAACAATCAGCGGCGGCAAGTGGACTACATATAGAAAAATGGCTGAAGACACAATTGATACAGCCGCAAAATTTGCAGGACTTAAAAGAAAAAAATGCATAACAGAGACACTCAAGCTTAAAGGCTACGCACTCTCAAGTCCTGAAGAAAGCCTTTACCTTTCACAATTTGGAAAGGATCTGGAAGAAATTAAAAAACTTGAAAAAACAGACAAAAAGCTGTCCCTTAAACTTTCCTCGGTATTTCCCTATACCTACGGTGAAATTTTATGGTCAATAAAAAATGAGGCTCCACAAAAACTTGAAGACATTCTGGCAAGAAGAACAAGAGCTCTTTTTCTTGATGCTGGTGAAACTATAAAAATTGCTGAAAAAACTGCTGAATTTATGGCTGAGCATATGGGCCTTGATAAATCCTGGATAGAAAATGAAGTAAAAGAATTTACTAGAATTGCAAGAAATTATCTTCCGTAATCAATTAAAGCCTTATTTTATTGCAGTTTTATTTATACTATTTAAAAGAATCATCACTTGGGAAAAATTAAAAAACCTCGAATATAAAAGACTTAATAATTCTGTTTAACTTTTATTTTCAGAGATTTATCTAAAAAAACTGATACTTTTTCAAGCAAAGCAACCATATTTAACCAGATAACTTTCTTTCAAGCTGGTAAATCAATAAAATAAAAGTTGAACAATAATTTTTTATAAATTACTGCTGTTAAAAAAGGAAGGTCAATGAAAAAAACTATTATTATTCTTATAAGCTTGACTATTTTTTCTGTTTTTCCTTTTAAATTTGATGCCAGTGCAAATTCAGACAAATCCAGTTCAGAAATTGTCATTGTTATTAATAATTGGTCAAGCCAGATGGTTTTATCAAGAATCGTTGGCAGTCTTTTTAATGAGATGGGCTATGATGTGTCCTATGCAAAAATGGAAATCAGCCAGCAATGGGGAGCTCTTGCCAGAGGAATTGCCCATGTCCAGGTTGAGGTATGGGAAGGTACAATGGATAAAATGTTCAACAAAATGGTTGAGCAAGGCAGGATTATCGATGCCGGAGCCTATACTGCAACTACAAGGGAGGAATGGTGGTATCCAGATTACGTTGAAGAATACTGCCCCGGACTTCCAGATTGGAAAGCCCTGAAAAAATGCTATAAAATCTTTGCTGTTCCGGAGACATATCCAAAGGGAAGGTATCTTGCAGGTCCCTGGGAAAAACCAGAAGAATCAAGAATCAGAGGTCTTGATCTCAATTTTGCAACAATAATTGTAAAAGAAAGCAATGAGTTATGGATTGAACTTGACAAGGCTTACAAAGAAAAAAAGCCTATTGTTCTTTTCAACTGGACTCCCAACTGGATTGACATATATTATAAAGGTAAATTTATTGAATTTCCTGAATATGATCCAAAATGCGATACTGACCCATCATGGGGAATTAACCCATACTATATGTATGACTGCGGAAATCCCAAATCCGGATGGCTAAAAAAAGCCGCCTGGTCAGGTATAAATAAAAAATGGCCTGGATCATTGCAGGCACTGAAGAATGTATCTCTTGACAGCAGAATGTTTGCTCAAATGACAGCACTTATGGTTGTTGATAAAATGCCTCCTGAACAGGCCGCTCAAAAATGGATTAAGGATAATTACAAATTATGGGAATCATGGGTTCCAGTTAATTTTAAAAAAAGAAAAACAGATGAATAATCTGCCAGAAGTAAAAAATTCCATAACATTAAAAATGTTGAAACTTATTTTCAGCATTTATGTTCTTGTTGCCTCCTCAACTACAATAATTCAAATGGGAGTTGAATACTATTCTGCAAAAAAAAACCTGAAGGCTGAGCTTGAAGGATATACAAAAATGTTTTCCCTCGATCTTGCTGCGGCTTTATGGGATTTTGACAGGGAAGCCATTCAAAGAATATCTTCGGGAATAATGGAAGTGCCTGTTATTAATGGTGTTGCTGTTCTTGATCTGGAAAATAACGGTAAAAAAGTAATATATTCAGCAGGATGTCTTTCTGAAAACAGTACGTTAAAAGAAAAACCAAATAAACCTGAGAAGGAGTTAATATCTTTCAGCCTTGAAAACGATGCATATGAATTTCCAATTGAATATTTCCTTCTGAATAATCCCATAAAAGTCGGAACCATTATTCTTCATTCAGATACAGGCATAATATTCAAAAGACTAAAACCAGGTTTTACAACTTTGATAATAAACTCAATAATAAAAAGTCTTGCTCTTTTTATTATTTTTCTGACTGTTGGAAAAATTCTTTTAACCAAACCCCTTTCAATTATTGTTGCTTCTTTAAATAAACTGGATTTCCAAGATCTTGATAAGTACCGTCCAATAAACATTAAATCAGATTATGACAATGAATTTAAACTTATAGAAAAAGCATTTAACTCAATGATTGAAAGACTTTTCAAATCAAAATCAAGACTGATCAGCCTTCAAAATGAACTTATAAAGTCTAATGAACTTCTTGAGATCAAAATAGCTGAACGAACAAAAGAATTATCACAAAAAAACAAACTCCTTGATGAGCTTTCAAAAACCGACCCTTTGACTTCAGTAGCAAACAGAAGGTTTTTTAACGAAATACTTGAACAGGAATACAGACGCCTTGGAAGAGTAAGTACTCATCTATCTTTAATCATTTGTGATATTGATTATTTTAAGACATATAATGACCTTTACGGACACCAGGCAGGCGATAAGTGCCTGAAGGCTGTTGCAGATCAGTTAAAAGCAAAAGTCAAAAGAAAAAACGACTGCGTTGCAAGATATGGAGGAGAAGAGTTTGCAATAGTACTGCCTGACACAAATCTTGAGTCTGCAGTAAAACTTGCGGAAAAAATAAGAAAAGAAGTTGAATATCTGGGAATCAAACACGAAAAACCGGACAATTTATCACAGGTTGTTACTATAAGCATGGGAGTTGCATGCTCAACCATTGCTCTGGATGAAAAAGAGTGCTGTTTTTCAGAACTTATTGAACGGGCAGATAAATCCCTTTACAGGGCAAAAGAACTTGGAAGAAACAGGGTTGAATTTGCAGATTAATATTTGTTATTGGCCGAAAACCACATTTTTGTTCATTCAGGAATATAAAAAATTTAACATTCAGACACATAAAACACTTTGAAAACTAAATTTTAAATCTGACGTAATTATTCAGCTTAAAACCTGAGAAAAAGCCGTTTTGGCTACGGCTGCTGCATTTTTTCTGAGCCGGTTTCAGGAGATAGTTTTTTATCTCCTGCCTCGGAGCTTAAGCGAGAATGAGGCTCAGAAAGAATGCAGCAGCCGTTCTAAATTGAACTGAACAGTTACAATCTGACTTAAAAAAATGCAAAACAAAGCAGTTTAAGTTCAGCAGCGATTTAAATAAATCAACTTTTCTTATTTGCTCCAAGAACCTTTTCAATTTCCTCAAACAGTTTTTTCATTGTGTAGGGTTTTGTCACCACACCCTTGAATCCGTAATTTTTAAAATTTGACATTACTTCATCACCTGAATATCCGCTTGAAACAACAGCATTTGCCCCCGGGTTTATTTCAAGAATTTCCTTTAATGTGTCTATTCCACCTTTTCCTCCTGGAATAGTAAGATCCATGACAACAAGATCAAATGGAATCCCTTTATCAAACTCTTCACGGTATTTCAGGAGAGCCTCATCTCCGTCTTTTGAGGTATCAACCTCATAACCGCTCAAAACAAGCATTTCTTTTGCAATGTTCAAGATTACCTCTTCATCATCCATAATCAGTATTTTTGCTTTTCTTAAAGGTTTTTCGTTTTTTTCAAATTCCATTTTACTCTTTTTTTCCTCGTTACCTGAAAAAGGGAGATAAATTGTAAATTTTGTACCTTTTCCCTTTTCAGATGAAACCTCAATATGTCCATGATGATTTTTGATTATGGAATAAACAGCCGCAAGTCCAAGACCGCTGCCCTTTTCCTTTGTTGTAAAATAAGGGTTGAATATTTTAGCCAGATTTTCCTTATTGATTCCACAGCCTTCATCCCTTACACAGACTTTTACATATTTACCTTCTTGAAGATCCAGAATCTGATTTTTGCCAATATAAGTATTGCCCATTGAAATATAAATTTTACCGCCGCCCTGCATTGCCTGAACAGAATTTATTGCAAGATTTGAAAAAACCTGCTGAATCTGACCCTTATCAGCTCTGATATTACCAGTATCATCATTTATATCAAAAACTGCGGCAACATTACTTCCTGACAGATCAAACATTACAACTTCCTTAACAAGCTCCTTGAGGTTTATATCCTCTTTTACAGGAGAGCCTCCCTTTGAAAATGTCAAAAGCCTGTTTGAAAGCATTGATGCACGGTCCATTGAATTTTCGGCTGCATCAAGAAATTTTTCAGAAGGATGTCCCTTTTCAAGGGTTTTTCTTGCAAGGGAGATATTTCCGTAAAGCCCCATCAATATATTATTGAAATCATGAGCAATTCCGCCGGCAAGAATTCCGACACTTTTAAGTTTCTCAATATTTATGATTTCCTGCTCTGCCTTCTTTTTTTCTGTTATATCTGTAATTATCCCTTCAATGGCTGAAATATTTCCACTATCATCAACTACTGGAATATTTTTCTGAAAAAGCCACCTTTCATTGCCTGAAGAATCAAAGATTTTATATTCATAACTGGGACTTACTTTTCCTTTTCTGACCCTGTTCCTCTCTTTTTCAAAACCAGGCTTAAAGTCAGGATGAAGAAGGTCTTCAATTACATCAGGATTGTCATAAAAATACTTTGAGCTGTAACCAAAAAATTTTTCAGCAGAAGGACTGATATATTCAAATCTGTAATCTGGAATTGTCATCTTAAAAATTATATCATTGACATTTTCAGTAATTTTTAAAAATCTTTCTCTGGACTTTTCAAGTTCTTTTTTTATTTTAAGTTCTTCTGTAATATCTGAAAAAACAAGAACAATTCCTGTAATATTTTTTTCAAAATCCATTATTGGAGATATTGTATAGGAAATTTTATATTCTTTAAGTGTTTTGGAAACAAGAGTAACTCCTTTCCTGTTTCGTGCTGTCTTGCCTTTTAAAAGCACATCAGAAGCAAAATTTTCCAGCTGGTTTCCTTTTTCATCATAAATCTTGAAAATATCTTCAATTTTAAGGCCTTTTGCATTAAAAATTGCAAATCCCGTAAGCTTTTCAGCCTGACTGTTCATATTTTCAACCAAACCGGAGGTGTTACATGAAATGACTCCGTCCCCTATGGACCTTATTGTTACAAATAGTCTTTCTTTTTCATCTATAAGATTTTTTTCAGCCGCTTTTTTTGCTTCAAGAATTTTGTTGGCATTTTCAGCCATTTCTTCAATTTCTTTAAACTGTATTGCATTACTGTCAATAATTTCATCTGACTCTGCTGCAGTTTTAAACATTGAAGAAAACAGACTGAAGTCTCTTTCAATTTTTTTATTTGCCCTGCGAAACCAGAAAATAAAAACTGCTACAATAAGAAATGAAAAACCAACAGAATAGTAAAATCTTGATTTTAAGTATGAGAGCATTGAAAGCTTTATTCTTTCAATATCTTTTTCCACTTCATCCATGTAAAAACCAGTTCCCACAATCCAGTTAAAATAAGGCTCACGAAAAACAAATGATATTTTTTTTGAAGCAGTACCAGGATCTGACAGTTTTTCAAGGTTGTACTCGATATAATCTCCTCCAGGCTTTTCCGAAGCTTCAACTTCCAATCTGAAAATTTTTTTAAGTTCTTCAGTATCTTGAAAAATTTCCCATAATTTCTTTTTTTCTTCAAAATACTTGCAGTTTGAAACAAGAGCATCACCATCTATTTTATTAATAAAAATATACCCCTCATTCCCAAACCTGAGCTTGCTTATCATCAGAAGAAGATTTTTTTTAATCTTTTCTTCAGTATCTTCAGGATATAGTCCCGTACCAATAAAAAAATTATAAGGCTTGAACAGCTTTATATATGATACTTTTTTAAATTGATTTCCTTCTTTTTCAGGTTTTGTCCAGTTATATTCATAAAAGCCTTCACCTGACTTTAAAGCGATATCAATCATATCTCTTATTACAAAACGCCCATTGGAATCCTTGAGATCATAAAGATTCTTTTTTTCCATTTCAGGTCTATCTGAAAAAAGCAGCTCAAGACCATCAATACGAGTTGCAAAATAATAGCCTTTACCATCTTCAAATCTAACAGGTCGTAAAGCTTCAAAAATCATTTCCTGGATTTCCAGATCGGTTTTTATTCCTTTATTTGTTTCATAAATATGAGATGCAATGGAATGGGCTTCGCGTACTCTAGATAGTACCGCCTGTCTCGAAAGCTCCATGCTTTGCCCCCTTACATGGGAAATCATATCTGAAATTCCCAGAACCTGTTCCTTTATGACCTCTTTATTTTTTGCAATATATTCATTTTGCAATTTCAGTGCTGTTTTGGAAAATCCTTTAAGGGAAAAGTATGTGTCAACTGCAGAAAGGCTTACTGCTGTTATAATTATAAAAGCAATTCCTGTGAGTTTTATTTTTTTTACAAAATTAGTTTTTTTTGTCATGGCCTGCCAACTTTGGGGAATAATTAATCTGGTGAACAAAAAAATCTGATTTTAATTCATATGGAATTTACTATGTTTAAAAATATATCTTTTATTTTTTAAAATGTGAAACCTTAATTGTTTAAAACTGTGTAAAATCATTTTACATTTTATGTAAATTTATTGACCATGCATTTTCCCATATAAACACCGCCCTTAAAATACAGACATAAACAGCTTAAATTAAAGCAAATTATTATTTTTTCCCATTTTAAAATTCTGGCATCTCCATTGCAATTAACAAGGCAACAACAAACCACGCACAGGAGGTGCTAAAATGAATAATAAAAAATATCTTATAGCAGTAGACGGTTCGGATACTTCTATTCAGGCTGTTAATTATGCAGCCAAAATTCTTCCTAAAGATAAAACAGAAATTGTTCTTTTCCTTGTAGGAACAGATATTCCCGAATCATTCTGGGACATAGACGCCATTCCAGAGGAAACACTTAAAAAAGATACACTTGAAGACTGGATTACAAAGCACAACAAAATTTTTACAAACTCCCTTTCAAAGGCCAAAAAAAAATTTATTGATGAAGGGTTTCCTGAAGAAAATATTCATGTAAAAACCCAGCCAAGAAAAATAGGCATAACAAGAGACATAATTGCTGAAGCTTCAAAAGGTTATTCTGCATTATTCATAGGCAGAAAGGGACTGACCAATCTGAGAAATATCCCCCTTGGGTCAGTTGCGGCAAAACTTGTATCAAAGCTGACTTTTACAACTCTTGTTCTGGTTGGAGAAAGCCCTGAAACAGATAATGTTTTAATAGGATTTGACGGATCTGAAGGTGCAAAAAAATCAGTTAAACTTGCTGGACAGATTTTCAGCCATTCTAAAAAAAAAATTCATCTCAGACATGTCTCAAGATCTGTAAAACTTATCCAGGGAGACTATAACCTGTTCTTTACAAATATTGACCCTGCTTCAATGCCGATTGAAGAGGAGAGAGTTAAAATCAGAAGCAAAAAAATTGAGCCTGAACTTGACAAGGCTGTTGAAAAACTTAAAAGCCTTGGATTTGACCCAAACAACGCAGATACTGGAATAATTGAGGCTTATTTAAGCCGTGCACTGGGTCTTTATGAAACTGCTGAAAAAAACAATTGGGGTTCAATATTTATTGGACGAAAAGGGGTTTCAAAAGTTCAGGATTTTATAATCGGACGTGTCGGCGAAAAGGTCATTCAAATGGCCTTTGATAAAGCTGTATGGATAGTGAGCTCATAGTTTCATCAGCACAAAGCCCCCGGTTATATTAACCGGGGCACCAGATGATTGTGCACTTGATTTGAATTTTTTTTGTTCTGCTGACAGCTTTTGTCCGGCAAATAAATTATTATGGAGGGAAAAATGTACAATCCCAATGAAGAAATGCTTAAAGAGAAAACTGTAACTGCTGATGAAGCAGTATCTGAAATTAAAGATGGAGAGCGAATCTATTATTCTGAATTTTCACTTTTTCCCTGCATGACAGATGCGGCCCTTGCAAAAAGGTGTAAAAGTTTCAAAGACCTTGTTATTGAATCCGTTTGTTTTACCAAAAGATCTCTTTGTGCCGATTTAAACAAGAATATAAAATTTGAAGACTGGCATTTCGGCAAAGTTTCAAGAGACCTTTTTAAAGAAAAAAAAGTATCGTATATTCCGCTCACCTACCATGAAGGCCCAAGAATTATAAGGAAATACAGGGAATACGATCATATTTTTCTTTGTGCAACACCAATGGGCCCAAGGGGAAACTTCAATTTCGGAATCAGCAATTCACTTTCTTCCGCAGTTCTTCAAAAGGCAAAAAGGATTGTAATTGAAACAAACCCTCATATACCCTATGCAATGGGAGGAAATCAGGAAACAATTCATATTTCAAGGGTTGATGCAGTTATTGAAACAGGAGGATATCCACTCCCTGCCCTCAATGCACAGGAGGCATCTCCTGAAGAAAAAATAATTGCAGAGTATATTCTTGAAGAGATTGAAGATGGAGCAACACTTCAGCTTGGAATAGGAGCTCTTCCAAATTTTATTGGAAAAAGGCTTTTACACTCCACTTTAAAAAATCTTGGAATACATACAGAAATGCTTGTTGATGCATTTGCAGATCTTTATGAGGCAGGGATTATTACAGGTTTTAATAAAGTTATTGATAAAGGAAAAATGGCTTATACCTTTGCTCTTGGCTCAAAAAGACTTTATGATTTTATTGACAGAAATCCAAACTGTGCATCATATCCGGTAAACTATATAAATGATCCTAAAATAATAGCTTTAAATCCCAAATTTACAGCAATAAACAATGCTCTTGAAGTTGATCTCTTTTCCCAGGTTTCTTCAGAAAGCCATGGTTTTTCCCATATTTCAGGAACTGGAGGACAGCTTGACTTTATCACAGGAGCATTTCATTCAAAGGGAGGGAAAGGAATAATTGCCCTTAAATCAACACGAAAAGACAGGGATGGAAACCTAAAATCAAGAATAGTTCCATCTTTTGAGGCAGGAACTATTACCACACTTCCAAGAACACTTGTTCATTATGTTGTGACAGAGTATGGAATGGCAAGACTTAAAGGACGTTCTGTAAAGGAAAGGGCAAAAGAACTGATAAAAATAGCACATCCGGATTTCAGGGATGAGCTCGAATTTAATGCAGAAAGTATGGGGATTTTATAAATAGTTGATGAACGAAAACGGCTTTTTTTGTCCATTTCTAAAGTCAGATTGAAAATTTAATTCTCAAAATATTCATGAATCCTGAAGGTTAAATTTTTCATCTTCCCTGAACTGAACAAAAAATCCTCGTTTTCGTCCTCTAAATAATTTAGCCGGCTGTCGAAAACCAGGATTTTTTTCAATACCTGTTTATTGATACCACCCTTTGAACGTATTTCATTGTGTTTTCATCAATTTTAAAGGGGTTCAAAGGTTTTTTTCCATGACAAAGGGGAAATGCCTTTGCAGGGGTTTCAAGTATTTTTCTGTTGTATGCCTCAACCATTAAATATTCAAGGTTTAAAACATCCTCAATATTGTATGACAAAAGAGTTTCAAGAGCTTTAACATTTTTCCTTCTTTTATAATCATTCCAGAGTTCCACTGCAAAAAAACCGTCAACTTCGCCTAAAAGATCTTTTCGTCCTATTCCAAACTGGCGTTCGCAGGATTTGAGTCCCCCTGAAAATCCAAGACTTTTGAGAATATGCCTTAAATCAAGATGAGCATGATTTAAGGAAATATTAAAAAATTTTTCAATGAATGGAATGTCAAATGTTTTGCCGTTGTAGGTTACAATTACCTTATATTCTTTTATATCATTTAAAAAATCATTCAAATTCTTACCATACACATAATATTTAATATTTTTTCCGTCATACATTGCAATTGAAGTTATATGACTGTTGTAAAACTCAAGGCCTGTTGTTTCTATATCTAGATAAACACATGAGTTTCTGTATTGATTAAATATTCTCCAGTGTTCTTTTGGGGGAAGATTATCAGTAAAATACACAGGGTCATTTTCTTGTATTTTTTCCATTGATAATTTAATGTGTTCAAAGATAATCTCCCTTTTCTTTGAGGGAATAAAATCAGGAGGAGAATTTAAAAAATCATCCATGGAACAAATGCCGCAGTCCCAGATTTTTTTTTCTGTTGCAGCACCAATTGTGGGAATATGAAAAAAACTTTTATAAAGCATAAAGGTCACCATAAAATTAGTGACTGCCCGAAAACCAGGATTTTTTGTTCACTTACAGAAGATAATAAATTTAACCCTTAGTTTACATTGAAAATTTTCAGGATTAAATTTTTAATCTGACGCAGAATGGACATAAATACCGTTTTCGTTCAGCTATAATTAATAAAATGCAAAATCAACTGTTCAGTTTAAAACTGAGCAGAAACAAACCAAAAGGACATATCATGGAAAGAAATACAATAGATTTTGAAAAAATTACAGATATTCTTCCAGAAGTAATAATCGTGCTGGATAAGGATCTGAACATTGTATGGGCAAACAAAAAAGCCGAGGAAACAGCTCTGGAGCCGCCTTTGAACAAAAAATGTTATAAGGTATATATGAAAAGAAATACCCCATGTGAGAACTGCCATACTCTAAAAACCTTTGCAACAAGCGAAAATATTTTTAACTTAAGCCAGGTTGATTACCCGGACGGTTCTTCAAAAAAATTTGAAGGATATACAGCAGTTGCGGCTGTTGATGAAAACAACTGTCCTGTTTTTGTTGCAGAAATTGCAAGGGAAATATGAAAAATGAATAAAATATTCTTTAAACTCACTGTATTTGTTCTTTTTTCAACTTTTATATCCTGTTCCCATTCAAATGACTTCAAAAACCGCGAAAACTCTTATTTCAGACTTCAGGTTCTTCATTTTTCAGATATTGACGGAAATGAAGACAGAGCCTTGAAAAATCTCGATAATTTTTCAGCAGTAATGAATGGAATAAAAAACAGCTCTGATTATCCAACCATTATTGTAAGCTCAGGTGATAATATTATCCAGGGTCCAAGATTTTATGCTGCTGAACACGAAAATGTAAGTGCAATTACAAAAAGCAATAATCCAGGAAGTGCTGATATTGCAATCTTAAACAGATTTGGAGTTATGGCCTCTGCTGTAGGAAACCATGAACTTGATGCAGGCCCTGGAGCATTTGCAGATGCACTCAGTGCAGACAACGGTCCAAGCAGGGCAGAATTTCCATATCTTTCATGCAATATGGATTTTTCCAGAGATTCTTCTTTCGGCCCTGGAACTAATGTTGAGATTGGAAATGACTGCGAAATAATTGAAAACCTTGCAGGAAAAATTTCAAAAAGCGCAGTTCTTGAAATTAATGGTGAAAAAATCGGAATTGTCGGAGCATCTTCTCCTGAGTTCCCAAACATCACATCTACAGGAGACATTGAAGTTACTCCTTCCATGGGATACGACATAAAAGAACTTGCACATATAATTCAGGCTTGCGTTGACGATCTTTCCAAAATGCAGATAAATAAAATTATTCTTCTTTCCCATATGCAGCAGATTTCCATTGAAAAACAGCTGGCCTCACTTCTTGAAAACGTTGATATAATTGTTGCAGGAGGATCAAACACTCTGCTCGCAGATGAAAATGATATTCTTCTACCAGGTGATGAGCCAAAAGACACATATCCCCTGGTATTCACCTCTCCCTCAGACGAGCCTGTTCTGGTTGTAAATGTTGATGCAGACTATAAATATCTTGGAAGACTTGTTGCAGACTTTGATTCAAATGGAGTGATTGTTACCTCAAAACTTGACTCTTCCTTAAACGGCCCAATTGCATCAAGCATTGAAAATGCAGATTACTTTTCATCAGATCCTGATCCTCAAATTATAAAAATAAGAGATGCTGTTCAGGATGTAATAAAATCTCAATACTCAAATGTTCTTGGATATACAGACGTATTTCTTGAAGGAAGGGGAATAAAGGTAAGAACCCAGGAAACAAATCTTGGAAACCTTACTTCAAAAGCAAATTTATGGTATGCAAACCTTCTTTCAGACTCAAAAGTTGATATCTCAGTGAAAAACGGAGGTGATATACGAACTGAAATAGGAAGTGTGGTTGTTCCTCCAGGTTCAACCGACTCAAATGATGTAAGTCTTATTCCTCCTCCTGCAAATGAAGAAACAGGAACACAGCAGGGTGCCGTAACAGAAGGTCATTTAAGAGCAGTTCTTAAATTTGACAACGGGCTTGTCTGTTTTTCAGTTACAGCAGAGGAACTAAAAGACATAATGGAACATTCCGTTGCAGCAAGCGGTGAAGGAGAATATCCAGGACAATTTCCCCAGATTGCAGGAATGAGAATAGTTTACGATCTAAACAGGTCTCCAAGAACATCAAAGGGAACCGGAAACAGAATAGTTGAGCTTGCTGTTTTAAATGATGATTTTACATCTGATAAGGATATAGTTGTATCAAATGGAGAAATTACTGGAGATCCAAATCGTAAATTTCGCCTTGTAACCATATATTTTCTGGCACAAGGCGGCAATTCCTATCCTTTTGACTCGCTTTCATCACCTGAAAGAACAAACCTTTTTGAAGGAGAAGGGTTAAATAATGGAGTGGACTTTTTAAAAGATCCTAAAAAAAGTTCATTTGCAAAAACAGGCGGAGAACAGGATGCCTTTGCAGAATATCTTTATCAGTTTCATGGTGATCCTGAGCATGCTTATAATATTGAAGAAACTGATATTGATGAGGACAGGATTATTCGTCTTTACTAGAAAATTCCATACTTACAAAACCAAAAAGACCGGTATTTGAAAAATTAAATACCGGTCTTTTAAAGGTCTATATCAATCTTGATTATTTATCAGGAAAAAATGCCAAGCCTTGCAGTCTGATAAAAAAGGACTGAAAGCCCGAAAGCAAGAACTGTATTTGATACAACTCCAAACATTGCCCATTTCCACCCGATTTCCTTTGCAGTTGCTACAACTGTAACAAAGCATGGAGCGTAAAGGAGCACAAAAATCATAAGGCTTATTGCAGTTATATAATCAAAGTCAGGGTCATTTACAAGCTTGTCAGACAATGCTTCAGGAGCTTCAGGGTCTGTTTCTCCAAGGGAATATGCTGTTCCAAGAGTTGAAACTATAACTTCCTTTGCCGCAAATCCGCCTATTAATGCAATGTTTGTTTTCCAGTCAAAACCTGCAAATTCAGTAACAGGTGTTAT
>JACKCP010000024.1 GCA_020633955.1 Desulfobacteraceae bacterium | reverse complement strand
TAATCGAGGGAAGCTTTTCACCAGGCCTGAAAGTTTTACTGTCAATCATTTCAAGAACTCTTGCTTCCACGCTCTGATAAAGTGTTTTATTATTTTTTATATTCATTTTTTCCATGGCTTAAACTAATCCTTTTTTTTCATAAAAAACAGATACAGTTTCTTTATTATAGTTTGTGTACAGTTTTAACTGATCTAAACTGTAATGAATACAATTTTGATTTGAATACACTAATTGCTGTTTTTTTAATTATTGAGTTTTTGTCATATTACAACTATTATTTACTTGTCGATTTTACAGTTAATTTTATCAGTGAAAGGGAAAAGTATGATTAAAAAAACAGTGTTTGTTTTTGCTTTATTGGTTTTGGTCTGTTCGGGGAATCTTTTTGCTGAAAATATAATTCTGGGGAATGGAGAGTGGAAGCCTTATCAGTCAAAGGATTTTAAGAATGGAGGTTTTTGTACTGATGTTGTGAGCAGGGCATTTAAGGAATCTGGATATAATACAGAATTCAGATGGTACGGTGGTGCCTGGAAAAGAGCATACAGTGAAGCAGCGCAAAATCAAATTGACGGTACTTTAGTCTGGTCCTACAAAGAAAGCAGGGAAAAAGAAATGTATTATAGTAAAGAGTCTGTGCTTGATGGTAAAAAAGACTATATTTATTTTGTCAAAGGAAATGGACACTTTGCTGGTGTAGAAGATCTGTATGGAAAAAGAATAGGCGGAATTTTAGGTTATACATATGGTAAGGAAGTTGATAAGGCCATTGAAGATAAAAAAATCAATATGGACAGAACAAATTCAGAAGTGAATAACTTTAAAAAAATGCTTATCGGTCGGATAGACTGTCTTATTTGCGGAGAAGACGTTGCAGATGAAATTCTTGAAAAACAGCTGACTCCGGAAGAAAAGGCTAAAATAATAAAAAGCCCTGAACCAATAAGAATTGTTACCTATCACTTGCTGCTCAACAGAATAAAGCCTGAAAACAAGGTTTTGATTGATAAATTTGATGAAGGGCTTAAAAAACTCAAAGAGTCTGGTGTTTATCAAGATCTTTTGTCAAGACTGCATTCAGGGTGGTATGAGAAATAAACGCTGTCAATTATTGGATTTGCAGTATAACTTTTTTTAAAATTGAGATTAGACCCGCAATATTTTAGCCCTGTTTTTCTTTAAAAAAACAGGGCTTTTTTTTCTCAGCGGTGCTATATTGTTTTTTTGATTTTTTTTCTGCCAACAACGGAGGTTTTATGAAAGTCACATTCTACGGTGCTGTCCGCGAAGTCACAGGTTCCATGCATATGTTGAGCGTCAATAAAGATAAAATTCTTCTTGACTGCGGTCTTTTTCAGGGAAGGCGCAAAGAATCAGAAGAGAAAAATAAAAATTTTCCTTTAGATCCTTCAATTTTGACAAATATGGTTTTATCACACGGTCATATTGATCATTCAGGGAGAATCCCGCTTCTTGTAAAAAATGGTTTTAAAGGAAGAGTAATCTGTACAAGGCCAACTCTCGATGCCTGCAGGTTCCTTTTGATGGACTCGGCTCATATTCAGGAATCTGATGCAGATTACTTGAATTACAAAGCACTTAGGGGACATTTGTATAACCTTACAAATAATAAGAACAGTGATTTGAGCAACCGGGAAAGGAAAGAGATAAAAGAAAGGCTCAAACTTGGAAGGCACGAGCTTAACAGAGCCGAAATTGAAAGCGGTATCAGGGAAAATAATCTTAAGATTATTGAACCGCTTTATACAACAGAAGATGCAGAGTATTCACTTAAGTTTTTTGACGGATATCCATATAATCAGGAAATTCCAATAGGTAAGTCAATGACAGTTACTTTTTTTGATGCAGGCCATATTCTTGGTTCAGCGCTTTGTTTTATTAGAGGAATAGAAAAAGGAAGAAGATTTAATCTTTGTTTTACCGGGGATATCGGACGTTTTGACAGGCCAATATTAAGGAACCCTACATTAATGTTTCCCGAAGAATACAGAGATGTTGATCTTTTGATAACTGAAAGCACTTACGGCACAAGACATCATGGTCCCATAGAAAATTTAAAGGAAAGGGTTAAGGAAGAAATTAACAGGGCAATAGAAAGGGGAGGGTCTGTAATAATTCCAGCCTTTGCATTTGGGAGAACACAGGAAGTTGTATATGTCCTGCACGAACTTTATGACGAAGGAGCAGTTCCAAAGGTTCCGGTTTTTGTTGACAGCCCTCTTGGTAAAAATCTTACCGGTGTATTTGGAGAGCATCCTGAAGTATATGACAAGGCAACTCACAAGTCTTTTCTCCAAAAAGGCAAGAATCCTTTCTCATTCAAGGAAATTACTTATGTAGGTTCTGTTGAGGAATCAATGGAGGTCATGAAAATGACAACTCCTCATATTATTATTGCATCTTCTGGAATGTGTGAAGCAGGCAGAATACTTCATCATCTCAGATATAAGATTCACAATCCCAGGAACACAATTCTGATTGTGGGATATATGGCTGAACATACACTTGGTAGAAGAATAAGAGATCTTGGCTGGGAATACGAGCAGAACGGGCGCAAGGGAAAGCCGCCTGAAGTTAAATTTTTAAACAAGTTATATCCACTCCAGGCAAGGGTTTCAAAACTCAGCGGATTCAGTGCACATGCTGATCAGGAAGAAATGACAAGATTTTTAAAGGAATCAAACTTAAATATTAAAAAAATCGCAGTCGTACACGGGGAAGAAGAGCAGTCGCTTGGTTTTGCAGAATATCTTAAGGATAACAATTTTAATGCCTTTGTACCAAAACCCGGAGAAACAAAGGAATTTTAGAAAAAATAATTTCGGGGAGGTTTTTTTAGGCTTTCCCCGGGATTTAAACACTGATTGAAAAAAATATCTGTCCACTTCTAAAGAATGCTTGATATAAACCCTGAAATTCTTTCATTCTTCTGTGCTGATGAGAAAAATTCCTCTGGCGTTCCCTGCTCAACAAAAATTCCGTTTTCCATGAATATTACCCGGTCAGCAATTTCCCTTGCAAATCCCATTTGATGAGTGACAATAATCATTGTCATTCCTTCTTCTGCAAGAGCTTTAATAGTGTTGAATACTTCGCCGACAAGCTCAGGGTCAAGCGCTGATGTCGGTTCGTCAAAGAGCATGAGTTTTGGCTCCATTGCAAGTGCCCTTGCTATTGCAACTCTTTGCTTCTGTCCACCTGAAAGTTTGGCTGGGTGAGAGTCCTTTTTATCTGAAAGGCCAACTTTTGCAAGAACTTCTTCAGCTATCTTAACAGCCTTTTCCTTTGGCATTTTTTTTACTGTTACAGGTGCTTCTATTACATTTTGCAGAGCTGTCATATGTGGAAAAAGGTTGAAATGCTGGAAAACCATTCCAATTTCACTTCTTAAAAAAGAAATGTTTTTAGGTGAGTCGAGAAGTCTTTTGCCTTTTTTAAAACGGTATCCAACTTCTTTTTTTTCAAAAAAAATATGGCCTTTTTCAACTTTTTCCAGGAGGTTTACAGCTCTAAGAAGAGTTGATTTTCCAGAGCCGGAAGGACCCACAATTACAACCTTCTCTCCTTTTTTTACGTCAAGATTTATATTGTCAAGTGCCTTGTGAGTGCCAAAATATTTTGTTATTCCCTTAAGGGTGAGAAGAATATTGTTATCTTTTTTCATAAATTCCGACTCTTTTTTCCAGATTTTCAAATATAAAAGTAAAAACGGTTGTAAATAGAAGATACATGACAGCAGCAAGTATCAGAACATTTACATTAAAATATGTATTAAAAAGTCTGTCTGCAGATCTCATTAGCTCAACCATGGATATGGTTGATACAAGTGCGGTGTCTTTTATAAGCGCTATAAATTCGTTTCCAACAGGTGGAATAAGTCTTTTGTATGTCTGGGGGATGATTATTCTCTTCATTGCCTGGGAATATGTCATTCCAAGGGCTTTTGCTGCTTCCATCTGACCTGATTCTATTGACAAAATTCCCGCCCTGATTATTTCTGCAAGATAGGCTGAATAGTTTACTCCAAGCCCGATAAGTGCTGCACAAAGAGGCGAAAGTGTTATTCCAAGAGCAGGAAGGCCGTAATAAATGAAAAAAAGCTGAAGAAGAAGAGGGGTTCCTCTGAAAAACCATATTATGAACCAGCAGATAATTGAAACCGGTGCAAATCTGCTGATTCTTCCAAGAGCAATGAAAAGGCCGCCGATTGGAGACACACCCATTGTTACAATAACAAGGAGAAGAGTCATGAAGGCACCTTTTAACAATGATGGAAAAAATCTTATGGAATCTGTAAAAAAAAGGACATATTTTGGGGACTGTTGCCTTTTGATTGAATTCAGCAGCTCTTTAGCTTCTGAATTTTGAGGATCTGCATTTAAAGCTTTTCTGCATGCAGCCTGTGCACTGGAAAAATCTTTTGTTATGGATGCAATCTGTGCAATTCTTATTTTTGCCTTTACATAATTTATTGTATCTTCTTCATTTTTGCCTTCAGGAAACTGGATTGTGTTTAAAATTTCAATGGCTGTATCAAAATTCCCTGATGCAATATGGTTTTCAGCTTTTAACAATAAATCTGATGTGTTTGAAAAACAGATTGAACCAATTGATAAAAAAATTACAGAAAATAAAAATATTTTTACGGATTTCATAAAATTTCCCCGAAAATAATCCCCGGATTAACCGGGGATTTTGAACTTCTGAATTACCACTTTGAAGGATCTGTAATATCTTCTCCAAACCATTTTTTTGAAATTTCAGCCATTGTTCCGTCTTTAACCATGGCATCAATTGTTTCCTGAACTTTAGCCCTCAGGCTGTCATCATCTTTTCTGAAAGCTATCCCAAAAGGTTCTTTGCTTATAAAACCAGGCAGGGTTTTAAATTTACCAAGTCTTTTTGCAACGGTGTATCTTCCTACAACATTATCAATTACAACTGCATCAAGTCTTTTTGCTTCAAGATCAAGAAGTGCCATGGGGTTGTCATTGTATTCCTTTACTTCTTTTGCAGGTGTTTCAAGCTTTTCAACAGCCTTCACAGCAGAAGAGCCTTTCTGAACTCCAACAATCTGTCCTCCAAGATCAGCAGGCGACTTGAATCTTGTTTCATCAAATCTTACAACTGCAATCTGTCCGTCCATTATATATGGTTTTGTAAAATCTACTTTTTCAGCTCTTTCATCTGTAATTGTCATGCCGTTCCAGATGCAGTCGAATTTCTTTGAATTAAGAGAATGTATAACACCGGCCCAGGCAGTAGGCTGCCATTTGATTTCAACTCCAAGTCTTTTACCTGCTTCTTCAGCAATTTCAATGTCAAATCCTGTAAGAGTTCCGTCTTCAACCCTGAAGCCCATTGGCGGGAAAGCATCATCAAGACCTATTACAAGAACTCCGGCTTTTTTGACTTGCTCCCAGGAACTGTCGTCTGCATAAGAGAATGAAAATGCAGCAAGTAGTACAAGAACAGAAATTATTAAACGTTTCATTTTTTCCCTCCCGAAAATTGATGAACTTATGATAAATTAACCGGGTTTTATATCCATACCCAGATGCACAGGTGAACATATATTAATAAAATATTTGAGTAAAGTTTTTTGTTTTACAATTATTTTACAGATGTTAATTGACTCATGTGATAATGTTTTTTTTAAAAAAAAGAAGTTTTTTATTTGATTGTTGCAATTAATAATATCAAAACTGTTTTGTTTTAATTAAGTCTACTGGATTTGCCGAAATGGAGAAAATTATGTCTGGTTCAATGTACAAAAAATTAAAGGCAGGATTTGTTTTTTCACTGATTATATTAAATACTTTATATATTGGTGTGATTTTTTTTGCACTCATGCCTTTTAAGCTTATTCTGTGGGGAAAACCTGAACTTTTCTTGTCAAGAGTTTTTAACTTTGTTGGAACTGTATGGATTTCAGCCAACAATTTTATTCTTGATAAAATTGCCGGTGTAAGGTTCAAGGCAGATATACCAGATTCAATAAAAAAAAGAGGGTGGTATCTTGTTATCTCAAACCACCAGACATGGGCTGATATTTTTCTTTTGCAGAGAATTTTTAATAAAAAGGCTCCTTTTTTAAAATTTTTTCTTAAAAAACAGCTTATCTATGTCCCTGTGATAGGCCTTGCCTGGTGGGCTCTTGATTTCCCGTTCATGAAACGATTTTCAAAACAATATCTTGAAAAAAACCCCCATATGAAGGGTAAAGATCTTGAAACTACCATAAAGGCCTGTGAAAAATTTGCCTTCAGGCCGGTAGCTGTTATGAATTTTCCGGAAGGAACAAGAAACAGAAACGGCAAGGCACAAAAAATGAACAGCCCCTTTGAAAAACTAATACGCCCAAAGGCTGGTGGGTTTTCATTTGTTTTAGAGGCTATGAATGGAAAAATTGATAAAATTCTAGATGTTACAATCCACTATTCTTCAAAAAGTCCTTCTTTAATTGATTTTCTTTCTGGAAGCATAGAAAACATTAATATTGATGTTGAAGTAATTGAAGTAGAAGACTGGATGGTTGGAAGTTATCTTGAAGATCCTGTATACAGGGAAAAGATTCAGGAGTTCATAAATAAACTCTGGGAAGAAAAGGATTTAAGGTTAATAAGACTTTCAAAGTGTATGGAAAAGGATTTTGATTATTCCAAATGCGGAATTGAAGAGCTTGAAAATTGATAGACGGAAAAAGAATTAAAAATTTAAATTTCAATCCGGTAAACAAGGGAAATAATTTTTTTGTTTACTGGATGCAGCATTCCCAGAGGACATTTTTCAATCATGCTCTGGAATATTCAATAGAACTTTCAAACAAGTATCTTAAACCTCTTGTAGTCTACTTTTGTCTCACAGATTCTTTCCCTGATGCAAATTCAAGGCATTACAGATTTATGCTTGAGGGCTTAAAAGAAGTTAAAGCCGAACTTTTCAAGAGAAATATTAAATTTGTCTGCGAGATTGGCTCCCCAGAAACCTGTGTAAGGGAAATTTCAAAACAAGCCTGCTGTGTTGTAACTGATCGGGGGTATTTGAAGATACATAAAAAATGGAGAAAATCCATTGCTGATAATATTGATTGTGCCATGTTTCAGGTTGAAACAGACCTTGTTGTTCCTGTTGAAGAGACTTCTTTAAAGGAAGAATACGGTGCATATACTATAAGAAGGAAAATCAATTCCAGGCTTGATGAGTTTATGGTTCCTGTGTCTGAAGAAAAATTGATGATTAACTCACTTGGGCTGAATTTATCTTCAGCAGATATTGATGATACAGATAAAATTCTGAAAGAGCTTTCATTAAATGATAATTGCAAACCTTCGTGTATTAGAGGTGGAAGCAGTCATGCATTAAAACTTCTTGATTTATTCATTGAGCAAAAACTGCCTTATTACAGCGAAAAGAGAAATAATCCTGAACTTGACTTTACTTCAGGGCTAAGTCCATATTTTCATTTTGGGCAAATTTCACCTGTTTATGCAGGCTTAATGGTAAAAACTAAAAAAGGGGAGGGAAGGGATTCCTTTTTGGAGGAGATGATTGTAAGGCGTGAGCTGTCATTTAATTTTGTAACCTATAACCCTTTTTACGATTCCTTTGACTGTCTGCCACAATGGGCAAAAAATACTCTTCTGGAACACGAAAATGATAAGCGCCCCTATATTTACACCAGCGAAGAATTTGAAAATTCATTGACACATGACCGGTTCTGGAATGCTGCACAGCTTGAGCTTGTTCTGACTGGAAAAATGCATGGATACATGAGAATGTACTGGGGAAAGAAAATTATTGAGTGGACTGATTCTCCGAAAAAGGCATTTAACCTGGCAGTTTATTTAAATAATAAATATGCCCTTGACGGAAGAGATCCTAATTCATTTGCAGGCGTTGCCTGGTGCTTTGGCAAGCATGACAGGCCATGGAAGGAAAGACCGGTATTCGGTAAGATAAGATATATGAATTCAAATGGCTTAAAACGAAAATTCAATCCAGATCTTTATGCAGATAATATTTATGCAATTAAAAATTCAAACCATGATCTTGATTAGAGGCTGAGTTAAGACAGGCTTTTTTACCACAAATCCTGATCAAAGCGAAAATCAAGTCCTCAAAATCTACCATTTATCCTGAAGATTAACTTTCAGTTTTTACTTAACTGGGTAAAAAAAATTTGTAAATCACTTTATATATATCTGTAAATCAGTCTTTTAGATTAAAACTATTAAGTATAACTTGACACTTTTTTTGTTTTGATATACTTTTTTAAAAACCTATCACAGAACAATAAATCCGGAAAAATAATTGAAAAAAGAAGTTACTGATTTAAAAAATTATCTAAAAATGAAGGACCTCAAGGAGAAAACAGGTCTTCCATCTTCCACAATAAATTATTATCTGAGAAATGACCTTTTGCCAAAGCCTGTCAAGACAGGAAAAAACATGGCCTGGTATCCTCCTTCAACTGTTTCAAGAATCAATCTGATTAAAAAATTAAAGGAAAAGAACAGGCTTACCATTTCTGAAATAAAAGACATTGTCAAAAGCAGAAAAAGACAAGACGATCTTTATGTAATGGAAACCTTGCATGAGTTTGTTTTTGGAACAATTTCTGAAAAATTATATGACAGGGAAAGTTTCTTGAAACTTTCTTCGCTTAAAGAGGATGAGCTTGATTTTTTGACTGATAATGAACTGCTTATTCCTGCAGCAAATGAAATGTTTGATGAAACAGATCTTTTTGCTGCAAAGGCTTTTTTAAGACTTAAGGAATTTGGAATTGATCATCTTGAGCTTCTTTTTTATGCAAAGGCAGCAGGAATTGTTGCAAAAAATGAAATGCTTTTAAGAAAAAAAGTAACAAAGCACATTACAATGGAAAAAAATGCTGAAATTACACTTGAACTTACTGATATTGCAAGGAAATTCAGAACCTATATTTTTGAGAGGGCTTTTCAGAAAAAGGTACTTGGAAATAAAAAAATTAAAAATAAAAACTGACTAAACATAAGGACATGAAACATGAAAATACTTTGTATTAATGGAAGTCCGACTAAAAAAAAAGGAATGACTGATATAGCAATTGACCTTATTATGGAAGGTGCAGGTGCTGCTGGAGCAGAAACAGAGAAAATTTATCTGGCTGATAAGAAAATAAATTATTGTACAGGCTGTTTTTCCTGCTGGCTGAAAACTCCTGGTACATGCATTTTTAAGGATGATATGCCAGAGCTTTTGGATAAGGTAAAAAATTCAGATATCCTTCTTATTGGAACTCCTCTTTATGTTGACGGAATGACGGCTCAGACAAAAACCTTTGTAGATAGAATAATTCCTCTTGTTGAACCTGAGTTTGAAATGGTTGATGGGCATTACAGGCATGCAAAAAGACTTGAAAGTATTCCGGATATAGCTCTTTTAAGTGTTTGCGGGTTTTATGAACTGGATAACTTTGACGGGCTCGTTGATCATGTAAAAAGAATCTGTAAAAATTTCCGTTCAAATTATCTGGGAGCAGTTTTAAAACCTTATTCATATTCTCTTGTAATGGACGAACTTGTCCCTGATCATGTAAAAGATATAAAGACTGCATTAAAAAAGGCTGGTTCAGAGCTTGCTGAAAATAAAAAATTTGAAGAAAATACATTGAATATGATTGCATCTCAGCCTTTTAAGGCCCAGGATGCTCTTAATGGAGCAAATATGTTCTGGGATCTTTGCAGAAAAAAGAAAGAATTTATTTATCACAGGAAATAAAAATCATCTTAGCCAGAGCTGCGGATTTATTATTCATTTACTGGGCAAGAACTATATTTTACGGCGCTTCTCTTACAATTCTGAAACCAATATAGTTCCTTTTAACCTTTGGACCAAAATATAGACGATTTGCAGCTCTTGCCATTTCAGCACTGTGAAGAAAACTTCCTCCCCTGCATATTTTTTTTGTACCTTTTTTTCCAAGCGGGTCTTTAATTCCGTCAATATAGGTTTCCATTGAGGCAGAGATATGCGTGGTAAATAAATGTTTCCATTTTGTTGAATCAAGACACCATTCCATTACATTCCCATGCATGTCATAGAGACCGAAATTATTGGGCTTCTTTAATCCTACAGGTTTGTGGGTGAGATTATAATATGGATTTTTTTTACCTGTATTTCCGCAGTACCATCCGGCAATGTCAAGTGATTTCTCAGTTGAACAGGTTGAAGATGATATCCCTCCGGTATAAAATGCCGTATCAGTATTAGCTCTGCAGGAATATTCCCATTCTGCCTCTGTGGGTAGTCTGTATTTAGTTGTTCCTTCTTTGTGGTTGAGCTTTTCAATAAAACTTACGGCATCATTCCATGATACACTTTCAACAGGACAGTTTGGGCATCTGTTTGTCTCGGAAGAGGGATTTGTTTTCATGAGTTTTAACCACTGCTGCTGTGTTGTCTCGGTTTCTGCCATATAAAAAGGCTTTGTAATATAAACTTTATGGAGTTTCTCATCTCTTTGGTGACCTCTTTCATTTTTCGGACTGCCCATATAAAACATTCCGGAAGGAATAAGTCTGAATTTTATTCCAATGCTGTTTTCAAAGGCAGATATGGTGCTTTGCCCACAGGAAATAAAAAAAATTATTAAAGCTATAAAATATTTTGCCATTGAAAAAAACCGGATTTTAGAATTTAATCTTGAATTCAGAGTCATGATTCAAAGATATTTGTATAATCAAAATTTCGCAAGTATTTTATTATAAGGGAGGATTTATGGATAACAACGGCGGATTTGATCCAAAAATTGAAAGAAACTACTATGATGAAGAATTAACAGAAAATATAAATATCAAATCTTTGAAGGGAGAAGGTAATATGAAGAGTTTTTTTAAGAGAGCAGATTTTCCTTTTTTTCTGCTTGGAGGATTTGTTTTGATTCTACTTGTTTTTATTCTTGTAAAACTTCCTGACGGCACCAGGGAAAAAATTTCGGATAATTCTCTTGGAGCGGCCAGTGCAAAAGAACTTAAGCAGGCTCTAGATGATATAAGAAACGAAATTGTCGAGATCAGATACAATCTTTCCTCAGGTTCAACTTCAAAGGAAGATCTTTCTGTCCTGCTAAATCAGCTTGACAAAAGATTTGAAGATAAATTTGCATTAATAGAAAAAAAAGTTGATGATTTAAAGATGTCATTTGAAAAAAATTCTCAAAAAAATGAATCCTCTATATCAAATGAAAAAAAGTCAAGGGATAAGAAACCTCTTTTAGAGAAAAAAGCCGAATTAACTTCTGATCCAGCAACTGTAAAAAATGTTTACCATACTGTAAAAAAAGGTGATACCCTTTATAGCATATCAAAAAAATATGGTGTGGGAGTTGATGAAATAAAAAAGCTTAATAATATGAAAAACAATTCAATTCAGCCTGGGGGCAAGCTTATTATAAAAAATTAATCAGTTATAAATAATTGTTTTATATTTTAAGGTTTATTTCTATTACTGTTCAGTTCAATTATAACGGCTGCTGTATTCTTTCTGAGCCTCATTCCCGCTTAAGCTCCCAGACAGGAGGTAAAAAAACTATCTCCTGAAACCTGCTCAGAAAAAAGACAGCAGCTGTCGCAAAAAAAGTTTTTTCTCAGTTTTTAACGTGAATAGCTACATTTTTTATTGAAAACAAAGCTTTAACATAAAACATTTTCTTAATTGGCAGCTGAAAGAAAGCTGTTTTTTTAGTCAAGCCTTGCGTCAGATTATAATTTAATCCTCAAAATACTCAATGTATCCCGAAGGTTATATTTTAAATCTTCAGGAAAGAAATAAAAAATTCTCGTTTCGTGCAGTAAATTTTTAAATTCAGGATTATATACAGTTAAAGCATATCTGCGAATACATGGGGAAATCCAAGATCAATTATTTTTTTCTTTACAGACATTCGATCATATTCAACAGTTCTTAATTCAAGATTATATGTTTTTTTATTGAAAATCAGGTATTTTGCCCTTTTATCCCCATCCCTGGGCTGGCCAACGCTTCCTGAATTTATAATATATCTTTTGTCTTTATCAATAGTGTTTGAATCAGAAATATATGATTTGACAATATTTTCATCATTGAGGGCAATGATTCCAAGTTTGTGGGTATGACCTGTAAAACATAAAGTCTCTTTAAAACTGGAAAAAAGTTTTTTTAAGCCAAATGGAGAAAACTCAAATATATATGTTAATATTTTATCAGGCGGAGCCCCGTGGACAAATAATATATTATTTTTTATAAGGTTATCGGGGTATTGAGAAATCAAATTTTTTGTGTTTACGGTTAAAATATTCTCTGTAATATTGAGAGCTTCCCTTGAAAAGGGATTAAACCATTTTTTTATTTCAGGATTTAAAATCCCAAGTTCGTGGTTTCCAAGAACAGAAGGAATTTCTTTTAGATGAAGTTCATTAACCACTTGATTTGGCTCAGGCCCATAACCGATATTATCTCCAAGACTTACGGCATCATTAATGTTTAGCAAGTCCATATCTTCAAAAACTGCTTTCAGTGCTTCATAATTTCCATGAATGTCTGAAATAATGGCTATCCTGTCACCCAAATCAATCCTCCTTTTTGATTTTAGTTTATTAAAAGATTTTTTTTTTATAATCAAGGAGATAAAGAAAAAAGTTCTTGATTGAAAAATTAAAATTTGGTATTTAATCTAAAGTTTTATTATATTCATTCCAAATACTTCGAAAAATCGACTTGATAATCATTTTTACATTTTTGAATCACAAAGCAGAAACACTTAATAGTTTTTCGGTTTTATTTGCCTCTTATCTTGGCTTATAATTTGCATTTATATTTATTTAAAATTTATCGGTTGAAATCAGTATATAAAGGAATATTTTATGGAAAAAACCTTTGATAAAAAATTTGAACAAAAAAGGAGCGAAATGTTTGAAAACTGGATCAGTCTTTCAGGTCAGTTTTTTGGTGATTTGGCTAAAGTCTGGAATAATGGAGATGTTGGTTCTTTCAGTCAAAAGGATTTTGAAAAATCAATGGAACAGGCAAATAACATATGGTCCCTTTCAGTAAAATCCTGGGAGTCTTTTCTTAGTTCTCTTAAAAATCCTGATGAGTCTTTTTTGTCGGAAAAATCAATGGAAGAAAGACGAAAAACATTGGAGAAAATAATGAATGCCATGTCGGAAAGTTTTAGGATTTTTTATGATAAAAGCATGGAGCAGGCAGAAAGCTTAAAAAATAATTTTACCAATATGGATTTCAATAAAATTGATAAAGAACTTTTTAAAAAGTGGGAATCATTCTACGAAAAAGAACTCTCCAGAATTTTTGGAATGCCCCAAGTAGGCCTTGGAAGAGAATATCAGGAAAAAATAGCTGGTACTCTTGATAAGTTTAATCTATTCAATGCTGCTGTAATTGAGTTTATTTATTTTCTATATCTTCCCATGGAAAAAACTTTTATTCTAATGCAAAAAGATATGGAAAAAATGATTGCAGAGGGAAAGCTTCCTGAAAACTCTGAAGAGTATTACAATATGTGGCTTAAAAAGCTCGAAGCACATTATATGGCTATGTTTCATTCTAATGAGTACATTTCAGTCATGGCAAAAGCTCTTGAAAATATGGCTCAATTTAAATCTGCACGTGATTCTGTTTTAGAAGATGTTGTATCTTCTATGCCAATTCCGACTAAATCAGAAATTGACGAAATGTACAAAGAACTGTCTGATCTTAAAAGGACAGTAAAAAGGCTGGAAAAAGAAAGCAAAAACTAATCTGATTAACGGGGGAAATAATGGTAGAATTATCACAGGTAGCAGACAAATTTTTAGATGATGTTGCAAAAAATGCAGCTAAAGTAAATTCTTATTTAAGCGATGCCTACGATGTTTTAACAAGCGATCTTCATGATGGTATTGCTCAAACTCCCTATGAAATAGTTCATCAGGAAGATCGTGTTAAACTTAAATATTACAAGTCAAATTCAGGAAAGAAAAAAAGGAATACCCCTCTTCTTGTTGTTTATGCTCTAATAAACAGAGAAACAATGCTTGATCTTCAGCCTGGAAGAAGTGTTGTTGAAAAGTTTCTTAACGACGGTATGGATGTATATATGATTGAATGGGGATATCCTTCCTTTAAAGATAAATATCTTACTATTGATGACCATGTTAACGGATATCTTGATAATATGGTAGATTTTGTAAGGGAAAAAGAAAATTCACAAAAGGTAAACCTTATGGGGATATGCATGGGTGGTACTTTTTGTACAATGTATTCTTCTTTGCATCCTGAAAAGGTGAAAAATCTTGTTCTTACTGTTACACCTACTAATTTTGAAACAAATGAAGGGCTTTTACATGTCTGGATGAAAAAAATTGATGTTGACAAAGTTGTTGACGGATTTGGAAATCTTCCAGGTGATATCATGAATTTTGGATTCCTTCTCTTAAACCCTGCAAGACTTATGATAGATAAATATAAAGGCTTTTTAAACAATATGGATAATAAGCCCTTTCTTGAAAATTTTATCAGAATGGAACGCTGGATTTATGACAGTCCTGATTTTCCTGGTGAAACTTTTAGACAGTTTATTAAAGATCTTTACCAAAAAAATCTTTTGATTAAAAATGAGCTTGTAATAGGCGGCAACAAAGTTGATTTGAAAAAAATTACAATGCCTGTCTTAAATATTTATGCCAAATTTGATCATCTTGTCCCACCTTCTGCTGCTGATAAATTTACAAGTGTTATTGGAAGCAAAGATAAAGAAGATCTTTGTCTTGAGACAGGTCATATTGGAATATATGTAAGTTCAAAATACCAGAATGAATTTGCACCCAAGATTTCATCATGGCTATTGGAAAGAGACAGCGAGGATAAAAAAAACGGTAGTGAAAAGCAGGGTAAAAAAACTGCAAGCGAAGCTGCATAATCAGTTGTTTCAATAAAACTAGTTTGTATATATCAGCTTGAAATCCTTAAAACTATTTTGGAGGTTTGGATGGAAATTGGCAAAACTGTATCAGAAATGCAAGTAGGAGATTTTGCGGAATTTACAAAAACAGTTACGGAATCGGATGTTTACCAGTTTGCTGGTATTACCGGAGATTTTAATCCTGCACATATTAATGAAGAATATGCAAAAAATACAATGTTTAAGACAAGAATTGCACATGGAATGCTGAGTGCTGGTTTTATTTCAACTGTTCTTGGAACCAAACTTCCAGGTCCTGGAACAATTTATCTTAAGCAGGAACTTGCATTTATAGCTCCTGTTAAAATTGGAGATACTGTTACTGCACGTGTTGAAGTAAAGGAGCTTATTCCAGAAAAAAACAGAGTGATTTTAAGGACTGTGTGCAGGAATCAGAATGGAAAGGAAGTCCTTGACGGTGAGGCTGTAATGATGGCTCCAAAAAAATAGAAAATTTATGTAACCATTCAGTGGTGAACCTGCAAAAAAGTTTGTTGTATTAGCCGCTTTCAGGAGAAAAAGCTTATCTTTTCTCATGAATCGAAGCGTTAGAGATAATGAGGCTCATAAAAAATACAGCATTGGTTTCATCTTTATGGTGTACAGTTACAAATTTATTTTAAATTGATAATAAAAAAGCATCATCTGGTTTTAAAATTTAATCAGATGATGCTTTTATTATTTTATCTTGGATTAAAACAAAAAATGAAATTACTATTTATTTTTTTTTGCTTTAATTTCAGCCTGAGCTGCTGAAAGTCTTGCTATCGGCAGTCTGAAAGGGGAACAGCTTACATAGTTAAGCCCTTTTTCAAAACAGTACTCAACTGATGCTGGATCTCCACCGTGCTCACCACAAATTCCAATTTTCAAATCAGGTCTTGCCTGTCTACCTCTTTCAACTCCATAGGTGATAAGCTGTCCAACACCTTTTTTATCAATGGTCTGGAATGGGTCATTATCAATTATTTCATAATCAAGGTATGGACCCATGAAAACATCTGAATCATCACGGCTGAATCCATAAGTCATCTGTGTAAGGTCGTTTGTTCCAAAGGAGAAGAACTCTGCTACTTCAGCCATTTCATGTGCAAGAAGAGCGGCTCTTGGTATTTCAATCATTGTACCGAAAAGAAAATCTATTTTTTCAAGTCCAAAGGATTCTTTAACCTGAGCATAAACTTTATCTGTGATATCTTTTGCGATTATAAGCTCTCTTGCATCGCATGTTACAGGAACCATGATTTCAGGTTTAGGATCTTTTCCTTCTTTAATCATTTCGGCAGCAGCCTCAAGAATTCCTCTTACCTGCATTTCTGTTATTTCAGGATATGTTACGCCAAGTCTGAAGCCTCTGTGGCCCATCATTGGGTTACTTTCTTTAAGGCCTTCTCCTCTTCTTATAACTTCAGAAACATCAATGTGAAGAGCTTTTGCGACTTCTTCCTGTTTTTCTTTAGAATGTGGGATAAATTCATGTAGAGGAGGGTCAAGAAGTCTTATTGTTACGGGAAGTCCGTTCATAACTTCCATTGTTGCCTTGAGATCTCTTTTCACAAAAGGCGCAAGTTCATCAAGAGCCTGTCTTCTTTCATCTTCAGTAGAGCTTAGGATCATTTTTCTAAGAAGGAACAGAGGCTCTTCAGAGTTTTCACCATAAAACATATGTTCGGTTCTGAAAAGACCAATACCTTCAGCCCCAAGATCAAGGGAAGTTGTTGCATCCTTTGGAGTTTCAGCATTAGATCTGACTCCCATGGTTCTGAATTTGTCAACTATGGACATGAATTTTTTAAAGTTAGGATTTTCTGTTGCATCAAGCATATTAAGGGTGCCTTCGTAAACAAGCCCCTTTGTTCCGTTAAGAGTAAAGGTGTCACCCTCTTTATAAACTTTTGAGCCAATTTTGAGTTCTCTTTTGGAAAGATTTATCTCAAGCATTGAAGCTCCAACTATACAGCATTTACCCCAGCCTCTTGCAACAAGTGCAGCATGGCTTGTCATTCCGCCTTTTGCTGTTAGAATTGCATTGGCAGCTCTCATTCCTTCAACGTCTTCCGGATTTGTTTCTTCCCTTAAAAGAATTACTCCTTTTCCTTCCTTGAACCACTTAACAGCATCTTCTGCAGTGAAAACAATCTGGCCAATTGCTCCTCCAGGTCCAGCAGGGAGACCCTTTGCTACTGGAGTTGTTTTTGCTTCTTCATCAGGATCAACTATTGGGTGAAGAAGCTCGTCAAGCTGAGCAGGTTTAAGTCTTGTTACACAGGTTTCTTCATCAATCATGCCTTCAGCAAGCATTTCCATTGCCATATTGAGGGCAGCGGCTCCTGTTCTTTTGCCTACTCTGCATTGAAGCATGAAAAGTTTCTTTTCCTGAATTGTAAACTCTATATCAAGCATGTCGCTGTAATGCTGTTCAAGCTTGTTTCGTACTTCATAGAGCTCTTTATAAACTTCCGGCATAGTCTGCTCTAATGATGCAAGATGCTCATTTTGTTCATTTTTTGTGTCATCGTTTAATGGATTTGGAGTTCTGTATCCAGCTACAACATCTTCACCTTGTGCATTTACAAGCCACTCACCGTAAAATTTATTTTCACCGGTTGCAGGGTTTCTTGTAAAGGCAACTCCTGTTGCAGATGTTTCTCCCATGTTTCCGAAAACCATGCTCATTACAGTACAGGCTGTTCCCCATTCATCTGGAATACCTTCAATTCTTCTGTATGATTTGGCCTTTTTTCCATGCCAGCTTTTGAATACTGCACCGATTGATCCCCAAAGCTGCTGTTTTGGATCGTCAGGAAATGGTATGCCGAAGGTATCAAGAATTTTTTTCTTGAATTCTTCACAGAGAAATTTCAGATCTTCAACATTGAATTCAGTCTCACTTTCATAACCTTTATCAAGTTTCAGATCATCCATAATATTTTCAAGCTGAATTCTTATTTCCTGCCCGTCAACAGGATCGACTTCTTCAGCCTTTTCCATTACAACATCAGAATACATCATAATCAGGCGTCTGTAGGCATCATATACAAACCATTCATTTCCGGTTTTTTTGATAAGTCCCGGGATAGTTGAAGGACACAAACCAACGTTCAAAACGGTTTCCATCATTCCAGGCATGGACTGTCTTGCACCTGATCTGCATGAAACAAGAAGTGGAGAATCAGGATCACCATATTTCATGTCCATGATTGCTTCAACGTCCTTTAAAGCAGTTTCAACTTCCTGGATAAGTGAATCGGGGTATTTGCCGCCGTTTTTAAAATATTCATTGCAAAAATCTGTTGTAATTGTGAAGCCTGGAGGAACAGGCAGTCCTAAAGTTGCCATTTCAGCCAGGTTTGCACCTTTCCCGCCAAGAAGATTTGCCTGGGCGGCATTTCCTTCGGCTATGCCGTTGCCGAAGGTGTAAACAAATTTTGTCATTCTATCCCCTTCCTTTCAAATCTTTATAAATATATTGAAATTTAAAAAACTTTTACCATTTTTACTTGTCTTTAACATTGTGTAATAATATTTAAAACCAAAAGTGCAAAATGTTTTTTGCATGGGAATAAAGAAATTTTTAAATCAAGTTATTTTTTTCAAGGTGTTCATCAGATAAAAAAAATATAAATTTTAATAAATTAGACAGATTATTTATTTTTGGTTAACTAGAAATTTTTGAAATATAAGTCAAGGAAAATATTTAAGCATATTAAAGACTGAGGAGTATTGTTAAAGTGATAGCAGTTTCTGGCGTGACAAAAAGCTTTGGACAAAATGTTTTATTTGATTCAATCAGCTTTAAAATAAATTCAGGTGAAAAAGTAGGGCTGGTGGGTAAAAACGGCCATGGAAAATCAACTCTTTTAAGGCTTGTTACAGGAGAATCAGAGCCTGACAGCGGAGAAATAATAATCCCTAAAAACTACAGAATAGGTTATCTTGCTCAGATACTAGATTTTACAAGTCCTGATCTGATATCAGAAGTTGCTTCTTCTCTGCCTTTGAATGAAAAGGACAATATATGGAAGGCTGAAAAAATTCTTTCCGGACTTGGCTTCTCAGATTCTGATTTTAAGAAATCTCCAAAGGCGTTCTCAGGGGGGTATCAGGTAAGAATCAACCTTGCAAAGCTTCTTGTTGGAGAACCTGATTTTCTGCTTCTTGATGAACCTACAAACTATCTTGATATAACTTCAATAAGGTGGCTCAAGGATTTTCTGGTAAAATGGCCAAAGGAGTTTTTTCTTATAACCCATGACAGAAGATTTATGGATTCTGTTGTAACTCATGTGGCTGGTATTCACAGGAAAAAGCTGAAAAAAGTTGAGGGAAATACTCAAGCCTATTACGAGCAGATAATTCTGGAGGAAGAAATCTATGAAAAAACAAGATTAAATGAAGAAAAAAGAAAAAAGGAAGTAGAACAGTTTATTTCAAGATTTCGTGCAAAGGCAAGGCTTGCTGGGATGGTACAGTCAAGGGTTAAGGCCCTTGAAAAAATGGGAAATAAACAAAAACTCGATAAAATTGAGCAGCTTGATTTTTCATTTAATGAGGTACCTTTTTCAGGAAAACAGATACTTGATGTGAAAAATTTGAATTTTTCTTATTCAAAGGAAAAACAAATTATAAAAAATTTTAGCTTTTCAATTAATTCAGGCGATAAAATTGGTATAATAGGAGCAAATGGAAGAGGAAAAACAACTCTTGTGAAAATTTTATCCGGTATAATTGAGCCTGAATCGGGAAAAATAAGTTTCAGTACAAATGCAAAACCTGCTGTTTATGTTCAGGATTTTTTAGATGAACTTAAAGAGGAAAATACTGTTGCAGATGAAATTTTTTATGCAAACCCAGATCTTGACAGAACTAAGATACGTTCAATATGCGGGGCCATGCTTTTTTCAGGAGATGATGCATTAAAACCTGTAAGTGTTCTTTCCGGTGGAGAAAGAAGCAGGGTAATGCTTGGAAAGCTTCTGGCAAAACCTTCAAATTTTTTGTTTCTTGATGAACCGACAAACCACCTGGACATGGATTCCTGTGACGCTCTTCTTTGTGCACTGGATAATTTTTCCGGTGCTGTTTTAATGGTTACACATAATGAAATGCTTCTTGATGCAGTTGCACAAAAGTTAATAGTTTTTTACAGCAATAAAATAGAGCTGTTTGATGGAACTTACCAGGAATTTTTAGAAAAAATCGGTTGGGAAGAAGAGTCTTTGGATCAGTCTGTAAAGGATAATTCTTCAAATTCCACTGACAGAAAAATGATAAAAAGGCAGAGAGCATTAGCTGTTCAGGAAAAATCTAAAAAAGTAAGCCCTCTCAAAAAAAGAATCAGTGAACTCGAAGATAAAATAACCCTTCTGGAAGAAGAAGAAAAAAAACTTGCCAATGAAATGCAGGATGCATCAGAATCTGTAAATGTAGAAAAAATGAGCAGCGTTTCTATAAGAATTTCTCAGGTTCAGTCTGAAATTGAATTATTTTTTGATGAGCTTGAATTAAAAACAAAAGAGCTAGAGGATATTGAGAAGCAGTTTGAAAAAGAAATTATTTGAAATCTGTTTCAGACACGACAGAAAATCAGGATATTTTCTTTAAGCTCAACAAAAAATTTCACAGTCAGGAGTTAAAATCTATTTTTAGGGTTGGATTTTTATTTGACGCAGAAATGGATAAAAATAAAGTTATAGTCAGGAGACTATTTATCAAAAAAAGAATTTTTGATACTTTTACCTTAATTTAGGTTTTAAAAACATTTAAAAGTAATTAATGGCATGGCGAAAACCATAATTTTTTGATCAGGATCTGATTAGATAAATTTAAAAATAATTCAAATATGATATTAGTTTTTTAATTATAGACTATTATGTTTGTGAAATTTTGAAAGGATGTGGTAAAACAAGATGGATAATAAAAAAGATTTAATAACTGGAATAGTGCTTTTAGCTGCCTCAGCAGCTGTTATAATCAAATTCCTTTTGCAAAGGACGGAGCTGGAAGCTATGGCAGGTTCTGTTTTTT
>JACKCP010000023.1 GCA_020633955.1 Desulfobacteraceae bacterium | reverse complement strand
CTTTAACTGAATAAGGGTTAAAGTCTATAGGGACTCTAAGCTTACCAAAAGTCTTCTTTAAACGATTATTATAAATAAGTTTTGTGTCTTTATAATTTTTACCTGGAGCATCTTCAAAGAGTTCTTTATATTTCAAAAAAACTTCATTTAATGTAATAATTTTAATAACTTCTGGCTGATTGGTGTGTACGGGGTGTGTATGGGGTGTGTGCGCAGGGTCTAATCTTTGGCTTCTGATTACTGAAGCTCTTTTAGCAGTCATACCTTCTGAAGCTAAACCTACAGCCTCGTCTTTAGTACTTCCTGACAGTTTATAGCGGATAAAAAAACTGGTGTCTCCACTCTTTAAAGTTCTTTTGAAGACACCAGTATATTTTGTTTTAGGCATGTCTCTCCTCCCCTTTGGGTGTGTATGAAGGTGTGTACAAACTTCAAGTCCACTTGAAGGGAAGGCTGGAAGCCTTATTGTTTATGGCACGCCTGGAGGGATTCGAACCCCCGACCTACGGATTCGTAGTCCGGCGCTCTATCCAGCTGAGCTACAGGCGCAAAAAACATTATTGCATATAGACCAATGACACCATGATTGTCAATGTAAAAAATTAAAAAACATAATATTCAGATACAAATTTATCATATTAAAATTTTAAAAATTTGATCTTTGATGTAATTTAGTGTTTTTTTCAGGGTTAACTTAATTTTTTTTAAAGGAAATTTATTTTTTTTGCAATTAAGAGTTGACTCTTTGTTTGTCTCAAGATATCGCATTATAGATTTGGGGTATGTGCTGATGTATGAATTTTTTATGGAAATTGCTTTGAAAGAAGCATTAATGGCAAAAGCTATGGATGAGGTTCCAATTGGGGCAGTTATTACAGATCTTGCCGGCAATATTATTGCAAAAGGTCATAATCTTGTTATAACAGAAAATAATCCATGCTCTCACGCTGAGATTAATGCTATTAAAAAAGCTTCAGAAAGACTTTCTAACTACAGACTTCCTGATACTGTTTTATATTCAACAATAGAACCCTGTGTAATGTGCATGGGTGCTGTTGTTCATTCTAGGATAAATAAAGTTGTATTCGGAGCATTCGACCATAAATGGGGCGGCTGCGGCTCTTTATACAGCTTTCAGGATAATAAAAATTTGAATCACAGACCTGAAATAGTTTCAGGAATTTTAGAAAATGAATGCAGAAAACTTCTTCAGGACTTTTTTCTAAACAAAAGAAAGATTAAAAAAGGAGAATCAAAGTGTCCAGTATTGCCGTGATTGGAACCCAGTGGGGAGATGAAGGCAAGGGTAAAATAGTTGACCTCTTATCAGACCGTGCAGACTATGTTGTAAGGTTTCAGGGAGGAAACAATGCAGGTCATACAATGGTCATAAACGGTGAATCAATTATAAGCCACCTTGTACCTTCAGGAATCATCCAGGGCAAAAGGTGCATTATTGGAAACGGCGTGGTTGTTGACCCTTCTGTATTGTTGGAGGAAATGGATTATTTGGAAAAAAAAGGGATAGATGTAAGTCCTGAAAAACTTTCCATAAGCGAAAAAGCCCATATAATTTTTCCATACCACAAAATGCTAGACAATGCCCGTGAAAACAGTGCCGGAGATAAAAAGATAGGTACAACAGGAAGAGGGATAGGCCCTTGCTATGAGGACAAGGCTTCAAGAAAAGGAATAAGATTTGCTGAATTTCTCGAAGATCAGATTTTTAGAGAAATGCTTAAAGTAAATATTGAAGAAAAAACAAAAATTCTTACCCATGCTTTTTCTTACCCTGAAACTCCTGATTTTGATGAAATTTATAATACATATTCTGAATATGCAAAAAGACTTAAGCCCTACGTAAAAAATATATCTGCTGATCTTGGGGATGCATTTAAAAATGACTATAAAATTCTTTTTGAAGGCGCTCAGGGAACCCACCTTGACATTGATCATGGGACCTACCCTTTTGTAACATCTTCAAATACAGTTTCCGGAAATATCTGCTGTGGTTCAGGAGTTGGTCCAAAAGCAATCCAGGAAGTTCTTGGGATTGCAAAGGCATATACCACAAGAGTTGGCGCAGGTCCTTTCCCAACAGAACTTCTGGATGCAACAGGTGATTATATCCAGAAAAAAGGGGCAGAATTCGGAGCTACCACAGGAAGAAAAAGAAGATGCGGATGGATTGATACAGTTGTTTTGAATAATGCAATAAGACTTAATTCAGTAACAGGACTTGTATTGACTAAACTTGATGTTCTTGGGGGAATAAAGCAGCTTAAAATATGCACCTCTTATAAAATTGGAAATGAAATTACACCATATTTTCCTGCTCTTGTTCAAAATGCTGCAATTGCTGTCCCGCAATATGAAACAATTGACGGATGGGACGAAGATATAAGCAGTATTAGAAAATTTGATGACTTTCCACAGAGCACAATAAGATACATAAGAAGAATAGAAGAGATCTGTGAAACAGAAGTAAAAATTGCATCAGTTGGACCTGGAAGAGAAGAAACAATAGAAATCAAACCTTTATTCAGGTAAAATAGCGGCCGGTTTTACAAGCCGGCCAATTAAATCCCCTTAAAACCCTAAATCCTTATTAATAAGAATAATTGAAATTCTCTTTTCAGGGAATGATTTTTCAGTTATAGCCCAGACATTGCATATCCTGTCTGGACTTGAGCAGTCAGAACATGTAGAAACTTTTGCACATGGAGTTTTTTTATCAAGTCTGATTGCATTTACTGGAGCTGAGTAATTTTTTATTCTCTGCACTCCTGAATCAATATCTGGAACAATTTTATTCCTTCCTGCTAAAATCACAACATTTTTTGGCCCAAATGTTATTGCGCCAACCCTGTTTCCTATCATGTCAAGATTTATCAGAACCCCTGTTTCAGTTACAGCATTGGTTCCTGTGATAAAAAGATCGCAAAGAAGAGCATTCCTTCTCAATTCCATAATTTCATCCTTTGAAAAAGACTTATCATATGTATCAATTATTGTGATATTATCCTGCTTTTTCAACTTCTCATAAATACCTGATTCCTTGAAAGTAAGTGAGCCTCCCCATGAAACAGACACAGGAGAAAGATCAGTCATAATTTGATCAAAAAAAATTTTTGAAGCATCTTTTTCATTTTCCGCAATAAAAACATTAAAATTATTTGAAATAAGATTTTCTTTTGTGTGCTCAAGTTTTTTCATCCAATATTTTTCAATTGCTTCATTCATTTTATTCCTCCTTTTGTAGTTTCATTGCATAATTATTTTTTATTAAGTCCAAATAATGATATTATTTTTATGCATGTTTAAAAAACGCTTTTTATTATTATATTAAATTAATAATTACGTAACTGTTCACTTTGAAATTATACAGCTGTCTTTTTCTTGGTTCTTCATTCTCACTAAGCCAGAGAGTAAATAAAACTTTTTAATGTTTAATAATGAAATCTTCTCCTTTAAGCAAAAAGACTTTTCTCCTGGCTAAAAACTGACTAATTAGTGATTGGCCGAAAACGAGAATTTTTTGTTCAGTTCAAGGAAGATAAAAAATTTAACCGCAGGAATACATGGAGTATTTTGAGGATTAAATTTTTTATCTGACACCGAAATGGACAAAAAAGGCCGTTTTCGTTCAGCAACTAATTAAATAACTTTATTTTAACAGAACAAAAGAGTTCATCATGATAAATAACACAATAAAAGAAATAATTGATGAAGTTGAGAAAATAATTCTTGGTAAAAGGGAAAAAATAGTACAATGCCTTACCTGCCTGCTTGCTGACGGACATCTTTTGATTGAAGATCTTCCAGGAATAGGCAAAACATCACTTGCAAATGCTCTTTCAAATGTAATGGGCCTGAAATTCAAAAGAATCCAGTGTACAAGCGATATGCTTCCCGGAGATATTTTAGGCACTTCAGTCTTTGATCAGAAAAACGGAAGTTTTACTTTCCACCCGGGCCCTGTGTTCACCCAGGTGCTTCTGGCAGATGAAATAAACAGAGCAACTCCAAAAACCCAGAGTGCTCTGCTTGAAGCAATGGAAGAAAGGCAGATTACAATTGAAGGAAATACATATGAGTTGAAAAAGCCTTTTTTTGTTATTGCAACACAAAATCCCCAGGAACAGGCCGGCACTTTTCCTCTTCCTGAGTCGCAGCTTGACAGATTCCTTTTTAAAATTGAGATAGGTTATCCGGACAGGGATTCCGAAAAAAGAATTCTCCTTGAAAAGCATTCAACCGCCCATGAAACAAAATCTGCCAATCCGGTACTCAATTCAAAATCAGCATTTGAGATTCAAAGTCAGATCAAGCTGATTAAAGCAAGTGATCCTGTAATTGATTATCTACAGGATATAATCGAGTTCACAAGAAACTGCGGACACTTTAAAAATGGTCTTTCTCCAAGAGCGGCAATAAGCATTCTTCAGTCTGCAAAAGCCTGGGCATATATATATTCAAGAGATTTTGTTATACCAGAGGATATCAAGACAGTTCTTCCATTGGCAGCCTCTCACAGACTTTTCCTTCAAAAAGAAAACAGGTTCATTAAAAAAAATGAAATAACAGAGATATTAAATGAAATTCAAATTAAATAATTTCATAAAACAAAAAATAAAAAACAGGGCCAAGGAACCACCCCTGGTAATAAAAAAGAATCAGATCTATATTCTGCCAACACCTCCAGGCTTTATATTTCTCCTGGTAATTTTTGTTATTTTTGCAGGATCGTTTAATGAAAACAACAACATGGGACTTTTATTCAGTTTTTTTCTTTTCTTTGTATTTTTAATTTCAATCAGAGAAACAAGAAACTCCATTTTAGGTTTAAAAATAATTTCCATAAAAATTGAAAACAGCTTTGCCCTTTCAAAGGCAAAAATTATTTTTCACCTTTCAGCAGAAAAAAACGAAAAAAAACTCTTTGAAATAAGCTGTTCTGATAAAATGATAAAATTTAAATCCATAAATAAAAATTTATCTGTAAAACAGGAGATGGAAATTGATTCAATAAAAAGAGGTGTTTACAATTCACCAGTTTTTACTCTGTCTTCCGATTACCCATATGGGATTTTTAAGGCATGGACTTATATTCGCTCAAATGAAAAACAAATTATCTACCCTGCTCCATCAAAAAACGCTATTCCTGTTCATGAGCTGAAATCAATTATGGAAGAAAAAGGCATCATAAAGGACAGCAACAAAAACGAAGATGAATTTAAAGGACTCAAAGAATATGAAAAAGGAGACAGCATAAAAAGAATTTCCTGGAAATCCTACTCAAAAGGACTTGGGCTTTTTACCAAAGATTTTGGAGACCAGACAGGTCTTGATGAACTCATCATTTATTTTGATGAAATAAAGATTAATAATATTGAAAAAAAGCTCTCACTTATCTGCAAAACAATACTTGAGCTTGAATCAATGGGTTTAAAATATGGATTTGAAACAGATAAAATGAATATTTCACCTGGAACAGGAAAAGAGCACCAGAAAAAGTGCCTTGAAATTCTTGCGGAGTTTAAAAATGAATGATTTGAAAAACAACTCCAGAATAATATTTTCCTCAATATTTTTTTCTTCCTTACCAGTTCTTTTCTTTATGGAGCCTCAAACTTTATTTATTATTGTTATTCCATTTATTTACAATATTCTTATTATTTTTGACAAAATTAAAAAACCTCAAAAAAAGATGCTGATCTTTTTGACAGTTTTTTTTACTTTTATTCTTGCTGTAAACTTCAGGGAACTTTTTTCAAGAGATGCAGGGGTACCTCTATTAATTGTAATGGCACAATTAAAGATTTTGGAGATGAAAAATCCTCGTGATGAACTTGTGGCCTGTTTTTTAAGTTTTTTTATTCTTCTTTCACTGATTTTATTTTCCACTTCTTTTTTCACAACAATTTATATGTTTTTGTCTGCTGTATATACTATTTCTGTAATGGGATATATTAATGCTCCTGATAAAAATATTTTTATAAATATTAAAAAAAGCCTTTATGTTTCTTTACCTGCTCTTTTGTTTGCCTTTTTATTATTTTTCTTTTTCCCAAGGATTCAAAGCAGTCTATGGGGAAAACACAGCAGCTCAAAAAATGTATCAGGATTTGCTCAGACTATAAGTCCTGGCTCTGTATCTTCACTTGTAAAAAATGATGAGGTTGCATTTAAAGTAAAATTTGAAGAAAAAAACAGTTTATCAGGCACATATTTCAGAGGAATTGTTTTCAATACTTTTGACGGTATTTCATGGCATCCGGACAAACCGCCTTCAAGAGCAGATAAAAAAACTGAAAACTTAAATTATCAAAAAGCCTTTATTATTTTATACCCAACCTACTCAAAATATTTGATTTCTCCTGATTACCCCCTCAATTTTAAAGAAAGAGGAATTTACCTCACTGAAAATTCAACCCTTTATTCATGGTATTTTAAAATCAATGACAAAAAAATTTACGAAGTTGAATTTTCAAATACCAGTCCAGATTATCCAAAACCCTATGAAAAGCATTTAAAACTTCCGAATAATTTCAATCCAAAGGCAGTGGAACTTGGTTTAAGCTGGATAAATTTTTTGCCAGAAAAACGAATTGAAATGGGATTGAAATATTTTAAGGATAATAATTTTATCTACACTTTAAATCCCCCAAGATACGGAAGACATTATATAGACGAATTTCTCTTTAATGAAAAAAAGGGGTTTTGTGAACATTTTGCTTCATCTTTTGCTTTTTTAATGCGTGCCGCAAAAGTACCATCACGAATTGTTGGAGGATATCTTGGAGGAGAGGAGAACTCAATTGCAGGATTTACTAATGTTAGACAATCCGATGCCCATGCCTGGTGTGAGGTGTGGGTTGAAAATAAAGGCTGGATCAGAGTTGACCCAACCACTGAATCCCAGCCTGACAGACTTGAAATAAACGCTGATCAGATTTTTTCTTCTGATTTTGGGGCCCAAAATGATTTTTTCAGATTCACAAAACCTATATTGAATATATTTGATGCCATGAATTTTTTCTGGGATCAGAAAATCATTGGCTACAACTTCAGCCTGCAAAATAAATTTTTTGAGTTTCTTGGATTAAAAAATCAGAGTTTTTTTAATAAAATTTTTCTTTTTATTTTTGTTTTAGTTATTTCCGGCATTTCAGTTATATTAGTGCTTAGTTTAAAAACAAAATATACTGGTAAAAAAACAGAGGAGCTTGTTTTATTTGAAAAGCTTCAGAAAAAAATAAAAGACGAAAATCTGCTTAAAAAAAACAATGAAGGATATCTGGAATATTTAGAAAGGATTGAAAACTCAAATATAAAGAGTCTTAATTTAATAAAAGAGTTTATCAATTATTTTATTAATGAAAGATATTCCTGCAACAAAAGTAAAAACAATACGAAAAAAATGAAGGAGATATTAAAAAAGATTTCACTTTAATCGCTAAAAACCTTTTTCTTATGCTTTTTTTCACGAATCATTCTTATCTGTCTTTCAAAAATAAATTTATGAATTCTCTCTATGTCATTTTCATCAAGATCAATAAATTTTGCTCTGCATAAAGACCCGCCAAAACCGGAAACCTCAATTTTGCCTTTAATGAAATCATTTTTTCTTTCTGAAAGCCACAGCTCAAAATTATAAACATCTCCGCGCTTGCAGTATTCTGCGATAAAAGCTATACCGCCTGCACTTATATTAAAAATTTCAAATGCTCTTGAATTCACAATAATAAAAAACTTTTCCTTACCCGATGGCTTAAACCTGTAGGAATCCCTTTTATCTGATGATTCAAATCTTAATTTGTATTTATTACCTGCCTCTTTTTTCCAGAACAAATTCAACTCTCCTGTTTGCAGCTCTGTTTTCAGGTGAACTGTTGGGCCTCAAAGGCATAAGAGAACCGTAGCCGGTTGCAGTAAGCCTTAAAGGATTTATTCCCTGAGAAATAAAAAACCTCAACACATTGGTTGCTCTAATTGCCGACAACTCCCAGTTGGAAGGATACCTTATTGTTGAAATAGGAACATTATCAGTATGTCCCTTAATATTGATATTATATTCGTCATATGCTTCAAAAACAGTAACAAGCTCTTTCAGCACAGGTTCTGCCGAAGGCTTAAGTACAGCATCTCCTGAATCAAAAAGGGCTGTGCCCCTTATCTGGACAACAATTTTATCATCAAGAATGCTTACATTTACATTATCCTGAATTTTATGCTTGCTTATATAGGATTTAATATCTTTTTCAATCCTGTCTTTTCTTGATGCGAGCCCTGTAAGTTCATCTATCCTGATTGTTTTATCTATTGTTTCAGGTATTTCGAGAACTTCCATCATTGCAAGAGGCCTTTTCTCTGCATTGAGACTTATCCGTATTGATTCGAGCACACTTTCAAACTTTTTCTGATTCAGACTTGAAATGGAAAATAAAAGAATAAAAAAAACAAGAAGAAGAGTCATGAGATCAGAAAATGTCACAATCCATCCTGTATCATCATCTTCAAGAAATTCATCTGTGTTTAAATTTCTTCTGTTTCTCATTTTATGATCATTTCCTTGACCTTAAATTCATCTGCTCAACGGGAACCCGGGAATGAAGAGAAATAAAAGACGAAAGTTTTTCATATACAATCAAGGGATTATCGTTGTTTAAAATTGATACAGCACCTTCAAGCATTATTTCAAGATTCATTACTTCATTTACTGTTCTTGATTTAAGTTTTCCAGCAATAGGAAGACAGAATAAAGTGGAAATAAGTGAACCGTAAAAAGTTGTAAGAAGAGCCACAGCCATTGCAGGCCCAATAGTTTCAGGATTTGCAAGCTGAGTAAGCATCTGAATGAGACCTATCAATGTCCCAAGCATACCAAAGGCAGGTGCATAAGTTCCCATTTTTTTAAATACATCCTGAATATTTGAATGTCTCAGCTTTAAGTAATCTATTTCAGTTTCAAGAGCTGCTCTTACCGTTGCTTCTTCTGATCCGTCTGCAATAAGACCGCAGGCCTTTTTTAAAAAACCGGATTCTGTCTTAATATCGCTCAGTGCAAGAATCCCCTGCTGCCTGCTTATTTTACAAAGTTTAATCATTGTTTCCACAGCATCATTTGGGTTGTGCCGTTTGCTTGAAAAAACAAGAGCAGCAGATTTAAAGGCTGTAACCACATGCCTGAACTCAAAGGTTAAAAGGGTTGATGCTACAGTACCTCCAACAACTATCATAAATCCTGGAATATTTATAAAGCTTAAAAACTCTCCCCCAAGAAAAATAGCAGAAAATATTAATGACAGACCAGAAATAATTCCAATAAAGGATCCAAAATCCATAGGAAAACCCTTAATTTTATATTTTTAGTTAAATAGATGCTGAACTAAAGCGGCCTTTTTTGTCCATTCTAAAGTCATGTCCAAAATTTAATCCTCAAAACACCCCATGTATCCTGAGGTTAAATTTTTAATCTCCTTGAACTGAACAAAAAATCCTTATTTTCGGCCAATTACTATATACTGTTTTAAATTTAAAATAAATTCAAAACCTTTATTTAAACCTGGTTTTTTTACATAAAAAGAATTATCTCCTGAGTTTTTTACCTGAATCTGAAGTTTTTATCAAATCAGATGGGTATGGATTTAAGAGCGTCTGATTAATAAGGTATTCATTATTAAATCTCACAGCCATTGAATGAATAAGATATGTAACTGTAGTCAATGGAATTCTCTCATCCCTGAATTCCTCAAGACTGTTAATAAAAAATTTTTTTTCTTCACTGCTCAGTTTATCAGACATTCCCCCAAATGCATGCTGTAAAACATTTATGAAATTTCCAGCACCAGCCTTTTTCGAAAAAATTTTTACAAATTCTTTTTCATATTCTTCAAAAACAATTTCCTTGTTTGACTTGTTGTAAGATGCAAGAATTTTACCAAGTCTTTTAAGTCCCGACTGATTGTAAGCCATAAAAAGAAGTTTGTTCTCGCTGTGAAACTTATTGAGGTCATTTATAGTTCTACCTTGTTTGACCTGCTTAAATTTTGTAAAGGCAAAAAGCTTGACTAAAAAATGATCCCTTATCTCATAATTTAAAAGTCGTCCTTCATCTTCTACTGGATGAAAAGGAAACTTATCCAAAACATACTCTCCAAAAAAACCGCTGCCCTTATATGCTGAAGATGTTTTTGAAAGCCCTTTGTATATTTTAACATCTCCAATCCCGCATGTTGGAGACCTGTTTTTTAAAATAAAACCATCAATATCAGTAAATTTTTGAATAAAATTTCTGTTCCAGCTGTTTATTTCAGCCGTATAATCCTTATCTGAAGCAGGCTGAATAAGATGCTTGACTCCACCAGACTCTGCTACCCTGACAGGGTCCCTTGGCACACCAAGACCAATTTCAACCTCTGGACAAACGGTAATAAAATCAGCATGTTTTTTTAAAATTTCTACAATTTCAGAAACAATTGTTTCACCATTGTATCGGCATTTTTCAAACCCAAGGCATCTGCTGACAACTATTTTTGGCTTTATCATTTTGCACCTTTGATTTAATAGAGTTTATAAAATTTTTTGTATTGATTATACAGGAGAATAGAAACAAAGACAAAAAAGGCACCAGTAAAAAAAACCGGTGCCTTTAATTTAATCAAATAATAGAAACAAGTGCTACTGCTTTACACCGCATGAAGGACAGAATGAAAATTTTTCGTCAAGATCTGCACCACACTTTGAACAAAGCCTTTCACTGACAGGCTCAAGTTCAACAATTAATTCTCCGTCTCTTACAGGAACCATTTTTCTGTCATTCTGATAGTCAGCAGTTTTAAGTACACGCTTGACACGTCCAGCCTTCCTGGCAAGAACCGCCTTTTCCTGCTTCATAATTGAAATATTAAATACTTCTTCACCTTCCTTGACAATATCGCCTGTTTTTACATGGGTCACCCATAAATCACCAGTTGAAGGTGAGGCTACATGATAAGGATTGGAAGTATCTGCCATTTCAATATCTGCTCCGCTTCCCTTAACAGGTTCTGCAACCTTTAGCTGATAAGAAAGGATTTCAGAATCCAGATGATATCTTACAACACTCTGTCCTTCATCATCTGGCTCACTTATATCCAGGATAGTCATTTTGTGATACATTCCCTTTGAATCCTGGAACTGGGTGGACCCTCCCTTTTCAACACCTTCAAACCACACATCAAGAGGAAGATTGTTTGGATCTCCAAATTTCTCCTGAAATTTAATTGTTTTAAGTGCATCTCCTGGATGATTTATGTAAAGAATAAATTCTTCTTCTGTGGCTTCTCTTTCAATTGCTTTTTCAAGTTCAGCTCTTTCCTTTTTAAGATCAATGTCTGGAAGAGTTTCAAGTGGAGAGCTTATTGTTCTTGAAGCAATTGCGTCTTTATAAGCTTCTGTACCAAAGGCACTTTCATAAACCCATTCAGGTGGAAAACCAAGAGGCAGCTTACCGAACTTGCCCACAAGAAGATCCCTGAAGGCATCATTGCTGTCTCTGTATATTTCAAGTCTTTCAACCTTGGTATTTTCACTTAACTGATCTTCAGGAACAGTTACAACCTCATCAAGAACTTTTAAAAGTCTTCTTACATTTTTTTCTCCGCCTCTTTTAAAAGCACCTGTAACAGCAAGGAATGCAGTGTTCCATGTAATCTGTGAACCCGGAGTAACATCGTGGTATCTTACAATTTTTCTTATGCCTGCAAGATATTTAAGCATATATGGAAGAAGATGGATATACCCCTGCTTCATTGCTCCTTCCTGGGAAGAAGATGTTGCACCTCCAGGCATTCCGTGTTCAACAACATCGTAGTCAACACCCTGGAAATAAGGAGCACAATATTTGTCATAATAAGGCTGAATCTGCTTGATGACAAAGTTTGCGTTTCTTATCATTTCCTTGTCAAGCTTTGTTTTAAGACCAAGTTCACCTTCCATGTATGCTGCTGTTGCAAGGACATCGCCCTGGCCGTACCATCTTACAGAGGCACCTATTGCAACATCAACTATATGAGCTCCTGCCTCAGCTGCTGCAGCAACTGCAGGTGTAAAAAGTCCGTCTGTGCAGTGTCTGTGATAATGAAGAACAAGTTCAGGATATTTTTTTCTAAGTTCCTGTACTATTTCTCTTATAAATCTTGGAGGACAGACACCAGCCATGTCCTTTAGCCCAAGAATTATCATTTTTGCAGCCCTGTCCTTTGAAACTCCTGCAACAGAAGCTGTCATTTCAAGTATTTCCTCGGTTACATCAAGATATCTTTCAACGGTAAATCCTTTTGTCCACGACATTGAAAGAGCAGGTTCAAAAATATTTTTCTTTGAGGAAAGTGCAACTTCTGCAAAAGGTCTCATATTGTCAACATGATTTAAAAAGTCAAAGCATCTAATTATATCATAATGTTCACAGATCATTTCCCCTGTTGCTCTCATCATGTTTTTTGACTGAGGCTTATACCCAAGAACATTTGTTGATCTTACAAGAATCTGCTTCATTGTTTCAGGAGCCATTTTATCGGAATTCCATTCGGCACCTTCAGAGAAAGGATATGTCATGTTACCAAGCATTGCTACATGGAAATGGGCTCCGCCTCCGTTTTCAATTGAAAAGAAGTTACACCTGTCAAGGTATGGAGCAATCAGTCTGTCTTCAGCAAGCCTGAATCTGTTTCCGCTGTTTGACTGGGTCTGATCCCTTGGAGTTGTATCAGTAAAGTGTACATAATCGGTATCCCTTACAAAATCCAAAACAGCGTCCCTGTCTCCTCTGGGATATGGAGATTTGTAATCATGTTCCTCAGAAAGATCAGGAAGAACCACATTGAGCTTTCCAAGTCTTTTGTCGTGAATGCCTCTGTATTCTCCAAGAGAAACATATTCATTCCAGCCTTTTGCTGAAATATCTGCAATAAGCCTTGAAAGCCTCAAGGCTTCAGGCTGCCTGTCAATGTAATTGAAAAGATCAGGATTTTTAAGAATAAAATTAGTATCAAATTCTCCAATATTAAACTCTTCACGATTAAGCAGCTCTCTGTAAAAAGGAATTGTGGTTTTGACACCGCTTATCATGTATTCCCTTAAAGCTCTTCTCATAAGCTGAACGGTCTTGTCCCATGTATTTCCATGGGTGATGAGAAGCGATGCGGCAGAGTCATATTGAGAAGGGAATTCATATCCTGCTGTAACGCATGAGTCTACCCTTACACCCTGTCCTCCTGGAGAAATATACCTTGTGATTCTTCCGGCATTTGGAGAAAAATTATTCTTTGGATCTTCACAGTTTACCCTTATCTGCATTGCAAACTGATTTGGTTTTGTATTTTCTTCAGTGAGCCTTAAGGGAAGTCCGAATGCAAGAAGAATCTGCTCTTCAACAAGATCTATTCCATATCTGCATTCAGTGATTCCATGTTCAACCTGAAGCCTTGTATTAACTTCAATCAGATAAGGAGTCCCATCCGGTTCAACAAGGAACTCAACAGTACAAAGGGTATGATAATTAACTGCCTTTGCAAGTCTGATTGAGTAATCCTTAAGTCTCTTTCTAAGGTCTTCTGTCATTTTAGGCCATGGAGAAGGAGTAATTTCAACAAGTTTCTGATGATTTCTCTGAATTGTACAGTCTCTTTCATCAAAGGCAAATACATTACCGTATTTGTCAGCTGCAATCTGAATTTCAATGTGTCTTACATTTTTGAGAAGTTTTTCAACATAAATTCTTGGATTCCCAAAGGCTGCTTCAGCCATTGCAGAAGATTTCTGGAAAGCAGATTCAAGCTGCTCATCAGAATAGACTTCATAAATCCCTCTTCCGCCGCCGCCACCCTCTGCCTTGAGCATAATAGGGAAACCAATTTCATGGGCAATTTTTCTTGCTTCAGGAATGTCAACAGCTTCTTCAGAACCTGGAACAACAGGTACATCAAGGGTTTTAGCAAGTTTTCTTACTGAAACCTTGTTCCCAAGTGTCTTCATAGCTTCTTGTTCAGGCCCGATAAAAATAATACCGGCTTCCCTGCATTTTCTTGGAAAAGAGTCATCTTCAGCTGCAAATCCCCATCCTGGATGGATTGCAATAACATTTTTTTCCTTTGCCTTCCTGATAATTTTATCAAGATCAAGGTAGGCCGAAGATTCCTTTCCAAGCAGCATAAGCTGCTGTGCACTGATTGCAGCAGGAGATGTTTTGTCAATATCTGTAGCCGTAACCATTGAAATTGCACCAGGAATTTCTGATATGGCCCTTGAAATACGTCTGGCAGTGATTCCCCTGTTAGCTATAAGGATTGGTCTTCCTTTAACTTCGTCTAAAAATTCAAGAAAAGTTTTTTGTTTCATAACCACCTTTATCCCCTAAATATTTGTTTTTTTAATTATTTACAGATCTTATCCTGCCCGAATATACTACTTTTGTTTCCCTGCCGTCATAAAGTAAAAGTCCCCCTTCATCAGAAAGCCCTTTTAGAATATATTTTTGAGCAGTATTAAAAGAATCATCTAAAAAGACTTCTTCACCAAGCCAGACCAATTTTTGAATTAAACTATTAATTAAATCAGAAGGCGACTCTTTTGCAAGTCTTTTATTAAAAAAATTAAAAACATGCTCCAGAACAACACTCCAGAACAGCAGCGGACTTTTGATTATAATATTCTCTTCAAAAAGCGATACAGGGAGTATTTCAAAAGTCTCATCCAATGCATTGGAACAGGTTGAAGAAAAAAGATTAATTCCAACTCCAACTATATAAAAATCTTTTTTTTTCTCAACTAGAATACCGCCAAGTTTTCTCCCTTTCAAAAAAATATCATTTGGCCATTTTATCTGGACTTTTATACCAAATTCATCCATTACCTCAGAAATCAGATTCCCAAAAATCAGAGGAAGATAATTTTCAGTCCATTCTCCATTAAATACCAAAGGAATATGAACTGAAGCAGACAAGTTTCCTTTATCAGAATACCAGGCCCTTTTATGCTGACCTCTTCCCTTTATCTGGTTCATTGCTATCAATGAAGTAAAATCCTTTGAAAAACCGCTCATAATGAGATCATAAAGACTGTCCATTGTAGATTCGCACTCTTTTACAGCAAAAACATCCCATGGAACCAAATTATTTTTTACAATGGACCATTTATCATAACCAGACTCAAACTCAAAACCGGTAAAATCAGAATCAGGACAAAGATATTTATTATTTAAATTTCCAGGAACAAAAATATGTCCTTTTGCTTCAATCATTTAAAAAACCTTAAGTTTTAGCTGGAAGCTGAACAAAGATTACTCAGTTTCAGACAATCATTAAATGCAATAAAAACTTTTTTTGAGCCGGACCAATATTTATTTTTTACCTGATATTTTTTCCCATTGGTCCCTTAATGTAATAATAAGGTTAAAAACCCTGTTGTCTGAATCAGAATCTTTATCAGCTGTAAAATATCCGTTTCTTTCAAACTGAAATCTTTCACCTGGCTTTGCGTCCTTTAACGAAGGCTCAATTTTGCAGTTTTGTATTATTTTAAGTGAGTCTGGATTGAGTGATTCCTCAAGCTCTCCCTTGCCAGGATTTTCTGTATTAAAAAGCCTGTCATAAATTTTAACGTTTGCATCAAGGCCATGTTTTTCAGATACCCAGTGAATTGTACCCTTGATTTTTCTTCCATCGTGGGCATTGCCGCCTCTTGAAAGAGGGTCATAGGTACATCTAAGTTCAGTCACTTCTCCGTTTTCATCTTTTATATAATCAACGCATTTTATTATATAGGCATATCTAAGTCTTACTTCCCTTCCAGGCCCAAGCCTGAAAAACTTTTTCGGAGGATCTTCCAGAAAATCTTCCTTTTCTATATATATAACCTTAGAAAATGCCACAGGCCTTGTTCCCATTGATTCGTCGCCAGGATGATTCAGGCAGTCAAAAATTTCCTCCTTATCATCCTCATAATTTTCAATTACAACCTTTAGAGGATTTAAAACACAAAACCTTCTTTTGGCATTAACGTTAAGTTCATCCCTGACACAATGCTCAAACAGGGCTGCATCAACCACAGAATCTTTTTTTGCAACTCCAATTTTTTCACAAAAATTTCTTATTGATTCAGGCGGTATCCCCCTTCTTCTCATTCCTGCAATTGTTGGCATTCTTGGATCATCCCAGCCTTCAACTATTTTTTTATTGACAAGCTCAATGAGCTTTCTTTTGCTCAAAACCGTATATGAAAGATTAAGCCTTGCAAATTCTGTCTGCTCAGGTAATCCGTTTGCAGCTTCTATACCGCTTTCTTTTAATATCCAGTCATAAAGAGGACGGTTATTTTCAAACTCAAGTGTACAGATTGAATGGGTCACACCGTTTTTCACATCAGAAAGACATTGCGCAAAGTCATACATTGGATAAACTTTCCACTTGTCTCCGGTACGGTAATGGGGAACTTTCATTATCCTGTATATTGCCGGATCTCTCATCACCAGATTTGGAGAAGCCATATCTATTTTAAGTCTTAAAACCTTTGACCCTTCTTCAAACTCGCCTTTTTTCATTTTTTCGAACAGATCAAGGTTCTCTTCTACTGTCCTGTCTCTGTAAGGGCTGTTCTTACCCGGCTCAGTCAAGGTTCCCCTGTACTCTCTCATCTGATCAAAACTCAAATCACAGACATAGGCCTTTCCTTTTTTTATAAAATTTACAGCTGTTTCATAAAAAAAATCATAAAGGTCCGATGCAAAGGATAAATTTTCTTTCCAGTCAAACCCAAGCCATTTAACATCTTTTTTTATTGCTTCGACAAAAAGGAGATCTTCTTTCACAGGGTTTGTATCATCCATTCTTAAATGACATTTTCCTTTAAACTCATCTGCCATTCCAAAATTTAGACAAATTGACTTTGCGTGTCCTATATGAAGAAAACCGTTTGGTTCAGGAGGAAATCTTGTTTCAACTGTTTTATATTTTCCTGTCTCAAGGTCTTTTTTAATTTTTGTTCTGATGAAATGTGATGAAATTTCTTTATCGCTCATTTTCTTTTCCTGTAATTAATTAGCCTGATTAGATAAATCTTTTTAAAGGATTATATTTAGCTGCTGAACAAAAACGGTCTTTTTTGTCCATTTCCAAGTCAGATTTAAACTTTAATCCTCCAAATACTCCAAATATCATGAAGGTTAACTTTTGCATCTTTCTTAAATCGGACCAAAAATATCAGTTTTGTGCCAATCACTATTCAGCTCACCTTCTATTAATTTTTTATTTCCAATTATCATATTACCTGAAAAAAGCAAAATTTTTACTTTAAGACAAAGATTTTACAAATAAAAAAAACATACACTGTGCAGTACTGCGGACAAACTTGAAAAGAGCTCAATCTGGGTTGTATTTTAATTTAAAATTCTGATATTATCGCTTCAAAAATTAAATTCGAAAAAATCAGGAAAAACCATATTCATGGAAATTATTCAAAATAAGTACAGAATTACCGGGTTCCTATCAAAAAAACCCGGATTTACTTCATACGAAGCTGTTAATATACTTAACAAAGAAAACATCATATTAAGAAAATATGATGTTTTTATCAATTCCATAGAATTTGACGAATTAAAAAAGCAGCTCCAGAGACTAAAGGAAAACCCAATAGAAAAAACAGCTGCAATATTAGATATCACCACTGATAACTCTACTGGAAAACTCACCGTAGTTTTTGAAAGGCCCCCTGGAAGACCCCTTTCAACTTTTTTTGGGAAAAATTTCAACCAGAAAAAAAATCACCCATTTTCCTCAACTACAGCTTTTCTTGACCTGGCGTGTAAAATTACCGAACTTCTTAAAGCAGTTCACAAAAATGATATACCATATTTAAATGTTCATCCTGCTTCAATTTTTATTGACGGTAACGACAATATCAATGCACTTCCACCATCTTTCAGCTCATTTTCAATTTTAAAATCACTTCCCGTAGAACATGGTCAGCCAATAGAAAATTTTATGCATTATCTTGCACCAGAACAGATTGAAAGCTACAGTGAAGGAATAGATTTTAGAACAGATTTTTATTCTGCAGGAGTATTATTCTATGAATGTCTTACAGGAATTGTACCTTTTGAAGACATAAAAGACATCCAAAGCTTTATAAATGCACTTGTTTCCAAAAACCCGATTCAGGAGAAACCACCTGAAATTTTTCCGCCAATTCTAAAAATCATTGAAAAACTTTTATCCAAGTCCAAGGAAAAACGCTATCAATCTGTTTACGGACTTAAACATGATCTTACCAGATGTATTGAGGCATATAAGGAAAAGGATTCAATAGCTTCCTTTACACCCGGGTTAAGAGATATTTCAGGCAATTTTTCAATTTCTGATAAAATTTATGGAAGAGAAACCGAGCTTAGCCGGCTTTTAATTGCTTTTTACAAGGCGGCCAAAGGATATAAGGAAAATATTTTCATTAAGGGCGAACCAGGAATAGGCAAAACAAAGCTCATAAATGAATTTCAAAACAATGTAAATGAAGCAGGTGGAATTGTAATTTCCGGAAAATTTTCCAGAAAAAACAGACAAAAACCATATTCGGCATTTAAAGATGCTTTTTCCCAGTTTATCAGGGAGGTTTTTACAAGGGGAGAAGACAGCGCAGATAGATTAAGGGAAAGTTTCAGACAAAATCTAAAGCACAACTCAAAGATTATTTCGGATTTTATCCCGGAAATTTCCATGCTTATAAATCCTGATGACGATCCAGGAGAAAAATACCCTGTAACAAATAAAAACAGATTTTTTACAGCATGCCGCAAGTTCCTTGAGTCATGTCTCTCTTATGCAAATCCTGTTATTCTTTTTCTGGATGACCTTCATTGGGCAGATACGGCAAGCCTTGAGCTTTTTTCTCTAATATCAAGATATTTTCAGGGAGGCTCCATTCTTGTAATCTGTGCATTCAGGAATGCTGACAATCAATCCACAAAATATCTTTATGAAATAATGGAATCCATGAGAAACAGTTATATTCCATTTGAAATAATTGAACTTGAGCCTCTTGCAACACACCATATCTCAGAACTTGTTCAGGACAGTTTTGGAAATGAACCAGGAGAAAATGTCGCCCTTGCAAATTTAATATTTCAGCAGACTGGAGGAAATCCATTTCAGATACATCAATACATTTTTTCAATCCATGCATCCAAACTTATATATTATGATTTTGACTCAGGAATTTGGAAATGGAATTTTGATGCAGTATACAGGCAAAGCAGACAGAATTTTTCAAACAATTATATTAATGAAATTTTAAAAAGATTCAGTAACAGTGAATTTGAACTTTTAGCCACAGCAGCATGCTCGGGCACTTTTTTTTCAAAATCAAGACTTTCGGTTATTTCAGATATTTCAGAAACTGAAATCGAATCCTTACTTTCGCCTGCCTTTTATTCAGGATTGATTTTCAAGACAAAAACAAACAATAATGAAAACTATTATTTCAGACATGATAATATCCAGCAGACAATTCTTGATTCAATGTCTCTTGAGGAAAGAAAGAAAAAACATTTATGGATTGCAAGAAAACTTTTTTCAACTATTGAAAAAGACGATCTGGAAAGTGATTATAATTTTGATTCAAAAAGCGAAACTCTTTATGAAACAGTATATCATTTTAATAAAGGAAGCGACTTTCTTCCAAAAGAAGAAAAACTTGAAATTGCCCGCCTCAACCTAAGAGCTGCCAAAAACGCAATAAGATCCAGTTCAGGAAGCACGGCTTTAAAATTTCTTGAAAATGCCTCCAGTCTTCTTGGAAGTAATATGTGGAAGGAATCTCAGGATCTTGCAACACAAATATGCATTGAATCAGGTCATTCGGCTCTTTTATCCGGAGACTATGAAAAAGTAAGAGAAAACGCAAAAAAAATTCTTTTAAACAATAAAAACATAATTAGCCAGTTAAAGGCATATGAACTTCTCATAAGTTCCCAGATTTCCGATAATAAACTTGAAAGTTCCATAAAATCAGGAATTTTTATTCTTGCTAAACTTGGAATAAAAATAAATGAATATCCCTCAAGAACAAGGGTTGTTTTAAGTGTATTAAAAACTAAATTTTTGCTTTCCTCAAATCCTAAATCAAAAATCAAGAATTTAAGGATTATGGAAGATAAAATAATGATTACAACCATGAGAATTTTATCTCTTCTCTTAACTCCGGCCTATCTTTCATATCCTGAGCTTCATCCTGTTCTTTCCTCACTGCTGGTAAGAATAAGTCTTAAATATGGATTTTGCGACGAAACCTGTTACGGATTATCTGCCTTTGGTATTTCTGTTAACAAAATTTTAAATGACTATGAGTATGCATCATCCCTTGGGGATTTAAGTATTGAAACAGGAGAAATAAACACCAATTCAATAGGTTATGCCAGATCTTTAATTGTAAATTCAATTTTTTTAAAGCATTGGCAAAATCCGGTTAATTCATGCCTTCCAATGCTGAGGAAGGGTAAAGAAACAGCTTTTGAGCTTGGTGATTTCGAGTTTGGTTCACATGCTATTCAGGCTCTTTCAAGCTATTCATTTTTTGCAGGCCATCCACTTGCAAATATAAGAAAAGAGCTTGAAATTGCTGAAATAACACTTGAACAAATGGGCCAGAAGCTGGCACTGAACCACTTGAGAATTTTTATTAAATTAACTAGAATTTTCCTTAAAGAGTCAGAGCTAAGACCTTTGAACCACCAGGAAATACTTTCACACCCCAGAATCAGCGACGATATAAATGAAACACCTGATATTACAGGAAAATTTTTAATAAATTTTGCAAACAGTTTTATCTATCTTTATATGAACAATATTCCAAAGGCTGATAAGTACTGGAAAGAGGCAAATAAAAATATTAAAGGAGCGGCATCACTTCTTATTTATCCATATCATCTTTTTATTGGTGCACTTATTTCCCTGTTAAAATTTGAAAAGATTACAAACAACAGATATCAGCATCATATTGGTGAAGAGTTTGCGCAGCGGACAAAAAAATTCAGGAAATTTGCAAATCTTTCACCAGTCAATCACTACCACAGATATATTTTGATCAAAGCCGAAAAGGCAAGAATTTCCAAAAACTTTAAAAAAGCAGAATATTTTTTCCAGCAGGCGATAAATCTGGCAAGGGAAAATGATCTAACCCAGGATGAAGCACTATTTGCTGAACGTGCCTATATATTTTACAGAGAAACAGACAAAAGCAAAACTGCATACAGCTATCTTAACCAGGCAGTTTCTGCATATAAAAAATGGGGCTGTCTTTTGAAATTGTCCAGCCTTATTGGTTCAGAAAATCTAAGAATAAATTCTGAAATAAACTACTTTTCTGAACCGGACTTTCCCCTTAGAAATTTTCCAAAGATTTTCAGGGCATTGAGACTTCTGTCTGAAAAAATAATTAAAAGTGAACTTATCCTGCAGCTGATGGATATTCTAACCGACATTTCAGGAGCAACCCATGGATATTTTATTGAGCTTAAAAAAAATATTCCTGTTGTATCTGCATCCTCATCTGCAGATACAGGCCCTGAATTTTATGATCCAGGAGCTTCAATATCCTCCTTTTCAGGAATACTTGAACCTGTAGTTCACAACGTTTTTCAGACAAGGCAAACCTTTTTTCCTGAACAGATTTCCAGAGAATATTCAAAGCTTTTCACACCTGAAGCAGAAAAAATTCCAAAATCGGTTATCTGTCTTCCTGTAATAAGACGCCAGAATTTAAAAGGAGTAATTTACCTTGAAAACATTGATATAAAAAATGTTTTTACCCAGGACAAGGTTGAGCTTTTGACAATAATATGTGCACACACTGCAATCTGTCTTGAAAATATGGAAAAATTCACAAGTCTTAGTGAAATAATCGGCGATAAAAAACAGGCTCAGAATATTATTCAGGAAACAACCACAAAGCTTGAAGAAAGAATAAAGCAAAGAACACAGGATCTGATAAAGCTCAATACAAAACTCCAAAAGGAAGTTGAATTTAAACTCAAGGCTGAAAAAGCTCTTATCCAGAGTGAAACGAAATACAGAACACTTGTTGAAAGAATGAATGACGGTCTTGGTGTCCAGGACAAAAACCGGGTCATTACTTATGTCAACGCAAGAATGTGTGCAATTACAGGTTACAGTCAGCATGAAATGATAGGCAGAAAATCATACGAACTGCTGGACAGGCTTGTTGATGATTCCTCAATATTCCACCCTTCCAATCTGAAACAAAGCATAGTATTTGAGCATGAAATAAAGACAAAGGACAATAGAAGACTTACTGTACTGTTTCAGGGGCAGAATCTTTATGACAATGAGGGAAACTATGATGGCAGCTTTGCCGTAATCACTGATATTACAGAACTCAAGCAGCTCACCCTTGAAATTGCAGAAAGAGAAGAACAGATAAGAGCACTGATAAATGCCACAAGGGATTCTGTGATAATGATTGATTCAGAAGGATTTATTATCACAGCAAATAAAATAGCAGCCAAAAGATTTGGCTTTACACCCAAAGAATTCATCGGTAAAAAAATCTTTGATTTATTTCCTGAAAACTTTATCAAACATCAGAAAAAATACATAAGGGAAGTTACAATTACAGGACAGATAATAAGGTTTCAGGATTCAGCAGGAGAGTTTATATATGACATAACCCTTTACCCAGTAAAGAGAAATAAAACTCAGATAGACAGAATTGCTGTATACGCAAAGGATATTACAGAACTTAAAAAGGCCGAAGAACAGATAAGTTCACTTACCAAAGAAATCATTAAGGCACAGGAAAATGAAAGAAAAAAAATAGCACTTGACCTTCATGACCATGTTGCACAAAACCTCTCTTTTCTCAAAATTACAGCTGATTCGCTTAAAAATTCCAAACAAGACGACCTTCAGGATAAAATACAGATTCTTTCCAATGGGTTAAAAGATTCAATATCAGATATAAGACATATTTCCTATGATTTGAGACCACCAAATCTTGAAGAGCTTGGCCTTGCAAAAGCAATTTATCAGCATTGTGAAGATTTTTCGTTCAAGCATGGAATTGAAATAGATTTTACTTCAGCAGGAATGGAAAATATAAAATTCAGTTTTGACATAGAAATAAACATATTCAGAATAATTCAGGAAGCACTCAATAATATTTTAAAACATTCCAGTGCAGATATGGCTAGAATAAGACTTATTGCCTCATATCCAAGGGTTATTTTACGTATAGATGACAATGGAAAAGGCTTTGATGTTAAAACAGAATCAGATTCAAGTGTGGCAGGTGAAAAAATGGGTCTCAAGGGAATGCGGGAAAGAATTTCTCTTATCGGAGGGCAGATGGAAATTAATTCAGTTCTTGGAACAGGTACAAAAATTGTTGCAGAGATTCCATATCCTGAGTTAAATACCAATTAAAATAGTAAGGTTTTAGTTTTTCAGCTGAATACTTATAAAAAAATGGAATCAAATCATGATTATCTGTCTTGGCTCAAAAAATCCCGTAAAACTTAAGGCTCTGAAAACAGGTGCAATTGATTTTTTTGAAGGGAAAAAAATAGAATTTAAAAATTTTGAAGTGCCTTCCCTTGTATCAGATCAGCCCATCGGACTTGAAGAAACAATAAAGGGGGCATCAAACAGGGCCATGAATGCATTTAAAAACACTCAGTGTTTTATTGGCTGCGGTATTGAATCAGGTATTTTTAAAGATCCGCTGGAAAATATTTATTATAACACAACTGTATGTGCATTTTATAACGGACAAAAAATTTTCAATGGAATTGGCCCTGCATTCAGGCTTCCTGACAAAACAGCTGACTATCTTATAAATGATAAAATGGAACTTGATGAAGCCGTTCAAAAATCAGGTTATACCATGAACAAAAGAATAGGATACAGCGAAGGACTTATTGGAATACTCAGCAACGGAAAGGTTGATAGAATGAAATATACGGTTCCTGCTGTGCAGATGGCGCTTATTTCTTTTATTAATGATTTGTAGAGGTTAAAAAAACCGGGGATGATTTTTATTTCCCCGGTTTCAAATTAATTTTTTGCCAATTACCTGTTTTTTATCTTAGAAAAATCATTCCTCTTTCCAAAATATTATTCCGCTCTTAAGTCCATATGGGGTATC
>JACKCP010000022.1 GCA_020633955.1 Desulfobacteraceae bacterium | reverse complement strand
CTTTGATTTCTGCTCCTGCTCCAATAAGTGAATTTATCAGAACAATTGAAGAAGCTTCCCTCATATCGTCTGTTCCGGGCTTGAATGAAAGTCCCCAGATTCCAAAGGTCTTTCCAGAAAGATTGTTTCCAAACCTATCTGTAATTTTTTCAAAAAGTCTTTTTTTCTGGAGATCATTTCTTTTTTCAACTGCTTCAAGAACAAGAGGCTCAAATCCGCTTTTTTTTGCCATGTTCACAAGAGCCTTAACATCCTTTGGAAAACATGAACCCCCGTATCCGCAGCCTGGATAAATAAAATGATAACCGATTCTCTGGTCTGAGCCTATTCCCTTTCTCACGTTTTCAACATCAGCTCCAAGGATTTCACAAAGATTTGCAATTTCATTCATAAAAGAAATTTTTGTGGCAAGAATCGAGTTTGCAGCGTATTTTGTGAGTTCTGCATCTCTTATTCCCATTGTAATTATTTTATCCTTGCTTCTTGAAAAGGGAGCATAGAGTTTTTGCATGATATTTGCAGCTTTATCAGACTCTGCTCCTATTATGACCCGGTCAGGCTTCATGAAATCATCAATTGCAGCCCCTTCCTTTAAAAACTCGGGATTGCTTACAACATCAAATTCAATTTTGAGATTTCTTTTTTCAAGCTTTTTTTGAACGGCTTGTTTTACCTTGTCCGCGGTTCCAACAGGAACAGTTGATTTATCAACTATTACAGCGTATTTTTCAAGATTTTCGCCGATTTCTTCTGCAACTGCAAGAACATACTGAAGGTCAGCTGAGCCGTCTTCTCCGGGAGGTGTTCCAACTGCTATAAAATAAATATCTGATTCTTTCATTGCATCTGAAAGAGAGGTTGTAAATTTCAAAAATCCCTGTTTTACAGAACTTTCCACAAGATCATCAAGACCTGGCTCATAAATTGGAAGAATTCCTTTGTTCAGATTTTCAATTTTTTTTGTGTCAACATCAACGCAGTTGACAAAATTACCCATCTGGGCAAAACATGTTCCTGTTACAAGTCCAACATAACCTGTTCCGATAACTGTAATATGCATGGGTTAAATCCTTATACTTTATAATAATCCCTGTACCAGTTTATAAAATTTCTTACTCCGTCCTTTACATTTGTGTCTGGCTTAAATCCTGTGTCTTTAATAAGATCATCAACATCTGCCCATGTTGCTGGAACATCCCCTGGCTGTAGAGGAAGAAATTCTTTTTTTGCCTTGATTTTAAGTTCATCTTCTATTGCCTCAATAAATTCCATGAGACCCACTGTATTATTGTTTCCAATATTGTAAATTTTATATGGGACTTTTCCACATGAGGGATCAGGATTTTTTGGCGACCAGTTCGGGTCAGGTTTTGGGATTTTTTCCATTACCCTTGAAACACCTTCCACAATATCATCTATATAGGTAAAATCCCGTTTCATTTCTCCGTTATTGAAAACTTTTATAGGCTTGTTTTCTAAAATAGCTTTTGTAAAAAGAAACAATGCCATGTCAGGTCTTCCCCATGGTCCGTAAACAGTGAAAAATCTGAGTCCTGTTGTTGGCAGATCATAAAGATAGCTGTAAGTATGGGCCATAAGTTCGTTTGCTTTTTTTGAAGCAGCATAAAGACTGATTGGATGGTCAACATTGTCATGAACTGAAAAAGGCATGTTTTCATTAAGTCCATATACAGAACTGCTTGATGCATAAACAAGATGTTTTACTTTTGAATGGCGGCAGCCTTCAAGAATATTTCCAAAGCCAACAAGGTTTGTGTCCACATATGATTGTGGATTTTCAATGCTGTATCTTACTCCTGCCTGGGCTGCAAGGTTGACTACATAATCAAAACTGTTTTTTTCAAACAGTTCTTTCATCTGTTCCCTGCTGGAAATATCTAGAAATTCAAACGTGAAATTATTGTTTATTTCAAGACGTTTTAACCTGTCTTTTTTCAGGTTTACATCATAATAATCATTTAAATTATCTACGCCTGTAACTTCATAATTATTATCAAGAAGCTTTTTTGCAAGGGTTGAGCCTATGAATCCCGCCGCACCGGTTATCATCACCTTCATAAATAAATCTCCGAATGTAAGTAAAATATGGTAAGGAAAAGTTAATTTTAGTTATCAGAAATATTGTTTTTGAGCAAGGTCTCAATTTTACTTATATCAGATTCAAGATCAACTTCAGGAGAATCATAATCAGTAATTACAATTTCTATATCATAGCCGTATTCAAGAGCCCGGAGCTGTTCAAGTTTTTCAATTTCTTCAAGGTCTGATTTTGGAAGAGATGTAAATGTTTTTAAAAATGATTTTTTATAAACATAAATTCCCAGGTGTTTGTAATAATAATCTGTTTCACCGTCCCTTGGAAAAGGTATGGAGGCTCTTGAAAAATAAATAGCCTTGCCTTTTTTTGAAAAAACTACCTTTACATCCTTTGGATCAGTAATTTCATTCTTGTTTTTTATTTTGTATGCAAGGGTTGACATCAAAGGTGAACCATTTAAAAAAGGTGTTACCGCGTCATCAACTGAAATTGGATGAACAAGGGGCTGGTCTCCCTGAACATTTATAATTATGTCGTCATCTGCAAGTTTGAGTTTATCAGCGGCTTCATATACACGGTCTGTACCTGACTTATGTTCCTTTGAAGTCATTATTGAATTGATATTTGCAGATTTACAGAAATTTTCAATTCTTTCATCATCTGTTGCAACATATATTTCATCAATATTTTCACATTTTCTGCATCTTTGATAAACATGCTCAATTACAGGTTTTCCAAGAATTTTTATTAAAGGTTTTCCTCCAAGCCTTGTAGAACCGTATCTTGCAGGAATAATAATAACTTTTTTCATAAATAAGACTCCGTTTCATATTGAGAAAAATTGTTTGTCCAGGTTTCAATTGCAGTTTTTACGGCTCCAGAATCATTTGAGGGAACATTTTTAAATTTTTTCTTAAGATCAATTGGCGCATTTTCAGTAATAAAAGAATTTCCTGACCAGCTTAATAAATCTTCGTCATTGTAGTCGTTTCCAACTGACAATATATTTTCCCTTTTGATGTTGAGCCTGCCGGCAAGCCAGGAAGCGGCATGGCTTTTTGACACATTTTTTGGAAAAATTTCCATCCATATTGATTTATTGTCAAGAGGCGATGTAGTTTTTACAATATTAAAATTGTTCAGGCCTTTATAAAATGACTTTTCATGCTCAAAATCCTTTTCCGGTGACAGAACTGCAATTACCTGAGTGGAACTTTCTATCTGCCTGTTTGAGGAGCAGGGGAGACAGAAATTTTTATATAGATTAATTCTGTTATCAAAATCATGAGACAGTTCCATGGAACCAGGAATCCCTTTTTCATTTATTTTGCAGAATTGCCTTTCTTGTACATAGATATTATCTCTCAAGAGCAGAGTAATTATGGTGAATATTTATTTCTTCTGTAAAATTGCAGGGGATTATATTTGAAATTGTATTTTAAAAACTGTCATCATTTTTTTTCTGTTTTCAGCAGCAAACTTAAGTGCAAAACTCATATCTCTAATATATGATTTTCCCTCATTAGAATCACATGAGAGACCTGCCAGCTCATCTGTTGGAAGTGTAATTTTGTTTGCCGCACAAAATTTTTGGCTTTAAATGATAATGCTCAGCTATTGTTTTACCAAGGTTTCTTGAACCAGAGTGCAGCATAAGCCAGATAAAACCATCTTGATCTTTTTGCAGTTCAATAAAATGGTTACCGCTTCCAAGGGTGCCAAGACTTTTTTTAGCACGGTCAAAAATCTTATCTGAATACCATCCTGGTTTACCTGAAGAAAAATTGTTAATGAAATCATCAAATCCTTTCCAATTCTGGTTTGATTTGTGAATTGAAAAACCGGCTGGTATTTTTTTTTCAAGGATTGAAAATATTTTTTAATTAATTGTGGATTTAGATATTCAAAATGAATATCAGTCTTTACAGCACCCATTCCACAACCGATATCAACTCCTACGGCATTTGGTACAATGAAATTTTCAAAAGCTGCAACGCAGCCGATTGGCATCCCAAAGCCTTGATGGCAATCTGGCATTAAAGCTATATGGTGAAAGGCAAATGGGAGATTTGCAATGTTATCTGCCTGATTAATTGCTTTACCTTCAATAATATTACACCATGAATAAATTGGTACTTTATTTTTGTTTGATATCCATTTCATAACAATCCCTTTTTTTGGATATATACAAATATTAAACTTAAATATCAAGAAACATTGAAAAAAATGAGAATACAATTTTGACATGACAAGAGATCTGTTAATTTTTTTCTAAATTTCAGGAATTTAAAATGTTTAAAGAGTTAAAAAATGTTTTGGTAATTTTTTTTATCTTGCTGTTTTCAAACTGTAATCAAATGCAAGTTTATGATGATAAAATTTCGGGATTAGACAAGATAAAAAATTCCGGTGAAACTACAATAACTATTGATGCAAGCGACTATCCTCCTTTTGCAATAAAAACCCGGGGCGGATATGTAGGATTTGATAAAATACTTACTGCAATAGAAAATGGTGATTACGATTTTGGTGCTGCTACTTTTACAATTACTCCAAAAAGAAACATGGATGTTATGTTTTTCCAGCCATATATAGTCACAGGACAGGCTGTTGTCCTTGATAAAAAGTATAAGGACAGTATTTTTTCATATAAAGATCTAAATTCAACTCAGTTTAAAATAGCCTTTGCAAAAGGTAACAGTTCAGAAGCCTCGTTAAAGAAATTCATGCCTGAAAGCAGATTTTATGAGGTTGAATCAGCAGATGATCTTGTTGGCACAATTGTAAAAGGTAAGGCTGATGCATTTATAGCTGATATGCCTTGCTGCTAGCCTTCCTGCTGGCCTTCCTGTACAGATGCGTGGGAATATGTGGAAATACAATGACTATGTAGTTGTTTTTGAATCAAATGCTGTTAAGTGTATTGTCAAAAGTAATTGCTTTGGGAAATGGTCAGACTGTCGATCTTTTGAAATTAGATCCCCTGAATGCATTATTTTTTCAGGTAATTAATAATACGAAGTAAAGCCGTTTTAATATAAACGGCTTTTATATTTATAAAGGTTTGACTGGGAGTGCCTTTACCGAAAAAGTAAGCTTTCCATCTTTATTATTTAGATTAAAGGAAGTTATCCCCTTAAGGTAATCTGGATATTTGTTCTGTTTTTCTCTTATCAGATTCAGAAGAAAAGTTTTAAATATAAGCTTATATTCATCGTTTAAGTCTTGTGGAAGTTTTTTTTCAATTTTTTGAAGATAATTTTCATCACTGTCTTCAAAAAGAGAAAGATTCCATGCTGCAACAGAAAGCGACATAATAAGTTCTATAAGCTTAGAGTCTTTTTTGCATGAACTTAGAAGATTTTTGGACAGATCAGATAAGGCCTTTGCTATTTCAATATTTGAACAACCTTTATATTTTAATACTTTTGTAATACTCATTTGTTTCCCTTTTTATACTTTTTAAGCTGTACTTCAATTTTTCTGGCATAATTCAAAAATTTTTTCAACCAGCTTGCTTATACCTTCATAAACCTGTGCAGGTCCTTTAGAAAGCATATATGCCGGAGTTGAGACAATAAGATTTTTTTCATCAAATACTATGGAGTCAAAATTGCATTTTTGATGAATTCCACCGAAATCCTCTATCATTTTTGCGGTATTAATGTCATTTCCTATGGTAAGCAGTGGTTGAAATTTTCCCAATATAGCTGCAACCAAAAGGGGGGATATACAAATTGCTCCAACTGGTTTTTTATGTGAATGCATATCAGAAACAAGCTTTGAAATGTCTGAATTTATATCTGGGTTTTTAGGATTTTGGAATATTTTTGAAAAATTTTTGATTACCCCTGCACCTCCGGGGAAAATGACAGCATCAAGTTTTTCTGGGTCAGCTTCTTTTATATCCTTTATATTTCCCCTGGAAATTCTTGCTGATTCTGTTTTTATGTTTCTTGGCTCGGACATTATTGAATGGCTTATGTGGTCTATTACAGATGACTGATTAATATCTGGAGCAAAATATGAAATGTGGGCATTTTTTTTGTCCAGACAGAGCATGGTTATAACTGCTTCATGAATTTCTGTTCCGTCATTTACTCCGCATCCGGATAAAATAATGGCAATTGATGTCATATTACTGCTCCTTGTTTAATTTTTTTTATTGAGGCGAAACTTGATTCTTAAGGTTCCATTCCGGCCAGTTTCCTGCTCTCCAGTTTTTCATTACGCTAAGTGCTGTTTTATTTTGAGGTTCAATTATTTTATATACAAAGCTATGAGCCTTTCTCCTGTTTTCTGTTTTGCCTTCAACAGCTTCAAAAGGCTTGAATTTAAAACTGTATTTGCCAAGTGATTCCATTTTACCTTGGTTTACTGTTATATTAATTTTTTTATCAAAAGGATAAAAATCTTTTTGAATCCATTTTTCATTGCTTTGTCCATTAAATTTAAGATCTTTTATTGGAGTATGCATAAAGTCAGTATGTGTCATCCAGAGGTGTCTGAATCCCTTTACTTTATAAACTCCTGGCATCACGTTTTCTTTGTAGTATAAAATGCCTGTATCGGCACTCCCCTCAAATATTTTGAAATTAACCTCTGATCCGTCTGGTGCTTCAATTACAGGGAAAAAACCAGAAGCAAAAGTATTCAGGTTGAATTCAGTTTCTATGTCATTTGAATAAACTTCAAAGATATCAGCTTCCACAACTATAAGTGAAAGATTATCCTTTTCAACAGGATTGACTGAAGGAAAAAGACTCGCAAGACAACCTGTAACAATTATAAGTGTTATTGCCAGAAAAAAACTTTCTTCATTTTTTGCTCCTTGCTTTTAAAGTTTTAATTTTTATTTTTTATACTATTTATTTAGGGATAAGTTAAATTTTAATTTAATTTTTTCTTTTTGAAGATAAAAAAAGAGTCACGATTAAAAATCAGTGACTCTTTTTTGGCGTCCCCAAGGGGATTTGAACCCCTGTCGCCGGCGTGAAAGGCCGGTGTCCTGGACCGAGCTAGACGATGGGGACGCATGGTGGGTCATGTTGGACTCGAACCAACGACTCTCTGCTTAAAAGGCAGATACTCTACCGACTGAGTTAATGACCCTTTTATGTGGTGGTGGGGGAAGGATTTGAACCTTCGAAGGCTGAGCCGTCAGATTTACAGTCTGATCCCTTTGACCACTCGGGAACCCCACCATGAAAACTATTTTAAAGAACTTTATTTATATTTGTGCTGCCTGGTGCCGAAGGCCGGAATCGAACCGGCACGGGAGTCTCCCACAGCGCCCTCAACACTGCGTGTCTACCAATTCCACCACTTCGGCGGCTTAATTTGCTGCCTCGTTGTTATCAGTCGCAGGTTCGCTGTTTTGTTCTGTGACTGAGCTGGTCTCTAAAGGTGCTTCCTGCTTTATTTTGTCAACTACTGAAGTAGAAGTCGACTTACCTGACATATATGCTAATGAAATAGATGTCAACATAAAAACAATTGCAAGACCAGTGGTTATTTTTGTCAGTACATTACCTGAGCCAGTAGGTCCAAATAAAGTCTGATTACTTCCGCCTCCAAGTGCTGCACCAAGGCTTGATCCTTTGCCCGCCTGCAACAGTACCATGATGATTATCATGATGGAAGCTATTATATGTATGGTAACGAGAAAAATTGTCATAATATTATACCATTAAGCTTTAATTATTCCAGTAAAATCTTCTGCCCTAAGACTTGCTCCGCCTACAAGGGCTCCGTCAACATTTTCAAGTGAAAGCAACTCTTTTGCATTCCCTGATTTAACGCTGCCACCATACAGTATTTTTATGTTATCAGCAACATTTTTATTATAAATTTTTTCAATGAGCTTACGGATATTAAAGTGAGCTTCTTCTACCTGTTCTGGAGAGGCTGTTTCACCAGTACCAATAGCCCAGACAGGTTCGTATGCAATTACAAGCTCGTTACCCGTGCTTACGGAAATGGCTTTTAATCCGTTTTGTACCTGTTTGTCAAGAACATTTAGAGTTTTATTTGAATTTCTTTCAGATTTTGTTTCTCCAATACATAATACAGGGATTAAACCTGCTGATATTGCAGAGGAAATTTTCATATTGATAAAATCGTCTGTTTCATTGAAAATTTGTCTTCTTTCAGAATGACCTAAAATTACGTGGGTGCAGCCACAGGCTTTGACCATTTGAGCTGAAATTTCACCTGTATAAGCGCCCTGGGCTTCAAAATAAATATTTTGGGCACCAAGTGCTATGTTTTTATTTTTTATCGATTCAGATACAAGACTAAGGGATGTAAAAGGCGGAGCAATCATTATATCGTATTTTTCAAAATCCTTTTCATCCAGCATTGAAACAAGCTTTAAAGCTTCATTAACTGATTCTTGAGGAGTTTTATGCATTTTCCAGTTTCCGGCTATCAGGCATTTTCTTTTTTTCATTTTTTTCTCCGTATTTTTTTACTGACCTATAAGGGCCGCCAGTTCAACCATTCTTGTTGAATACCCAGTTTCATTATCATACCATGAAAGGACCTTTACCATATCTTCAATTATATCTGTTGAAAGTGAGTCAACGATAGAAGAGAGCCTGCTGCCATTGAAGTCTATTGAAACAAGAGGCTCTTCACAATATCCCAGTATCCCTTTCATCTTTGTTTCTGATGCATTTTTTAGAGCATTATTGATGTCTTCTCTGGTAAGTCCTTTTTTCTCTGTATTTATAACAAAGTCAATTATTGAAACATTAGGTGTTGGAACCCTCATTGAAAGTCCGTTGAGTTTTCCCTTGAGTTCAGGGATTACAATTCCTACAGCTTTTGCTGCCCCAGTTGTCGTGGGAACCATTGAAACTCCAGCTGTCCTTGCCCGTCTCAGATCCTTGTGTGGAGCGTCCAGAATGTTTTGAGCTCCCGTATATGAATGAACAGTTGTCATAAAACCATGCTTGATGCCAAAATTGTCCTTTAAAACTTTTGCAACAGGTGCAAGGCAATTTGTGGTGCAAGATGCATTGGAAATTACTTTATGTTTGTCAGGATCAAAAATATCTTCATTTACACCAATAACAATTGTAGCATCAGGGTCATTTGAAGGGGCAGAAATAATTACTCTTTTTGCACCAGCATCAATATGTTTTGATGCGTCTTTTCTGTCTTTGAATATTCCTGTACATTCGGCTGCAACATCAATTTCAAGCTTTTTCCACGGCAAAAATGAAGGGTCCCTGTGGGATGAGTATGGAATTTTTTTACCGTTTATTATTAAGTGATCATTATCTGTAGATACATCTGCATTTAAAATACCATGAACAGAATCGTATTTTATCAGGTGGGCCATTGTTTCAAGGGGAGCAGGGTCATTAATTGCAGCAATTTCTATATTTTTTTTTTCAAGTGCTGCTCTAAGCATTGATCTGCCGATTCTACCAAAACCATTAATTCCTATTCTGACAGTCATTTAAGTTCCTCCGGATAAATCTTTAGTCATATTCAGGGCGTCAAAGCCATCTCCGTAATAGTTTTTTCTTCTTCCGGTTATTATAAAACCGTTTTTTTTATAAAAAGACAAAGCCTTCAAATTTTCTTCGCTGACTTCAAGAAAACAGATATTTGCCTTGGATTCTTTAATGATAAAATTTAAAAGCAAAGAACCAATTTTTTTTCTTTCATATCCCGGGAATGAGCATATTTTCAGAATATGAAGTTCATCAAGTATCTTTCTTGAAACTGCAAAGCCGCAAATGCGGCTTTTAAATACTGCTTTTTTCAGGTTTTTTTCAGGCTGTTTAAACTCATCTTCAAAATTTTTTAATGTCCATGGATTTTTAAATAATATGAGTTCAGCCTGGTATAAAGTATCAATGTCATCTTCTGATGCATTTTCAATTTTAATTATTTCATCAGGCACTTCTTGGGTTACCTTTTAAAATTCCACTTGCAAGTGAAATGCTTTTTTTCCCGAAGGTTTCAATCCGCTGTGCAACTTCAGGCAGTGTGAGTTTTTTTCTTAGTTCAGTGGCTCTTATCAGGACAGGCAGATTAATACCTGATAAAACCTCTGTTTTGCCTTCCTCAAGAAATGAATAACTCAGGTTTGAGGGGGTTCCGCCAAACATATCTGTAAGAATGATTATTCCATCTTCATTAGCAGCCTTTTTAATGGCCTTTTTTATTTTATCCCGCAAACCGTCGGCATTTTCATTAACATTAATGGAAACGTCAATGCAGTTTTCAATTTTTGCTCCGGTTATCATTTCGGCAGTTTCAATCAGTGCTTTGCCAAGATTTCCGTGGGTTACAACTATAATTCCAATCATAATGCCTCTTTATTGCTGGCGGGTTATATCTCTATGTAAAATCCCGGCTTTGGCAGCATGTCTGCTTATATATTCAAATAAATATCTGGAAACAGCAACAGATCTATGTCTGCCTCCTGTGCAGCCAACGCCGAGGGTCAAATACGCCTTGCCTTCTCTTTTATATAACGGTATCAAATAGTCAAGGAGTTCAGTATATTTTTTTAAAAATTTTTTTGCTCTCTGGTTATTTAAAACAAATTTTTTTACTTCATCGTCTTCGCCTGTCTTTTCTTTTAGCTCTGCAATAAAATAAGGGTTTGGGAGGAATCTTACATCAATAAGAAGGTCAATATCCTTGGGAATTCCGTATTTGAATCCAAAGGAAATGAAATCTATTCTCATTTCTTTTATAGTTGTGTATCCTGATGCAATGGATGAAATTTCTGCTTTAAGTTCGTGTACTGTATAGTTGGATGTATCAATAACAATATCTGATTCAAGTTCAAGGCCTGAGAGCAGTTCCTTTTCACGCCTTATTCCATCAAGAAGGTTTGAGTTTTTAGAAACAGGATGATGTCTTCTTGTCTGACTGTATCTTTTTATCAGAGTTTCTTCTGAAGCCTTTAGAAAAATTATTTTATGAAAATAATCGTTTTCTTTCAGAAATAAAAAAACTTCCGGATAATCCCTTATAAATCCCTTTTCTCTTAAATCCATGCCGAATGCGATACCTGCGATTTCTTCAGGTTCTTTGCTTAAAGGCAGTTCAAGAAATTTGGGAAGAAGTGCTGCCGGCATATTGTCAACGCAATAAAAGCCGCAGTCTTCAAAGGCATTTAATGCTACTGATTTGCCAGATCCTGATTCACCTGTGATTATAACTATCGGAGTGTTTTTCATTGATTTTTTCCGATTTTAGTCATCTGTATCATTCTCAGTTATTATATCAAGAATTTCCTCATAAGCTGAAGCGTTTTTTATCTGTTCCCTCAAGCTGCCGTCTCTTAATAATCTGGATATTTTTGCCAGAACCCTCAAGTGATCTCCTGTTGAGTCTTCAGGGGTTACTATTACAAAAAAGATAAAGGCAGGTTTATCATCCATAGACTCGAAGCTTACGCCGTTTTTACTTAATCCAAAACCTATCATAAGTTTTTCAAGACCTTTGACTTTTCCATGGGGAATGGCGATTCCGCTTCCTATTCCTGTGCTTCCAAGTCTTTCTCTTTCAAGAAGAGTCCTGACAAGCTCATCACTGTCGACTCCTGAATAAGCTGAAAGAGGCTTTGCAAGTTCTTCAAGTACTGCTTTTTTATCTCTTGATTCAAGGTCCATATTGATAAATTGAGGCAGTAGATAATTTTTAAGTTTCATAGAGTTAAAGACATTTTTTAAGTTAATAAAATTTTTTATGAATGATTTTCAGATTTAAGCCTGAAACCATATTTATTTACGTGATATGTAAAAAGTTTTTACCCAAATTATAAATAATTTAAATTTGAGAATATAATATATTAAAAGTTTTACCTAGCATTTATTGGTTCCATTATCAAGGCTGTAAAGTTTAAAATGCAAGTTGAGTTTTTTTAATATTAAATTTTGAATCCGGGGACGGGGCTGTCAAAAGATCTGTTTTTTGATCACTGTTAAATAAATAAGCCGCTTCCATGTTTGGAAGCGGCTGTATTTATTCATGAGACTTTATTTTTGTCTATTCAGCGTCAGTCAAAGGCTCTTCATCCGGGAGAAGGGCATCTCCTTTAATTCCGTCTTTGTTTCCAGGTCTTTTTTCCTGCATTTTTTCTTTAGTACTTTTGATCTGTCTTTTTACTTTTTCAAGAACAAGATCAATAGAAGAATACATGTCTTCAGACTCTTCCTTTGCATTTATATGAAGTTTGTCGCTGCGGAGTCTTATTTCTGTGATATGTCTTATTTTTTCCACTGTAAATACAACTTCAGCTTCTGCAGGTGCGTCCAGTCTTTTTTCAATTTTTTCCAGTTTCTTTTCAACATAGTCTCTTAACGCGTCAGATGGTTCGATGTTCTTGAAAGACACAGAAGTGTTCATACATGCACCTCCCTAGTATTGTTTTCGTTTGCTTGAAGGGAGAATTCTTAAAGCCTCCCTGTACTTTGCCACTGTTCTTCTTGCAATATTGAGTCCCTGTGATTTAAGAATTTTGGCAATCTTGTCATCACTTAAAGGCTTTTTTGAATCCTCTTCTTCAATTATTTTCTTTATCTTATCATGAACGCTGACAGATGCAATGGAATCTCCTCCTTTTTTTGAAATTGAACTGTTAAAAAAGAATTTGAGTTCATAAACTCCCTGAGGTGTATATGCATACTTGTTAGTAGTGACTCGGCTTATAGTTGATGCATGCATCTCAAGATCTTCAGCTATATCATTTAAAACCATTGGCTTTAAATATTCAATACCTTTTTCAAAGAATTCCCTCTGGTGTTTCAATATTGAGTCAGTTACCCTGTAAATAGTTCTCTGACGCTGGTAAATACTTTTAATAAGTCCCGAAGCAGATCTTATCCTTTCCCTTAAATAGCTTTTTGTGTCCCTGTCAATCTGCTCTGCAGAGCTTGTGACCGCTTTTTCATAATACGGGTTGATGTGAAGGTTTGGAAAACCGTCATCATTCAGTACAATTATAAAATCATCATTTTCTCTGTAAATGTAAATATCTGGAGTAATATAATTTGCTGTTTCATCAAAAAAAGTTCTTCCGGGCTTTGGTTCAAGTGATCTGATTATTTCAGCATAATGCATCACAAGGTCTGTAGATATACCCATTGCCTTTGCAATATTTTTGATTTTATTGTTGCCAAGCTCTGGTAAATGGTTCTTTATCAGAGTTTCAAGCTTGCTGTCCTTAACATTTAAAATTTTGAGCTGATTAAGGAGGCACTCTTCAAGACTTCTTGCGCAGACCCCGGGAGGGTCCAGAGTCTGGAGCATTGTTTCAAGGATGTATTCAGTATCCTCGATATCTGTATCCGAAAGACGTGAAATTTCTTCTATGTCAACTTTAAGATATCCGTCTGCGTCAAGATTTCCAATTACAGCAGAAGCAATTCTTTCTTCTTCTTCTGTTGGAGAAAGCATTTTAAACTGCCATAAAAGATGGTCTTCAAGACTGTCTTTTTTTGATGTGAAGGCTTCATAATTGGGACCTTCCTTTGTTTCAGGATCAAAATTCATCCTTCCGGGTGTATTGTATTCCTCAATGTAATTTTCCCAGTCGGTTTCATTTGGGAATTTGTCTTCTTTCAGCTCAATAGTTTTTTCTTCAGAATAAGATTCCACGGGTGTTTCCTCGCCGGAGCCGGAATCATCCGAAATTCTTTCTTCAAGAGCCGGGTTCTCAACAAGTTCCTGCTGAATAGTCTCTATCAGTTCAAGTCGTGACAACTGAAGCAGTTTTATTGCCTGCTGAAGCTGGGGCGTCATGACCAGCTGCTGGGATAATTTTAAGTCCTGTCTTAGTTCAAAGGCCATAATTTATATTTCTTTGTCTGTTTTTTAACAAGTTAATCATTGTTATCTACATTTTAAAGTTTTTTCCAAGATAAGTTTTTTTTACAGTTTCATCTTCTGCAACCTCTTCTGGAGTTCCGCTTTTAATTATCTGACCGTTGTTTATTATATAGGCAGTATCACAAACTCCAAGAGTTTCTCTTACATTGTGGTCCGAAATAAGAACCCCGATATTTTTCTGTGAAAGATAAGAAATTATTTCCTGAAGATCTGATACCGCAATTGGATCAACTCCTGCAAAAGGTTCATCAAGAAGAACAAAATCAGGATCAGTGGATAAGACCCTGCATATTTCAAGTCTTCTTCTTTCTCCTCCTGAAAGGCTTTCAGCCTTTTGATATTTGAGTTTTTTTATATTGAACTCATCTAAAAGAGAATCAATTTTAGACTCTATTACATTTTTTTTGAGTTTATAATGCTCAAGTATTATTTTGAGGTTGTCTGAAACAGAAAGTTTTTTGAAAATGGATGCTTCCTGCGGAAGATATCCAATCCCTATTTTACCTCTTTTATATATTTGATATCCGGTTATATCAAGCTCATCCAAAAAAACTTTTCCCTTATCCGGGGTTATAAGACCAACAGCCATATTGAATGTGGTAGTTTTTCCGGCTCCGTTTGGTCCCAACAGTCCGGTTATTGATGACGTATAAATGGATATGTTTACATTTGAAACTACTTTTCTTTTTCCATATGACTTTTCAAGATTTTTGAGATGTAGAGTCTTCATATCATTCATTTGTAAAGGTCACTTCTACCTGGGAGCCGGTTTTCCTGCTGGCTTCCATTACTCCTGTTTTTATAAAATATGTAATTGTATCACCTGAAATTTTGTTATCTCCATCAATTATTTCAGGTCTTCCGCCTGAAAGGACAAGGATTTCGTTTTTTGAATCAAAAACAGCATTCTCTGCCTTTGCCTTTTTGTCATCCATTTGAACCCTAACATCTCCTTTTGCTTCAATTGTGTCAAATGAATTTCTGTCAGGACTTGAATTAACATTTTCTGAAGTTTTGTAGTGAACAATCAGTTCGTTGCAGCTTATCAGTGTTTTCCCCTTGGTGACCTTCACATTACCTGTAAATACGGTTATATTTTTATCCTGTATAATTTTCATTGAATCAGCCCTGATATTAATTGGTTCTGATTTTTTTTCGGTTTCCGCCATACAGACAGAGCATGAAAAAAAGAAAATAATCAGCAGGGCTGCAGCAAAATTTTTAAAATCCATCTAAAATACCTTCCAGGTTATCTTTAAGAGTAATTGTGTGTGTCTCAATATCATACTGGCCTTTGTTTGATGAAAACGAAGATAAGCCTGACTTTATCTTAATGTTTCCATTGAGATATATCATTTTTTTTTTGTTTTTGAAAAAAAGTTTATCGCAGGTAATAGTGTGTTTTTTGCTCAGAGCCTTTATATTCTGGTAAAGCTCAAGGTCTTTGTCCGTGGTGTTAAGTATTCCCTTGTCAGAGAATATTATAAACTCAGGAGTTCCTTTTTTAAAGACTGTAATTTCAATTGAATCAAGTGCTATTGTTTTTGAAGAAAAGTCATCCATTACTCCGGATTTTGCCTTGATTTTGTACAGAAGTTCTCCGTTTGAAGAAATGCTGTGTGACATATTGGAAATTTTAATTGAATTTTTGTCTGAATAACACTGACATTTGTCCGGGTAAAAGAAAAAAAATGAAACTAAAAAAAAAATGAAAAATCTTTTTAAAATCAATTATGATTCTCCGGATTTAAAAAAATTTCTATTGCATTTTTCCAGAGACCTTTGGATTTGAGGATCAATTCACACACTTCTCTGACAGCCCCCTTTCCTCCATTTTTTTCAGTAATATATAAGGCTTTATTTTTGACTTCTTCACATGAATCAGGAACAGTTACGGTAATTCCGCACAATTTCATAACAGGAATATCAATTAGATCGTCACCCATGAAGCAGATATTATTCCGATTGATTCCAAGTTCTTTTTCAATTTTATTTATAACCTCATTTTTTTTTTTGATATTCTGGAATACAGGATCAATTGAAAGTTCTTTACACCTTCTTGAAACCATTTCAGACTCTCGTGCAGTTACAACAGCAGTTTTTATGCCTGATTCCCTAAGAAGCCTTATGCCAAGTCCGTCTTTGACAGAAAAACTTTTGAGCTCTTCTCCGTTTGAAGTATATGTAATTGTTCCATCTGTCAGGATGCCGTCAACATCAAGGAGAAGAAGTTTGGTTTTTTCAAAAAGAGGAAAAAGTCTATTCACTGCAGACCTCATTAATTTTAATGAGGGTCTTTATCAGTTTGTGCACCTTATCAAGGAATAATGAGTTTGGACCGTCACAAAGAGCATTGTCCGGATCTGGATGTATTTCCATGAAAACACCATCTGCTCCGGCCGCAACAGCTGATTTTGCAAGAATCGGAGCCATTTCCCTTTCACCTGATGAGGCATTCCCAAGTCCGCCTGGTATCTGAATGCTGTGAGTTGCATCAAAAACAACAGGTACACCCAATTTTTTTATTATTGGAATACCCCTGAAATCAACAACAAGATTATTGTATCCAAAGGTTGTTCCTCTTTCAGTAATAATAATATTTTGATTTCCAGTGGATTTGGCTTTATCTATAATATTTTTTACATCCCATGGCGCAAGAAACTGACCTTTTTTTATGTTAACAGGAAGATTTGTTTCAGATGCTTTTAGTATAAGGTCTGTCTGTCTGCACAAAAAAGCGGGTATCTGGATTATATCGAGAACATCTTTAACAGCATCAGCATCTTCAGGATGATGTATATCTGATGTTACGGGAAGGTTGAACTTATATTTTATCTCTTCAAGATATTTAAGACCGTCGTATTTACCAGGCCCTCTGAAAGATGAAATTGATGTTCTGTTTGCCTTGTCGTAAGAGGCTTTAAATATTATTTCAATTTTTTCCAGCTCTTTTATTTCACAAAGTTTTTCTGCAATCTGAAAAAGGATTTCTTTTTTTTCTATTACGCATGGTCCTGCAATTATAAATAGTTTTTTTTTACTGAAAATATTTAGCATGATAAATTTCTCCAAGACTGTTAATTTGTCAAAGATAAAAACCAATTGCCTTAATGTCAATATAATTCGGGTGCTGCAAATGGCAGACTGAGCTGGCAATATTTTCCCATATTATACTTGATAACTCTTAATCATGCTGATATTCATAAAAAAATTTTTAAAATCTGTAACGGAGGTTATTGTGTCAAGAAGAAATCTAGGAAAAAAAAGCAAAGGCAGTTTTAAAAAAATTTGGCTGATTTTGCTGTCTTTAATATTGGTAGCCCTTGTTGTTTTCGTATATATATTTCTGTTTGAAGGAAAAAAACCAGTTGCCTCTCTTGAAGAAATTTCTACTTCAATGGGTAATAATACTAAAATTGTCATACCTGTCACAGATGAGGGAAGAGGCCTTAAAGAGGTTCATCTTTACCTCAATGCTGGTGAAAGGGAAATTCTTCTTGAAAAGAAGATATTTAAGCCCAAGGGGTTTTTGAAAGGTACCGGAGAAAACTCCTATGAAATAGAGTTGCAGTTTAATCCAAGGGAGCTTGGCCTTGCTGACTGTATGGCTACTTTAAGACTTCTTGTAAGAGACTCTTCTTTCAGGGATTTTTTCAAGGGCAATAAGCTTTATCTTCAAAAGGATGTAATAATTGATACCACTCCACCAAATATTTCCCTTATATCAAGACAGCACTATATTACTCCGGGAGGTGCAGGACTTGTCTGTTATAAAGTTTCAGAACTTGATTCAAAAGACGGGGTTATGGTGGGAGAAGAGTTCTTCCCCGGGTATTCTGGTTTTATTAAAGATCCACATTATAAAATAGCTTTTTTTGCACTTGATCATAGAAATGAGAACAACAAGCCCCTTTATATTGTTGCTGTTGACAGGGCAGGCAATGAAAAAAAAGCTGGCTTTCCTTATTACATAAGGAATGCTTCATTCAGGCAGGATAGAATTAATATAAGCGATAATTTCCTTGCATGGAAAATGCCTGAATTTAACGTTCCGGTGGACAATCCCGATGATCTGGTAAAAAAATTTCTTTATGTAAATAATGATTACAGAGTACAGAATTCAGACGAGCTTACCAAAGTTTCAGAGAGCACAGAACATAAAAAAATGTGGTCTGGAGAGTTTATCCAGATGGGTGGCTCAGCAAAAAGAGCAGGCTTTGCAGATCATAGATTTTATTATTATAAAAACAAAAAGATTGATGATGCCTTCCACATGGGACTTGACCTCGCATCTGTTTCAAATGCACCGGTTCCTGCATCAAATAATGGGATAGTAGCCGATGTCAAGTCTATTGGTATATACGGTCTGACTGTAACCATAGACCATGGTTTTGGACTTTTCAGCTGTTATTCACATTTAAGTCAGGCTGATGTAAAAAAGGGCGATATGGTTGAAAAAGGACAGATAATCGGAAGAACAGGAACATCTGGAATGGCGGTTGGTGATCATCTGCATTTTGGAATGTTTATAAATAAAAGATTTGTTGATCCAATAGAATGGCTTGATTCGAACTGGATTAAAAATAATATTACATCAAAACTTGACCTTGTTTTGACCTATCAATAGGTTTTTTAAGACCAGGTTTTGGCTTTTCCACAAAATAAATTTGAGGTAATTTATGACAGAATTTAAAGTAAAAAAGACCTATAAGGAAATAAACGACAAAATAAAAGCTGGAGAAGCTGTTGTTGTAACCGCAGAGGAAATGATTGATATTGTAGAAAAAGAGGGTGAGGTTGAAGCTGCAAAGAGAATTGATGTGGTTACAACAGGTACATTTGCACCCATGTGTTCTTCAGGTCTTATGATCAATACAGGGCAGTCAAATCCTTTAATCAAATTTTCAAAGGCAAGCTTTAATAAAGTTCCTGCCTATGGCGGACTTGCAGCAGTAGACTGCTATCTTGGAGCAACAGAGCCCTGCGAGGAAGATCCTTTGAACAAGGTATGGCCTGGAAGTTTCAGGTATGGTGGAGGACATGTAATTGAAGATCTTGTTAATGGGAAAAAGGTTTCCATGTGTTGTTCAGGTTATGGAACCGACTGCTATCCCAGTAAAAGTTTTACAAAGGAAGTAACTCTGGAGGAGCTTCCATATGCTCTTTTGTGCAACCCGAGAAATGCCTATCAAAATTATAATTGTGCTGTAAACCTTTCAAAAAAAACAATTTATACCTACATGGGGACATTAAAGCCAAGAATGGGAAATGCAAATTTCTGTTCAGCAGGTGAGCTTAGCCCGCTTTTAAATGATCCTTATCTTAGAACCATAGGAATTGGCACAAGGATTTTTCTTGGAGGAGGAACAGGTTATGTAACCTGGCAGGGAACTCAGTGCAAAATTGTTACATCAAGAAGAGAAAACGGTGTTCCAGACGTACCTTCAGCAACTCTTTTTGTAGTAGGCGATCTTAAACAAATGTCTGCAGAATGGCTGAGAGGTGTAAGTATAAGAGGTTACGGATGTTCTCTTGCAGTTGGACTTGGAATCCCAATACCGGTTTTAAACGAGGAAATGGCAAGATTTACTTCTGTTAGAGATGAGGATATATACACTCAGGTTGTTGATTATTCTGAGGATTATCCAAATGCCACAGGAAAGATTTTAAAAAAAGTCAGTTATAAGGAGCTTAAAAGCGGAGAAATAGAAATTGATGGGAAAAAAATACCTTCTGTTCCACTTTCCAGTATGGTAAAAGCAAGGGAAATTGCAGAAATTCTGAAGAAAAACATAAAACAGGGAAAATTTCTGATTGGTGAGCCCCAGTTTCCGGCAGGAGACAAACTTTATTAATTTCAGGACGCACATAAATGAACGAAAATATGAAAGAAAAGAAAAAAAAAGGTGTATTGCGTGAAAATTTAGAGGCAATAATCTTTGCTCTTGTACTTGCCCTTATAATAAGGGCATTTGTTGTTCAGGCATATAAAATACCTTCAGGGTCAATGCTTGATACACTTCTTATTGGAGATCACATTCTTGTAAATAAATTTATTTATGGTGTAAGAATGCCTTTTACAAACAAGACGATTATTCCTGTTTCAAAGCCTGACAGGGGAGATATAGTAGTTTTCAAGGCTCCTGTTGATCCTCCAAAGGATTTTATAAAAAGGGTGATAGGCCTTCCAGGGGATAAAATTGAGATAAGGAATAAAAAACTTTATATAAATGATAAAAGATTTTCAAATGAGCCCTATGCAAAATATGAAGACCCCAAAATTTATAAAGGCTTCTTAAACCCAAGAGATAACTTCGGTCCAATAACAGTACCTGACAATTCTTATTTCATGATGGGCGACAACAGAGACAACTCAACAGACAGCAGATTTCTGGGATGTATAGAATATGAAAGGCTCAGGGGACAGGCTTTTATTCTTTACTGGTCATGGGAAAATGACGGATTTGGAGTGAGGTGGAAAAGAATAGGGAAAATTCTCAGGTAGCAAGTGACCGAAAACTAAAATTCTTTGTAAAGTTTGAAGAAGATGAAAAATTTATCCTTTAAGATACATTGAGTATTTTGAAAATTAAATTTTGAATCTGACACAGAAATGGAGAAGAAAGAAAGTTTTTGTAAAGTAATTAAGCAGTGATTTATTTAATGTTTGGATTTTTTGTTTCAGTCTTTATTAAAAATGAGTAAAATTTTAAAATAATCGGGTTTTTGAAAAATTTTGCTGAAAAATTTTAAAAAGTATACCTGACAAGGCTTTAACCACTTTTGAGAGCAGTTATTAATGGAATTTAAAAAAAAAAATATTCTTGATATTAATTCATTATCAGCCAGTGAAATTGAATTTATTCTTGATACAGCAGATTCAATGAAGGAAATAAACGAAAGACCTGTAAAAAAGGTGCCTGCCTTAAGAGGTAAAACAATAGTTCTCTTTTTCCAGGAGCCAAGTACAAGAACAAAACTTTCATTTGAACTTGCGGCAAAAAGATTAAGTGCTGATTCCGTTTCACTTGCAGCATCGTCAAGCTCAATGAAAAAAGGAGAAACCCTTCTTGATACTGCAAGAACAATCGAAGCAATGAAACCAGACATTTTAGTCATGAGACATTCAATGTCAGGTGCTCCCCATTTTCTTTCAAAATTTCTCAAATGTTCCATTTTAAATGCCGGGGACGGAAGACACGCCCATCCAAGCCAGGCACTTCTTGACATGATGACCATAAGGGAGAAAAAAAAGACTCTTACAGGATTAAACATTGCAATTATTGGAGATATTTCCAATTCAAGGGTCGCAAGATCAAATATGAGAGGACTTGTAAAACTTGGAAATAACGTAAGAGTTTTTGGTCCTCCCTCAATGATTCCCTTTAAGATTGAGGAAGAATTCAATGTAAGTGTTAGCAGAACAATGGAAGAAGCACTTTCAGATGCTGATGCAGTGATAATGCTCAGAATTCAAAAGGAAAGGCAGGGAGCAAATCTTTTTTCAACAGACAGGGAATATTCCAGATTTTTTGGACTTAACAGGGAAAATCTGAAGAATTCAAAAAAAGATGTACTTGTCATGCATCCAGGTCCTGTAAACCGGGGTGTTGAAATTACTCCTGAACTTGCTGACAGTGAAATTTCTGTAATAAACGAGCAGGTTTCAAATGGAGTTGCCCTGAGAATGGCCTTATTTTATCTTGTATCCGGAGGTTCAAAAAATGAGAATTCTGATTAAAAACGGTACCTGCCTTGTTTTTGGAAAAGGCGAACAAAAAACCAATATTTATATTGAAGACCAGATAATAAAAGAAATTTCCAGCGAAGAAAAAGATGCTGACAAAGTTATTGACGCCAGTGGAATGTATGTTTTTCCAGGCTTAATTGATGTTCATGTTCATTTAAGAGAGCCTGGCCAGGAATATAAGGAAACAATTGAAAGCGGTGCAAAGGCAGCTGCAAAGGGCGGTTTTACAGATATCTGCTGTATGCCTAATACAATTCCTGTAAATGATTCACCCTCAATTACATCTTTTATAAAAGACAGAGCTTTAACGGCCGGTTTTTCCAATGTGCATCCTGTTGCATCACTTACAAAAGGACTCAAGGGAGAAGAAATCTGTGACTATGGAGAACTTAAGCAGGCTGGTGCAATTGCACTTTCAGATGACGGAAGACCTGTAAGTGATTCAGGCGTAATGCGAAGAGCTGTTGAGTATGCAAAGGCGTTTGATCTTCCTGTTATGTGCCACAGTGAAGAACTTTCACTTTCAGGCAAAGGAGTGATGAATGAAGGGGTAGTGTCAACAAGACTTGGTCTTACCGGAATTCCAGACTCAGCAGAAAGCCTTGGAGTAAAGCGTGATATTGAAATAGGTTGTCTTGTAGATTATCCGGTTCATATTGCCCATGTAAGTGCAAAAAAAACTATTGAAATAATTAGGAATGCAAAAAAAAGTGGAACAAAGGTAACCGCAGAAACTGCACCTCATTATTTTACTCTGACAGAAGATGCCATAGATCTGTTTAATACATATGCAAAAATGAATCCTCCTTTAAGAACTGAATCTGACAGACTTGCAATTATTGAAGCCTTGAAAGACAATACAATTGATATAATTGCAACAGATCATGCACCCCATTCGGATGAAGAAAAAATTGTGCCTTTTGAGGAGGCAGCATTTGGAATAACAGGACTTGAAACATCACTTGCCTTGAGTCTTAACCTTGTTTTTTCAGGTATTCTTTCAATGGAAGAACTTGCAGAAAAAATGAGTATAAACCCTGGGAAAGTTATTGGTATCAATAATGCACTTTTTGAAGGCAATCATGCAAATATTACAATAGTAAATCCCGATTTTGAGTGGACAGTAACACGTGAAGGTTTTATTTCAAAAAGTAAAAATTCACCTTTTACCGGGAAAAAATTAAAAGGAATTTGTGAGTATACAATCAAAAATGGAAATATCATCTGGAGCAGAAACAATTGATTGATCCAGCTGACAAGAGAAAAAAAATTCTCATTGCAGATGATGATGAGGGAATACGGGAGTTTCTTGAAATAATACTTTCAAGGCAGAATTATGTTACTTTTACTGCGGATAGTGGTCATAGTGCAATAAATGCAATAAATGATTTATTATTTGATCTGATTTTATGTGATATAAGGCTTGGAGACTTAAGCGGAATAGAGGTCTTAAAGCATGCAAGAAAGAAATATCCTGATATTACAGTAATAATGATGTCTGCATATGCAACAACTGAAAATGCAGTTGAGGCAATGAATAACGGAGCCTATGACTATCTTCCAAAGCCATTTGACAATGATGATCTTTTAAATGCACTTTCAAGGGCTCTTAAAATGAAATCTGTTGAAAAAGACAGGGAAGATATTGAAAAAAGCCTTAAGCAGAATATCCATTTTAACAGGATTGTCGGTTCCAGCCCGAAAATGGCTGATATTTACAAGAAAATTGGAAAGGCTGCTCCTACTAAAACCAATATAATGATAACAGGAGAATCAGGAACTGGAAAAGAACTCATTGCCAGGGCAGTTCACGAACAGAGTGAAAGAAGAGATTTTCCTTTTGTTGTTATTAACTGCGGCGGAATTCCAGAAAGTTTGATGGAAAGTGAGTTTTTCGGATATGTAAAAGGTGCTTTTACAGGAGCTGAGAGGGATAAAAAAGGCCTTTTTGCAGCTGCAAACAAGGGAACACTTTTTCTTGATGAAATCGGAGAACTCCCAATTACCCTTCAGGTAAAGCTTTTAAGAGCTGTTCAGGAAAAAAAGATAAAGCCTGTAGGCGGAAATATTGAATTTAATATAGATGTAAGAATTATTTGTGCAACCAACAGAAATCTTGAAAAAGAAGTTATCGAAGGAAGATTCAGGGAAGATCTTTTTTATCGTTTAAATGTCATTGAGCTTAGAATTCCTCCTTTAAGGGAAAGAAAAGAGGATATAAAAACCCTTGCCCAGCATTTTATGGACAAGTATTCAAAGGAAACTGGTAAAAAAATTTCAAAACTTTCTTCCTATGCACTTGATCTTTTGCAGAAGTATGATTTCCCCGGGAATGTGAGGGAACTTGAAAATATAATTGAACGAAGTGTTGCTCTTTCATCTACAAATATTATTCTTCCTGAAAGCCTTTCCCTTTCATTTTATAAAAGAGAACTGTCAAAATCAGAAGACAGTTTTTATGGTGAAAAAAGATTATTGTCTTCGGATTTCTGCTTTGACCTTAACTCCGTTGAAGCAGGAGTAAATTTGGATGAAATTCTTGCGGAAACTGAAAAAAGTTATCTTTTAAAAGCTCTTGAAATTACAAAAGGAAATAAGAAAAAGGCCTCCAAACTTTTAAACATAAGTTTCAGATCTTTTAGATATCGGCTTTCAAAACTTGATATAGAGTAATTTCTTTAAAAAAAATAAACCCATCCAGAGTAAATATAAAATAATCCGAAAAAAAATTGGAGAATCAAAAACAAGGATGGGTTAAAATCAGGCTTAAACTTGAATGTAATAATCTGAACTTAAATATTTTCCTTTTTAACATAAAAT
>JACKCP010000021.1 GCA_020633955.1 Desulfobacteraceae bacterium | reverse complement strand
TATATCTTAGAAAATAATAACTTCCCGAAAATTATAATTTTTTGTTCAGTTCAAGGAAGATGAAAATTTTAACCTTTTGGATACATCGAGTATTTTGAGGATTAAACTTTGAATTTGACGCCGAAATGTACAAAAAAGGACGTTTTTGTTCAGCAGCTAATTAGAAAAAAAGCAGTTTTCATGCTGATGTTTATTAAATAATTTGATCTGGGCTTAAAAATCAACTTAAATAAAGGTTGAAAAAATTACAAATAGCATTTAAGTTTAACTTAACTTTAAGTTTGAGGTTGAAATGAAGAAAAAAAAATATTCCATATCAGAGCTTGCTTCAGAGCTTGAAATAAGTCCGTCATCAATAAGATTTTATGAAGAAAAGGGCCTTATCAATCCTGAAAGAACTAAAGGTAATCAAAGAATATATTCAATGAGGGACAGAGCCAGGTTAAAGTTGATTTTAAGAGGAAAGAGGTTTGGTTTTTCCCTTTCAGAAATTTCTGAAATGATAGGTTTTGCCAACTCTGAACCCGAAGAAAAGCATCAGCTTGAAAGATCTCTGGAATATTCTGAAAAAAAATTAAGTGAGATTGCGCAAAGAAAAGAGGAGCTTGAATTAATAGAAAAAGATCTTCTTGAAATGAAGGAAAAGTTTATTAAAAGACTACAAAAACTAAAAGAATAAAAGGAGATTTCCATGTTCGAACACCTGTTGAGCACTGAGGCATTGAAGATTAGAGACGAAGTAAGGGATTTTGTTAAATCTATCCCCAGGGAAATGCTTAATGACATGGACCAGGAAAAAATCCGTTTTCCCAAGGATTTTTTAAGAGAAGCAGGGAAACGAAATCTTTTTGGATGCAGATACCCGGTAAAATGGGGAGGTCGTGGGCTGGACTGGGTTTCAACAGGTGTTGTAATGGAAGAGGTTGGAGTTCTTGGATATATTATGGCATGTACATTTGGTGTTGGCGCTGAACTTGTCTGCGATGCAATTATTTCCCATGGAACTGACTATCAAAAGGAAAAATATGTAAAACCTTTGCTAAAGGGTGAAATTTTTGCAGCAGAGTGCCTTACTGAACCAAGGGGAGGTTCTGATTTTTTCGGTGCTACAACAACAGCTGAAGACAAAGGTGACTATTTTGTTTTAAACGGTCAGAAAAGATTTATTGTAGGCGGAGAGGGCGCAGACTATTTTCTTGTTTACGCAAAAACTGACCCTGATGCAAAACCCCATAAGTCACTCTCATGTTTTATTGTGGACAGAACAGAAGGCGTTAATGTTGAATATCTTTATGGGCTCATGGGATGCAGAGGCGGTGGAACAGCAAGAATTGTTTTTAAGGACGTAAAAGTTCCAAAAGAAAATATTGTTGGTGAGAAAAATAATGTGCTTCCTGTTTTTAATACCATGATGGTTCCTGAAAGACTTGGTACTGCAGCAATGACAATTGGAGCCGCAAGACCGGCACTTGAAATTGCTACAAGGTATACAACCAGAAGAAAAGCATTTGGAAGGGAAATTGCAAATTTTCAGGGAGTAAGTTTTCAGGTGGCAGAAGCTGCGATGAAGCTTGATGCAGCAAGATCATTCATTTATACTGCCGGATCAGCAGTGGACGCAGGTGTTGATTCCGGAACGGCAAGAAGGCTTGTTTCTGAAGCAAAAAAATTTGTGACTGAATCCTGTCAGGATGTTGTACATAAGTCAATGCAGGTTATGGGTGGTATTGGTTATACAAATATTTATCCGGTAGAAAAAATATACAGGGATATCAGACTTTCAACGATCTGGACTGGTTCAAATGAAGTAATGTCAATGATTATTTCCCATGAGTGGTACAAGGAAATAATGAAACAGATGAAAGACAAGACTGTAAGAGATTGTGAATTTGATTGTGCTGAGGCCGATGCAAAGGATGAAAAAATTTATGAATAAAACTTTAGTAGGTTTTTTTTATAAAATCTGATATGTATTTAAAAACTTGCAGTAAATGAAAAAATAATTTTTACTTGATTTAAAATTTCAAATGGCGGGCCTTAGTCCGTCATTTCATTTTATAAAAATAAAGCTCGTTCATTAATTGATATTCATCCTGGGAGAGTTTTCATGGAGTGCAAAAAAGAAAAAAACATTTCTAACTGTAATTGTACTTATGAGCCCTGTTCAAAAAAAGGACTCTGCTGTGAATGCATAAAATATCATTTAAAGGCCAGAGAGCTGCCGGCTTGTGCATTTCCTGAATTTGCAGAAAAAACATATGACAGATCCTTTGAATATTTTGCAGAGCTTGTTAATTCAAAAAAAATTTAGCCTTCCTTAGATCAATCTTTCATAAAGGTCTTATATAAGGGTGATAAAATGGAAAATAAAAAAGCTGTTCATCTGGTAATTAAAGGACGTGTTCAGGGTGTTGCATTCAGGTGGTATGCAATGAAAAAGGCTGTGGAATTTGATGTTTCCGGCTATGTAAAAAATAATATAAACGGAAACGTTGAAATGTTTATTGAAGGAAATGAAAAAAATGTTGATTCAGTTGTAAATTGGTGCAGAACCGGGCCTCCTTCTGCTGATGTAAATGAAGTAGAAGAATATGTTGAGGATTTTATAGGTAAATATTCAAAATTTGAAATTTTATATTGATAAAAGGTTTAATTGATTGGAAAAGGATAATTTTGTTAAATTTGAAATTGACGAAAATCTGCATAAATTTACAAAAAAGAAAAATATTTTTTCAGAAAAGAAGTTCTTCTTAAAAAGAAGATCATCAATAAAGGATATTGTTGAATCTTTTGGAATACCTCATACAGAAATCGGTTGCCTTTTAAAGAATAATAAAGAATTAAATTTTGAGTATATTCCTGTTAAAGGAGATTTTATAAAAGTCAGAGGAGTAACACCTCCTTTAAATGTTAAATTAAAAACAAAATTAAGACCTGTTAACTTTGATCAATTAAAATTTATAGCTGATGTAAATATTGGTAAAGCCGCTGTATTATTAAGAGCTCTTGGATTTGATACTTTGTGGGAAGACAGGCTTGATGACGGATATATAGCAAGACTTGCAGAGTCTGAAAAAAGAATAGTCCTTACAAGAGACATTGATCTGTTAAAAAGAAAATCAATTGTCTACGGAATGTTTGTGGATTCAATGGAGCCTTTTGAGCAGACGAAACTTATTGTGGAAAGATTTGGACTTAATCCTCCCTATGATCTTTTTTCCAGATGCACAAGGTGCAATTCAATTCTTCAAAGTGTTTCAAAAGAAGATATTATTGACAGACTTCTTCCAAAAACTAAAATTTATTATAATTCTTTTTTTATTTGTCCAGGATGCGAAAAGATTTATTGGGCAGGTTCTCACAGAGAAAAAATAATTAATGATTTCAAAAATATTGGCATAAAAATTCAGGACTGATCTATATATACTCTGAGGTTAAAAAAGGTTTAAGAAGTTTTCCAGTTTCAGGATTATATTCAGGATAATCAATATTTTTCTGTGTGCAGAAAAGGGCTATATCAGGATATACAAGTTCAAAAAGAGCTTTAATAAATTCTTTTTCTTCAAGTCTTGATTTTTCATACATACCTTTAATTTTTCTTTGTCTTTCGGCTTCAAATAAAATAAGTGCACATGCAACTGAAACATTTAATGATTGTGTCATTCCGTGCATGGGTATGTGAATACGTTGATCGCTGAGCCTGGCTGCTTCGTCACTTATTCCCTCAAGTTCGGCACCCATCAAGACAGCTGTTTTTCTGGTGAAATCAATTTGTCTGAAATCAATTGAGTTTTGCGAAAAATGAGCTGCAACAACTTGAAAATCATTTTTTTTCAGGTATTTTATTGCAGTTTCTGTATCATCATGCTGAGTTAATCTTACCCATTTTTTCACACCACCAGATGTTTTCTGAGTGATTCTGACCTTATCTGTATTGGCCGTTGCATGAATATCATAGATACCCACTGCATCACATGTTCTGGCAATTGCAGCAAGATTATGGGGTTTATGAACATTGTCCATAAGAATAGTTAAATCATGTTGTCTTTTTTCAAGGACTTCTTTTATTTTTTTAAATCTTTTTTTATTCATAGGCAATTCCTTTTGCCTGTATAGTAAGATCTTTAAAATAAATCAATTGAAAAAATTTTGAGTTTATTTATAATTTGTTAATAGCAAATTAAAAAAATCAAACTTTTATTTTTATGAGGAGTTTTGTTATGCAGAAAAAAATTTTTAAATTTGTATTAACGGTGTTAGCTTTTTTTTATTGCGTTCATGGTGTTTCCTTTGCTGAAAAAGTAAAGATTGGTGCACTCCATTTTCCACCTTTTTATGTTGTTGAAACAAAAGACGATGTTTCCGGTTATTATATTGATACTTTAAAAACTATTTTTGAGCATGCCGGACTTGAGTATACTTTTGAGGGTTATCCTCCCAAAAGGCTTTATATTGGTGTAGCCGAGGGACTTGTTGATGTTTGGATGGGAACAAGGGGAGTTGAAATATATGAAGATAAAACTTTTTATATAAAGGAAAAAATTGCAGATATTTTTCTTAGATGCTTCAGAATAGGTGAAACTCCTGAAATAAAGACTACTGAAGATTTAAAAGGAAAAAAAGTTATTACAATACTTGGCTATAATTATGGAGGACTTATAAGTTATTTGAATGACCCTGCAAATAATATTAAACAGGACCCTACATCATCACATGAGCTTGCTTTCAAGAAATTAAAGGCGGGCAGAGCAAAATATCTTCTTGACTATAAACTCCCCTCTGAAACTGTTTTAAAGGATTTTGATATTCCGGATCTGAAATGGAATGATTTACAGGCAATCGGAATTTATATTTCCATATCCAAGAAATCTGAAAGAGCAAACGAAATATATGAAAAACTGACAAAAAGCGTTTCTGAATTAAAAAAACAGGGTAAAATTTAGAATTTTCAGCACAAAGAGACTGCAATTTTTGTTCTGGCATTAATTGAGGTCTCTTTGTTTTTACTTTATGTTTTATTAAGAAAATAAAGTGGAAGTGATTGAAGAAAAATATTTGTCAATACCAAATGAAAAAATTGTATTGTGCCCTGCATTTAAAATTTTGACAAGTTTCTTGCTTTCTGTTCCTGCATGTTCAAACAGCTTTTTTCCTTCGGAAAAAGGAATTATTTCGTCAAATTCACCATGAATAATTAGAAGATTTTTTTTAAATCCAGATATTTTCTCCCTATGCTTCAATGGATCATCAATATTTTCGAACTCCATGCTGTAAAAACCGAGATTTTTTAAAAGCCTTTTAAAATTGAAAAAACCTGATTCAATTATCAGAGCATCAAAATAGTCCTTTGAAGCGGCAAGCTCTATTGCAGATGCAGATCCAAGAGATCTTCCCATAACTGCAAACTTACCAGAAAAATTATTCTGAAGCCTCCAGTCATTAACAAAATCAGCAATTGTATTTGCATCTTTAATCATTGAATGTAAAGAAGGTTCTCCTGTCGAAAAGCCATAGCCCCTGAAATCAACAGGCATGAAATTTATACTGTTTTCTGTAAAAATAAATCCAAGTTCATCATAGTCATTAACAATTTCACCATTACCATGGAAATATAAAATAAATGGAGCTTCCTTTGAGGCTTCAAAAAATGAAGCTCCAATCATTGTATCTTTGTCTACAGGTATTTTCAGTCTTTTTATTTCTGAATGATCCATAGTCGATTGTCTTGGATGAAAAATAAAGGAATTAATTTCTGGAGTATCATATTTTTTTAGAAGTTCCATATCTATTCCTTTAAGTCCTGTTCAAGGAGATTTTTTTCTGAAAAACCAGAATTATCAGAATTTTGATTTTTTAAAAAACTTTCTATGTCATCAAGGCGTTTTTTTGTAATTCTTTCTTCAATTTCCTTTTTTTTGATTTCCATGGAAAGAGTTTTGATTTCATTTTTTATATCACTGAGCTCTTTATTATTTTTTAGTGACTCTATTTCTTTGTAAAGAGCTTCAGATTTTTTTGAAATTGCAAGAACTTCATTTTTTATTGAATCTATTTTTTCATTAAAGGTTTTTTGATAATCAGTTGAATCGCCTATCTTATTTAATATATCCTGAGTCTTTGTAATGTGCTGCGTGTTTGATCTGACCTCTTTTGACAGCTTTTCTACAGTGTTTTTAAGGCTTTCAGCAGCCTCAGAAACAGATTTTATTGACCTTGAATTTTTGGCAGACTGTTCGGTTCCCGTAGTTATTTTTTTTTGAAGTTCATTTCCCAATGTAGAGTTTAAAGAAACAATTTTTTTGTTAAGAGTGTCTGTTTCATTGGAAAATGATTTGATTCTAGCTTCAAGGTCATTGATTCTGCTTTCTACAGCCTCTGTTTTTGATGCATTTTTAAAAATTGTATCTTTAAACTCAGAAGACAGTTTGCTCAGGCTTTTCTCTTTGTTTGAGTTTATTTCCTTGATAGAATTTTTTAACTCCGCATATCCAAAAAAACCAATTGCAATTATTACTGCAGGTATTAGTACAGAAATAACAACAAGAGAGAATGCAAGTTTTTCAGTTTTTTGCTCTAGAATTTTTGTTTCAAATGAACTGTCCATATTCATTTAAAAATTACTCCCATTCTATAGTTGCCGGGGGTTTGGAGCTGATATCATATGCGACCCTGTTTATTCCCTTTACTTCGTTTATTATCCTGTTTGAAACTTTGCCAAGAAGTTCATATGGCAGTTTTGCCCAGTCTGCTGTCATGGCATCCTTACTTTCTACTGCCCGGATTACAGCTGTATTTTCATAGGTTCTTTTGTCTCCCATTACTCCTACAGTTTTGATTGGAAGAAGAACAACAAATGCCTGCCATAAAGATTTGTATAATCCCGCCTTTTTTATTTCTTCTCTCAATATTGCATCTGCCTCACGCAATATATCAAGACGTTTTTTTGTAATTTCACCAAGAATTCTTATTGAAAGACCAGGACCAGGGAATGGCTGCCTCCAGACAATTTCATCTGGAAGTCCAAGTGATTTTCCAAGTTCCCTGACTTCATCCTTAAACAGGTATTGTAGAGGTTCAAGGAGATCAAGTTCCATTTTTTCAGGAAGTCCTCCAACATTGTGGTGGGATTTTATAACTGAAGAAGGTCCTCCAAAGGCTGATTTTGATTCAATAACATCAGGATAAAGGGTTCCCTGTGCAAGAAAGGATGCTCCTTCAATTTTTTTGGCACTTTCTTCAAATACTTCAATAAAAAGATTTCCTATAATTTTTCTTTTAAGCTCTGGATCAGTCACACCGTTTAATGCATTTAAAAATCTTTCGGATGCGTCTACAAACTCTATATTTACTTTAAGATGCTCATAAAGAACCTTTTCGAGAAGAAGTCTTTCATCTTTTCTTAAAAGTCCGTTATCAACAAAAATACATTTAAGGTTGTCTTTTATTGCTTTATGTATAAGTACAGCAGCAACAGATGAATCAACACCTCCGCTTAACCCTAAAATAACTTTTTTGTCTTTTACTGAATTTTGAATTTCTCTGATTGAGGATTCAGCAAAAGATTCCATTGTCCAGTCTCGTTTGCACCCGCATATTGAAATGAAGTTGTCTATCATTTTTGAACCTTCTACGGAATGGACTACTTCGGGATGAAACTGAAGGGCGTAAAAATTTTTGTTTTTATTTTCTATTGCAGCAATTTCAGTATTTTCGGTTGATCCCGAAATTTCAAATCCTTCAGGAAGTTTTTTTACTGAATCTCCATGACTCATCCAGACAGTGCTGTCAGAAATATTTTTGAAAAGACCGTCTTTTAATTTCATATCAATTTTTGCAAATCCGTACTCTCTTTTGTCTGTATGTCCAACACTTCCACCAAGAGCCTCGGTCATGAGGTGCATGCCATAGCATATACCAAGTACTGGAATGCCAAGCTCAAATACCTGGGGATCACATTTTGGGGCATTGAGATCGTAAATACTTGCGGGACTTCCGGACAATATTATACCTTCAGGTTTTGCATTTTTTATTTTATCAATCGAAAAACCGGGGGGTTCAATTATGCAGTATACATTATGTTCTCTGACTCTTCTGGCTATTAGCTGGTTAAATTGTGAACCGAAATCTATTATTAAAATCATTTTAAAGACCTTTCTTTTAAGTCAATCATGAAGTGCTTTTTCCGATAAAAAATATTAAATTGCAAGGATAAATAACGCGGCAGGGCTAAAGAATAATTAATGTTTGACACCCTTTTTATCGATGGTATAATAACTGAAATACAATTGATAATCCACCAAAAATCTTTTTTTCATTAATTGAATTTATATTTAGATATTAAAAAATTTATGGAAAGCTGTTTTTAAAATTTGATATACGTTGTTTATGCTGATAACCGTACAACTGTTTTGATAACCAGAAATAGTGATTGGTCTAAAACTGAAATTTTTTGTTCATTTACCCATGATAAAAAATGTAACTTTGAGGGTAGATGATGTATTTTTAGAATTGATTTTTCTATCTAACTTTAATGAATTGGTAAAAAATACAGTTTTAGTTTAGCATCACAATAAAATAAAAATTAATTTCCCAAGGGGTATAAATGAACGAGTTTTTAAGAAATTTACGAAGCCAGCAGAAAGATAAATATCCAGGTTCCTACAGATCTCCCTCGGACGGTAATACATCATATCCCCATCCTGACAGAAGAAGTGGCGGAGACAGAAGAAGCGGTTCTTCTTCAAGGAATTTTAATCCAGACTTGATAATAAAAAAATTATCTGAAATTTACCCTGATATTAAGCATATGTTAGGCTCAGTTACAGAAGCAAATGAAAAAATAATTGAAGCATTGGATCGCCATATTGAAATTGAGGAAGAAAGAAACGAAATTTTTGAATCAATAGGAAGATCTCTTGAAATAATTGCTGAAAAAGGAATTATTCCATATGATTCAGATCATAATGAGTCTATGAAAGTTAAGAAAATTCCAAAGGAAGAAAAAGATAAAATCCTTGATCTTATTGTTTCAATGAGGGAAAACAACTCCACCTATGAACAGATAGCTGACTACCTTGAATCAGAAAGAATACCTACCTTTTCCAACAAGGGACACTGGCACGCACAGACTATTCACAGGCTTTATCAGCAGAGAAAGGCAGAACTGGAATCCTAAAGTTTGAATTCTCCATTTTTATAAATAATAATATTTTTTCCTGATTTTAATAATGCTGTAACAGTTTTTTCTTCAGTATTTACTATATCCCAGTGAATGGCAGATTCATTAAAACCCAGTTTATTTTTCAGGTTTGAGTCTAAATCTTTAAGGTTACCCTGGTAGCTGTCAGAATATGAACTGCCAAGAGCTATATGAACATTGCCGAAATTTCCGCCAAAGTTTTCATCATAAAGGGTATTTGCCATGAATGAGTCAATTCTTGAAAAGTTTTTGTCTGTCATGGAAAACTCACCGACTCTTTTTGCTCCTTCATCTGTTTGAATGGTTTTAAGTAAATAGTCCTGGCCTTTAGTTGCGCTGGCTGAAATAATTTCTCCTTTTTTAAATTCTATTTTTATATTTTCAATAATATTCCCGCTTCTGAATGAGGGCTGGTTTGCAAAAAATGTTCCTGTAGTGTATCTGAAATCAGGAGTAATAAATATTTCAAAGCTTGGAATATTTCTTCCTGAAAGACCAAGCCATTTTCTTTGCTCTCCCTGTTTGACATAAAGGTCTGTATTTGCAGATTGAATATGAAAATAGTCTATATCAAGGGCAGAAAGATTATTTTTTGTATTTTGAATTTTTAAAGCTGTTTTCTCCCATATTTTGACGGGATCAATCTCATTCAAAAAACACGCATCAGAGATTCTTTTTGAGTAGGTTTCAATATCGGTTTGAGCTGCTTTGGCAAGGGCTTCAGTCGGATACATGCAAAGTGTCCATGAATAATCCCCTGTTTTTTCTCTTTCACTTAAAATATTTCTCAATGTCTTTCTTGATTTTGAAAAAGCAGATAATTTATTAAAATCAGCATCTTTTAAGTGGTCAAGGGATTTTGGCGCAATGAGTGTAATTGAGCCAGATATTTTGCTCAGATATACTTCATGGCCTGGCTTTAAAGATTCGATCTGATCTGTATCTGCGTTTTCAAAAAAAAATTTTTCAAGCTCAGGTGATTTTAAAAGGCTGAGATCCGGATTAAAACCTTTTAAAATGAGTTTTTCAAATATTTTTTCAGCAAGGTCACTGGCGTCAAGATCATATTTTATCTCAATGAATGAATTTTTCTCCAGAGCCTTTTTTCTTGCCCTTTGAAGTCCCCAGATCATTACATCTGCATAGTTACTAATCTCTTTATCTGTAAAGCATTTTTTTTTATCCATGTGTTCCGTCTTTCAGAAAATACTTATGGTATTCATCTTCTGAAATATGATTTTTTAGAAGAGTAAAAATAATATTATGTAAATATTCGAGCTCATTGTCTTCAAGCTTTGGTAGCAGAAGCTCCATAAACTTGTCTTCACAAAGTTTTTGAAGGTAATAATGCACTGCTTCTTCGCTGTGTTTTCTTGAAAGTCCAAAGGCAGGATCACCGTAATTTTTTACAAACTCATGGAAATGTTCTTCTTTCAATTTATGCCTCTTTGAATTAATTATTTAAATTGGAACTGTTGCTGAATTCTTTTTCAGCCTCGTTCTTGCCAAAGCTTTGATGCAGGAGGTAAAAAAATATCTCCTGAATCCGGCGGAGAAAATACAACATCAGTTTTTCATCAAACTGAATTTTTTCTAAGCTTTTTAACTGAATAGTTACAAAGTGAAAAAACAAAAGTAAAATTATCAGAAAATGAATTTTAGGCAATAGAAACTTTATTTGGATAAAAAAATGAAAAATTATGAAATTTCAATAACAGATTTTTTTGAGGGGTTTGATAAAAAAAAAATAAGATACGCAATTTTCGGGAATAATAATTATTCTGGTCTTATTATTATTTTACAGGGCAGGGCAGAGTACTATGAAAAATATCATCATATTTCTGAGTATTATATAAAAAAGGGGTATCTGACAGCTTTGCTGGACTGGCGTGGACAGGGAGGCTCAGAAAGGGAACTCGACGACAGAGATAAGGGTCACATTGAAGATTTTTCACATTATCAGAATGATTTTAAAATTTTTATAAAGATAATATCAAACTTTATAAAGCAAGGAACAGATGCTTACGCTATAGCTCATTCCATGGGCGGACATAATTTAATGAGATATCTCATTGAAAATAAAAATAGTTTTTTTAAAAAAGTGATATTTTCATCACCAATGCTTGGAATTGAAACTTCGCCAATGCCGGAGAAAATTGCATTTTTAACTGCAAAAGCTTGCGTAAAAGCAGGATTGAAAAAAAATTATGTACCAAATACTGGTAAATACAGGGAATCAAAATTTAAAAATAATCCCCTTACATCTGATTATGAAAAATTTTTTGAGAATATTTATTACTTGAGGAAAAACAGACAACTTGCCATAGGGGGGCCAACATATTCATGGGTTTATAATGCTTTTTTATCAATGAAGTATATTGAAGAAAATATTTCAAAAATAGATAAAAAAGTTAAAACAAAAATTATTTACGGATCAGATGATAAAGTTGTTAAGCTTCAGCCTATAATGAGAATATCTAAATTCATGACTGAGCCTTCTTTTGAAATAAAAAGAGGAAAGCACGAGCTTATGATGGAAACCCCAGAAAAAATAAATGATTTTTTTTGTGAGACCGATAAATTTTTTTTAAACGGCTAATCACCGAGACTGGTTTCTCTTAAAATCAATATTATTTTTCTATTTGTGCCTCCTGAATAATAACCAAGAGTATTATTTGATTTTATTACTCTGTGGCAGGGGATCAAAAAGGGGATAGGGTTATTTTTCATGGCCGTACCAACGGCCCTTTGTGCATTTGTGAAACCTGCCATTTCTCCAAGTTTTTTGTAGGAAATAAGCTCTCCAGGTCTTGTGCGGCACAAAGTGCATAAAATCTTAATAAAAAAATCACTTCCGCAAAGCCCTGCATTTACTGAAGCTTGATTTCTAGATAAAAAAATTTTTTCAAATAAATGTTCACAATTTTTTTTTGACTTTATAAGTTTGGATTTATTAAAATTTCTTGAAATATACAAGTTATCTTTTTCTGTTTTATCAAAATCAATTGCTAAGATAATTGATGAATCACAAAAAATTCTGATATTCCCAAATTTTGTTTTGAATAAATAAAAATATATGGTTGCTGGACTTGTTTTAATTTGTTGTATGAAAGCCATTGGCTGGCAGGATTTAAGTTTTAGTAAATTTTTCAAAGAATTGTCTGCACTGACTATTTTATCTGCTCTATTCTTTATGAGCTCAATACTCAGGTTTTCATTTTTTATCTGGTTCAACATGGATAATTATGTCTTCAATATCAGGGTTAGTCTGCATTATTTGTTTTTTTACTGATTCTGCAATATCATGTCCATGCTTAACGCTTATATCAGATTTTACAATTATGTTAATATCAGCAAAAATTTTCATTCCATTGTACCTGGTTCTAAGGTTTTCAGCATCAATAACTTCAGGAGTATTTTTAGCAGTAGTAATTATATTATTACAAATTGTACTTGAGGCTCCCTTACCAAGAATTTCCTCCAGGCCAGGCCAAAGGATTTTAACAGCTGCCTGGAAAATAAAAACTGAAACAATTAATGCTCCGGCAATATCTAAGTAGTTTATTGCCGGAAATAGAATTGCACCTGCAACTGCAATAAAAGCTGGTATGGAACTTAATGCATCAAGTCTGTGATGCCATGCATTTGCAATAAGTGCAGGGCTTTTTATTTTGGTTCCATAATTTTTGGTTATTCTATAAAGAATTTCCTTTGCAATAATTGATATTAAGGCTGCATAAAGGGCTATGTCCTTTGGAATTGAAAGTTTCGGCTGATCAAGCCCATTTAAGGCATCATAACCAATGGCAAATGAGGCTGCGATCAGAACAAGTCCAAGTATAAGGGTTGTAATTGTCTCAAGCCTTCTGTGCCCGTAAGGATGTTCCGCATCAGGCGGTTTTGTCCAAAACAGCACTCCAGCCATAATTATTATATCTGTTATTGAGTCGCTCAGGCTGTGAACAGAATCTGCAATAATTGCTTTGCTGTTTCCATAATAGCCCGCCGTAAATTTCAGTGCGGAAAGGATAATATTTACAACAAGTCCAATTCCTAATATTAACTGGGTTTTTTTGAGCTCCTCATTAATTTTCATGTGCCTATATGCCGGTTGTTTATTTTCCTTAAATGTGAATATACAATATTATATTCTCATTTAATATGAATTATTTAAGTTAAATTTGATATTTTTGTTTTAAACACAAATAAGTGTTTATTAAAAAAAAAATATTTTCTATACTCTTTATAATGTCAATAAAAATTCGGTGTATTATGTACGAAGATCAAAGATTGCATAAAAGATTCAAACCAAACGACGATGTTTTTGTTTCATTTAATGAGTCTTATCTGCTTGGTAAAATTAGAGATATAAGTAATGGCGGGCTTTGTTTTGAATATATTTCCACAGAAGAATCAGAAAAAATTGGAACATTTCAAAAAACTTTTATTAATATCTGGACTCCACAGGAAGATATATCAATTGAAAATCTTCCCTGTGAAACAGTTTATGATTATAAATCAAAGAAATTAACCAAAGTTCAAAATTATGAATCCAGAATATGCGGATTAAGATTTCTTTATACAGATGATTATCTGGAATCGGAACTAGAAAAATTCAAGTCAAAAGAAGTTGTTTTTTTTAACGATTTAAAATTTTGATCCTTTTTAAAGATTTGTTTTTAAATTTTTTAAAAAGAAATCAGCAAATTTTATTATTTTAATACATCTGATAAATCAACAGTAAACCAGGCTTCCAATAAAGGATATTTAACCAGCTCAAAATTTTAATTTAATTTTTTTTTAATACTTTAAATTCCCTAAAACAAGACCAATAATCCAGCCTTTTAATATTCAGGTGAAAATTCATAAAATATCAAGTGGATGAACAATTCATGGTAGAAAATATTGACTCCTGCAAAAGAAATGCTCAGCCTTGTATTTTCAGATTTAATTATAAGTGAATATCACTTTTACAGTTAACCTCCTTGAGCACCTGTTTGAAGAGATTAAATATTTTAGAAGGCTTTAGTCTGGAATATACATTTTTTTGCTTTGTGCCTTGTGAATATGAACAAATGTATATTTTCAGTATTCAGGCAATAAAAAAAATTGAGTTGAAAAATTTTTTTTAAATTTATATCAAAAGTAATAAATAGTGATTTGCCTAAAAATAGAATTTTTGGTTCATTTACGGAATATGAAAAATTTTACAGATGTAATTATAAAATATTTTGAGGATTATAATTATATATAAGGAGTAAAAGGTGGGAGGAAAAATAGTAGCAGGCTTTTTTTTTGTAATTGTTGGATTCAGCTCAATCTTTTTTTTTACAGGGGCACTTATTTTAAGAATATCAACTCAGCTTTTTGATCCCAAGCTAAGAATTTTGCATCTATATACATGTTTTTGGGCCAGCGTATATATATGGATGATGAAATGCTGGAAATATGAGGTAAAGGGAAAACATAATGTAAAAAGGGGAAGAACATATGTAGTTGTTTCCAATCATCAGTCACAGCTGGACATTCTTGTTGCATTTACATGTTTTTTTCATTTTAAGTGGGTTTCCAAAATAGAGGTATTCAGTCTTCCGCTGATTGGATGGAACATGAGACTTAACAAATATATAAAGCTGAAGAGAGGTGATAAAAAAAGTATTTCAGAAATGATGGATGAAGCTGAAAAAACACTTAAATCAGGAAGTTCTGTTTTTATTTTTCCGGAAGGAACAAGATCTGAAACCGGAGTTTTAAGACCTTTTAAGCCAGGTGCATTTGTTCTTGCAAAAAAACTTAAACTGCCTGTACTTCCAATCGCAATAAATGGAACAATTCATGCGCTTCCCAAATACAGTATAAACTACCACGGTGTTCACCATATGGTGATGGAAATTTTAAAGCCCATTGAATATGAAGAATTTAAAAATATGGAAATTGATGAATTTGCAGATTATGTAAGAACTGTAATTGCCAAAAGAGTCAGTGCTCATAATGCCGGCGGATATTTGAATGAAAAATTTTAACATATGCTCTTCAAATAAAATGGAGAATCTGGTTGAAAAGCTTTCAGTCTCGCTTAGTGAGACCTGTGGAAGTGTTTTTGAACCTGAAATAATAGTCGTCCAGAGCAATGGAATGGAAAAATACCTTTCCCTTGAATTATCTAAACGGCTTGGAATTGCATCCAATTTTTTATTTTTATATCCAAATTCAATGCTTGAATATTGTCTTGAAAAAACAGAAGTCTTAAAAAAAAAATTTATTAAGCCGTCCAATGATATTTATACATGGGCAATAATGGAGCTTATTTTTGAATTTAAGGATAATAAAATTTTTAATGAGATTTTAGATTACGTTAAAACTGATGATCAAAAAATAAGCATTGAAAAACTTTATCAGCTCTCAGAAAAAATTTCCCGTCTTTTTAAAGAATACCAGATATTTCGGCCTGAGTGGATTTTACTCTGGGAGGAAAATGAGAATGAATCAGGCTGGCAGTCATTCCTCTGGAACAGGCTTGCAAAAAAACTAGAACTCGACTCCCTTGTAAAATCAGCTCATAAAATAATGAATGAATTTCAGGAAGATGATAAAATTTTAAAAAAGCTTCCAAAAAGGATTTCAGTATTTGGTATTTTTTCCCTTCCAAAAATTTATCTTGATTCTTTAAACTTTTTTTCAAAGACCTGTGAGGTGAATCTTTATCTTCTAAATCCATGTATGGAATACTGGGGAGAAATTTTATCTGAAAAAAAAATAGACAGAATAAAAAGAAAATCAGATGAAACAAATCTTTATCTTGACCCAGGCAACTCATTACTTGCTTCTTTTGGAGAAACAGGGAAAGTTTTTTTTGATATATTAAATGAATATGAAATAAACAGGTTTGATGATTTTTTTATTTCTCCTATGGAAACTTCAATTTTGTCCTGCATTCAGTATTCCATATTAAATCTTTTCAATTATTCTAATAAAGAGAAGTTTAAAATCAGCAGTTTTGATAAATCTGTAAGAATTCACTCCTGCCACTCTCCAATGAGGGAAATGGAGATATTAAAGGATAATATCCTATATGTGCTTGATTCAGATGATCAAATTGAAATTTCTGATATAATAGTAATGATACCGGATATTGAAAAATACTCTCCTTATATAAAAGCAGTTTTTGGAAGAACCAATGATGATAAAAAAATTCCTTTTTCAATAGCAGACAGGTCTGCAAAATCTGAAAATAAAGGGCTTGACTGCTTTTTTGGAATACTTGGTATTTTTATTTCAAGATTTGAAGCCTCTCTTGTAGTTGATCTTTTAGAAGATAAAATAATACATGAAAAATTCGGGCTGAATGAAAAATCAGTGGAAAAAATTAAAAAATGGGTTTTTGATTTAAGAATCTCATGGGGGCTGGACAGTGAATTTAAAAAAAATATGAATTTTTCACAGGACAACTCTGGAACCTGGAAAAAAGGCCTTGATATTTTGTGTCTTGGCCATGCATTAAGTCCTGATTCCAATATCTGTTTTAGCAGTCTCTTTCCTTTGGTTGAGATTGATTCATCTGACCAGGAAGCATTGTCAGGGTTAATGGAATTTTATTTTAAAATAAAAAAATACTACGAAATTATTAAAGGCAATTCTTATTTTGTTTCAGAGTGGGTCGAAATTTTGACAGGGCTTTGTGATGATTTTTTGTTTTTTGAAAATAAAAATGAATTTGACTTTATAAATCTTAAAAAGATTTTTACAGATTTAAAGGAAGAAGCTCTGGATTCAAAAAGTCAGATCAAGGTACCTTTTTCAGTAATGTATCAAAGAATTGAAAAATTAATGTCATCACCTTCTTCAGGGTATGGTTTTCTGGACGGAAGGCTTACTTTTTGTGCCATGCTTCCTATGAGAAGTATTCCATTTCAAATGATTGCTGTATGCGGTTTGAATGAAGGTGATTTCCCAAGAAGTTATTTTCCTCCAGATTTTGATCTTATGGCAAAATTTCCTAGAAAGGGCGACCGCCATATAAGGGATGATGATAAATATCTTTTTCTTGAAACAATTATTTCTGCAAGAAAATATCTTTATTTAAGTTATATAGGAAATGATATCAAAACAGATTCCATAATTCCCCCATCTTCAGTATTATCTGAGCTTACAGATTATATTCAAGATAATTTTATTTCAGATAAAGACATAATAAAACAGATTACAAGAAACCATTTTGCACCTTCATTTTCTTCTGCCTATTTTAAGTTTGACAATCCATTAGAAGCTGATTCAAATGACAGTATTTTTTCATATTCCAAAAGATTTATGGAACTTTCAAAGGATATTTTTTCTGAAGAAAAAACAAGTTTTGTCTTCAATGACGAACCTCTAAAAAGAGATGAAGAGTCTTCAAGTGAATTTATTGACATAAATTCAATAACAGGCTTTTTTAAAAACCCCCAGAGGTTTTATTTGAAAATTAATTCGATTGAAACAGGTACAGACTTTGAATTTTTCGAAGACAGGGAAATTTTTAACCCTGATGGTCTGTTAAATTACTTAATATCAAATGATCTGTTCAATATGTTTTTAGAGGGAAATGAAGAAGATATCTGCCAAATGATATTGAAAAGCAGAAATATGCTTCCATATGGCAAAACAGGAATAATTTATTATAATAAATTAAAAGAGGAAATTCTGTATTTTTTAAGCATGCTTAAGACTTATCTGATAAATATGAAGAAAATTTCTCTTGATGTAAATTTTGAAAATACAAGGGTAAAAGGCAGTATTGATTTATATGACGGAGATATTGTTCTTTTCAGATATGGCAAAATTAAGCCTGTAAATATTATTGAGCTCTGGATAAAGCATAATTTTGCTCTTTTTTCTGAAAATAATAATTTTAAGAATAATTCCATATTTGCCGGAGCAGAAAAAAATTTATTTACAATCTTAAAATTTAATGAAGTGGAAAAAAATAAAGAGTATTTGGAAAATCTAATATCTTTATATCAAAAAGGTTCAATAACTCCACTTTGTTTTGACCCTGATCTTTCATATGAGTATGCAAATTCAATAAATGAAATAATTAAGAAAAATCAAGGAAGTATTACAGACGAGATACGTGAAGAAGAGCTTTTAAAAATTAAAAATAGAATTGAGTCCGCAAATTCATTTAAGGATTATTCTCTTATAGAAAAAAATTTCAGAGGTTTGGATTTTATTAATAATGATTTTGCCAAAGCTGCTGAAACTGTTCTTTTACCAATGATAAATAATTTCAAGGAAATTTAGCTTAAATTACATGAAAATTTTTGATCCCTTTAAAACAGATATAAATAATCTTACAACCCTTATTGAGGCAAGTGCAGGAACTGGGAAAACCTATACAATAACTTCAATTGTATTAAGGCTTATTCTGGAAAAAGGCCTTGCTATTGAAGAAATCCTTGTTGTTACATTTACAGAGGCTGCTGCTTCAGAATTAAAGGACAGGATTTTAAAAAGATTAAGAGACGCACTCAAGGGATTTGAGTTTTTTTTGAACAATCAAAAAGAACAAGTTGAAGACCCTTATATATTAAGCCTTATTGAATCATGCAAAGATTTAGACTCTGGTATGGAAAAAATTATTTGTGCAATAAGAAATTTTGATCTTTCATGTATTTTTACAATACATGGATTTTGTTACAAAATTTTATCAGAGCATGCCTTTGAAACAAAAAATTTTTTTGAGTCTAAAATTTTAACTGATGAATCCCTTCTTATCCAGAAATGTGCAGATGATTTTTACAGGAAATATATTGATGAATGCAGTTATAAAAAAGCTGATATTCTTTTTAAAGAGAATATTGGCCCAAAAGATATTGCCTCTATAGTAAAAAAATACTCCAATTACCATGATATGAAAATTGAAAGTCTCAAACCAAGTGAAGAATTTGAAAAAGTAATTGAAGAATTTAATGATTATGAAAAAGAAGCTGCAAAAATCTGGAAGTCTGAAAAAAAACAAATTATCAGTATTTTAAGTGATTCAGATATTTTTAAAAAAACTTTTTCAGGACATGAATATCTTGATGAAAGAACAAGATACCTTGACACTGTTTTTGAATCCGATGGAAATCCTGTTTCAGTTTATGCAAGTGATAAAATAAATGGAAGGAAGAATCCTTTTTTTTATTTCACTAGTTCAGAAATTTCAAAGGGAGTAAAAAAAGGGAAAAAAGCTAAAGATCATATTTTCTTTGAAAAAGCACAGGCTCTTTATGAAAGAGCTATTGAAGCAGATGAAGAACGACTTAAATTTATTTTTGATTTTAAAAAAACAGGATTTATTGAGACATCAAAACTTCTTTTTGATTTAAAAGAAGACCAGAAAATTTTAGGGTTTGGTGATTTTTTAATAAAACTTAAAACTGCATTAGATAAAGACACAGAAGATAATCTGAAAAATATATTAAGAAAAAAATACAAGGCTGCATTAATAGACGAATTTCAGGATACTGACATAATTCAGTATGAAATTTTTAAAAAAATATTCAAAGGTTATTCTCCTCTTTTTTTTATTGGTGATCCAAAGCAGGCAATTTACAGATTCAGGGGGGCAGATATTTTTGCCTATTTAAATGCAAAAAAAGATGCAGATCAGATTTTTACACTCAATAAAAACTACAGATCTTCCCATTGTGCTGTAAAAGCTGTAAATAATATTTTTTCATATTCAAATAATCCCTTTTCAATTGAAGAAATAAATTACATTAAAATTGAAGCAGCCAAACCACAAAATGACTCAATGATTGAAAACGGCAGGGTGGCAAGCGGTGTTGAGTTTGTTCTTATGACAGAAGAAGCTGCAAAAAAAGTCCCAGACAAGAAAAAATTTATTTTAAAGTATATTGTATCTGAGATTTCAAGACTTTTATCAATGTCACAGAATAAAAATTTATCAATTAATGATAAGGAAATCTTACTTTCTGATATAGCAATTCTTGTAAAGGAAAATCAGTTTGGAAGGGAAATAAGAAAATATCTTGAAGAGAATAATATTCCAAGTGTTCTTACAAGTGAAGAATCTGTATTTGACACAGAAGAAGCTGAAAATATTTTAGAATTCCTTGACTGTGTTGAAAATTATTCAAATGAAAGAAAAATAAAAAAAGTTCTCACAGGCGGACTTTTTTTAATGTCTGCCTCAAACCTTAACAATGCTTTATCCAATGAATCCGAATGGACAGAAATTTTAAATAAATTTAAAATGTTCAATGAACTTTGGACAAATTCGTCTGTCATGGAAATGCTTAATTCCCTTTATTATGAGCATAATATTTTAAATATTCAGGCAAAACTTGTTTCAGGTGAAAGAAGGGTTTCAAATCTTATTCATATTTTTGAGGTTTTGCATGAAGAGGAAATGAAAAACCGCCATGGTAAAAAATCACTTATAAACTGGCTTGCAGATAAAATTTACAACAGCAGCAGTTCCTCTGAAGAATTTCAGCTCAGAATGGAAAGTGACAGAAAAAAACTTAAAATAATGACTGTTCACAAAAGCAAGGGACTTGAATTTCCAATAGTATTCTGCGCCTTTTTTCCAAAAAAGAAAATGAATATTAATAAAGACGGTGTATTGTATCATGACATGGAAACACAGGAACTTATTCTTGATTTCAGTGCTGATTTAAATCAGTTCCCAAAGGCGATACTTAACGAAGAACTTATAGCAGAAGATTTAAGAACTTTTTATGTATCAGTAACAAGAGCAAAATATAAAACTTATGTATTTCTTGGTTTTGATGAAGATAAAAATGATTCTTATGCTTTAAGGCTTTTTTCAAAAAAACAAAATATGGATTCAGATAATTATTCAAATGAGACAAAAGACGTTTTCTCTACAATAAAAATGATTTCAGCAAATTCAGAAGGTTCCATAAGCTTTTGTATTCATGAATCTCCAAAAAATTTTCCACTTCATAATTACAGTATATCAAATGAAATTCAAATTTTTAAAAGATGCGAATTTAATAAAGAAATTGAAAAAAGTTTTCAGATTTCAAGTTTTTCTCTTGTATCCTCAAAAAAGGAAAAAGACGATGAAAGGTTTGATTCTCAGTCAGAAAAAACACCTGATAAGTCAAAAATAAATGATAATGAGCTAAATATATTCAATTTTCCAAAAGGTGCTTTTGCAGGGATTTTTTTTCATTCAATATTTGAAGATTTGAATTTTTGTGCATCTCATGAAGAAATTGAGGATCTGGTAAAACTCAAACTTGAAAAATATGGTTTTGAAAAAGACTGGCTTTTTTGCATTACTCAGATGGTTGAAAATGTATTGAATAAAGAACTTGAGAGTGGACTTTTTTTAAAAAATATAAAAAATGACAAAAAAATAACTGAACTTGAATTTTTTTATCCCTTACAGGAAAACGAAATAAATAATTATTTAAAAAAACTTGGCTCACTTGAACTTAAAAATGAATTCAGGGAAATACTTAAAAATATATATGCAAATGAATCAAAAGGGTTCATGAAAGGTTTTATTGACCTTGTTTTTGAACATGAGAACAGGTTTTATGTTCTTGACTGGAAATCAAACCATCTTGGATTTTCTTATTCAGATTATGAACCTGAAAAATTATTTCCTGAAATCTGTTCAAATCTTTATTTTTTGCAGTATTATATTTATTCCTATTCCCTTGATAAATATTTAAGATACAGACTTGGGAATAACTATTCCTATTCACAAAATTTTGGTGGGGTTTATTATCTCTTTATCAGAGGGATAGATGATGGCAATGGTAAAAATGGAGTTTTTTATGATATGCCTTTAAAAGTTGAAGTATAATCCCTGTTTAAAAAAATTGACAGCTTCTCAGCTGATGCTTAAAAGCTGTCAATCAGATTTTTTTTGTTGATATTATAGATTTGTTTTAATAAATTCAGTCTGTTCCATTGCTATTTCCATATGAAAAGGCTTTCCATTAATTTTAAATGCAAGTCTTCTGTGTATCTGATATTCGCAGTCAATTATAAGCGTTATTGCACTGTTTAAAGCCAGAGCCTTTGGCTGTCCGCAAAAAGAAGAAAGATCAAACTTGTCTTCAACAGTTCTCATTAAAAGTCCCATGATCTGGTTTGTTATTTCTCCAATACTGTCTGCTACATCATTTGATGTAAATTCCTTTACAAGTTCACTTTCCGGCATGCCCATGGTTTTCATATATGAAGTATATATATCCATTGCAGCTGCTTCTGTAAGGTTTATTACTACAAGGCCGTTGTAATTACCTGTAAATTGTACAAAGCATCCAATATCTGGAGTCATTGTTACCTTTGGAATCTGCTGAAATGTTTTTGAGAATTCGATTTTTTGTTTTGTGCTTGTTTCAATTATATGCTTAGTAGATTTGCAAAGAAGGGTTGCAATTTTATCTATTGTCTGCGGTTCATTGCTCATGGTACTGTAGCCCTTTCAAGTGGTTTAATTAAACTTTATTAAATATAAAATATAGCATAAAAATGAAAAGATTAACAAACCCTGATTTACATTATAATTTTTTTCTTACTCTTAAAGATGAATACGGCTTTTCTTTTCTTGATTTTTATTTTTCCAATTTTTTACTTGAAAATGAAACAGAAAAATCATTAGGTACTATTTTTTTTCTGATGTATCTAAGTATGGAGACAAGAAAAGGAAGTATATGTATTGATCTTGAGAAAGATCAAAAAATTTCAGAATTTCTCCTTAAATATGATATTTCTGAAGAAATTTTCACAAAAAAAATTCATGAATGTTCGTTTGTTGGTATTGGCGCTGAAAATCGACCTGTTATCTGGGAAAATAATCTGTATTATCTTAACAGGTATTATAATTATGAGAAATTTTTTGCCGAATTTTTAATTCAAAAATCACAAGTTGAAAATTATGACATAATCAAGGTTGATAAATTAAAAAAGATTATCAATAAATATTTCCCTTTGTCGCCAATAAACCCTGACTGGCAGAAATTTGCTGGAATTACTGCATGCTTTTCCAACTTCTGTGCAGTTTCAGGCGGTCCTGGAACTGGGAAAACAACAGTCACAGTAAAAATAATTGCAATTCTTCTTGAGCTTGACTATCCAAAAAAGCCAGAAATTCTGCTTTGTGCTCCAACAGGAAAGGCTGCATCAAGAATGGTTGAAGCAATAATAAAAGCCATTTCAAGTATTGGTCTTGATGATGAAATCAAAAAATATTTTCCTGTTAAAGCATCAACAATTCACAGACTTCTTGGTTTTTTACCAAAAACCAATAAATTTTTATTTAACAAAGAAAACAGGCTGAAAGCTGATATTGTTATTGTTGATGAAGCGTCAATGATTGATATGAAACTTATGTCAAACTTATGTGAAGCTCTTGAAGATGGTGCAAAATTAATACTTCTTGGAGACAGATTCCAGCTTGCATCAGTTTCACCTGGCTCGGTTTTTGGAGATATTTGTAAAAGAGGTGAAAAAATAGGCTACTCTCAAAAATATATTGATGTGTTAAAAGAATTTTATGATGCAGAAGGCCTTAAACAAATACCTTTATCTGATAATATAAGAATTTCAGACTCCATATCAGAATTAAAAAAAAGTTACAGGTTTGATGAAAAAAGTGGAATAGGAAAACTTGCTGAGGCTGTAAAAAATGCTGACCGAAAAAAATGCTCTGAAATTTTTAATTCAGGTTTTCAGGATATAGAATTTATTGAACCCATAAACTATTCGGGATTTAAAAAAAATATTAAAGATTTTGGATTAAAATATTATAAAAGGTTTCTTGATACCAAAGATCCTGACATTGCATTCAGTTTTTTTTCTGAATTCATGATTTTATCTCCATTAAATGATGGAATTTTTGGAGTTTCAGAGCTGAATACAATTATTGAAAACTCAATTTTAAAGAAAAACTTATCAGATGAAAAAAAATGGTATAATGGAAAACCTGTAATTATAACTCAAAATGATTATGTAAATAATTTATTCAACGGAGATACAGGAATTTGCCTTGAAAATGAAAAAGGAGAGAAAAAAGTTTTTTTTCAGTCACTTGAATCAGGATATAAAACTGTTCATCCAGTAAGGCTCAATGAATTAAAAACTGTTTTTGCAATGACTGTTCACAAAAGTCAGGGCTCTGAATTTGATAATATTTTGATAGTAATTCCAGATTATGATTCAAAGGTTTTATCAAGGGAGCTTATTTATACTGCAATCACAAGAGCAAGAAAAAAAGTTTGTTTTATTGGGAGTAAATCAGTTTTTACAGAAAGCACTTGAAAGGACTGTATCCAGAAGTCTCAGGTCTGTATCATCGTTTATGGGATTATGGTTAATGGCTTTTTTTTTTGTTATCAAATGATAAATTCATGTGTAAAAATCAGAACTAAAGGTTTAAAGTAACTGTTCAGTTCAATTTGACTGGCTGCATATTCATTCTGAGCCTCATTCTAGCTTAAGCTCCGAGGCAGGAGATAAAAAAAGCTGATCTCCTGAAATCGGCTCAGAAAAATATAGCATCCGTCGCCAAAACGGCTTTTTCAGTTTTTGCCGAATAGTTACGTTTTAAAAAAATATAGAATGGAGAAAATAATGGCTGTAAAGGTTGTGTTCCATATTGATGACAACGATGAAAAAAGACTTTGCTTGCACTTGGAAACATAAAAATCTTTTTAAAGAAGTGGACTATAAGGATTCATTTATTTCATTAGTATTTAATGGAAGCGGAATTAATCTGATGCTTAAGGAAAAATCAAAATCATTTTCAGATGATATTAAAGAGCTTGGTTCAAAAAAAGTAAAATTTTACACATGCAGCAATTCTATAATCAAGTTTGGTATTGATACAAGTGATCTTTTTTCTGAATGTGAAACCGTTAAAGCCGGGGTTTTGAAGCTTATTGAACTTCAGTCGGATAAAGGGTGTGCCTATATTAAACCTTGACAGCAAAGCCGGTTGTACTGGCAGTGGATTTATGTAATCAGAGTCTTCATACTGTACCATGGATTCTGGCACTGTAAGTTTGGTATATGTTTTTTAATCCAAAGGGATATTTTTTTTAAAGGCATGGGGGGAATTACCCACAAATTAATGAGTATTTTCCCTGACTATTCCTTCCATAAATCCAGATCTATCAATCCAAGCCTTGCTGCATATTTTACCAGTTCCATTGTTGAATGAATATCAAGTTTTTTCATTATGTTGGCTCTGTGATTTTCAACAGTTTTCGGGCTTATGCAAAGTTGATCTGCAATTTCCTTAGGAGCTGTTCCTTCTGCAAGAAGTCTCATTACTTCCTGTTCCCTGGGTGTTAGCTTGCCATACTCATTATCTGCTATTTTTGCCTGTTTTACAGGGAACTGCATTAGTTTTTCCACAACCTGGTGGGATACTGATGAGTCAAGAAAATAATCATTTGAAAGTACTGTTTCAATCCCCTGAATCAATCTGTCTGATGCGGAATCCTTGGCAATATACCCTTTGGCTCCAGCCTGAAAAGCCTCAGAAATATAGTCTATTTTGGCATGCATGCTTACTATAAGAATTTTCATGTCAGGATATGATTCAAGAATTTCCTTTGTAAGGTTTATGCCGTTTTTATCAGGGAGTGAAATATCAACTATTGCAAGATCGGGTTTTAATTTCCTGATCATTTCCATCCCGCTTCTTGCATTTCCTGCTTCGCCTGCAACTTCGATTTCCCTGTGGGATTCGACTATGGATTTAAGGCCTTCTCTAAACAAAGGGTGATCATCTATTATGAGTACTTTTTTTCTGTCTTTCAAAAAGAAAACTCCGTTTAGGTTTAAATTAAATTCTTATTTAGCACATGAAACGATAATTTCAACATAAATTGAAGGATATGAATTAGTGATTTGATTATCCTAATTGAAAATTATTTAATTTATTACAAATTACTCATTAACAATAAACATAATTTGTATTATTAAGTCATGACTTTTATTTGGGGTTTACTTATTAAATCGGGAGCAGTCCCCATGCAAATAAAGTATTTTCCCTATGGACAGATACTAATTATTTTTATTAATTAGTATTAAAAATAATTAATTTTTGGAGGTAAAATATGCTTCAGACTGCTTCAATGAATTCAACAGATTTATGTGCCACGCTTTTTTTCAGGCTGGTTGATAAAGGTTTTACATCGAGTCAGGTAGAAAAACTGGTTAAAGATACTTTCAAAATAGTAAAAGAAGGTGGTTTTTTTACAATTGAATCAATTAATGAAACGTTATGTGCACTTGGCTGGGATACAAATGCAATGGATACATACAGCCTGAACATTCTTATGAATCTTATTCAGAAAGCTTTTAACATAGAAGTTGTTTCCCACAGTGTGAACTGATACAGAGATAATCTTCTTTACAAGCCAGTTTTCTTCATAATATAAAGTTTTCGGAATCAAACATCCGGAGATTTTATGGTAAAGTTAATTTTTGTAGGAACAGGCGGTTTTTTCGGTGCAGTACTGAGATACCTTGTCTCAATATTTATTACAGAATTATTCCCACGTCCTTTAGTTCCCCTTGGAACATTAACAGTTAATATAATCGGAAGCTTTATCATGGGGCTTGCCAACGGTTATATGATTTATCACTCAATGATTCCTGAAAATTTGAGATATCTGCTTCTTGCAGGATTTTTAGGTGCCTTTACCACTTATTCAACTTTTTCCATTGAAGCTGTTTTTCTTTTAAAGGATAATAACTTTATTGTTATGTCTTTATATATTTTTCTTCATCTTTTGCTTGGAATAGGTTCTGCCGCAGCAGGATTCTATTTAATGAGGGTTTTATAATGGATATAAGAACAGGCATAGGCTTTGATGTTCATAAATTTGAAAAAGAAAGAAAACTTATTCTTGGGGGTGTTGAAATCCCTTATGAATTCGGTCTAAAAGGGCATTCTGATGCAGATGTTCTTCTGCATGCGCTTACAGATGCAGTTCTTGGAGCAGCAGGGCTTGGAGATATAGGAGAACATTTCCCTGATAACGATGATAAGTACAAAAATATACAAAGTTTTATTCTTTTAAAAAAATCATATGACCTTGTCAAAGAATCCGGTTTTACTCTTTCAAATGCAGATATAATTGTAATTGCAGAAAAGCCGAAGCTTTCTCCTTATAAAAATCAGATAAAATCAAATATTGCCAAATATTTAAATGTTGATCCCTCCAGAATAAATGTTTCTGCCACAACAACTGAAAAATTAGGATTTACAGGAAGAAAAGAGGGGATTGCATCCCTTTGCACAGTACTTCTGATAAAAGACTGATTGCCTGCCTGATTATTATATCTTGAAAATAAACAAAAAATATTTAATATTTCCCTTTTGACCGTTAACCTGAAATTTGTTTGAAGGATAATAAATGAGCCTTAAAATTTACAATACTCTTTCAGGACAGAAAGAAGATTTTGTTCCTGTAAAAGAAAATAATGTCAATATTTACGTATGCGGACCTACAGTTTATGATTACAGCCACATCGGGCATGCAAGGTCTGTGGTTGTTTTTGATACTGTTGTGAGATATTTCAGATTTATTGGATACAATGTAACCTATGTGAGAAATTTTACTGATGTTGACGACAAGATCATCAAAAGAGCCAATGAATCCAAAATGACTTCCGAAGAAGTTTCACTTAAATTCATAGATGAATTCACAAAGGACATGACAGCTCTGAATGCTTTGAAACCTGATTATGAACCAAAAGCAACAGAGCATATCAATGAGATTGTTGAACTTGTTCAGGATCTTATTGAAAAGGGATATGCCTACGAAGTTGAAGGTGATGTTTATTTCAGAGTTGAAAAATTTAAAGATTACGGCAAGCTTTCCGGAAGATCCCTTGAAGACATGAAAGCAGGAGCAAGAATAGAAATTGATGAAAGGAAGGAATCTCCCTTTGATTTTGCTCTGTGGAAAAGTGCAAAGCCCGGAGAACCTTACTGGGAAACTCCTTTTGGAAAGGGAAGGCCCGGATGGCATATTGAGTGTTCAGCCATGAGTTCAAAATATCTGGGACAGAGTTTTGATATTCACGGAGGAGGAAAAGACCTTATTTTCCCGCACCATGAAAATGAAATTGCCCAGTCTGAGGCCGCACACGGAACAAGTTTTGCCAATTACTGGATGCACAACGGGTTTGTGAGAATTGACCATGAAAAAATGTCAAAATCTCTTAATAATTTTCTTACTATCAAGGATACACTTAAGTCCTGGCATCCTGAAGTTGTAAGATTTTTTCTTCTTTCCAAGCACTACAGGTCTCCAATTGATTTTACAGATGATTCACTGAAGGAAGCTGAAACTTCCCTTGACAGAATTTATTCTCTTTTTGAAAGAACAGGTGAAATAAAATCAGATTCTAAAAATCAGGAGCATTCAAAATTCTGGAATGAATTCATGGAAGCAATGAATGATGATTTCAATACTGCAAAGGCCATTGGAACAATATTTGAAGGTGTAAGAGAGGCAAACAGAATAATCGATTCAGGTGAAAACCTTGAAAAAGCTCATTCAATTGCAGATGAAATTGTAAAAATGGGTAACTGCCTTGGAATTTTGCTTTTGAGTGCTGATGATTATTTCAGGGGCAAGCCTTCAAAAGGCGGTGAGAAAATATCACCTGAAGAGATTGAAGCTCTGATCGAGGAAAGAAAGACTGCAAGAAAAAACAAGGACTTTAAGAGAGCAGATGAAATAAGGGACAACCTTGCACAAATGGGAGTTGTTTTAGAGGATAAACCTGATAAAACCATCTGGAAATTTGCATAAAATAATTTGAGTCTTGAACAGGAACGGCTGCTGAATTTATTCTGAACCTTTGAGGATTGAGATAAAAAAATGTCTCATGAAACAGGCAAAGAAAAATAAGGCATCCGTTTTTACCAGTAAAGTTTGAATTTACCGGTGCATATTTTCACTCCAATTCAGGATTAAAATATGGGAATTTTTAAATTAAAGTCAGAATTCAAGCCTGCAGGCGATCAGCCTCAGGCTATTGATTTTTTAACAGAGGGACTTAAAAAAGGAGTTCCTCATCAGGTCCTTTTAGGTGTTACAGGTTCAGGCAAGACATTTACAATGGCAAATGTCATTGAAAAGGTGGAAAGACCTGCCCTTGTAATTGCTCCCAATAAAACCCTTGCCGCACAGCTTTACAATGAATTCAAACAGTTTTTCCCTGAAAATGCAGTTGAATATTTTGTAAGCTATTATGATTATTACCAGCCTGAAGCTTATCTCCCTTCTTCTGATACATATATTCAAAAAGATTCTTCTATGAATGAAAGAATCGATAAAATGAGGCATTCTGCAACAATGTCACTTCTGACAAGGCGTGACGTAATTATTGTGGCAAGTGTTTCATGTATTTACGGTCTTGGTGATCCTGATGAATACCTGGGACTTAAGGTTGATATTCATGAGGATATGGAAATATCAAGGGACAAACTTGCAAAAAAACTTGTTTCAATCCAGTACCAGAGAAATGATACGGATTTTCACAGGGGAACTTTCAGAATAAGGGGTGACAGGGTTGATATTTTTCCGGCCTATGAAGAGGAAAAGGCTGTAAGAATTGAGTTCTTCGGAGATGATGTAGAGTCGATCTATGAAATTGATCCTTTAAAAGGAACAAATTTAAGAAAAATACCAAGGGTAAGCATATTTCCCGGAAGTCATTATGTAACCCAGCAGAATAAAAGAAACAAAGCAATTGAAAATATAAAAAAAGAACTAAAGGAAAGGCTTGAATTTTTTCACAGGGAAAACAAACTGATTGAAGCACAGAGAATTGACGAGCGTACAAGATATGATCTTGAAATGATGCAGGAACTTGGTCACTGTACAGGAATTGAAAATTATTCAAGACATCTTACAGGAAGAAATCCGGGTGAACCGCCTCCAACCATGATAGATTATTTTCCCGATGATTTTTTTGTTATTCTCGATGAATCCCACATCGGAGTGCCCCAGGTCAGGGGAATGTACAACGGAGATTTTTCAAGAAAATCAACCCTTGTGGAATTCGGATTCAGGCTCCCTTCAGCTCTAGACAACAGACCTTTGAAATTTGATGAGTTCCAGGAAAAAATCAGGCAGGCAATTTATGTTTCTGCAACTCCTGCTGAATATGAAATGACAAAGTCAGGCAAAGAAAATATTGTGGAGCAGATTGTAAGACCAACAGGACTTGTTGATCCGGAAATTGAAATCAGGCCAGCATCGGATCAGGTAGATGATATTTACGATGAAATAAAGATCAATATTTCAAAAGGCGGAAAAGTTCTTGTAACAACCCTTACAAAGAGAATGGCCGAAGACCTTACCGATTATCTTGAAGATCTTGGAATCAGGGTAAGATATCTTCACTCTGATATAGACACCATTGAAAGAATAGAAATAATAAATGATTTGAGGAACAACAGGTTTGATGTACTTATAGGAATAAATCTTTTAAGGGAAGGACTTGATATTCCTGAAGTTTCTCTTGTTGCAATTCTGGATGCTGATAAAGAAGGATTTCTTCGTTCAGCACGCTCCCTTATTCAGACATTTGGTCGTGCTGCAAGAAATGTTGACGGAAGGGTCATTCTTTATGCTGACAGGGTAACTCCGTCCATGAAGGAAGCAATATCTGAAACTTCACGAAGAAGAAAAATCCAGCAGAAATTCAATAAAGACAACAATATAACTCCAAGATCAATTAAAAAGGATCTTTCAGGATTTTTCATCGATGACAGGGAAAAGGAAAAATTCAGATTTTTTGAAGAAACTGAAATTAAGATGGCGGCTGAAGACCGTGAGCTTTTCGGAACAGAATCAAACCCTGAACTTGAGATTAAGAAGCTTGAAGATTTAATGAACAAGGCTGCATCAAACCTTGAATTTGAAAAGGCTGCAAAATACAGAGACAGAATTGAAGCTTTAAAGAAAAAAACCGGTAAAAAGAAATGAATCTGAAAATAAGTGAATTTCTGGCTGAAAAAACAGCAAAGTCTCCATTAAAGCCCGGCGTTTACATCATGAAGGATGAAAACGGCAATATTTTATATGTGGGAAAGGCAAAGAATTTACGAAACAGGCTTAGCACTTATTTTCGCAGAAAAGAAAAGGACTCATTCAAAACTTCAATACTTGTTTCAAAGGTAAGGGATTTTGAATTTATTGTTACTTCAAATGAAAAGGAAGCCTTTCTTTTAGAGTCCTCACTGATAAAAAAAAACAAGCCTAAATACAATATTATTTTAAAGGATGACAAAAGTTATCCATATGTAAAACTGGATCTGTCACATCCGTTTCCGAAATTTACCATTGCAAGAAAAATTTTAAAGGACAATGCAAAATATTTCGGCCCTTTTTCATCAGGAGGTTCAATCCGGCACACTTTAAAACTCATTCAGAAAATATTTAAAATAAGAAACTGCCGTGACAGTGTTTTTTCAAAAAGGGAAAGACCCTGCCTCAATTATCAGATGAAGCTTTGTTTTGGACCCTGTGTGCATGATGTGGATCAAAAAGAATATATGAAAAATGTAAGAGAAGCTGTAATTGTTCTCAAGGGGAAAGCTCCTTTTCTCTTAAAAAAAATTGAAAGTGAAATGAAGAAAAAAGCTCTTGCAAAAGAGTTTGAAAAGGCGGCAGTTTTAAGGGACAAGCTTTTTGCACTTAAAGATACAATAGAAAAACAGTCTGTTGCTGCAACTGATCTGATTGACAGGGACTACATTGCAGTTTCTGGAATGGAACTTAACAAGGTTATAAGCCTTTTTAAAGTCAGAAGCGGATTTATTCATGACAGAAAGAATTTTGAATTTACAGATGCCGCTGCAGATCCTGAAGATATTTTAGAATCTTTCATAAGGCAGTACTATGAAAAGATAAGCTACGTGCCAAAGGAAATAATTGTAAATATTGAAATTCCTGAAAAAACAATGATGGAAAATTTTTTAAGGGAAACCTGCCAGAAAGCTGTAAAAATTATTACCCCTTCAAGGGGTGAAAAAAAGGATCTTCTTGATATTGTATGTGAAAATGCAGATTCAGCAAAAAAAGAGCTTGATTCAAAAGTAAGTTCAAAAACCAAACTTTTATCTGATTTAAAATATTATCTTGGAATGAAAGAACTGCCTGTAAGAATAGAGTGCTTTGACAACTCAAATATTTCCGGAACAAATCCTGTAAGTGCCATGGTTGTGTTTGAAAACGGGAAACCAAGCCATGATGAATACAGAAAATACAACCTGACTTTTACAGGGAAGCCAGATGATTATTCATATATGAGAGAGGCTTTGTTTAAAAGGTTTGAAGGCTCAGATAAGCCCGAACCTGATCTTCTCATGGTTGACGGAGGAAAAGGTCAGCTTAATATTGCAATGGACATTTTGAAAGAGCTTGGACTTGACCAAAATTTTGCAGTTATAGGCCTTGCCAAGAAAAATGAAGCCGCGGGAGAAGACAGCGACAAGGTTTATCTTCCAGGAAGAATGAATCCCCTGTTGTTTCACAATAAGAAATATCTCTTACATTTTCTTATGAATATCAGAGATACAGCCCACAACAATGTTATAAATTTTCACAGAAAAAAACGAAAAAAACAGATGAAAACCTCTTCACTTGATAATATTGAAGGACTTGGGCCAAAAAGAAAAAAACTACTTCTCGATCATTTCAAAAGTTTCAGGAATTTAAAGGAAGCGGATTTAAAGGAAATTGCTTCTGTAAAGGGAATCCCGGAAAAGACCGCAAAGCTTGTTTATGATAAATTTCATTGAATTTCTGACTGCCGGGCTTAAATTTTCTTTAAGAGAAATTTCATTTAAACCGAAGTTTTGATTATGAAAAAGATAATTATTATTCTCACAATAATTTTAATATCCCCGGTTTTTTTGCCAGCAAAGGATTTTAACAGAGGCAAACTTCCCAGAACTGCAAATCCAGACTGGGTTTATCCCTCCAACAGAAAAAATTATGACGGTTATGAAAAAAAAAGGCAGAAACAGCTAAACAACCAGGACTGGAAACATTCAACAAACAGGCCTACAGGTAAAAATAGAGGAGGGGGTTCAATTTATTATTATGATTATCAGTCAATACGACAGAGAACTTCAGGGAAATAATAAATCCTGTGTCAAAAACCCTTCATATCTGTGACTCTCAGTCAGGAAATAAAAAAACATGTTCTGAAGCTGGCTCAGTAAATACTACATTTGTTTTTCAAGTGAACTGATTTTTTCAGTTTTTAGGTGAATATTTATTTTTTTATTATATTTTCAAAGGTTTAAGATATATCAAAGTCTGAAAATAGTCAGGCTTCAGAGCATTTATTTCTGAAGCCTGATTATTATGAAAGAATTTTTTGAGGAGTTTTTTCAGCCTTTTATATCTATTATGGTTCCAGTCATCTGAGACTGGGTTTCAATGGTTTTAAGATTTGCAGAATAAGAATTTTGAGCTGATATCATACCTGTCATTTCTTTAGCAAGGTCTGTATTTGACATTTCCTGAAATTTCTGAATTCCGTCTTCTGAGATAGTCTGTCTGAAAGGTCCTGGAGTATTGTCACGTCTGACCTGTGCAGTCGGCTGATTATTGCTGTCTTCATTTATGACAGCATCCTGCCTTTTAAATTCCTGGGAATTTACATTGGCTATGTTGTTTGCGTTTGCATTAAGCTGTGTTGAGTATGCTCTTAATGCTGCCTGGCTGCTTCCTACTGAGGAGATCATTTTTTCTTCTCCTTTTAAATTTGTTTATACAACTAACACTGTTCTCTATATTTTAAATCTTTCTGAGATTAAGTCAAGTAACTAATTTTTAAAGGTAAAAATATTGCTGCCTTTATTTTTAAAATAATGTTTAAACAAAGAGTCTGGCTGTGGTAATACATTTTTTTTAACCTCACCGGAGATTTCCAATGTATAATAAAAGTTCAAGAATGTATATTTTCCTCATGGTAATGATGGCTATGTCAACAATGGGACTTCAGACCTGGAGAATAGTATTTGATAATTTTGCTGTAAATGAAGCAGGTCTTGAAGGCAGACACATTGGCATTTTACAGTCTGTAAGGGAAATACCGGGCTTTCTTTCACTTCTTGCAGTTTATTTTCTTTATTTCATGAAAGAACACAAACTGTCAGCCGTCTCTGTTTTTATTCTTGGTATAGGTATAGGAATAGCAGGTTTTTTCCCCTCGTTTGCCGGGCTGACCATGACAACTTTAATCATGAGTTTTGGATTTCATTATTTTGAAACTACAAATCAGTCACTTACACTGCAGTATTTCAATAAGACTGAAGCTCCTGTTGTTTTTGGCAAATTGAGAAGTATCTCAGCCGCTTCAAATATATTTATCGGTACAGTATTGTTTATAATTTCTCCATATCTGGAATACAAGACGATTTACATGGTTGTTGGTATGGTGATAATAGCTGCTGCATTCTGGGGGCTTTCACAAAATCCAGTTAGAGATGATCTCCCAATTCAGCACAATAAAATGATTTTGAAAAAAAAATACTGGCTTTTTTATTTTCTAACTCTTTTAGCTGGTGCCAGAAGGCAGATTTTTGTAGCATTTGCTGTTTTTCTTCTTGTGAAAAAATTTGGATTCAGTGTTCAGGAGATAGCAGTTCTTTTTATTTTGAACAATATAATAAATTTTTATCTGAGCCCGTACATCGGAAAGGCAATAGTCAGGTATGGTGAGAGAAAGGTTTTGTCTCTTGAATATTTTTCACTGCTCTTCATTTTTGTTGCCTATGCCTTTGTTGACAGTAAAGTTATGGTAGGTATTTTATATATTCTTGATCATGTTTTTTATAATTTTGCCATAGCCATAAAAACTTTTTTCCAGAAAATTGCAGATGCTGAAGATATTGCACCAAGCATGGCGGTTGGTTTCACAATAAATCATATAGCTGCTGTTATTCTGCCTGCCATTGGAGGTGCACTG
>JACKCP010000020.1 GCA_020633955.1 Desulfobacteraceae bacterium | reverse complement strand
GCCGGGAAGTTCATAGGAATTTAATTTTTTTCAATACAAATAATAAAAGCAGGGAATTCAAACATTAGAAATCCTGTTCCTTAATCTTTAGATGCACCTGTAACCAATTAAATGTTTTTTCCTGAGGCAAGAGCCCTTGCATAATAATTGTCACTTTTATTATTTTCGGGAAAAATATTATGGTTTAATGCTTTTTTTAAAACTTCCCTTTTTTCATTTGCAAGAATTTTTCCGGCTTCAACTCCAAACTGGTCAAATGGGTTTATATTCCATAGAAAACCTGCCATTACAGTTCTTGCTTCATAAAAGGATACAAGTCTTCCAATAGAATCCGGATTCAAATTATTTATGGTGATGATGGAACTTGGTCTGTTCCCAAGGCATTTTTTCTGGGGTGAATTCTCATCTCTGCCAGCTGCAAGAACGTCTGCCTGTGCAAGAAGATTTGCAAAAAGCTCATCATTTCCTGAAAGATTTTGATAATGAAAAAAATCTTTGTGTGGACAGGATAATACTCCTATAAACTCAACAGGTATACTCCTTCCCTGATGGAAAAGCTGAAAAAATGAGTGTTGTGCCTTACTGCCTGTTTCTCCAAAAATTATCATGGAGGTATTGTAATTTAAAAAATCATTATTTTCTGAAATTTTCTTACCATTACTTTCCATATAAAGCTGCTGAATATGAAAATGGAGTTTTTCAAGATATGAAGAGTAGGGGATTATTGCAAGTGCAGGAAGATCAAGATATACGCTGTTCCAGATATCAATCAGAGCGGCCTTCAGGCAGATATTTTCCTTTATATCTGAATTTTTGCAGTAATCATCCATTTCGTGCATTCCATTCAAAAACTCTTCAAAGACATCAAATCCGTAAACAAGAGAAATGGGAAGCCCTCCAACTGCAGATGATACACTGTACCTTCCGCCAATTGAATCAAACATATGAAAAACTTTAAATTCAGGCAAATCTCCAGGGCTGTCCTTGGCTGTTATTCTTACAATATGCTTTTTGGGATCGAGATTGTTTTTGATGAGTTCATTTATAATTAGAGACTCATTTATCATTACTTCTCTTGTTGTATAGGATTTTGAAATAATGATAAAAAGTGTTGTTTCAATTTCAGCTTTTTTATTAAATGAAAAAAATTCCCCTGGATCACAGGTTGATATAAAAAAAGGATTTAAGTATTTTTCTCTGTGGGAAAGGGCTGTGATAACAAACTCAGTACCAAGGTTTGAACCTCCAATACCGACAACACAGATATTTTCAAACCTTTTTCCGTTTGATGAAAGAAATTTTCCTTCATGAATTTTCAAGGAATAATCTTTAATTTCATTTTTGACTCTTTTAATTTCACTGTAAAGAGGATGGCTGCTTTCATTTGCTCTGCACAATGTATGAAGTGCTTCTCTTTTTTCAGTTTTATTTACAATTTCACCTCTGCACATTGATAAAAATTTTTCTTTTACCCCATTTATACTGGCAAGTTCGTAAAGCAGTTCAAGCGAGGTGCTGTCAATAAGCTGCCTTGAATAATCAAAAAAAACTTCAGCTCCTTTTTTTGAAAAATTTTCAAATCTTTTTTCATCTGAAATCAGATTTTTAAGAACTTTATCTGAATTTGTGAAATTAAATGAATGCCTGAACAATTTATTGTCAAGTGAGTGAGGATACATTAATTTACCTTGAAATTATGATTGATAATCATTTATTAAATGCTAAAGTGTTGGAGATTTATAACATTTTGCCACCAAAAATCAACTTTAAGTTCAAAATTAAAACGGAGAATAAATGGACAAAATTATTGAAAAACTCATTCAAAAAGGGGTTTTGATAGAAAATCCATATTCAGTTATAATAGATAAAACCATTGATATAAATAATATTGAACCAGGAGCAGTTTTAAACCACGGGGCCAGACTGTCCGGAGAAAAAACATATATTTCAAAGGGATGCATTGTAGGAAAAGAAGGTCCTGCAACCATTGAAAACTGTGTTGCTGATAAAAACAGTATTTTTGGATCTGGTTATTTTTCGGGTTCTGTTTTTTTGGAAGATTCTAAAACAGGATCAAATGCACATGTGAGAAAAGGGTGTATTCTTGAAGAAAAATCTTCCATTGCCCATACATGCGGAATAAAACAGACAATTCTTTTTCCCTATGCCACCCTTGGAAGTCTTATAAATTTCTGCGACTGCATGCTCACAGGAGGAACTTCTTCAAAAAATCACAGTGAAGTGGGAAGCTCTTTTATTCATTTTAATTTTACTCCAAATCAGGATAAGGCAACTCCTTCTTTAATGGGAAATGTTTTTGAAGGTGTTTTTTTAAATAAACCGCCAATATTTCTTGGAGGGCAGGGCGGACTGGTGGGGCCTTTAAGAATAGGTTTTGGGTGCACAAGTGCTGCAGGATCAATTTTAAGACGTGATGAACTAAGAGAAAACAGACTGATTTTTGAAAATTTACACAAAAATTTGAATACAGAAGTAAAAACTGGTATTTACCTTTCATTAAACAAAATTTTAAAAAACAATTTATTCTATATCTCAAATCTGATTGCTTTAAAAAACTGGTACATGTTTGTAAGAAAAAATTTTTTAAATCAAAAAATTTATGATTTTTCAATATTAACAATAAATGATGCAGTAATAGAAAGGGTTAATCAGCTGAAAAAGCTGTCCTCAAAGGTAAGCTCAGGTATAGATATTTTAAAAAAAGAAGGTAGAAACTCAAAACTTATTGAATTAAAAGAAAATTATTGTGAAAATACTTCAAAAATTTTTGATTTGATTTTTAAATTTATGGAGTCAGAGAATCTATGCGTAAAAGAAAGGGATGAGTTTTTAAATAATTTTGAAAATAAAGACAATTTATCCTATCTTGATACGATTCATTTAATGAATGATAATTCAATAAATTACGGTGTGTTATGGCTGAAAAAAATAGTATTTAACATAACTGAAGAATTGTCTTTAATCTTGAACAAATTTGACATCAGGGAATAAAAAACATGAGAAAACTATTTGGAACTGACGGAATTCGCGGAAAAGCAAATACATATCCAATTATTCCTGAATTAATTTTAAATATTGCCAGGGCAACTGCCTGTTTTTTTTATGAATCAAATAATATTAAATCAAAAAAAGTAATTATTGGAAAGGACACAAGAGCCTCGGGATTTATGATAGAATCAGCTCTTTGTGCTGGTTTTACATCCATGGGTCTTGATGTTGAACTTGCTGAAGTTCTTCCAACTCCGGCACTTTCATATGTTACAGCGAAATCAGATTCAGATTTATCAGTTATGATTTCAGCCTCACATAATCCTTATTTTGACAACGGAATTAAGTTCTTTAAGGGAAGCGGTAAAAAACTCACTGATAAAGAACAAAATGAAATTACAGAAATTTTTTATTCAAAAAAATTTGAAAATTATGAAACAGAACCCGGAATAATAAAAAAATCACATGAAAAGTTTATTAATTTATACAAGGAACTAATAGTCAATTATTCTAAAAATAAAAAAATACTTTCAGGGAAAAAAATTGTTCTTGATGCCTCAAACGGAGCCTGTTACGAGATTTCACCAGCTGTATTCAGGGAACTTGGAGCACTGGTATCAGTAATTAATGATAAGCCAGACGGCTATAATATAAATAAAAACTGCGGTTCAGAACATACAAGTGATCTGAGCAGTGCCGTAATATCTGAAAAAGCAGACTTTGGGCTTGCATTTGATGGAGACGGCGACAGACTTATTGCTATAGATGATAAAGGTGAAAAAGTTACAGGAGATCAGATTCTTGCAATTGCTGCTGATTTTTTTAATGAAAAAAAAATTGTTTCAACTGTAATGTCAAACCTGGGACTGAAAAAATTTTGCGAGGAAAAAAGTATTTCCCATATAATGACCAAAGTAGGCGACAGATATGTTTATGAGGCAATGCTTGAAGAAAATGCAAGACTTGGTGGAGAGGACTCCGGCCATATTATTTTCCTTGATTACCAGAATACAGGTGATGGAATATTATCAGGGGTAATTCTTTCTGAAATTGTTGCAAAATCAGGTAAAAAATTATCTGAGCTTAAAAAAAGCATCAATATATATCCACAAAAACTTGTTAATATTGAAGTTGAGGAAAAAAAGCCTATTGAGGAAATTCCTGAACTGAAAAATGCAATCAATACAATTGAAAAAAAGCTGGATAAGGGGGGAAGGGTGCTTGTCAGATATTCAGGAACCCAGAACATGATACGAATCATGTGTGAAGCAGAAACCATGGAAATGGCTGATGAAGCATGTGAGTTTATTTCAAAGGCTGTAAAACATACAATTGCAAAATAAAAAAACCGGGGATTACCCCGGTTTTATCAGCTTAATTTAATGTCATAAATTATTCTCTGTCGCCCATTATCCTTAACATCATTATAAACAGGTTTATAAAATCAAGATAAAGGCTCAGAGCACCAAGAATTGCGCCTTTTCTTATAGCAGAGTTTTCAAGGTCTGCTGGCTGTGATAAAGCCATTTCCTTTATTTTCTGGGTATCATAGGCTGTAAGACCTACAAAAACAATTACACCTACATAATTTATAATCCAGAAAATTGCAGAGCTCTGAACAAATATATTAACAAGAGATGCAATTATAATTCCTATCAGACCCATTACCATGAAATTTCCAACTCCAGTAAGGTCTTTTTTGGTTACCATCCCAAAAATGCTTGTTGCAGTAAATGTAGCAGCACATACAAAAAAAGCAGCAAATACAGAAGTAGGTGTATATGCTGAAACAAGCCAGGAAATAGTAATACCATTCAAGGCAGCATAAATCATGAAAAGTGCAGTTGCAGTTGATGCCTGAATCTTGTTTATTCTTGAACTCAGATAAAATACCATTCCAATTTCAACAATTACTGCCACAAAAAACAATGCTGGCGGAAGAAATATTATTTCTGAAAAGATGTAGGCAAAAACTGCTGTCAGTCCAAGACCTGCAGCCATCCAGTTATAGACGCTCTGAATAAATCCGTTTACTCTGATTTGAGAAGTTTCCTGAAAAGAAACTCTGTCCATTTATTACCTCCTTTAAAGATTAATTAAATTAATTAGTTTCGTTTTAGCTAAAAAAAATTTCACTAGATTTAAAGTGTTTAATGTTGCTAATAAGATAAATTAAAAAAGTTTAAAATCAAGTAAAATCGGAAAAATCATTATGATTTCAACATATTTATTTAGTGGGGTAAACGTGTTTTTGTTAATCTCAGGAAAGTTGAAAAATTTAGAAAATTAAAGGGGAGTTTTTTATGGGTGAATTTTTTAATTTTGCTTTTTTTGACAAAACAGCGTTTTTTGCAAGTTTAATAAAATTTTTGAATTAAAAGAGTGACTGTTTTGATTGGAATTAAAATAACAGAATAAAAAGTTTACATAATATATATTATAAGTCGTTATAAACAAGTATTAATTTTATTAAAAATACCCAAACACAATCCTTGTAAAAAATTATTTTAAATTTTATGATTTCATTTTTTTAAACCATATACAGGAAAATGCTTTGGACTCAGTTGCACAGGGAAAAAAAATTTATACAGTTTCTGAAATTACAGGTCAAATTCATTCAACCCTTGAATCCAATTTTTCCTTTATCTGGGTTACAGGTGAAATCTCCAATTTTTCAAAGCCTTCTTCAGGTCATATTTATTTTTCACTTAAAGATAAGAAAGCCCTTATAAACGCTGTAATGTTTAAAAACCAGCAGAAAAACTTAAAATTTGAACCAAAAAACGGAACTGAAATAACTGGTTTTGGAAGAATTTCAGTTTATCCCCCAAGGGGTTCCTATCAGATAATCTTTGAGTTTCTTGAGCCAAAAGGCATTGGTTCAATAAGGATGGATTTTGAAGAAATTAAGAAAAAGTTATTAAATGAAGGTCTTTTTGATGAAAAACATAAAAAAAGACTCCCCTTTTTACCGGCAAAAATAGCTCTTATTACTTCTCCTACAGGTGCTGCATTAAGGGACATGATGAAAGTCATAAAAAAGAGATTTCCAAAAATTGAAGTAATGTTATGCCCTGTTTCAGTCCAGGGGGAAAAGGCACACTTGGAAATTATTGATGCAGTAAATGATATAAACACCTTAAATGATATCGATATTATTATAATTGCAAGGGGCGGAGGCTCATTTGAAGACCTCAATCCATTTAACTCGGAAGAACTTGCAAGAACTGTTTTTAATTCAAAAATACCTGTTATTTCAGGAGTTGGCCATGAAACTGATTTTACAATAATTGATTTTGTATCTGACCTTAGAGCCCCTACTCCAACTGCTGCTGCTGAATATGCCGTCCCTTCAGTAAATGACATCATAAATACTTTGAATGTATATAAAAAAAGGCTTTTAAATACATTTTCAAATAATATTGCAGTAAAAAAACACAAACTCAATAATTTTGAAAAAAGATTAAAAGATCCCAAAAAAGATATAGAAGAAAAAAGATTATTTGTAGATGAAAAAACCATGCTCCTTGAAAAAAGACTGAAAAGGCGCATACAGGATCAAAGGAAGTCAATAAATACTTTAAAATCAAGTCTTAAATTAAAAAAACTTGATCTGGTTTATAGCTTAAAAAAAGAAAGTTTATTATCTTCTAAAAGGGATTTAATAAAAAACTTTGAAAAAATAGTTTACAAAAAAAATTATGAATTCGATAAAAGATTTTCCATGCTCTTTGAATTAAACCCCTTTGAAATTCTTAAAAGAGGTTACTCAATAACCAGAAATCCTCATACAAAAAAAATAATTACATCTGTTATATCAGATGTAAAAGAAAAAGATGAAATTGAAGTTGTTTTAAAAGACGGAACAATGATATGCGTTGTAAAAAATATTAATTAAAGGCAATTGATTTTATGGCAAAGAAAACTTTTGAAGAGGCACTGCAAAAACTTGATGAAATAGTTGAATCTCTTGAAGATGGAAACTTGACACTTGAAGATGCAGTGAAAAAATTTGAAGAAGGAATAAAGCTCTCAAAATTTTGTGAAGAAAAATTAAATGAGGCTGAAGAAAAAATTCTTGTTTTGAAAAAAGATATAAACGGAAATCCAACAAAAGAGCCTTTGGAAAATATGTTTTTTACAGATTCGGATGCAGATGATGAATAAAGATTTTGATTTAAAAGCATTTCTTCTTGAGAATAAAATAGAAGTAGAAAAAAGGTTAAAAGAACTTTTAAATTCTACACTTAAACCATCGCTGCTTTTTAACGCAATGGAATATTCGCTTCTTGCCGGAGGGAAAAGGCTCCGCCCCATTTTATGTCTTACAGCTTCAAGAATATTTGATGAAAAAAGTTCAAAGGCTCTTGACTGTGCCTGTGCCATAGAAATGATACACACCTACTCTCTTATTCATGATGATCTTCCAGCCATGGATGACGATGATTTAAGAAGAGGAATACCTACCTGCCATAAAAAATTTGGTGAAGCAACTGCAATACTTGCTGGTGACGGACTTCTTAATATGGCCTTTGAAGTTTTATCCAGACAGGATATTGACCCTTTAACTTCCATTAAAACTATAAGGGTCATATCAGGGGCAGCAGGAAGCCTTGGTATGATTTCTGGGCAGATGAAGGATATTGAAGCAGAACAAAAAAATATAAGTATAGATGAACTTGAAAATATTCATATGGAAAAAACAGGAGCTCTTATTAGAGCCTCGCTTGTTTCGGGCGGTATTATAGGAAATTGCGATGAAAAAGGCCTGAATAATCTTGATGAATATGGAAAGCTTATCGGTCTTGCTTTTCAGGTAACCGACGACATTTTAAATGTCACAGGTGATCCCCTTGTAATGGGAAAGTCAGTTGGAACTGACCTTGAAAAAAACAAGGCCACCTACCCTTCTTTGATGGGACTTGAAAATTCAATAAAATATGCAAGGGAGCTGATTGAAAAGTCAGTTTCTCATCTGAGATATTTCAATATCACTCCAAATCCACTTGAAGATCTGGCGTGGTATATATTAAACAGAAAAAAATAGCGGAGAAAAAAATTGAGATTTTTAGACAGAACCTTAACTCCCTCAGATATAAAAAGTTTATCAATTGATGATCTTGAAGTTCTTTCCCATGAAATCAGGGAAATGATAATTTCAACGGTTCTTAAAACAGGCGGACATCTTGCATCAAGCCTTGGTGCAGTTGAGCTTGCAGTAGCTCTTCATTATGTTTTTGATTCGCCTGCTGACAGAATAATCTGGGATGTAGGACATCAGGCCTATGCCCATAAAATAATTACAGGGAGAATGGATAAATTTCATACATTAAGACAATTAAACGGAATTTCAGGATTTCCCCATGTAAGTGAAAGTGTTCACGATGCAATCACAGTTGGCCACAGTTCCACCTCAATATCAGCAGGCCTTGGAATGTCAGCTGCAAAATGCCTTAAAAATGATCCTGCAAATGTAATCTGTGTAATAGGCGACGGGTCAATGACCGCAGGCATGTCATTTGAAGCTCTTAACCATGCGGGAGATTCAAAAAAAAGGCTTATTGTGATTTTAAATGATAATGAAATGTCCATTTCTCCAAATGTTGGTGCACTCTCCTCTTTTCTGAGCAGAAAGCTTTCCGGAAAGTATTTTCAGGAATTAAGGAAGGAGTTTGGTGAATTTTTAAAATCACTTCCAAAAATCGGCGATGATATTTATAAGTTTGCAAAAAGAAGCGAAGAGTCATTTAAAACTTTTGTAACTCCTGGAATGCTTTTTGAGGCACTTAATTTTGACTATTTTGGGCCAATAAACGGTCATAAACTAAGTCATCTTGTAAATATTTTAAATAATATAAAAAATCTTGAAGGGCCAATTCTCTTACACGTTACAACAAAAAAAGGAAAAGGATACAGGCCTGCCGAGGAAAATCCAACAGCATTTCACGGAGTTGCGCCATCCACAACAGAAAAAACCAATAATTTCCCAACATATACAAAAATTTTTGGTTCAACTTTATGCCAGATGGCAGAAAATAATGAAAAAATTACAGCAATTACAGCAGCAATGCCAGATGGTACAGGACTGCTTGAATTTCAGTCAAAATTTCCAAAAAGATTTTTTGATGTTGGAATTGCAGAACAGCATGCAGTAACTTTTTCTGCCGGACTTTCAATTGAAGGCTTTACACCTTTTGTTGCAATTTATTCAACTTTTCTTCAAAGGGCCTATGACCAGGTGATTCACGATGTCTGTCTTGACGGCCATCATGTTATTTTTGCAATGGACAGGGGAGGAATAGTTGGAGAAGACGGTCCAACCCATCACGGAGCCTTTGATTTAAGTTACTTAAGGCCAATTCCAAATATTACAATAATGGCACCCTCTTCTGGTGACGAGCTTGTAAGAATGCTTAAAACTGCCGAATCAATGGACTCTCCTGTTGCTATCAGATACCCAAGAGGGAATTCTGAAAAAGAAGACTTTATTTCATATGATAAGGCAGAGGCCATATCTCCCCTGAATGCAGATTTATTAAAAAATGGAGAGGATATTTTAATCATTGCAATAGGAAGTATGGTTAATCCGGCGAAAAAAGCATGTCAAATGCTTGAAGAAAAAGGTTTTTCACCTTCACTTATCGATGCAAGATTTGTTAAGCCTTTAGATGAAAAAATGATCTGTTCAATGGCAGAAAACATTTCAAACATAATTACAATTGAAGAAAATGCTCTTATTGGGGGATTTGGCAGTGCTGTTCTTGAACTTTTTGCAGAAAAGGGAATAGGAAGTAAAAATATTATAAGGATGGGTATAAAAGATGAATTTGTAACCCAGGGAACTCCAGAAGAGCTGAAAAATCTTTTTGATTTAAATCCTGAGGGAATATTAAAAAACGCTTTGAAATTATTGAACAATGACAAATAAAAAACGTCTTGACCAGATTATGGTTGATAACGGCCTTGCACAGAGCAGAGAAAGAGCAAAGGCACTTATAATGTCAGGCAATGTGGTTGCAGAAGGTTTTGAAGTGTTAAAACCTGGTACTTTCATGCCTGAAGATACAGTTATAAGACTTAAAAAGGAAGATTTTCCCTATGTGAGCAGAGGTGCATTAAAATTAAAGGAAGCTGTTGAAAAAACAGGTTTTAATGTATCAGGTCTTGTATGCATGGATATTGGTGCCTCTACAGGAGGTTTTACTGACTATCTCATTCAAAATGGTGCAGAAAAAGTTTATGCAATTGACGTAGGATATGGACAGCTTGCGTGGAAACTTCGCCAGGACAGTCGTGTAGAAGTATTTGAAAGAACAAACATCAGAAATCTGGATTTCGAGCAGATTGGTGAGAAAGTTGATCTTATAGTATGTGACACCTCTTTTATCTCACTTAAAATAGTAATTCCATCAGCACTGAAATTTTTAAAAAAAAATGCAGATATTTTCGCACTTATAAAACCTCAGTTTGAAGCAGGCAAACAGGAGGTTAAAAAAGGAGGCGTTGTAAGGGATAAAGCCGTACATGACAGGATAATTGAAGATCTCACTCTTTTTTTCAAGGAACACAATTTAGCGAAAAAAAACCTTGTTCCGTCACCGATTAAAGGTCCAAAAGGTAACCAGGAGTACATTATACAGTTGACATTAGACCAATAGCAAAATACAGATTATTAGATTTTAGTCAGCATAGAGTTTTTATTTTGTTACTTATAAGGAGGAAAACTAAATGTCAGATGCGATCAAAAGGAAAAGAAATGTGGCGTTGGCAGGTCATGCCAGCGCCGGTAAAACTACCCTGGCTGAAAATATTCTTTTCAAAGCAGGTCTTACTTCCCGAATAGGAAAAGTTGAAGAAGGCAATACTGTAATGGACTTTGAACCTGAAGAAATTACAAGAGGTTCAAGTATTTCATCAGGATTTCATACTGTTCCATGGAAAAAGCACGATGTTATGCTTATTGACACTCCTGGTGACCTGAATTTTTTTGAAGACGCTCCACCCTGTTTTCAGGCTGTTGAATCCATTGTTGTAGTTGTTGATGCCGTTGACGGAATCAGGATTAAAACAGAAGAAACAATGGAAATTGCCGCCTCCCTTAACAAGCCATGTGCAATTTTCATGAACAAGCTTGATAAGGAAAGTGCAGACTATGCTTCAATAATTGAAAGTTTTGAAGAACAATGCGGACTTAGAGCATCTGCTGTACAATTCCCTATTGTTGAAAATTCAGCTTTAAAAGGATATGTGGATCTTATTTCCAATAAAGCCTTTGAATACGATGCTGACGGCAACCAGAAGCCTGTTGATATTCCTTCAGGACTTGCCGATGATGTTGAAACAGAAAGAATGGCATTAATTGAAAATATAGCAGAATCTGATGATGAGCTAGTAGAAAAATATCTTGAAGGCGAAGAGCTTACAGATGAAGAAATTATAAGCGGTTTGAAAAAAGCCTTTAAAGACAGAGTCTTTGCTCCTGTTTTTTTTGGAACAGCAGTAACCGGAGCAGGATGCGAAGCATTGATGAATTTTATTGTTGATGCTGCACCATGTCCTCTTGATGCACAGCCTGTAAAAGCTCTTAATAAAAATGGTGAGGAAATAGAACTTAAAACAGATCCTGATGCACCTTTTGCAGCCTATGTTTTTAAAACAATTCTTGATCCATATGCTGGAATGCTTAATATTTTTAAAATTGTTTCAGGTAAACTTGGTAAGGATGGTACATTCCTTAATGTTGAAAAAGATGAAAAAGAAAGATTTTCACAACTTTATGTTCCTGAAGGCAAAACCCAGAAAAATATTACAGAAGCATTTGCCGGAGATATTGTAGCTGTTTCAAAACTTAAAAAAACAAAAACTCGCGATACCCTTTGCGATCCGGATAATGTTGTAACCATTCCTCAGCTGCCAGCCAAAAATCCTGTAATTTCATTTGCTGTAATGGCAGAGGAAAAAGGTGATGAAGACAAGGTGTTTACAGCCCTTGCCAAAATAATTGATGAAGATCCTGCTTTGACACTTCAAAGAAATGACGAAACAAATGAAATGATCCTTTCAGGTTCAGGTTCCCTTCATATTGAAACAACAATTGTAAAACTTAAAAGAAAATTCAAAGTTAATGCTGCTCTTAAAACTCCAAAAATTCCATACAAGGAAACTATTACAAAGGCAGTAAGAGTTCAGGGCAAACATAAGAAACAGTCAGGCGGTCACGGTCAGTATGGAGACTGCTGGGTCAGATTTGAACCTCTTCCAAAAGGTGACGGATTTGTATTTGCTGAAGAAATTGTTGGGGGTTCCATTCCAAAGCAGTATATTCCAGCCGTTGAAAAAGGAATTATGGAAGCCAAGGAAAAAGGTGTTCTTGCCGGATATCCCTGTGTTGACTTCAAAGCTACTGTTGATGACGGTTCATATCACAGTGTTGACTCGTCGGAACAGGCTTTTAAAGTTGCCGGATCACTTGCATACAAGGCAGCTATTGCACAGGCAGCACCTGTTCTTCTTGAACCTATTATGAAAATTGAAGTTATTGCTCCCGAAGAAAGCATGGGGGATATAATGGGTGATCTTAATTCCAGAAGAGGCAGGGTTCAGGGTATGGATTCTGTTGGAAAGAAAAGTTCAGTAAAGGCTGAAATTCCCCTGGCTGAGGTTCAGAAATATTCTCCTGAACTCAGGTCCATGACAGGTGGAAAGGGAACTTTTACAGTTGAATTCTCACATTATGAACAGGTACCTCCAGATATTGCACAGAAAATAATTGAAGCGGCTGAAAAGGAAAACGAAAGTTAAAATATACTTTACTTTTTTAAACGTCGCTGTTAGTTTGCCTAGTTAATTCCGGGCAGGTAAATACAAGAATCAAAGGGTTCTTTCCTTAACGGAATGAACCCTTTTTTTATAAATAGTGATTGACCGAAAACTATAAGTTTGCTTGAGTTAGAGTAAAAATTTAAAATTCTATTTATCTAAAGGTTTAATTTTAAATATTACTTTTTAAGAAATTTAGAGTTTTCGTTCTTAAACTAACATAAACCAATAATTATTTTAAAGGCTTGCAGGTGTAATCAAATGAGAAGAGACATAGTTCATGTTGGATCAGGTCAGCTCACTTATGAAATACGTGCAATTGTTGAGGTTGCAAATAAGCTGAGCAGCATGGGAGTTGAAATTATCTGGGAAAATATCGGAGATCCAATGGCCAAGGGAGAAAAACTTCCCCAGTGGATCAAGGAAATTATATCAGAACTTGTCAATGAAGATATCTTCTATGGTTATGTTGCTACTGCGGGCGTGCCGGAAACCAGAAGGTTTCTGGCTGATCTGGTTAACAAAAGAGGCGGTTACAAGGTTTCTCCTGACGATATTCTTTTTTTCAATGGTCTTGGAGATGCTGTAAGTAAAATCTTTGGATTTCTTAAAAGAGAGGCAAGGGTAATAGGACCTTCTCCTGCTTATTCAACACATTCATCAGCTGAAGCAGCCCATTCAGGATACGAGCATCTTACATATACTCTTGATCCTGACAACAACTGGATGCCAGATCTTGATGAAATGGAAAAAAAGATAAAATACAATGATTCAATAGCAGGTATTCTGGTTATAAATCCTGATAACCCAACTGGTGCAGTTTATCCAAGGGAGTATCTTGAAACAATAGTAGATATTGCAAGAAGGTATGATCTTTTTGTTATAGCCGATGAAATCTATGCAAACATAGTTTATGACCCTTCTGAAACATGCCAGCTCTGTGATGTAATTGAGGAAGTCCCTGGAATTTCAATGAGGGGAATATCCAAGGAATATCCATGGCCGGGTGCAAGATGCGGATGGATTGAAGTATACAATCAGGATACCCATCCAATGTTTGCAAGATATGTAAAAACAATACGTGATGCAAAAATGCTTGAAGTCTGCTCTACAAGTCTTCCTCAGTATTCAATTCCGCGTGTTATGGGTGATCCAAGATATGAGAATCATCTGAAAACAAGGGCAAAAATGTTTGCTGACAGGGCAAAGGAAGCATTTGATATTTTGAGCGGCTACAAGGGCATAACAGTACTTCCTGCCCATGGAGCATTTTACATGACTGTTCTTTTTGATGATGATGTTTTAAATGATTATCAGAAACTTGAGATTCAAAATGACAAGGCAAGGGATTTTATTGAAAATATTGTCAGAGGTGTTGAGGTAGATAAAAGATTTGTATACTACCTTCTCGGAGCAAAAGGTATATGCGTTGTTCCTTTGACAGGATTTTGCTGTAAAAGAAAAGGATTCAGAATAACTCTGCTTGAAACTGATGATGATAAAAGAAGAGCAACCTGGGAACAGATTGGCTGCGCAATAAAGGAATATCTTGCATCAGCCTGATAAAAAAAACAAAGGCGGCCTTAAAGACAGTTTTGAGGCTAGCCTTAATTATTTAAAAATAAGGGATCATTCTAGATTTGAGCTTGAGTTAAAGCTTAAAAAAAAAGGTTTTTCATCCTCCCAGGTTAAGGAGGCAATAGATAAGTGTCTTGAATATAAATTTATTGATGATGAAAAATTCGCAAAAAACTATTTTGAAGTTGAAAAAAGAAAACTTAATGGTCCTCTTAAAATCAGGGCAGATTTTTATAAAAAGGGAATTGCCGCTGAAATATCAGACAGACTGATCTCAGAGTTTGAAGGCTCACAGGAAGAATATGATCTTGCTTTAAAATATTTTTTCAAATCAAAATATAAAATAGACAAAAAAGACAGTTTTAATAAAAAAGCCCAGGCATACATGCGAATAATGAGTCAAAAGGGGTTTTCAAAATCTGTTGTAATTGATATTTTCGAGCAGCACTTAAAAGATGAGCAGTATTTTTAACAATACTGCCCCGCTCTCAATTCTAACTGTTATATTCAAAATTTAGTAACTTGTTCAGTTCAATTCAAGTTAGAACGGCTGCTGCATTCTTTCTTAGCCTCATTCTTGCTTAAGCTTCAAGGCAGGAGATAAAAAAACTATCTCCTGAAAACGGCTCATAAAAAATAAAGCATCCGTCGCCAAAACAGCTTTTTCTCAGTTTTTAAGCTAATAGTTACAAAATTTAATAAAAAAAACAAACCATCTGCCATTTAAAAGTGTTTTCATTTTCGCCAGATAAAAACCTGAATTGTGGGTAAAACTCTAATATATTTGTAACTATTCAGATAATTTTTTATTTTCTTCAAGAAAATTTAAAAAAGCATCAGCAGTTTTCTCTGGCGTTTCCATCATTGGAAGATGGCCAGTGTTATCAAAAACAACCAGACTGCTCCCTTTAATTTTATTTTTAAATTCATATGCATTATCAACATGAAGAACCCTGTCTTTTTTGCCCCAAACAATTAAAACAGGGACTTTTATTTTTTCCAGAGTATCTGTAAGATCAATATCTTTTGACATATCCTCAAATATTTTTTGATCTATTGATTTTCTTTTTATTTTTTTTTCTGTCAATACCTTGAAAACCGGTCCTGGAATATAAGGCTTTTTTTCCATTACAAGATCCATTAGTTCTTTAAACTGATCCATATTTTCAACAACAAGAGGATTTTTGCCATCTTTTAAACTTCTGGTAAAGTCACTGTCAGTTTTATATATGCCGGCACTGTCAATCAGGGTAAGTGTTAGAACCTTGTCAGGGTTTTCATATGAAAATTGTGCAGAAATTCCTCCACCCATTGAATTGCCTATTATATGAGCCTTTTTTATATTGAGAGCCTCCATAAACTCATTTAGCCATTTTGCCTGGTTTTCAATATTATATTCATTGGAAAAATCAGAAAAACTTTCACCGTGTCCTGGAAGATCCAAAGCTGCAATTTTAAATTTTTCTGTAAGTTCAGCAGATAATTTAAGCCAGTTATCCTTGTTTGCACCAAATCCGTGTACCATTATAATGAAATCCTGATCTTTATCTGCTTTTTCTGAAAAATTACTAAGATAAATTATTTTTCCCTTTGATATATAAACTTCTTCAGATTTTAAATCTGCCTTTTTTCTTGTGCTTTCAATTGCATAATCATGGATTTTATATCTTGAGCATCCTGCAAAAATAAGTACTATCATTAATGCTGTTAAAGCTTTTTTAAAATGATACATAATTTTTTTCTCCGTTTAATAAGGTTGAAAAACATAAACTGCTTAATTCTTTAATATATGCAAGTATCAATTTTAAAAATTTAAATCCATAGAGTTTTTTGAAGTATCGGCATTTGTTTAACTGATAATACTTATAAAAAATCATCTTTAAAAATTAAAAGGCATGCCATTATGAATATGTCATTCCGGCATGCCTGTTTTTAACACTTGAGAGATATTGAGGTATCTTCCTTTTACCTGAATTGAGCGATTTTCAAGTTTGCTGCATATACAAGGCAAATTGTATCAGGCTATACTTTTGCTATGCATGATGCAATTTAACGCCGTAGATGCAGTAAAATTGGAAAGCCCTCAGGGTTTCATATTTTTAAATACAATAAGCTTAATTCATTGAAAATTTATTAATTTAAAAATATGAAACGCTCAATTCAGGTTTTAGTTAATACTCAATACTTAAACCACAATAATATGTTGCAGGATCAAGATTATAATCATCTGTCTTTTTATTGAAAATATTATTTGAGCCTGCAAAGATATCTAAATTACTGCCAAGTTTTTTTCTGATATTAAAATGATACAAAACATAATCATCAAGCTCTTCTCCTGAGTCATCTTTTACTTCGCCTTTATAATTTGCCCTTATATTCCATGAAAGACCAAATCTTTTTAAATTCTGGGAAAGTTTGAACTGCCCTTTAATGCTGTCAGCAGAATTCAGGTCTTTATTGTCTGTATATGTAAAAGCTGCATTGGCATTAAACCCGAAACCCAGTTTTAAAAGAAATTCTGTTTCAAAACCTTCAATTTCAGCTTTTTCATAATTTTCATATTTATAATAATCAATTTTCTTTTTCCCAGATCCTTCGGTTTTATAGTATTTTGCATAAATCAAGTCATCAATTTCATTTCTAAAACAGGTGATTTTTGCCTCTACCCTTTTATATTCCCCCTCAATTCCAAATTCATAGGAAGTTGACTCTTCAGGATCAAGATTTTTGTTTGGCTCGTAAACCAGTTTTCCCCTCTGCTTGAAGCTTGTTGTAAAAAGTTCACTTAAATACGGAGCTCTCATGCCGCGGCCAAAGGATGCCTTGAATCTTAAATTTTCAAAGGGTTTATATACGCCTGAAACTTTTGGTGCGAAAAAATCATCAGCTTCTGAATGGTTGTCATATCTTATGCCATAAACAAAATAAAGGCTGTCAGATAAAAAATACTCATCCTGAATAAATGAACCAAAATTTCTTGCATCATCCTTTCTTACAGTTTCTTCTTCCCGTTCTTCCTGTCTTAAATCAAGGCCTATTGTGATTATATGATTTTTGAGGTGTGTTAAGGATACTTTTGCAGCAGCTTCATCAAGAGTGCTTGTCAGTGTATAAAACTCTTCATCAGGTTCCGGGTCAAATTCAATATCATTTTCATATTCACTGTGGTTGACCCTAAAATCAAAATTAAGATTTTTTCTGTTGTTAAAGCTTAAGTCTGCAAAAAAATCCTTTCTTTCATTTTCAGATGTTCTTGATCTGTCAACTTTCTGGAAATCTCTTATTCCCTCTTCCTCATTTTTAAAATAGAAAAATCCTGCATTGATTTTGCTGTTTTCATTAAAATCAAAATTAAATTTTGTGTTTAAAGTGCCTTCATGAAGATGATCTCCGTCATCAGGACTTATATTGTCATGTTCATAACCGTTTTTTCTTTCAAAGCTTCCTGTAATAAAATACCCTGCCCTGTTTATTGTATCACTCACAAATCCACTGTATTTAGTATTGTGCCCGTCCTTGTAAGTATCCTGGGAATATTCTGTTTGAATTCCTGCACCAAATTCTTTAAGTGATTTTTTTGTAATTACATTTATTACACCGCCCATGGCATCGCTTCCGTAAAGTGCTGAAGATGCACCTTTAATCACTTCAATTCTTTCTATCATTTCGGATGGAATATTTTTAAGGTCAACAAGATCCCTGAACCCCTGTGCAAGCCTTCTTCCATCTATAAGAATAAGTGTGTGCTTAATTCCTGTTCCACGTATATCAGGCGATTTTGTTCTTCCGTCTCCTGTTGTTATTTCCAAACCCGGAAGATCTTCAATTGCCTCAAAAAGATTTGATGCACCAATTGCCTTTATTTCATCTGAAGTAACAATATTTACAGATCCTGGTGCATCCTTTAAATTTTTTTCGGTCATTGTAGATGTTACTACTATTTTTTCAGATATTTGCTCCTGCCCACAAAATGCATTAACTGCAAAAAAACAAAAAAATACTGTAAAATATATAAATCCAAAACGTTTCATTATTTTTCTCCGGCAATAAGTCTGTTTTTCATTAAAAGATGGGTAAAAAGTCCTGCAAAACAAAGAAAAGATGCAAATATAAGTGGAATTAAAACATTTAACTCTGAAACCATAAGTTTTAGTCCTATGGTTTTTACTTTTCTTTCTTTTCCTGTTTCAGGATTTTTTATAATTTTGGGTACAAAATCAGCATAAACCCTGTAGTAAAATCCCTTATTCCAGCCCGGAACTGTAAATGCCTGATTTGTCAGTTCATCCTTTAATACAATTTTTGGTGCTGATCGTGGCCCTGCAGATACATCGGCTGTTCTTTTAAGTTCAACGCATTTAAGACCTTTTGAATTTTTAGGATGAGTTACAACAGCTCCTTTTTTAATTACAGAGCCTTGTGATTTATATCCTGAAACAGAAGAGGCAAAATGAATAACTACAAGCATTACAACTGAAAAATGGACCAGAAAAACAGATGCCTTTTTGATAAATAAGACTTTATTTGATTTCATGTAAACATCAAAAAGATTATCAAGCTCAATTATAATCCTTGCAAACATATTTATAAAAAGAAGGGATACAAGAACAAATGCAATAAACAGCCATGATGTAATATAAATATGGTCTGATCCGTAAATTTTCAGCCAGTCTATGAGAATATGATTATTAAGTGTTTTAAATTTTGGATCAATTCCTGCCTTTAAAGCCATTACAGCTGTATAAAAATGGATTGAAATTATAATTGAAAGCCAGAAAAAAAATTTAACTGAACCTGTTTTCTCAATAAGTCTGAATATTTTGCTGTTTTCCATCATGAAAGAACTCCTTTTATATATCCGACAATAACCTTTGAAAAATCATGATAAATCCCCCACCACATTACACATAAAAAACCAATTGTTCCCATGACAGGCAAAACTTTTTTTGAAAGGCCGGAAACATATTTTACATGAACCATTGCCCCATAGAACATCCATATTGCAACAGACATGAGATGCATTGGCTTCCAGTGCCAGTAATCTCCAAAATCAATAATTGCCCATGCTGAACCTGCAATCTGGGATAATGTAAAAAAAACAAATCCCCAAAGGGTAATACTGTGAATTCTTTTCATTAAAGATTTTGCATTGCCTTCACTGTTTTCATGTTTTATTAAAAACCAGGCAATTGAAAGGCAGAAGCAATATGCAAACAAAACAACTGAAATATCATAAATGTGGAACCATAAAAAAGGTCTGATACCTATAAACCCGGGCATCACATCAAACTCTGAAGGAGCAGGTACCGGAAATCCAATAAAAAACATGGCTAATACTGTAAAAATCATGATTTTTGTTAAAAGTCTGCTTTCATATTTAATCCATGTATAAACAAGAATAATGGATAATCCCCATGTTCTTGGAATCATGTACTGGGTTCTTTTGTGCATTGGCACATATCCGCACAAAATTATATATGAAAAAAGACTGATTGTATGAACTGCCAATGCAGCAATAAATATTGATTTTATTGATGAATAAATTTTTATGTTTTTTTTGAAATACATGACAAAAAAAGCTGATGCATAGAGCATCATGGCAAAAAAATAAGTGTATTTTGCAAAATATTCCATTTTATCCCCTGAATTTTATCTGCTTTTAAAATAAAAAACCCTGAGCTCTTATGTCTCAGGGTAAAAATTGAATCATTTTTTTTTATTAATGTTTTTATTAAGATCGCATCCTGAACATCCCTGACAGCAGGAATCTATTTTATCTTTTCTAAAGGAAATATAAAATTTTCTACCTATATAAATCACTGAAATTCCAAGAATGATAAAAACAATAATCTCTCCCATATTCCTGTCCTCCTATTGTATTTCAAAGGATAGAGTCGCCTTGTAGCTTTCATAAAGACATTTTCCCTCAAGTTCCTTTTTTGGTGCTGCCTTTTTGTGAACCTTTAAAAGCTGGTTTCCTTTTTTCAAAATTCTTATTTCAGCAATTCCTTCATTGTCAGTTACTGTTGCAAAGGCAAAATCATCCTGATTTGAAAATCCATTGTATGTTCCAAGTACCTGAATATATCTTTCAGGTTTACCCTGGAACAAAACCTGAACTTTTAAAATTTCTCCTTCTTTAATCTCTCCTGGATTAATCAGTGGAATAATTTCAATCTTGTGATTTAATGGAGAAACCAGGGTTTCATGATCATAAATCCCTGTATTAATAAGAGCCTTTGAAAATTCCTGAAAATATGTGCTTAAAATTATTCCATCAAGTCCTGTCATGGGTTCTGATTTATGCATGATTTTTCCATTTTTTTCATACATTGTATAAAATCCAGGCTTTTTAACAGCACCAACCCAGTAAGTTCCCTGATTTTTAAGATTTATTTCAGATGCAAGAAAACCTCCCTGTGAAGTTTCAATATCGGTTTTTTTTCCATCTTTACCAGTAAGTGTGAATTCAACCAGGTTTTCAGCCTTTATAAATCCATCAACAGGATATTTGTGGCCCCAGCCAAAATATGATTTTGTAAATGCTCCAAATCTTTCATAATATTTTGGATTATGATCTGTAAGATTGATCCATAGAGTATGGGAAAATACAGATTCTGCACAAAACAGAGTAATTATAATAAAAATAAAAATTTTAATTTTTTTCATGACAAATTCCTAAAATTTACCGTTTATACCTGCAAAAAATACAAGACCGTCAATATCATACTGATCGCTTATTTTTTCCTCTTCAAACAGGTTTTCAACCCTTGCAAAAACACCAAGATTATCTGTGATGTCAATAGATCCAAAAACATCCCAGACCCAGTAGGAGTCAAGCTTTTCAGTATTTAAGTCATCTTCATATCTTTTACCTGTGTATGAACCCTTAATTCCAAAAAGAGCATCAATGTTTCTCAGATTGTATGAAAGACTTATGTCACCTTTATGGTTTGGACGGTTTTCTATGTCTTTTCCTGTATTTTTATCTTCAGTATCAAGATAAGTATAATTCAGGCCTGCACTTAAATTTTTTACTGAAGTTTTAAAATCAAATTCAACACCCTGGGTCATGGCCTCATCTATATTTACCCACTCAAGATATCTTTTCCCATTTTCTGTTCTTTTTACTGAATTAATCAGGTCATCAATTTCATTTCTGAAAAAGGTTACTGAAATATTATTTTTACCTTTTTTAAAATCAATTCCTGCATCGTAACCAACTGAAGTTTCGGGGTTTAAATTTTCATTTGGTAAAACAAGATAGGGGCCCATTTTCCAGCTTCCATAGAGCTTACTTAAACTTGGAGCATTGAAAGCTTTTCCTGCACTTGCCCTGAAAGTGAAATTTTCACCTGCCTTGTACATAAGTGAAATTTTTGGGTTATATTCTTCACCCCACTCTTTGTGGCTGTCCATTCGCAGTCCAAGAACTGCAACAAAAGGATAAAAATCAATTTCATTTGAAGCAAAAAAGCTTGTTATTTCTTCATCCGCATCATAGCCTTTTCCTTTGTCGTCCCTTTTTGTTTTTTCATACTGGGTTCCAAGGGTAAGGTTATTTCTGTTAAAAAAAAGTCTTGAATAATTCAGTTCAGCTTCAAGAATGTCTTCTGTATAATTTGTACTTTTATCTTTTGTTTCATGGTCATATGAAAAATATGATCCAAAGATTTTTAATTCAGATAAGGAATCGGGCTTGATTGAAATACCTGGATTAATTCCTGATTTGTCCTGGGTTCTGTCTTCTTCTTCAATATCTTCCCTTGAAAAAAGAAATTTTGTATACATGGATGCCTTGTCAGACATTTTGTAATCAAATGAAGCACTTGCCTTATGTTCCTGATATTCGTCAGTTTCCTTTTCAATACCGTCAGTATGATAATAGGTATATGAAAGATAGGCTCCTGCCTTATCATTGCCAAATCCGGAATTTACATTATAGTTCTTAGTATTTCTATTCCCTGCACCGGCAGAAAATCCAGCCTTGAATTTGTCACTTCCAGATTTTGTAATAATATTTATTACTCCGCCCATTGCTTCACTTCCGTAAAGAACTGAACCCGGTCCCTTGACAACCTCTATTCTTTCTATCATTTCAATTGGATATGAGTTTAAATCAACTGCTGCGGAATGACCTCCATTTACCCTGTGGCCGTCAATAAGAATAAGAGTATGGCCAGAATCAAGTCCGCGCAGACTTATCTGCCCTCTTTGTCCCCATGCACCTGAATTTTTTTTTACAGACAAGCCCGAAATATTTTCAAAGGCATCCTCAAGACTGGTTATTCCCTTTGCCTTAAGATCCTCAATATTTATTACTTCAGTTTTTACAGGAGCATCATCAGCAAGGTGTGCTGTTTTGGTTGCTGTTACAACAATATTTTCATTTTTCAATTCCTCTGAAGCAAATGCCTGTGAAATTGAAAATAAGGTAAAACCAAAAAAAAATATTTTATTGAAAAGATTTTTATATTCCATAAATCACCTTCAAGATGTGCCTTTTATAAGGCACATCAAAATTAAAAATTAAAACTCTATGGCAAGCTGTGCTGTAATTGTGTCTGAATCATCAAGATCCTTGTCTTCAAATTCAGACCTTAAATATTCTAAAGAAAGTGAAGTGTTATCAAGAACTCCCCAGGAGGCTGCCACGCCGTAGCGTGTTTCAATTTCATAATCATCTGCCGACTCATAACGAACTGCGGTTTCAATATCCTCACTAACAGCAAGGCCAAGTTCAACGTTAAGTGCATTTGGCTCAACTTTTTTTCCGTCAATTTCAATATCATCTGACGCGGCAACATATTCTGCGTCAAAAAAGATTTTGTCCATTAGTGAAAGGCTTAAAAATATTGAATAACCCATGGTGAAATCTTTAACTTCTTTTTCTTCTGTAAGTTCTTCTTCAAGCACATCAGATTCTGTGATATCTGAAATAACAGAACCCCCAAGAGAAGCAGAAAAATTTTCGGATGATGGAATGTTCAAAGTTGCAGAAACAACATATTTTGAAATATTGTCATCTTTTTCTCCGGTTTCATTTACTTCACCATTGAAAAAAGCTGCATTTATATCAAACAGGTCATTTGCAAATCCTGCCATTATTGTGTTTTGTGTTGTTTCACCAAGATCAAGTGTCACTGGATCGCTTATAAACCTTGTATTGTAAAGTCCGAATGGAACCACAAAATGTCCAAGATTTGCGTAAAAGGGATAGCTTTCAGACTCTATTGCAATAACTGCCTCATCCAGTTCAACTCCTCCGTCTTCGTCATTGTAGGTAAAAACAAAGCTTCCTGTAATATAATCGTTAACCTTTCCTTCAATACCAAGATCAACTGTTGCTGTAGAAAAATCTGTTGTGGTATTGTCCTGTTTTTCATACCCTGCTTCAAATTCAATTACACCTGAAACTGTTACAGGAAGACTATTGCCATTGCCTATTTTTTCTTCAAGACTTGCTATTTTTTCAGAAAGTTCATGGTTTGACATTTCTTCTGTAAAACCCTGTATTCCGGAAATCATGAGTGCAGCACAAATAAAAAATATAAATTTAATAAATCTTTTCATCTTTTCTCCAAAACCTGAAAATTATTGTAAATAAAAAAGGCATAACAATTTAAAAAAGTTATGCCTTTAAACTTTATTTTAAAATTACTTCATATCTTTTGCCTGAATCCATATAACAGCATCCTGGGAAAGTTCCTTGCCTTTATATTCTTTTGCAGGACCTGCTCCAAGGGCGCAAAATCCCCACCATCCGGCCCGTGGAATACCAAAAGTAAATTCTCCGTTTACATTTGCCTTGATTCCCATTGTAACAAAAGAATCCTGTGGAGCTTCTGCCTGTGCATCTTCTGAAAATTCATTGTGATTCATCAAAGGCTTGTGATTTAAATATTCAACTTCAATTTCTGCATATGGAACAGGTTTGCCGTTGCTTTTAACAATTCCCCTGAATACGTTTCCAGTCCAGAGTGCATATGGCTTGTCAAGTGGAACTATTTCAGTTGGAAGACCTGCTTCAGCATCCCAGTCAGTTGGAAAGCCTGCTGTGTTTACAACCATTTTTGTAATCTGCTGAATATAGATTTCTTCTTCTTTTTCATAATATGGTTCTGGAACAAGGCAAAAAACATTGTCTCCCATTCCTCTTAATTTAACCTGGGCTTCATATGCTTTTCCTGAGTTTGTAAGGCTTTTCCAGGTAATTGGTTTAAGAGAACTTTTAAGATCTGTTTTTTTACCTTTTTTTATTACAAAAAACTCAGAAGGTGTTCCCATATCCATTGTGTGACCTGCTTCAAAAGGATGGGTAAATACAAGCTTCAAATCAATTTCGGATGCCTTTTCCAAGGCTGATTCAGGAGTGTAAATCATTTGGAAATGTGAATAAGCCGGTACTGCTGTCAGACTGAATATAAGTGCACATATTGGTAGTAATATCTTTTTCATTTTTAATCCTCTAACTTTTTTTGTTTAAAAATTGGCAAAGTTTAAAAGCCTTTGACACAGAAATTTTCGGTGCTGGCGAATTTTACTGATTAAGCTTTTAAAACTTTGCCAAAAATTTATTATTCATTAATTTTTTTGCCATCAATTTTAATTTCATGGCCAGGACCTGCATTAAAAACTACTACATAGTCAAAACCTGGTTTTTTGAATGTAAATTCACTGAATTCATCCATTTTACCATTTACATGAGTTTTTCCGTTTTTGTCCTCAACACGCATCTCAACCCCTGATGCTGATGAACCGTCAGAAAAACCTCCTTCGCATATAATCTGCCCGTCTCCTGCATCATAGCATGAGCAAAGAGGGGTGTGTGCAAAGGATTGTGCCGCAAACAAAACAGCAGCAAAAAACAAAACTACAGCAAAAACTTTTTTCTTCATTTTCTCTCCTTTAATTCTGGTAATTCTTATCATTTTTTACAAATCCCATTATTATTGTAAAAATCAAGGCAAGCCCGTAAAATCCAAACATTGCCTGTAATCCACTAAGATTTAATGCCGTTGAAACCGAAAATACAGCAGAAGACACAAAAATTCCTATAATCATTGGATAAATCATGGAGAAAACCATAAATTTTGCAGAACCTGACATCAGCTTGACAGCTATTGCAGTTGCAACACAAGGCGGATATAAAACCATAAAAAGCATAAGTGAAAGTGCATGGAGAGGAGTAAATCCTTTTTCTTCATTTCCCATTCTTGTTTCAAGGGAAGCTCCGGATTCGTCCTGCTGATAAAGTGCACCAAGGGTTGCAACACTGCTTTCCTTGGCTGCAAGGGCACTTAAAAGTGCAACATTGACTTTCCAGTTAAAGCCTGCATATTGAGTAACAGGTTCAAGTGCCATACCTGCCTTTCCAAGAAAGCTGTTGTTGATTCTTTCCTTTTTCATTTCCATGGAAATAATTTTTCTTGATCTGACAAGTTTTTTTAGTTCTCTTCCAAGAAGTTTAAGCTCCCTGTCTTTTGATGGTTTTATAATTGAAAGATAAAGCGGGAATTTTTCTTCAAACTGTTTTTCCTTATTTTCAAAACCTGAACCTCCCTGCATTTTTGCAGATCTGTAGGTATCATAAAAATTGGCAAGCTCTGTTACTTTTTCCACATTGAATTGTTCTTTGAATGATGTTTTTGATGCTGCCTTTAAAAAACCTGAAACCGCCTTTTCTTCTTCACCATGGTAATATTTCATTCTTTCATCACTTATCCCCGGATAATAGAGAAGAACAAAAATGACCACTGCAACTGCTGCAACTATGGTTGTGATCTTTTTTAAAAAAAGCCATACCCTTTCAACTGCACGCATGAGGACAGTTTTTACTGATGGAATATGATATGGAGGAAGCTCCATTACAAATGGAGCAGTTTCCTTGTCCTTTAAAATTGTAAGTGTAAGTATTTTTGAAACCGGCAGTACAAGAAGAATGCTTATTGTTGATATGAAAAACATTGCAAGACCTTTGTGTGCTGCAAAATATATGTTTATCAGAAGAACGTACAAAGGAACCTTTGCAAGGCAGTTTAAAAGAGGGATTATTAAAATTGTTGCAAGCCTTGATCTTTCATCTGGAATGCCTCTGCATGACATGACACCTGGAACAGCGCATCCTCCGACATAAATTCCCCCAAGAACCATTGGAAGTGTTGACTGCCCGTGAAGACCGAATCTGCTTAAAAGCCTGTCCATAATAAATGCCATTCTTGGCATGTAACCGCTGTCTTCAAGTACTGCAATAAGAGCAAATAAAATAAAAAAAATCGGAATATAGTTTAACAGAGCATTAACACTGTCTACAAACCAGAGAGAAAAGGCTCTGATAAGCGGCTCCTCAATAAATCCTGATGCGGGCATTATGCTTTCTGTAAAAGTTCGTATTTTAGCAAGAAGTGGCCATGTGTAATTTGTGATATTATAACCCTGAACAATTGCAAGATAATAAAGAAGATATATTACCCCAACAAGAAGAACTGGCCCGGCAATTTTATGGCATAAAAAGCTGTCCAGAATATCTGTCATGTTGCTCTTTGTATTTTCTTCCTTTTTTACAGCTGTTCTTACAATATCTTCTGCAATTTCAAATCTTCTTTTTGAAATATACATTTCAGGCTTAAGATTAATTTCTTCTTCAAATTTTTTTCTTAGCTCATCTACTTTTGCAATAATTTCCTGGTGGGTTTCTTCCTGTAGAACAAGCTCTTTTGCATTTTCGTCATCCTCCATAAGCTTTATTGCAGCCCAGCGAAGAGGAATTTTTTTGGATGTAAGGGAGGTTTTGGATAACAGGACTTCAATTTCCCTTAAATACTCCTCCATATCAAGATAATCGAGCTGGGATGGTACTTTGAGCTTCTCTGATTTTGAAAGATTGTAAACTGATTCAATAATATCTTTTTTTCCGGAGCCTGTTTTCATAGATGCGGGAACAACTTCAACGCCAAGTCTTTGTGCAAGATTTTCATGGTCGATTTTTATTTTGTTTTTTTCTGCAAGATCCATCATATTCAGTACAAGAACAACAGGACGTCCCGTTTCCATGATCTGAAATGTAAAGTAAAGCCCTCTTTTAAGGGTCATTGCATCAACTACATTAATTAAAACTTCCGGGCCTTCGTTTAGAATAAAATCCCTTGCGACCCTTTCTTCCAGGGAATATGAAGTAAGGGAATAGGTACCTGGAAGGTCTGTAATGGAAAACCTTATATCTTTTGCCCTGAAACTGCCGCTTTTTTTTTCAACTGTTACACCGGGATAATTTGCCACATGCTGTGATGCACCTGTAAGTGCATTGAAAAGTGTTGATTTGCCGCAGTTTGGCTGTCCTGCCAGTGCAATATTTACAAGACTCATATGAATTCAACCTCCACAAACCCTGCCTCAACATGCCTTAATGAAATAAGTGATGAATCCATTTTTATTTCCATTGGATCTTCAAGAGGTGCATTTCTAACAATTTCAACCACTGCTCCTGGATACATCCCCATGGAAAAAAGCCTTTGTCCAAGCATGCTTGAAGCAAGAAGACTTTTTATTTTACATTTATTGCCTGGTTTCATTTCGTCTAAAGTCATTTTGTTTATTACCTCCAAATAAAAAAGGCGTAACAGAGCACAAGATATATAATTATCTATTTATGCTTTTTTCTGTTACGCCTTCACTTCCTTTGCAATTTCCAAAGGCCGTAAGACATTCCTATAATAGCTAGAAGGTGCTAACTAGCAAAGTATCTGCTAATTAACAGCAGGATTTTTAAATGTCAAACAAAAAAATTAATTGCATTCTGTTAAAACTGAAATCAGTTTTTTTCTTAAATTCTCAAGTCTTTTTGATTTAAATGATTTTCTGCTTTCTTCAAGTTCCCTTACTGCTTCTTTTATAGCCTCTTTTAAAACCTTTTCATTTGTTCTTGCAGGACAAAGGGATGCAAAATCCTTTAGATTTCTTGAATCAATTTCACGGCCAATCAGAGATGCGATAAGGCATCTGTGCATATCAAGACTTTCCTGAAGATCTTCAACATTCTTATTAATTACATATAAAAGATCATTGCTTTCCAGAACCATTATAACCCCCTAAACAAAGTAAATATATCTAACTTTTAAATCATAAAAAAGCCGGAATATAAAAAAATATAATTCCGGCTGTTAAAAAAATTCTATTTATTAATTATCCGCTTTTGTAAGTATTTCAACCCTGTCTCTTATTACCTGACAAGGGGTGTCAAGGCTGCCCCGTTCAAGACATTTTCCGGGATTGTTTCCTGATTTTCTGAAATCTTCAAAATGGCTGAGCCATTCCATTCCAGCTCTAGGACACACCTGAATAAATTCCATAAAATCAATAACCCTCTGCAAAGTTGAAGGACTCAGGGTATGTTCCATTTTACAGGCTTCATCATCTGCTGTTTTATAGTCTATTTTTAAAATTTTGGTCAAAAACTTGAGCAGAACATCATGACGCCTTCTCATTTCCCGTCCAACTTTTTCACCTTCTTTTGTCAGTTCAACAAATTCATACTTTTCATAATTAACATACTCCCTGTCCCTCAGATTTTTCAGCATACTTGTGACAGTGGGCATTTTTACATTAAGTTTTTTTGCAATATCCTTTACACGAACAAAACTTTTTTCAAGGTTTAATTCATAAATTGCTTCAAGATAATCTTCCATTGAGGAAGTAAGGGGTTTTTTTATTTTTTTCATATTTTTATCACTCATAGTATTTCTTTAATTTTATTAGATATTCCTAACTAACCTTTATAAGAATTTTTGTCAACACTTAAAAAATCAAGATTTTTCCTTAAGACCAGATGCAAGCCTTATCTTCATGAGCATGGTTTCTCCCCTGTCCTTAAACTTTTCCATAATTGAAAGAATTTCGTCTTCAACAGAAAAAAAGGCATCAACAACTTTTGGATCAAAATGTTTACCACTTCCCTCTCTTATAATCTGGAAAGATTTTTCAAGTGAAAATGGTTCTTTATATGGTCTTCTTGTTGTAAGTGCATCAAAGACATCTGCTATTGCAACAATTCTGCTGACAAGAGGAATTTTTTTGCCCTTAATTCCTGAAGGATAACCTGAACCATCCCATTTTTCATGGTGTGTTGCCGCAATTACTTCACCAAGTTTAATAAATCCTGCAGTTGAACCTTCAAGAATTTTTGCGCCGATTGTTGTATGGGTTTTCATTATTTCCCATTCTTCTGAATCAAGTTTTCCAGGTTTAAGAAGAATTCTGTCGGGAATTCCAATTTTACCAATATCATGCATTGGTGCAGCATATAATATCCATTCAAGACTATTACTGTTTATCCCCATTTTTTTTGCAACAGCAACACAGTAATTACTCATTCTCTGAATATGTGAACCAGTATCTTCATCTTTATATTCCGAAGCATTGGTAAGTCTTAATATAGTTTCAAGCGAAACTTCCTTAATTTTTTCCAGTGCTTTATTAAGATCTGCAGTTCTGTCTTCAACCTGCTGTTTGAGATTTTTACTTATAAAATAAAGATCAAGATGTGTTTTAATTCTTGCCTTTACTATTACTGTATTAAAAGGTTTGACAATATAATCCGAGGCCCCTGCCTCAAATCCTTTTGCCTCATCATTTTCATCGTATTGTGCTGTTATGAAAATTACAGGAATATCTTTGAATTTGTCATTTTTTTTCAAATTTTTACACACTTCATAACCGCTCATATCAGGCATAACAACATCAAGAAGAATAATGTCTGGAAAAATTCCGGAATCAAGTGCATCAAGTGCGTCTTTTCCTCCAAGGGCAGCTGCGAACTCATAATCATTTTTTAAAATCCGGTATAAAACATCAATATTGGAAGGTGTGTCGTCTACAGCAAGTACAAGAGGTTTTTTGAGAAAATTCATATTTACCTTCTTTTGAATAAATTTAAATAAATTCTGTCAAAAGCAGAAAAAATTTTTTCAGGATATACTATTGCAGTGTGTTAACCAAATACAATTGTTTTCAATGAATCAAAGCTTATTCAGTTTATTCTTCAGCATTTCAACTTCTCCAAGAGATTTTATGAATTTATAATTTCTAGCAGATTCATAAATATTTGCTGCACTATCCTTTAGATTTTCTGGTAAAATACTGAGAAATTTTTCAATTTTTTCTATTGATTCAGGGCTTCTTTTTTTGAGAAGATTTTCAATCTCCAGCAGTTTGTAATAAACATCTTTATCCGGAAAAGCCTGTTCAGCAGTTTCTTCTTTTTTTATTGAAGCAAAGTTTTTTATTTCATCAATTGTTTCATCAAACTCCATATAAAATAATTCCAGAAAAGCACTATTGTCCAAAGGGTTTTTCTCTTTAAGTTTTAGCTCAAGTTCTTTTGCACTTTGGAACAAATCAGTCATCCCTAGGTTACCTGATGCACCCTTTAACCCATGGAGAATTTCCAGTGCATCGTTTAAATTATTTTTGTCCAGAAAATCCACAAATTCGGTTTTAAACAAATAGTAGCTATCATAAAATTTTTTCAAAACATCTTTTACATCATTTATATTGTCGCCAAAAATCAATCTGATTCTGTCCACATCAATTTTTTTCAGATCATGTTCAGGATCTTTGTATTCATTTTGATGTGCAAAACTCGATTTTGCTTTTTCAGCAGATAAAGCAGAACATAAAGTATCAAATAAAATATCAGGATTTACAGGTTTTGTAACATAATAATCAATCTTATGGTCCAGTGCTTTTTTCCTGTCTTTTTCCATTGCATGGGCTGTCATTGCAATAATTGGTATATTTTTCCTGTGATCATGGATTTCATTTCTTATTTTTTGTGCAGCCTTATATCCGTCAAGCACAGGCATCTGAATATCCATTAATACAGCATCGTAGTTATTTGATAAAATTTTTTCAAATGCTTCCATTCCATTACCTGCAGTATCAGTTATTATTCCTGCTGATTTTAAAAGAAGAACTGCAACCTCTGTATTAAGCTCATTGTCTTCTGCAATGAGAACCTTTTTATTTTCAAGCATTTTCAGTGATTTATCAGATAGTTTATTTTTGTTTTGTTTGTTGACTTTAAAAGGAATTTTATCAAATGTTTTAAATATTGTATCAAGAAGAAAAGATCGTCCACAAAATTTTGGTACATAATTATCAGAAAAATTATAAATTGAATCAGAATCGATTTCTCCTGACTCATAATCTGTTAAAAGTATTATTTTTAAATCCCTGCCAGAATTTCCTGCAGTTTCTTTTAAACTCTTAAGTTTCTCTGGTTTTGTGATGTCAGTTGGGTTTACAATTAAAAGATCAAAAAAATAATTCTTTTTAATGGCTTTATTAAAAATTTCAAAAAATTCATCTTCTTTTACAGCTCCATCGGTTTCAAATAAGAAAGATTCAAGGGCTTTCTTTGTGGATAAAACAAACTTTTTATTTGAATCAAGAATAAGAATTTTTAATGAAAGGCAGGTTTTATCTGATAATTTTTCTTCCTCATCATACTCAAATACAAGCTCAAAGCAAAAACGGCTTCCTCTTGACTTTGAGCTTTCAACCTTAATTCCATCTCCTCCCATAATTTTGACAAGCTCCTGGCTTATTGCAAGTCCAAGTCCTGTTCCCCCATATTTTCTTGTGGTGGACATATCAGCCTGGGTAAAGGGATTAAAAAGATTTTTCAATTCTGTTTCTGTTAATCCTATACCCGTATCCATTACTGAAAACTCAATAACTGAATTTTGAGTATTTTTTGATTTTAACTTTGCCTCAATTTCTACCTCTCCTTTATGTGTAAACTTTATGGCATTTGAGGTAAGGTTTAAAAGTATCTGTGAAAGTCTGAAAGGGTCTCCGTAAATATTAAATGGAAGGTAGGGATCAATAAGAAGATTGAAATCCAGCCCCTTTTCCCTGGCTTTAAGCTCCATCAAGGCTGAAATATCAGTTAAAACCTTTTCAGGACTGAATCTTATTTTTTCAAGCTCAAGTTTTCCTGCTTCAATTTTTGAAATATCAAGAATGTCTTCAATCAGCTTTAAAAGAGTTTTTCCTGAAAGTTCAATTTTATTTAAAAAATCCTTTTGTCTGAAATCTGTTGGAGTCTGCTTTAAAAGTCTTGTCATTCCAATAATTGCATTCATTGGAGTTCTTATTTCATGACTCATGTTGGCAAGAAATTCACCTTTTGCATCATTTGCTTTTTCTGCCTCTTCCTTGGCTTTTTTAAGTTCTGCTGTAATGAGATAACGGTCGGTTATATCATTTTCAATGGAAATAAAATTGATTAGTTCTCCATTTTCATCAAAAACTGGCTGAATATCAATTTCAATCCAGAATTTTTCCTTATTTTTTTTGTAGTTGAGAATTTCTGTTTTTATTCCTGTTTTTTTATTTAGAGCCTGTCTTATTTTTTCAACAGTTTCTTTATCCGTATGTTCACCCTGAAGAAATGCCCCTGGTTTTTTACCTTTGCATTCATCAAGAGTATATCCTGTCATTCTGGTAAAACCTTCATTAATCCATTCTATATAACCGTATTTGTCGCTTATTATTACTCCGTTAACAGTTTTTTCCACTGCAAGAGCAAGTTTTCTCAGCTGTTCTTCTGCCTGCCTTCTAAGGGTTATATCAATTGCTTCTGGAAGAATATAATTAACTTTGCCATCTTCATTTTTTACAGGAATAAGGGAAAAATCCAGATTTCTTTTATTGCCGGCCTTGTCTGTTATGGAAGTTTCAAGATTAATTTTTTGACCTTGTGAAGCTTTTTCAATTAATGATCTTAATTCTAATGAAAAGTTTTTTTCAAGCCATTCCTCACCTTCCCATATGTATCTTCCAACAAAATCATCAACTTTAACACCTGTGATGTTTGCAAGAGTATTATTTGCCTTTAAAATTTTGCCTTTTGAGTCAAGAAGTCCCATAAGCTGTGCGCTATGATCAAAAATTGCCCTTAATTTGCTTTCGCTTTCCTTTAATTCACAATCAATTTTGTAGCGTTCAAGAGCATATCCAAGCTGGGCGCCGGCTTCCATAAGAGTTTCTTCCAGCCTTGGATCTTTTTTTTTAAATCTTTTTGAATAAAACTCAAAAACAGCTTCAGTTTCACCATTTAAAAGAACAGGAAAGGCAAAGGCAGAAACAAGTCTGTGCTCCTTTAGAAATTTTGACCTTATAAACTCTCTTTCACTGAAAATATCTTCTACCCAGACTGTTTTTTTTTCAGCCATTACAATTCCTGGAAGTCCTGTATAAGATTTAAATTTTGTTTCCATAGTGAGGTCAACAAAATTTCTGTATGATTTCAGATCTTTTGAATACCAGGTGCTTGAAGGAACAAGAAGATCTTTATCATTATCATCTCTAAGGTATATATGGCCAATATCAAAACCTGAATAATTGCATACAAGTTCAAGCACCTGTTCAAAGGCGTTGCCGGGATTTTTGTTTAAATTCGCAGCAATGGCAGTTTCCTTTATCAGTTTTGCCCGATCTATTCCCTCATTTACTGCAATATTGGCAGTTTCAAGAAGTTTTGTCCTTTCTTCAACCCTTTCTTCCAGGTTTTCATTCAATTTAAGAACTTCATCTTCAAACTGTTTTCTTTCACTGATATCAATTGATGAGCATATTATTCCGACAATTTTACCTTTTTTATCTTTTTTTTGAGATACAGATATACAGGCATAAAAAACCTCACCTGATTTTTTCTGAAGCCGGGATTCAGTTAAAAATGCATTTTTTGTTTCAAGTTCCTTTATTATTTTTTCCTGGAAAAACTCTTTTTTATCAGGAGTGCAAAGAATGGAAATAGGTTTTCCAACTACCTCCCAGCTTGAATAACCAAATAAATTTTCAGAACCTTTGTTCCAGTAACTGATATAGCCTTGAATATCTGCTGAAACAACTGACTCCATCACCTGATCAAGAAGCTGGGACTGTTCAAAAATCTTTTTTTCTGCAATTTTTTTTTCGGTAATATCTTCTCCTGAGCTTAATATTGCCTCGAAATTTCCAGATTCATCATACACCGCAGTATTTGACCATGAAATTATTCTGGTGTTTCCATTTTTTGTTAAAATTTTACCTTCTGCACTTTCAAATTCTTGAAGATTCCCATTGAAGATATTTTTAAATACATTACGAACAGATTCTCTGTAGGGTTCAGGGATGAAGTTTTCAATCCAGTTTACTCCAATGGCTTCAGAATATTCATATCCTGTAATATCACACCATTTTTTATTAATGGTTATGATGTTACCGTCTTTGTCAAATGCGGCAATAATTGTTCCGGCAAGCTCAAGATATTTTTCTGCATTTTTTCTCTGTTTTTTTATTTCAGCCTCAGCTTCAACCTGGGCTGTTATTATTTCAGTAAACATTATAATGCCGCCGATTGATCCGAAACTGTCATACCAGGGATGAATTTCCCATCTTATCCAATCTACTGAGTTGTCCTTGCGAAGAAAAAAATCCTTTTCTTTTTTTCTGATATTTCCTTCGATGCAGCTTTTATGAATTTCTATCCAGTCTTTTTTTTCTGCAATTTCAGGGAATATTTCATAATGTGATCTGCCTGTTATATCTGTCTGATCAAGTCCATAATCCTTGTACCACCTGTCACTTGCAGCAATATAATTCATTTTTCTGTCAAACATTGCCACAGCTGCAGGAGTATGTTTTACAAATATTTCAAGCTGTCTTCTGCTTGCATTAAGTTCATCCCTGTATTTTTTTATTTCAGTAATATCCCTTCCCTCAGCAATAAGAACATCAACCTTCCCATCATCTGAAAAAACAGGCTTAATTGAAAAATCTATTACAGCTTTTTTGCCTGATGGATTTTGAATTTCAGTTTCATATCTTATGAAATCACCTGATAATGCCTTTAAAAGAGAATCTTTAAGCTTTATTTCATTGTATTTTTTATCAACCCACCATTTTGCCTCCCAGATTTTAATTCCCCTTACAGAACTGATTGTCATTCCAGCAAAATCCAGAGCAGTTTTGTTGACTTCAATAATTGTACCCTCACAAGAAACAAGAGCAGTATAATTAAAGGTTTTGTCAAAAATTGCCTTAAACTTGTTTTTTGATAACTGGTTTTTTTCCATTTAAACTCCGTGGATTAATTAAAATTCGGGTAAATCCAGATAAAAGCAAAAAATATTGATCAGCTGCTGAATGGGAACGGCCTTTTTTGTCCATTTCGGCCAATCAGTAATTAAAAAGGTTTTCAAAATAAGCATATTATCAGATTTGAATTTTTCATGAAAATGGATAAATGATTTTTTGTGTGAATTTTCATTAGAAATTCAATAAAATAACCATATTGCAGACTGTTAGATATTATTTTTATCAAAATACACACAAGAAGTAAAAGCTATAGAAAAATTATTTTTTAAATTTAATTGACTCGTCACAAAGATTAGTTATATTATCGAGAGCTTTAAGAATGTTCTATTACAATTTGGGGGCGATCTGGTTTCGACGGGGCTGATAGAAACAAAGATGGCATGCAGGGCCCGCAACCCTTATAATGCGGATCTAAACATAATCGCAGACGATTATAACTACGCTGTAGCAGCATAAGCTACCGTCCTCCCGGGGTAAGATTGCGTCTCCGGGTCTGGGCGTCGACACAAGCGATCTCGTCTTATTATCCCGTCCGTGGATAATAAGATTAAATTTAGCGGACTGGCAGCCAAAAACTTCTGTCTGTAAAAGGAGTTGGCTGTAAGATTAAATCTACAGACTAAGCATGTAGAAGTCTTTGTGGAACTTCCCCGGACCCGGGTTCGATTCCCGGCGCCTCCACCACCGATTTTTAAACAAACCGATCCTGTTGCCGAG
>JACKCP010000002.1 GCA_020633955.1 Desulfobacteraceae bacterium | reverse complement strand
ATAAGAAGAGGAACTGTTTTGCTTCCAATTGCATTTACTCCGATTATTCTGTCAAGAATTGTAGGTCCTGCAACTGCCCTGTAAAGTGAGATAAACATTATCAGTGCAATAAAAAGTGCTGAGTAATAAAAAATATTATCCATTTATTTTTTCACCAAAAATTTTTGCCGTTTTTCTTTCCATTTCCCCTGGAAGTCCAGAGGCTGTTTTTTTGTCTATTGCATGAATTGTGAATTTTCCAGTTGGAGTCACCTTTACAGTCATAGTACCTGGTGTAAGAGTTATTGAATTGGCAAAGGTAACAAGAGCAGTTGTATTTTTTATCCTGCTCTTGAATTCAAAAATATGAGGGTCAATTTTATTTTTGACTGAAGGGGAAAAAACAATTTTGAGTATATGAAAAGATGATAAAAAAATTTGAAATATAAGCCATGGGAAATACAGAATAAATCTTATCCAGACAATACCCAGATTTATTTTTATGGGGTCAGGAAAGACTATTTTTGCTGATAAAAAACTTACAAAAGATGCGGAAAGAGCACCCAGAGTAAGGTGGTATAAGTCAAGATATCCTGAAAAGACAACCCATACGGCAAATGTCATTAAAAAAGTAAGAATATATGCCGGAATGTACTCCTTGCTGTTTTTCATATTTTCTGCCTTTTTTCAAAGTCTGAACTTAATTTGAATGAATATAAGTTTTTAAACTGTATTTTCCCTCAAGTCAATCAATCTTGAAATTATGGTATTTAAGCATCCATAAAATTAATGCTTTTGGAGGCTTTTACCAAGGCTTTCTTTTTTCACCAGTTCATGTGCGAAAACTGTTTTTTGTCCATTTTATAAAATCAGATGTAACTATTCAGCTGTAAACTGAGAAAAAAGCCAGTTTGATGAAAGAACGGCTGCTGCATTTTTTCTTAGCCGGTTTCAGTAGACAGTTTTTTATCTCCTGCCTCGGAGCGTTAGCGAGAATGAGGCTCAGAAATGTGCAGCAGCCGTTCCAAATTAACTGAACAGCTGCAATCAGATTTAGTATCATTAATTTAATTAGTTGCTGAACGAAAACGGCCTTTTTTGTCCATTTCTGCGTCAGAATCAAAATTTAATCCTCAAAATACTCCATGTATCCTAAAGGTTAAATTATTCATCTTCCTTGAACTGAACAAAAAATTCTCGTTTTCGGCCAATCTCTAATTAATTACCGATTTTGACCATTAAAGGAATTATTAAATTTCATATACTCTGAATTTTGCTGATTTTTTATTCAACCATAGAAAAAGCTTTAATAAGATCCTTTCTTGTAACAATACCGACAAGTTTTTTATCCTTTACAACAGGTACTCTTTTAAGATCACGTGAACTCATTAGATTTACAAGACCGGTTAATGTCTCTTCAGGACTTACAGTAACGGGGTTTTTTGTCATAACTTTTTCAAGGGGCTGGTCTTTTGCCTTTTTATAAACTTCTTCAATATTTCCATGGTAATGGGTCTGTCCAAAGAGCATCTTTACAGATGCAAGTGCATGGGGGACTTCAACTTCTTTCCCAACAAAGTCTGATTCTGTTAGAATTCCGGTCAAACGGTTTTCGGAGTCAACAACAGGGAGAACACTCAATCCTTTTTCTATCATGATCTGAGCTGCTTCTTTGAGTTTTTTGTCTGCAGAACAGCTAATTACTTCAGTGGTCATAAAATCGGAAATTTTCATTCATCCTCCAGAAATTAATCAAAATGATTTTTATTTAATCACAAAAATAATTTTTATTTATTGATGATTGCAAGTAAAAAGTAAAATAATTAATTAAAAAAATATGACACTGTGTTGAACTTTGTCAAGCCAAATACAAAAAAATGAAGAATGAAAGATTTATCTGTTTTTGAATTGTATTGACATGGAAAACCATAAATTACTATTAATTTTGTGATTGGTTCACTTTTAAATGTGGATGTAATGGCATTTAAATACGAATTAAAATTATGAGCACAAGCATATAACAGGAGGAATAATGAACCCCACAACAATTCAGGTAATAGGAACAGCAATATTTTGTATTGCTGTTCTTCATACATTTATGGTTAATCCCATTGTAGCCTACTCACACAAGTTCAAAGACGGCTCCATGGCAAACCGGCTTCTTCATTTTCTTGGGGAAGTTGAGGCTGTTTTCGGTATATGGTCAATTATATTTATTGTTCTTTACGCCTGGCTGGAAGGTTTTATGGTTTATGATAAGGCCCACCATGTGATAGGAGGGGTGATTCATTATATCGATAATGTAAATTATACAGAACCAGCATTTGTTTTTGTTATAATGTGCATGGCAGGGACAAGGCCTATTCTTAAATTTGCTGAAACTGTTATTGGTTTTGTAGCAAAGCTGATTCCTGTGGGTGAAAAAATGGCATTTTATATTTCAGCCATGATTTTTGGCCCTCTTTTGGGTTCATTTATTACTGAACCTGCTGCTATGACAGTTACAGCCCTTCTTTTACTTAAATTCTACTATTCTGACGGAATGAGTAAAAAATTCAAGTATGCTACTGTAGGTGCTTTGTTTGTGAATATTTCAGTAGGCGGTACGCTTACTCACTTTGCAGCTCCTCCAGTCCTTATGGTTGCAGGAAAATGGGGGTGGGGCATATCTCATATGATCACTCATTTTGGTTATAAAGCTGCCATTGGAGTTGTTATAGTAACACTGACAACAGCTTTAATTTTCAGGAAAGAACTGACAGGAACTCTCCCGGAAAATAACGGTGAAAGAAATGACAAAACCCCGTTCTGGCTTATTGGAACCCATATTGTTTTTATAGCACTTGTTGTTTTAACAGCACACCATCCAAAATTTTTTCTTGGTCTTTTTATCTTTTTCCTTGGAATGACACATATAACCCATCAGTATCAGGACAAGCTTAAATTAAAGGAATCCTTACTTGTTGGCTTTTTTCTTGCAGGCCTTGTAACTCTTGGAGGAATGCAGGGGTGGTGGCTTCAGGATCTGCTTGCAAAGCTTCCTGATCTTGCACTTTTTTATGGAGCAACGGCTCTAACCGGTGTTACAGACAATGCTGCCCTTACATATCTTGGTTCTCTTGTTGAGGGTTTAAGTGAATCTGCAAAATATTATCTTGTAGCTGGTGCTGTTACAGGCGGTGGTCTTACTGTTATTGCAAATGCTCCAAACCCTGCCGGATACGGTATTTTAAACACCCAGTTTGAAGATGGAGGAATTAATCCTCTTTATCTTCTTATAAGTGCGCTTTTTCCAACAGCAGTTATGCTTGTATGCTACGAATTTCTGCCGAGTCTTTAGTCTGACAGGCTTGTTTCTATTGTAACGGAGCCGCCACTCAGCAGTGGCGGCTTTATTTATCAGTAAGTTTGGCTGGTTAATTAAAAAAGATGAAACTCTCAATTTCCTTTAAACTCAGCAGCTACGAAATACTTATGATTCTGCATAAAGCTGAATTTTTAATCCTTATTAAACAAAGCAAAAAAAATTGTTTTCAGCCATTAATTAAATGCTTAACTTTTTTATTTTGAACGCCGTTTACAAAGTCTTTATGAAGGGTACGTTTTTTTTAAAAAAAAGTTGATTATTTTTTTGAAGTTGTATTTTTTTATGTCATATTGGTTTTGCCCATTAAATCCTTGACCATATTTTCTTTTATCTACTATAAGATAAAAGTTTGTATTTAATGAGAAACTTGTAAACAGAGTTTTTTTATTCAAGTTTGTTTTTCATAAATAAAAAGTTTATGAACATTAATGGGTTTGGTGTAAACACAAAAACACAGAGGGAGAAAAATGAAAAAAATTTTTTGTTTAATTTGTACGGCAGTTATTCTTATTTCAGCACCTGTACATGCAAAGACTGTTAATTTAGGCGTTGCTGCAGATCCAATAGCTCTTGATATTCATGTTCAGCTTTCGGGGGAAATGCTTGCATATTCACATCTTTCATTTGATCCTCTTGTAAGATGGACCAAGGATATGAAATTTGAGCCTCGTCTTGCAGAGAAATGGGAAAGACTAGATGAACTTACCATGCGTTTTTATCTTCGTAAAAATGTAAAATTTCACAGCGGAAATATCTTTACTGCAAAAGATGTTGTCTGGACCGTTGAAAGGCTTAAAAAAAGTCAGGATTTTAAAGGGCTTTTTGAAATTTTTGAAACAGCAGTTGCAGTTGATGAATATACTGTTGATATAAAAACCAAAAAACCTTACGGTCTTTTCCTTAATATGATGACCTATCTTTTCCCCATGGACAGTGACTTTTATACAGGCACAGATGAAAACGGAAAACCAAAAGATGCTATAGACAAAGTTGCAGCAACTTTTGCAAATACCCATGAGTCAGGAACAGGCCCTTTTTATGTAACTTACCGTGAGCAGGGAGTAAAAACTGTATTTAAAAGATTTGCAGATTACTGGGATAAAGACTGCCCTGGAAATATTGATGAACTTATAATGAATCCAATCAAAAAAGATGCAACAAGAGTTGCTTCCCTTCTTTCTGGAGACGTTGATTTTATTTATCCTGTTGCTCCTCAGGATTATGCCATGGTTCAGAACAGAAAAGGCGTAAAACTTGTAACTATGGGCGGTTCAAGAATAATTACCTTTCAGCTCAACCAGAACAGAAGACCTGAATTTAAAAATACAGATGTAAGAAGAGCAATTGTTTACGCTGTAAATAATGAAGGTATAGTTGAAAAAATAATGAAGGGTGAGGCTGTTGCAGCAGGACAGCAGGGTCCCAAGGGTTTTGGAGGTTATGTTGATGAGCTCAAGCCAAGATATGATCTCAAAAAGGCAAAGGAACTAATGAAAAAAGCCGGTTATGAAAACGGTTTTGAGTGCACTATGATTGCTCCAAACAACCGCTACGTAAACGATGAAAAAATTGCTGAGGCAGTTGCGGCAATGCTTTCAAAAATCAACATAAAAGTTAATCTCAAGACAATGCCAAAGGCACAGTACTGGAATTCATTTGATGCACAGGAAGCTGATATCCAGATGATCGGATGGCATCCTGATACAGAAGACTCTGCAAACTATTCAGAATATCTTGTAATGACTCCTTCAAAGGAAACAGGTTACGGACAGTACAACAGCGGAAACTACAGCAACAAGAAAGTTGATGAGCTTGTTCTTGCTTGCCAGACAGAAACAGATCCTGATGTCAGAAATGCAATGCTTAAAGAAATTGAAACTATCTTGTACAACGAAGCCGCCTTTGTTCCTCTTCACTGGCAGAATCTTTCATGGGCAGGAAAAGACAATCTTGATATTGAGCCCATTGTTAATATTATGAACTTCCCTTATTTTGGCGAGCTTGTTGTCAAATAAATAAAAAATCATTTTCAGTCAGATCGTACTTAAAGACCGGGGAAACCCGGTCTTTAATGTGTATCGGGGCTGTTAAAAAATTGGAATCTTATTTTTTTTAATATAATTCGGGAAATAAAATGTTTGCATTCATTACAAGAAGGATAATTCAGGCTGTGGTTGTAATGCTTATTATAAGTTTCATAGGCTTTACAATCAAACATCACGTTGGTGATCCCGTAAGGGAGCTTGTAGGAGTCTCTGTCAAGGCGAGCGAAAGAGAGGCCTTAAGGGAAAAGCTTGGATTAAATGATCCCTTTTTTGTTCAATATAAAAATTTTTTGAAAAATGCTGTCAGGGGAGATTTTGGAATTTCATATTTCTTTAAAAAGCCTGCAGCCCAGGTAATTCTGGAAAAGGCTCCTGCTACATTAGAGCTTGTTTTTGCAAGCTCCATTCTGATTATTATACTGTCAATACCTCTTGGTACTTATTGTGCAATAAAACCCAAAAGTATTTTATCAAGACTTATTATGGGAATGAGTATAGTCGGTGTGTCAATTCCTGTTTTTTTGACAGCCATAATGCTTATTTTTTTATTTTCAGTTAATCTTCATATTCTTCCATCATATGGCAGGGGAGAAACTGTTGCTGTTTTCGGAGGACTATGGGATACGGGTTTTCTTACAATAGACGGTCTTAAACACCTTATCCTCCCGGTTATTGCACTTTCTTCAATCATGCTGCCTCTTTTTATAAGACTTATCAGGGCTGAGATGATGGAGGTAATGCAGACAGAATATATCAAGTTTGCCTTTGCAAAGGGACTCTCCAAAAAAAGAATATGGTTTGTTCATGCCTTTAAAAATACCCTTCTTCCAGTTATAACTGTTGGCGGTGTTCAGCTTGGAATAATGATTGCCTATACAATTCTTACAGAAACCGTTTTTCAGTGGCAGGGGATGGGGTTTATGTTTCTTGAGGCTGTTGAAAGATCTGATACATCTCTTCTTGTTGCATATCTCATGTTTGTCGGGGTCTTGTTTGTAGGCGTAAATACTGTTGTTGATATAATTTACGGTTTAATAAATCCAAAAGTAAGAATTTCAGGTACAAAATAATGGATAAATGGAAAAAATTTAAAGAATCATATTTTTTATACTCATTTTTAAGGGACCCTGTTGCAATTGTAAGCTTTATTATTTTTCTTTTTCTTGTGATTGTAAGCTTTTCTGCTCCTCTTATTGCTCCCCATGATCCTTATGATACTTCAACAATAAGCATTATGGATTCGGAAATTCCACCTGTATGGTACGGTGAAGGCGATGATAATTTTATTTTAGGCACCGACTCCCAGGGAAGGGACATGCTTTCAACCATGATGTACGGTATGCGTGTTTCAATAATTATAGGTATAGGTGCAGTTGCTCTTCAGGCCTTTCTTGGAGTAGTTATCGGGCTTTTGTCAGGATATATAGGAGGACGTGTTGATGCTTTTTTCATGAGGCTTGCAGACATCCAGCTTTCCTTTTCAACCCTTATGGTGGCTATATTCATAAGTGCCATATTCCAGACTGCCTTTGGAGTAGGCAAATATTCTGAGTATGCAGTTCCGATTCTTGTTCTTATTATTGGTATTGCAGAATGGCCTCAGTATGCAAGAACAGTAAGAGCTTCTGTTCTTGGGGAAAAGGAAAAGGAATATGTTGAGGCGGCCAAGGTAATAGGATTTGGTTCAAGATGGATAATGTTCCGACATATCTTGCCAAACACCTTGTCTCCAGTATTTGTTATTTCAACAATTCAGGTGGCAAATGCAGTTATGAGTGAGGCTGCACTTTCTTTTTTAGGCCTTGGAATGCCTGTTACAAAGCCTTCCCTTGGTTCACTTATTAATTTAGGATTTGAGTATATTTTCAGCGGATCGTGGTGGATCACAATTTTTCCGGGAATTTTGCTGATTATTCTCGTTTTGGTGGTGAATCTTTTGGGCGACTGGTTAAGAGATGTTTTAAATCCCAAGCTCTATAAAGGATGATTATGATGGAGCATTTGCTAGAAGTAAATAATCTGGAAGTTAAATTCAAATTAAGAACAGGCGAGCTTACTGCAATAGATAATGTAGGATTTACCCTTGATAAGGGAGAGCGTCTTGGAATTGTTGGTGAAAGCGGTGCCGGAAAATCTGTTACCGGTTTTTCAATAATAAATCTTATAAGCAAACCCGGCTATATCTCAGGCGGAGAAATCATGTTTGAGGGAAAAGACCTGACCCGTGTTTCAGAAGATGTATTGAGACATATAAGGGGCAACAGGATAAGCATGATTTTTCAGGATCCCATGATGACCCTTAATCCTGTTTTTACAATCGGCGAGCAGATGGCGGAAACCATTTTAGCCCACAAAAACATTTCAAGAAAAGATGCACTTGAAATTTCAGTCGAAAAATTAAGACAGGTTCACATTCCTTCTCCTGAAACAAGGCTTAATCAGTATCCCCATGAGTTTTCAGGAGGTATGAGACAAAGGATAGTCATTGCAATTTCACTTTTACTTGATCCTGCAATCATAATTGCAGATGAACCCACAACAGCACTTGATGTTACAATCCAGGCTGAAATAATGGAACTTCTTCTGGAGCTGTGTGAGAAAAATGACACAGGAATGATTTTGATAACCCATGACCTTGGAGTTGTATCCCAGGTGACAGAAAAAATTGCTGTCATGTATGCAGGAAGGATTGTTGAAATAGGTTCTACAGAAAATATTGTCGCAAATCCTCTTCATCCCTACACAAAAGGACTTATAAAAGCTCTTCCGGGATCAAGGGGAACAGGCGAAAAGCTTTATCAGATTCCGGGTTCAATGCCAAACCTTACTGAAATGCCAAAAGGCTGCGCCTTTCATCCAAGGTGTGAACTTGCTGAAGGAGAATGTTTTTCAAAAGTTCCTGAACTTATTCAGAGGGGTAATTTCAGGCGTCTTGCCGCCTGCCACAAGTTTTAATTATTAGAGGCATTTTTTTATCTGCCTTATCAGAATAAAGGTATTTTTATGCACAGGGAAAACAGACTTGTAACAATAAACAAGCTGGTCAAAAAATTTGATATTTCAGGCGGTTTTCTTGATCAGCTTAAAATTGAAAATAAGAAAATAGTCAGAAAAAAGACTTTTGTTCATGCTGTAAATGACGTGAGCTTTACAGTTAATAAAGGTGAAATCTTATCTGTTGTCGGAGAAAGCGGGTGCGGCAAGTCAACCCTTGCAAGGGTTGTTGTAGGTCTTTACAGTCCATGGTCTGGAGAAATTTTTTACAAGGACAAAAGAATTGATAATCTTGACGGTTCCCAGATGCTTTCCTACAGGAAAAAAATGCAGATGATTTTTCAGGACCCATATGCTTCGTTAAATCCCAGAATGACAGTTAAAAAAACTCTTGAAGAACCTTTAAGATTTCATGAGCCTTCAATTTCAAATTCAGAAATTGAAGAAAAGGTTCTTTATGTCATGGAGCAGGTGGGGGTTAATCCAAAATGGGCAGACAGATATCCCCATGAATTTTCCGGTGGACAAAGGCAAAGGGTCAGTATTGCAAGAGCCCTTATGGTTGATCCAGAGTTTATTGTTGCAGATGAGCCGATTTCAGCACTTGATGTTTCAATTCAGGCTCAGATTCTGAACCTTTTAATGGATGCAAGGGATAATTTCGGGCTTACATATATGCTTATCACCCATGATCTTTCAGTTGTTGAGCATATAAGCACAAGGGTCTGCGTTATGTATCTTGGGACAGTTTGTGAAATTGCACCGGTAAGAAATATTTTTTCAAATCCTCTTCACCCCTATACACAGGCTCTTTTGAGTGCAATTCCAAAGCCTGGAGTAAAGAAAAAAGAGCATATAAAACTTAAAGGAGAGGTTCCAACTCCAATAGTTCTTCCAACGGGCTGTGTATTTCATACAAGATGTCTTTATGCTGATGAAAGATGCAGGCGGGAAATTCCAAAACCTCTGTCATATGATAATGGTGAAAGTTTTGTGGCTTGTCATGGTGTTGAGGAAAAAAGAATTTAGGACTGATTCTTGATTTATAAAAAAACGTTTTTTATCTCTCCTGAAGGAGAAGGATTATAATTTTAACTTTCAAAGTAAAAGCCATAGCAGGTGTAACTGGATTTTTTACAAATGAAGGGAGAAATCAGTTTTCTGACAATTAATTATTATTAAGGTATCTTCATTATCTTTGTTGATTTATTAATTTTTTTTTGATTTTATACTTTTAACCTGAATTGAGCAATTTTTTTTATTGCAGGGCTAATGCATCAAAATTTGAACTTTAGAGATTTTATATTTTTAAATATAATTCTTTAATTAATTGTAATAATTATATTTATAAGCATAAAAAGCTCGGTTCAGGTTTTACCGGAAAGGTTTAAGGGACAAATTCTAATGAAGAAACCTGATATTTTGTTTGTGTGTGATAATAACTGGAAATACCTGGAGCTGGCACTAAAAACAGCCCTAGATAAATATGGAGATCATGCCAGTTTTGAAGGCTGTTATTCAGGGGATGATGAAAAAGATCTTCTGGATATTAAAAACTCAAAGCTTAAAACCCCTATAAAACTAAGTGGTAAATCCTTTGATATAATAATTTCGCTATGCAGCACAAAATCAGAAAAATTTACTCAGTTTGCCGGATTTCCGGTCATTGTGGACTGGTCGGATAAAACTGCTTCCTTTTCTGGTGAGAAAAATCATCTTTTTTGTGATTTAATAGAAAAAGAACTTGGATGTTTTTTTGAATCAGGTTACTGCTCCGGGATAAAAAACTATAAATACAACATGGATCTTATTATAAACAGTCTGGGAGACGCTGTAATAGCACATGATCTGGACAGAAAAATATATTATTTCAATAAAACCGCTGAACAGATTACCGGCTGCAAACAGGAAGAAATTTTAGGAAAAGACTGTCATGATGTTTTTCCTACTCCCATCTGCGGAAACAATTGTTCTTTCTGTGAAGGGTTAAAGCCTGATCAGAGCTTTAATGGAAAGTCCTATAAAACAATTTTTCATGATAAATCAGGTACAAGAAAAGAGCTTAAGGTAAATGTAATTCCAATGAGGGATTCCAATGGAATTTTAAGGGGAGTTACAGCTTCAATAAGGGATCTTACTGAGCTTAATCTTGCAAAAGAGCAGCTTTTTAAAGAACAGAGTTTTAACGGAATAATAGGGAAAGATCCCGAAATGCTGAAGGTTTTTCAGCAGATAAAAGATCTTGGGCTTTATGATACCCCTGTTCATATCCACGGTGATACAGGAACTGGAAAAGAACTTGTGGCAAGGGCAATTCACAATGAAAGTACTAGAAATACAATGCCTTTTGTTCCAATAAACTGTGGAGCGCTTCCCGAAGGACTTATTGAAAGCGAGCTTTTCGGTCATGTAAAAGGATCTTTTTCAGGTGCTTTAAGGGATAAAAAAGGGCGGTTTGAACTTGCAGATAAAGGGACTATTTTTCTTGATGAAGTCGGAGATCTCCCAAAAGATGTTCAGGTAAAGCTTTTAAGGGTTTTACAGGAAGGGACTTTTGAAAAGGTTGGGGGAGAGTCAACTATTAAAGTTGATGTAAGAATTATAAGTGCCACAAATAAAGATTTGAAACAGGCTGTAAAAAAAGGTGAATTCAGGGATGATCTCTATTATCGTCTCAATGTTGTTCCTGTTTTTCTCCCATCATTAAGAGAAAGAAAAAACGATATTCCGGTTCTTTGCTCACATTTTCTTAAAAAAACAGCCATGAGACATAAGCAGGAACCTTTAACCATCTCCAAAAGTGCATTAAGTGCATTAATGGACTATGACTGGCCAGGCAACGTAAGACAGCTTGAGAATGTAATTGAATATTCAATAATTCATGCGTCTGGAAGCTTTATAGATTTTGAAAATCTTCCTGAAGAAATTCAGGAGGCCGCAAGAATTGAAGACAAATCCCATAAAAGCAAAAACACTAAGGGAAAACTCAACAGGGCAGCTGTTATTTATGCGCTTGAAAAATCAGGAGGCAACAAGACCAATGCTGCAAAAATTTTAGGTGTTGGAAGAGCAACTCTTTACAGGTATTTGAGTAGCAGTTCTATAGATTTTGACAATAACTGATTTTCAGGAGCAGATATGGATATTTATGAAGGCAGCAGAGAAGAAGAGTATGAGAGCTATAAAAACCGTATTAAAGATGAATATGGCATAAACTATAATCTGCTCAAATGGATTACTCCAGAAGAGTCAGTGGTCTTTGAAAAAAAAAGACAGGAACTTTTGAACAGAGCTGATTTAAGAACCTGTGCAAAAAGAACAAAAATTTATTCCAAAAGGCTTGCACCAGGATGCAGAATATGTGCTGGAGGGCAATGGTCATGTCTTTTTATTTCGGGTATATGCAATGGAACCTGCTTTTATTGTCCTGCACCTCAAAATGAGGATACACCGCCTGTTTCCCAGAATATTTTTTTTACTTCTCCAGGTGAATATGCAGATTATGTTGAAAAACTGGGTTTTAAAGGTGTTGGTTTAAGCGGCGGGGAACCTTTGATCAAACTTGATTTATGCCTTGAATATATTAGGGAATTAAGAAAAAGCCGTGGACCAAATTTTCACATATGGCTTTATACAAACGGAATACTTGGCACAAAGGAAAAATTTAGGGCTCTAAAAGATGCAGGACTGAATGAAATAAGATTTGATATTGGTGCAACAGCCTACAGCCTTGAATCTGTTGGAATGGCATCTGAGTTTTTTGAAGATCTTACAATTGAAATTCCATCTGTCCCTGAAGACCTTGAGCTTTTGAAAGTAAAACTCCCTGAAATGGAAGCAATGAAAGTAAAGTATCTAAACCTTCATCAGCTTAGAATTACCCCCCATAATTTTCAAAACCTTTCAAAAAGAAACTATACATACATTCATGGTAAAAAAGCTCTTGTTGCAGAATCAGAAATTTCAGCACTTGAAACTATTAATTACTGTATTGAAAAAAATATCGATATATCTGTTAATTACTGCTCTTTTGCCTATAAGAACAGAATACAGACTGCGGCTGCAAGAAAAAAGGCTGCAAAAATGATCAGGGAAAAATACGATGATATTACTGAAAACGGATATTTAAGAAGGATTTATGTAAAAGGAGATAAAGCTTTTTGCGATGAAAAGGAAAGTAACCTGAAAGCAATTCTTGGAAATGAAGGGTTTGAAAGGAAAGGAGAAAAGATTTATTTCAGATTCAACCTTTTTCCTCTTTTAACACAGCCGGGCCTTGAAATTAATGTTGAATATCACGAACCCTTTATGCTCCCTTCAATATCCTACTATAATTTTTTCAGGGAAATAAAATTGAATAGCGGTAAGAAGATATTTGTCGAAAGAAGAAAAGTACACGAATTAAGCAGTCTTAAAATGAATGCCTTTGCAGAAACCGAAGCAAAGCCGGTTTATGTTAAACTTATGTCTATGGCAGATAATCTGGTGGATAAAGAATGTGTGCTGAAATACGAAAGAATAGAAAAAGATCTTTTGAAATATTTTTAAAAAAATGATTGTAACTATTCAAGCTGAATATGGAGAAAAAGGCAGTTTGTTTGCGGATGCTTTATTTTTTATGAGACTGTTTCAGGAGATAGTTCCCTTTATCTTGTGTCACTGAGCTTAAACTGAAATGAGGCTCAGAAAAAATCCGGCAGATGTTTTGATTTAAAGTGTACATTACAAAATAGTTTTTCAGGTTTTTTCAGAATCTGTTGCAAACCTTAAATTATATGTTTTCATAAGTTTATATTTAATGCTCAATTCATTGACTGGCAGAAAGGCAAACATTATAACAAACCAAAAAAAATAAAGGTGCAAAATGAAAATAGGTTATAATTCACCTGTTATTCTTACTTATGCTTTTATTGCAGCATTGATTGTAATTGTTACTGAGATTACCCAAACATCTGTAGTTTCAAAATATTTTATTTCTCCATCTGGAAGTCTTTCCAATCCTGTTTCCTTTTTAAAGCTTTTCACCCATTGTCTTGGACATTCCGGGTTTAGTCATCTCATGGGAAATCTTACACTCATGCTTTTGACCGGACCTCTTATTGAAGAAAAATACGGATCTTTTAAAACATTTGAAATGTTTGCTGTAACAGCCTTTGTAATTGGAATAATAAACTATTTTGTATTTTCATCACTTATTCTTGGAGGCAGCGGACTTGTATTCATGCTTATTCTCTTAAGTTCTTTTACAAACTTCAGATCAGGAAAAATTCCTTTGACTGCTGTTCTTGTTGCAGTTTTTTTTCTTGGAGGAGAAGTTTTAGACCTTTTAAAAAATGATAACATTTCCCAGTTTTCCCATATTACTGGCGGGTTTGTAGGCTTTTTATACGGATTTATGAGAACAAGATAAAAGCTGATAGCCAAAGGGCTGAAAGGATTAAAAATCAAACTTGAATCCTGCATAAAACTGTCTGCCAGGAGTTGGAATAACATCTGTTGATGAGGGTGTGTTGGTGTTGTTGAAGATATTTAAAACCGAAAATAGTACACCTGCCTTGTATCGTTTATGAATTAAAAAAGGGATTTCTGATTTTAAATCGCAGCTTAAAACAGAATCTCTTTTTTTATTTTCATAAATTGGAATTTCCTCCTTGTATGGCTCCCCGGTGACAGGATTTATTTCATCACTTGAAACTATTTCCTTAAATTCTCCTGTATTTGAAATAATATTGTAATCTTTTACATATTTTATAAGAAAGCTCAAATGAAGATTATCAAACATTTTTTTGTAAATAAGCAAATTGGCTGTAAGCGGCTGGTTGTAGTCAGATGCGGGCATTTCATCTCTAAACATCAGTTTATTCTTGTAATATACAAGTTCAGACTGGGTTTCTTCATCTGAGTCTGAGTTGTAGGATTCAATTGTAGAAACTCTGTCCTGCCATGAAATATTTAAGATAAGTGAATAATCATTTTCCTTTGTTTTTTCTGCCGTAAAGCTTACACATTCATATTCAGACCTGCCAGAATTGTTGTATTCATAAATTGTTCGGCCCTCTTCCCTGTAACCGTATCCCATTGCAAACTCATCTCTGAAATATTTTTTTATGTATTTGAGATGAAAATCTGTTTTAAAAGCCCTTGCTTTAATGCCTGTTGAATATTCATCAGCATATGGAGTTTCAAGGTCTGAATATTTGTACAATCTTGTCGGGCTGTCACTGTCTTCCATCCATTGGGTGAGGTGATTTTCAAATGTTGAACGCCATTGGATTTTGTAGGAAGTTTTTCTTGCTTCCTTTAGTTTGTGCTGTAAAAATCCGTGGCTGTAATATCTGTTGTATCCTGAGTGAAAACTGAGATTTCTGTTTTTTAAAATATCGTATGTAAAGGTTAGTCTTGGAGAGATATTTGTATTCTCAAGAAAATCATCTTTTGAAACCCTTAGACCTGTTCTAAGTGAAAATCTGTTTATAAAGAAAAGTTCTTCAAGGTAAATTCCGTATAAATTTAAATTCTCTTTGCCAGAATATGGAAAATATTCAAGTCTTTTTGAAAGATACTGCTCTCCGGGTACAGAAGCAGGGTCATTTAGGGGAGCAATAAAATCAGGATTATCAGCAACAGCAGAAGAATATGAATATGTGGTTTTGTCCCTTGTTTCTTCTCCCATGGCAAATGTATAAAAAAATCCGGCTGAAGGTCTGTGAAAAAGATTTTTGTAAATATTTTTTTTGTACCATTCAACATGGGTATTTAAATTAAGTGACTGCTCATTTTTTTTAATATCTCCAAAACCGCCCTCCGAACTGGTGTCCTTACCGGCCAAAAGCCCGAAGTCTTTGGATTTGAATGCTTTCCATAAATACCAGTTCTGGTTTGCATCCCTGTCATAATCGCTTCTGGAGTAGCCAATGGTTAAATCAAGATCTGAATTTATTGTTTGGAATGAAGTTTTTCCTGTCAGGTTTAAACCTCCTGAGTTAATTGAATAATCGGAGTCTTTTGCATTTGGCATGAAATAATTTGCCTTGTAGGGAGTATAGCTTAAATTAAGTGAAGATGAATTTCCTGCAGAATTTTCGTTATCAAGTTTTATAAAAACTGAATTCAGCTCCCTTTCCTGATTTTTTGTTGTGCCAAGATGGTAAAGCGGGATTTTTGAATAATTATTTCTGAAACTGAAAATATACCCTGTATTATCTGAAATTGGGCCTTCAAGCATAAGGGAAGAATCATATTTTTCAAAATCAGGCTGCATTCTCTCGGAAGTTGATGATTTAAATTCATTTTTAAGATTTCCCTTAAAATTAAAACTTGTCCATTCTGATCTTGTAGTAATGAATTTAAGTCTTCCCTTGAATTTATCAGAGGGTTTTTTTGTTTCACAGGCAATTACACCTCCTGTAAATCCTCCATATTTGGCAGGAATGTCATTTTCATAAATTTTTATGGACTTTAAAAGAAATGGATCTGTAAAAATCATTGTTGAATAGCCTGGAACATCTGTTATTGACCTTGGGTCAGATGATACAGGATCAAGAAAACTTCCTATACTTGAACCGTCAAGGGTAAAGCTGTTATCATAAAATTTTCCGCCTGATATTGATATTTCTTCTGGCAGTATTTCACCTGAAGTAAGTGGGGAATTTTCTTCATTTGAAAAGCGAACTGAAGGTTTCAGCTTTAAAATTTCTGTTACTGAGGAATTTGAAACAGGAATTTTTTCAATAAGATCTTCTTTGTATTCACTGTTTCCCGTATTTTTCATCTGATCAGATTCTGTTACAACAACTTCGGGAAGATAAAAAATTTCATTTGATTCTTCTGCGCTTATTAAAACAGGCAGAAGAATTATAAAAACAGCTATCAGTCTAGTTTTTGAAAAGAGGCATTGGATCATAGATATCTTCTGTTCCGTCATTGTCAGAGTCTTCGTCAAGTATAAGTCCTGTATCGGAAATTTCCTGGTCTGTCAAAAGAGTGCTGAAAAAATATGGTTTTCCGTCTTTGTCAAAGTCTATTGTCGCCCCTTGTGTCTGGGGAAAATCATCCCTGAATGCTGCAATTTGCAGAGCTATTTCAGATATGGCATTGAATTTTTCTTCCGTAAATTCAATTGATTCAGCAACTTCAAGACCTCTGTCAGTAAAATTTGCCTTTGCAAATCCAATTGCTGTACTGCAAAGAAGTTCTGTTTTCTCTTCCTGATCAAGTATTTTATTGATTTCTGACAAAGCCATTTCCAAAATATTTTTTGCGTCATCCATGAAAAAGAAATCTGAAAAAATTTCAGCAAGTTTTATAAATTCTTCAGCTTCAGTTATAATCTGATCTTCATCATCGTCAGTAACTGAAATATTTGAAATTGAAAAAACAGCATTGTCCTTTAACTGTGAAATAATATCTTTTCTTTGAACAAGACCTGAATATTCCATAACCTGAGTTAAAAAATCAGTTTTATCCTCAAAATCAATGGTGCCTGAGTTAAATGCTTCAACTGATTTTTCAAGGGCAAGCTCAATAAACAGATTTTTATAATGGTCATTATCTGCTTCAAATGCTGTAAGAGCAGATTTTACGGATGAATCAATATAGTATTTTATTCCAGTCATAGGTTCAAGTTCAAATAAATAATCAATCCCTGAAATACTGCCTCCGTCAAGAACCTTTTTTATGTTTTCAAAACAAATATCAGCATAGTTGTTTTCCTTTAAAAGAGAAAAAATAGTAAAAGCCTTGTGGTAGCCTTTCTGGATTTTGTATGAAGATTTTTCTGAGTCACTTCCTGTATTATACATTTTGTCAGCAAAAGAAAGAGCCAGTAAAGCAGCTTCTTTTGCTCCCTGAAAATCATTTTTATCAAAAGCGATTTTTCCAATTCCAGGCAAATAATCACTTTTGAAAGTCAGAGCTTCAGTCAAAGCTTCATACATGTTGTCATCTGTTGTTTCATTTAAAAATGATTTTACAAAATCTATTGCAGCTTCAGTGGTTTGGGATGCTGCAATTGCTGCAGCAAAAGCAGAAACTGCATTGTCAAAATGGTTGCTGTCTTCAGGCAGAGATTGAAAAATTGATTCGACCTCAGGGTAGAGACTTTCATCTCCAAGCCAGGCATATGCAGAAATCAGGTCATCCATATAAACAAGGGTTTCCTCTCCTGTAAGGTTAAGATAAAAACTGCCGTCAATTGCAATATCTGATTCAAGTCCGTCATTTTCTCTTATTTTTTTAATCTCGGCTGCAACTTCAACTACCTTGTCTTTTTCCTTTAATTTACCGTAAAAAAGAGCTGAATTAGCCATGGCAAAGATTTTCATTTTGTAGTATTTTTTCCCCCTTGATTCATTTGGGGGGCAGTTTTTTGAAAGGTCAAATAAAAGATCAGTAAGAAGCTTTTTTTCCCAGTTTTCTGTTTCATTATCCTCAAACATTTCATTTATTGCAGAATAGATTACAGAAAGAACTCCTGAGTAGACCCTGAAATTATTTTCAATTTCAGGGATTACATTTATTTTGAGTTTCTCAAGGTTTGAATTTAAAAGATCATAATTCCCTGTCTTTGCAAACCCGATAACAAGATTGAAAAATCTGTAAACATCATCCTTGTCAAAAAGATGATACCCTTTGTTTTCAACTATATCCCAGAAAATTTTTTCACCATTTTTTACTAGATCAAGTGCCTCTTCATGCATATTATAATCGACCATACTCCTGGCAATTAAAAAATAGGAAAGACATTTCTGGTCTGGTGTAAAAATATATGTATCAGCTATAAGTTTTGCATGATCAAAAAGCCCTGACTTTGAATATCCTCTTACAATTTGTTTTAAAATTTCATCCCTTTTTGCATCGTCATAAACATAATCAAGAGTTTTTGATGCAAGGTAAAGATGGGAAATGTCTGAATTAAAGTAATAATCAACTCGTTTTGAGTTGTCGTTTCCAGGTATTTCATTTGGAAGGACTGGCTCATCATGTTTTATATTAAAAAGAGAGGAACTTGATCTTTCAATGTTTTCATCGTCTGAAATAAACTTACCCGTTGAGTTGTAAAGATTTTCGTTTGTTATGGAGCCTGTAAAAAAAACACCGCCAAAGCTGTAGCCCTCATTTTCTGCCTTTATTTCAGCAAGGTTGTATTCATTTAATATGTATCTTAAAGTCTGGATAATTGTATTTTTTTCAAGCCTGATGTTTTTGTCTGAAATGGTTCTTGAAATAAAATCAATATTTTTTTCGATATTTGGGAGGTGAGATTCAAAATCAGTATCATCATTTTTTACAAGCGAGTTTATTCCATCAAGAAAGCAGGTTTTTAAAAAGAAAATTTTTGAATCTGATATTATTTCTTCAATGGAATTTTTTTCTGAGATTAAGTTGAAATAATTTTTCAGAATCCGGGTTTTTTCGTTATTTTGAAAAATTTCATCTAGTATGGATTCATCAATAAAAGTGCTTTCAACAAGTTTTGATTTATTTTTCAAAACATCTGCAATTTCCTTGAAAGGCTGATCCGTTTCCTTTAAAACTGCTGCATATGAAATAATTATACTTGCCTTTAAAAGGCTTGGGTCTGAAAGGGGAGTAGTTGAGGGTGATGTCTGCTGTGGAAGAGAAAATAGTTCCGTTATTTTATTTTCTGCCTGTTCAGGTGAAAGGCCAATGTCTTGAACCATATGATAAATTAATGATGTTACTGGTGAAATCACTATGCCTGAAGTAAGATTGCTGTTAAACAAAGCCTTGAACCTGAGATTGTCAAATGATAACCCTGTTTGTGAATCTGTTCCGCCATATGACTGGAGATGGGAAACAAGTTCAAGACTTTTTGCTTCAACCATTATTTTAAAACGGCCGTTTACATCTGTTTTGCCATCTGATTCGTATGTTGAAAATTCTTTTAAACTTGTTTTATTTACAGGAAAAACCCTTGCTCCCTCAATTGGAGGGTCTGTCAGAATTCCTGAAATTTCTGTAGTATCACTGACCTGATTTTTTGAACCGGAGTTGTTGTCTGAGCAGGATGTCAGTATAAAAAAAAAGATAAAAAAAATAATCGGGTAAAGGTTTTTCTTCATTTTGGGCAGTCCGTTAAGTTAAAAAGAATAATAATTTAAGGATATAAGATATGATTAGTGAATTGATCAAGAAAATTTTAGTTATTTGTATTATTATTTTTGCATCTTCTTATATATATGCCATGGATCATGAAAAAGAAATTGAGGAAAATTATATTCTTTCAGATAAACTTGATTCTCTTGTAAAAGAAATAAGGGAAAAGGAAAAAAAATATATTGAAACAATTAAAAACCTTAAAATAAAACAATATCTTTTAAGTAAAAAAAAAGAAGGTCTTTCTTCACTGGAAGAACTTAAAACCGAATATATTGAGAAAAAAATTGAGGAATGGAAAGAAATACTTGAAGAGCTTGAAAAGTTTAAGAATGAAATGCCTGATTTTGTGAAAAAAGAATTTCAGATTAAAAAGGAAAAACTTTTAAAATTTTTTGAAGATAAAAGCGATTTCATTGCAAAGGCAGAAGAATTCAAAAATTTTTTAAGGGATGAAATTGATAAGACCTTGAATCCATATTTTAAAAAAGATTTATTTGATATAAATGGGGAAAAAAAAGATGGAAAAGCACTTATTATAGAAAATAATATTGTTATAATTGAAACAGACAATGATTTTTATTTATGGAATAAAGAGATGAAAAAATACGAAACAATTGAAAATAAATCTTTAAAAGAGGTTTTTTCAAAGGAAAATTTAGATAAAAATGATTTTAAACCTGTTTTTACAGATTTTAAAAATGAAAAAATTTAGCCTGTTTTTTTTGTTATTATTTTGTTTTACATCTGTTTGTAATGGTTTTGATTTACTTGAAGAAGAAAAAAGTTTTTTAATTGATACTCAAAAACAAATTAAATACGAATTTGAAAAAAGAGAAAAAAAATATTTACAAGAAATTGAATTTTTAGAAAAAAATATTGATGAAATCAAAAAAAATATAAATGAAGAATCACTTTTTTCAGATTCAAACCATAAATCAGACTTTGAAAAAAAGGTAAAAGAAATTGAAAACCTGGCAGGTGAAATCTGGTTTCCTTTTATAAAAGAAGAATCATTTAAAAATAAAATTTTAAGTTTTTTTTATTTCGCTTCAAAAATCAATAAATTTGAATGTGATTCAAAAGATATAATAATGAATGGTTATTTGAGCGGGATATATAAAGATGGTGAAATGTTTGGATATGTAAAAATAAATAACAGGGGTTTTGTTTTTATTGATGAAAAATACAATGAAAAAAAAATTGAAAATATTTTTGAAAACAAGTCAAATGTTTTTCCCTTGTGCTTTGGTAAAGGAATTAAAATGGAAGCCGGATTTTTAGAAAGTGTTTTTACCTATCTTCAAAAAGGCGGGATAATGATTTATCCCATTGTTTTAACTGGATTTGCAGGATTTTTTTTAAGTGCTTTTCAATTTTTTATTCTTTTTTATCAAAAAGTCTCAAATGAAAAAAAAGATAATTATTTTTTTGAAAATCTGGAAAATGATTTTAAAAGATATCCTTCCCTTAAATTTTTTAAAAAACTAAACGAAAAAAAAGAAAAGGGTTTTTTGTCTTCAGAAATCATTGACTCACTTGTTGACAGGGAAATAAAAAAACTTGAAAAATTTAATCCAACAATTGGAGTTCTTGCAGGGATTGCTCCCTTAATCGGCCTTCTTGGAACTGTTACAGGAATGATAATGACATTTAATGCAGCCGGAGGAACAGGCGCTGTAAAAGCTGCTGAAATGGCAGGGGGGATATCTGAAGCTCTTGTTACAACCCAGCTTGGTCTTTCCATAGCCTTGCCTTTAATGATTTTTCATCATTTTTTTGAACAGCGGATAGAAAAGTTTGTTTTTGATATTGAAGAAAAGAAAAGCATGTTTCTTTTAAAAGAAAGTCTGTAATGAAATTATTAGCAGATTTAATTGAAATTTCAGGCTTTTATTTTTATTGCCTTTTTTTTGTTTCCTTTTTTATGTGGTCTTTTATTTTTTATATTTTTTTGAGTCTTAAATTTGGTTCCTTTAATTTAAAATCAGCCTGTATAAAGAAACTTTTTTTAACAAGGCTTAAGACAGTTTTTTTTCTGGCAGGAATTGCCCCCTTGATCGGCCTTCTTGGAACTGTTGACGGAATTATGGAAATTTTTAAAGGGATTTATGTTTCAAAGGATGTTTCAGCAAAAGTCATGGCCTCTGGAATAGGACGTGCCTTAACAACAACCCAGGCAGGACTTTTTATTGCAATACCAGGCCTTGCTGCGGCAAATTTTATCAAGGAAAGATACTTGGGTCTTGGCAGGCAAAATCTTAAAAAGGAAGAAAAAATGCACTACAGGACAAAATCAAAAAACCTTGTAAATGATTTAAATATTACTCCTTTACTTGACATGGTTTTTATCCTTTTGATTTTTTTTGTTGTAACTTCAAGTTTTATAGAAAACTATGCCATTGATTTAAGCCTTCCAGGTGCGTCAACAGGTAAAGGCGTAAAAAAGGAAGTAAATTATATTGTATTAAATAAAAATAATGACATTTTTCTTAACAATGAAAAAAACAGCTATGAAGAAATGTCTGCAAAATTTGAGGGACTTTCTGGAAAGGAATTTGTCGTTGCAGCAGATAAAAATGTATCAGCAGGAAAACTTATTGAACTAATAGATTTTTTAAGAAAAAATAATATATCAAATATTTCGGTTTCAGTGGAAAATGACAAATAAATCTATTGTTCCTGTTTCTATTTTCTTTGGTTTGACTGTTTCGGTTTTAATTTTTATTGCAATGTCTTTTCTTGTGCCTGAAAAAAAAAGAAGCATGCTGTCTGAAAAAAAGTCTTCCACATTAATTTCCTTTAATCTTAAAAAAAAAGAAGATTCAAAAAAACAAAATAAAATGAATAAAGATGTTTCACATAATCTGAAAAATTTTATTTTAAATGAGAATGAATTTTTTATTGTTAACCCAAACGAAAAAATTACTGAAAATGATTTCCAGGAAAAAGAGTTTTCTCATGATCTTGATCTTCTTTTAAAAAAAACTGATGCTTCAAAAGAGGATTTTAATATTTCCGAAAAAAATGCTTTGAATCATAAAATAGAGCCAGATATTTTTGAGCCATCAGAGCTTGATACCATGCCTTTGGTTTTAAAGAGTTATAATTTTGAATTTCCTGTAGAAGCAAAAAGAATGGGAATTAAAAAAGCAAAAATCTTACTTAAACTTGTTGTGGATGAAAGGGGAAATGTAAAAGATGCAGAAGTTGTTTCTTCCACCCATGAAAAGATTTTTAATGAAAGTGCATTAAAAACTGTAAAAAAATGGAAATTTTCTGCCGGACTTAAAAGAGGAAAAAAAGTTTCAACCTTTGTTTTTCTTCCTGTAAGATATGTTTATGAAAATTAGAATTATTGTATTTTTTTTATTTATCTATCCTTTGGTAACAAGTGCAGATGAATTTTTGCCTGATAAAGTCATATCCCTTGTTGAACAAAATAAATTTGAGCAAATTCTTTTATTAATTGAAACCGCAAATCTTGATTTAAAGAAAAAATCCGTTCTTTATTTTAAAGCCGGTGAAAAATTTTTTGAACTGAAAAATTATGAGACCAGCCTTTTATGTTTTGAAAAGGCAGAAAATTTTGAAAACAAAAAGATTTTAAACTGGAATAAAGCTCTTTGTTTTTTTGGGATGGAGCTATATGACGAGGCCTTTGATTTTTTTAAGAAAAGTTTTCATGGAAATTTGAGTGAATCAGAAATTCTTATTGCTGCAAAATCAGGTTTTTTATCAAAAAAATATGCACAAGCACTTGAAATGCTTGATGGAAAAAATTTTGCTGTAAATAAAGAGCAGATGCTTAATTTGAAATCAGATATTTATTTTGCTGTTAAGGATTATGAAAACTGCCTTAATGTCCAAACTGAGCTTTTAAAGATAAAACCCTATGACAAAGTATATTTTGGTAATTATATAAAACTTAAAAAAATACTTAATAAAAATGTGAAGTATGATAATTATATTCAAAAAATCATTGAAAAAGACTACAAATTTCTTTTAGGTGCAAATTTTGACAATAAATTTTTAGCACTTTTTTATTATAAAAAATTAAATCCTGAAAATACCTTTGAAAAAGCAAATCTTTATTATAATCTTTGTCTTTACAATCAAGCTTTAAAAGAAATTAAAAAAATTAAACACCATGATTTTAAATCGGATTTTTTAAATGCTAAAATTTTGTTTGTCAAAGGTGAGTATGAAAAATCTGGAAAAATATTTTTGGAGCTTGCAAGGTTTGATAAAAAAAATTCAGGCAGGTTATATTATTTTGCCGGCGAAGCTTTTTTGATGTGTGGAAAATATAAAAAAGCACTGGAAGTTTTTGGCTTATGTGCAGACCAAAAAAGTGATTTCTCAAAAGAGGCTTTTGAACTTTTAAATATTTTAAAGGGAGAAATATGAAAAAAATTTTTGTTTTTGCAGTTGTTTTTTTTATTGCAGCATCAGCTTTTGGAGAACAAAGGCTTAAATGGCCGGAAATAAAAACAGATCTTCCCTTTGATAATTCAATAAAATACAATCGCCTTGATAATGGATTCCGATATCTTATCAAAAAAAACAATACACCTGAAAAAAGAGCTGCTCTTTACCTTGGAGTAATGGCAGGCTCAGTTTATGAAACTGAAGAAGAAAGAGGCATTGCTCATTTTCTTGAACACATGGTTTTCTGCGGTTCAAAAAATTTTAAGCCGGGAGAGCTTATAAATTACTTCCAGAAGATTGGAATGGATTTTGGTGCTGATACAAATGCACATACAGGATTTGATGAAACAGTTTATAAAATTTATCTGCCACAGGGTAAAAAAGAGGATTTAAAGGATGCAATGATAATTTTAAATGATTTTGCCTTTAATGCTCTGATTCCGGAAGAAGAGGTTGAAAGGGAAAAAAAAGTTGTTCTTGCTGAAATGTCGGCCCGAGATTCTGCTGATTACAGAACAAGGGTAAAACTTTACAATTTTTTGTTTGACGGTCTTATTCTTCCAAAAAGATTTCCAATAGGGGAAAAAGAAGTTGTAGAAAATGCAGATCAAAAAATCCTAAAAAAATTTTATAATTCAATGTATACGCCTGAAAGAATGGTTTTGGCAGTAACAGGAGATATTGATGCAGATGAAGCTGAAAAACTTGTAAAGGAAGTTTTTTCCGGTGAAAAAAAAGAAATTCTTCCTAAAAATATTCCGGATTTTGGAAAGTTAAAAAATAAAAAAGGCATACAAAGTTTTTATCATTTTGAAAAGGAAACTGCATCTACAAGTGTTTCAATAAATTTTATCAAGGAGATTGATATTTTTGAAAGCAGTTTTTCCTTTGAATCAAAATGGCTTAAAAGGTATATGGTTTCACTTATTTTAAATTACAGGCTTAATTCTATTTTAGAAAAGGGTGCACCTTTCGAGTCGGCAAATAATTTTACCTTTCCTTTTATGAAGAGAATTTTGTGGTCAAATATTACAGGAAAAACAAGTCCTGAAAATTTTGAAAAAACTCTTTTTGTTCTTGCAGAAGAACTTAAAAAAATAAATGAACAAGGCTTTCATGAGTTCGAGCTTGAAAGAGTAAAAAATGAAGTTCTGAAAATTTTGGAAAGGGATGTTGAAACCTCAAATACAAGGGATACAAAATCTCTTGCTTCATCTATTATTTCAAGTGCAATGAGTGGTGATATAATTGTATCTCCAGAAGACAGCCAGAAGATTTTTTCTCCTTTTGTAAAAAAGGTAAGTCTTGAGGATTTGAATAATAGTTTTCGTGAAATCTGGGATTTAAAGAATATTTCAGTATGTGTGACAGGAAATCTTTTAATTGAGAATAATCCTATTGAAAAAATTTCAGCTTCTGTAAAAAAGGCTTTTTTGCAGGAGGTTAAAGCCGATGAAAAAAAATCAGGTAAAGTTTTTCCTTATCTTGAAATTCCTGAAAAAAAATCAGGGATAAAAGAAAAAATTCTTTTAGAGCCTGAAATTACAAGAATAATTTTAGAAAACAATAATGTAATAAATTATAAAAAAACAGATTTTGATGAAAACAAAGTATTTTTTAAGGCTTCCTTTGGAAAGGGAAGAGCTTTTGAGCCAAAAGATAAAAAAGGTTTATACTCTTTAAGTTCGAGGGTTTTAAATACTTCGGGATTAGATTCCATTTCACGTGAAGAACTTGGAATAAGTCTTTCTGACAAAGATGTTTCCCTGAAATTTGGAGTTGATGAGGAAAGTCTTTATTTTTCAGGACGTGCTTCAAAAAATGATCTTGAAACTTTGTTTATGCTTCTTTACCATTATATTAATGATCCAGGAGTGAAGCAAAACGCATATGAGCTTTCACTGAAAAGACTTAAGACATCATATGAAAAAAAGCTTAAATCGGTTGACGGAAATTTAAGTTTAAAGGCTGGTGCTTTTTTTGCAGAAAATGATTACAGATTTGAACCTGTAACATATGATGATGCAGTCAAAATAAGCCTTGATGATATAAAAACCTTTATTTCAGATAATTTTAAAAACAAAGCATTTGAGATTTCAGTTGTAGGAGATTTTGACGAAAAAAATCTGGAAGAGCTTGTTTTAAAATATTTTGCTGTAGATGAAAAAAGAGAAAAGATTGAAAACCATATTCCAAAGCCTGTAAGTTTTCCAAAGGGTAAAACTAAAGAAATTGAAGTTGATACAAAAATTAAGTCAGCTTTTGTAATGGCCGGAATAAAAACCGATGACATGTATCCAATAGACAATTCAAGAGCCTTGAATTTGTGTGCAAGAATAATAGATGACAGACTCAGGGTGAATATAAGAGAAAAACTTGGTGCCGCCTATTCTCCTTTTGCATATAATAATCCGTCAAAAATTTATGAAAACTACGGCGGCCTTTTCATGGGTGTGAAAACATCTCCCGAAACAACAGAGATTGTAAAAAATGAAATAAAAAATATAATTTCAAGGCTTAGAAAGGAAAAAATTACTGACGATGAATTTGAAAGGGCAATAAATCCACTTTTAAGTTCCATTGCAACCCAGGTGCAAAAAAATTCCTACTGGCTTAATACTGTTTTAGACGGTTCATTTAAAAATGGTGTTCAGCTCGAGTGGGCAAAAACTATAGTTTCTGGATATTCAGCACTTACAAAGGAAATTGTACAGAAAAAATGCGACAAATATCTTTTGTCTGAAAATATTTCATTTTTTACAGTTAAATCAGAAGACAGTACAGATAAAAGTTTAAAGGATTGAGTTAATAAGATTTTTGGATTTAATTGTGAATGAAAAATTAAAAAAACGTTATTGTTCAGTTTAATTTGGAACGGCTGCTGCATTCTTTCTGAGCCTCATTCTCGCTGCGCTCCGAGGCAGGAGATAAAAAAATATCTCCTGAAACCGGCTCAGAAAAAATACAGCATCCGTTCTTCCAGTAAACTGGCTTTTTTTCATTTTTCAGCTGAATAGTTATAAATTTGTTAAAGTACTAATTAGTGATTGGCTGAAAACGAGAATTTTTTGTTCAGCGACTAATTATAAAGCTAATTAAAAAGAGGAGTAAAAATGAAAAAGCTGTTTTTTTTATTTTTGATGCTTGTCTTCATTTGTCCTGAATCTTATGGAGAAACTGTTTCAGCGCACGGTTTTGCCATGAACGGCGAAGTAAAATACAAAAAAGGTTTTTCTCATTTTGAATATGTAAATCCTGATGCACCAAAGGGCGGAGTTTTTAAAAGAGCGGCTACAGGAAGTTTTGACTCGTTAAATCCTTTTGTTTTAAAAGGGCTTTCAGCAGGAGGACTTTCCTATGTCTTTGAAACCTTATGTGTTCAGTCAGAGGATGAGCCGTTTTCAATGTATGGTCTTATTGCAGAAGAAATAACTATTCCGGAGTCAAATAAATATGTTGAGTTTAAAATAAATGAAAAGGCAAGATTTCATGACGGGAAAAAAATTACTCCTGAAGACATTATTTTTTCATTTAATATTTTAATGGAAAAAGGGTCTCCGATTTATAAAAAATATTATGGAGATATTTCAGATGTTGTAAAAATTTCAGACAATAAAGTAAGATTTGAATTTAAAACAAGTGACAATCCTGAACTCCCATTAATAATCTCCCAGCTATCTGTGCTTCCAAAACATTATTATGAAGAAAAGGGCTTTGAAGCAGGCCTTGTTCCTCCCCTTGGAAGCGGTCCATACAGGGTAAAGGATTTCAGTCCCGGAAAATTCATTTCCTATGAAAGGGTAAAAGATTATTGGGGAAAAGATCTCCCTGTTAATATTGGAATGTATAATTTTGATGAAATAATTTTTGACTATTACAGGGATGAAACCGTATCCCTTGAAGCTTTTAAAGCCGGTGCATACGATTTCAGACTGGAAAACACTGCAAAATCATGGGCTGTATCATATGAAGGGCCTGCATTTGAAAAGGGAGAAATTATAAAAGAAGAGATTCATCATAAAAACAGCTCCGGAATGCAGGGATTTGTTTTTAATTTAAGAAACAAAAAATTTCAAAACAGAAATTTAAGAAAAGCACTTGTTTATGCCTTTGATTTTGACTGGATAAATAAAAACCTTTTTTATGGTCAGTATAAAAGGTCAATGTCTTATTTTTCAAATTCAGAACTTGCGTCAAAAGGTCTTCCTTCAAAAGAGGAACTTGAAATATTGAAACCCTATAAGGGAAAAATCCCGGATGAGGTTTTTGAAAAAGAATTTTTTCTTCCTGATACAGACAGCGAGAAAACTTCAAGGTATTACCTCAGAAAAGCCGCACAAATACTTAAAAAAGAAGGGTATCTTGTTGAAAATGGCAAAAGAATAGACAAATATTCAAAAAAACCACTTGAGTTTGAAATATTAATTTCAAGTCCGGCCTTTGAAAGAATTGCACTTACATACAAGAAAAGTCTTGAAAAGCTTGGAATAGGACTTGAAATAAGACGGGTTGACGATACTCAGTTTTATAACAGAATCAGAAATTTTGATTATGAAATGATAACTTCTGTTTTTCCCCAATCCCTTTCTCCGGGAAATGAGCAAAGATATTTCTGGGGATCTCTTGCAGCAGACACTCCTGGAAGCAGAAATTACTGCGGAATAAAAAATCCTGTAATTGATGAAATAGTTGAAAAGCTTATTTCAGCAAAAGGAAGGCAGAACCTCATAAACCATACAAAAGCTCTGGACAGGGTGCTTTTGTGGAATTATTATCTTGTTCCCCACTGGCATATAGATTATTTCAGAGTTGCCTACAAAAATAAGTTTAAACATCCCCAAAAAACACCTGATTACGGACTGGGGCTTAATTCATGGTGGCAGGAAGATTAAATGGGCGCATATATTTTAAGAAGGCTTTTTCTGCTTGTTCCAACTCTTATTGGAATTATCGCTGTAAATTTTTTTATTATTCAGGCCGCTCCCGGAGGGCCTGTGGAGCAGATGATAGCAAAACTTGAATCAGGGGAATTAAATACCCTGTCAAGGGTTACCGGAGACAAGTCAATGGAGGCTTTTTCATCAGAAAAGCAGAGTCTTTCAACATACAGGGGTTCAAGGGGAGTTGACCCTGAACTTATAAAGGAACTTGAGGTCTTATACGGATTTGACAAGCCTCTGCACCAGAGGTTTTTTAAAATGCTCAAGGATTTTATATGTTTTGATTTTGGAGAAAGTTTTTATAAAAACAAAAAAGTTATAACCCTTATTAAGGAAAAGCTTCCTGTTTCAGTTTCCCTTGGACTTTGGAGTACATTTATAATTTACCTTGTATCAATTCCCCTTGGAATAAAAAAAGCTGTAAGCCATGGCTCAAAATTTGATATTTACACAAGCACTTTTATAACTATAGGTCATGCAATACCTGTATTTTTGTTTGCTGTGCTTTTAATTATTTTATTTGCCGGAGGAAATTATTTTGACATTTTTCCCTTGAAAGGACTTACTTCTGTAAATTTTGATGAATTAAGTTTTTTTGGAAAAATAAAAGACTATTTAAGTCATATTTTTCTTCCTGTTCTTTCCCTGTCAATAGGCGGATTTGCAACACTAACACTCCTTACTAAAAATTCATTTCTGGATGAAATTCACAGGCAGTATGTTCTTACAGCCAAAGCAAAAGGTCTTGATGAAAAATCCGTTCTTTATGGCCATGTTTTCAGAAATGCAATGCTCATAATAATAGCAGGTTTTCCTTCTGCATTTATTGGAATGTTTTTCAGCGGTTCACTTTTGATAGAAGTTATTTTTTCCCTTGACGGGCTTGGACTTCTTGGCTTTGAGTCTGCAATAACAAGGGATTACCCGGTAATGTTTGGAAGTCTTTATATTTTTACCCTTCTTGGTCTTTTGATAAGAATAATTTCAGATCTGACATATACTTTTGTTGACCCAAGAATAGATTTTGAAACAAGGACAGGCTGATTTTGAAAACTGAAAAATTAAGTATTGCCAAAAAAAGGTTTTTATTGTTCAGGCAGAATAAAAGGGGATATTATTCATCCATAATTTTCATAGTTCTTTTTTTTCTGACACTTTTTGCTGAATTTATTGCAAATGACAAACCCCTTTTTATCAAATACGAAGACAGATTCTTTTTTCCTGTTTTTATTGAATATCCTGAAACAGATTTCGGCGGAGACTTTTTAACTGAAGCAGACTACCGTGATGAATATGTTCAGGAACTTATAAATGAAAAAGGGTTCATGATATGGCCTTTAATAAGATTTTCCTATGATACAATAAATTATGATTTAAAATCTCCGGCACCGTCCCCACCGAGCCTTGAAAATTTTCTTGGCACAGATGATCAGGGAAGGGATGTTCTTGCACGGCTGATTTACGGATTCAGAATCTCAGTACTTTTCGGGCTGTGTCTTTCAGTTTTTGGTTCAATGATTGGAATAGCGGCCGGAGGAATTCAGGGTTATTTCGGAGGTAAAATAGACCTTTTAGGGCAGAGAATAATTGAAATCTGGTCTGGAATGCCTGTTTTGTATCTTCTTATTATTTTGTCAGGATTTGTTCAGCCGGGTTTTTTCTGGCTTCTTTTTATCATGCTCTTGTTTTCGTGGATGAGCCTTGTGGATGTTGTAAGGGCAGAGTTTCTAAGGTGCAGAAATCTTGAATATGTAATGGCTGCAAAGGCTCTTGGAGTTTCCGATTCAAGAATAATGTCAAGGCACATGCTTCCAAATGCAATGATTGCAGCAATGACTTTTTTCCCTTTTATTTTGAACAGCTCAATTACAACACTTACATCTCTTGATTTTTTAGGATTCGGGATGCCTGCCGGTTCTGCCTCCCTTGGTGAGCTTCTTGCACAGGGGAAGGAAAATATTCAGGCGCCGTGGCTTGGAATCTCAGCTTTTATAACCCTGGCTCTCATGCTGAGTCTTCTTATTTTTACTGGTGAAGCTGCAAGGGATGCTTTTGATCCAAGGCTTGAGGGATAATATGAAAAACGATTTTATTCTGGAAGTAAAAAATCTCAATATAAGTTTTAATAAAAAGGCAGGAAAAAGCATTGAATCCGTAAAATCAATTGATTTTCAGCTTAACAAAAAAGAAACCCTTGCAATTGTTGGAGAAAGCGGTTCAGGAAAATCAGTTACAGCAAAATCAATAATCGGCCTTTTGCCAAAACCTCCGTTTTGTGAGGTAAAAGGCGAGATATTGTATAAAAATACAGATATTTTAAAAATGCCTGAATCATATCTCCAAAAGCTCAGAACAAAAAAAATTGCAATGATTTTTCAGGAGCCGATGTCCTCCTTAAACCCTCTTCATAAAATCGGAAAACAGATTGGTGAGGTTTTTCTGATTCATTCTGGTGAAAAGCTTAAAAACACAAGAAAAAAAGTGGTTGAACTTCTTAAACTGGTCGGAATTAATGAACCTGAAAAAAGATATGACTCATATCCGCACGAGCTTTCAGGAGGGCAGAGACAAAGGGTCATGATTGCCATGGCAATTGCCCAGAATCCTGATATTTTAATTGCAGATGAACCAACCACAGCACTTGATGTAACTGTTCAGGCTGAAATTTTAAAACTTCTGGCTGATCTCAAGAAAAGGCTTTCCATGTCCATGATTTTTATAAGCCATGACCTTTTGCTTGTGAAAAGTATTGCAGACAAAGTTCTTGTAATGAAAGACGGCAAAGCTCTTGAATATGGAAAAGCTGAAGAAATTTTTGAAAATCCTTTCCATGATTATACAAAAAAACTGATAGGTTCAAAAAATGATTTCGGGTTTGAAGAAAGCCTGGATAATGAAACGGTTCTTGAAGCAAAAAGTCTTAAAGTCTGGTTCCCGCTTAAAAAAGGCTTTTTAAAGAGAACAAAGGGTTTTATCAAGGCTGTTGATAAAATTGATTTTCATCTTAAAAAGGGTGAAACTCTTGGAATTGTCGGAGAAAGCGGTTCCGGCAAGACAACCCTTGGGCTTTCGCTTTTAAGGCTTGTTGATTCAAGGGGAGAAATTTATTTCAAGAACAAAAGAATTGATAATCTCAAATCTTCATATTTAAGAAAAATAAGATCAGAAATTCAGGTTGTTTTTCAGGACCCTTACGGAAGTCTGAATCCAAGAATGAGTGTTTTTGAAATAATTTCAGAAGGTCTTCTTGTTCATAGAAATTTTGATTTAAGCACAAGAAAAAAAATTGTTGAAGATGTTTTAGAGGAAGTAATGCTTCCATCAGACTGCCTTAATCACTATCCACATGAGTTTTCAGGGGGACAGAGGCAGAGAATTGCAATTGCAAGGGCACTTGTTTTAGAACCTGAAATAATTTTACTTGATGAGCCCACCTCATCACTTGACAGGACTGTTCAGTTTCAGGTTATCAGCCTTTTGAAAAATATTCAGAAAAAGCGAAAGATTTCATATATATTCATTTCCCATGATCTAAAGCTTGTAAGGGAAATTGCAGGCAGGACAATTGTTATGAAAGACGGAAAAATTATTGAGGAGAACAATACTAAAGAACTTTTTTTAAATCCTTTGAGTGACTATACAAGAAAACTTATAAATGCTTCTTGTTTTAACCTTGAATGGTAGGATTGCAAGAATCTGTTTTTGGAATATAAAAAAGACAGACAAATTTCTGCCTTTTTTATTGAGTCTGTTTAACTTTACCACCCTATGGTAAGCTGTCCAATATATCTTTTATCTTCTTTTTGTCCAGCATATGCACCTACTTCTTCTGAATACATTGCAGCATCAAACTTTATCACCCACAGGTCAAGGCTTGCACCAAAGGTTGGATAACCCTGATTAAACCCTCCTCTTATTGCTATTAAGTCTTTGAACTTTATTTCTGCACCCATATGGATTCTTTTGGAAAGATCATCGTCTTCTTCAATGCTGTTTGTAATATCCCTGTAGTCAAGGGCTGCAACAGCAGAAACTGGACCAATTTCTTTTTTTACCGCAATACCTGCTGTCCATTCTGTTGGAAGTTTTTCATTTTCGTCAAATTCAATTTCAGGAATATTTTGTCCAGTCAAAGCAATATCTGTTTGAAAAAAGCCATCCCAGGGAAGGGTGTAGATTATTCCGATATCTAAGCCTGTGCCTGTGCCAGACTGTTTATCGTCTTCAATTATGTCTTCAAAATCATCCGATGCTATTTGTGCAGGAGTATAAACTTCATCAATACTTTCTCTGCTTATTGATTTAAAGGCAATTCCAGCCCTTAGGCCTTTTATTCCAGGTACGGAAAAGCCAATACCGCCTATGCCTCCAATATCAGCACGTGCGGTAAGGTGAAGCTCGGGATAGACCGGATTTCTTACGGAAGAATCAACACTTGCAATACCAAAGGCACTTACCATTACTCCCAGATTTTTAATTCTGAATCCTATTTGAGGGGTTAATGAGGCATATAGGTGAAGATGATCTCCTGTATGTTTTCTTAAAAGATCCGTTACTTCTCCTGTATCATCCATATCTGTATCATCAGCATCTGAGTAGATATCAAGACTGTTTTCCCCTACACCTGCAACAGGGTCTAAAATGGCAAGTGAAAAGTTGTTTATCCTTGAAAGACCTGCAGGGTTGTAAAAAAGAGTGTTTCTATCATCTGATACCGCTGTAAATGCGCCTCCCATTCCAATTGGTCTTACACCCGTATAAAATCGTTGATATGGTTTAGAAAATGAATTTGAAGAAAAAAGTACAATAGAAGAAAAAAGTACAATAAAGAATATCAATTTATTTTTTAAAACAGAATCTGCCATTTTTTGATCTCCGGATATTTGATGTTTTTGAGTTAAAGGTTTTCAAGATAGAACTCAAGTTCGTTGTAAGTTATATAACCATCTCCGGAATCAGAATCATCTCCGTTCCCGTTGTCAAGTTCTGTTCTGAAAAGTTCAAATTCTTTACTTAAGTCATTTTCATCATCTTCATCCAGATTAAGAAACTCAATTATAGCCTGAACTGCATTGTAAACCAGCTCAATATCAATGGATAATTTTTTTAACTGACTGCTGATATCGTTAACGAATAGATTTTTATTGGTTTCATGGACTCTCTTAAAAGAGCTCTCTGTAAGAGTAATTGAACTCTCACCTGAAATTTCAAGAAGAATATCACCAATTACCAAAACAGCATGATTTATACTCATAAGGCCAAGCTGAACAAGTTCATCATTAGTAAGTTTTGCAATATCTTCCTGGGTAAGCAGTTCACCAAGAACTATATCCGCCTGGGGATACTTGGTTGAGATCAACTCACTGTAATCTTTATCTGCTATTTCAAGGATGGCGTCTATTGCCTCTTCAAACATTCCAATTTTGTCCTTGATTTGTGAGGCTGTAAGTGTGGCTGTTCCCTGTGAATCCGATCCTGAGAGTGTTCTGCCAACAATTTCTATTGTTGCTCCTTCATTTCCCTCATCATCAAGTTCATCAACAGTTGCCATCAGGTTATATGTATCAAGGCCTGCCATTCCTGCCAGAGCGTTTGAGTAATAGGATTTCAGATTATTGTCCCCGGGATATTTGTTTTTAAGGTTTTCAAATATATTTTTTGCAGAAGTATAATTGAAATCATCAAGAGCACTTAATCCTCTTTCAATTTCAGCTTCTTTTGATGTGTCATCTGCAATATCTTCATTGGTATTGCATCCTGTCAAAACAATGGTTATTGACAGTAAGAATAAAAAAATAAATTTTTTATAAAACTTTGGTACAGGCATTATTTAGTTCTCCTTCTGGCTGTTTGTTAAAAAATCAGGTCAGAAATTCTTTGCTTGCATGAATTTCTGAACACATTTTTTAAATCACTGCTAAAAAATTAAGGCTGTTGGAATGAATAGTTCACTAGACTACCAGATAACTGTTTTTTTTTCCATGAGTTATTTCTGATTTATAAAACCTGTATTTTTAAAGTTTTAATGTTTACCGGGTAACCGAAACGGTAATAATTTGAAAATTTTCTTTTTCTTGACAATAACGTTGTTTAATTGATAAATGAATGGACATTCAAACTTCTAGTTAAGTATAAGTTTTTTATGAACAGAACATAGGATTTTTGTCTTGCAAACAGAAGATAGAGAAGGAAAATACTCAACAATTCTTGACTCGGCAGTTAAGGTCTTTGCTGAGCACGGAGTTGATAATTCAACGGTTTCAAAAATAGCTGCTAGAGCTGGAGTGGCTGACGGAACAATTTACCTTTATTTTAAAAATAAAAAGGATATCCTGATAAAGTTTGCAGACGACAGGGGAGAAAAAATATTTAAAAAATTTGAAGAGGCTGTAAATCAAGGCAGAAATTCAAGAGAAAAGCTGTTTAATCTGATCTATTCTCATATAAAAATTTTTTCAGAAGACAGAAATATTGCAGTGGTTTATCAGTGTGAGCTTTTCAGAATTCATGACTGCCAGCCAAAAATTCAGGAATTATCTGTAAGGTACAGGCAGCTGCTGAAGGATATCTTTCAGCTTGGACAGTCTGAAGGTATTGTCAGTGCAGATGAAGATTTGGATTTTATAAAGAATGCTGTTTCAGGTTCTATAAACGAAATTATTAATACCCTTATTGTAAAAGAAAACAAAAAACTGGATGTTTTCAATGTTTCAGAAAAGCTTGTTGATTTCATTTTCAAAGGTTTAGGGGCAATCCCTGATTCTTTTGGTTTGAATAAATAATTAATATCAACTTAGGAGAAGATTATGGCACAGATAATTTCAGAAAAAAGAGATGTTGAATTTGTTTTACATGAGCAGCTGGAAGTAGGCGACTTCAGCAAATTTGAAAAATTTTCAGCATTCAACAAAAAAACAATTGATATGATAATCAAGGAAGCAAGGAAACTTGCAGTTGATGAAATATATCCAACAGTCAAGGAAGGCGACGAGGTAGGGTGTACTTTTGAAGGAAACGGTGTTGTAAAAATTCCTGAATCTTTTGTAAGAGTTTACAACCTTCTTAAGGATGGTGAGTGGACAGCGATGACAGAAGATCCAGAGTGGGGCGGACAGGGAATGCCAAAGTCTGTTGCTCTTGCTGCAAGCGAATATTTCAATGGGGCAAACTTTCCTCTTATGATGTATCCTGGTCTTACACATGGATGTGGAAAGCTGATTGAAAGTTTTGGAACAGAGGAGCAGAAAGCTGTTTACCTTAAAAAAGTATATACAGGTGAATGGTGCGGAACAATGCTGCTTACAGAACCTGGTGCTGGATCTGATGTTGGTGCTCTTGAAACAGTTGCAATACCACAGGGCGACGGCACATATAAAATTAAGGGACAGAAAATTTTTATTTCTGGCGGCGAGCAGACTCAGCTTTCAGATAATATAATTCACCCGGTTCTTGCAAGAATAGAAGGTGCACCAGCCGGAACAAAAGGTATTTCTCTTTTCCTTGTTCCAAAATACAGGGTTAACAAAGATGGTTCACTTGGTGAATTCAACGATGTTACCTGTACAGGTATAGAGCACAAAATGGGTATCCACGGAAACTGCACATGTACTCTTTCACTTGGAGAAAAGGATAATTGCATAGGAACTCTTCTTGGAGAAGAAAACAAGGGAATGGCTCATATGTTCCTTATGATGAACGAAGCAAGGCAGCTTGTTGGACTTCAGGGTTTTGCATGTGCTTCAGCTTCATACCTTAACGCTGTAAACTATGCCAAAGAAAGAGTTCAGGGTGCTGATCTGACCAATCCAAAGGCTGGTGGGGTTGCAATCATCAATCATCCTGATGTAAGGCGTCAGCTTCTAATCATGAAATCCTATGTTGAAGCAATGAGAAGTATTCTTTACTATCTTGCAATGTGCTACGACAAGGCAGAAACAGCTGAAAACGAAGATGAAAAGGCAATGTGGGAAGGACTTGCAGAAATCCTTACTCCAATTGGAAAAGGCTATGTTACAGACAAGGCTTTTGAAGTGTGCTCCCATGGTATGCAGGTATACGGCGGATACGGCTTTATTGAAGAATATCCTCAGGCTCAGCTTTTAAGGGACTGCCGTATTACAATGATTTATGAAGGAACAAACGGTATTCAGGCTATGGACCTTCTTGGCCGTAAGCTTGGAATGAAAAAAGGCAAACTTTTCATGGATCTTTCAGCACAGATTGCAAAAACCATAGGAGAAGCCAAAAAAGTTGACGGCGTAGCTGATCTTGCAGGAAAAGTTGAAACAGTGCTTAACAAACTTGGCGAAGTTGCAATGCATCTTGGCAAAACTGCAATGAGCGAAAAAGTAAAGACTGCATTTGCATTTGCTCATCCGTTCATGGAAGCTACAGGAGATGTTTGTGCCGCATGGATGCTTCTTTGGAGAGCAACCATCGCACAGCAGAATCTTGGTAAAAAGAAAAAAGAAGATATCTTCTACAATGGCCTTATCAAATCTGCACAGTATTTCATCAATTCTGTTCTTCCTGTAACAATGGGTAAGATGCAGGCAATCCTTGACAATGATTCGGCAACAGTAGAAATTGACGAAGCTTCATTTGTTTCTTAACTGCTTCTTGTAATATTCCTGAGCAGATTGTTTCTGCTCAGGTTCATGCCGGATCTTTGTTTTTTGGATGATAATATTTTTTCCTTGACTGATCCGGCATAACTTTATTAAAGGATTGAACGATCCCTCGGAAAATTTAAGGAAACAAAAAATAAATTATATAAATTTTAACTTTTTAAAGAAGGGGGAAGGAAAGGCTGTATGGAACCAATTATAGCTCCTGCTCACTACTCATTTTTCGGAATACCACTGGTATTGCTTTCAATAGCCATACCTCTTGTGGGAATCGGACTCTGGGTATACATTATGGCAAAAAGGGTTGCGCCTCTTGTTAGAGCACGCAACGATGAAAGAATGGACAATATTCCGCAAAGAATCTACATGGTCATCAAAATCTGGCTTCTTCAGTGGAGACAGCCTCGCTATATGATGGCGGGTGTTTTGCATATTGTTATATTCTTTGGATTTTTATCACTCGCATTAAGATCTTCGCTTCTGGTAATTATTGGTGTAGTTCCTGATTTTGCTCTTCCAGGACTTGCAGATGACCAGATCGGCGGAATCATTTACAACACAATCAAGGATTATGCAGCTACTTTCGTATTCTTTGCCTGTGTTATTGCTGCTATCAGAAGAGGAATATTCAGACCTGAACGTTATGAAGTCCCTGAAAGATTCGGAAAAAATCATAACGCTGAAGCTGTTTTTGTTCTAATGATCATCAGTACTCTTATGCTGTCTGAAAGTATGTTTGATGCGTCTGCAATTGCAGCTGCTTCAGTTGCACACGGCGAGTCTCATTTTGTTGCACCAGGCACTCTGGCATGGTTCTTCAACAATATTTTTGTCGGAACTGCTGAAACTGCTCCTGCAAAACTTCAGACCATTCATATTGCAGCATACTATGTGCATGATTTTACATTCTTTTTCTTTCTATGTTTTCTTCCTCTTGGAAAGCATTTTCATGTTATCACATCTCTTTTCAATGTTTTCTTCATGCGTATTCGTAAAGGTAATATCAAGCCTCCTGTTTACGGACTTACAGACGAAGAAATTGAAAATCTTGATTCAATAGGTGTTAAGAAGCTTGAAGATTTTACATGGAAACATATTCTTGACTTCTACACATGTGCTGACTGCGGCAGATGCTCAGATAACTGTCCAGCTGCTACAGTAGGACGTCCGCTTTCACCAAGATTTATTACAATCCGCGGCCGTGATGCAATATTTAAAAACTATCCGCTGAGCGGTGATATTCTTAAGTCACCTGAAGTAATCGGCGGTGTTTTCGAGGCGGATGAAATCTGGTCTTGTACAACATGCGGTGCCTGTGAAGAAGAATGTCCTCTTGGAATTGAATATATCGATAAAATGGTTGATATGAGAAGAGGAATGGTTGATAACGGTGAAGTTCCACAGACTCTTCAGAAACCTCTTCAGCAGCTTTCCAAAAAAGGCAACGCCTGGGGTAAGGCTCCTAAGAAACGTGATGCCTGGATCAAAGATTTTGCAGAAGAAGGCGAAATTAAGGTTCTTGACGGTGAGACAACTGCAGACACACTTTTCTTCGTTGACTCGATTTCTTCCTATGATGACAGGATGCTTGAAATAACAAAAGCAACTGTAAGAATTCTTAAAAAGGCTGGAATTGATTTTGGTATTCTTGGTCAGAATGAAAAGGATTCAGGAAACGAGGTTCTAAGGTTTGGTGAAGAACTTCTTTACAGAGAACTCAGAAATCACAACATTGAAATGATCAAGCAGTCTGGTGCAAAAAGAATTGTTACAGCAGACCCGCATGCTTACAATGCTTTGAAAAACGATTATCCTGATCTTGGAATTCCTGTTGAACATATCTCTGAAGTAGTTGCAAGATGCATTAAGACAGGTGCTTTAAGACTTAATCCTGTTGAAGATGCTTCAAAAGTTTATACTTATCATGATCCATGCTACCTTGGCCGCCATAATGCTGTTTATGAAGCTCCAAGAGAAGCTATTACAGCTATTCCAAATCTTCGTCTTTCTGAAATGCTTAGAAGCCGTGACAGGTCATTCTGCTGTTCTGGTGGTGGACTTATGCTTTTCTATGAGCCAGAGGAAGAGGAAAGAATGGGTGTTCTAAGGGTTAAAATGGCTGCAAAAGCCGGTGCAAACGTTATGGTTACAGCTTGTCCTTTCTGTATGGTTAACATGGAAGATGCGATTAAGGTTGCCAACATGGAAGATAAAATGGTAGCTATAGATTTTGTTGAGCTTATAGAAAGACACCTTGTTTAGATAAAACATCTGCCGGGGTGGTCCCGGCAGTGAAAAATGTCACTTTTACCTTTATTTTTTAAGGTTATGGCTATACTCCAAAATTAATACTTTTTTTGGGAGGATTTATGGAAATTTTAGTTTGTGTAAAAAATGTCCCTGATACAGGGGAAGAAGAAATTGAACTAGACGGCAACGATCTTGATTATGACGAACTTACATACGTTGTAAACGAGTGGGACAACTATGCCGTTGAAGAAGCTATTCAGATAGCTGACAAAGTTGGCGGAAACGTTACTGTTATTACAGTTGGCAACGAAGACGCTGATGAAGTACTTCGCCGTGAAATGGCAATGGGTGCAGGAAATGCTATCCATCTAGAAGATGAAGCATTTGAAAAATCAGATGCAAAAGGTGTTGCAACAATTCTTAAGGCAGCTGTTGATAAGGGCAAGTATGACCTTATTCTTACAGGTGCTCAGGCTGACGCTGGCTATGGTGCTGTTGGCGGTATGCTTGCTGCAATGCTTGACTATCCTTATGCTTCTCTTGTTAACAAAATTGAAGTTGGAAGCGGCAAGCTTACAGTTGGCCGTGAAATCGAAGGCGGAAACACAGAAATGAACGAAATTGAACTTCCTTGCGTTCTTTCTATCCAGACAGGTATCAATGAGCCAAGATACGTTGGTATCAAAGGTATCAAGCAGGTATCAGGTGTTGATATCCCAAAATTTGCTGCATCAGACCTTGGTCTTGATGAATCTTCCGTAGGCGAAGAAGGTGCAATCGTTAAGCGTCAGGATTACTTTATTCCTGAAGCAGGTGAAGGCGCTGAAATGCTAGAGGGTAGCGATGATGAAATTATTGCAAAACTCATTGAAATCCTAAAAGCCAATGGAGGACTATAATCATGGCACAATTTTTTGCATACGTACAGCACGCTGACGGCGTAATCGAAGATACAGCAGCTGAACTTGCTGCAGCTGCAAAAGCAATGGGTGCAGATTCTGTAACTGCTATTGTTACAGGTTCAGGCGTTGATGCTGCTGCTTCTGCTGCTGGCGAATTTTTTAATGAAGTTTACAAAATTGATAATGCAGATCTTGCATATCCTAATGCTGAAGTTGTTAGAAAAGCTGTAGCAGCTGTTGTTCCTGCTGGATCAGTTGTTCTAATGTCACATGGAACTTTTGCAATGGATATGGGTCCCGGCCTTTCCATCAAAACAAATGCAGCATATATTGCTGACGTTACAGGAATTGACGGAGTTGACGGTACTACTCTTAAGGTAGTTAGAACTGAACTTGGCGGTAACATCAGTACTCATGTTAATGCTGATATTGCAAACGGTGCTGTAATAACTCTTCGTCCAGGTGCTGTAGAACCTGCAGCAGGCGGAGTTGGCGGAGCAGTTGCCGACAAGTCTGGTGAAGCTGGTGATCTTTCAGCTAAGCGTAAATTTATCGAAGTTGTTACTCCTGAAGCAGGTGGCGTTGATATTACAAAAGCAGAAGTTCTTGTTTCTATCGGTCGCGGTATTGAAGAAGAAGACAATATTGAACTTGCAATGGAACTTAAAGAAGCTATTGGATCAAAAGCAGAAGTTTCCTGCTCACGTCCAATTGTTGACGCAAAATGGCTTGAGCCTGCACGTCAGGTTGGTACATCAGGTAAAACTGTTAAGCCAAATGTATATCTTGCTCTTGGTATCAGCGGTTCTTTCCAGCACCTTGGCGGTATTAAAGGCGGAATTATCATAGCTGTTAACAAAAACCCAAATGCACCTATTTTCCAGGCTGCAGATTACGGTATTGAAGCAGATATTCTAGAGTTTATTCCTGCTCTTACAGAAAAAATCAATGATCTATAATATTTGATTTTTATTTTTTGGCCGGTCATTTATTATGACCGGCTTTTTTTTTGAGCCAGTATTATAAGGCAATCTGATAGTTTCTTTGAATTAACTGTCTTTATGTAAATACTGGAGATTAGACTTCAGCTTAAAATCAATTGACATATGCCTTATCCTTTAATAAGTTCATTCACAGTTAAATAACTTACAATCGGTGAATTATGGGACATACTTTCAGTATTTTTTCAATAGTTTCATCAGCCGGACTGGTTGTGAAGCTTGTTCTTCTGATTCTTCTTATTTTTTCAATAACTTCCTGGTCAATAATTTTTTTCAAGTTTTTCCTGGTTAGAAAGGCAGAAAAAGAAACCGAAGAATTTAATCAAACCTTCTGGACTTCTAAAAATATTTCGGAAGCCTACTCAAACAGCAAAAAACTAAGGAATACACCTGTTGCCAGAATTTTTCGGATAGGTTTTTCAGAACTTAAAAAGTATGACAGTTTTACATCAGCTGATACAGGAAAATCAATTGACAGTTCCAAGGCTTCAGTAACAATCAGAAGAAAGCTTCAAAATGGAACTTCAGAGGAAATGAAAAGACTTGTAAGTATGGTTCCTTTCCTTGCAACTGTTGGAAATACAGCTCCATTCATTGGTCTTTTTGGAACTGTATGGGGAATAATGGACTCATTTCACAATATAGGCATGTCAAAAAGCGTAAGTCTTGCCGTAGTAGCACCTGGTATTTCCGAAGCTCTTGTTGCCACAGCCTTTGGTCTTGCTGTTGCTATACCTTCAGTTATAGCTTTTAACTATTTTTCCAGTAAACTTGATTCTCTGAATACTTCTATGGAATCATTTTCATATGATTTTTTAAATATTGTTGAATATGAAATTTTTAGGACTGGAAATAATTAAATGGGATTTTCATCAAATAAAAAAGGATATATTTCCGAGATCAATGTAACTCCTTTTGTAGATGTTATGCTCGTCCTTCTTATTATTTTCATGGTTACTGCACCAATGATGATACAGGGAGAAAATGTTGAGCTTCCAGAATCAGGTTCAGGAAATATTGCAGGAGAATCGGTTAAATGGGTAATAACCATAACTAAAGAAGGCGAATATTTTTTTAATGATGAAAAGGTTGGAGTTGATTACCTGTCTGATTTTTTGAAGGATAAATTAAAATCTGAAAAAAAAACGCCTGAGGTTTTTATAAAAGGTGATAAAGGTACATTGTACGGGAATGTAATTACTGCAATGTCTCAAATAAAATCAGCGGGGCTTCAGAATGTTGGAATGATAACTGTTCCTGTTTCAGAGGATTAGGTTTTGACCGATAAAATCAAAGACAGTTCTTCTTTAGAAAGCAATAAGCCAAAAGAACCGGATTTTCTTATTTTTATTTTAATTTCTATATTTTTTCACGGGTTATTATTTTCTGCGGGCTTTATCAATATAAATCTGGGAAAATCTGATCTGTCAATTCAAAAAAGCAGCTTAAATGTAACTGTTATTGAAGAATCGCAATCAGGGCAGGAAAAAAAAGAACCTTCCCTGCAAAAGGCTTCAGGAAAAAATATTGATGTAGAAACTAGTAAGACAGAAGAAAAAAAAGAGCTTGAAAAGAAAAAACCTCTTTTTTCCGGAGCAAAGAAAAGGCTTCCAGAAAAGAAAGTAATTATTAAAAAAAGCCCGGACAATAAAAAAGAGCCTGTAAAAATATCGAATGATTTAATTAAAGATATCGCGGCAATAAAAAAAGAAATTGAATCTGATAAATCATCTTCTTTAGATAAGGTTTTAAAAGATATTAACTCTTTTAAAGAAGATATTAATTCTAACAACAATGGCGATTCTTCTGAAAGTGAAAATATTTTTTCAGATCTTGAAAAAGGAACTGAAAAGTCAGATAAAATTAATATTTACAGATATAAGATCGCATATGAAGTAGAACGAAAATGGGCTCTTCCTGAAGAACTTATAAATAGAGAAGATATGCTGGAAACATCAATAGTATTCACTGTCTTGAAGGATGGAACCATAAGCAGTATATGGTTTGACAGAAAATCAGGCAACGAATATTTTGACAATTCTGTATTCAGAGCCGTAAAAAAAGCAGAGCCCCTTCCTCCTCACCCTGAAGGCATTGATTTGAAATCTGTTATTGTAGGGTTAAGATTTACGCCAAAAGGATTAAGGTGATTTTTAATGAAACCAATGAATGTATTATTTTATATCTTATTTTTTACCTTTAATATGCCTTTCTTCTGCTTATCGGATGATTTGCAAAATTTAAAATTTATTGATGTTAACAATCCTTTTATAAATAAAATACCTGTTGCAGTTCCTGAATTTATTCCACTTGGGAATAATGAGATAATTTCTGAAATATCTCAAGACAGCAATGATTATCTCGGCTATCTCCTTGATTTTACATCTTACTTCAGGGTTTCCAATTCAAACTTAAATATTGATAATATTGTTGGAACAAAAATTGATTTTCAGGAATGGAAGAGAAAAGGATTTGAGCTTTTAATAACAGCAGGACTTTTCTACGATAAGGATACAGGCTTTCTTGAAATGGAGATTCGCCTTTTTGATGTTTTAAAGGAAGAACTTACTGTAGGTAAAAGATACACTGGAAAAGCAGACGATTATAGAAAGATGCTAAAAAAATTTGCATCTGAAATAATGGAGAAAATGTTTGAGAATACAGGACTTTTTGAAAGTGAGATAGCGTTTGTTTCAGATGAAACAGGGCAAAAGGAAATTTATATCTGCGATTTTGACGGAACAAATATCAAAAAAATTACTAATGATAAAAGCATAAACATATCTCCTGCATGGTCATCTGATAATGATTATATTGCCTATACAAGTTACAAGAGAAAACTCCCTGAAATTTTCATTCAATCACTTAAAGGCAAAAAAAATTATATTGTGTCAAAAAAACGTTTGAGTATTACGCCCAAATGGGTTCCTGGAAAATTCAGTCTTGCTGCAGTTTTCAGTATTGACGGAGATCCTGATATCTATATAATATCTCCAACCGGCGAAATTATTGAAACAGCTGTAAAAGGTTACGGAATTGATGTTTCTCCGGCCTTTTCACCTGATGGAAATAAAATGGTATTTGTTTCCGGAAGGGGAGGAAGTCCACAGATTTATGTGAAGGATTTCACAGATAACACCATAAGACGTGTTACCTTTGAAGGTAATTACAATACTTCACCGTCATGGTCTCCAAGGGGAGACTATATCGCTTATACTGGCATGACAAAGGAATACGGAATTAACATCTATACGATTAAACCAGATGGGAGCAGTCAGAGAATGCTGACTTATTCTTCCGGTGACAATGAAGAACCATCCTGGTCTCCTGACGGTTCCCTGATAGTTTTTACAAGCAGCAGAAATAATGGGAAAAAGTTGTTTTTAATGACGCGTTCGGGAGAAGATCAAAGGCAGCTTATTGTAAATATGGCCGGTAATCAGAGTGAACCGGCCTGGTCACATTGATAAAAAAGTAATTAAAGGAGATTATGTTATGAAGAGATATTTTTCAAGATTGTTCATCATTGCTTTAATTTGTATTTTAGGACTTTCTTTTGGCTGTTCGTCAAAAAAAACTGATCTGAATGAAGGTGTGACACAGGAGCAGGTTTCAGAACAGGAAAGGTTAAAGGCTGAACAGGCAGAGAAAGAGAAAAAAGCTGAAGAAGAAAGATTGAAAGCTGAAGAGCTTGAGCGTCAGAAAAAACTTGAGCAGCAGAAGAGAGAAGAAGAAAGAAAAAAAGAAGCTTTAAGAAAGTTCAGTGATGTCAATGTATATTTTACTTTTGACAGTTCAGAAATCTCTGAAGAAGCAAGGATGATTCTTGAAGAAAAATCCCAGTGGCTTATGGAAAACAATAACGTAAAAATAACTGTTGAAGGCCATTGCGACTCAAGGGGCACTACACAGTATAACCTTGCTCTTGGTGAAAGAAGAGCTGAAAGTGTTAAAACTTATTTAGTTGCCCTGGGTATTGACTCAGCAAGAATTTCTACAATTTCTTACGGAGAAGAAAGACCAGCTGTTGAGGGTAGCGGAGAAGATGTTTGGGCAAAAAACAGAAGAGCTGAGTTTGTGATTGATTCAGGTCTTTAGGAAATAGCGTTTTTTAGCCTGATTATAGAATAATAACAACTGATATAAGTGATTTAATTGGTTCTGGGGCAGCATCGGATGAATAGTATTCAGCAGAAATGGACAAAAATACCGTTTTTCCGACTGTTGAATTGACAGATCTGATGCTGTGTTCCAGATAAAATCAGGTAAAATATTGAGGTCTATTAAGCCTGATAAGGTTCTCAGGCATTAAGTTAAAATTTTGTGGAAATTTAATATGATAAAAATAAATTTGCTTACAGCTTTTTTAATTATTTTTCTAACCGGATGCGTCACTGATGAGGAATTTGCCGCCTTAAGCACAAGAGTCAATACAATTGAGTCAAGTTATGCTCATATTAATAAGGAAATGAATTCTGTATTGCAGAGTATGGAAAGTTTTGAAAAAGAAGTTGAAGACCGCGAGAAAAATTTGAGAAGTGGTTATGCAAATTTGATTGCAGAAAAAACAAGCCTAAAGAATAAGTTGTGGGAGTTGAACGGGGAAATAGAAAAAATTCATTATAATTTTGAATCAAGTTCTTCAAAGCTTGATCAGATAGAGAAAAAATTTGCTGCACTTGAACAAAGAACTCTTTCTGTGGAAAATTATCTTGATTTTGATAAAAAAAACTCCCCTGAAAAAATAAATGGTTCTGAAACAATAGATGATAAAAAAGTTGAAAATCATAAAAATCCAGAATCCGGTAAAAATCCAGAATCTGATGTTTTTTCCCTTGAGAAGGCAGAAGAAGAGGAAGTTTACGAGCATGCAAAAAAAGAATTTGATCTCGGCAATTTTGACAGATCAATGAAGTTTTTTTTATATCATGTAAAAAATTTTCCAAAATCATCCATGGCTGACAATTCATTATTCTGGATTGGTGAAATTTATTATAAAAATGGAGATTACAAAAGGGCCATTATTGAATATCAAAATGTCATAGAAAAATACCCTTCCGGAAATAAAGTCCCGGCAGCTTACCTGAAGCAGGGACTTGCCTTTTATAATATTGACAGGAAAGATAACGCAAAATTGATTTTTGAGACTCTTATTTCCAAGTTCCCTTTAACCAATGAAGCTTTGATAGCAAAGAAAAAGCTTAAAAATTTTTAGAAACCTATGACGGATTGCCGTAAGATTATCGGAATAGATCCAGGGCTTGCTTCAACAGGAGTCGGAATTATTAATGGCTGCTCTGGTAAAATAACCTCCTATGGTTTTGGCTGCATTAAAACCTCAAAAGAAATTAATCAACAAGACCGGCTTTATAAGATATATAAAGATATTTTTAATATTCTTGAGCAGGAAAAGCCCTCCATTGTAATTATTGAAGATGTTTTTTCCATACCTGAATTCCCCAAATCAGGCATAATTCTTGGGAAAGTATGCGGGGCAATAAGTCTTGCCTGTTCGTGTTCTGGAATTAGCATGCTTGAAGTTCAGGTAAGACTTGCAAAGCAGATTTTAACTGGAAATGGAAACTGCTCAAAGCAGCAGCTTGAGAATGCAGTGAGAAAAAGACTTAATCATTATGAAAAAATAAAGCCCTATCATGCATCTGATGCTCTGGCACTTGCGATAATAGGACTTTCGAGGAGCAGCTGATTTATGATATCTTATCTGGAAGGAAAAATTTTCAGGAACTCGGACGAAGGCCTGATTCTGCTTGTTAATGGTATCGGTTATGAAGTCCTTCTTCCTGAGATTACAGCAGAGTCATTTAAAAAATATAAAAAAAATGATATTGTTTCTCTTTTTATCTACTATCACCAGACTGAACGCCAGCCAGCGCCGGTATTGATAGGTTTTGAGAATGAAAAGGACAAGATTTTTTTTAAAAAGTTTATTTCAGTTGAAGATATTGGAGTAATAAAAGCAGTTAAGGCTCTTACTATTCCTGTTGAAAAAATAATAGCTGCGATTGAATCTGAAGATCAGAAAACACTTATTTCTCTCAAAGGTATAGGAAAAAGAACAGCCGGAAAAATAATTGCTACTTTGAAAGGGCGTTTTGAGGATGAATCAGCGGCTTTGAGTCTGACGAGCGGGGAAGAGAGGGTTGATATTTCTTCATCAACTGATTTGATTGACTCTGTTAAATCGGTTATGGTTGCACAATTGGGGCATCATCCAAAAGAAGCAGAAAAAATGATAAAAGATGCATTGAAAAGAAATCCGCATATTTCTCAATTTGAAGAACTTATAGAAGAGATTTACAAAAAGGACGGCAAAGGGAAAAATAAATGACAAATGAAGGACTTAAATTTTTTGAAAGTACTTCTGCTGCTGACGAACTTTTATCTCCTGAGGAGAACCGGTATGATTTTCTTCCTGATGCAGGAGATTTGCGGCCTAAATCCTTAAAAGAGTATGTCGGACAGAACAATACTGTTAAAACACTTGAAATTGCAATTATTGCAAGTATTAAAAGAAATGAGCCAATAGAACACATTCTGCTTCACGGGCCTCCGGGGCTGGGGAAAACAACTCTTGCTTCAATAATTGCAAATGAGCTTAACGTTAATCTAGTAATGACTTCAGGTCCATCTCTTGAAAAAGGCGGAGATCTGGTTGGAATACTGACTAATCTAAATGATGGTGATATCCTTTTTATTGATGAAATTCACAGGCTCCCCAAAATTGTTGAAGAGCTTCTTTATTCGGCAATGGAAGATTTTGCCATAGATTTTGTGTTTGACAAGGGGATTCATGCAAGAACCCACAGATTCAGATTAAACAGATTTACACTCATAGGTGCAACCACAAGACCTGGGCTTTTATCCGCACCATTGAGAGACAGATTTGGGATATTTAAGGCTCTTGACTTTTATAATGTTGAAGACCTTTTAGTTATTATAAAAAGATCTGCAACTATCCTCGGGGAGGAGATTCACCATGGTGCCGCTAAGATTCTTGCCATGCGCTCAAGAGGAACACCAAGAATTGCAAACCGTCTTCTAAGAAGGGTAAGAGATTACGCTTCAGTTAAAGGGGACGGAATACTTAATGAAAACATAGTTGAGGATGCATTGAATCTTGAAGGCATAGATTCAATGGGTCTTACTGGACTGGACAGAAAATATATACGCACTATTATAGACTTTTACAAGGGGGGACCTGCAGGCATTGAAGCAATAGCTGCTGCATTGCAGGAAGAAAGCGACACTCTTGTTGATGTTGTTGAACCATACCTTTTAAAGGAGGGGTTCATTTTAAGAACATCAAGTGGCAGAAAGGCCTCAGCTCTTTCCTACTATCATCTTGGTATAGAAAAAAATGACTGATACAATTGTTCTCATAACTGATTTTGGAACTAAAGATCCTTATGCAGCTGTTATGAAAGGTGTTCTGTTATCAAAAAACAGGAACTTGAATATTGTGGATGGAACCCATGATATTTCACCTCAAGATATTGGAGAGGCCTCGAGGTTTCTTGATTCCATAATAAAATGGTATCCTCCGGCAACTGTTTTTCTTTGTGTTGTAGATCCAGGGGTAGGGTCAAACAGGAAAATACTGGTTTTAAAATCAAATAATTGTCTCATTGCTGCACCAGATAATGGCGTTTTGTCAGATATAATAAGAAACTCAGTTCCTGAAGAACTTTACTGGGTTTGTCTGGATAGCCGGCCATCAAACTCAACTTTTGACGGGAGAGATTTTTTTGCACCCCTTGGAGCTGAACTTGCACAAAAGGGTACAAATCTGGCATGTCTAAAAAATATTTCTCTGGATCAGATAATTGTCAAAGATTTTTATCTTAAGCCTGAATTTTCTGAGAATATTATTTCTGGTCAGGTTGTTAATATTGACATATTTGGTAATTTAATAACAAATATTTCTAAATCTGATGCTTTGAACAATTTTTCAACTATTTTAAATATTAAGGCTTTTATTGATGAATATGAAATTGGAAATGTTTTTCATACCTACTCATCATTGCCTGAAGGATCTTTGACGGCAATCTGGAATAGCAGCGGTTTTCTGGAAATTGCCTGTGTAAATGGGAGTGCCAGAAAAAAACTTGGTGATTTATCAGAAAATAAAATATACCTTAAATTTTTTGAATAGACAAAAAACAATGTTTTTGTTTAAAAAGATAAATATTTTGTAACTGTTCAGTTTAAACCGGAACGGTTGCTGCATTCTTTCTGATCCTTATTCTTGCTTGAGCTTTCAGGCAGGGGATAAAAAAGTTGGTCTCCTGAACTGGCTCAGAAAAAGTGCCGCATCCGTCAGAAAACTGGCTTTCTTCTCAATTTTCAGCTGAACAGTTACTCTATTTTTTTATGAATGTTTTAGATTACAAGGAATGAAAGCAGTTTTTTTATAGATTAAATTATTACTCATGTTATGAAATCATGTGAAAAGGGCTTTTTCGGATGTTTGTTTTAAAAAAATATTTTTTTCTTTTTTTTGCAGTATTTATAATTTCAATACCTTGCCTGTCTTATTCCGATTCACTGGGTGAAAAAAAACTTTTACCACGTGATGTTATTTTTTCGGATGTCAAGGATTTAAGGGTTATTCTTGTAGATAAAAAAAAACAAAAACTGTATTTGCTTGAAAATAAAGATAACTTTTTCAGGTTAATAATGGAGTTTAAATGCTCAACCGGGAAGAATTCAGGAGACAAGGTTGTTGAGGGTGACTCAAAAACTCCTGAAGGAGTTTATTTGATAACTGGACATTACACAAAACAATACCTTTCTCCTGTTTACGGTACAAGAGCATTAACTCTTGATTATCCAAATTATCTGGACAGGGTTCAAGGGAAAAACGGCTATAATATCTGGATTCATGGAACAGATAAAGAACCCCTTGAGGAACGCACCACAAACGGATGTGTTGCCCTTGCCAACAAAGATATAGATGTGCTGGCAGGATATGTTCAGGTTGGTGTAACCCCTGTAATAATAAGTGAAAATACTGAATTTTTAGAATCAGAAACTGATTATGTTGAGATAAAGGGAAAATTTAGTGCTTTTTTCAACAGCTGGCTGAAGTCTTTGGAAAATGGAACCTATCACGAGTATCTCAGCTTTTACTCATCTGATTTTCTTCCAGAGATATCATGGTGGACTGACTGGCAGAAATCTAAAAAAAAGTTTGACTCATTTTCCCTTGAAAGATCCTCGTTGAATGTATTCAGGGAAAATAAGGGTATTTATGCAATATGGTTTAATTTCTTCATCAATACAGATAAAATCAAGAGTGAATTCCTGAAAAGAAAACTTTTTGTCAAATATGAAGATGGTGAATTGAAAATAATTGGTGATGTTTACGTTGATGAATCCAAAAACATTGTTACGGCAGCAAATGAAATTAAGGATAAGGTTTTATTCAAGCAGGATGTGAAAGAACTCATAAACATCTGGGCAAAGGCCTGGTCAGATAAAGATATTAGTATTTACGGAAACTGTTATTCTTCTGATTTTTTTTCTGAGGGTATGAATAAAAAATTATGGCTGAAATATAAGGATAAGCTTAATCAAAAATATGACTATATAAAAATTGATATTGAAAATCCAAGAATTGAAAAAAAAGGAAGGCATGTCAAAGCAGTCTTTTTTCAAAATTATGAGTCAAGCGGATTCAGTACAAAAGGTATTAAAACTTTAGTGCTAAAAAAAGAAGAGGGACAATGGAGAATTTTAAAAGAGAGCTGGAAAGAAACAGGGTGAAAAGAGATGCAGGAGAAAATGTAAGAAAGAAATGGTCTGTTCTTTTTATTAACAGTACTGGAAAAGTTTATAATCTGACCTACATAAGATCAATTGTTTTTATTCTGCTATTTATTGTTTCCATCTTTGGCGTATCTTCAGCACTGCTTTTCAGTGTACTTATGTATGAAAAAAACATAAACGCAAAGCTTTTAAAAAAAATTGAAACAGCAGATTCAGAACTTATAGAGCTTAAGAATGAAAATGAACAATTAAGAATTAAGTTAGCTTTTTTAAAACCTCCTGATAAGGCTAAAAAAACTTCTGAAAAAAAAGAAGAAGTTCTGGTTACTGAAAATAATGACTCAGAGAATAAAAGTTCAGATAAAAAGATTGATGATTTTTCAAAAATACCCCTTGAAGTAAAAAATATTCAGATAGAAAATTTTACAGATCATGTGAAAGTTAATTTTGAACTGGTAAATATTTCCAAATCAGATTTAACGATTTCAGGTTATGTTTTTGTAATGCTGAAAAATGATTCAGTTTCACAGCAGCATTGGATGACGTCTCCTTATTCTCAAATTTCCGGCGGCAAACCATTAAATCCATTAAATGGCCAGTTTTTTTCAATAATGAGGTTTAAGCCTGTAACTATAAAATTCCCCGGAATATCAAACACCGGGGTTCTCAATCAGGCAGAAGTGTTTGTCTATGCAGAGGACGGTGAGCTTGTTCTTAAAAAAGGTTTCAGATTAGATGAAAATTAGAGTTTATTTATTTATCTTTGTTTTTTTATCTGCACAAAATCTTTATTGTCTTGAAGATTCTGCAGTAAAAGACAGCAGAAAAGAGCATATTGTATATTTTGAAAATACTGATTATGAGCTGCATGTCTACAAAATTTACGGAGAAAAAAAAAGTAATACCCTTATGATTATCGGCGGAATTCAGGGCGATGAGCCCGGAGGATTTTTAACAGCTGACTCTTACGCAGATATTTCACTTGAAAAGGGTTCTCTCATTGTTGTTCCAAGAGCTAATCTTCCTTCTATTCTAGTTCAGAAAAGAAGCATAAACGTTGATATGAACAGAAAGTTTGCAGATGAAGATGCAAGACTATATGAAGGCAAGATTGTAAAAATACTGAAAGAGCTTATATCCCAGAGTGATTGTCTTTTGAATCTTCACGAAGGTTCAGGTTTTTTTAATCCTGAATGGATAGACGATATGAAAAATCCCATGAGATATGGACAATCCATTATTGCAGACTTTGAGAGTGTGAGTCTTGAAAATGGTGAAAAGATAAGTCTTATGAACATGGCTGAAAGAGTTGTCGGTAAAATCAATGAAAAGATCGATGACATTAATTTACACTTTAGATTTAATAATCACAGAACATCTGAAAAAGACTCAAGGCACAAGGAACAAAGAAAGTCAGCTACTTATTTTGCAGTTACAAAATGCAGTATTCCTGCCTTTGGAATAGAGGCAAGTAAATCCCTTCCTCTTTTTCAAAAAGTCAAACATCACCAGTATGCAATAAATGCATTTTTTGACGAATTTGGCATTATTCCCGAACTTCCTGCGCTTACACTTGAAAAGCCTGAGCTTAGATACCTTGTTCTTTCAATAAACGGTAATACACCCATTGTATTGAATAAAGAGGAAACCGTTTATGTAAAAAAGGGTTCAATGATAAAAATAGTCCATGCTGAGGCAAATTATTCGCGTGGTATTACTGTTGATGTAGTAGACTGCGGTGGTAAAAATGATATCGGAAATGAGATAACAATTGAAAAGAATACAAGGATTGCTGCAAAAAAGGATTACGAACCCTGCGGATCAGTTTATGTAAAGGTTACTGATAATAAGTCAGATGATTATTTTTCAGTTGCGGAAAAAAAAATAAGAGAAAATCATTTTTATTTTCAGGTAAGAATAAATGGAAACAGGCTTGTTAATATAAAAAATAATGGTGTTCTCAAAGTTTCAGCAGGTGATTTTATTGAATTGATCGATGTTGATTCTGGAATGCATGATCCTGGATTACTTGAAGTGAATATCAAAGGATATGTTAATGATTCCATGAACAATACTGGAGAAGACAGAGGGTGTGTTGTAGATACTTCAACTGATTTTTGGGAAAAATATTCAACAAAAGGCAATGGTTTGAACTATCCGGTTGTTGCTTCATATAATGGATATCCGGTTGCATCGATGATTATCAGACTTGAAGGTGAAACCGAAAAGATATTAATTCTTGAATCACAAAAAGGTGATCTGTTTTGTGTAAGTAATAAGAATGATTTTCATGTGGATAAAGCAGACTTTTTTATTGATTCTGTATCTGGAGTTTTTCAGTCTGATTTAGACAGCGGATTTTATTACCTTGAGGCAAATGGCAAAAAAATTGCTGATTTAAAGTCAAAACCTGCTTTGAGTAATTTTTATGTCTCTGGGGATAAGAAAATAGCAATAAGTCTTTTTGCTGAACTTAAAGGTAAAAAACGAAAAAAATGTGATTTTATAATAAAAATAAAGGAGAAGTAAGTGGCTGTTAAAACAAAAAACCTTTCTATTATAGATAATGATCTCAGGGTAGAAGGTGAACTTTCCTCTGAGGGCAAGCTTGTTATAAAAGGAATTGTGAAGGGTTCAATCTCCGGGGAATCCGTAATAATTGCCGAAGAAGGTCAGGTCTATTCGGACATGGAAGTAAATGATGTCACAATAGGCGGAGTTTACGAGGGAACTGTCAAGGCAAGGGGAAAAGTTGTAATACTGTCATCAGGGAAGTGCACAGGCACAGTTACCTGCAATGACCTTATTGTTGAAAGTGGCGGTATTATTAATGCGGAAATCATATGTACAAGAGATGACGGCCATTTTATTGAAAAAAACACACCTGAAAAGGATAACCACAATAAAAAGAAATGGCTTAAAAAAAAGGATGATAAAGCAGAGCCGAAAGAAGAAAAAATACTATAGACAGAAACTTATGATATCATTTCTAAATTTTTCTGGATTTAAATTTTTGAAATTTTCAAATGTTATATCATTGAATTTAAGATTGTGTGTTTTTTTTATTTTTTCAAAAATACTTCTATAGTCAGGTAAAATTTTATTATTCCATTCAAGGTCAAGAGCTTGAGCAGCCAGCCTTATTTCCTCTTCGGTTCCTTCAAGCTCTATAAAATCGCCGTATGGAAGCCGGTCCATGCATATTTCCAGCTCCTTTCTGTAAAAAATCTGCCTCATTTTTTCATAAACCTGAGTATTGGAGTATCCCGAATTAAGCAAAATATAGCGTAATTCTTCAAATGATTCGGCAATTACTTCTGTTTCTTCAAGTTTTTTGAACTCTTTAGATTGTGCTGAAGAAGGTTGTTTAAATGTTAGTATTGTTTTTCCAAGATAAGATCTTAACCTCAAAATTTTATTCTGGCTCTTCAAATCATAATTTGCAGTATCAAATAAAATATTTTTTTCAAGGCTGTTCTTCCCTGATTTAGTGGCATAGTCATTTATTTTATTTATAATTTTTTCATAATTTTTAATATAAAATTTGACTTCAATTTCAATTAATGGCATATACATTTCCTTGTAAATACTGAGATTTTTTTCGGTGCATAATAATATTTTATCGGCATATGTCAATTATTCTATTTTTCTTTTTTATTAAGTTGACATTTAATAATTGTAAATGTATACCTTAGAAGTTATTTTTTTTGTTACGGGGAGTGTTAAAGTGAAAAAACAGACATATAGTGCTAAAACAGAAGACATCCAGAAAAAATGGTATGTTGTTGATGCTGAAGGTAAAGTTCTCGGCAGGCTGGCTTCAGAAGTAGCCAAAATAATAAGGGGAAAGCACAACCCTTTATTTACACCTCATGTTGACTGCGGAGATTTTGTAATAGTTGTTAATGCTGAAAAAGTTGTCCTTACAGGAAGGAAGCTTACTCAGAAAAAATATTACAGACACAGCGGATATACCGGTGGTTTAAGGGAAACTACAGCTGAAAAACTTCTTGAGAAAAAACCTGAACAGCTGGTAAAACTTGCTGTAAAAGGTATGCTTTCAAAAAGCAAACTGGGAAGACAGCTCAATAAAAATTTAAAAGTTTATTCAGGTTCAGTTCATCCTCATAATGCACAGCAACCTGAAGTTCTCGAATTTTAAGCAGCATAAACAGGGGAATACAAATGGCAAAGGAAAGTATATACTACGCTACAGGAAGAAGAAAGTCTTCTGTTGCAAGAACTTGGATTGAACCGGGTTCAGGTGAAATTTATGTAAATGAAAAGCCTGTTGAAACATATTTTAGTATTCAGCGTCATTCTTTGAGTGTTCTTGAACCACTCAAAATTACGGATCAGGCTTCAGCTTTTAATGTGAGAATAAAAGTTAAAGGCGGTGGAATTACTGGTCAGGCAGAAGCAGCAAGGCATGGTATCAGTCAGGCTCTTATTAAATTTGATCCTGATCTTAGAGAAGTTCTTAAAAAAGCTGGTTTTGTTAGAAGAGATCCAAGAATGAAAGAAAGAAAAAAGTACGGACAGAAGGGTGCCCGTGCAAGTTTTCAGTTCTCAAAGCGTTAATATTTTTTTTGAAATATTATTTTGCATATCAGGAGGCTTATTTATAAGTCTCCTTTTTTTATATCTTGTCAATTTTTTTAATAAAAACTACTAATCAAAAAAAATTCCCTCATTTTTATCCAGATAAATATCCTGTGGTAAGCTTTATCGTATATCTTTGTATGTGACTTTAAGTGTATAAGTATAAAAATCCCTCTTTTCTTTAAATAAAACATCAATATTATTCTGGCGGTTAATATTTGTCCTGCATCATTGTTTGAGTTGACAAACAATAATTTATTATTAATTTTTTATAAAATATTAAAGGAGGTTTAAATGGAATTTTTACAAACAATTGTTGCCGTATTCATAGTTATTGCAGCTTTTATTTATATATTGAAAACAGTTTTTTTAAAAAAAGAGGAAAAAGGCTGTTCAGATTGCTGTCAATGCACAAGTAGCCATTGTCAAGGCTGTAATTCACATATATTAAATATTGATGATCAAATTAATAAGAAGTAAAATTGTTTCATAATTAATTAAAGTTGTATTTTTAGCTCAGTTAACCTATGGAGTTGATGGTGGTAAATTGTTCTAATATAATTAATTTTTTTTTAGCTGGTTTTCGAGGGATGAAAATTTGCTGTTTAGGATCTGGGTCTTTTCAAGGTTTTAATATTTCTTCAGAAAGTACTGAAAAAATTTTTGCTTAATCCAATAAATGAGATTTAAAAAAATCTTCTTTATACATTTTTTACTGGTATATTTTTTTATGAGAAAAATAACTTCATTATTGATATTTTTACTTATAGCCTCCAATGCTTATGGAGGAAATTCTGATTTCAGGGATGTAAGTTGGGGAATGTCCAGGGTAGAAGTGCTTGCGGCCGAAAAAATAAAGCCGCTTAAAGTAACAGACGAATATATTTCATACAAAGTTAATTTTTTTGGTGAAAAAATTTTTTTACTATACGAGTTTGTTCTTAATAATCTTCTGAGTGCTAGATACGTCTATGAAAATCCTGATATGGGGAATGTTCAAAAGATTTTTGAAGTTCTGGAAAAAAAATATGTGAAAAAAGAAAGCAGTGAAAATATTAATTTTTTTGAGAATGAAAAGACCTTGATTAAAGTGGAATACAATGAAAATTATTTGAAAATATATTATAAAAGCAAAGAAATTGATAAAATTGATAAGAAATACAATGAAAAGATAAAAGACGATGAAAAAAAATATCTATTATCAATATTTTAACAAATCAATGCTTTTTGTTTTTATTCTTGGTTCTGTTATTTCTAATCACTGGAAAGTTGGTGATAAAGAATTTTTTAAAAAAAATTTTATTTGGTCAGATATGGAGAAAAATAAAAAATCTGTTTTTTTTAAAAATAATAAAATTTTTATGGATAAGAATTTCAATTGGAAGTCTGAAGATAAAAAATGGTTTGCTAAAGATAAATTGTGGATGGATTTTGAAAAAGAAAATAATAATGGATTTAATTAATAAAATAAAATCTTATTTTAAAAGAAAAGAAAAACAGAAAACATATTGTGACTTTAACAACCATGAAATAGAAGAAAAAAAGTCAGATGATATACCAGATACAAAATCTGATGTTGTATTTACTGATCCTGATTTATCTTCTGAGGGGTTGGAATTAAACAAGGTCCCAGACAAATTACCTCCTGAAAAGACTTCAAAGAAAAAAAACAAAACTAAAATAATTCATTCAGAAAATAGAAAAAAAATCAGAAAAATTTCTTCTAATGAAGATCTTTACGAACTTTTTACCGGTGAACAAAATCCAGGCGTACGTGAGTACTCTGTTTCAGTTTCCAGTCAATTATCTGCGCCAGGTAGAAACTGTCGAAAAGATGCTAAGTTAAGGCAAAGAAAAGTAATTGATCTACATGGTCTTAGTTCTTATGAAGCTGAAAGAAAAATTGAGAGTTCCATAATCGTTTACAGGCAAAAGGGGATGGGCTCTATTCAGTTTATCACTGGAAAAGGAAAGCACTCTAAAAATATGAAACCGGTTTTGAGGTCTCTGGCTGAGAAAAAAGCAGTTGAGCTTAAAAAGAGCGGGAAGATATGTTCTTTTGAATGGGAAAAAAAACACAAGAAGAAAAGCGGCTCAATCATTATTTATCTTTAGTCTTGCTGATTGAATATTTTTAACTCTGCATCTCTATTTCAGTTTGAAAAGGAGGCTTGCTTTTTATAAAAGAAGAAAGGCTTACAGCGGCAGTTGGTTTCATATTTATTGTTATCAGTTTGGTCTGGAAAAGAGAGCATGTCTTTGAAAGCTGGCAAAGCCAGTCATAATAAATTTCATCAATAATAAGGACTTTATTCAGGTCATAATAAAGTTTTGAAGCATTTGTCATCAAAATTTTTTTACTTATAAATTCAATCATCTGGTCAGGGTTAAGTGGGTTTAGATTGTCATATGGCTCCAGCAGCAGAGAGTTTGACCCGATTTTTGTAATGCTGAAACCATAATTGTTTTTCATCATAAATACCTGTTTTTGGCTTAGTTTATCTAATTATTAAACTATATATGTATTAATCGCTCTTCCAAATTAGTGAACGAAATATCCCTTTTGGCCATTCTAAGGTCATATTTAAAATTTAATCCTAATATCATTCATGTATTTCTAAGGTTAATTTTTTCATCTTCCAGAAGGGAAAAAAGTCTGGTTTTCTGTCAATCTCTAATCCTTTAATTTTTTTCAACTTTAATTCCAAGAATTCTGAAGGCTTCCTTAAGCCCTTCTGAAAGCGTTGATTTTGTCTGAATTTCATCAAGATTAATATTTAAATTTGCAAGTGATCTTGCAATTGAAGGCCTTATTCCTGTTAGAACAGCAGTCGCACCCATAAGTGCCGTTGCACGGATTACCTGAATAAGGTGGTGCATTACCTGTGTATCTATTGTGCTTACGCCTGTAAGATCAAGAATAATCACCTTGGATCTTCTCAGTTCAATTCTTTCAAGAAGTTTTTCCATTAGATCCATTGCTCTGCCTGAGTCAAGGGTGCCTATTACAGGAAGAGACAGGACTCCATCCCAGATTTCAGTGATTGGGGTAGAAACTGCAAGAAATTCTTCTTTTTGAGCCTTCAGTGCATCTTCTCTTTCTTTCTGATAAAGCCTGAATGCTTCCATTACAAGATTATTGAAAAATTTAAGCAGAAACAAAAGTTCCCGGTCATTTTTTTCGTTTTCATCATCAACTATTTCATCCATAAAAGTGTACTGGATAAAATGCATAAGCTGAAGAAAAGACTCTGTGCTGCCGCCTCTCATTTGTATTTTGGCATTGACTGTTGCCATAAGATGCTTCAGTGCATTAAAAGTCTCGCCTGACAAGGCACGAGAGTCCTCAAGAAGGGAGCTGAAGAGCTCAACAAATTCATGGGTGTAGTCATGAACTTCCTCGTCAGTTAAAAGATTCTCCTTTGAAAGGCTTGCATAGCCTGCACTTGTTATTTTCTGGGTAACGTTGGAAAAATTAATTTTTTTTAAAATTGTTTTACCGTATTTTCTAATGTCAGACATTTTTACTCCTTGTCATATTTGGCTATAAATAGACTTTTATCATCATTTCTTCTTGAGAAGAGATTACCAAGCAGGTATGCAATCATTTGCGGATGCCTTGATAAAAGCCCCGGGTAATGAGAAAGATTAAAACTTTCCGATATACCATCAGAGAGCGTCATAAGAAGATCTCCCTGATCAAGTGTTTCTTTGTAGCTTTTTATTTCCATATAATTTTCACCTATTGTACGGTTCTGGAGGTGAACGGATTTTTGAGTTCCACTGCTGGGAGTTAATATTTTTATCAAGACATTGCCATAACCTGAATATAAGAAATTTCCTGAGTTATCAAGTGAAATTGAAACACCGTTTGCCATTCTTTTTCCGTAGAGGTTTTTATTAAGAGTGTTAATTATATCTTCAGGGCTTAGTTTGGAAATTGCAATTTTATCAGCAATTTCTCCGCTTGCATGGGCATTTTTACCGTGTCCGACTCCGTCTATATGGAGCCAGGTAAGGTTTTTATGAATAAGCTCAAAAGTAATAAAATCGCCGTTATAAATATCATCGTTAAGGGCTCTGATATAAATTCCTGCATTGATATTTGAAAATTTACCAGGTTTTTTGTCTGGATAAAATCTGCACCATACAGCTGTTCCGTTCCAGATGTCTTTTTTATCTTTTTTTTCTGGCTTTGTGTATATTTCAAATAGATCAGAAGATCTCATAATGGTCCCAAGTCCGTGGCCAAGGGTGTTTGAGGTTGAGTAACCGTCAGTCATTGCTTTGGAAAGATTTTTTATTCCAGGTCCCATGTCATATCCAAATATGTCCAGGCAATGATTTGGTTTTTTGTGTTCCCATATCTGAATGATTCCAGCCCCTATGGAAAATTTAAGCTGATTGGTTATTATTTCACTGACAGCAAGTAAAATCATATTTGATTTTGATTCGGAAAAATTAAGCCTTGAGGCAACAGCCCTGATTTTACTTTTTGTGAGGATCTCTGTGCTCTGATCTCTTACAAGACCATTAAGCAGAAGTTTGACTTTTTCCATTGTATACTATTTCCAGTGATGATGCAGATGGATCTTCAGTTTTAGGTGATTTAACGGCAGATGCTATGGATGCTCTTCCCTGATCTTTGGAAAAATACAATGCCATGTCAGCTCTTTTGATTAATACTTCAGGGGTGTCGTTTTTTTCGGCTTTTGTATAACCAATACTAGTTCCCTGCTGGATTCCGTTAATAATTTTTCTTGCTGCCCTTAGCGCTGCAGTTTCATCGGAGAAAATTATAATGGCAAACTCGTCCCCTCCAATTCTGAATGCAAGATCTGTTTTTTCTCTTATGCAGTTATTCATATTCATTGCCATTGCCTTCAGGACTTTATCTCCAAAGCTGTGACCGTATGTGTCATTTATTGTTTTAAAATGATCAAGATCCAGATACAGAAGGCAGAAAATTTGGTTTCGTTTTCTTAAATTTCTTAAGGCTGAGTTGATGTGCCTTGTATATGCTCGTCTGTTAAGAAGTCCTGTAAGGGAATCTGTTTCAGCTTTTATAATATATTCCTGTAACTCTCTTTTCCTGAGGTCAAGCTGCTTTTCAATTTGTTCAATTTCTGCCTTTGCTTCCATTTTTGCCTTTTCAAGGCTTTTTTTTATTTCAAGGTTCTGCAGTCTTAAAAGCTCTGGTGAAGCATTTGAAAGTTCATCTTTAAAGCAGTCTCTTATATATTTAATTTTTTCTTTTGACGGTGAAGATGAAATTAAAGCAAGAGGTTTTGTTTTATCTTTCCATTTGAGAGACAGAATGTTTTTGTCAAGAACTAAACATGCCTTTAACGGAGTTTTGTTGATATTAAAATCAAATCTGATTTCTTTTGTTAATTCGGGAATTGTTTTAGCTGATTTATAGTTTTTTTCAGATAAAGCCTCAACACCTTTCATCAGGAAATTATTGAGTCTTTGAAAGTCTGGTTCTGTAATAAGATTTATATTAAAAATTTCATCCATGTATTTTTTTATTCCCAGAAATTGCCGTTTCTTTTTTTTAAGTCAATTACCTCAATTGAATTATCTTTAAAAGTAAGAATATTTAGTAGAAAACTAACAATGCTTATAAATAAAGCACCAAAAATTGATGTGAAAAAACCTGAGACTATAAATCCGGGAATAAAAAAAGCAGTTAGTTTAAGAATAACGGCATTAATTATGAATATGAAAAAACCAAGAGAAAAAAGGGTTATAGGAAGAGTTAAAAAAATAAGCAATGGTCTTAAAACAGCATTTAAAAATCCAAGGATTATTGCAGCAAAAAAAGCTGATATTACATTCTCCACAATAATTCCGTCAAAAAAAGCTGCTGTTACAAGTATTGCAATGGTCTGAACAAGAACTTTAAACCAGAAATAATTTTTATCCATGTTTTTACCTGCTTGCTGTTTAATAAATATTTTTTTGATGAAAATTAAATAAAACTAATCAAAAAAAAGGGTTAAGGTCAATCACTATATATCAATGTTTTTTAAATTTTCAACTCCACTGGAAATATTATGGAGTAGATTTTTGTTTAAAATTATTATTTCTCTTTTATCTACAAGTATAATACCTGCCTTAGAAAGCCTACCCAGTGTTCTTGAAAGGGTTTCCTGGGTGGTTCCAAGTATTTTCGCCAGCTGGCCTTTTGAAAATTCAAGCACAATCCTGTTCTTTTTACCCTGGGTCTTTTCCTGGTTTAAAATATACAAAGCCAGTCTTTCAGGCAGTTCCTTAAGAGTAAGGTTTTCTATCAGTTTTGTAAATTCCTTTAATCTCAAAGATAAAACAGCAAGAATGTTCATTACTGTTGAAGGATCTTTACGAAATATTTCATGAAGGTCTGTTTTGGGAATATAGATTATTTCTGATTTTACTACAGCCTGTGCATTTGCAGGGAAATCTGTATTTGAAAAAACAGCGGCTTCCCCAAAGGGCTCTCCTTTACCAAAAATATGAAGAATCTGCTCTTTTCCATCTTCTGACATTTTAAAAATTTTGACTTTTCCTTTTTTAATGAGGAAAAAACCGCAGGCAGGATCATTTTCAAAAAAGATCATCTGATTATTGTCATATGTTTTAATGGAAGAAATTTTTATTAGTTCTTTTATCTGTTCATCAGTAAATGATTTGAACATTAATGTGTTTTTAAATGTTTTTTCCATAAATAATAATTTCTATTAAAATTTGATCCAGATCAAAGATAAATAATTGTTTATTGATGATTATAAGTAAAAAAATTAATACTGGAGAAAACGATGGTTGTAAAAAGAAAAATTATAAAAATTAATGAAGAATTATGTGATGGATGCGGGATTTGTGTTATGGATTGTGCCGAAGGAGCAATAGAGATCGTAGACGGCAGGGCAAGGCTTGTTTCTGATAATTTATGTGACGGGCTTGGAGCGTGTATGGGTACCTGTCCCAAGAATGCTCTTGAAATTATTGAAAGAGACGCCTCTGAATTTGACGAAAAGGCTGTAAAAGATCGTCTAAAAAATAAAAATCTTTCCTGCCAGTCGCTTAAGATGGATGTTTTTGAATCAAAAGGGCCGCTTTCAAACTGGCCTGTTCAGATTTCCCTGATTTCCTGTGATTCAAATGTTTTTGATAATTCAGATCTTGTTGTAGCAGCTGATTGCGTTTCTGCGTCCTGTCCTGATTTTCATAGAATAATTGTTGGCGGAAGAAAACTAATGATCGGCTGTCCAAAGCTTGACAATATAGAAGAATATATAGCCAGGTTAAAGGTTGTTTTTGCAAACAATAAATTAAAGTCACTAACTCTGGCACGAATGGATGTTCCATGCTGTTCTAAGATGGAATCTGTTCTAAAAGAGAGTATAAAATTGTCTGGTAAAAAAATTATTTTTAATACAATTACAGTCTCAAGAAATGGAAAAATAGTTTAACCTAAATCCTGTTTAATGTTTATGATATGAACCTGAATTGAGGGTTTCATGTTTTTAAATATAATAAGCTTGATTCATAGAGAATTCGTTAATTTAGCTGCTGAACGAAAACGGTCTTTTTTGTCCATTCTAAAGTCAGATTCAAAATTTAATCCTCAAAATACTCAATGTATCCTGGAGGTTAAATTTTTCATCTTCCGTAACTGAACAAAAAATTCTCGTTTTCGGCCAATCACTTATTTAAAAATATGAAACGCGAAGCCATGCTGCCTTATGAGTTGTATAATTTGGGTTTAAATAATTTTTTAGATTTTTACGGAGGAAATAATGAGAATAGTGTCTTTTAGCGATATTCATGGGAATTTTAAAATTTTTGAAAAAAGCAAAAATATTCTTTTGGGCGCAGATATTGTAATTCTTTCAGGGGACATAACCCATTTTGGAGGGGATAGGGAGAGTTTGAGAGGAATAAAGGAACTTAAAAAATATTTTGATAAGGACATTTTTGCAGTCACAGGAAATTGTGATTTAAAATCAGCTGAAAAGACATTAAATGATTTTAATATTAATCTTTCAGAAAAGGTAATTGAGAAAAAAGGGTTTTTGTTTACTGGACTGAAAGGATCTCTTGTCACTCCTTTTTCCACTCCTAATGAATTTTTGGAATCAGATTATGAAAAAATGCTGTCAGGGATTGAGAAACAACTTAAAAAAGAGGTTCCCCTTGTTTTAGTCTCTCACCAGCCGCCTTTTGACTGCAAATGCGATGTAATAGATTCCGGAATTAAAACCGGAAGCATAGCCATAAGAAGATTTATTGAGAACTATTCTCCTGTAGTCTGTTTTACAGGTCATATACATGAAGCTTATGGGACAGGAAAAATTGGGAACACTATTATTGTAAATCCGGGGCAGGCTGAAAAGGGCCGTGCTGCAATTATGGATTATAATAACGGCAGCTGTGAAATATATGTAAAAACATTCTGATTTTTAGTATTTTTGAAGATGACGTATTTCAAAAAGCTGAAGCTGATGTATGAATTTGCCAAGCTCTTCTTCCTGGTTTCTTTCCCATGGTCCAAACTGGCATCCAATGAGAGTGTATCTTTGGTTGAAAGCCTTGTTTATCCGTACAATCTTAATTTTGTTCAGAAGTTTTTTTATGCTTGGGACATCTTTATCAGCTCCAGGTTCTTTCATTACTATTCCAATTTTGCCAATATCTCCTGCTTCAAGCTCTATCATTGGGTTTTCACGTCTATCCGATGTATTGGGAATAAGAATTCCTATTCCCGTAAGGGAAATATCAAAAATTTTAAAATGCTTTGCAGAAAGAAATTCTTTATTTTTAAAAATCAGCTTTGCCATGATCGAGTAAACATTGTTTGGCTTTATTCGAAATGCGGATCTTATGTTAACTTCTGAAATTCTGCCTGAATATGATATTTTTATGGCCTGTTCAGTTATTTCTTTATTAAGTCTGTAACTGTCAATGAAATCTGAAATTGAGCATTTAATCCCAAGCCTTATTTTATCAGAATCATTGGTTTTAAGTGTTGTTATATGGAGTGTTTCAAATGAATATGATTTTGATGTTCTTGGGGTAGTCTGGGAAATTATCAGTTCATTATTTTTAAAATTTGAATCAAAAATAATTGAATTTCTGGATACAGGAGACAGAGAGTCAATGTTAAAAACCATTTCAACTGGTTTCCCCGGCAAAAAAATATTTTCTGGTTTATAATTCATATAATCAATTTTTGTTAAGTTTGGTTTTAGATAAAATTTGTTTCATTCTAAAAAAATCTTTTAAAAGTGTAAATAAGATAAAAAATAAAAGCCCTTTTACGGGCTTTTCGGCTTCAGTTTTTTTTTCTTTAGCATGAAAAAATTAGACAAGTGATTTTAATCCCACAGCGTCTTTGATTTTTTCAAGCATAGGTACGGCTTCCTCTCTTGCTTTTAAAGCACCCTTTTTAAGGGTCTCTTCAACTATTGAAGGGTTTTCTATAAGATATTCGTAGTCTTTTCTTGCATCTTTTAGATGGTCGTTTAAAAGTTCAAATAAAATTGACTTCATTTCTCCCCAGCCAATACCTTCGGAATATCTTTTCTCAATGTCCTTTATTTGATCTTTTGCTGCAAAGGCTGAGTATATTTCAAAAAGAGTGCAGTCTTTTGTTTCCTTTGGTTCTTCCGGTGGCTGGGAATTTGTTGTGATTTTATTAATAAGTTTTTTTAGTTTTTTTTCAGGTACAAAAAGCGGAATTGTATTGTTGTAGCTTTTGCTCATTTTTCTTCCGTCAAGACCTTTGAGAACCGCAGCATTCTCGTCAGTCTGAGCCTGTGGAAGAGTGAATATTTCCCTGTAAATATGGTTGAATCTCATTGCAATATCCCTTGCCATTTCAAGATGCTGAATCTGATCTTTTCCAACAGGTACGATATCTGCTTTAAACATTAGAATATCTGCAGCCATTAAAACAGGGTAACTGAAAAGACCCATTGTTATCCCCTTATCAGGGTCGTTTGCCTTTTGGTCTATATTTTCGGCTACAGCGGCTTTGTAGGCATGGGCTCTGTTCATAAGCCCTTTGGCTGTAAGGCAGCTCAGTATCCAGGTCAATTCAGGTATTTCAGGTATGTCGGATTGTCTGTAAAAATATGAGTTGTCAGTATCAAGACCAAGTGCAAGCCAGGTTGCTGCAACCTCAAGGCTTGATCTGTGTACTTCGCTTGGGTTCTGGTTTTTGATTAGTGCATGGAGGTCTGCAAGAAAGTAAAAAGATTTATTGTTTAAATCCCTGCTTGCTTCAATCGCGGGTTTGATTGCCCCTGCATAATTGCCTAAATGGGGTGTCCCTGTTGTTGTAATTCCTGTTAAAACTCTTGTTTCCTTCATTTTTCATTCCTGGTTATCGTTTGTAAAAAATTAACTTTGGATTTACAGATATCTTTTTGCAAAGTCAAACTCGTCGTTATAAGTTTTTATATTTCCATCAAGCTTTTCAAGAAAAATTTTTTCAAGGATCTCTCCAAACAGGGGACCTGGTTTGAATCCCATGGATTTGAGATCTTTTCCTTTGATGTTAATCGTTGTTTTTTTGAATTCAGTAAAAAATAACACCACATTATGCTTTATCTTTTCATCGTTTGTTATTGAAAGAAGATAGAGCAGGGTTTCAGTTTTAAAATGACATAGTTTTAAGTAAATTTCGCTTTTTTTTATGGATTTGTGTTTTTTCATCCACTTTATTGTCTGCTCTGCGCGAAGGGTTTCTTTGGTGAAAATTTCAAGATCTTTTGGCGGAAGTCTGAAATTCATACATATTGTTTTTTTTGCTTCTGGGCTAAGGTTGTGGATAAGACCTGAAAAATATACCATCCACCTTTCAATTTTAATTCCTGGTTCATTAAGTGAAAACCAGTTTATGACTTTTTTTGAGGATTCGATTATTTCCCTGTTTCTGTCTAAAAGCTCAAGCTCATTGTGAATTGCCGGGAAAAGCCTGAAGTTTGCAATTCTCTCAATTGCCGGAACTGGATTTTCCTCCATTAGTATATATTTGAGTTCAGTAAAAACCCTTGGTCCGCTGAGTCTCTTGAAAAATTCCATATCAATGGCATTCTTGATTAATTTTTCAGTGAATTTTCCAATTTTAAAATTGAATCTCTGCTCAAATCTTACTGCTCTGAATATTCTTGTTGGATCTTCAACAAAAGAAAGGTTGTGGATTATCCTGATAACCTTATCTTTTAAATCCTTTTGCCCGAAAAAATAGTCGATCAGGGTGCCGTATTTTTGATGATTGAGCTGAACAGCCAGTGTGTTTATTGTAAAATCCCTTCTGTAAAGGTCAAGCTTGAGAGAACTCATTTCAATTTCAGGAAGAGCGCCAGGAGATGAGTAGAATTCTGTTCTTGCAGTTGCAACATCAATTTTAAGACCGTCTTCAAGAGATACCACAGCTGTCTTGAATTTTTCATGGGGGCTGATTCTTGCATTTAATGAGGATGCAAGGTTTTTTGCAAAATCAATTCCGTTGCCTTCAACAACAATGTCTATATCAAATTCATTTTTTTTTATGTAAAGGAGAACATCTCTTACAAAACCTCCGACAACATAGGCATTTATGTTTGACTGATCAGCTGTTCTCCCAATGTGTCTTAAAAGGGTAACAATCTTATTTGGCAGTCTTTCTCTTAAAATGTTTGAAATATTTCGTGTTCCAGGAGAAAGAGAGTGGAGTTTGGAATCAGAAATAAAGGGGCCTTCTCTGAAATTGCTTACAATATGATGTAAAAGGTCTGTTCTGGTAAGAACTCCGGTAAGATTTCCAGTTGAATTTCTTACAGGAAGGACTCTTTGCCTGTTGCCAATAATCTTTTCTTCTATTTCAGAAACAGGGGCATCTTCAGTAACCTCCATAAAGTCTGTACTCATAAATTCTTTTACAGGGATATCTACAATATTATGATATTTTGCCTTTTCAACTACCTGACGTGAAATGATTCCCTTAAGATTGTCTTTTTCATCAACTGCAAGGAGTGCATTGATATTGTATTTTGTGAGAATTTTTGAGGCCTTGTCTATTGAATCTTCAGTTAAAATTTTCAGGGGAGGTGATGACATTAAATTTTTTGCTTTAAAATTGGATTTCAGATATTTTCTTATTTCTTTAAGAAGCATATCTCTTGTCTGGGTTAATGTTTTTTCTCCAATTGATGCAGAGCCTGCAAAGGGGTGGCCGCCGCCCTTAAATGCCTGTAAAATTTTGCCAATATTTATTTCCGGTGAACTGCTTCTTCCGATTACAAATATTTTACTCTCCATTCTGGCTGCTACAAAAACAGCATCTTTTGATTCCATTTTATTGAGCTTATGGGTAAGAAAACCAAGGTCAGGAATGTATTTGTCCCTTGATACAGTAGAAATTACAATGTTTAAATTATTCACCCTGTAGGAAATTGAACTTTCTACCATATCATTCAGCAGAGAAAGCTGATCAGGAGAAATTTCCCTGGAAAGAATATTTGAAATCACTTCTATATCAGCACCCTTGTCTCTTAAATATCCCGCTATTCTTAAATCTTTTCCAGTAGTTGAATTGAAACTGAATGAATTTGTATCCTCGTAAATTCCAAGACTTAAAATTGTTGCTTCTTCAGGTGTGATATCAATACTTTTTTCTATGAGTATTTCTGTTAGAATTGTTGCTGTTGCCCCTGTTTTTTCATACAGTTCAAAATCTGCCTTTATATCTGAATCTGTACGTTCATGGTGGTCATAAATATCAATTTCAATGCCTTTTTTATCTGTTATATTGCCGATTTCTCCCAGTCTTGACTTTTGTCTTGTATCAACAATAACAAGTTTTTTTATTTCATATTCATCAAGCTCCTTTAGTGAAACCATATTGAAAAGATAGCTGAGTGACTGGATAAAAAAACGCCTGAGGATTCCTTCGCCCTCGTGATGAAAAATTACTTTTGAATCCGGGTAGAGCTTTTGGGCTGCAAGCATTGAAGCAAGACCGTCTAAGTCGGCGTTAATATGGGTTGTTATTAGTGTTATTTCTTGTTTTGAGTTCAAATTAAGCACCTGTCTTTTTATATAATAAAAGCCCAATTCTGTTTGTTTGGGTCAGTAATTTGTTTTTCATTAATTGAATTTACTGATTCATGGGGGAATATAGAATTAAAAAATAAAATTTGCAATCAACAGTATAATTGCAACAAATTCATTTGTGTGTTACTTAACTCTATTAAGTTTTAATTTTAAAAATTTGTTATTCCATATTTTGAACTAAACCTTAAAATACCTGTAATTCAGATTATCAATTTAAAATATTATTAAAAAGATGAAGAATTGAGTTTCTATGGTAATAAAATTTAATCAGATAAACCAAATTGGTGCTGTTAGAGCATTTGGCTTTATTCAGCAGGGATTTACTGGATTTTAAGCATAGATTAAACCAAGGAGCCGCTGATGCCTGTATACGTATGGAAAGGTAAAAACAGAAAAAACAGAACAATTAAAGGCGAGATGGAGGCTGTTAATGAAGATGCCGTACGTTCACGTCTTTTAAAACAGAGAATAACTCCAAAAAGTGTAAAGCCAAAACCAAAAGATCTGCTTGAAAATATTGAGTTTTTGCAGCCTAAAGTTGAAACAAAGGATATTATAGTCTTTTGCAGGCAGTTTTCTACAATGATTGATGCAGGTGTTCCAGTTGTTCAGTGCCTTGAAATCCTTTCTTCCCAGCAGGATAATCCTACATTTAAAAAAGTTTTAAAAAATATAAAAGATTCAGTTGAGGGCGGAGACACCCTTGCTAATGCACTGAAAAAACATCCTAAAGTTTTTGACAGTCTTTTTATAAATATGGTTGCTGCAGGTGAAGCCGGCGGTATTCTTGACGAGATTTTAAGAAGGGTTTCAGCCTATATGGAAAAGGCTGCAAAATTAAAGGCTCAGGTTAAGGGTGCCATGACATATCCAATTGTAACAATAATTATTGCTCTTATTGTTGTTGCTGTAATTTTGGTTTTTGTAATTCCTGTTTTTCAGAAAATGTTTGCTGAAATGGGTCAGAGTCTTCCCGCTCCAACTCAGATTGTTATAGATATGAGTGAATTTGTTAAGGGTAATATCTGGTATATTCTTGGAGGTATTGCGGCCTTTGTTTTTATAATCAAGAGGGTCTATAAAACCCAGAAAGGAAAATATATTATAGATGATTTCCTTTTGAAGCTTCCTGTTGTGGGTATTTTAATAAAAAAAGTTGCTGTTGCCAATTTTACAAGAACAATGGGAACCATGCTTGCATCAGGTGTTTCAATATTGGAAGCTCTTGATATAGTAGCAAAAACTTCTGGCAATGCAATAGTTGAAGAAGCTGTTCTTGATGTAAAGGATGCAATCTCTGAAGGACGCACAATGGCAGAACCTCTTGTTGAAAGCGGTGTTTTTCCAACAATGGTTTGTTCCATGATTTCCGTTGGTGAACAGACAGGTGCACTGGAAAGCATGTTGACAAAAATTGCAGATTTTTATGAGGAAGAAGTTGATCAGGCAGTTGATAACCTTACTTCGCTTATTGAGCCTTTTATGCTTGTTTTTCTTGGTGTTGTGGTAGGTGGACTTGTAGTTTCAATGTATCTTCCTGTTTTCCAGATGGCAGGAGGAATTTCCTAAAAACGGCAGGCGGTTTTTTTGTTATAATCAATAAACCGCCTTATTGTTTAAATGTTTAAAGCGAAAAAAATTTGGCTGATAAAAATCAAACATTGAATTTTCATGAAGTTAACTTAGGTCTGCGTCTAAAATGGCTTATGTTTTGCAGGCTGATTTTTTCAATTATTGTAATAACAGGGTTTTATTATTTTTACATCTCAGGGTCGAAAAGTCCTGTTTCCCTTCAAATGCTGGGGCTTTATTTTTTTTCAGCATTTATTATTATCTTAACTCTGATCTATTCAATTATTTTCAATTTCATAAAAAACAAAATTGTTTTTTCAGCTGTCCAGATAATTATTGATACATTTCTTGTAACCTTTTTAATTTATTTTACTGGTATATACAGTAATGTATTTCAGTTTTTTTATCTGGTGATAATTCTTTATTCTTCTGCAATTTTATTTGGAGCCAAACCTTTCTGGGTGGCAGGGATTATAAGCATCCAATACGGACTTTTAACTGACCTTCACTATTACGGATTGATAAAATGTTTTTTTGATGACGGTAAAAATGGTCATATTGATGGCTCAGCAGTTTTTTTTCAGGTTTTTATTTTTATTTTATCTTCCTTTGCTGTTGCCTGGCTTTCAAGTATTTTGTCTGCTCAATTGAGAAGGGCAAGGGAAGACTTAAAAAAAATGGATGATTACGTAAGGAGGGTGAGGCGCCTTGCCAGTGCAGGAGAAATCGCCTCTGGATTTGCACATGAGATCAAAAACCCCATGGCTTCTCTTCGGGGATCAATTCAGCTTTTGATTTCGGATGTTGAAAAAAACAGAAAAGATGATTTAAAAAAACTTGGGAATATAATTTTAAGGGAATCTGACAGGCTTGACCAGCTTGTGAATAATTTTTTGTATTTTGCCAGACCAAACCAGGGTCAGATAAAAAAAATTGAGCCTGGATTGATTATAAAAGAGCTGTTAAAAATTTTTGCTGAAGATAAAAATGTAAAAAACAGGATAGAGTTTATTTATGATTTTGAGGAAAATATTTTTATTGAGGCTGATCCCGATCATTTCAGGCAGATAATATGGAATATTTTTATTAATGCATCCCAGGCATGTAAAGACAAAGGCATTGTTTCGGTCTTTTTCAAAAAGTATAAAAATTTTTTGCAGATAGATATTGAAGATAATGGACAAGGAATTGATGAGGATATTATTGAAAAGGTTTTTGACCCCTTCTTTTCCACCAAAAAAAACGGAAGCGGCCTTGGTCTTTCCATTGTTGCAAGGCTTGTTGAACTGAACAGGGGAAGGATTGAAATAAAAAACAAAGAAGATAAATGCGGACTAAGGGTCAGATTGATTTTTCCTTCTTGCTGAAATTAAATCTACTGGCTTGACGTGTCATTTGAAATAAGTTACCTAAGGCAGATTAATAATATTTAACATGAATCATAACGGTGAAACATATGAATGATAAAAGAGACCTTCTTGAACAAAGAAGAGAAAAAAATAAATCAATTGCAGATTCAGGGGTAAATCTTTACCCAAATAATTTTAAAGTTGAAAGTACAATAGATGAAATCCGTTCAATAATTGAAGAATCTCCAGAAAAGCTTGGAGAAGAGGGATTAAAGTTTACAATTGCAGGCAGAATGATGGCTGTCAACAAGTTCGGTAAATCATCTTTCATAAGGATTAAGGACGGCACAGGGCAGAGAATGCAGGCATATCTTGCCAAGGACAGGGTCGGTGATGATTCCTACTCTTTGTTCAAGCAGCTTGATATTGGTGATATAGTTGGAGTTTCCGGGCCGCTTTTCCAGACCAAAACCGGTGAGTGGACAATTTATGCAGACAGTTTTTCACTTTTGTCAAAATCTGTAAGGCCTTTGCCTGAAAAGTTTCATGGACTCAAGGATCCTGAAAAAAGGTATAGAAGACGATATGTCGATCTGATAATGAATGAAGATGTGAGAAACATTTTCACTACAAGAGCAAAAATAGTACAGACTATAAGAGAGTTTTTGACTGATAAAAAATTCCTTGAGGTAGAAACTCCAATGATGCAGCCAATTGCAGGCGGAGCAGAGGCTACTCCTTTTGTTACTCATCATAATGCTCTTGATATGAAACTTTATTTGAGAATTGCCCCTGAACTTTACCTTAAAAGGCTTGTAGTTGGAGGGTTTGACAGAGTTTTTGAAATAAACAGGAATTTCAGAAATGAAGGAGTTTCAACAAGACACAACCCGGAATTTACAATGCTTGAGTTTTATCAGGCCTATTCTACATATAAGGATCTAATGGATCTCACAGAAGAGCTGTTTTTAAAAATTGCCAATAAGGTTTCAGGATCTTCTGAAGTTGAATATCAGGATGAAAAAATCTCATTCAAAAACCCATGGAAGAGAATTTCACTTACTGATGCCTTGTGTGAAACAGCTGGTATGGATAAATCTCTTCTCACTGATAAAGATGGTCTTCTAAGGTTTGCAGAGGAAAAAGGTGTAACAATTACCAAAAAAGAAAAAACCGGTAAAATTATTACCAAACTTTTTGAAACTCTTGTGGAGCCTAAGCTAATTCAGCCTACTTTTGTAACAGATTATCCTGTTGAGGTTTCTCCTCTGTCCAGAAGGAATGACGAAAATCCGGAATTTACAGAAAGATTTGAGCTTTTTATTGGAGGAAGGGAAATAGCTAACGGATTTTCTGAATTAAATGATCCAGACGATCAAAGAGAAAGATTCCTTGACCAGGTGAGAAAAAGAGATGAAGGCGATCTAGAGGCACATATGATGGATACAGATTATGTGGAAGCACTTGAGTACGGAATGCCTCCTACTGCCGGAGAGGGTATCGGTATTGACAGGCTGGTAATGCTTTTCACCAATGCGCCTTCAATCAGGGAAGTTATATTGTTTCCTCATATGAGACCATCTTCTGAACAATAATTTACCGGGAATAAAAATGTTTAAACCAAATTTTGGTTTTGAATTTTCCATAGCCCTCAGGTATCTGAGGGCAAAAAGGAAGCAGGGGTTCATTTCCCTTGTAGGTTTTTTATCTGTTGCCGGCGTCTGTCTTGGAGTAATGGCGCTGGTTGTTGTAATTGCAGTAATGTCTGGTGCTGAAAAAGATCTCAGAAAAAGAATCCTTGGTATGGAGCCTCATCTGATTCTAAATTCCAGTATTGGCTCTTTTGGTGATTATAAAGAAGTCTGTGAAAAAATCAAACTTGAAAAAAATGTTGCAGATGCTCTTCCTTATCTTTCAGGACGGGTAATTTTAAGGTCTAAATGGGGGTTGACAGGAACCATTATCAGGGGCGTTGATACGAGTTCAAATCGTCAGATTATCAATGGTGTCGATCCTTCAAAGGCAGCAAAGCTGCTTGTCAACACTTCCAGTCATAAAAATTCTGTTCTTATAGGCAAAGGGATTGCTGATACTTTAGGCGTTAATAAGGGCGACAGCATATTTGCACTGACTTCCGACTGGAAAATTTCGCCGGTTGGAGTCATGCCGAAAATGACTGAGCTTGAGGTTGCAGGTATCTACGAAAGCGGTCTTTATGAATATGACAGTGCTATTGCTTACATGAATATTGAAAATCTGCAGTCTCTCCTTGGAATGGGAAAAAAGGTTACTGGAATAGGCATTTATATCCATGATGTCTATAATGCACACAACCTTGTCAAAAGGATAAGAGATCTTTTCCCCCAGCGTTTTTTTATAAGGACATGGATGGAAGTAAATCATTCGCTTTTTTCCGCATTAAAACTTGAAAAAACTGCGATGTTTATTATTTTGACCCTGATAATTCTGGTGGCTGCCTTTAATATCGCAAGTTCCTTAATAATGCTTGTAATGGAGAAAACCAAGGAAATTGCAATAATGAAAACAATGGGTGCAACTAAAAGAAGTATTAAAAGAATTTTTGTTATTCAGGGAACCTTTGTCGGTTCAATAGGAACATTTACAGGGATATTTCTTGGTGTCATAATGTGCGAGCTTTTGAGTCGATACAAGTTTATAAAGCTCCCTGATGCATATCCGTTTACAACACTTCCTGTTGATCTGGAATTTTCAGATGTTGCAGTAATTGCCTTAAGCGCTCTTTTGATCTGTTTTTTTGCAACAGTTTATCCTGCTTCCAAGGCAGCTAATCTTGACCCTGTAGAAGGTATCAGATATGGCGAATAAAAAAGGCTGTATTGTTCTCGAAAATATTTCCAAAAGCTATAAAACAGGTGAAACTGTTTTGCATATTTTAAAAGATCTGAACTTTACTGTTACAAAGGGAGAGAAAATTGCAGTAACAGGTGCTTCAGGTATAGGCAAATCAACTCTTCTTCATGTATTAGGAGGTCTTGACCATCCGGATCATGGAAAAATTTTTATCGAAGGTGAAGATATTTATTCATTGAGTGATGAAAAAGTTGCAGATATAAGGAACAGAAAAATTGGTTTCATGTTTCAGTTTCACCATCTTCTCCCTGAATTCAATGCTGTTGAAAATGTAATGATGCCGTCTTTAATCAGCGGCATTGATAAAAAAACTTCACTTAGAAAAGCTGAAGACTTTCTTAAAAAGGTCGGTCTTTCCAAAAGAATGAAGCATAAGGTTACAGAGCTTTCAGGCGGAGAGCAGCAAAGGGTTGCTCTTGCCAGGGCACTTATAATGGATCCTATAGTTCTCCTTGCTGATGAACCAACAGGAAACCTTGACAGAAAAAACAGTGCAGATGTTCACATGCTTCTTGAAGAGCTTAACAGAGAGCTTGAAATGACTCTTATTGTGGTTACGCATAATATGGAGCTTGCCTCTCTTATGGATAAACAGGTAACATTAAAGGAAGGTTCACTTGTATCGGTTTAGTGTTTTTTTTATACTTTTTGTTTTTAGTTCGATCTTGGTTTGTATTCCTTTTGAAGCATGCTCATTTGAAAATAAAGTTGTTCTTTTTCCTTTTCAGATAGAGGGCTCAAGCGATTTTGATTATTTAAAAAAAGAAATACCTGATTTAATTGGGTCAGAAATAAAAAAAGCTGGTGGAGAAATCTATTTCTATGAGAATGAAGCCCATGGACTTAAGAATGAAGATCTTTTCAATATATCCAATACCTTAAATTCAAGGGGATTTGTTAAAGGGAAATTTGCAGTATCTGGGAATAATATTTTTGTTCTAGAAGCTGTTCTTGGCAATTCCAAACAGATGAAATCATACCAGTTTCGTGAAGAATTTTCAGGAATAGAAAATCTTTTTGGAACCGTAAATAAAATTGCCAAGAAAATTGGCGGTATCCTGTTTGAAAAAATTACAATTTCTGAAATCGAAATCAGGGGAAACGAAAGAATTGAGGATGAAGCAATAAAAAGACTGCTTAATACAAAAGAAGGATCAGCATATGCAGATGGGGATTTGTCTGATGACCTGGACAGAATTTATAATATGGGATATTTCGGGGATATAAGGGTCATAAGAGAAGAAACCGATTCTGGAGTAAAAATAGTCTTTGATGTAAAGGAAAAACCGACCATAAGACAGATTTACTTTAAGGGCAACCATGCCTATGACAATGAAAAAATTAAGGAAAACATAAGTCTAAAGAGCGGTTCCATTCTTAATATTTTTGAAGTTAAAAAAGATATTGAAGCTATAAAAGAGCTTTATAAGGAAAAAAACTATCACCAGTGTGAAGTACAATATGAGCTCAATGAGCTGACACATAACAGGGCAGACCTCACATTCAATATATCCGAAGGCGATAAAACCTTTATTCGTGAAATTGTATTTGAGGGTAATAATGATTACTCAGATAAGCAGCTTAAAAAACAGATTGAAAGCTCAACCAAAGGTTTTTTTTCATGGTTGACTGGCTCCGGTGAATTTAAAAAAGATCAGATTCAGCAGGACGCTGGAAGAATACTTGGTTTTTACCACACAACAGGATATGCTGAAGCAAGAGTCTCAGATCCGGAAATTACTTTTGATGGCAACAATGTAAAACTTCTTTTTAAAATTTTTGAAGGAGATAAATTTACAATTGGAAATGTAAGTGCAAAAGGGGATTTGATTGTAGCTGAAGAAATTATTTTAGAGGCTTTAAAGACCAAGAAAGGGGATGTGTTCAACAGGCAGTATCTCCAGGAAGATTCAATCTCAGTTTCAGATATATATGCTGATGCTGGCTATGCCAATGCAGATGTTTTTCCAGATCTTGAAAAGGACAGGGAAAACAAGATATTAAATATTACCTTCAATATAAAAAAGAATAATCAGGTGTATATTGATAAAATTATTATTGGGGGTAATACAAAAACAAGAGATAAGGTCATAAGAAGAGAGTTCCCTATCAAAGAACAGTCCCTTTACAGCAAGTCAAGACTTCAAAGAGGAGTCCGAAATCTTTACAGAATGGATTATTTCCAGAATGTTAATCTTGAGACTGTCCCCTCAGATGAGGATGATAAAGTTGATATCCATGTTAATGTTGAAGAGAAAACAACAGGAATGTTTACATTCGGAGCCGGATATTCCAGCGTAGACAATCTTTTTGCAACTGTATCGGTTACCCAGAGAAACTTTATGGGTAAAGGACAGACAGTCAATCTGAAAGGCGAATTTTCAGGAAGTGCCACAAGATATACATTTAGTTTTACTGAGCCATGGCTTTTTGATATTCCCCTTTCTGCTGGTTTTGATATTTATAACTGGGAAAGGGAATACGACGATTACGACAAGAAAAGTACTGGTGGTTCTGTAAGATTCAGCTATCCGGTATTTGATTACACAAGGGTTTACTGGTCTTATACCTATGAAGTTGCAACAATAGATAATATTGACACAACAGATCTTGATATTCTTGAACTGGAAGGTGACAATGTTGAGAGCTCAACCACTGTTGCACTTAAGTATGACTCAAGGGACAGAATGTTCAATCCGACAGAGGGGATGAAACATTCAATTTCTGTTGAGCATGCAGGAGGATTCCTGGGGGGAGATTATTCATACACAAAATATATCGGCGAAACAGGAGTTTATTTTCCTTTGTTCTGGAATTTTGTGTTTTTTGCCCATGGTGAATGCGGCTATGTAAAGAAAAACTCAGGGGGAATTCTTCCTGACTATGAAAAATTTTATCTTGGAGGCATGAACTCTGTAAGAGGTTATGACTGGCAGGGAATCTATGTTCTTACTGACGAAGGTAACGAAGTCGGCGGGGAAAAATATATCCAGGCAAATCTGGAGCTGATTTTTCCTTTGGTAAAAAAAGCCGGTCTCATGGGGCTTCTTTTTTATGATGCCGGTGATGTCTTTGCCAAAAGTGAAAGTATTGGGTTCGATGATATCAGGAGATCCTGGGGGTATGGTATAAGATGGTATTCTCCTGTGGGGCCAATCAGGCTTGAATACGGAAGAATGCTTGATCCTGATGAAGATGAAAATGAAAGCGGCAGGTGGGAATTTACAATGGGTCAGGCATTTTGATAGTTATTGCCGAAGATAGGAAGTCTGTTTAATATTGAGTGTAAATTTAACCTCAGGAATACTTGGAGTATTTGAGGATTAAATTTTGAATCTGGTGCACAAATGTGCAAAAAAGGCAGTTTTCGCTCAGCAGCTAAATAAAATAATTATTCGGAGGTATTAAATGAAAAGGTCAGTTGTTTTTTTTCTAGCTTCATTTGCAGCCATATTTTTTCTTTTTTCAGGCATTGGAGCAGCAGCAGATATCGCAAAAATAGGTGTGTTTGATTATCAGAAATTTATTGAAAACTCAAAGGCCGGCCAGAGCATAAGGGAAATTTTGAACACTAAAAGAGCCCAGTTTGAAGGTAAACTAAAGGCAAAGGCAGATGAAATTCAGAAGATCAGGGAACAGCTTGAAAGAGAAGCTCTGGTAATGTCTCCGGAAAAGCAGGAAGAGAAAAGAAGAGACTATCGGATTCAGATAAATGATTACAAGGAAATGGATGAAAGATATACAAGGGAGATCAAAAAAACCGAACTTGACGAAACAAAAAAATTGTTTGGCCAGCTTGAGGGGATTTTAAAGCAGATTGGAAGAGAGGAAAACTTCCTTCTTATTGTTCATCAGAGTGCAGTTTTATACTCACCTGACCAGCTTGATATTACAGACAGGGTTATAAAAATTCATGACAAGAAGTTTGGGGCCAATGAGTAAAATCTATACTCTTGGAGAACTTGCAGGGTTTATAAATGGAAAGGTACACGGCAACTCTGATTTTGCAATATCAGGTGTTGCACCTTTTGAGTCTGCTACGGTCAAGGATATCTGTCTTGCTAAATCAAAAGAATATCTTAATAAAATACCTCTTTGTCCGTCAAAGGCTTTTATTGTTCCTGAAGTTCCTGATTTTGAAGGAATAAATTTTATAGTCCATCCAAACCCATATGCTGCATTTGCAAGAATTGTATCCCTTTTCCATCCTCTTGAAAAAAAAGAGGCAATGATTCATGCAAATGCAAACATCGGAAGTTCTTTCAGTTATGGAAAAAATGTTTATGTGGGAGCCTGCTGTGTAATAGGGGATAATGTTGTCCTTGGAGATGATGTATATATATATCCAAATACAACAATTGGAGACAATGTTGTCATTGGAAACAATTCCAGGATTTATCCGGGAGTTGTTATTTACCCGGAGACTGAAATAGGCAGCAGAGTGATAATTCACTCAGGAACTGTAATTGGATGTGATGGTTTTGGATTTGCACCTGATGCGGGTTCCTGGATAAAAATCAATCACCTTGGCAGGGTAATAATTAATGATGACTGTGAAATAGGTGCTTCAAATACAATAGACCGCGGTACTTTTGGGAATACTGTTATTGGTAAATGCGTAAAAACAGACAACCAGGTACATATTGCACATAATGTTGAAATTGGCGATAATACAATACTTGTTGCACAATCTGGGGTGGCCGGAAGTACAAAAATAGGTAGAAACTGTATAATCGCAGGTAAGGCAGGGATATCCGGTCATCTTAAAATCGGTGACTTTGTAATTGTTGGTCCCATGACAGGCGTTACAGGAAATATTAAAGATGGCAATGTTGTCTCCGGTATTCCTGAAATGCCCCACAAGCTGTGGCTCAAGGTTTCAAATATTCTAGGAAGACTTCCTGATCTTAGAAAAAAGGTGTTCCTGATTGAGAAAAGACTGGAAAGTATAGAAAAAAAGAAAAATGCAGAATGAAAAAACTTTGAATATTGCTGAAATTCTTGGAATTTTGCTTCACAGATATCCTTTTCTCATGGTGGACAAGATTCTTGAAATAGATCCGGGCAAAAAAATTAAAGGTCTGAAAAATGTAACTTTTAATGAACCCTATTTCCAGGGACATTTCCCAGGAAAACCTGTTATGCCAGGTGTCATGATACTTGAAGCAATGGCCCAGACAGGAGCTCTTCTTGTTAATTATTCCTATGGAGCCAGTGATGATTTTTTTTATCTGGGAGGAATAGATGGCGCACGCTTCAGGAAACCTGTATTGCCAGGCGATCAGCTGATAATAGAAATGGAAATACTAAAGAAAAGAGCAAGTGCATTCAGGGTAAAAGGTGAATGCTATGTCTCTGATGTCAAAGTGTGTAATGCTGAATTTATGGCTGTAATGGAGAAAGGACGGTTATGAAGATTCATCCAACTGCAATTATAGATGCAAATGCTCAAATTGCAGATGATGTAGAAATAGGCCCTTATGCTGTTGTTGATTCGGATGTAATAATAGGTTCAGGCTGCAAAATCGGTGCACATGCTATGATTCATCAGTACACTGATATTGGATCTGATTGTCAGATTTTTCCATTTGCCTCTGTTGGCTCAATTCCACAGGATCTAAAATTCAAAGGGGAAAAAACCGTTCTTAAAGTTGGTAAAAATACTGTTATCCGTGAATTTGCAACCCTTAACCGCGGAACAGGCGAAGGCGGCGGAATTACTGAAGTCGGTGACAATAACCTTCTTATGTCGTACACTCATATTGCCCATGACTGCAAAACAGGAAACAATGTAATAATGTCAAACAATGCAACTTTGGCAGGTCATGTTATTGCTGAAGATTATGTTATACTGGGCGGCTTTGCGGCAGTACATCAGTTTGTTCATCTTGGAAGTCATAGCTATATAGGAGGAAAATCTGCAATTGTTAAAGATGTTCCTCCCTTTGTGATTGCTTCGGGGGACAGGGCTGTTTTACACGGTTTAAATAAAATTGGTCTTGAAAGAAGAGGTTTTTCACAGGAGGCTCTTTCACTTTTAAAAAAAGCCTATAAAATTATGTTCAGGCTTGATTTGACAGTAAATGATGCACTTGAAAAAATTAAAAATGAAGTTCAATTAACACCTGAGGTTGATCAATTTTTAAGTTTTATTGAAAATTCTTCACGGGGTATTACAAGATAGAGTTGAAAATTGGAAAAAAAAATAGGTCTGATTGCGGGAAACGGTGAATTCCCTCTTGTTTTTGCAGAAAAGGCAAAAAGTGAAGGTTTTAAGGTTTATGTGTCTGCGTTTAAAAATGAGGCCTCAAAAGAAATTGAAGATGTTGCAGAGCAGGTGAACTGGATTTATGTCGGACAGGTCAAAAAAATAATAAATTTTTTCAGAAAAAACCTTGTTGATGAAGCTGTCATGATTGGCGGGATAAGAAAAACAAGGCTTTTTTTTGACGTAAGGCCTGACTCTCTGGCATTAAAAGCCATTGCAAAATTGAAAACTACAAATGATGATAATGTTTTAAGAGCGTTTTCAAATATCATGGAATCACATGGGATTAAAATCTGCAGTTCATCTGATTTAATTCCGGAACTTCTTGCAAAAAGAGGGGTCTGGACAAGAAAACAACCTGTAAAAGATAATTTAAATGATATATGGCTTGGGTTTAATGCTGCAAAGTCAATTGGTTTCCTTGATATCGGTCAAACCGTTGTTGTGTCAGGGGGAAGTATAATTGCAGTTGAAGCAGTTGAAGGTACTGATGAAACAATAAAACGTGGCGGAAGTCTCTCAAACAAAGGAGGCGTTGTTGTAAAAACCTCAAAGCCAAATCAGGACTTAAGATTTGATCTGCCTTCAATTGGGCCTGAAACTATTATTCAGATGAAAAAATATGGTCTGGATGTTCTTGCAGTTGAAACAGGAAAAACCAATGTTTTAAATTCAGATGAGCTGATCAAAACAGCAGATCAAAACAATATTTGTGTAGTTGCCGTTGACGATCTTTTTTTTAAGGAGCGAGGGTTTGAATGAAATTAAGGATTCTTTAAAATCAAAAAAAATAATGATTGTTTGCGGAGAGTCATCAGGAGATCTTCATGGGGCAAATCTTGTTTTAGAACTTTTCAGGCTGTGTCCCGGCTGTAAAATATTTGGAATCGGTGGCAGAAGAATGAGAAGAGAGGGCTTTTCAGCTTTTTTTAAATCTGAAGATCTTTCCTTTATGGGTATTACTGATGTTGCTTATAACCTGAAAGTGATATCAGAAGCAAAAAAGATGGCACAGTATGCAATAAAAGATTTAAATCCAGATATTTTAATTCTCATTGATTACCCGGGATTTAATTTACGGCTTGCCGAATTTGCAAAAAAAAATAAAACCAAGGTTTTATATTACATAAGTCCTAAATTCTGGGCATGGAATTCAAAAAGAATAGAAAAAATTAAAAAATTTACAGATCATTCAGCTCTTATTTTTCCTTTTGAAAAAAATATTTACGATGAATTTGATATTCCATCAACCTTTGTTGGGAACCCCCTGCTTGACTATGAAATACCTGAGAAAAAAAACAGGAAATTTGCAGAAATATCAGCTGCTCCTGTTATTGGAATGCTTCCTGGATCAAGAAAGGGAGAGCTGAAAAGACATCTTAAAATAATGCTTGAAACTGCAGTACTGATCTCAAGGGAATTTGAAAAAGTAAAATTTATTGTATCCTTTGCATGCTCAGGAGAAGAAGATTTTTTTTATTCAATGCTCAAAAAATATACTGATATTATTGATATTGAAGTTGAAGAAGGGAGTGTTTACAGGGTTTTTGAAAAAGCAGATTTTCTTGTTGCAGCTTCTGGGACCGTGACACTTGAAGCAGCTGTTGCTAAAATTCCAATGGTTATAATGTATAAGGTCTCATCTTTAACATATTTTGCTGGAAAACTTTTAATAAAAACTCCTTTTATCGGGCTTGCTTCAATCATTGCCGGGAGGGAAGTTGTACCTGAATTCATACAAAATGATGCAAATCCTGAAAAAATTAAAAATGCAGTTGTTTATTATCTAAGGGAAGAAGATGTTTATTTGAAAATGATAAATGACCTAAACGAAGTAAGAGCAATGCTTGGATCAAATGGAGTTGCAAAAAGAGTTGCAAAAATTGCCTTGAATATGGCAAATGCCTGATTGTTAATCAGAAGTGGGGATTGGCTGAAAATCAGATTTTTTGTTCATTTACGGAAAAAGTTTAACCTTCAGGTTTCATGTACTATTTTGAGAATAAATTTCCTGATCCGACCTTAAAATGGGGAAAGAAGGCCGTTCTAGCTCAGCAATCAAGTTTAATAAATAACCCTGATTTAAACAAGCACTGATAAAGCTATTTGAATTTTTAACAGATGAATTTGAAAGACGATACAAATTATGTTTTTTAGAAAAACAAAAATCAAACCAAGACACAGGGAAATAGCCGGATATATCAAGACCAGATGGACACACCTTGCTTTTGCAATAGTATGTATGCTTGTTGTGTCTGCTTCAACTGCTGCATCTGCATATATAATAAAACCGGTACTTGATGATGTTTTTATAAATAAGAAAGAAGATATGCTTAAACTGCTTCCTTTTGCAGTTTTGATAATTTATTTTTTAAGGGGGCTCGGCCTTTACGGACAGGAGTATTTTCTAAATTATCTTGGGCAGGTAATAATAAGAAAAATAAGAGATAACCTTTATTCAAAAATTCAGGATCTCCCGCTTTCTTTTTTTGAGGGTGAGAAAACAGGCGAGCTGATGTCAAGGCTTTCCAATGATGTTAATATTATTAAAAATATGGTTTCCACAACCATAACATCAACCTTAAGGGATTTTTTTACAATCTGCTTTTTAATAGGAGTTATTTTCTACCAGATATGGAGTCTTGCACTTTTTGCAGTTTTAGTTCTTCCTCTGGCATTTTATCCAATAGTATTTTTTGGAAGAAAGGTAAGAAAGGTTTCAACAGGCTGTCAGGAGGCAATGGCTGAAATGAATTCCTTTGCCCATGAAACTCTTGTTGGTGCTAAAATCATAAAGGCCTTTTCCATGGAAAACTATGAAAAGAAAAGGTTTTATGAAAAAACAGCTTTTATATTTAAAATGGAAATAAAAAATGCAATTGTAAAAGCTTTGTCATCTCCTGTAATGGAGGTGCTTGCAGGAGCAGGTGTGGCTTTTATTATCTGGTATGGAGGATCTCGTGTTATTTCTGGTGTTTACACAACCGGGACATTTATTTCATTTCTAGCCTCAGTAATTATGCTTTATGACCCTGTAAAAAAAATATCAAAGCTGAACAATGCAGTTCAGCAGGGATTATCGGCTGTTGACAGGGTTTATGATATAATTGAAAGAAAATCTGATCTGGAAGAAAAAAAAGATGCAGTGCTGATTGAAAAACAATCTCATTTTGTAACTTTTGAAGATGTCTGGTTCAGATATAATGGGTGCGATGAATATATATTAAAAAAAATAAATCTTTCTGTAAAAAAAGGAGAGGTGATTGCTCTTGTTGGAATGAGCGGCGGAGGAAAAACCAGTCTTGTAAACCTTATTCCAAGATTCTTTGATGTTTCAAAGGGAAGAGTATTGATAGATCATATTGATGTAAGAAACCTTAAGCTTTCTAATTTAAGGGACCAGGTTGCCTTTGTTACACAGGAGCCTATTTTGTTTAATGATACGATTTATTCAAATATTGCCTATGGAAAAAGGGATGCCTCATACGAAGATGTTGTTTTGGCAGCAAAGTCTGCTTTTGCTTATGATTTTATAATGGATTTTCCTGATGGTTTTGACACTGTAATAGGCGAATTTGGAAACAGACTCTCAGGAGGCCAGAAACAGAGACTCTGCATAGCAAGAGCCTTGATAAAAGACGCTCCAATTCTAGTACTTGATGAGGCAACATCAGCTCTTGATACAAGTGCAGAAAAAATAGTACAAAAAGCTCTGGAAAATCTTATGCAGGGAAGAACAACATTCATGATAGCCCACAGGCTTTCTACAATCTCAAATGCAGACAGAATAGTAGTTATTGAAAACGGTGAAATAGCAGAAACAGGGACTCACCTTGAACTTCTTGAGAAGAATGGTTCATATAAGTCTCTTTATGAACTGCAGTATCTTGAATCAGCGACTTGAAGTCGCTGTTCAAAATTAAGTCAATCTGACGAGTTAAATTGCATCAGTCATAATATCTACTGATGCAATTTAATCTTCCAGAGCAAAAAATTTAAGTGCATCTTGTTTTTAGAAGTGATGTACCCATCTCAAATTGAGTTTAAATCCTTCAGGCCTGTTTTCAGCGTTTGTTTCAAAATATGAATTAATAAAAATATGGTTATCCTTTGAGATATGATAAACACAGCCTGGACCTGCTGCAAAAACCTGCTCTTTTGAAGATTCTGACTTTTTTCCGTTTATTTCTGATTCTGTAATCTGTTTAAGCCAGTATCCATTTATCCCTGCTCTGAATCTGTTTTTGACAAGCTCATATGCAAGAGCAAAATTTGCGTGTACTGCCTGGCCTGCCTTGACATTTGTATCATCATTTTCATCGTTCCACAGATAGTGTATCCTTGCTGACATTGTAGTTTTTTGATTTAAAAACAATGTACCTGACCAGTATGGATTAAATGAAAAAAAATTGCTTCCTGGATTTAGAGCTTTATCTTTGTCGTATTTGCCTGTTGGAAGAATAAACTGGAACTCAATTCTCTGAACGAAAAGAGGACCCTGGTTTCCCATAACTGGATCCCACTGAATATAAGGGCCAACTAAAATATCTCCAATTCCTGATCCATTGTCCTGCGGGAAATTGGGATTTCCGGTTTTATAAGACATATCAAGCGATACTGACGGTATAATTATGTCAAGTCCGGGTTTTATACCTCTGGCAATTTCCCTGTCAGACTGGTATATGAACTGGGTAAGGCTTATCCAGGCATCAAGTTTTTCATCTGCAAAAGAAGGGAGAGCTCTATCTCCATTCTGATCTGTGAGCTTATCAGAATTCCAGTACTGGATATACTGAGCAAAGTAAAGGCCAGGTCCCGCAGGTGGTCCTCCGTCAAGGAAACTCGTAAAACCCAGATTTACGGAAGGAAGGTCATATGAGAAAGCAGAAGGGATTAAAAATAAAAAAAGCAAAACTGCATTAATAAAAATTTTTTTCATTGTTTCGTGTCTCCCGGCATAATAAATATGAATTAATAATAGAAAATCAGCCAAAGTTTTTACTGATAAATAAAAACCTGGAAGTAAAATGACTTTGATTTTGAATTGAAAGGACTTTATCAGAAAAAAAAATAAAGGCAAACTTTGACTTTGGTTAATATTTATTAAGCCATTTTGATTGCAAAAGAAAACCTTTTTTGCCAGTTTTTTAACTTAAACTGAAGGATAAAAAGAGCTTTTGTGGAATAACTAAACATCATTTTTTAATTCATTAAAAGTTTCATCATAGATACTTTTAAGGTCATCTGAAAAAAGGACAAAAATTACTTTTTTTGGAAAGGTGTTTTTCTTTAAGAAATTTATTACAGTTGTAATTGCAATCCTTGCCGCCTTGTCTGGAGGATAGCCGTATACTCCGCAGCTGATTGCAGGAAAAGCGATTGAGTTAAGTTCTTTGGAAAAAGCAAGCAAAAGTGAATTTTTATAGGAATTTTCCAGCAAAAAAGAGTCATTATCAAGATTTTTGTAAACTGGTCCTGGTGTGTGGATTATATATTGAGCCGTACTTATTAAATAGGCCCTGGTTAACTTGGCTTCTCCTGTTTTACAGCCATTTAGTCTTCTGCATTCCTCGAGAAGTTCAGGGCCGGCTGCATGGTGAATTGCACCGTCAACACCGCCTCCTCCAAGCAGGCTTGTGTTTGCCGCGTTTACAATTGCATCCGCTTTAATTTTAGTAATGTCGCCTTTAAGAATCTGGATTTGATCTGATATTTTATTCATGTTTTATCCTTTAAAAAACTGCTGCTTTTATTCCTTTGTTATCTGACTGAAGAATAATAAGTTCCTTGACACATTCACCATTTATTTCAAAAAAGGTTGGGCCTGTGATTGAGTCAAAAACAGAGGTGGAAATAATTGCGTCCCGAATCAGTTCAGGAGATGCAGAGCCGGCTTTTTTTACAGAGTTGAAAAGGATCATTGCGCTGTCATAGCTGATGGCTTCAATAAAGCCGGGTTTTTGTCCAAATAAGGATTCAAAGGAATCGCTGAATGTTTTTATTTTTTCATCTTCAGACTGTTCAAAAAAAAGAGAGGTGAAATAGGCTTTTTTGATATAGCCTTCACTGGATTTTACAAGTCTTTCATCATTCCAGAGATTAGGGCCTAGAAATACAGCATCATAAACGTCAAAATAGGCAAGCTGGGGTGCTATTGATGCGGCTTTTAAGGGTCCGTCAGGAATAAATACGGCTTTAAAATCTATTACCGGCTTTAGCTCTTCATCTTCAGTATCAATTTTGTCGCTTTCAGGTTTGATTTCTCTTAAGTCTTTATAATAAAGCCCTGTAAGCTTTTTTATTGAGTCGGAAAAATCTGCTGAATCAGTGGAGTATTTTTCAACACCCATTATTTTGCATCCATTTTTTATGGCTGAGTCAAAAAAAGCGTCCATAAAAGTTTCTCCGTAGGATTCGTCAGGATATAAAATTGCAAAAGTATCCAGGGAAAGTTTTTCTCTGGCAAAAGTTACCAGTGCCTCAGCCTGCATGGAAGGGGTTATAAAATGTCTGAAAACAAATTTTTTGTTTTTGGTTATTGACGGCTTATGGGTCATTGGAATTATTGGTATAAGATTTTTTTCAGCATATTCGCATGCTTTTTCAGCCGTATGAAAAGGACCTACTATTGCTGAAACCTTGTTTTCGATCAGCTTTTTTGCAGCTTCCTCTGATCCTGTATCAAGTGATCTGTTATCTTCAATCAGAAGTTTAATGTTTATTCCAGGGTTCTGGTAGGTAAAATCAGAAACAGCAAACTGAATTGCTTTAAGAGCCATTTCTCCATATGGTGCAAACTGACCCGAGAGCGGCAGTATTACTCCAATTGAAATTTTTCCTTTTTTTTCAATTAGCTGCAGCTCATCTTTTGCTTCGAAATAGGTTTCGGTTGCAGGATATTTATCTAATATCTCCTGTAAGATTTTTTTTGCATCTGACTGGTTGTTTTCCTTTAAAAGAGCAAGCGCAAAATATTTTTTGAAAAGTGCTGATGCATCATTGTTCAAAAAAAGATCAAAGGATTTTAAAAGGGATTCTTTATCCATTTGTGATGCAGTTTTAGCAATAAATGGTCTTATTTGAGGATATTGGCCCGGATCTTTCATGAATATTTCATTGTAGACATCTACTGCATCATAATATTTTTGAAGGTTAAATAATGCGTTTGCCTTGGCATATAGAATTCTTATTCTCATATTTTCTGAATCAGTTTTTGATAAAGCCTTATCGCATATGGAAATTGCCTCTTGTGGCCTTGAGATCCCGGCAAGAATATTGGCCGCATGAATAGAGGCTTCAAAAAATGCATCTGAATCGGGATAATCTCTGATGATTTGAAGATAAATTTCAAGAGCTTTTTCAGAATTATCCGGTTCTGTAATAAGTGCTGTTTTCAGATATGCCTCAGGAACAAGAACAGAGTCTGGAAATCTGTTTATGAAATTCATGTAAAGTTTTTGAGCTTCTTCATATTTGCGATTGCTGAATTTTATTTGAGCACTGTCAAACTCAGTTTTTTCCTGCTGTGAGTACTGCTGTTCAAAATCGTTTTTTTTATAAAGACCGCATCCTGAATTAATAACCAGCAAAATAACAAGGATGAAAATTTTTCTGTTTTGCATATTTAAGCCTTTGAATTTTAGTTTTTTTCTTTTAAGATTTCTAAAAGTTACCTGAGCTGCTTCTTGTTTTTAAATTATCAAATAAACGGAGAATGGTATGTTATTTTTAAAAACATGTTTTAAAATATTTGCTTTTCTATTCTTATATTGTTTTTTTTCATCCAATGCAATCGCTGAATTATACAGTTATACCGATGAATCAGGTATAATTCACTATACAGATGACTATTCAACTGTCCCTGACAGATTCAAAAATCAGATAAGTATTACAACTGAAATCACCTCTGATTTTTACGAGCAGACAGATTCAGGTACTGAGGATCTGGAAAATAAAAGCGAAAGTATCGAGCAGCCTGTTTCAAGCTTTAAAACAGAGGCTGATGAGCTGATAAGCAGAAAGGAAAGGCTTGAGCTTGAATACAAAGAACTTTTGGCAGAGCAGAAAAATCTTGATGCTTTAAGGTTGAATGTGAAGACAAAAAAACAAAGGGACGAATATCTTGAAAAGCTTGAAAGTGTAAATCAGAGAATAAAAAAATATGAAGAAAATAGAGCAAGATATGAAAGTGATTTGAGTGCATATAATAATAAGGTTGAGGCAATTAAAAAAAATAGTGATTAAGCTGGTATAATATTTTTCCATGTTAAATTGACAGGTTAAGGGAATCTGAATTTTTGAAGGTTTCTGTTTAAGGTGAAAATATATTTTTGATTATACCTGAGTATTTTAAGGCTGAAGTCAGGTTGGCAAAAAAATTTGCTTATCTGGACAATGATTTTTTTCTGATTTTTAAATATAATAAGCTTAATTTATTAAAAAATATAAAAGGCTCAATTCAGGTTTTTATAAAATTATCAATAAGCTTAGCGGCCTTATCTGTTTCATGGGGTAAAAGCCAGTTAATTTCCTTATCTGATCTGAACCATGTAAGCTGTCTTTTTGCATAACGTCTTGTATCCCTTTTCATAAGAGAAACAGCCTCATCTAGTGAGAGTTCCCTGTCTATAACAAGATTCATATGCTTGTAGCCGATGGAAGACATAGACTTCAGGTTTTGTGAGTATCCCATTTCCCTTAAATTAATTACTTCTTCAAGGAGTCCGTTTTTTATCATCTGGTCAACTCTTGCTTCAATTCTCTGATAAAGGATTTCCCTTTCCATATAAAGACCAATTTTTAGGGTTTTGTATTTCCGGGTTTTGCTGTTTCTGTCTTTTTCCTGTAATTCTGACATTTTCTGGCCGGTTGAAAAAAAACATTCAAGAGCTCTGGCAAGTCTGAATATGTCATTTTCATGTATTTTTGATGCAGAATCAGGATCATGGGTCTCTAATAGTTTTTTAAGAAAGCCGCTGCCGTTTTTTTTTTCAAGCTCATAAAGGGACTGGAGAGCTTCTTTATCTGCGGGGTGTGATCTGAAAATACCCTGTGTAAGAGCTTTTATATAAAGTCCTGTCCCTCCAGCAATAATTGATATTTTGTTGTCACTATGGGCTTTTTCAATAAGCTTGTCTGCTTCCTGTGCAAATTTGCCTGCATCGAATTCCTCATCTGGTAAACAGATGTCTGTCAGGTAATGAAAAGCTTTTTTATTTTCCTCTGGAGTTGGTTTGGCTGTGCCAATGTCCATGTGTTTATAAACCTGCATGGAATCTGCACTTATTATAATTGATGGAAACCGTGAAAAAAGCTCAATTGTCATTGAAGTTTTACCAATTCCGGTCGGCCCGCATATAATTACAATTTTTGGAAGTTTTTCAGCCATGGTTCATATTCTTTATTTTTAAATAAGGTATCAAATTTTAAATATTTTCTGATGGTATATAACAGAACTAAATGTATTGACAACCTTTAAAATAGCCGATATGGATATGTTTGCTGATAGAATATTTAAATAAATAAACTCTGAATTTGGCTAAAAAATCAATAGTCGGGTTTTTAACCCGGCAAAAGTTTAATATCTGAAAAGTTGCAGAAAAAAACAGCAATTTTTGCAAAATTTTTAACAGGAGAAGAGATTATGTCAAAAGAACTCGTTGGATCCGCGATGGTTGTTGGCGGTGGTATCACAGGGATGCAGACTGCCCTTGATCTAGCTGACGCCGGGTATTATGTCTACCTGGTTGAAAAAAAGCCGTCCATCGGCGGTGTTATGGCCCAGCTGGACAAGACATTCCCAACCAACGACTGTGCGATGTGAATTATCTCACCTAAACTGGTCGAGGTCGGCCGGCATCAGAATATTGAGTTGATGACTCTTAGCGAGGTAACATCAATTTCAGGAGAAGCGGGAAATTTTGAAGTTGAGGTTCTTAAAAAGCCCAGATACGTAGACATGAATAAGTGTATTGCTTGCGGTGCCTGCGTTGAGAAATGTCCCAAAAAGGTGGATAATGATTACAATGCAGGTCTTAACAAAAGAAAAGCCATTTATGTTGAATATGATCAGGCTGTTCCTCTTAAGTTTGCAATTGATGCAGAAAACTGTATTAAGCTGACAAAGGGAAAATGCGGACTTTGTGAAAAAACATGTCCTACCGGAGCTATAAACTATGATGACAAGCCTGAAACAGTTAAGCTTAATGTCGGCTCTGTTGTTCTTGCTCCAGGTTTTAAAGCATTTGACCCCTCAGTTTTTGATACATATCAGTATACAAAATTCCCAAACGTAGTTACAGCCCTTGAGTTTGAAAGATTGCTTTCTGCTTCGGGTCCAACTCTTGGTCATCTTGTAAAACAGTCAAAAGATCATGAAGAACCAAAGAAAGTTGCTTTCTTTCAGTGTATAGGGTCAAGGGATATTAACCGCTGTGATAATGGTTATTGTTCATCTGTATGCTGTATGTATGCAATTAAAGAGGCTGTTATTGCCAAGGAGCATTCAGGCGGTGATTTAGACTGTGCAATTTTTTACATGGATATGAGAACCCATGGAAAAGATTTTGAACGTTATTATGAAAAGGCCAAGGATGATGGAGTCCGGTTTGTAAGAAGCAGGGTTCACACAATAAATCCTGTTCCTGAAACAAATGACCTTGAAGTCAGATATGTTGATGATCAGGGTAAAATTCAGACAGAAGTTTTCAATATGATAGTCCTTTCTGTTGGTCTTGAAATTGACGGTTCAACAATTGAGCTTGCAAAAACTCTGAATATTGAACTTACTCCTGGTAATTTCGCACAGACAGGCACCTTTACTCCTGTTCAGACATCGAGAAAAGGTATTGTTGCATCTGGAGCTTTCCTTGGACCAAGGGATATTCCCCAGTCCATGGTTGATGCTAGTGCTGCTGCAGGTGTTGCAGGGGAAGGTCTTGCTCCAGTACGCGGAACCATGCTTAAGGAAGTTCAGACTACACCTGAAAGAGATGTGTTTGGTGAAGCTCCGAGAATAGGTGTATTTGTTTGTCATTGCGGTATTAACATTGGAGGTGTTGTTGATGTTCCTTCAGTTGCAGAATACGCAAAAACTCTTCCTTTTGTTGAATATACTGCTGACAACATGTTTTCCTGCTCCCAGGATACCCAGGATAAGATGACACAGATTATCAAAGAGCAGAATCTTAACAGAATAGTTGTTGCTGCATGTACACCAAAGACCCATGAGCCTCTTTTCCAGGAAACTCTTATGGCTGCTGGTCTTAATAAATATATGTTTGAAATGGTTAATATAAGAAACCAGGATTCATGGGTTCATAAGGAGTCTCCTGAAAAGGCAACTGAAAAGGCTATGGATCTTGTAAGAATGGGTGTTGCAAAGGTAGCACTTCAGAATCCTCTTGCAGAAGCACAGCTCCAGGTTGGTCAGACAGCCATGATAGTCGGTGGAGGTCTTTCAGGTATGGCTGCTGCTGAAACCCTTGCTCTTCAGGGATATGAAACTCATATTATTGAAAAATCAGACAGGCTTGGCGGTAATGCGCTTAAACTTTACAAGACTCCAAAAGGTGAAGTAATCGGTGATAAAGTAGCAGAGCTTGTTGAATCAATAAATTCAAATGATAAAATCAAGGTTCACCTTAACACCACAATTGAAAACGTTGATGGTTTTGTTGGTAACTTTAAAGCCAGACTTAAGGAAAACGGTGAAGAAGCTTTTCTTGATCATGGTATTGCTGTAATGGCAACAGGCGGAAAGGCCTATACTCCTGACGAATACATGTACGGCAATGATCCAAGGGTTTTGACAACTCTTGAAATGGACGAAAAAATGAAGTCTGATGATTCACTTGTCAAAGATGCTGACTGTGCCGTATTTATTCAGTGTGTTGGTTCACGTGAGCCGGAAAGACCTTACTGCTCAAGGGTTTGCTGCACACATTCAGTTGACAATGCTCTTGAACTCAAGCGCCGTAAGCCTGACATGAATGTTTTTATCCTTTACAGGGATATAAGAACTTACGGTGAAAAAGAGTATCTTTACAAGGAAGCAAGAGATGCAGGAGTTATTTTTGTAAGATATGATCTTGAGAACAAGCCCAAAGTATCCGTTGATAATGGAAATTTGAAAATTGTTGTAAAAGACCATGTACTTAATCGTGACCTTGAAATAGAACCTGATGTTATTTCTCTTGCAACAGCTATAGTTCCTAATACTGTAAATGATCTTGCACAGTTCTATAAGCTTCCCATGAATGATGACGGTTTCTTTATTGAAGCACATGCCAAGCTTGGACCTTCCGAGTTTGCGACTGACGGTGTTTTTCTTGCAGGTATAGCACATTATCCAAAACCCATTGAGGAAGCAATTGCACAGGGTAAGGCTGCTGCTTCAAGAGCCATTACTCTTCTTGCAAGAAAAGAAATTTTTACAAGCGGTCAGGTTGCAAAGGTTGATCCTGTGCTTTGCAGCAGCTGTGGAATCTGTGTAAATGTTTGTCCATATTCTGCTCCTTCATTCAAGACAGAAGGCCCATTTGCAGGAAAGGCTGAGATAAATCCTGTTCTTTGTAAAGGCTGCGGACTTTGTGTTGCATCATGCCGTTCCGGTGCAATTCATCATAATGGTTTTGATAATGATCAGATTTTCAGCCAGATTTTTGCAGTAAACGCATAAACCAAGGATTCTCCGCTTTTAATAAAAGCGGAGATTTTATATATCAAGGAGTTTGGCAATGAGTGAATATGAACCAAAAATAGTGAGTTTTCTCTGCAACTGGTGCAGCTACGGTGCTGCCGATCTTGCAGGTGTAAGCCGTTTTCAGTATCCTGACAACTTCAGGGTAATCAGAATACCCTGTACAGGACGTATGAGTCCAAAATTTTTTCTTTCGGCTTTAAGAGAAGGTGCAGATGCAGTTTGGGTTTCCGGCTGACATCCTGGAGACTGCCATTACCTGGAAGGTAATTACTATGCACGCCGTAAATTTCAGCTTTTCAAAGACCTTATGGAATTCGTAGGTCTTGAAGAAGACAGACTTCATTTTTCATGGATTTCATCTGCTGAAGCAGTAAAGTTTGCTGATGTTGCAAAGCAGGTTGCAGAAAAAGTGAAGGTACTGGGCCCGAATAAAAAATTTGTTAAGCGTTACCCAACTAAGGATACTGAATAATGGACGCATATACAGATAAAATAAAAGAGATATCAAAAAAGATTTTAAGCGAGGGAAAGGTAGATGTAGTGATAGGGTTTCGTAAAGGAACTCTTGGTTACATGTCCGAGCCCTATATGGCAAAAAGTGAGAAGGAAGCAGAAAATCTGGTATTTGACTGCAACTGCCGTATGAACCTTGTAAATTACGTGACCAACCGCAAAGACAAGGTTGGAATAGTAGTAAAGGGATGCGACAGCAGAAACCTTGTAACTCACATAATAGAAAATAAAATCAAACGTGAGCAGCTATATATAATAGGTGTTCCCTGTACAGGACTTGCAGATAAAAAAGCCCTTCTTGACCTTGCAGAAGGAGAAATCACTTCAGTAGAAGATGATAATGAAACCATCACAATCAAGGGAGATGGTTTTGAAAAGAAGGTTGCAAAGTCAGATGTGCTGCAGTCAAACTGCAAAACCTGCATCAAAAGAAACCCTGTGATTTTTGATGAGCTTGCAGGACCAGAAGTAGCTGAGCTTGAAATTTCAGACAGATTTGCAGATGTTGATGAAGTGGAAAAAATGAGTGCAGATGAGAGATGGAACTTTTTTGGAGAACTTCTTTCAGAATGTACCCGCTGTTATGCCTGCAGAAATGCCTGTCCGCTATGTTACTGCCCGACCTGTTTTGTAGACGAATCCCGTCCCCAGTGGGTAGGAAAGAGCGATAATGAAACAGATGTACTGACCTATCATTTCCTTAGAGCGTTTCATGATGCAGGCCGCTGTACAGACTGCGGTGCCTGTGAAGCAGCATGCCCCATGGATATAAAAATGAGATACTTTACACGCAAGACAATAAAAGACTGCGTGGAGAAATACGGTTCTGAAGCTGGAATGGAGCTGGATAAGCGTCCTGCACTTGATCAGTACAAAATTAACGACCCGAACGAATTTATAAAATAGGCCCTAAGAGACCATGTGGATCATGAACCTTGAGGAGATGAAAAAGGAACAGCCATGAAAATGATAAGCATAAAAAAATCAGACTGGGCCGGTGCAATGGAGAAAGTGCAGAAGTCATACAGACTTGCAGGTCCGGTAAAAGAGAAAAAAGGTCATACATTCAGGGAGCTCAAAGACGGAGAGACTCCAGACCTTGAATACAGCGAGACCAGAATGTCGGTAAAGGAAGTGGTACTTCCCCAGTCGGAAGTAATGTTTTCCTACAGCCTTGATGAAAATAAAGAAGGTCATCATATACTTGAAGAAGTGCCTTTTGATGAAACACCGCGAGCAGCTGTGGGAATCCGTCCATACGATGCAAAGGCAGTTGAGATCTTGAAAAAGAACTTTATGACAGAAGATTATAAAGATCCTTATTTTGAAAGAAGATATGAAAATCTTACCCTTGTAGGTATGGCAGAAAACAATCCGTCCCCTGTAAATTTCAGCACAAGCTGCGGCACAGGTCCTTTTGATGAATCATGCCTTGATATAATCCTTGCAGATGCAGGAGATTCATACATAGGAAAGGCTTTAACAGAAAAAGGCGAAAAATTTGCAGCGGCAGCAGGATTTGCAGAAGGAGACTCAGGAGTTGAAGCAAAGCTTGCAGAGCTTAAAGAACAGGCAGAAGGAAAAATAAAGTCAAAGGTTTCTTTTGATAAAATAGAAAAAATGACAATTCTTGATCTTTATGAAGCTCCGTTCTGGGAAGAAGCTGCTTTTGCGTGTATTAACTGCGGCACCTGTACCTATGCCTGTCCGACCTGCTGGTGTTTTGACATTCAGGATGAGGTAAAGGGTAAAGACGGAGTGAGAATGCGTAACTGGGATACCTGTATGTCGGAAGTATACTCTGTTCACACAACAGGTCATGACCCAAGACACGAAGCCTGGCAGAGGACAAGAAACCGCTTCATGCATAAGCTCAAGTATTATCTTGACAAGTATGAGGACGGAATAATGTGTGTTGGCTGCGGCAGATGCGTAAGTCAGTGTCCTGTGAACATTGACATCCGTAAAGTATGTCAGCAGATGAATGACTACGAACCATCAAAATAGTCCGGCAGGAAAAGGAGAAAAAAAGTGAGAGCAGCAAATCCATATAAGCCGTATCCGGTTCGTATCGACGAGATAATCACCGAAACGGACGACAAATTACTAAAGACATTCAAGTTTGTATTTCTAAATCCTGAAGATGAAGAAAAATTTGCATACAAGTCAGGTCAGTTTGCAGAACTTTCAATTCCGGGACAGGGTGAGATTCCAATTGGTATAGCATCTTCACCGACAGAAAAGGGATTTGTAAAGTTTACAGTATTCAAGGCCGGAAAAGTTACCTCATATCTGCATTCAATGAAAGTTGGAGATGTAATGGGTCTTAGAGGCCCTCTTGGTAACTGGTATCCCTGGGAAATTCTTGAAGGAAAGAATATATTTATAGTAGGCGGTGGTTTTGCCTATACCACACTCAGATCGTCAATCAAAATGATGATAGATCCTGCAAACCGTTCAAAGTTTGGAACAATAGATGTAGTATACGGAGCAAGAACTCCTGGTCATCTTCTATACCTTGACGAACTTAACGAGTGGGGAGACCGTGATGATGTTAACATGCACATCACAGTTGACGGAACAGACGATCCCAACTGGAGATTCCACAAGGGATTTGTACCTCAGATAGCAGACAAGGTAGCCCCTCCTGCAAGTGACGACACCTATGCAATAGTGTGCGGTCCTCCGATGATGATCAAGTTTACCCAGCCGGTTCTTGATAAACTTGGGTACAAGCACGATCATATAATAATGAGTCTTGAAAACAGAATGAAGTGCGGAATAGGAATGTGCGGCCGCTGCAACATAGGAAAAGAACTTGTGTGCAAGGACGGTCCTGTTTTTACTCTTGAGCAGATTAACAAGACTCCAAGGGAATATTAATATCTGTCCGGGTCTTTGTTCAGACCCGGTTTTTTAGAATGAATTTTTTTTTCCAAATTTTTCAACTGAAATCATTTAATTTATAATTGATTTTTAAAAAATCATGAGAATTTGATTGTTGACAAGATAATTGCATTTGGTTAAAAAGATTACCTAGTCGGATATTTAAACCGCTTCAATATGCAGGAAAAAAGGGCTAATGCCCAAGATAAAAGAATTATAAACATATTTACAGGAGGAAGTGATGGCAGAAGTTGAATTTAATGGTCAAACCTTTGTAGTTGACGAAGACGGCTTTCTAGACGATTTCAACAACTATAACAAAGAATGGGTTGAATACGTAAAAAAAGAAGAAGGTATTGAAGAGCTTACTGATGAACATTGGAAAGTAATTGATATCCTTCAGGACTACTACAAGAAGAATGGTATCGCTCCAATGGTACGTGTTCTTTCAAAGCTTACAGGTTTCAAACTTAAGTACATTTATGAATTGTTCCCATCTGGCCCAGGTAAGGGAGCTTGTAAAATGGCTGGACTTCCTAAGCCAACAGGTTGTGTATAATCAGTCCTTAAGTTATCACAATAGAATCAAAAAAGCCTTGTCTTATTATGACAGGGCTTTTTTTTACCTTTCAGGAGAAAGGGTTAATTGTGGAAAAAATGCTTTTAAAAGTTAATTCTGAAGAATCAAGCCAATTCATTGATATAACAGCCGGGGTTTCTGAAGCTGTAAGGGAATCTGGAGTAATTAACGGACTTTGCCATATTTTTGTTCCACATACAACTGCAGCCGTAACAATAAATGAAAACGCTGATCCAAACGTGGAATACGATATAATCCAGACTCTTAACAGGCTTGTTCCCAATGATCCTGCATACAGGCACATGGAAGGCAACTCCGATGCCCATGCAAAGTCAACTCTTGTCGGTGCAAGCCAGATTGTTGCAATAAATGACGGCAGGCTTTCTCTTGGAACATGGCAGGCCATTTATTTTTGCGAGTTTGACGGACCAAGAACAAGGAAAGTGTGGATAAACATTATAAACGCAGACTAGATAAATGGATAAAACAGACAGATTAATAATAAATTCAATTCAGTCGGATTTCCCTGTTTCTAAAAGACCTTACATGGAAATAGCACAAAGTCTTGGGCTGGATGAAGATGAGGTAATTGAAAGAATAAGAAAGTTAAGGCAAAATGATGTCATAAGAAGAATAGGCGGTAATTTTTTCCCTGATAAACTTGGATTTCTTTCAACGCTTTGTGCTGCTGAGGTACCAGAAGAAAAAATTGATTTTTTCTCAGAAACAGTGAATTCCTACGATGGGGTTACTCATAATTATATTAGAAAAAACAGGTTTAATGTCTGGTTTACTTTCATAGCACAATCCATGGAAGATATTGAAAAAAGCCTTGAGGAAATTAAAACTAAAACAGGTGTTGAAAATATTCTGAATCTGCCTGCAACAGATGTTTTTAAAATCAGAGCAAAATTTAAAGTTTAATGGAAAAAATCAAGGCAGGAACAGTATTGTCAGTATTTGAGCCTGGAGAATTTAGGAAAAATCTTGAAAAAACAAGACTTTTTCTTGAAAAGGGCAGATGCAATAATTGCGATCTGGTTGTTTTTCCTGAGCTGAACCTCACCGGATATGTTACAGGTGAAGATGTCTGTGATACTGCAATTGAGTTTGATTTTGAATTTAAAACCAATTTGGAGTTATTGTCACTGGAATACAGTATTTCCTTTCTATGCGGATTTACTGAAAAAAGAGATGATAAATTCTTTGCAAGTCATGTTTTTGTTCAAAATGGGAAATTTTCCGGAATATATAGAAAGCTACAGCCGGGCCCACCTGAACTTTCACATATTTCGCCTGGAAATGAAATCCCTGTTTTTAATTTTTCAGGTTGGAAATTCGGAATCCAGCTTTGTTTTGATGCCCATTTCCCTGAAATATCAACCATAATGGCTGAAAAAGGGGCTGATCTTCTGATAATTCCCCATGCTTCTCCGCGGGGAAGCTCTCAGGAAAAATTTGAGTCATGGAAAAGGCATCTTCTGGCCAGAGCATATGACAATGGTCTTTATGTCATTGCAGTTAATCAGTGCGGCTTAAATAAAAGAAATCTTTATTTTCCTGGAGTTTCTCTTCTTGTTTCACCTTCCGGCAGAGTTGAAAGTTTTTGCCTTGAAGAAAAAGAAACTTTTTTCTGTTTTGAGCTCAGTAAATCAGCAATAGCAGAGGTTAAAACCCACAGGATGAAGAATTTTCTAAGGTACAGGCGAAAAGAATTTTATAACAACTACCCAAATATAAAATCTTAAAATTTTAAGATTACATATTTCTTTTTTTATCCCCTTAAAATTTAAATTCTACAAAATTAAATCAGCTGCATGTTTATTTAAAGAATATTTGTAAGCTGAGATTTTTTATTTTTTCTCAATGAAAATCCATGAGATTTTCAGTCTGTAGAACTTGCAAGTAAGAATAGTCCTGTTCTCTCCAAATATCAAAGTCAAAAAAATTATCGAAAAAACAAATAAAGAGCAATTGCTTAATTAATATTATCACTTTGACATTATTCTTTGTGCTCAATTATAGCTATTCCACTGAAGATATAAATAATAATTATAGAAAAAAGTTATAATAAAAACGGTAAAGATTAAAAAAGTTAATATTAATTTATTGTTTATTCACAAAGAATAATGGAGGCAGCTAATGGGAGAACCGGCAAAAATCCGCGGTTCAAGCGGTAAATTAAGCGAAATGGCTAAAGCCATGGTGCCGGACGGCAATTTAAATGCGTGTCTGACATGCGGAACATGTTCAAGCGGATGCCCTGCAACAGGATTGATGGATATGGATCCGAGAAAATTCATAAGAATGGCAGTTCTCGGCATGGATGAAGAGCTTGAAAGACACGATTGGGTATGGGTGTGTACAATGTGCAAGCGCTGTTATGATGTATGTCCCATGTCTATCAATATTCCGCAGCTGATTTATGAAGTAAGGGCAAGATGGCCAAGAGAGGAAAGACCTAAAGGTATTAGAGCATCATGTGATATGCATGTACAGTCAAACGGCGGTGCAATGGGTGTTCCTTTTGAAGATTTTCAGTTTACTGTTGAAGACCTTGTTGAAGAATGCAGGGAGCAGGAAGGTTTTGAAAACCTGGAGGCGCCAATTGACAAAGAAGGCGCGATGTTTGCACTAAACCAGAACTCAAGAGAGCCTGTGACAGAGCCGGAAGAACTGATGCCATTGTGGAAAATTCTCCACAAGGCAGGTGCTGACTGGACATATTATTCCCAGATGTGGGGTGGAGAGAACTACTGTATGTTCCTTGCTGATGACGAAAGCTGGGAAATGATAGTAAGGAAGCAGGTTGATCATCTTCACAAGCTTGGAATCAAATATTTTGTAAATACAGAGTGCGGTCATTCGTTCTATGCAATTTATGGAGCCATAAGGCGTTTTAATATTGAATGCAACTTTGAGTTCATAAGTATAATTCAGCTTTATGCAAAATGGATAAGAGAAGGCAAGCTTCAGGTTAATTCAGACTGGAATAAAGAGCTTGGAATTAAATTTACTGTTCAGGATCCATGCAACATAATCAGAAAAAGTTTACGCGAAGAAATGGCTGAAGACCTAAGATTTGTTGTTAAAACAGTTGTAGGTGAAGAAAACTTTGTTGATATGACTCCAAACGGAGTTTTAAACTACTGCTGCGGCGGTGGTGGCGGTTCACTGCAGGCCGGATATAATGACGAAAGAAGAGAGTACGGCAAAATCAAGTTCAATCAGATCCAGCAGACTAATGCTGATTATGTAATTACTCCATGCCATAACTGCCACGCACAGGTTGAAGATATAGGACATCATTTCAACGGTAAATATCACACTGTCCATCTCTGGACAATAATCTGCCTTGCAATGGGAATTTTAGGTGAAAACGAGAGGATTTATCTTGGAGAGGATCTGGCTGATTTCGGCCTGTAACAACAAAAACTCCAATAATATTCAGGAGGTAATATAATGTCTCAAAAGATTGGGTCAGTACTTGTGGCAGGTGGCGGAATCGGAGCTATCCAGGCTGCACTTGACCTTGCAGATTCAGGCTATTACGTATACATGGTTGAAAAGGCCGCTTCAATAGGCGGTGTTATGGCTCAGCTTGACAAAACTTTTCCAACAAATGACTGTTCCATGTGTATTATGTCGCCTAAACTTGTTGAGGTTGGAAGACATATAAATATCGAGCTTATAACATTGGCTCAGATTGAAGATATAAAAGGTGAAAAGGGTAATTTTGAAGTAGAAATATTTCAGAAGGCAAGATATGTGGATATTGACAAGTGTATAGGCTGCGGCGCCTGTGCTGAAAAATGTCCTAAAAAAGTAAATGATGAATATAATGCAGGTCTTGCAAAAAGAAAAGCTGCATATGTTCCATATCCACAGGCTGTTCCACTCAAATATACCCTTGACCCTCAAAACTGTATAAAACTTACAAAGGGAAAATGCGGTCTTTGTTCAACAGTTTGTCCAACAGACGCAATTAACTATGAAGATACAGATAAAAGATTCACACTCAATGTAGGTTCAGTTATTCTTTCAACAGGTTTTGAAGCTTTTAAACCTGATGAAATGCCATATAATTACAAAAACTCTCCAGATGTTGTTACTTCACTTGAATTTGAAAGACTTCTTTCTGCATCAGGCCCTTTTCAGGGACATGTGGTAAGACTTTCAGATCACGCAGAGCCTAAAAAAATTGCATGGCTTCAGTGTGTGGGTTCAAGGGATATAAACACCTGCGGAAACGGTTATTGTTCTTCAGTTTGCTGTATGTATGCAATCAAGCAGTCAATTATTGCCAAGGAACATGATCCAGGTCTTGACTGCAAGATTTTTTATATGGACATGAGAACCTATGGAAAAGGTTTTGAAGAATGCTACAACCAGGCAAAGGACGAGCTTGGGGTTAAGTTTGAAAGATGCAGGGTTCATTCAGTTTACAATACTGGAACACAGCCAGGCCAGATTATTGAATATATAAGTGAGGACGGAGTCAAAACCCAGGAAGAATTTGACATTGTTGTTCTTTCAGTTGGAATGGAAATCAACAAGGATGTTCAGGAAAAAGCAAAAGCAATGGGTATTGAACTTACAGACAGCGGTTTCTGTAAAACAAGAACATTTGCTCCAACAGCCACTTCAAGGGACGGAATTTATGTATGTGGTGCCTTCCAGGCTCCTAAAGATATTCCGCAGACAGTTATTGAAGCAGGATCAGCAGCACTTTGTGCAGGAGCTGATATTTCCGAAGTCCGCGGCACACTTGCAAGGGAAGTTCAGGAACCTGTTATCAAGGATATCACAGGTCAGAGACCTAAAATCGGTGTGTTTGTATGCCATTGCGGTATAAACATCGGTGGTGTAGTTGATGTCCCTGCAGTTGCTGAATACGCAAAAACACTTCCAAATGTTGAATATGCTGAAGACAACCTTTATTCGTGTTCCCAGGATGCACAGGATGCAATAGCAAAGGTTATTGCGGAAAAAGAACTTAACAGGGTTATAGTTGCTGCATGTTCTCCAAGAACACATGAGCCTCTTTTCCAGGAAACTCTTCTGGCTGCAGGACTTAACAAGTACCTTTTTGAAATGGTTAATATAAGAAACCATGACTCATGGGTTCACAAGGATACACCTGAAAAAGCCACTGAAAAGGCAAAAGACCAGGTGAGAATGGCTGTTGCAAAGGCTGCCATGCTTGAGCCTCTTACAGAAGCAAATCTCTCAATAAATCAGCATGCACTTGTAATCGGCGGCGGTATTTCCGGAATGGCTTCAGCAAAGGCTCTTGCGGATCACGGCTACGGTGTAACCCTTGTTGAAAGAAATGAAAAACTTGGTGGTCAGGCAAACAATCTTTTCATGACAGCCCAGGGTGAAAATATTCCTGAGGTTACAGCTCAAATGGCTAAAGATTTAATGGCCAATGAAAAGGTAAATGTAATAACTTCATGTACATTAAAAGATGTTGAAGGATTTGTCGGAAACTTTAAGGCAACTCTTTCATATGACGGCAAGGAAGAAGTTCTTGAGCACGGTGTTGCAGTTGTTGCTACAGGTGGAGCAGAGTATCAGCCAAAAGAATATATGTACAGGGAAGATGAAAGAGTTCTTACAAGCCAGCATTTAGATAAAAAATTAAGGGAAAATGATCCTTCCCTTGATAAAGTTGAAACTGCTGTTTTCATTCAGTGTGTTGGTTCCCGTGAACCTCAGAGACCATACTGCTCAAGGCTTTGCTGCACACATACAATGGTAAGTGCTTTAGAGCTTAAGAAAAGAAAACCTGAAATGAGCATTTTTGTTCTTTACAGGGATATAAGAACTTACGCTGAAAAAGAATTCCTTTACAAAGAAGCAAGAGATAAAGGTGTAATTTTTATAAGATACGACCTTTTAAACAAGCCAAAAGTTAGAAAAGGAAGTGAAAAACTTGAGATTGAAGTAATTGATCATGTTTTAAAAAGACCTGTTGTTATTGAGGCGGATCTTCTTTCTCTTGCATCAGCTATTGTTCCAAATGAAACAGATAAAATTTCCCAGTTTTTCAAAGTACCGGTAAATGATCAGGGCTTTTTTGTTGAAGCACACGTTAAGCTTGCTCCTTCAGATTTTTCCACTGACGGTGTTTTCCTTGCAGGTCTTGCACATTATCCCAAACCAATTGATGAAGCAATTGCACAGGCCCAGGCTGCAGCATCAAGTGCAGTTACTCTTCTTGCAAGCAAGGAAATTGCCACAAGCGGAACAGTTGCCTGGGTTAACCCTGCTTTCTGCAGCGGCTGCGGAGCCTGTGTTGCAGTTTGTCCATACAATGCACCTTCAATAAGAAAAGAAGAGCCATATAAAGGACGCGCAGAAATTAACCCTGTTCTTTGTAAAGGCTGTGGAGCCTGTGTTGCATCATGCCGCTCAGGAGCACTTCATCTTTCAGGGTTTGATGAATCACAGATACTTGCAATGGTGGAAGAAGCCTAAAATTTTACCGGAATTTCCGGTTTAAGGAGGAATAAAATAAAATGAGTGAATTTGAACCAAAAATTATAACTTTTCTCTGCAACTGGTGCAGCTACGGTGCTGCCGATCTTGCAGGTGTAAGCCGTTTTCAGTATCCGCCTTCCATGAGAGTTATAAGAGTGCCTTGCTCAGGAAGGGTTTCACCGAAAATGATATTGTCTGCATTCAGAAAAGGTGCTGACGGAGTTTGGGTTTCAGGATGCCATCCCGGAGACTGCCATTATATTTCAGGTAATTACTATGCCAGACGTAAATTTGATGTTTTGAATGAAATGCTTGAATATGTTGGTATTGAAAAGGGAAGACTTCATTTTTCATGGATTTCATCTGCTGAAGGGGTGAAGTTTGCAGCTGTTGCAAAAGACGTGATTGAAACCGTTACAAAACTCGGTCCTGCAAAGAAATTCATTAAAAAGTTACCTGAGGTGGCGTAATGGACGCATATACAGATAAAATAAAAGAGATATCAAAAAAGATTTTAAGCGAGGGAAAGGTAGATGTAGTGATAGGGTTTCGTAAAGGAACTCTTGGTTACATGTCCGAGCCCTATATGGCAAAAAGTGAGAAGGAAGCAGAAAATCTGGTATTTGACTGCAACTGCCGTATGAACCTTGTAAATTACGTGACCAACCGCAAAGACAAGGTTGGAATAGTAGTAAAGGGATGCGACAGCAGAAACCTTGTAACTCACATAATAGAAAATAAAATCAAACGTGAGCAGCTATATATAATAGGTGTTCCCTGTACAGGACTTGCAGATAAAAAAGCCCTTCTTGACCTTGCAGAAGGAGAAATCACTTCAGTAGAAGATGATAATGAAACCATCACAATCAAGGGAGATGGTTTTGAAAAGAAGGTTGCAAAGTCAGATGTGCTGCAGTCAAACTGCAAAACCTGCATCAAAAGAAACCCTGTGATTTTTGATGAGCTTGCAGGACCAGAAGTAGCTGAGCTTGAAATTTCAGACAGATTTGCAGATGTTGATGAAGTGGAAAAAATGAGTGCAGATGAGAGATGGAACTTTTTTGGAGAACTTCTTTCAGAATGTACCCGCTGTTATGCCTGCAGAAATGCCTGTCCGCTATGTTACTGCCCGACCTGTTTTGTAGACGAATCCCGTCCCCAGTGGGTAGGAAAGAGCGATAATGAAACAGATGTACTGACCTATCATTTCCTTAGAGCGTTTCATGATGCAGGCCGCTGTACAGACTGCGGTGCCTGTGAAGCAGCATGCCCCATGGATATAAAAATGAGATACTTTACACGCAAGACAATAAAAGACTGCGTGGAGAAATACGGTTCTGAAGCTGGAATGGAGCTGGATAAGCGTCCTGCACTTGATCAGTACAAAATTAACGACCCGAACGAATTTATAAAATAGGCCCTAAGAGACCATGTGGATCATGAACCTTGAGGAGATGAAAAAGGAACAGCCATGAAAATGATAAGCATAAAAAAATCAGACTGGGCCGGTGCAATGGAGAAAGTGCAGAAGTCATACAGACTTGCAGGTCCGGTAAAAGAGAAAAAAGGTCATACATTCAGGGAGCTCAAAGACGGAGAGACTCCAGACCTTGAATACAGCGAGACCAGAATGTCGGTAAAGGAAGTGGTACTTCCCCAGTCGGAAGTAATGTTTTCCTACAGCCTTGATGAAAATAAAGAAGGTCATCATATACTTGAAGAAGTGCCTTTTGATGAAACACCGCGAGCAGCTGTGGGAATCCGTCCATACGATGCAAAGGCAGTTGAGATCTTGAAAAAGAACTTTATGACAGAAGATTATAAAGATCCTTATTTTGAAAGAAGATATGAAAATCTTACCCTTGTAGGTATGGCAGAAAACAATCCGTCCCCTGTAAATTTCAGCACAAGCTGCGGCACAGGTCCTTTTGATGAATCATGCCTTGATATAATCCTTGCAGATGCAGGAGATTCATACATAGGAAAGGCTTTAACAGAAAAAGGCGAAAAATTTGCAGCGGCAGCAGGATTTGCAGAAGGAGACTCAGGAGTTGAAGCAAAGCTTGCAGAGCTTAAAGAACAGGCAGAAGGAAAAATAAAGTCAAAGGTTTCTTTTGATAAAATAGAAAAAATGACAATTCTTGATCTTTATGAAGCTCCGTTCTGGGAAGAAGCTGCTTTTGCGTGTATTAACTGCGGCACCTGTACCTATGCCTGTCCGACCTGCTGGTGTTTTGACATTCAGGATGAGGTAAAGGGTAAAGACGGAGTGAGAATGCGTAACTGGGATACCTGTATGTCGGAAGTATACTCTGTTCACACAACAGGTCATGACCCAAGACACGAAGCCTGGCAGAGGACAAGAAACCGCTTCATGCATAAGCTCAAGTATTATCTTGACAAGTATGAGGACGGAATAATGTGTGTTGGCTGCGGCAGATGCGTAAGTCAGTGTCCTGTGAACATTGACATCCGTAAAGTATGTCAGCAGATGAATGACTACGAACCATCAAAATAGTCCGGCAGGAAAAGGAGAAAAAAAGTGAGAGCAGCAAATCCATATAAGCCGTATCCGGTTCGTATCGACGAGATAATCACCGAAACGGACGACAAATTACTAAAGACATTCAAGTTTGTATTTCTAAATCCTGAAGATGAAGAAAAATTTGCATACAAGTCAGGTCAGTTTGCAGAACTTTCAATTCCGGGACAGGGTGAGATTCCAATTGGTATAGCATCTTCACCGACAGAAAAGGGATTTGTAAAGTTTACAGTATTCAAGGCCGGAAAAGTTACCTCATATCTGCATTCAATGAAAGTTGGAGATGTAATGGGTCTTAGAGGCCCTCTTGGTAACTGGTATCCCTGGGAAATTCTTGAAGGAAAGAATATATTTATAGTAGGCGGTGGTTTTGCCTATACCACACTCAGATCGTCAATCAAAATGATGATAGATCCTGCAAACCGTTCAAAGTTTGGAACAATAGATGTAGTATACGGAGCAAGAACTCCTGGTCATCTTCTATACCTTGACGAACTTAACGAGTGGGGAGACCGTGATGATGTTAACATGCACATCACAGTTGACGGAACAGACGATCCCAACTGGAGATTCCACAAGGGATTTGTACCTCAGATAGCAGACAAGGTAGCCCCTCCTGCAAGTGACGACACCTATGCAATAGTGTGCGGTCCTCCGATGATGATCAAGTTTACCCAGCCGGTTCTTGATAAACTTGGGTACAAGCACGATCATATAATAATGAGTCTTGAAAACAGAATGAAGTGCGGAATAGGAATGTGCGGCCGCTGCAACATAGGAAAAGAACTTGTGTGCAAGGACGGTCCTGTTTTTACTCTTGAGCAGATTAACAAGACTCCAAGGGAATATTAATATTTTTATTTAAAAATAAAATTTTAGTCTTAAAAATCCTGTAATTGTAAAAAATTACGGGATTTTTTTTTGAAATTTCATTATAATCATATAGTAATATAAAAATTTTAATTTTTATGCTGTTAAGTGATTGACCTAAAACCAGGATTTTTTGTTTGGCTGGACTGGATTAAAATTCAGCCTGAGGAAGATCTGGTCAGTTGAAAGTTTGGATATGATTCCTGATACAGATTTCCAAAGAAAAAAGTTCTGGTTCCGCAATTATTTAAATTAAAAAAATTTCTAACTTCAAGTCTGTAATTTTCTGCAATTTCACGCTTGCCTATTTGTAAGGAGGGGGTATGAGTAAAAAAGATTCTCTTGGTTTCAAACTTATGGTTGGGGGGATATTGGTTGTTCTTCTTCCAATAATTGTCCTTGGTTATTTTTCAGTTAATAAGGCATCAGATTCAGTAATGGAAATATCAAAAAATCAGGTAAAGGGAATTGCTGAAGATCTTGCAAGTATAACAAGAAATGCCGTTGAATCGGAATTTATCACGGCACAGATGCTTGCAGATAAAAATCTGGTTATAAATGCCTTTAGCCTGAAGGAAGAGGGCAATGCCGAAGAACTGGATAAAAGTGTTAAACTTTTGAACTCAAATCTTTTGAATACCCTTAAGAATATGGGAAAACATTATGAAGGTATTTTTATGTCAGATGCACAGGGAAATATCTTTGCTGGAATAATGCAAAATGGTACTCCCTATGGAAATATAAATATTTCTGACAGGGATTATTTTAAAAAAGCTGTTAGTTCCGGGAAAGCATCAATGGGTGAATTGATTAAATCCCGTGTGTCTTCAGATGTTGTTGGAGTTATAAGTGTTCCTGTAAAAAACAAGCTTGGAAAACTAATGGGTGTGTCCTGTTTGACTATTAAGGTCGATTATTTTACCACACTTATTTCAGGAAGAAAAATTGGTAAAACCGGTTATGGCTATATGGCAAATAAAAAAGGCCTTGTTCTTTCACACCCTGTGGAAAAGCATATATTAAGCCTTAATATGAATGATCTTGATGGGATTCAGGAGTTTAAGGAAAAAATGCTGTCTGGGAATTCAGGAACAGATGATTATTATTTTTATGGAGTTTACAAAATCTCAGGTTATGCTCCGGTTGGATTAAATGACTGGTATATTGCTGCAACCCAGGATGCAGATGAGTTTCTTTCGGCTCCAAGGGCAATAAGGAATTTTATTCTGGTTACAGGAATTGTTTCAGTTTTAATTGCTGCCTTTTTTATTTATATAGTATCAAAGGCAATAATCAATCCTGTAAATAAAGCCGTAAATGGACTTAAGGATATTGCACAGGGCGAAGGTGATCTTAGAATGCGTCTTGAAGTTAAAACAAAAGATGAGATCGGCCAGCTCTGCATATGGTTCAATACTTTTATGGGCAAAATGCAGGAAATGATTAAAGAGATAGCTGAAAATTCCAATGAAGTTGCAAACTCATCAACTGAGCTTTCAGCCGTTTCATCTGAAATGACAGCTGCAGCAGAAAATGTATCTTCAAAATCACAGAATGTTTCAGCTGCATCTGAAGAAATGACAGCAAATATAAATGACGTTGCTGCTGCAATGGAGCAGTCTTCTACAAATATAAATATGGTTGCCTCTGCTGCCGAGGAAATGAATTCCACTATAAATGAAATTGCCCAGAGTACAGAAAAGGCAAGAAGCATTTCAAATGATGCAGTTGAAAAGTCAGCAAACGCTTCAATCAGAATGGCAGAGCTTGGAAAAGCTGCACAGTCAATTGGTGAAGTAACAGAGACAATAACTGATATTTCACAGCAGACCAATCTTTTATCTCTTAATGCAACAATTGAAGCTGCAAGGGCAGGGGAAGCAGGAAAAGGATTTGCAGTTGTTGCAAATGAAATCAAGGAACTCTCGGTTCAGACTGCAAAGGCAACCCTTGATATCAAGGGAAAAATTGAAGAAGTGCAAAGTTCTGTGAGCATGAGTGTTGAAGATATTGATGAAATAAAGAAAGTAATTGGAGATGTAAATGATATTGTTGCAACAATAGCTGCAGCAGTTGAGGAACAGTCTTCTGCAACAACTGAAATTACGCGTAATATAAGTGAGGCTTCCCAGGCAGTGGAAGATGTTAATCAAAGAGTTAATCAGAATGCTGACGTGGCAAACCAGATATCCTCTGATATTACTTCAGTTAGCAGGGAAACAGATGAGATTTCATCTGGAATCGGGCAGATAAAAATCAGTTCTGAAATCCTGAGTGAAATGTCTGGAAAGCTTAATGCCATAGTATCAAGATTTAAAGTGTAAGCCTTGTTGAAGACTGAGTTGATTTTTTGTCAAGATATCTGGAGATAATAAAATGAGCCTTGTAATAGAAGAAGTTGAAGGTCTTTACAGAATAATCGAGCTTAAACCCTTTAGAAAAACACCTGGAGTTAGTTTTGATATACTTGAAAGTAATGCCATACCTGAAATCCATTCAATGGACAGGGTAATCCATGCTGAAGGTGCTGTATCACCAGGTAAAATCGGTGATGTGGAAAGACCCTGGTACATGCATCCCCATCAGGCTGATAATCTGATGGTTTTTTACGGAGAAAGGAATGTTGATATTTATTCTGTAAAGCACGGTAAAATTGAAAACTTTATTGTTACACCTGATAAAATTTATAAAAACGGAAAGCTTATTCATAATGGGGGAGCAATGCTTGTCTGGCCTGTAAATGTTTTCCACAGAATAAAAAGCGGAGATAATGGATCAGCCTCATTAAATCTTGCAGTGCATTATGAAGGGTTTGATATAAAAACAAATTTTAATATTTATGATCTTGATATAAATACAGGAAAATACACTGTCTTAAGAGAAGGATTTAAAGATCAGGCATGATTTTTTTTGGCCCCTTTGAAAAAAATCTTCAGAAGGGGCTTTTTTTATAAAATCATATTGAGTTAATAGGGCTTAACGCCCTATTTTTTTAATTATTCCATAAAAGGATAGTCTGTATATCCCTTTTCATCGGGAGTGTAAAAAGTTGATTCGTCCCAGGGGGTAAGTTCTGCATCTTTCTCAAATCTTTTAACAAGATCTGGATTTGATATAAAAGGTTTCCCATAGGCAACCAGGTCTGCAAGACCCTCTTCAATAAAGGCATTCCCCTTTTTCTGGTCAAAGGCAGAGTTTATCATAAGGGTTCCCTTATAAATCGGCCTGTATCTTTTTGCAATTTCAGGCTCTGCATGGACAAGCTCTGTTACATCAGTAAAAGGTTCTGACAGATGAAGATAAGAAAGATCATAATCATTGAGTTTATTTACTATATAGTCAAAAGTCGGAATTGTATTTTCATCAAGGGTCATTCCAAAAATCCCGTGAAGTGAAGGATTAAGCCTTACTCCAATTCTATTTTCCGGGATATGCTTTTTTATTTCCTCAATTACCTCAAAAAGAATTCTTGCTCTGTTTTCAATTGAGCCTCCGTATTCATCTGTTCTTTTATTTGAGGTAGTACTGAAGAACTGGTGAAGAAGGTATCCGTTTGATGAATGAATTTCCACTCCGTCAAAACCTGCCTTCAATGCATTTGCAGCACCAGTTCCAAAATCTTTTACAGTTGATTTGATTTCATCTATGGTCATTTCCTTTGGTGCAACAGTATCCTTAAAACCTCTTGGAGTATAGGCCTTTGAATTTGGATTTATTGCTGATGCAGAAAGTGGAAGTTCTCCATTATGGAAATCAGGATGTGACATACGACCAACATGCCATAGCTGGATAAATATTTTTCCGTCTTTTTCATGGACTGCTTTTGTTATTTTTTTCCAGCCTTCAATCTGCTCTTTTGTATAAATGCCCGGGGTGTTTATATATCCCACAGCCCTTGGTGATATTGGTGAACCCTCAGAAATAATAAGTCCTGCAGTTGCCCTTTGTGCGTAATACTCCGCCATAAGGTCATTTGGAATACTGCCTTCACCTGTTGCTCTGCTTCTTGTCATGGGAGCCATAACAATTCTGTTTTTTAGTTTTAATCCTGATAAATTGTATTCGCTGAGAAGAGGCTTTAGTTTATTCATGTTATTTCCTCGTGTTTTTAAGTTTTATGAAATATTCTAGAAAAACATTAATCACATAAATTAAAATATCAAATGCAGGTGGACTGAAATTTGAGCAGATTGACTTTAAAATTGTTGAATGGTATTTGTGTATATTAAATCCATTGTTTCTTTATTCAAAATTGCTAAAATCCGGAGAAAATATGAATAATGATGTTTGCCTTGCATTTTCAGCAGATCCTGAAAAAATTGAAAAGGTGAAGTCAAAAATTAAAGATCCTGAAGATCTCTTGTCTCTTGCAGAGCTTTTCAAGGTTTTAGGAGATCCCACAAGAATAAAAATTCTAGATGCACTTTCCAACTCTGAGCTTTGCGTATGCGATATTGCCGGAATTATGGAGATGGGGTCTTCAGCTGTTTCCCACCAGCTCCGGGTTTTAAGAGCTGCAAAAATTGTAAAGTTCAGGCGTGAAGGCAAAAATGTAATTTACAGTCTGGATGATGACCATGTCAGATCTCTTATTCAGACAGGTCTTGACCATGTTTTGGAATAAATTTTTAATTTTTAAAATAAATTGTTTTTTCTAAGTTTTTATCTGGACCAGCAAAACAAAACCCTTTAATTTGTTTTCTTTAAATACAGGCCGCTAAAAAATTAATTTTTTGATTGAAGTTGAATTTATTTATGGTATATATGAATAAGTGTTCAAATGATAATATATTGGTGGGTTATGAATTTAGCTGAAGATATTTTAAGGGAATTTATTTATTTTTTAATGGAAGCCTCTCCATACATGCTTCTTGGATTTTTTGTAGCAGGGCTTTTAAAGGCTTTTCTTCCAGACGACTTTGTAAAAAAACATATAGGATCAGGCAAAAAATCTGGAATTTTAAAAGCCTCTGCATTTGGTATTCCAATACCTCTGTGCAGCTGCGGAGTAGTTCCGGCTGCTGCTGGAATAAGAAAGCAGGGTGGAGGGAAAGGCTCTGTTGTGTCTTTTCTTGTTTCAACACCTGAAACAGGGGTTGATTCTATTGCAATTACCTATGCAATGCTTGGGCCTGTAATGGCTGTAATAAGACCTGTTGCGGCTTTTTTTTCAGCATTGTTCACAGGATTTCTTGTTCACTTTTTTGATGACAAGAAAGGGAGTGCACCAGGTGAGTTAACAATTCATTCCTCCTGCGGGTGTTCCAGCGGTTGCTGCAGCTCAACTGCTTATGAAAAAAATCATATTCCTGTTTTAGGGAACTGCAGTGACTCTAACCATCTCAAAAATGAGCTGAAGTCTGATTCTTTATTCATGAAATTTAAAAGAGGAATGAAGTTTGCCTTTGTTGATCTTATATCTGATATATCTGCCTGGTTTTTAATTGGAGTTTTTTTTGCAGCACTTATTGCTGTTTTTATTACTCCTGAAATGGTTGAAGCTGTTACAGGACAGAGTTTTTTATTTGTAATGGTTATAATGCTTGCTGTATCAGTTCCACTTTATGTCTGCGCCTCTTCTTCAACTCCAGTTGCGGCAGCCTTTTTAATGACAGGTGTATCTCCTGGTGCTGCATTGATATTTCTGCTTGCAGGGCCTGCAACAAATGCAGCCTCATTTAGCATGATAAGCAAAATTATTGGAAAAAAATCAGCTGTAATATATCTTTTTGGAGTGATAATTTCATCTGTTATCGCAGGAATTTTAACGGACTTGCTATATTTTTACACAAAATTTCAAGTGCTTGCCAATTCAGGTGAAATATCCTCGGAACCTGGTTTTTATATAAAACTGGTTTCAACTGTAATCTTATCTGTTTTATTTGCTTTTCCATTGTTTCTCTGGGTAATGAAAAAGTCAGGACTGGCTTCAAAAAAAAGTGAACATCAGCATAATCATTAAGATCTGAATTCTTGTAATATTAGAAAAGAAAAGCTGATGGTATGAGTATGAGATTTGAAAAAAATATATCTTTATTAATATGCTTCTTAGAATATGTAAACTAAGTTTACTGCAAAATTTATATTGATTTTAAATATATAGGCGAGGTATTATATAAATTATACATCAATTTACATATCAGTTTTCATTTCAGATGTTTTAGATCTAATTTTTCCATTTTTCATGCGAATGTCATAAGTAACTACTTTTTATTAAAAAAGGAGGGGTATTATGAATTTAGAAAATCATGAGAAAGTTGAGAGAAAAAAAGTCTGCTTCAGAAATGAGCATGGAGGTTATTTTGTATATGATGAAAGGGATAGAAGAAGAATGGGGTTTCACGAATCTCTTACCTACAGAAGAAATCCAAATGGAGAAGTTTATAAGGCAAAGATTTTTGATATTTCAAATCATGGAATGAGCTTTATTTCCGACTATCCTTTTCTGAAGGGAACAACTCTTTATTTTTTAAATGAGAATGACAATGAAGAAAATTATGAAAAGGGAAATGTGGTATGGGCAAAATTCTATCAGCCTTTTTCTTCAAGGTATCCGAGGTATAGAATAGGAGTTGAATTTGAATGAGTTTTACATTGAATACTGTAACAATTCAGCTTTATTTATCAAGGATCAGAAGAAATTCTGGCTCTGTTAAATTGCTGAATTGTTAATATTTCTAAGCTTTTCATTTCCTGTATCAAAATACGAATCAAGATAGTCTTTTGTGTTTTTATCAGACTGCCTCATAAGGGAAAATACTTCACAGCCGTTTTTAATTTCATTTTTCAGCAGATGGAAACTTTGTGAAAGACCTGTATATGTACAATTAATTTCACTTGCATAGTTTTTTGCCTCAATTTCAGCAAGTGTAATTGCTTCTTCAAATGAAGACGCCTTCCAGAGAGTAACTCTTTCTTCATAAATGAAATTTGAATTGTCTGTATTTCTGTGTTTGAATATACATCTTACGGAATAAAAATCCTTGCCAGTTTTTTTCATGAGATTAACCTCATTTCAGGTTTTAATAAAAAACTGCTTCCCTTGTTGTTTTATATTTGGATTGTGCTAATGCATTTTTTGCATGTTCAAATAGTGCCAGAGGTTCTTTTTCATTTTCAAGACAGGCTATTCCGGTTGAAATTGTGATTTTAATTTTTTTATTCTGGATTTTATATGTCTTTTTTGAAGTTTTTTCAATCAGACGCTCTGCAAGGGAAAAGGCCCCATATTCATCAGTTGAGGGAAGAACAAAGCTGAATTGATTCTCAGAAGTTTTTTCAAGATAATCTCCTGCTGGTCTGATTTCTTTTTTGCAGGACTTTAAAAATTCATCTGCAATTAAATCGGCAGTTTTATTGCCGAGGTTTTCTTTGATTTTGTCAAATTTGTTTATTTCAGCAATTAAAACTGAAAGCTCATTTGAATATCTTCTGCTTCTGTAAAATTCATCATGAAGATGGCTTGAAAAAGACTCTTCTTTTTCAAAATTTTTATTGTTTTCAATGGGTATATTGATAATATTTGCGTTTTCAGTTTTTTCCCGTTCAATTTTTTGTTTTTCGGTTGTAATGTCTTTTTTGAGCTTATCCATTCCGTTTTCAAGAAAGTATGCCTTTCGTTTCAATCGTGATATTTTGAGATAAGAAAAAAAACCAAAAATATTTGAACTTAAAAGAATTACAGAGAAAATAATAAGGTCTGTATTCTGTGTTCCATTGTAAAAGTAATTGCCTGAAATAAAGAGCAGAGAAGAGAATATGCACCCGAAAGCAGTCAGCATTATTTTAAAATTATAAAAGAAATAAAAACAAAAGGTTAGTAGTACAAGAGCTGAAAGAGCTGTACCTGTTACATCAGTTTTTATAACTGATTCACCTGTTAGGTATAAGCCTGTTGTAATAAAAAAAACACATGAAATAAGAGAAGAAGAAATAATAAGAGACTGGGTAAGGTTGAAAAGAATAAGGAAGATACCGCTTAAAAAAACTGTGGCTTTTAATGTTAAAAGTACAGTAAAGTCATCTGTAATATTGAAAAGAAGTATTTTTTTTATATCAACTGCAAAGGTGGCTGCAATTATAATGGCTGTGATAAAAATAACAGGTTTTATCTGCCTTGGCCATGTTGTAGCCATAAAATTGTCTTCAAGCCTTTTGTTGGTAAATTCGCCGTTTAATCCGATAATTTTATCCTTCAATTTAATCAGCTCCTGAAATAAAAAAAGTTATTGTAATTCAAGCTGAAAATCCATAAGGGGATCTTTAAATAAGGCCCAATGGTTCAGGTATAAACCACAAGTATTAATAAACCTGGTTTGATTGGAGTGTGAACAAAAAATCCAATCACTAATTATATACAGAACAAAAATCATGGTTCCCTTTCAATTTCTTATGGCAGGGATTTAAATTTCATGAATGGGAACCTGTCTTTTTAATTACAGATTTAAATAATGGCTTAATTAGCTAAACAATGTTTTTTGAAATTATTGGTATTATACTTTAAATTTTTAAAATATCAAATACTGATGTTATATTTTATCAGTTTTCAAAAGGGGGGATATTTAAAAGCATTTTTTTTATTTCGTCTTCAATTATAAGTGCCTTGCCTGATTTATCTGCTACAACAAAAGTCACATCTGCCTGTGCAATTATTTCATTTGAGTCTTTTTTTACAATCTGCTGTCTGAATGCAGCGCTTTTATTTCCAAATTTCAGCATACCGGATTTAACAACTATTATGTCATTTATCTTGGCCTGTCCCATATAAGAAAGGTTTATATTTACAACAAAAAAAGAGTATTTTCCCTGGGTGAAAACCTCAGGTGGGAGATAGTCTTCAAAAAGCTGCCATCTGCCTTCCTCAAAGAATTCCAGGTATCTTGCGTTGTTTACATGGTTGTAGAAATCTGTGTGGTATCCTCTTATTTTAATTTCGGGTTCCATCTTGCTCCTTGAATAAAAAAATTTAGAATTGTATTAATTATTTGTCATTATAAAGTCAGTTATTTTTTAAAACAGCTGTTGTAGCTCCCCAGAATCCAGAGGTGGGAGAGGCTGTTTTAAAATTTTTAACGTAAGGATTTTTTGCAAGGATATTTTGAACTTTTTTTTTCAAAATACCTTTGCCTTTGCCGTGAATAATCCTGATTTCAAGTATATCAAGTTTTACGCATTGATAAATGTATTCTTCAACCAGATCTTCAATTTCCTTTGGGTTAAAGTTGTGAAGGTCAAGTTCATTTGTAATTTCAATACTGACAGGTTTGTTTAAGAAAAAATCTTCCATATTAAAGCAAGTATTCCGGCTGTTAGAAAAAAGCTTTCAGTTATAAGATCATCAAAGAATCCAGGCTGAATTTCCTTTTTAGTGTTTATAAGAATAAAGATAAGGGAAATTGCAGGATAAATCATTAGAAGATAACCAAAATTAGAAATAATTCCTGTAAATGATGAAATAAAAAGAAGAAAAATCATTGATAGAATAAGATATTTTATCAAATCAGAAGTTCTTTTTTCTCCGTATAAAATTGGAATTGTAATTTCTCCAGCAATTTTGTTTCCCTGGATTGCAAGAATGTCAAACCAGATTGTCCTGAAAAAGGCCATTGATGCACAAAAAATAAAAACAACTAAAATTCCTGGTATTTTTGAAAAACTGAAATCATTTGCTGAAAATATTGGAAGAATTGTACAAAGCATTCCCCATGCTCCTGCAATAAGCAATGCCTTTGAACCTTTTATTCTGCTTAATGGTTCAAACCCGTTAGTAATTTTTGGAATATTAACAATTGGCAGTTTGTAGCAAAGTCCTGCAATCGTCATAATTATCACTGCAATAAAAGGAAGAATACCAAGTGAAAAAGACATTGCTATACACAAGAACCCAGCAAAAACAGCTGCAAAGGACAATGGGAATTTATATTTTTCATACATATTTGCCTTTTGCGGGTCATTGAATCGATCTGAGTCTATCAGGGTAAGGTTGTTTATTGTGTGAATGGAAAAAATATATAAAGAAGCGGTTAAAACGGTTGGAAACTCCAGAGGAATATCAAGAAGAACTGCTGCAGCAGTGGTAAGTGCTCCTGCACCTGCTGCAAGAAGAATATTTGAACGAAATAGAAATTTTAAAACTATAAAGCAGCATAGGAGTGCACTTTTTTCTTTTTTCAGTCTGGCTGTTTTTATTTCTTTATAAACCTGGGAAATGACCCAGTTTGGAGTTGAAGCACCTGCTGTTATACCGATTTTTTTTTGTGCTGCAATAAAATTCATATCAAGTTCTGATTCATTTTCAATGTGAAATGCAGTTTTTCCTTCCTGGGAAGCAACTTCCTTGAGTCTTTTGGTATTTCCGCTGGTTTTACCGCCCACTACTACTACGGCATCAACATCCTTTGATATTTCTTTTATTTCTTCCTGTCTTTTTTCTGTTGAATCACAAATTGTATTGAAAAATTTATAGTCAGGAAATTTTTCTGATATTGTTTTTTCAAGATCCTTATAAAATTTTGTGTTCTGGGTTGTCTGTGCAACAACTATTGCCTTTTCATAGGCAGGAAGGTTTTCAAACTCTTCAATTGAATTGATTACATGACCCTTTTCTCCTGCATATCCTAAAAGGCCTATAACTTCGGCATGATCATGGTCTCCTGCAATTATTACATCATAGCCCTCTGCGGAATGTTTTTTTATGATAGCCTGAACTTTAATAACCCTTGGACATGTTGCATCAACTACCTCAAAACCCGCCTGTTCAAGTTTTTTCTTTGATTGCGGCGGGATTCCGTGGGCCCTGATTATTATGGTTCCCTTGCCCTTTTCAGGTATTTCTTCAATGCACTGTATTTTTTTGTCTTCAAGCAGCTTTAAAACCTGAGGATTATGTATGAGGGGGCCAAATGTAAAAATTTCTGAGCCCTTGTTTTTTATATTTGCTTCATCAAGTGCAATTTCAACAGCTCGTCTCACTCCCATGCAGAATCCGGCTGTTTTGGCAATAACAATATCGTCTTTCATTTTATCCTGTCTTTAATTTGCATTCTGAATTGAGTTAAGATATTCAAAAATTTTATTCAATTCATTTTCATCTCTGAAGTTTATTTCAATTTTGCCAGTATTGTTATTTTTGGCAGAGATCTGAACCTTTGTTCCCATTAAATCAGAAAGTCTTACTGCCATTGTCTTGTATTGAGGGGGGGGAATAAAGGGTTTTGGTTTTATACTTACGTCGTTTTCATTAAGTCTTTTAACAAGATACTCTGTTTCCCTTACGCTCATTTTTTTGTCCAGGATTTCATAAAAAACCTTGTTTTGAACAAATTCATCCTTTGCCCCAAGAAGTGCCCTTGCATGGCCTCCTGAAATAAGGGAATCTTCAATGGAATCCAGAATATTTTCAGGAAGGTTTAAAAGTCTCATTGTATTGGCTATGGCTGATCTGCTTTTTCCAACTATCTGTGAAAGTTCTTCCTGGGTTCTTTTAAATTCATTTATAAGTCTTTTATATGCCTTTGCTTCTTCTACCGGGTTTAAATTTTCCCTTTGAATATTTTCAATTATTGAAATCTGAAGCATCTGTTCATCTGACATTTCTTTTATAATCACAGGAATTTCTTTTAGTCCTGCAATTTTGGCAGCTCTTGCTCTTCTTTCACCTGCAATTATTTCATATCTGTTATTTTCATTTGCTTTTTTTCTTACAAGAACAGGCTGAAGAATTCCATGTTCCTTTATTGAAAGACTCAGCTCCTCAATTTCATCCTCACTGAATTTTGTTCTTGGCTGATAGGGATTTTGTTCAAGCTGATTTAAGGGGAGCCTTGATAAATCTTTTTTTTCCTCTTTTTCTTCTGTTTCAGGCTCCATCTCCGGGATCAGAGATCCAAGACCTTTTCCAAGTCCTCTTTTTTTTACCAGATTTTTCTTTTTATCCATTATTTGTTTCGGCCAGTATTGTTATTTGTTTTTTTTAATTATCTCTTTTGCCAGCATCAGATAGCTTTTTGCCCCAACTGAAGAGGGATCGTACATAAATATGGGAAGTCCGTAACTTGGAGCTTCAGAAAGTCTTATGTTTCTTGGAATTTTGGTTTTAAAAACCTGATCCTTGAAATGACTCCTTGCATCCTCTTCTACCTGTGCAGAAAGATTTGTTCTTTTATCAAACATTGTCAGAAGAATTCCGGCAATTTTTAAATTTTTATTAATACTTTGCTTTACCCTTTTTATTGTCTGCAAAAGCTGACTCAATCCTTCAAGTGCATAAAATTCGCTTTGAAGCGGAATAAGTACATTGTCTGCACATGCCAGAGCATTCAAGGTCAGAAGACTTAAGGAAGGAGGGCAGTCAAGAATGATATAATCATAATTTTTCTTTATTTTTTCAAGTGCAGATGCAAGATAGGTTTCCCTGTTTTCTTCTGAAAGTATTTCTACTTCAAAGCCTATAAGCTCAACTTTTGAGGGTATTATAAAAAGATTTTTTACCTCTGTTTTGCACAAAACCTCATCTGGCTCTGCAAGTCCAATAAGAAGATGATATAAAGTCTTTTCAAGATCTGCCTTGTCTATACCTGAGCCTGTAGTTGCATTTGCCTGGGGATCGCAGTCGACAATAAGTGTTTTTTTATTTGAAAGGGCCAGTGCTGCTGCAAGATTTACAGCTGTTGTGGTTTTGCCCACACCTCCCTTTTGATTTGCTATTGCTATTACCTGTGCCATAGTAAAATTCCTCTAGCATAAATATTTGAATTTTGGAATAATTAACTCCGGTGGTTTTTCAGTATAAGATTTAGGGTACCTATTTCAAGTAAAAAGGAATAAAGATGAGATTTTATTTTTTTACTGTCTCAGTTTGTATAATGATTTCTTTGGTTTTTATCAATCCCCATTTTTCATATTCTTTAACTGTAAAAGAAGAAAATGAACTTGGAACTGAAGTTTTGAATCAGATAAAAAATGCCTATCCAATTGTAGATGATTATTATGTGGATAAGTATTTAAATGATCTTGGGCAGACAATTGTAAAAAATTCCGATAACAGGCTTTTTGACTTTAAATTTTTTGTTATCAAAAACAGCGTATACAATGCCTTTGCAGTTCCGGGAGGCTATATTTTTGTCCACACCGGTCTTATAGCCGCAATGGAGCAGGAGTCTGAACTTGCAGGTATTTTAGCCCATGAAGCAGCACATGTTACTTCAAGGCATATTGCAAGGCAGGTTGAAGACTCAAAAAAAGTCTCACTTGCTGCCCTTGCAGGAATAGCTGCTGGGATTGCAATTGGAATGAGCGGAGGTGATCCCGATGCTGTAATGGGTGTTATTGCAGGAACCCAGGCAGCAGGTCAGTCTGCAATGCTTTCATATTCCAGGGAACATGAAAGGGAAGCCGATAAGAAAGGTCTTATTTTTCTTACAAAGGCAGGATATTCTCCGGAAGGTCTTTTGGATATTTTAAGGAAAATCAGGGCAAAGGAATTTTATACAGAGGATCAGGCACCTGTGTATTTGAGAACTCATCCCGGTACAACAGAAAGAATTGAATATATTTCTTCATATATAGATGACAACAGAGCTCTTGTTGAGAAATGCACCTTAGGTGATGGCTATATTTTCAGCAGATTCAACAAGGCAAAAATTAAGATTACGGCTCTTTACGAGGACAAGACATTTGCACTAAAAAAGTTTGAGGAAATGGAAAAAGATCCTGAAAAAAGACCTGGTGCCTATTATGGCCTTGCTCTTCTTTCAATGAAAGAGGCTGATTATGATAAGTCAGAAAAGTATTTTTCCCTTGCCCTAAAATTCAATGCACTTGATTCTGAACTCTTGTTTGACTATGGAAATGCTCTTTTTTTAAAGGGTGACTTTGAAGGCGCATTGAAAAAGTTCAATACAATCAAGGCTCATGGTGTTGGTTTTCTAGAACTTGATCTGCTTTGCGGCAGATCATTTATTGGAACAGGTCAATTTACTGAGGCAAAGGAGCTTTTTGACCTTCTTGTCTTAAAATATCCTGATACTGATTATCTCTGGTATTACAAAGGGATAGCAAATGAAAAGGCCGGATATGAAGGGCTGGCTCATTTAAGCCTTGGGAAGTTCAATGAACTTAAACATCAGAAAGATTTAACTCTTTTCCATTATAAAAAAGCTGTTTCCCTTCTTAAGGATGATCAAAAAAAAGAAGCACAGAAAATGCTTGATGATTTTCTGGATAAAACCAGTAAAAAAAAGAAAAAGCCTGATAAAGAAAAAGATGAAGATGATGAAAAAAAAGAAATTGAATAGGGTTTTTATTTTCAGATTAACTGTTTACAAAAAATATATTTCTTATTAGAAAATGTAATATTTCAGTTTAAAGAAAAAAGGCTGCTCTATTCTTTTTGAGCCTCATTCCCGCTTTACTCCAAGGCAGGATATAAAAAAACTTATCAATACTTATGAACACCGGGAAATTTGTATGAAACATTTATCTGTTCTTATATTTTGTCTTTTTTTCATGTTTTCATGTTCATCAAAAGAAAATACTTCCAGAATTGATTTTCCCCAATGGTATTTTAAAATTGTTTCATCTGATTTTATAATAAGAGGCACAGGAGCAGGGCTTACATTTAAAGAAGCACAGGCAGAAGCCTTTGCAAAAATTTCCTCCCAGATAAATGTAATGGTTGAAGAAGAAATAGATATTATTAAAAAACGTCAGGGAACAGAGATTGCATCCTATGCAAAGCAGCAGATAAAACTTGGTTCACAGCATAAAATCAATAATGCAAGGCTTTTGAAATCGGAAATTAAAAACAATTTTTATTTTACAGCCTATGAAGTTGATTCAAGGCCTTTTTATATGATTCTTGCTGAAAAAATTAAAAATAGATTTGAAAAAGATTTTGATATTATTCCCAAAAATATAAAATTTACCGGCAATCCCTCCATTATTTCATCACATGCTGCAAAACAGATTGAAAAAATATTTGTAAATTCAGGCGGCAAAGGTACTAAAGAAGTTTTTTTAAATCTTGAAAGAAAAAATAACTCATGGATTTTAAGTTCAGGTGCTGATTTTGTTTATGTACCAGAAATTTTTAATGTTTTAAATTTAAAAAATAATGGAGACGGACTTGTTAAATTAAGTCTTCTGGATAAAAATCTGAATAAAATTTCAAACAGGATGCAAAATGAAAAGCAGTTCAGATTTTTGATAAGTACAAAAGAAAATTCAGGTTTTGTTTCTGTTTTTAATCTTTATTCAGATGGGAGGATAAGTGTTTTAGCAGAAAACCTGGAAGTTAAAGGGGGAAGTATTTTTTATCCGGACACTTCCTCTGAAGATATTTTTGAGGCAGGTCTGTTGGAAAAAGGCCATGCAGTTTTAGATTATTATATTGCAGTTTATTCAAAAAATCCCGTTGACTGCATAAATTTCAGAAAGGCAGGGTGCTCTCTTGCACAAGGAGAAGGAGCATATCTTGCTCACAGGCTTGCAGAGCTTCTTTATTCCTCTGATGTTGATTCTTTTTACTGCCTTGCTGTTGAAACTGTTCCCTGAAAAATAAGCTTTATTATTTAGAGCTATTCACTTTAAAATTTAGAAAAAGCCAGTTTGCTTACGGATACTGGCTTTTTTCTGAACTGGCTTCAGGAGACATGCTTTTTTGTCTACTGTATCAAAGTTTAAGCAAGAATCAGTTTCATAAAAAATGTGTGAGGGGTTCCAGTTTAAACTGTTATACTTATTTCATAGTTTAAAGGGGAGGAATATTTCCAACCTTTTCAAAACAAACTCTCTCAAATCCAAGTGAAGTAACAACAAATTTCTGAAGCCTTAAATCAATGTGTTTTTCTTCAAGTTTTTTTCCATAATCCTTTACCTGAATTATTCCCTCTTCAAATTTCTTTTTTATTTGAGCCATGTTTTTAAGTTCATAATAACTTAACTTTTTAGCTTCATTACCTGTTAGTCCAGCTTCTTTAAGGCTTATCTGGTTTAAATAAAAAATATAATTCATGGTGTCAGGATTATCTGAATCAGAAAAAATAGCTCATATGTTGTCATTATAAAAGTTTAATTTTTAAGGAAGTTCATTAAATATAATCCATACTGAAAATTTTAAAAAATTATTTTCAAATCACATAAAGGGTTTTACTTTTTGTATACTGCAGTCCTTGTCTTTCATTGATTTTCATATTTAATATTTTTCTGATAAACTTTTGCCAATTTAATTTTAAGTCTTACCTAATCATCAGAATGGTTAATAAAATAAAAGACGTAATAAATTTTGTCCTGAGCATCTTCAGTCATCAATTCAAACTGGACATATTTGAAATTAGCTTATTTCCTTTCATAAATTTAGGTTCATTCCCCTGATTGAAATAAGTTTTTGTCTTTGAAAGGTTTTATCACATGGTTTGGATATTTAAATTTCTTCAAATTTGAAAAAATGCATTGTAGGATTATAAATAAACTCATCTGATTCGTGGTAAAAAGATAGCCGTTATAATAGGTTTTCATTATATTCAAGGCTTCATTAATTTTTTCATATGGAAGATTGTTTTTATTTACAATATTTTCAATTTCTTTTTTTACTTCCTGCTCTGTAAATCCGCACATGTCATTGAATTTTGGAAGAAAATATATACTTTCAGCAACATTATAACCGCTTGTAATATCACTTAAAACAACTGGTGAAACACCTGTAATAAAAACCCTGTCAAACATGTTTTGAGAAGTTGATGCCTTTACTGCTTTAAAAAGAGTTCTTAAAATCCCTTCTTCATTTACAATTTTTTCATATTCCTGTTTTTTATCTGCAGAAGACATCATTATTGTGTTTGCGAAGTTGTCGTATTCGTCTATTAAAAGATAAACAGGTATTTGTTTTGACTGTGCTGCATCAAGCAGAAGTTCAATTGTAAATAAAGCATCATTTTCATCAATTTCAATATCTGGAATATCAAACCCCTGTCTTTGATAATAATTTATAAACCTTATGGCTCTTGCATTTATATGATTGTAAAGCGACTGCTTTATATCTTCAAAATTACCTCCTGCATCAATACAGGAAAAATCCCACCTCAAAATAAAATATGAGTTTCTGTATGGAGTAGGATTTTTTCCAATTTTTAAATGTCCAAATATTTTTTGAAAATCATTTTTTTTTGCAACATCATAATAATTTTCAAGCATGGAAAGTAAAAGACTTTTTCCAAAACGTCTAGGCCTTATAAAAAGCTGGGATTGTGAATTTTCAATTAATGGTATTTTGTCTGTGCGATCGCAGTAAAAATAATTATTTTCAATAATTTTTTAAAATCTGATATTCCGTATGGGTATTGCATTTTATCCTCATAAATTTTATGCTTTTTAATTACTTATATCAGCAGGAAATTTTAACATCAATATGGAATAAATTTATCATGAATTTCATTTTTTAAGGCAGTTTTTTATCTGGTCTAATCAATGTTTATAATTTAAAAAAATTATGATAGGAAAATATAAATTCATTTATTTCAAATTTTATTAAATCAAGGGTAATTTTAATGAAAAAAATAAATTTTTGTTTTTGATTATTGTTTTTTAATTCAGGGTATTCATTTTCATGGTTTGAAAATGATTTTGAACCTATATGGCAGGATTCCGGTTCAGGTTTTGTTTCATCAGAAGAAAATTTACCAATTTTCTTGGAATGGAATTTGTTATATCAGGAACCTTTATGATGGGTTCACCTCATCTGAATCAGGACGTTATAGCGATGAAAAACAGCATAAGGTTACTTTGACCAAAGGTTATTTATGCAGACAACTGAAGTAACTCAAGGCAGTGGAAAAAGGTTATGGGAAATAATCCTTCATATTTTAAAAATTGCGAGATAATTGTCCTGTGGAGAGTGTTTCATGGAATGATGCAAAGGAATTTATAAGAAAACTCAATAATAAAGATAAAATTTTACTTACGTCTTCCAACAGAAGCTGAGTGAATATGCTGCAAGGGCTGGAACAAAACTGCTTATATGTGAGATATACAACAAAAGGCAAATGCACGACTTGATAAATAGCATGGTATGGAAAACAGTTGTGTTGATTATTCAGGTGGGTAGATTGCTCAGGTTATAAACAATACACTGTTCAAGATGTGGAACTCAAAACAGGACAAAACACCAAATGTTTGGTTTGTATGATATGATGGAAATGTATGGAATGGTGTGAAGACTGGTATGGAATTATCCCTCAGGTCATGTAACAGATCCTTCAGGCCTGGTCAGGCTCTGACCGTGTGCTTCGCGGCGGCAGCTGGGTCAGCGATGCCAGGGACTGCCGCGGTGCCTACCGCATCTACTTTTCGGCGGGTACTAGCGGCAGCATTTACGGTTTCCGGCTGGCTGCCTTTCGAGGTCGGCATTAATAATAAGCAATCTTTCCCTGCCGGATTCGGAGTGCGGTATGTTATAAAACCCCGCACGGAGATATCTCCGGAGTTCCGGGGACACCTTACTCAATTAAAGTCAATAAAAATAAAAAAGAGAAATAACAATGATATATGTAAAACCAACCTCAGATATTTTCATAAAATATTTATTTGGAAAAGTTGAACACAAAAGCCTTTTAATTGACTTTTTAAATTCAGTTCAGGAAAAGATGAACTTTCCACTTATTAAATCGGATATAAAGTTTTTATAAAAATTATACCCTGTAATAGGGGTGCAGGAAAAAGGTGAAATATGAAAAAAATCACACTGATTAAAGCCTTGATTTTATTTTTTTTAATATCTCCTGTTTATGCACGCTCAGATGATTCATTGTGTGAAGCTGCAAAAGATATTGCAAAAAAGGCTGAGGAGCTTTCCAAAAAGGACAAAAAAGAATCCCTTACCTTGTTTATCAAGGCAAAAAGACTTTGTGACAGGCCTGAATATGATTATAATCTGGGTATTGCATACTGGAGATACGGAGCTCCTGAAAAGGCTGTGGAATCAATGTATGGGGCAGTTTCAAAAAAGAAAAATCCCAAATGGCTCAATAACCTTTCTTTTATGCTCATAAAAACCGGAAAAAATAAAAATGATGCTTTAAAATTTGCAGGTGAGGCATATGAATCTGATAAAAACAATCCATCATATGCAGAAACATTTATTCAGGCAAATTTGTATTATGGCAATGAATTTGAGGCTGTAAAACTTGCAAAAAATTTTTATGAAAAATGGCCTTCAAATGAAAAAATTTCAGATATAAAAAATATTGCCTATGAAAAATATCTTACAAAATATCTCACTTATATAAAAAACAATAATTATGAAAAAGGAATTGCAGGACTTGAAAAGGCATCTGATATAATACCCGGAGCTGCAAGGGGATATGCATTGTCTCTTTTAAGTTCAGGAAAAAATGAAGAGGCTCTTCATGCTGCATCAGAAGCAGAAAAAAAATTTAAAAACAAAGACGAGGTAAAAGGCCTTTTTGATGAAATTTCAAATAAAACAGTAAAGAAATTTTATGATGAATTTCAGGCTGGAAATGAAAAAAAGGCAATAGCTCTTTCAAAAAATTTTGCAGACAGATATCCTGATTCAAAAATCGCAAAGGAAACATACAACAGAATTTTAAATGCCTTTATAAATGCAGCAGATGTTTCGGTTCCAGATTCTGTTCAGATTGTTCAATCCGAAAAAATAAACAAGGATTCAGATGCAATTCTTGCTTCATTATTTGAAAAATCAAAATCTGATGAAAATAATTATGACCTTGTAAGTGATATTGAAAAAAATATTCCAAAAACAAAAATCAGAAATTCTGATGGAGTTGCCGTTGTAATCGGCAACAGACGCTATGAAAAATATAACAAAGGTATAAAAGATGTGGTTTATGCAGAGCGTGATGCTGCTGTAATGAAAAAATACCTTATAAATACACTTGGTTTTGAAGAGGAAAATATAATTTATCATCTCAATGCAACAAGCGGTGATTTAAGGGATATTTTTGGTACAAAAGAAAACAGAAACGGAAAACTTGCAAGATATATAAGGGAAAAAAGGTCTGATGTTTTTATCTATTATTCAGGACACGGGGCTCCAGGACCAAAAGGTGACAGCTCCTATCTTGTGCCTGTTGATGCAAGTGCTGATTTTATAGCAAACAACGGCTACAGTCTTGATCTTTTTTATGAGCAGATCGACAGGCTTGAAGCAAAATCAGTTATGGTTGTTCTTGAATCGTGCTTTTCAGGAGATTCGGATGCAGGGCCTTTGTTTGAAAATATCAGTCCTGCACTTGTTAAAAATATAAGTCCTGTTGAAAATGTAAAAAATGCCTCTGTTTTTTGCAGTGCAGATAAAAATCAGGTTGCAACCTGGTATCCAGAAAAAAGACATGGGATGTTTACCTACTTTTTTTTAAAGGGGCTTTCAGGAAATGCTGATAAAAATAAAGATAATCAAATAAGCGTAAATGAACTTTATGGTTATTTATCCGGTGAAGTAAAATACTGGGCAGGAAGAAAATCAAACAGAACCCAGACCCCTGTTTTCAAGGGAGATACAAAAAGGATTGTTGCTGTTTTAAAGTGATTTTGTAATTACTCAGCTGAAAACTGAGAAAAAAGCCAGTTTGCTCGAAAAACGGCTGCTGTATTTTTTCTGTGGCGGTTTCAGGAGATAGTTTTTTATCTCCTGCCTCGGAGCTTAAGCGAGAATGAGGCTCAGAAAAAATGCAGCAGCCGTTCCCATTTTAAGTTTGGGCTCAAAAACTTACAATTATTTTATGATATAAAAAAAGGCTCAAGATATTTCAGGAGCCTTTTTTAATAACACAAATAAAATTTATTTAAACCTAAGTTGAGCGTTTCATATTTTTAAATTAAGAAATTTTTAATGAATCAAGCTTATTATATTTAAAAATATGAAACCCTGCGGGCTTTCCAATTTTGCTGCATCTACGGCGTTAAATTGTATCACGCATAGCAAAAGTATAGCCTGCTACAATTTGCCTTGTATATGCAGCAAACTTGAAAATCGCTCAATTTAGGTTAAATCTTGTCAAAATGTGAAAATTTCATTGTAAATGTAGCTCTTCCCTGTGAAGAAGATCTTAAATCAGTTGAATATCCAAAAAGTGAAGAAAGGGGAGCCTTTGCCATGATTTCCTGAATTCCTGCCTTTGGATTTATGGCTTCAATTTTTCCGCCTCTGGAATTTAGGTTTCCAATAACATCACCCATGAATTCTTCAGGTACAAAAATTTCAACATCCATTATTGGTTCTAAAAGAAAAGGTTCTGCATTTGAAAGAGCATTTCTCAAGGCCATGGAAGAAGCTGCTTTAAGTGAAATTATTGTTGGAAATTCGTCTTTTCCTTTAAAATGACGAAGTTCAACAAGAGTGTCTGCAACAGGATATCCCATTAAGGAACCGCTTCCAAGAGACTCTGTTATTGACTGTTCGACATGCTGGTTTACAAATGCAAGAAGTTTTTCATCTTCAAGCCTGATTTTTGATTCAAACCTGTTTCCTTCTCCCCTTGGAAGAGGTGAAACCTTTATATCAATTTCAGCATAATGATTTGTTCCGCCGATTTCACGGTCAAAAACAGCCTTTTCATTAACAGCCTTTGTTATTGCTTCTCTGTAAACAACCTGGGGTTTTCCAACGCTTACATCGGTGTTAAATTCACGCATCATTCTGCTTACAATAATGTCTAAATGAAGTTCTCCCATTCCCGATAAGATTATCTGACCTGTATCCTCATCTATTTTTGTTTTTAGAGTTGGATCTTCAGATACAAATTTATCTACAACCTCACAGAGCTTATCCTGGTCTCCATGGGTTTTTGGCTCAATGGCAATGGAAATTACAGGCTCATATGAATCAATTCTTTCAAGGAGAATTTTATTGTCTTCACTGCACAAAGTGTCTCCTGTGGTTGAAAACTTAGGTCCTACAACACCTATTATGCTTCCCGGACCTGCTGATTCAATTTTGGTTCTCTTGTTTGCATGCATTAAAAGAAGTCTTGAAATTCTTTCTTTTTTGTCAAGAAAGGGGTTGTATACGTCTTTTCCTGTTTCAAGCTTTCCAGAATAGATTCTTGCAAATGAAAGCTTTCTTCCTTCAATGTATGAAACCTTGAAAATAAGTGCTGAAAGAGGAGCTTTTTCCTTTGGCTCAAATTTTTTCTTTTCCTTGGTGTCAGGATCAATACCTGCTGTCTGTTCAACATCAACAGGGCTTGGAAGAAAATCTATTACAGCATCAAGAAGCGGCTGAATTCCCTTGTTTTTAAGTGCCGAACCGCAGAATACAGGAACAAGTTTGAGCCCGATTGCAGCTTTTCTTATTGCTTTTTTTATCATTTCAGAAGGAATGTTTTCTTCGGATAAAAACATTTCCATTATTTCATCGTCAAAGTCAGCTGCCTTTTCAATCAGTTTTTCCCTGTATTTTAATGCCTCTTCCTCCATATAGTCAGGGATTTCTGTTTCATAAAATTCAGCTCCAAGTGAATCTGAATCCCATTCTATTTTCTTCATTTTAAGGAGGTCTACTACTCCGTCAAAATCGTTTTCACTGCCAACGGGAAGCTGCATGATAACAGGGTTTGCACCAAGCTTTTCTATCATCATGTCAACAGCACCGAAAAAGTCTGCCCCAACCCTGTCCATTTTGTTTATGAATGCAAGTTTTGGAACCTTGTACTTGTCTCCCTGTCTCCATACGGTTTCAGACTGTGGTTCAACACCGCCGACTCCGCAGAAAACCGCAACTGCTCCGTCAAGTACCCTGAGAGACCTTTCAACTTCTATTGTAAAGTCAACGTGGCCGGGAGTATCTATAAGCTGAATCTGATGGTTTTTCCATTCACAGGTTGTAACAGCTGAAGTGATTGTTATTCCTCTTTGCTGTTCATCTTCCATCCAGTCCATGACAGCTTCTCCGTCATGAACTTCACCAATTTTGTGGGAACGTCCGGTGTAGTACAGAATTCTTTCTGAAACTGTTGTTTTTCCGGCATCAATATGTGCCATGATTCCGATATTTCGGAAATTTTCTATGTTTTTCTGCTGTTTGCTCATTTTACTATTGTCAGATTCTCTTTTAGTGGAAAGCTCAAAGCTATGTGACCTGCAAGGGTTTCAGCTTCATTTCCGTTTATTAAAATTTTAACTTCCTTAATTTCTTCAATATTTAAGGTGAGGGTATTGACTATGGAATAAATTGTCAATATCTCAGCCTGACTTCCGCCGGGATGGTTTTCTCTGATCTCTTCTGAAAAGTCAAGAACTGCAATCAGATTATCCTGAATATATAATGATAAAAGCTTTGTTCCTTCCGGCAGGGCACTCATGAGGCTTTTATTTGCCGGGCCCTTTAAAAGTGCTTCAATAATGCTCTGTGCAAATTTACGGGTGTCTGAATTGAAAATAATTTTTTGTTTTTCCGCTTCAAGTGCTGAATTGTCTAAATTGGCAAAATACAAAAAAACTTCTTTTCCTTCAGCCTGTTTTTCAGGGATTTCAATTTTATAACTTTTTTTTTGTTTTGAATCCTTGTCTGTATTTAAAAAAAATACAACGGCACCAAAGATCATAATAATTGATAATATTGAAATAAAAGCCGTTTTTTTAGAGAATTTCATGTTGCAGCCTGAAAAGTTTCGAGTGACAAAAAAAATTAAACTTAAAAAAAAACTTTACCCTGACCTAACCTGGTGCTAATGACTTTTATGTCAGGTTAAAATCACCGGCAGATAATTATATAACCTGAAATTAATAGAATGATAATTGGTTTATGTCAAGCTAATGGATTTTGGATGGGGTGAAATTTTCTTATATTAATATTGTGTTTTTAAAAAATTAATGCTTAATTAGTCTGGTCTGGGAAAAGAAGCAAATTTTGGGGGCAAATTTGATGAATTATTTGAAGCAGGCAAAAAGTTTCAGCAAAACCGCAACAGAGTGGGATAAGCTGGTTCGTAAATTTATATGCTATGAAACACAGGCAGATAAAGAAAAATTATTCTTCTACATGCAGCAGATTCTGTTCGGGCTGCAGGAATTTCTCCACGATCATGTAGGCGTAACAGAGGCAATTGATTTAAAAAAACTTGCACTGTCATACACTGACACCAGAATTTCTGATATTCCCCAGAAAAAGCTTACAGAAGTTATTTCTGAAATAATTGATGAAATAGCTCCCCACGCGGTAAATGTATCATCTCCTTATTTTGTTGGCCATATGACCGCAGCAATTCCTTCTTTCATGGTTATTTTAAAGGCCCTTGTTGCAGCTTTGAACCAGAATGTCGTAAAGCTTGAAACCTCAAAAGTTGTTTCTGTTATTGAAAGACAGCTTGCAGCAAAGGTTCACAGACTTATTTATGACCTGGACGAAAAATTTTACAATGACAATGTCCAGTCAGTTGATACAACTCTTGGCTGCTTTACCGAAGGCGGAACTGCCGCAAACATGACAGCCCTCTGGGTTGCAAGAAATACTGCTCTTGGTCCAAAAGACGGGTTTGACGGGGTTGAAAAGGAAGGACTTTTCAGTGCATATAAGGCTTATGATATAGAAAGAGCTGTTGTTCTTGTGTCCCAGAGGGGGCATTATTCACTTACCAAGGCTGGAGGAATTCTTGGAATAGGCAATTCCAATATAGTTCGTGTTGCATCTGACTGTGACGGTACAGTTCTTATAAATGACTTGAAAGAAAAAATTGACACATTTACAAGGGACAGAAAAACAAAGATTCTTGCTGTTGTAGGTGTTGCTGGAACAACAGAAACAGGCCATATTGATCCTTTGTGCGAAATGGCGGATATCTGCAGAAAAAACAATATTCATTTTCATGTTGATGCTGCCTGGGGAGGCCCTACACTTACCAGTGAAAAGTATGCAAAGCTTCTTAAAGGAATAGAGCTTGCCGACTCTGTAACAATAGACGGACACAAGCAGTTTTATATGCCCATGACCTGCGGAATGGTATTCTTTAAAGATCCAAAACATATGGATGCTGTTGCATATTATGCAAAATACATAATAAGAAAAGGTTCTGTTGATCTTGGTATCAAGTCCATTTCAGGTTCAAAGGAAGCAAATTCCCTTATACTTCACGGCGCATTCGAGCTTCTTGGCAAACGTGGTTATGGAATGCTCATAGATCACGGTATAGAGCTTGCCATGGAATTTGCCGAGGAAATAAGAAAAAGGGAAAATTTTCAGCTTGTTACTTCTCCAAAACTCAATATTCTTACCTACAGGTACTGTCCAACAAGAATCAAGCAGGATCTTTTGTCAAGAACAGGCAGGGAGAGAGCAGAGATCCAGGAAAAGCTAAATGAGATAAATATCAATATTCAAAGAATCCAGAGGGAAAGAGGTAAGAGTTTTGTTTCACGTACAGCCCTTAAAAGGAAAGAGGATTCAGAGGAAATTGTTGTTTTACGGGCTGTTTTAATGAATCCCCTTACAAATATTGATATTTTAAAGGAAGTCCTTGATGAGCAGGAAGAAATATTTGAAAAACACTGCAAGTCAATGATCTAGTATGTTCAAGGGCAAAATAAATTTTGCCCTTGCTGTTTTTTAGAACTTGTCAGTGTGAATTTTATCAAGCTGGTTTTGTACATATGAGATATCGTGTCCTTTAACAGGACCTGCCGGAAATCCGGTTCCAATAATTGATAAAACCCTTAAATTTTCCGGTATTCCAAGTACTTGTTTAACATAATCTTCAGCGCTAAGGCTATTGTCGTGTTCCCGTTTTCTTATCTGACACCAGCAGCTTTTAAGACCAAGTGCCTCGCATGCCAGCTGAATATAAATTGATGCAATTGCTGAGTCTTCAATCCACACATCACACTTTTTTGGATCTGCAGCTATTGTAACTGCAAGGGCCGCACTTTTTAAAAATGACGAACCGTGTGTCTTTGCCCTTGAAAGTTTTTCAATAATTGTCTGGTCTGTTGAAAAAATAAATTCCCATGGGTTAAGTGATCTTGATGAAGGGGCTCTTAGTGCTGCTTCCTTTATTAAATCAATAATTTCAGAATCTATTTTTTTATCCTCGAAAGATCTTGAACTTCTTCTGTTTCTTATTAGTTCAAAAAACATTTTTTATCCTCCTGTTGATTATGATTAAAATGAAAAATAAACAGTTTTTAACTTTTTCTTTTCTTCCAATATTGGTAATAATAGAGTTTAAGCTGTAACTGAAAGAAAACTGTCTTTTTTGTCCATTTCGATCTCAGATTAAAATTTAATCCTGAAAACCAACTGTCCAGGATAAGGGTTAAATTTTCATCTTTTCACTGCTGAACAAAAAATACTGGTTTTCACTCGATCACTTAGTAGCAGTTTTTTGTGATTTTTTAAATCCGGATATTTAAAATACAGGTATATTATGGACAATGCAAAAAAAGCACAAGAATTTGCCAAGGCATCCATTGAAGCAATAAGAACCATAGCCTCAAAAAAAATGGAAATGAATATTGAAAATCTTTCCAGGGAACTGTTGTCTAAAAAATTTCTTTTTGACTCAGGAAGTTATGAGGACTATAAAAACTCAAAATCATTTGCTGAACTTCAGGAAAAATACGCTCGTCTTGAAAATCAGAAAAATCAGTTTTTCAGAGATTATGAAGAGCTTTCCGACAAAAGGGAAAAAGAAAGGGAAGTGTTTAAAAAGGCACTCCTTTTTTTTACTGATTTTGCCAAATCATCAGCTTCTGAGTCTTCAAGGGAATATATTGAAAGATTCAGGAAGTTTATAAAAAAGGATTCAGGCACAGATGTTTTTGAAAATGAGCTTTCAAGCCTGAAAAATAATATTTTAAAATCTGATATTGAAGAAAATCTCAGGGAAGAAGATAAAAAAAGTTTTTTTAAAAAACTGAAGTTTTCCCAGGCAAAGGGTCTTGATGAGGGTGAGAGGGGCGAGTATATTGAGCTTTTAAGGGAAACCTACAAGGATATAATTGAAAAGCTTAATCTTGCAGTCGGCTCAGTATGCGTTGAGGACTTAAGCGACCTTGGATCAAAAATCAGTCAGCTGTCATCAGCTGATGATTTTTTTATGGCCAGATCAAAGATTCTTGATATCCTGAAGGTTTATCTCAAGTCTGTAGATGATGACAGAGAAGAGGCAGCCAAATTCATTAAGGAGATTGGGCAAAGGCTTCTTGAAGTTGAAGATCAGCTGTTGAAATCATATATTGATGATTCTGAACATATTGAGGGAGCAAACAGCAGTTTTACTTCAATTCTGGAGAATCATTTAAATGATCTGAACAAAAATGTGTCCATGAGCCAGAGTCTTGAAGAAGTTAAAAATGCTGTTGTTTCAAAGCTGAATACCATAAAAATTGTTATTCACAGAAAAAATACCGAGGATAAAAAGCATCAGGAAGAGGTAAAGAAGAAATTTTCTGAAATGCAGCAGAAATTAATGATATTCAAGAAGGAAATGGAAAATGCAGAGCAAAATATCAAAAAAATGGAAAAGGATCTTTTGCTTGATCCCCTCACTGGAGCCTATAACAGACGTGCTTACGATAAAAGAGTAAAAGAGGAAATTGAAAGATTTTTCAGGTATAAGACAAAATTTTCAATGATATTATTTGATGTTGATCATTTTAAAAATATTAATGATTCATACGGGCATGATATCGGCGACAAATGCCTTACTGAAATTATAAAAAGAGTTGGACCTCTCTTAAGGCTTTCAGATTTTCTTGCAAGGTATGGAGGAGAGGAATTTGCAGTTCTTCTTCCGGAAACAAATCAGGAAGGAGCATTCAATGTTGCAGAAAAAATTAGAAAAACTATTGAAGAAATCTCATTTGTATATAAAAAGGAAAAAATAACAATTACTGTAAGTCTTGGTGTATGTGAGATAAAAGAAGGGGATTCCGGGTATGATTCCCTTTTTTCAAGGCTTGATAAAGCAATGTACGAGGCAAAGAACAGCGGAAGAAACAAGGTTGTTGCAGGTAAATGAAAAATGGAGGTTTAATGCTGGATAAGAATTTGGAATCCGGTTTTTTTGAAAACAGGTGCAGTTACAATCCCCCCAAATGTTTGGTGTTTGAAAGCGAAGAAATATATTCAGAGAATGATTTCTCAATTGAATTTGATATTCACCCTGAAGCGGCAAGGCTTCTGCCTGATCTTTGCAAAAACAGGTTTTTATCCTTTAATAATGAAAATAAGGGAAAAAAAATTGACAGAATTTCTCCACGGAGAATAGGAGTTGTTTTTTCTGGAGGACCAGCTCCCGGGGGCCATAATGTAATTGCCGGTCTTTTTGATCTGGCAAAGGGTGCAAATCCTGAAAACAGGATTTTTGGTTTTTTAAGGGGACCTGAAGGTATAATTGAAGGCCATTATATTGAAGTTGACTCTGATACTGTAAACAAGTACAGAAACAAGGGCGGCTTTTCCATGCTCAAGACAGGCCGTACTAAAATTGATACTGAAGAAAAAAAGGAAAAATGTCTTAAAACCTGCAAGGAAATGAAGCTGGATTCCCTTGTTATAATAGGGGGAGATGATTCAAATACAAATGCGGCTTTTCTTGCCCAGTCATTTTACAATCAGGGTATTCAGGTTATAGGAGTTCCCAAAACAATAGACGGTGATATTCAGATCAAGGATATAAACGGCAAGGTTTTATGTCCGATTTCTTTTGGTTTTCATTCTGCTGCAAGATCATTTGCAATAAATATCAAAAATCTTCAGACAGATGCTGCCTCAGACGTTAAGTACTGGCATATATGCAAGGTCATGGGAAGGGTTGCAAGCCATCTTGCACTTGAAGTAGGTCTTCAGACACATCCTAATATGGTTCTTATAGGTGAGGAGCTTGCAGACTATGTAGATAAATCAAAGCTTGAAAAATCAATTAATAAGGAAAGAGATTATTCAGCCTATGGAATGACTCTTCGCCATCTTTCAAGAACAATTTGTGATCTTATAGTCAAAAGAGCTGCAATGGGTAAAAATTACGGTATTCTTGTTATTCCTGAGGGACTTTTAGAGTTTATAAATGAAATTCAGACATTTATAATAAAGCTTAATGCAGTTATTTCAGACTATAATAAAACCCATGACAATGATTTCCATTCGGATTTTCCCCTTCTTGATTTAAAACTCGATTATCTTAGAAGAATGGCAAGGCAGGCCCAGGAAGATGGTCTTATAACAGTCTGGACATCAAGAGATGATGATCTTTTCAATGATATTCCTGACTTTTTTAAGGAAGGGCTGTTGATGGAAAGGGATAATCACGGCAATTTCCAGTTTTCCCAGGTTGAGACTGACAGAATAATAATGGGTCTTGTAACAGATTACTTAAAAATTTTAAAGGACAACGGAACCTATAAACTCGGGATTGAAAGAAACTGGTATTTAAAAAGGATGAAAGAAGCAGGCCTTGACCCTGAACGTTACGCCAGTGCCGTTTTTGAAAACAGTTTTTCAGATAAATTCCTTTTGAGAAAAAAGGAAATTATTTCCAAAAAAACCTTAAGGCAGGCTCTTATTGATGCCAACCTTATTTCAAATGATGAAGATTCCCCAAGGGCAGTTGTGAAGATATTTGAAAAAACCATTCCAAAATTTAAAATGCAGACCCATTTTTACGGATATGACGGAAGAGGAGCAGATCCAACTGCATTTGATTCAAACTATACCTATAATCTTGGAGCGACCTCCTTTTTTCTTATTTTAAGCGGATGCAGCGGCTATATGGCCTGTGTAAGGCATCTTGAAAAGGACTTTTCAATGTGGGAGCCGGGAGGTATTCCAATCGCACCCCTTATGCATCTTGAAGAAAGGAAGGGAAAGCTTGATCTTGTTATAGAAAAATCACTTGTTGATCTTGATTCTCCTGCATTCAAAAGACTCAAATCCATGCGGGATGAATGGCTTGGTATTTATCCCGGGGAAGATAAGGTAAGGGACCCTGATCCTGATATTCTTTGTAAAGATAAAAAGCATATCCCTCCAATGATTTTGTCCCTTAATTCCTGATTATGAAAAGACGGTTAATCCGTCTTTTCAAGTAAAGGAGTACGCCATGCTCTTTAAAAAACCTTTGTTTTTCCCAAAGCTTGACTGGGTCCAGATAGAGGTCAGCTCTTTTTGCAACGCCTCCTGCATTTATTGTCCTCAAACAATTTTCAAGGAAAAAATTAAAAGAAATTTTATTGATGAAAAAGCTGTTGATTCTGTTTTATCAGAGCTTTCTCCAAAAACATATATTCACCTTCAGGGCTGGGGGGAACCGTTTTTAAATCCCGATTTTTTGAAAATTCTGAAAAAAATAAAATCAAAAGGATTTATGGTGGGGACAACAACAAATGCAACTCTTTTAAATGATGAAATAATGGAGGCAGTAGTTGATTTAGAGCTTGACTACCTTGCAGTTTCTACTGCTGGTTTAAGCAGTTTTGATAATGATTTTACAAGAAAAAATACAAGCCTTTCAATGATAGAGGAAAAAATCTGGAAAATTAAATCTCTGAAAACTGATAAAAATAAAGTACTTCCAAAAATTCATCTGGCAAATATTGCATTAAAATCAAGTGCAGATAATTTCTTTTTATCTGAGCAGTTTTTAAAAGCTGTTAATCCTGACCAGGTGGTTTTAAGTTCGCTCTCCCTCTGCTGTACAAAAGAGATGGAAAAAGAGGCTTTTCTTTCAAAAACAGAAGAAGAGTTTGAAGTTTTAAAATCAAGGCTCAGCTGTTTTAAAAATAAAACAGGTATTGATATCAATTATCATCTTGTATCTCCTTTTATTTTAAAGGAAAGGTGCAGCGAAAATATTGAAAAAACACTTTTTATAGGCTCCGACGGCAGGGTTTTCCCTTGTGTTTTTTTAGGTGTTCCTGTTGAAGAAGGTGTGTTTATTTATGAAAGAGGAATTAAAAAAGAACTTATAAATAAATGCTTTGGCAATATTTATGAAGAAAGTCTTACAAAAATCTGGAACAAAAAAGATTTCAGAAAATTCAGAAAAAAAGGCTATCTTTCAAATGATATATGCAGCATGTGTCTTAAACGATCCATTGATTATGGTAATGACGGAACTGAAATTATGCCTCAGTCCCTTGATGCAAAATGGGAGCTGGTAAGGCAGTTTAACCGGCATGAAGAGGACAGGGTGAGACTTATAAAGGAAGCTGAACTCTGGAAAAATAATCCTTCCTGATAAATCCTGGATGACTGAATGGTCATAAATTTATTTTTTTTGTATTAAATAACTGTTTGAAATTATGGTTAAATATTTTTTTGGTTTTATTTTGGCTCAAAGAAGAAAAAAAATTTAATCTGCAGTATTATTTATATTGACTTGTTTGAGTTTAGTGGTAAAAGACTTATACAGTTATTGCCGATTTCTTGTTGAGGTAATAACTTTTTTTAGTTTTAAACCAATGAAAATAGCCTGTTAGGCAGAAAGGGGGATGTTGAATAAAAAAAATTTAGATTTATAATCCTTTTGCAAAAATTTTCAAATCATTAAAAAACCAAAACTGAGAGAAATACAAAAAGAAATGAAAACAAACATTAAAAACATCATGTTTAATATGACAGCTGCAGCATTATTTGCATCAACAGTTGGCTGTCTGTCCTTTTCAGAAAAAACATCATCAAATTCAGACAATTTTGCATCAGGAAATACATTAACGCTTCCTTTGGCAGAAACAGAAGTTAATCCAGAAGATGAACTTTCAGAGTGCGAAAGTGAAATCTTAAAAATCAAGGAGCGTATGGCATCAGGGAAAATGGTTGAAGGCGAAGTCCTTGGAACACTTTATTCCCTTCATTCTCTTATGGCCAGAAAAGATTTTCTTGAAAAAAACATTGCCAGTGCAGACACATCTGCAGGTGAATAGTTAGATCTGGTTGTAGATACGAAGGGTCAGGTTTAAAAGTCTGCCTCTTCGTGTTTACATCCCTTTCTACACAAACTGTCCGGCACACCATCCTGAAGACCAGGCCCACTGGAGGTTATATCCTCCAAGCCATCCTGTGACATCAAGAACTTCCCCTGTAAAAAAAAGTCCCTCAACTTTTAAAGACTCCATTGTTTTTGAAGATATTTCATTGCAGTCAACTCCTCCAATAGTTACTTCAGCCTTTGTAAATCCAAGGTTTCCTGCAGGTAAAATTTTAAAATTGTGAATTTGATCTGATATAGATTCTATATCAAAATCAGTGAGTGATTTTAGCTTTTTGTCTTTTAAATTTTTTTTAAAAACTGCTTCAACAAGGTTTTTTGGCAAAAATTCAGATATAAAATTTTTTGTGGTTTTTTGAGATGTTTTTTGGTTTTTGAGCTCATTTTCAATTTTGTTTTCAGGAAGAAAGTCAATATAAAAAGGTCTGCCTTGTTTAATATAAAGTGAAATCTGAAGGCAGGCAGGTCCGCTGAGTCCTTTATGTGTAAATAAAATATTTTCTTTAAATGAAATTTTGTCGGTTTTTACAAGAGCATTTACTGAAATGCCTGAAAGATGAGCAAATTTTTTTTTATCATCTGGTAAAAATGTGAGCGGGACAAGTCCTGGCATAGGCTTAATTGTATTAATTCCAAATTTTTCTGCAATTTCATATCCAATTGGGCTGGCCCCTGTTTGTGGGAAAGAAATTCCACCTGTTGAAACAACAAGTGATTTTGATTTGAAAAGACCTTTATTAGTATTTACTAAAAAATCATTGTTTGTTTTTTTTACCCATTCAATTTTAGTATTTAGATAAAATTTTGATTTATATTTTTTGAGCTCATTTAAAAAAAGATCAAGAATCTGATTTGAGCTTGATTTTAAAAAAAGTTGACCAAGATTTCTTTCTTCATATTCAATCCTGTTTTTTTCAATAATGGATATAAAATCATTTTGTGTAAATCGTGCAAGTGCTGATTTAACGAAATGTGGATTATTTGAAATATAATTGTGGGACTCAATATTTTTGTTTGTAAAATTGCATTTGCCTCCGCCGGTTATTAATAGTTTTGCCCCGGCACTATTATTGTGATCTATAAATATTGTTTTTCTGCCTCTTTTTGACGCTTCAAGACCGCAGACTAAACCTGAAGCACCTGCACCTATTATAATTACATCTGAAATAATAATGATTATATCCTTTTAATTAAGCTTTATTTTAAATTTAAAATTAAAGCCGGAAATATCAGATAAATTTTTTTAAATCCAGAACAAAGAAAAGAGATTTTTATATAAACAGATTTTTTTCCCCTTTCAATGAGGGCTTATTCTTTAAGTTAAATCTGAATTGAGTATTTTATATATATGTTTTTAGTAAAAATTTAATTTCTGACAGGTTGACTGAATTTTTTTAAACCTTTTATCAGGCTTTTAAAAAATTGCCTGATACAAAGGTTTTAATGCTCTGAAAAAAAATATAAAACAGAGATTTTTCCTAATAGTCTATTCCAGGATCACATCCAAGATGGGGGTCAGGATTTTCGCATTCAAAATAAAAGTTTGGTTGCCCCAAAAAATTTTTTAGGTTTTTGATCTAAATCAAATCTTTTTTATATGATTCAGGAAAATATATTAAAGGTTTCAAATAAACTTTACAAAAGGGTTGTTTTTATGAAGTGGAGCGATGAAGCGAAAAAAGAACTTTCAAAAGTGCCGTTTTTTGTAAGAAAAAAAGTAAAAATAAAGGTTGAGGATTTGGCAAAAGAATTAAATTCAGAAAAAGTTTTGCCTTTTCATCTTGCAGAAGCAAAAAACAGGTTTTTGAACAACATGGAAAAAGAAATAAAAGGTTTTAGCCTTGAGGCATGCTTTGGAGAAAAAAACTGTAAAAATGCAATCAAGGCAAGTCCTGATTTTTTAAATAAAATTGAATCCCTTCTTTTAAAAAAAGATATTTTGTCCTTTCTTAAAAAAAATTCAAAAGATAAAATAAAGTTTCATCAGGAATTTAGGGTAAGTGTATCATTTTGTCCAAACTCATGTTCAAGGCCGCAGATTTCAGACATAGGTCTTATTGCAGCATCAAGGCCTGTTGTTACAGACGAGCCGTGTATAAAATGCATGTCATGTGTAAAAGGATGTGTGGAAAGAGCTGTTTTTTTTAAAAACGGTTCTTTAGTAATTGATTATGAAAAATGCCTTTTTTGCAATGAATGCATAAAAAGATGTCCCGCAAAAACAATAATTGAAGAAAAAAAAGGTTTCAGGATTCTAGCAGGTGGAAAGCTTGGGCGTCATCCAAGGCTTGGAAAGGATCTTGGTGAAATTTATACAGAAAATGAAGTTTTGAAAATTATTGATTCAGCTGTTGATTTTATGCTTTCCCAGAAAAAAGGGGCAAAAAGATTTTCAGATATTTTTAATGATGAAATTTTTGAATCACTTAAAAACAGGGTTTAAAAAATGAAAAAAATTATTTTTTTTCTGATTATCACGGGGCTGGTTTTTTCAGGAATTTTTATTGTGAAAAAAAGAAAAGACCTTTTAAATTCTTTTAAGTCTTCTGCAAAAAAAGAAGTTCTGGCAGATTCTTGTGAAGTAAGAAAAGGAAGCCTTGATTTAAAATACAAAACTTCAGCCGAAATAAGACCTGATGAAATTATTAAAATTATTTCAAGAACTGAAGGCTATGTTGAATTTCTTGAAAAAGAAAAGGGCGATTTTGTCTCAAAAGGCGAGCTTATTGCAATTCTTGACACAAAAATAATCAGTGAAAAAATTAGGGCGGCTCAGGGAGAAATTAAGAGGCTTGAAGCCGAAAAAGTTTTTTTTGAAAAAAGATACTCAAGAAACAAATCGCTTTTAAAGGGCGGAGGAGTTTCAGAAGATGAATATGACAAGTCAAAGTCTGATTATGAAAAAGTTCTTGGTCTTATGGAAAAAGCCAAAGCAGAAAAAGATGTTTTGAAACAGGAGCTTGAATTTTCAAAAATTTATTCTCCATGCAAAGGGGTTGTTCTTGAAACAAATGCGGAAAGATCAGAATTTGTATTAAAAGGAAAAAATCTGTTTGAAATTGAAAACAGAGAAAAAGGCTTTTATGCAGTTCTTTACCTGCCAAAAAGTTTTATGCCAGACATTAATGACAACAAAATAATTTTAAGCCAGAACAATAAAAAAATTTCAACTTCAGTTGAAAAAATTAATCCAAAAATCTTAAAAGACAGCGAAACAATACAGGTGGAATCAAAAAGATTTGATTTAAAAGATTTTTATTTTCCGGCAGGAACAAAAGTAACTGCTGTTGTAATAAGAAAAACTGTCAAAGGTCTTGTTGTTCCCTCAGATGCAGTCCTTTCCCTTAAAAATTATGATTATGTTTTTAAAATCAGGGAAAATAACAGAGTTGAAAAATTGCAGGTTGATATAAAAGGGACAGAAGGTCATATGACAGTTATAGATTCTTTGTCTGTAAATGAAAATGACCGTCTTGTTACAGGGTATCCCTCGTTTTTAATGACTCTTTCAAACAATACAAAATTAAGACTTTAAAAAAGATAAAAATATGGATTTTTTTAAAAAATATCAGAACTATCCCCATTTAATAATTTCAGTGTTTTGTATTGTAATGGTACTTGGATTTGCAGGTTTTAAAAAATTACCATTAAACCTTTTTCCTGATGCAGATTATCCGGGAGCTTCTGTGGTTGTAATCTGGCCGAACGCTTTAGCAGATGATATTGAATCAAGGGTTGCCAAAAAAATTGAAACAGCTCTTAAATCAATCGATATGGCAAGGGATATAACAACTGTATCCAAAGACGGAAGCTGTGTTGTAAATATTGAGTTTGAATATGAAAAAAATGCTTCTCTTGGAGCATCTGAAGTTTCAAATGCAATAAATAAAATAAGCTCTCAGTTTCCACAAGGTGTTCTTCCTCCAAAAATTTTTAAAATTACTTCAGCAACTGCTCCTGTTGCAACACTTGGAATTTCACCCAAAAATTCTGCCTATGGGTTGGATTTTATAAGACAGCTTTGTGAAAATGATATTAAAGAATATCTTTTAAATAAAAGCCTTGTTTCAGATGTTGAAGTTTTCGGAGGTGAAATACCACAAGTTGAGATCAAGGCTGATCCGGTTAAAATGGAAAAATATAATTTAAGTCTTGATGAAGTTATTTCAGCAGTATCAAAAAGTAACTCAAATATTCCTGGCGGCATAATAAGAAACGGTTTAAGAGAAATATCAGTATCTCTTGCCGGAGAAAAAACAAGGGCTGATTTAATTGAAAATATTTCTGTTAAGGTAAAAGATACAGGTGAGACAATTTATCTTTCTGATTTTGCAGAAGTAAAAATGGGCTCAGCTTTTAAAACCTTTTTTTATCACGGCAATTATAAAAAAGGCGTTGCAGTAAATATTTTAAGATCAGAAAACGGCAATACCTATGAAACATTTAAGCAGATAAAAGAAATTCTTCCCGGCCTTAAAGAAAAATATCCTGATTTTAATATTGAAATAACAGACACACCCGGAGAAATAATCGAGCTTTCTGTTTCAAATATGATAAATGCTCTTAAAAGCTCAATTGTTTTAACAGGAATAGTTATTTTTATTTTTCTTGCAGGAACAAGAGCCACGCTTTTAACTCTGATTTCAATTCCAGTTACTTTTCTTCTTACATTTGCAGGCATGTATCTTTTTGACATAGAACTAAATATTGTCACTCTTACAGGAATAATTCTTGCTGTAGGGCTTCTTGTTGATGATACTGTTGTTGTTGCTGAAAACATTGACCGGCATTTAAGAGAATATAAAAAGCCTTTGCTCAAAGCTTCTGCAGACGGAGTAAAGGAAATTTTTGCGGCAGATTTTTCAGGAACTATGACAACAATTGCAGTTTTAATTCCTGTAATGTTTGTGGGAGGATATACCCAGCAGATTTTAAGACCGCTTGCAATTGTTCTTACAATGTCTTTGTTTTCTTCCTTTATTGTTTCAGTAACTCTTATTCCGCTTTTATTTCCATATCTTAAAAAGGAAACAAAACCGGAACAGTTTATTTCAGAAAAAATGGAATATTTTTCTTCTTTTATAGTAGATCCGGCAATTAAATTTTTTGATTATATTTTTAGAATATCTGCTGGTAAAAAATATTTTCTTATTATTCCAATGATTTTATTTCTTGGCTTAAGTTTAAAGCAGATTCCCCTTGCAGGAAGAAACCTGATGCCTCCAATGGATACAGGAATAATTATAATTGACTTAAAAACCTGGCCAGGAACACCAATTGATGAAACAGAAAACAGGGCATTTGAAGTTGAAGAAATAATAAAAAATATTGAAGGAGTAAAAAGAGTTTCAGTTCTTGGGGGTTCTGAACCTGGAAAAATAAGCTTTGGTTCAAAAAGAACCACAAATGAGGTAAAAATTACCATAGCTTTAAATGACAGGTTTTCAAGAGAAAAATCGATCTGGGACATAAAAAAGGATTTAAGAATATTAATTGGTCAGATCAAAGGGATTAAAAGTTTTGAAGTATACGAATACGGAGCAACACCTCTTTCTTCAATTGCAGCTCCAATAGATCTTATGATTACAGGTAAAGATCCTGATATTCTGGATAAATATGCCGGTATTGCAGAAGAAAGGCTTAAAAAAGTAAAAGGAATTACTGATGTTTCAAGATCATGGAACAGGGATAAGCCTGAAATTATGATAATTCCTGATTTTGAAAAAATGAACAGACTTGGAATTACTTCTTCAGATATAGGAAAATATCTTAATGCCTTGTCTTCTGGTATTGATGTTTCATTTTTCAATGTAAAAAATCATCAGGGATTTTTTGTGAATTTAAGTTTTCTGCAAAATGATCAGCAAATAATAAAAAACCTTAAAAATCTTAGCATAAAAACAAAAAGCGGATTTGTTCCCTTAATGGAAATTGCAGAGTTTAAAACTGATTTTAAAAGGGAGACAAATACAAGAAAAAATTTTGAAAATTCTGTAAACATAAAAGGTTTCAGAGACCTTGCTCCGATTTCATTTGTTCAGAAAGATGTTTTAAAAATAATAAATGAACTTGATCTTCCTTATGGTTATGAAATTTCTCAGGAAGGAGAAAAAAAAGCAATGGATCAAAGTTTTGGAGGACTTAAAAATGCAGTTCTTCTGTCTGTTGTGCTTGTTTATTTCTTTCTTGTAATTTCAAACAAATCATTTGTTCTTCCCTTTGTTATAATGATTTCAATTCCATTTGCCATGACAGGTGCTGTATGGGCAATTCTTTTTTCAGGGGAAAGCATGTGCATGCCTGCATTTATGGGAGTAATTCTTTTATCTGGTATTGTAGTAAATAATGCCATTTTACTTCTTGATTTTATTACTGAAAAAAGAAAGGAAGGGGTTTCGCGCTTTGAGGCGGTATCTTTGTCAATTCAGAAAAGGACAAGACCTGTTCTTATGACTGCCGCAAGTACAGCTGCAGGAATGCTTCCTGTTGCATTAAAACTTGCTGTGGGTCTTGAACGGCTTGCTCCGCTTGCAGTTGTTGCTGTAGGAGGACTTATTGTTTCAACATTTCTTACGCTTTTTTTTATTCCTCTTTTTTATTCAATTGCAGATGATTTGATTGGTTTTTTAAGTTCAGGCAAATGAATTATTTTGCAAAAAGAAAAATAATATTTATGTTTTTTTGGAAAATAAGGAAGATATCAAAATTTTTTGATGGCACTGCAAATTTTTACTTCTTTTACTCATAAAAAATAATGAGTAAAAGAAGAATTTTATTTTTAATTACTGTTCAAAATTTTTTTTATTAAATTGATTTTTGTTTGTCCTTCTTTCAAAGTGCCTTTTTCATAAATTTAACTGCAATATTTGAAACCTTCTTTGTAAATAATTCATTTTTGATATCAGCCTTTTCTTCCTTAAAGTTTTTTACCGTGTCTCAAATACTGACATTCAGCGTTATTTCAGGATATTATTCAACCTTATAATTAAAAAGGTCAATATTAAATTGCTGGTTTGTTTTTTAAACTGCAATCTGTGACCATCACAGGCGAGAAGTCAAATTCCCCCTCTTTGGCAGGAAAATATAATCTTGTTAAGACCTGCTTTCCAGTCTCTAAACATGTAATAGGGTTTTTTGTGAACTGATGGGCTCAATGCAGTCAGGAAGTTCTTTTCTATCCTGTAAAATAATGAACATAGCTGTTATTTTTCTTTCATTTTTTTCCTTTTTTGGTTTTTTAAAGTTTAAACGGCACTAAACTGCGAAATTCTTCTTTCCATAAGAAAAAAATTGAATGAAAAAAAGACTTTTAAATTTGATTTTCAATCAGATAAAATTTTATTGGATTATTTTTGGGCAGATAAATTTAAGATTTTTGTTCAGTTTCAAATTTAATCACTATGTATTTGTTATAATTTTTAGAAGATAAAATCTTTTTGACTTTCAATAGTATTAAATAATCTTATCTTATTAAAATTAAATAAAATTGCTGAACCTGGCTACTGATTCTGTTATTAATAAACATCGTTTCCATATTTTTTAGTTCTGAACAAAAAAATAAATCAGGGGTGAATTTTTGAAAAAGAAAAAGGTAGTAACCATATCTTTTCTTCTTTTCGGGCTGGCAGTTTTCATCGGTTTTTTACTGACTGCATTTACATACAAGGTTATGACAGTTACCTCAACGCCGGGTTTTTGTGCTTCATGCCATGAAATAGAGGCCGCTGTTGAATCCTGGCGTACATCAACCCATGCCTCAAATGATAAAGGGTTTAAGGCAACATGCATGGACTGTCACCTTCCTCCGCCCGAGAATACAATTGAGTTTTTCTTTTTAAAGACAAAACATGGACTTAAAGATGTTTTTGCTCACCTGTTTTTCGGGGAATACAATAAAGAGGAAATGCAGGAAAAGGTTCACAGGGAAATGCAGAATAAAACCTGCATGAACTGCCATTCAAATATTTTATATATTCAGACAGACAGAGGCGCAATGAAAGCTCACAGGGAAGCCGTTTATTCAACCCCGCAGAGAAGCTGCATGGAATGTCATGCTCCTCTTGTTCACATAAAAAAGGAAACTTATTCAGCAGGTACACAGCTGAATTAAACTATATCGCAGGATAAAAGGAGAAGGAGTCTTTTTATGAAACTGAAATCAATATCAGCATTTATAATTCTGATTTTTATTTTCGGGATTGCCTATGCAGGGATAGCAAATTATTCCAAGCCAAAGGTCATGACCGTTGAAAGAGCCATGCCTGAAGAGGCAAAGGCCTGTATTGAATGCCACGGAGAACTTAATCCGGGACTTGTTGCAGACTGGGCAATGAGCAGGCATGCACATGCAGGAATTACATGCTATGACTGTCACAGGGCGGAACCAGGCGATTCGGATATAAATACAGCCCATAAAAAAGAATATAACAACAAAGATCTTCCCTACGGAGATTCAAAATATTATGTTCCAATTTCAACAATAGTTTCTCCAAAAGACTGCTCAAGATGTCATGCCCAGGAAGCTGAGGAATATGCAAAAAGCAAGCATGCCAATACACTTGAGGTTATATGGAAAATTGATCCCTGGCTCAATGACGGGATGAACTCAGAGCTTGAAAGGGAAGCCGGGTGTTTTTACTGCCATGGAAGTGTTGTTGAAATGGAAAAAGACGGTTCTTTCAAAGAAGGTTCATGGCCAAATGTCGGTGTAGGACGCCTTAATCCTGACGGAAGCCTTGGAAGCTGTACAAGCTGTCACACAAGACACAGATTTTCAGTAGCAGAAGCAAGAAAACCAGAGGCCTGCGGACAGTGCCACCTTGGACCTGACCATCCTCAGATTGAAATTTACAATGAATCAAAGCATGGTGATATTTACCATACTTTTAAGGATGAATATAATTTTGATGCAGCTCCTGGCACATGGACACCTGGTGTGGATTACAGAGGGCCGACTTGCGCTTCATGTCACATGTCAGGTGTAAAAGGTGTTAATACAAGCCATGATGTTACAGAAAGACTATCCTGGGAACTTCAGGCTCCATTGACAGTAAGGCCTGAAAATTTCACGGCTTTTCCAGCAGATACAAACTGGGAAGAGGAAAGATCAAAAATGGCACTTGTCTGTCAGCAGTGTCATTCCAAATCATGGACAGACGATCATTACAGAAAAACAGACAATGTAATAAAAGAATACAACGAAGTATATTACAAGCCTGCAAAGGAAATGCTCGATAAACTTTATGCAGAGGGAAAACTTGATAAGTCAAAATTCTTTGACGAAGTACTTGAGGTTGAATTTTATGAGCTTTGGCATCATGAAGGAAGAAGAGCAAGAATGGGTACAGCAATGATGGCTCCTGACTATGCATGGTGGCATGGATTTTATGAGTGTAAAAACAGATTCAACCATTTCATGCATGAAGCAGAGCTTCTTTTAGAGGGAAAAACCGACTCCAAAAAAGCAAAAAACTATCCAAACGCAACAGGTTCAACTGAAAAACCTGAACTTTTGAAGTATAAAAAGTAGAATAAAAAAATATCAAAAATCAAAAAACCGGACAAAAAAAGTCCGGTTTTTTGATTTACATCAAAGAATCATCTCAGAAATTTTGCAATTATCAGTTCAAACAACAATGAAACTTTAATTTTTAAAAATAAAGGACGGATAATGAACTTATTCAAAAGAATTTTTCAAGGTCATAAGACAGATTCAATTTCAAACTCAACAAAGGAGGCTTTGCCCATGTTTTGTTTTCAATGTCAGGAAACTGCAAAAAATCAGGGTTGTACCAAAAGAGGAGTATGCGGAAAGGCAAATGATACAGCAAATCTACAGGATCTTCTTATCCACAGTGCAAGAGGCTTAAGTTATGCTGCATCAAAGGCAGGTCTTGAGGGAAACGAGTTAAATCAGGCTGCAGAATTTGTATCAAAGGCAATGTTTGCAACAATTACAAATGCAAACTTTGACGATGAGAAAATTATTGCACTTACAAAAGAAGCTATTTCAAGAAGGGATGCAATTGTAAAAAAAGGCGGTTTAAACGATGATCTTCCAGACTGCTCAAAGTTTGAGGAAATTTCAGCTGAAAAAGCGGCTGCATCAGGAATACTTGCAGAAGAAAATGAGGATATCAGATCTTTAAGGGAAACAATTACAATCGGTGTAAAGGGAATGTGTGCCTATTACGAGCATGCAAATGTTTTAGGATATTTTGATGAGGAAATTTCAAAATTTATTCTTGAATCCCTTGCTGCAACAGCAGTTGAAAAAGATGGAGACAAACTTCTTCAATGGCTTTTAAAAACAGGGGAGTTTGCAGTTACAACAATGGCTCTTCTTGACAGGGCAAACACTGAAACTTATGGAAACCCTGAAATTACCCAGGTAAATATTGGTGTAAGAAATAATCCGGGTATTCTTATAAGCGGCCATGACTTAAAAGATATGGAAAATTTATTAAAGCAGACTAAAGGTACAGGAATTGATGTTTATACACACGGTGAAATGCTTCCTGCAAACTATTATCCTGCCTTTAAAAAATATGACCATTTTGTTGGAAACTATGGAAATGCATGGTGGAAGCAAAATGAAGAATTTGAGTCCTTTAACGGTGCAATACTTATGACAACAAACTGCATTATTCCTGTTAAGGATTCTTATAAGGACAGAATTTTTACAACAGGAATGACAGGTTATCCAGGACTTTTGCACATTGAAAAGCCTGAAAAAGGTGAAAAGGATTTTTCAGCTGTAATTGAATGTGCAAAAAAATGCAAGCCTCCAATTGAAATTGAAAAAGGCACAATTACAGGCGGATTTGCTCATCATCAGACACTTGCACTTGCAGATAAAATTGTTGAAGCTGTAAAATCAGGTGCAATCAAAAAGTTTGTTGTAATGGCAGGCTGCGACGGAAGAATGAAGTCAAGGGAATATTTTACAGACATGGCAAAGGCTCTTCCAAATGATGCTGTAATTTTGACAGCCGGATGTGCAAAATACAGATACAACAAACTGAATCTTGGAGATATTGGCGGTATTCCAAGAGTTTTAGATGCAGGACAGTGCAATGATTCATATTCTCTTGCAGTGATTGCACTTAAACTCAAGGAAGTTTTTGGAGCAGAGGATATAAATGATCTTCCAATTGATTTTGCAGTAGGATGGTATGAGCAGAAAGCTGTAACAGTTCTTTTAGCTCTTCTTCATCTTGGATTTAAAGGTGTAAGAATAGGTCCGACACTTCCCGGCTTTTTGTCTGAAAATGTGGCAAAAACTTTAATTGATACTTTTGATCTGAAAAAGACAACTGATGTTGAAACAGATCTAAAGGATATAATGGCATAAGGAAAAAATAGAATTTCAAGCCATGCTGCATGAAAAAGTGCTGTATGGCTTTTTATATAAGTAGGCTGGCCGAAAACTGGACTTTTTTGTTCAGTTCAAGGAAGACTAAAATTTAACCTGCAGGATACATTTAGCATTTTGAGGATTAAATTTAAAATCTGACTTTAGAATGGACAAAAAAGACCGTTTTCCTTCAGCAGCCAGATTAAGTCTGAATTGACCTTACCCTGTTTCGTCCGTTTTTTTTGGCAAGATACAAGGCATCGTCAACCCGTTTTAAAAAACTGTCTTCAGTGTCGTCAGTACAAAAAGATGATACACCAAGACTTATTGTAACATTTTTTGGTTTTGAAAAGTCTGTTTGATCTGTTTTTTCTCTAAGTCTCTGTGCAATGTTTACTGCTCCTTGAAAATCTGTATTTGGAAGAAGTACAATAAATTCTTCTCCTCCCCATCTTGCAAAAACATCTGTTGTCCTTATTTCTTCTTGAACAATTGATGTAAGCTTTTTTAGAACCATGTCCCCTGCATCATGGCCGAAATTATCGTTTATTCCCTTGAAGTGATCTATGTCAAACATAATAACAGAAAGATTTGAATTGTATCTTTTAAACTTTTTTATTTCTGAACGAAGCTCTGATAAAAGCTTGCCCCTGTTGAAAATTTTAAGCATTGAGTCTGTCTGGGAAAGAAGAACAAGTTTTTCCTCCATTTCCTTTCTTTCCTGTATATCTCTTGCAATTGCATATATGAGCCTGTCTTCAGTGTCAGGAAATGATTTCCATGACAGCCAGTTGTATGATCCGTCTTTTTTTAGATATCTGTTGTCAAAGGATATTATTTTTTCACCTGTTTCAAGTATTTTAGAAGCTTCAATGGTCGATTCAATGTCATCTGGATGTATAAGTTCAAGATAAGGCTTTGCTTTCAGTTCCTCTTCAGACCATCCCAGCAGTTTTTCCCACATTGGACTGAGCTGTTTAAAATAGCCGTCAAATGTAGCAATGCATATCATATCAAGTGATACTTCAAAAAACATATCCCTTTCTTTGGTCAGTTTTTTTTCATTTGTCACTTCCCTTGAAACACCTATTATCTGCTCAACTTTATCGTTGTCAATTACAGGATTAAGTCTTGTGTGCCAGATCCTTTTTCCACCGGGAAGGTCAAGTGTTTCTTCATAATCTATTGGAGCTTTTTTTTTCAGACATGCCCTGTAGTTTTTTTCAACCTGTTCACCAATCTCCCTGCCAAGAATTTCAACAGGAGTTTTTCCTTTGATATTTTCAGTTAAAAGTCCTGTAAGTTTTTCATGGGCGGGATTGAGTTTTATAAACCTGAATATTTTATTGTCTTCAACTTTAATTAAAAAAATTGCATCTATTGTATTGTTGAAAATGGAGTCATATTCACTTAAAATTTCTTTTAATTTTTTTTCAGATTCCTTTTTGTCAGTAATGTCATTTTGAATTGCAACATAATTTTTAATTTTTCCATTTTCGTCTTTTATTGGGGATATTATCTGGAAGGCATAGAAAAGCTCATTGTTTTTCTTTTTGTTTATTATTTCCTCTCTCCATATATTTCCATTGACTAATGTTTCCCATAGTCTGGCATAATAGGCTGAAGACATTTTACCGCTTTTGAGAATATCAGGTTTTTTTCCGATTACCTCTGTTTTGGAAAATCCTGTGAAATCAAGAAATGCAGGGTTTACATATTCTATGATTCCGTTTTTATCAGTAATTATCAGAAGGTGTTCAAGATTTTCAATACTTTGTGTTAAAATTTTCAGTCTGGATTCAAGGGTTTGGATTTTTGTAATTAACTGATCATATGTTAATAAATCATCCTTAAAATGGTTCATTTGGTTTCCTGTATGTTTATCAATACTTATTTATTTCACACTGATAAAATATAATTTTTATTGGAAGTTGTAAACATTGTTTTAAGTCTGTTTTTTTATCTCTTGTATCTGGGGAGAGCGGTAATTAGTGTCAGAAATAATATATCAGGTATTCCAGTTTAATCTTAACAATTAAAATTAAAGGAAGATAAATGGAAAAAATTATTATTGTAAAACATGTTCCATTTGAAGGTCCGGGATTTATATCTTCCTGGGCAGAAGAAAATAAAATTTCCATAAAAACAATATGCTCATGGGATGAAGATTTACCAGATATTTCAGATGATGAAGGCCTTGTTTTAATGGGAGGTCCCATGAGTGTAAATGATGATATTGATTTTATAGAAAAAGAAATTTTATGGGTGAAAAATCTTTTGAAAAAAAATCATAAAGTTCTTGGGATCTGTCTTGGGGCACAGATTATTGCAAAGGCACTTGGAGCTTTGGTTTTTAAAGGTAAAGAGTCTGAAATTGGATGGTTTCCTGTTTTTTTAGATAAAAGTATTGAAAATGAAGATCTGAAAAATATTTTTAATGAAAGCGAGCTTGTTTTCCACTGGCATGGTGAAGCCTTTGATCTTCCTGTGGGAGCAAAGAGAATATTTTTTAATGATGCCTCGGACTGTCAGGGTTTTTATAAAGGTAATGCAGCAGGTTTTCAGTTTCATATGGAAACTCAGATGGAAACTGCAGAAGCTCTAATTGAAAACTGCCCGGAAGATATTGAAAAAACAGGCGTTTTTATCCAGACTAAAGAAGAAATTTTAAGAGATAATAAAAACTTTGATTCAATAAACAGTCTTATGAACCGTTTTCTTGACTGGTGGGCATTTGCGGATAAGTGAGTTTAATGGAAAAGGTTTTATGCAAAAAAAGCATAAAACCTTTTCCAAGCTTAAATATTTTGTAATTGTTCAGTTCAATTTATAACGTCTGCTGCATTCTTTGTGAGCCTCATTCTCGTTTGAGCTCCCAGGCAGGAGATAAAAAAATATCTCATGAACCGGCTCAGAAAAAATACAGCATCCGTCGTCAAAACGGCTTTTTCTCAGTTTTTAATCTGAATAGTTATTTTTTTAAATTTTCCGGAAGTTTAGAAACAAAATCTTTTATTTCATCCCTTACTTTCCTGTAGCAGTCAAGTTTTTGTTCTTCATCATCAAATTCAAGTGCAAGTTTTGGAGGATCATCAAAACCAGCATGAACAACCTTTGAATTACCTGGAAAAAAAGGACAGGTCTCATGGGCATGACCGCATACTGTTACAACATAATCAAATGTATAATCTTTAAACTCATTTATGTTCTGGGATTTATGGGATGAAATGTCAACTCCGGCTTCTTTCATTACTTTTACAGCATTTTGATTAAGTCCGTGAGTTTCTATTCCCGCTGAAAAAGCATCTATTTCATCATTTTTCAATGCTCTGGCAAAGCCTTCAGCCATCTGGCTTCTGCATGAGTTCCCTGTGCATAGAAAAAGAATTTTAAGTTTTTTTGTCATTTTTTTCTCCAATGGCAAAGTTGAATTTTATTGGTCGAAAACCGGATTTTTTTCATTTACGGAAGATGATAAATTTAACCATCAGTATATCTGGAGTCTTATGATGATTGAATTTTGAATCTGACTTTATAATCTACAAAAAAAGGCAGCTTTCGTTCATCAACTGAATAATTTGTTATAATTTTAACGAGGTCAAGTAAAATTAGATAAAATTAATAATTTTAATATAAAACTAACAAATTTGATTTGTATCAAAGATACTAACCCTTAATTTTTATATTATGAGATCAGATTGGTACTTATTATTTAAAAGGGAGGCCGAAATTATGGAAAAAAAAGATGTTTTAAACAACGGATTTTCTGACAAAAATTTTAAAATGACTCTTATTCATGAGTCGGAAAATTTTAAGATTATTAATTTCAACTTTAAAAAAGGACAGACTCTTCCCGTTCATTCACATGATATTGACGGAGAAGTTTCAATTACAGTTCTTGAAGGGGAAGGCAAATTTCTAGGAGGTGAAGGTCTTGAAGTTCCGGCAAAAAAAGGAGAAATGATTGTTTCACGGATTAGAGACCCTCATGGTGTAAAGGCAGATACAGACATGAGTATTCTTGTAATAATAGCTCCTCCAATCTGATAAAATTTAACCGCCGACGGTAATAAACTTTACGGCGGTTTAAAATATTCTTTTCTTAATCCCATAAACGGCTGTTTTGTCCATCTGTGGAAAAAAAGCCAAAACTATGATATTCACTAATAAAATCAATCAGTCAATGTTTAAACATTTTTTAACTGTTCACTGTAAATCAAAACGGATGCAGCCTTTTTTCTGAGTTTCATTCAAGTTCATTCTCCCAGAGAGGAGATAAAAAACTATCTCCTGAAACCGTATAGGAAAAATACTTCATCCGTCATCAAACTGGTTTTTTTCACAGTTTTCAGCTGAATAGTTACAAAAATTTTTAAAAAAAATGTCTTTTTTTTATGAAAACATGGAGGATATTTATGAAGAAAAAAGGCCCTTTCAGCACAAAGTATGACCCGGATAAATTGAGAGAGCTTATAAATGAAGGCAAAAATGCAAAAGAAATAATGAAGGAATTAAAGATCGCAAGATACACACTTAATGAGCATCTCCTCATGCTGCAGAGACAGGATAAGAAAATCTATAATATTGAAGGTCTCTTTGATTTTTCTGAAGAAAGAAAACAAAAAAACAAGGTTAGAAAATATGAAGGAATCTATATTTCCCCAAAAGTTCTAGAGCAAAGTGAGCTTGAGCCTGGAGATACTTATGAGGTTTCAATTGAAAAAGGAAAAATTATTCTAAAAAAAAGAAGTGAAAACAAGGAGTAAATTTTAATTAAAAAGATTTCGGAGGTTTTATGGGATCAGAACCATTAAAGGATAAATTCAGTGAAATAAAAACAATCAGTAATTTTGAGAATAAATATCTGAAATATGACATTCATCCCTGGGTTTTCTTCGGTGGCGGTGCAATAATAATTCTTGGGGTTGTTTTAACTCTTATTGCAGGCGAGGCTGCAAACAATGCTTTTTCTTCCATTCAATCATATATTGCTGATTATACCGGCTGGTTTTTTGTTTTAGTAATGAATACTGTTCTGGTTTTCTGCATAATCCTTCTTTTTAGTGATTTTGCTGATTTCAGAATAGGAGGAGAAGATGCAGAGCCGGAATTTTCAACCATTGGCTGGTTTGCCATGCTTTTCAGTGCGGGAATGGGGATAGGCATTCTTTTTTACGGAGTTGCAGAGCCAATGTTTCACTATGTGGCAAACCCCCTTTCAGAACCAGGGACAGCAGAAAGCGCACAAAAAGCCCTTCAGCTTACTTTTCTTCACTGGGGTCTCCATCCCTGGGGTGTTTATGCACTTGTAGGACTTGCACTTGCTTTTTTTGGATTTTCAGAAGGTCTTCCTCTTTCAATAAGAAATATTTTCTATCCACTTCTTGGCGATAAGATAAACGGGTGGATAGGCAATGTAATTGATATTCTTGCAACGGTTGCAACACTTTATGGAGTAGCAACATCACTTGGTCTTGGGGTTCAGCAGGTAAATGCGGGCTTGAGTCATTTGTTTGATATTCCCCAGAACTCAATGGTACAGGTGGTTTTGATCATTATAATAACAGCCATTGCAACCTGGTCTGTTGTAAGAGGACTTGACAGCGGTATTAAGTTTTTAAGTGAAGTAAATATTTTTTTTGCAGCAGCCTTAATGATTTTTGTTCTGGTTTTAGGCCCGACCCTGTTTATATTTAACGGCTTTATAGAAAATGTTGGAAGTTATCTTCAAAATCTTCCATCACTTGCAACCTGGAATGAAACCTATGACGGAAGTGACTGGCAGAACGGCTGGACAGTATTTTACTGGGGCTGGTGGATTGCCTGGTCTCCTTTTGTAGGAATGTTCATTGCAAGGGTATCTTATGGAAGAACAATAAGGGAATATCTTCTTGGAGTTCTCCTGGTTCCTTCATGTGTTACATTTTTCTGGATGACTGTTTTTGGAAACAGCGCAATTTTTATTGAAATGTTTGGTTCTGGAGGGCTTGCCAAGGCAGTTCAGGAAAATATTCCTGTTTCACTTTTTGTTTTTCTTGAAAATTTTCCCTTGTCAACAATTACTTCTCTTCTGGCTGTTGTTGTAATTGTCACTTTTTTTGTTACATCCTCTGACTCTGGTTCAATGGTAATTGATATAATAACAGCTGGTGGAAATCCAGATCCTCCAAAACCTCAAAGGCTTTTCTGGGCGATTATTGAGGGGGTGGTTGCAGCTGTTCTTCTTATGGGAGGGGGGCTTGTTGCCTTACAGACTGCTTCAATTATTACAGGACTCCCATTTGCAATAGTAATTCTTCTGATGTGCTGGGCCATTTACAAAGGGCTTTCCGATTATAAAAAGAGAATTGAAGAAGATGAAGAATAAATCTTTGGAGGTGTAAAATGAAAATATTTTCAAAATCAATATTGATTGTGCTTCTGATATTTTTTTTGTGTGATTTTACTTACGCTGAAAAGAGAAAAAGCATAAAGCTTGGTTATGTAAGGTGGTCAACTGAAATTGCAAGTACAACTCTTGTAAAGGCTGTTATTCAGGAAAAAATTGGACTTGACTGCATTACAGTTCCAATGAAAGCTGATGAAATGTGGGAAGCTGTTGCTGAAGGCGATGTTGATGCAATAGTTGCTGCCTGGCTTCCAGGGACTCATTTAAAATATTATGAAAAATACAGGGATAAAATAAAAGATCTTGGTCCAAATCTTGAAGGAACACAAATCGGCCTTGTTGTACCAAGGGTTACGGTTGGCCGTCAGACCGGGCGTTCAGGCATAATAAATGAACCCTATATCAAGGCAAAATCAATTTCTGATCTGAAAAAATATAAAAATCAGTTTCAGTCAAAAATTATTGGTATTGATCCTGAATCTGGAATTATGGAAAAAACAAGAAAAGCCATTGAAGAATACGATCTTAAAGGATTCAGGCTCATTGAAGGAAATGAGGCTGAAATGACGAGACTTCTTGGGCAGGCTGTAAAAAAACAGCAGTGGATAGTAGTTACCGGGTGGGAACCACACTGGAAGTTTGGTAGATGGAAGCTTGAATTTCTTGATGATCCGAAAAATGTTTTCGGAGGTAAGGAAAGTATTCATACAATTACAAGAAAAGGCCTGGAAAAGGACAATAAAAAAATTTATGACTTTCTTGACAGATTTTACTGGACTCCGGCCGAAATGGAGCAGCTGATGGTATGGATTCATCAGGATAACGGGCAGTTTCCCTATGAAAAGGCATTAAGATGGATGAAGCATAACAAAGAGCGTGTAAATTCATGGCTTGAATAATTCAGGTTTAAATCAGTTTCAAGGTAAAAAGGCGGGGCTGAACCCCGCCTTTTAATTAGTTGCTGAACAAAAAATTCTCGTTTCCGGCCAATCACTAATTAAATTCTGTAATGGAAAAATAATAACCTGTCAAAGAACAGGAAGGATGTCACCTGCACAGACTTTACCCTCAAGCCATGATTCAATCTGAATCTTTAAAAGTGAAAATTTTTTAAATCCCTGATTTAAAACCTTTGCACCGGAATCATCTTGAAGAACAAGGGATGGAAAAGCTCTTACACCAAGGAACTTTGCCTTTTCAATATCTTTAACCGCAAGTTCTTTTGTCTGCGGGTCATTAAACTTTGAAGAAAAATAATTTTCATCAACTCCGGTTTTTACTGCAATTTTTAAAAGGGTTTCAAATTCAAATATGTTTTCAAGGTCTTCATAAAAAGCCTTGTGCATATTTTTATAGAAACTGTATGAAAGTTCTTCGTCAATCTGCTTTACTGCCTGAAAACCTATGCAGCCTGGATCTGAAATATAGGGCATTTCCTTTGCATCTTCTATATTTACAGATGCTTTAATGTGCTTACCTGTTTTTGTTTCAACCTCTTTCCAGTTTTTTTTGAGCATTTTTTTCAAGGCTCTGTCCAAAACTATTTCTCTTTCAAAAACAAGACCGCCCATTATGTATGAAAAGCTTAAATCCTTTGAAAATTCTTTTTTTATTTCTTCAAAAATATCTGTAAATGCGTAGCACCATGAACAAACAGGATCACCCACGTAAAAAATTTTTTTCATTATATCTCTCCGATAAATAAAAGCTTTTTTTCCCCTTGAATCATTTGACCCAGGACTCAGTCTTTATTTGTCACAAATTTTATTTTTAATCAATAAAGGGCAGAGGCTGTTTTATTTTCAATTTTAATGTGGTGGTCAGAAATTCTTTGAATCTGTTCCTGTGAATGGGACACTATTATTATGGTGCATTCTTTTTTTAGTTCCATCAAAAGAGCTTCAATTTTTTTTTCAGATTCAGGGTCAAGTGATGATGTTGGTTCGTCAAGCATGAGTATTTCAGGTTTTGCAATAAGTGCCCTTGCAATTGAAAGCCTTTGCTGTTGTCCTCCTGAAAGAGATGAAGCAGGCATTTTAAGTCTGTTTTTCACTTCTTCATAAAGATGAACTTTTTTCAATGTGTTTATTATTTCTGTTTCAAGATTTTCTGATTCAATTTTTGGAGCAGAGAGAAGTCTGAAAGGAAAAAGCAGATTTTTTTCAATACTCATTGGAAAAGGATTCGGGTTTTGAAAAACAAGTCCTGTTTTCTGCCTGAGCCATGGAAGATGAACTGACCTGTCGAATATATCAACCCATTTATTGTCTAAAAATGAGTGAATGCTTCCGCTGACTCCGGCACCTTCAAATTCTTCATAAAGCCTGTTAAGGCATAAAAGGAGTGTAGATTTTCCGGCTCCTGAAACTCCTGATACTGCAGTTATTTTATTTTTCATTATTTCAAGGTTTATATTTTTTAAAACATCGGTGTTTTTATATTTAAAAAATAAATTATTAATTTTTATTTTCATTTTTTTTCTGCCTGTAAGAAACAGCCTTTCTTATTAAATAAGATAATACAAAAAGAAAACAGCATATCGAAACAAGTAAAACCGAAGCATTGTATGCCATAACAAGTTCGTTTTCTGAGGAATACTGTGAAGACGTATAGTAAATAAAAAATGGAAGCGCTTCGTATTTTCCAAATATGTTTCCGGGGATTCCAGCGTTTGCAACTGCTCCGGTAAGCATAATTACAGATGTGTCTTCAGCACATCTTGCAACGCTAAGAAGGATTTTGCTTAAGATCTGGCTGAAATTTTCCGGGATCAGAACAAGCCTTATGTTTTCAGTTTTTGATGCTCCAAGCAAAAGAGCTGTAAGTCTTAATTCTTTGCTTGTTGATTTCAAGGCTTCTTCCGTGCTTTTTGCAATGTATGGTAAAACAAGAAATGAAAGTGAAAAGGCAGATGCCGCAATGGAAAAACCAGGACCTTTCCCCTCAAAAACTTTATGAATGAGAAGAATTATTGAAAATCCGAAAAGTCCTGTAACAATTGAAGGAAGTCCTGCCATAATATCTGTTGATACACTCAAAAACCTGTATGTTTTTTTATCTGCATACTCGCTTAAAAAAATACCTGTGCCTGTCCCTGCAGGAATTGCAATGATCATTGATGTTATTATGATCAGAAAAGTTCCGGCAGCTGCAGGAAAAAGTCCTTCAAATACAGGTTCTTTAAGAAGTATTGCTTTTACCGGATCGGCATTTCCAAATATTGATGATTTTGAAAAAGGGCTTTCTGCCTTTATAAGAAGCCAGCAGATAAAGGAAACAAGGACAGATGAATAAATAAAAAAGCTTAAATATGAAAATAATTTAAATAATTTTACTTTCATTTTAAGTTCCTGTTTTTTCATAAATTATTTTTGAAACAATGCTTAAAACTGCAGTAATAAGATAAAGTAAAATTCCGCAGGCAAAAATTGACCCGAATTCAGGGCTGTCATAATCGGATGCCATTACAAGACCTATATGGGCTGTAAGGGTTCTTCCGCTTTCAAAGGGAGACATGGGAAATGAAATTGAGTTTCCTGCAAGCATGAGACTTATCATTGTATCTCCGATTGCTCTTCCCATTCCAAGGAATACTCCAGCATAAATTCCGTTTTTTGCATTTGGGATTACAAGATATAAAAGAGCTTCGGTTTTTGTTGCTCCAAGTGCAAGTCCTCCTTCCTTTAAAGATTTTTCAGATTCAATGATGCTGTCATAAAAAAAGAAAATCATTGTTGGAGAAATGAGAAGTGCAAGCATAAGTGATGCACTTAAAATACTGTATCCCGAGCCTGACGGACCTATGTTTCTTATAAAGGGAACAATAAGAAATACTCCGATAAATGCATAAACAACAGTTGGAATTGATGATGCGGTTCTTATAAGAGTTATTGCAGGTTTTTTTAAAAAACTGTGTCCTGTTGAGGCTGCAAAACAGGCAAATCCAAGGCTTAAAAAAAATGCCGTGAAAAGAGCAGGGAAAGCTATGATGAATGTTGTGTAAATCATGGGTAGAATTCCGTATTTACCCTGGCCTGGATTCCATGTCTCAAAGAAAAATGAAAGTCCTGACTGCTGAAAAAAAGGAATTCCAAGAAAAACAAGTAAAATGAAAATAGAAAAAATAACACTGAAGGCACAGATCGTTCCTGAATAAATTGTAAATTTAAGCAAAAGATCTGATTTGGTCTGACTCTTCAAATGAGCTCCCGATTTTTGTCCGGATATAAAGCCGCAGCAGATTATCTGCGGCCTTATGATTTAGAAAGATGATAACTGTTCAGCTTGAAACTGAGAAAAAGCTGTTTTGAATTACACTGAACAGTTAAGAAAATTTATCTTTCAGCAGGAATAAAACCTTTTGATTTGATGATTTTTTTACCGTCTTCGGAATAAATATAATCAATGAATTTTTTAGCAAGACCTTTTGCCTCACCCTTTGTATTACTGTAAAGGCCTCTTGAAACAGTGTATTTACCTGATTTTACATTGTCAAGGTCAGGGTATGTTCCGTTTAATGAAACACCTTTGACATTATCATCGAGGTGTCCCACAGAAATATATCCAATTGCATTGTCATCCTTTGATACAGCGGTTTTCATGGCACCGTTGGAAGAAATAAAAACAGCTTTCTGGCTTATATCTCCTTTTAAAAGAGCTTTTTTCCAGAAAACGTCTCTTGTGCCGCTTGCTTCATCTCTGGTGTATATATTTATCGATGCGTCCTTGCCTCCAAGTTCCTTCCAGTTTGTGATTTTTCCTGAAAAAATTTTCTGAAGAGTTTCTGTATCAATATCTGATACAGGATTGTTTGTGTTTATAACAACTGCAACTCCGTCAATTGCCCATTTATACATTGACAGGTTGTACTTCTCGATTTCGTTTTCTGTTGGTTTCCTGCCTGAGTTTCCAATATCAATAAGTCCTTCACCAACTTTTTTTATTCCGGTGCCTGAACCTCCTCCGCCGATTGTAATTCTTATATCAGGGTTGAATTTCATGATGTTTTGTGCTGCTTCCTTTAAAACCGGAATGTGTGCTGTTCCTCCCGCAATATCAAGACTTCCTTTTTCATTTTTAAAAGGTGAAAGGTTGTTTTGAGCAAAGCAGTTTATGGAAACAAGAAGAAAAATCGAAAGACTTATAAAAAATAATTTTTTCATTTTTATCCCTTTTTTACTGATAGTTTATGTTTAAATCTGCTTTTGTAACATTTGACAAAAATAAAATGCAAATTGATAATATTGATTGATAATTTTTTGTGAATAGAAAAATTCTATGGTTTTTAAAAGGAAAAATTTAAGTTTTTGATAAATTTTATTAGTAACTATTCAGCTTAAAAACTGAGAAAAAGGTGGTTTGGAGACGGATGCTGTATTTTTTATAAGCCGGTTTCAGGAGATAGTTTTTTATCTCCTGCCTTAGAGCTTAAGCGGGAATGAGGCTCAGAAAGAATGCAGCAGCCGTTCTAAATTGAACTGAACCGTTACTTTTATATTCATAAAATAAAAAAGGCGTAAAAAAATTTATTTTTTACGCCTTGTGACTGCTATACTTGAAATTTTGATCAGCCAATACCGCCAAATGCAATATTAAGCACAAGAACAAGGACTGCAACAGGAACAAAAATATATTTTGAATAAAATTCAAACCATTTGCCGAATTTGAATCCGTCGCCTTTATTGATTTCTTCTCTTGCCTTTGAAGCTCCGTAAATCCAGAAAAATACAAATGCAGAAACAAGAGCACCAAATGGCAGGACATAAACAGTTGTAATATCAACCCATTTCCCAAAGAGGCTCATGTTGAGATCAAGGGGAAGGCCTATGACAAAAGCAAGAACTGAAAGAAGAAGTACTGTTTTTGTTCGTGATATTCTGGTTTTATCCATAAATCCTTCAACAGCAGGCTCCAGCATGCTTATTGAAGAGGAAACCGCGGCAAATACAACGGAAAGGAAAAAAACTGACCCAAAAAGAAGTCCTCCAGGCATCTGGTTTACAATATTTGGAATTGTTATAAAAAGAAGTCCGGGGCCTGCATTTGGATCAAGATTAAATGCAAAAACTGCTGGAATAATAACAAAGGCTGCAAGAAGTGAAGCCAGAAAATTAAATGTTACAGTCTGTAATGCGGCAGATGGAATTGATGTTTCATCCTTTGCATAACTGCCATAAACAAGCATTGTAGCACCGCCAAGACTAAGTGTGAAAAAAGCCTGACCAAGTGCCATTACCCAGGTTTCAGACATTGTTATTTTTGACCAGTCCGGCATAAAAATGTATTTAAAGCCTTCAAAAGCACCATCAAGGGTTACTGACCGGAATAATAACAGTATAAGCATTCCAAAAAATAAAGGCATTATTATTTTGTTTGCCTTTTCAATCCCTTTTGAGACTCCAAAGTAAACAATAACAAGATTTATTATGATTGCAGCCCCATGCCATGATATTGATGCTGAACTTCCTGGAAAACTCCCGAAATATGAAGGAATATCCATTGTTGAAAAGCTCCCTGATATGGCGAGGAAAAAATATTTGATGAGCCAGCCTATAACTATTGTATAGAAAATATAGATAGAGTAGATTGCAGCAACAGGAATAAGACCAAGTGCGGCACCAAAACCTTTGTATTTTTCATTTTTTGATTTAAAAACGTTTTCAAAGGCACCTATGGCACCTTTTCTCTGGCTTCTGCCGAAGGCCCATTCCCCCATAAGTCCAACGGCTGCTATACCAAAAACAAATAAAATATAAGGTATAAGAAATGAAGCTCCTCCATAAGCCCCAACTCTCCATGAAAAAAGCCAGATATTACCAAGCCCGATTGCAGAACCAACACTTGCAAGAATAAATGCAAATTTATTGGTCCAGGTTTCCCTCTCCATAAAATCCCCCTGGTTAACTATTGTCTGTTTTAGTAAAAAAAATACCTTTTGCAAGATAGGATGCAATTAAAATAAAAATTATGTCCCTTATTATATAATAAATATATTGCAGGTTTGTTGCTTCTTCTGAAACTGAAGTAAAACACCCGCATGAAATATTAAGGCCTCTGGCAATATTGAAAATAATAAGACCTCCAAATGAAACAAGCATTATAAGTGCTAATACTGCCGCACCTTCTAGAAAAAGTCCTGAAAAAAGCATTAAAGCCATGACTATTTCAAGCAGTGGAAGAAAAAAAGCAGTTTCATTAATGAGGTAGCCGGGAAGAATTTGGTAATTTGCAATTATTTCAGCAAAAGAGGAGGGTGAAAATACTTTTGAAAAACCTGCTGCAAAAAAAATAATACCAAGAATTATCCTTGCAGTAAAAAGAGAATGTGTTTTAAATTCTGTATCCATTTTTTTTCTCCGCCAGTATTTTAGTTTTCTGTTGAAAAAACAGGAAGATGGTTTTCTTTCCAAAGGCTCCAGCCGTTTATTAAAATATTTACATCAACATATCCAAGATCTTTTAGGAAACCTGCTGTTATATGACTTGAATCACAGGTCTTGCCATCGCAGTATACAATTATTTTAACTGTCTTGTCCGGGTAATCAGACAAAAAATCAAAAGAATAATCAAGATGACTGTCTGCCGGTATATTGACAGCATTTTTTATATGTGACTTTTCGTAATAGTTTTTGCTTCTTGAGTCAACAAACAATACATTGCCGTGGTCTAAAACTGATTTTGTTTCATCAATTGAAATTACCGGGACTTCTTTTTTATCTGATTCACCTGGACTGGTTTCTTTGAAAGAAAAGCCACTGCCGGAAAAATAATACAATAAAAAACCTGTTAATAATGTGATCAATAGAATAAAAAACGAGTCTCTTATGAATTTTGGAATTTTTTTCAGAAAATTTATCATATTGATTATCCTGTGATTTTAGAGATTAAACAATAAAAATGAAGTTGAGATATCATATTTTAGTCAATAATTATACTTTTTAGTATTAAAAAATTTATTTAAAGGTACAAAACATATTTTAATCGGGATTTTGAAACTAAAAATCAGGTAATAAATCTTACAAAAATATTATTGCAGTTTTTTTTTATATAAGTTTATAAGGTTAAAAAAAGGAGGGTAATAAATGTCATTTTTTGAAAATACGGAATCTTTTACCAAGGAAGAAATTGAAAAAAGAAAAAAGGCAATTTTTGATGGAATGGGTAAAAGGGCACAGAATGCTATTTTAAAAAAAGGTTATGACTTATGGAATCCATTTGAAGAGCCAAAGCATCCAATTGAAATCAGAAAGGATAAAACCGGCAACACGGTTTCTGGTATTGTGAAGATGTTTTTTGATGAATTCCCTGAAAAAAAGGGAGATAATGCATACAGGAAAGTTGTTGAAGAAATGGCTCTTGGAGTTGTAACAGATGATGACAGAATAAAGGCGCGATATCTGTTTTCCATGTGGTACAAAAAAATTCTTGAAAATGCAGGCATTGACGATGACTGGTCATAAGGAACAAGTTTTTGAATTTATCAAAACCTCGTCTGAAAAATTGACCATCAGTGATATTGCAGCACATTTTGGTAATCAGGGTATCGGTCTAAAGATTATAAGACTATGCGTAAAAGAACTTCTTAATGAAGGGGTTATTGAATATTCATATGAGCTTGGAAACAGCTTTTTAACACCTTCATTCAATAAGTTTGTACAGATATCAGACAGAATAGTTGTTTATCCCCCCAATTTAAGCCCTCCGGAGGAAAGAAAAGGACTTTGCTATATCAGGATTGAGAACTCAACATCTTTTGGACGTGGTAATCATCCAACTACAAGACTCTGTCTTCTTGCAATGGAAAAAGCCGTAAAAAGAAAAAGTTTTAAAAAGGAAAATTTTTTTGACCTTGGCTGCGGAACAGGAATTCTTGCTTTGGGTGCAGCCTTTTTAGGTTTTGACTCCTGTTTTGCTGTTGATATTGATCCGGTTGCAGTTTTTGATTCAAAGCAAAATGTAAAAATAAATAATCTGGATGACAGAATTATTGTTGATACTGTGTGGCCTGAAAATCAGAAATTTAATCTTGTCGCAGCAAATTTAAGACCAGTAAGTTTGATCGAATTTAAGGCTGAGCTTAAAAAAAGGCTTGAAAAAGAAGGCGCTCTTGTTTTGTCAGGTTTTAAATCAGAAGAAAAAAGCTGGCTTTTAAAAGATTTTGGGCGGCTTTTTTCAGTGGAAGAAGTTTTTGAGGAAAAAGGCTGGTGTTCAGCTCTTCTGTCCTGAATTTGATCAGTGATTGGGAAAATTAGATTTTTTAGTTCAGCACCTGGTTAGCATCTGAAGTAAAACTGCCTTTTTTGTTCATTTCAGGGTAAGTTCAAATATTAATCTTTAAAATACTTCATATATTCCTGCTGTGTATCTGTTCAGCAGAAAACTGAGAAAAAAATTAAGTTTTCTGCCAATAATCAATCAAGTTTTATGTTATTTTCGCTGAATTTGTCTGAGAGTCTTATATAGTCTTCAAGGTCAAGGTCTTCTCCTCTTGCGGAAAGTGAAAGATCAAGACTTTTAAAAATAGCTTCAAGAAGATCCTTATCCTTTAATCCTTTGCCAAGGGAGTTTCTTAAAGTCTTTCTTCTCTGGCCGAATGAAAGTTTTACAATATTATGAAAGGTTTTTTCGTCTAAAACTTTTATTTTATTTTCTTTTTTAAACTCAATTACAATAACACTTGAATCAACTTTTGGCCTTGGATAAAAAAGAGAAGGCTTTAAACTGGCAATTATTTTTAAATCTGCATGATACCTCAGGACAACTGAAATTCTTCCGTAATCCTTTGTGCCTTTTGAGGCGGCAATCCTTTGTGCCAGCTCTTTTTGGAGCATAAAAACGCATTTTTCAATTTTATGGCTCTGCTCAAGTGCCTGGAAGATAATCTGGGAAGAAATATTGTAGGGAAGATTTCCAATTAAGTAATTTTTTTTTTCAGTGCTTAAAAGTGTTTCAAGATCTGTCTTTAAAATATCCTGGTTGATAATTTTTACATTGGAGCAAAGCTCTTTTTCAAGTTCTTTTTCAAGAATCGGAATCAGGCGTTTATCCTTTTCAATTCCAAACACAAAATCACCCTGTCTTGATGCAGCCTTTGTAAGTGCCCCAAGTCCAGGACCGATTTCAATTATGTTTGATCCTTTTTCAATTTCTGATTTTCTGATTATCATTTCAGGGGTTGAGGGATCTACAAGAAAATTCTGGCCAAATTCTTTTTTGGGGAAATATCCGTATTCTTTCATTATTTTTGATGGAGTTGTCATTCTATTGGAATATCCTCTTCGTTTCTTAATCTTTTAACCCAGTATTTTGCAAGAAAATAAGAGCCTATAGCTGACGGAAGACCAAGGACTGCACCGCCAAAAAGCATTGAGTAAAAAATGTCCATTTGAGAGTGTAAAAGCTGTCTTGCTTCTTCTAGTTTTATTGAAAGTTTGATTTTTGAGCTCAAAATGTCCAGAAGCTGGTATATGACACCAATATCGGCATGCTCAATGCCAAGTATTGCAATTCCGGTATAATAGGCAGCAGCATAAAAAAGAGGCAGAGTCAAAGGGTTGCTGAGCCATACACATATGATGGCAGCTCTTTTGCTTCCTCTTAAAATCAGCGCAAATATGATTCCAAGTATTGTATGAAAAGGTACCAGAGGAGAAAATGATACAAAAACTCCTGCAGCAACACCCATTGATATATTGTGTGCTGTTCCGTCCAGAGTGGCAAGTTTCCATAAAAAGTTTTGAAATTTTTTCATTTAGTCCATTCAATCCAGCAAAAGTAAATGCCAAGAAATTATATTTTGATTTGTTAATACAGTGAGGTGCAAAGTTTTGCAATTAAAATTGCAACTATTTTTAATCATTTTAAATAATGGTCTTGTGGGCTTCTTCAAAATTTAATAAAGTAAAGAAATTAATTCATAATTTACTTTATATAATTTTTTTAAGTGATTTTTTAAGCTTTTAACCGGGTTTGGCTGGGGATTATATTTCTTTACTACAATTTTAACAGGAGTGTTGAATGGCTGAAAAAAAGAATAAAAATATTGGACTGCTCATTTCTGAGCTTATGGAAGAGTACAATATCCCTACAAAGGATGATTTTGAAAAACTTAATCAAAAACTGGATGAACTTCAAAATCTGCTCAAACAGGTAGCTCTTGCGTCAGTTTACTCAGGATCAAAGCCTGCTGCTTCAAGAAGAGCTGGTAAAAAAATCAGTGCGGCTGATATGGTTCTTGATATTGTAAAAAAAGAAAAAAAGCCTGTAAATTTTAAATTCATGAAGGAAAAAACCGGTTTTGATGACAAGAAGCTTAGAAATATAATATTCAGACTTCACTCTACAAAACAGATAAAACGGGTTGAAAGGGGATGTTATCTTCCCCTTGATGAAAAAACAGACTGATTTCAAAGCTGGTTCCCTGGATAAAAACTACCTTCCCGAAACTAGGCTGATAACTGCCGTTTGTCAGATTGTTTTTTTATTTTAAAAACCTGTTCTTTTCTGTTCATTATGTTTTGAAACTCTTGTAAATTTAAATACCCGGGTTATATTTTAAAATGCATTTCATGGTATTCATGATTTATGCATATATTTACTAATGTCTTATTTCAAAATTTGGAAAGGTTTCTATTCTTATGACAAATAATCACAGTGATTATAAGGAAGGTGATGTAATTTCGGGCTACAGGCTTTTAAGAAAAAAAAGACTTGAACTTATAAAAGCCGATTATTTTGAATTTATCCATGAAAAAACCAGTGCAAGACATATCCATATAAAAAGCAGCGACAGTGAAAATGTATTTGGGGTTGCATTCCGTACAGTTCCCCGTGACTCAACAGGCGTTGCCCATATTCTTGAACACACTGCATTATGCGGTTCAAAAAAATACAATGTAAGAGATCCTTTTTTTTCAATGATTAAAAGAAGTCTCAATACTTTCATGAATGCTTTTACTGCCTCTGACTGGACAATGTATCCCTATGCATCTCAAAATGAAAAAGATTTTTACAATCTTATGGGCGTTTATCTTGATGCCGCATTTTTTCCAAACCTTGATGAGCTGAGTTTCATGCAGGAAGGCCACAGACTTTCAGTTGATGAAAAAGGAGATCTTTCATACCAGGGAGTAGTATTCAACGAAATGAAAGGTGCAATGTCTTCACAGAGCCAGGTGATGGGGAGGTCCCTTTTAAATGCACTTTATCCTGATACAACCTACGGCTTCAATTCAGGGGGAGAACCACTTGATATTCCTTCTCTTACCCACAAGGATTTAATAGATTTTCACAAGGTTCATTATCATCCTTCAAATTCATGGTTTTTTACATATGGAGACCTGGATTTTGAAAAACACCTTCAATTTATTGATGAAAATGTTTTAAGCAGATTTGAGAAAATAGATCCTGGAACTGAAGTTGATAACCAGCCAAGATGGGACACTCCAAGGGAAGTTGTTTACACATATCCTGCAGACGGAGAAAAGGATATTGAAAAAAAATCCCAGGCAGCTGTTGCCTGGCTTGCTTCTGATATAAGAGACTCATTTGATACTCTTGTACTTTCACTTCTTGACCAGATAATGCTTGGAAACTCAGCTGCACCTTTGTATAAGGCTTTGATTGATTCGGATCTTGGTTCGTCCCTTACAGATGTTTCAGGATATGATGCAGATAACAAGGATACTTTTTTTGCTGCAGGGCTTAAGGGGATAAAGGCTGAAGATGCCGCAAAAGTTGAAAAGGTTATTTTTGACACACTCACTGAACTTTGGGAAAAGGGAATTGACAAGGAACTAATTGAAACAGCCGTTCACCAGTTTGAGTTCCACAGAAGAGAAATAACAAACACTCCAATGCCATATGGAATAAAACTTCTTCTTGGTATTGGAAGCACCTGGTTTCATGGAGGTGATCCCTTAAGTGTTCTTTTGTTTGATGAAGATCTTGAAAAGATAAGAAAAAAAGCTTTAAAAGAACGCTTTTTTGAAGACTATATTAAAAAATATTTTCTGGATAACCATCACAGGGTTCTTATGATTTTAAACCCTGATCCTGAAAAGGGTAAAAATGACGCCCTCAAGGAAAAAGCACAGCTTGATGAAAAAAGAAAGTCCTTAACAGAGGCTGATATTGAGAAAATAAGAGAAATGGAAGAAACTCTTACAAGGCTTCAGGAAAGCAGGGAAGATTTGTCATGCCTTCCATGTCTTGAAATTTCAGATATTTCAAAGGAAGTAAAAACTGATAATCCAGATAAAGTTTCAGAAAATAAAAATATTTTTTATTATGATAAACCCACATCTGAAATTTTTTATTTTACTTCAATTTTTGGAACAGGACATTTGCCAAAAGAGCTTATGGAATATGTTCCGATTTTTACATTTCTTGTATCAAGAACAGGAACAAAGCAAAGAGATTATATAGATTTCACCAGAAAAGTTGATGCAGTTACAGGAGGATTTGGACTTGCTCCGTTAGTGCGTACTTCTGTTTTTGATAACAATTCTGTATTTTCAGGCATCAGTTTTGGAACCAAATGCCTTGAAAGATATCAAAAAGACATGTTTGAGCTTATTTCAGAGCTCATAAGGGACTATTCCTTTGATGATACAAAAAGGATAAAAAGCCTTTTGCTTCAGTTCAGGTCAGGACTGGAGTCCGCTGTTGTTCAAAACGGCCATAAGCTTGCAATTTCCCTTGCATCAAGAAATCTTTCATCTGCATCTTCAATAGCAGAGCAGTGGAGCGGTATCTCGCAGTTGAAACTTGTCAGGGAAATAACTGATTCATTTTCAGATAAGGATAAGGAAGAAAAGACCTTAAGTCTTCTCAAGGAGAAAATGACTGCCATTGCAGGTATGTGTTTCAACAAAAACAACTACAAGGTCTGCATGGTAGGCGGAGCAGGTAATCTTGATTCAGGTGATGAACTGTTTCCTTTGTTTTCTGATTCCTTGTCACAGGAAGGAATAAACGGATTTATTGCTCCAGCTTTATCCGATGTTAAAAAGACCATATTAGAGGCCTGGACAACCCAGAGTTCTGTTTCATTTGTTGGCGCAGCCTGCAAGGTTCCATCCTTTGGCACTAAAGAGGCTCCTTATTTTTCTGTTCTGTCAAGACTTTTAAAGTCTAATTTTCTTCACAGGGAAATACGTGAAAAGGGCGGAGCATACGGAGGTTTTGCTCTTTACAATTCTGAAGAAGGTATTTTTTCCTGCGGTTCATACAGGGACCCAAACATAAGAAGAACAATTGATACCTTTGAAAAGGGAATGGATTTCCTTAAAAAAGGAGATTTTGATTTAGATGAAATAAAAGAGGCAATTTTACAGACAGCTTCAGATCTTGATAAGCCTGATACTCCGGCTGTATCAGCCAAAAAGGATTTTTTCAGAAAAATCTTAAACATTCCGGATGAGAAAAGACAGGAGTTTAAGGAACTGCTTTTATCAACTGATAATGAAAAGCTTGTAAATACAGCCCAAAAATATTTCAGCGGCAATGTATTCAAGGACAATATTGCCGTAATTACAGGAAAAATTCCTCTTGAAAAGGAAAAGCCTCTTTTAAAGGATCTTTGTCTTGATGAAAAGGAAATATAAGCTGGTTTGCTGAAACAAGTATTTCAGGCAGGACCAGGTGATAATTTAAGCATGCCCCAAAGTAACAGCTTTGGGGCATATTATTTATTTTGAGTAAAATCCGGCTTCAGGCATTTTCATTACAGACTCAGAAAGGTTCATCACAGCATCCATTCTTCCAAGAGCTTCATGATAAATGGTATCATAATAAAATTGCGCCGTAATAATCTGTCCCTCATAAAAAGGGATGTCTTTTTTTGAAATCTTTTGTCCAAGCTTTTCCTTTGAAGCACAGGCTCTGACTGCAAAAGCCCATGCCATGCAGAGATCACCAATTGATTCAAGGAATAACGATGCCGAGCCAAAGGCATCCATCACTTTTTCACCTGCTGCTGCCTTACCCATTTTGATTGCACAGTTTACGGCTTTATCAAGCATGACTTTAAGTTTTTCTCCAATATAATTCAAGCCTGCCCCATTGGCATTATTTATGGATTTTGATATTTCACTGCAAAGATCCATGAATGGTTTTCCCTTTTTCATTCCAAGCTTTCTTCCTAAAAGATCCATTGCCTGAATTCCATTGGTTCCTTCGTAAAGAGAGCTTATTCTCACATCCCTGTAACATTGTGCCTGGGGATATTCTTCAATAAAACCGTATCCCCCGAGTACCTGGATTCCGGTGGAGGTTATATCTATTCCCTTAAATGTTGTATATGACTTTGAAACAGGGGTGAGAAGTTCAATGAGACCCTGAAATTTTTCCTTTTCTTCATTATCCTGAGTTATTTCCTTCATATCCTGACACCATTTAAGGAAATATGATAAAAACCTTGTGCCCTCAATAAAAGTTTTCATGAAAAGAAGCTGTCTTCTTACATCAGGATGGTGAATTATTGTCTTTTTTTCAGGCTGAGGGTTAAATGCCTCTGTAATGAGGGGCCCCTGGATTCTTTTTTTTGCATAGTCTGCAGCATATGCATAGGATGCAGAAGAAATTCCAAGTGCCTGAACAGCAGCTCCCTGGCGTGCTTCATTCATCATGAGGAACATGTATTTCATCCCTTTGTTTTCTTCACCTATAAGCTCTCCAATACATTTTCCCCTTGAACCGAATGAAACCGAGCATGTAACATTTCCATGCATTCCCATTTTTTCTTCAATGCCTGTTATTTCAACATTGTTTTTTATATCAAGTGTATTGCCGTTTTCATCTGTAAGATATTTTGGAACAAGAAAAAGTGATATTCCCTTTGTTCCTGATGGAGCTCCCTCAATTCTTGCAAGAACAGGATGAATTATATTTTCAACAAGATCAGAGTCAGCCCCTGATATGAAAATCTTGTTTCCTTCAATTGAATATGTGCCGTCTTCATTTTTTACTGCCTTTGTATCAAGAGCACCCACATCAGATCCTGCCTGTGGTTCTGTCAGACACATTGTTCCTGCATATTGCCCCTGAAAAAGTTTTTTGAGATATTTCTTTTTTTGTGTTTCACTTCCAAATTCTTTTATTATTGCACCCGCACCGTGAGTCAGCCCAGGGTAGTTTATAAGTGATGGATTTGCTCCCATGAAAAGTTCGTTTACTGCTGTACCGAGAAGCTGAGGCATTGACTGGCCTCCCCACTTTTCCTCATCGCACATTGCAAGCCATCCGCCTTTGCAGAAAAGTTCATATGGCTTGTGGTATGATTTTGGAACTTTTATTTCCTGGTTAACAAGATTTGGACCATCTTCATCACCGTTTTTTTTGTCAGCCAGTCTGTTTGCAGGCATAAGTTCTTTTACAGCAAAATCCCTTGCAGACTTTAAAATCATTTCGCATGTTTTTTTGTTAAAATCAGCGAACTTCTGGTTTTTTGAGAAAGAGTCAATTTTAAAAATTTCAAATAAAAGAAATTTTTGATCCGCAGGGTCAGAAAGCTCCATAACCATTTTTAAATCTCCTTTTTTTCAGAGCAAAAAATTTATTGTGGGAATAAATATTGTTTTTTAACTTTATATAGTTTGTATACTAAATTGTTTTTTGTGACAATAAGTAAAAACTATTCAAGAGCTTTATAAATATCCTGTGACTCATTTTTTCCTATATAACCGGAATCTTCCGCAATTTTTACAGTGTGGATACACATTGTTTTGTAAAAATTGTCCATGTCAGGGATTGACTCTAATATGGCTTTTCTGTGGGACGCTATTGTCTGACTGTCTCCCCTTGCAACAGGACCTGTAAGTGCTTTTTTTGTCCCTTTTGAAATTATATTTTCAAGTGTGCCTTTAATCAGAGGAGTTATTATGTGAAGTCCCTTTTCCTTCTCTATACCTGCAGCCTCAAGAAAAGTAAGGGAAATGTCTGTTAGAGTGACAAGATAGTTTGAGGCAATTACTGCAGCAGCATGATAAAGGGATTTACCTTCTGTTTTAAGAGTATAAGGAAGGCTTCCAAGAACAATGGCCAGATTTTTTCCTGTATCAACAGCTTCACTGTCTCCTTCTATGCCCATTATAATTCCTCTGAAGGGATTTTTTGAGGCGGAAAGTCCTGCAAAGCTTTGAAGGGGATGAAGTGATGCTGTAAAGGCCCCTTTGCTTTTAAGAGATGAAAGTATTGTTGAAGGAAGGGAGCCGCTGCAGTGAAAAAAGAATTTGTCCTTAATTTCTATTTCTGATTTTGATATTTTATCAGCAGTTTTTTCAATAATGTCATCAGGGGTTGTCAGGAAAATAATATCAGAGGCTTTAACAAGTTCATCGAGGTTTGAAAAAAATTTTGCTCCTGTAATTTCTCTTGTTTTTTCAGATGTTTTTTGATCTGAATTAAAAATTCCTGATATTTCAACTTTTTTTTCAATTAAATAATATAAAAGATTTTTTCCAAGCCTTCCGGTTCCTATGATTCCGGTTTTTTTATTCATGAGTTCCCCCTCAGATTCAACAATAAAAAAAGGCAGGGAAAAACCCTGCCTTTAAAAAAATCAAACTTGATTATTTTTTATTTGCTTGCAAATGCAGCTTCAGGCATTGCCATAACAGCAGCAGAAGTATTCTTAACAGAATCCATACGTCCCATTGCTGTAGGAAGAAGCATGTCAAAGAAGAATTTTGCAGTAGTAACCTGTCCTTCATAGAAAGGAGCATCTTTTTTCTTTGCTGATTCAAGTTTCTGCTGAGCAATAGCAGCTCTTTCAGCAAGTCCCCATGCCATGCAAAGGTCACCGCAGATTTCAAGGAAGATAGTAGCTGTACCAAAAGCATCCATGATTTTTTCGCTCATGGCTGTTTTACCCATATGCATTGCACAGTCGCCAACTTTGTTAAGAGCAGCCTGAAGTTTATCAGCAATATCTGTAAGGCCGGCATTTTTTGCCTTTTCAATTGTTGCCATAACTTCGCCCATAAGATCCATCAAAGGCTTGCCTTTTTTCATACCAAGCTTACGGCCAAGAAGGTCCATAGACTGGATACCGTTTGTACCTTCATAGATACATGTGATTTTTGCATCTCTGTAATGCTGTGCCTGAGGATACTCTTCAATAAATCCGTAACCACCGTAAATCTGAACACCGCTTGAAGCAACTTCAACTGCTTTATCTGTTGAGTATGCTTTTGCAATTGGAGTAAGAAGTTCAATAAGACCCATCCACTTGTCTTTTTCTTCTGGAGTTTCAGCAAGTGTAGCAAGGTCAAAACATCTTGCAAGGTAGTAGTTAAGGAAACGGCAGCCGTCAACATAAGATTTCATAAGAAGAAGCTGTCTTCTTACGTCAGGATGCTGGATAATTGGAACTTTTACTGGATCAGGGTTGAAAGCTTCAAGAAGGTTTGGTCCCTGAATTCTTTCTTTTGCGTAGTTAACTGCGTTTGCATAAGAAGCAGACTGGAAGCCAAGTCCCTGAAGAGCAACGCCCTGACGTGCTTCGTTCATCATAAGGAACATATACTTCATGCCTTTGTTTGGCTCACCAATAAGTTCGCCTATGCAATTTCCTTTTGAACCAAAAGCAAGAGAGCATGTTGCGTTTCCGTGGATACCCATTTTTTCTTCAATACCAACAGTTTCAACGTCGTTAGGCTCGCCAAGGGAACCGTCTTCGTTAACTCTGATTTTAGGAACAAGAAATAGAGAAATACCCTTTGTACCTGCAGGTGCACCTTCAATTCTTGCAAGAACCGGATGAACAATGTTTTCTACAAGGTCAGAGTCACCGCCGGAAATGAATATTTTGTTACCAGAAATTGAGTATGTACCGTCGTCATTTAATTTTGCAACAGTTTCAAGAGCACCAACGTCAGAACCAGCATTAGCTTCTGTAAGACACATTGTGCCGCCCCATTTACCTGTAAATACATTTTTAAGGTAGGTTGCTTTTTGCTTGTCTGTACCAAATTCCTTGATAATGTTACCAGCACCGTGTGTAAGACCAGGGTACATAAGGAATGCACAGTTAGCTCCTGTGAAAAGCTCGCCGCATGCCATTGCTAGAAGGTGAGGCATTCCCTGTCCGCCCCATTCTTCTTCATCACTCATTGCAAGCCAGCCGCCTTCGATGTATTTTTTGTAAGGTTCTTTGTATGAAGGAGGAACAGATACTTTACCGTTCTCAAGCTTGATGCCGTCTGGATGACCGTTTTCAACGTCAGCCAGTTTGTTTGTTGGAAGAATTTCTTTTACTGCAAGGTTTCTTGCTTCCTTAAGAAGCATTTTTGATGTTTTTTCATTGAAAGCTGCAAATTTTTCGCTGCTTGCAACTGAAGCTGCATCAAAAACTTCAAAAAGCAAAAATTCTTGATCTCTTGGATCTGCTAGTTCTAAAGCCATTAATCTCTCCTTAGTTTTAAGTTAATTGACCAATTTATTTTAAAATCAGTTTAAAAGGATCCTTTAATAATTTGATTTTGAAAGGAAGCTTTTAAGCTTTTTTTATAAATTTTTTAAAAGACCAGATGTGAAAATTTCAAAACCTGTATCAAGTCTTTTTCTGAACTTAAGTTCATTCTCCTTGTTTATAAGCCATGAAGAAGCTGCTGAGGTTATAACTGAAACATAAAGTTCACTCAGATTAATTGCCGGATACGGCTTGAATTGACCCCCATCAATTCCTTCTTCAAAAACACCTGAAAACAAGTTGAATAATCTGTCAAGCAGAATTTTTATTTCACACTTTAAATCTTCCTGAAAAAGCCCCCATAATCTTTGTCTTTCCTCAAGATAGATTTTTGTAAAGTTTTTATTTTCAAGGCAAAAATAAAAATGTTCATCCATTCCTTTTTTAAGTCTTTCGATTGGAGAAATACTTTTATCTTCAACTGCCTTTTCAATGAGTTTTGTTAGTTCCTTAGCCTTGATTTTCAAAAGCTCAAAATAAATTTTTTCCTTGCTTTTGAAAAGTCCGTAAATTGTTGCCAGCGGAAGCTGGCATTCATTGCTGATCTCTGCCATTGTTGCACCATGAAAACCTTTTTTTGCAAAAGAATTTAGGGCTGCCTCAATAATATCAAATTTTCTTCTTTTTTTTTCTCTTTGTTTTCTGGTGATTTTTTCCATATTAATTTAAAAGAACCTCAAATCTGAAATAACAAAAAATATCTGAACTTTAAATTAATCAGCAGGTATCATTTATTATTTAACTTAGTCCAGTTTTTCTTTATTTTCTTCGCCTTTTATCTCTTTTTGAGGAGGCTCGTTTTCATTTGAAGCTTTTTTAAAGTTTTTAATTGCCTTTCCAAGGCCGCTTCCAATTTCAGGAAGTTTTCCTGCTCCAAATACAAGAAGAACTATAACAAGAATTATTATTAGCTCAGTAACTCCTATTCCTCCGAACATTTTTCACCCCTGATTTACGGACAAAATTATTGTCGTATCTTAAAAGAATTAATCTATATTAAGAAATGGTTATTAGCACCACAAATTTTGAGTGTCAATCTTTTAAAAGGCACAGTCTTTATTAGCTGATAATTGAGAAATGGTCATTATTTGCTGCTTTAAATTAAAGCTTTTTCATAAAGAATACTTGACGTTGACTTTAACCTGATAATATTGTCAGGAAAAGTTAAAAAAATAATAAAAATAATAGATCATAAATTTCGGAGTAAAAAATGTCAGATAACAGGTTAAACAGGTTTGAAGGTTCTCAGAAGTATGTTTTGGATGAAGAACTTGCAAGGATCGTTAATATTTCAATCGGACTTGAAATGCCCCTTCTTCTCAAAGGAGAGCCGGGTACAGGAAAAACAATGCTTGCCCATGCTATAGCCCAAAGTCTTAGAATGCCCCTTTTAATTCTAAACGTAAAATCCAGCATGAAGCTCATTGAGGCACTTTATCAGTATGATACTCTGACAAGACTGAATGACAGCCGTTTTGGAGATTCATCAAGAGATGTTAGTAATATTGAAGACTACATTAAAATGGGTACGATAGGAAAAGCCTTTACAGCAGATGAAAGAACCGTTCTTTTAATAGATGAAATTGACAAGGCTGACACAGATTTTCAGGATGACATGCTTGATGTTTTAGACCAGATGGAATTTGATATAATTGAAATTGATAAAAGGATGAGAGCAAAAAACAGGCCTGTTATAATAATCACTTCCAATGCAAAAAAAGATCTTTCTGATCCTTTTCTTGGAAGATGCAATTTTCACCATATAGCATTCCCTGACCCAAAAATGATGAGAAAAATTGTTGATGTTCATTTCCCGACACTTGACTCAGATCTTGCAGAAAATGCAATTTCAACATTTTATAAGCTTAGGGAACTTGACGGAATTGAAAAAAAACCAGCAACAAGAGAGCTTATTAACTGGATCAGAGCACTTGACCTTGATCCTGATTTTCAGGCAAAAGATCTTATTAAAGGCAAAGTTCCTTTTCTTGGAATTTTATTTAAAAAAAGTCCTGATTATGAAAGAGCCGGAAACGTTTTGAGCAGAAGACGACTGGTTTAGGCGGGAAAAATTATGTTTACAGGTTTTTTTTATACACTGAAAAATGTGGGAGTTCCGGTTAATCCCACAGCTTTTTTAAGGCTTCAGGAAGCACTGAAAAAAGGCCTTATCACAAGTATGGATGACTTTTATTTTGCAGCAAGAACCATACTTATAAAAAGCGAAAGATACTTTGATATTTATGATCAGGTTTATGCCCATTATTTTGAAGGTGCTGAACTTCCCGAAGAAGAGGGGCTTGAGCTTGATGAAATAGCAAAGGGTCTTCTTGATGAATGGCTTAAAAATCCAAAGGAAATTGGTGATCTTTTAGGTATTGATGAAAACAGGATAAGTCAGCTATCTCCGGAAGAATTGATAGAGTATTTCAAGGAAAGACTTAAAGAGCAGACAGAACGCCATGAAGGTGGAAATAAGTGGATTGGAACCGGAGGAACTTCTCCGGTAGGCCACTCTGGATATCACCCCAATGGAATGAGGGTTGGAGGAGTTTCCAGAAACAAATCTGCTGTAAAAGTTGCCAATGAAAGAAGATACAAGGATTATTCCGGACGCGGTCCCTTAAATCAGTCAATGATAGGCGAAGCGCTTAAAAGGCTTAGAAATATGATTCCCGCAGGACCCAAAGATCAGGTGAATGTGGACAAGTCAATTTATCAGACCATGAAAAATGCAGGTGAAATTGAAATAGTTTTTGACAGATCACTCAAAGACAAGCTCAAGGTTATTCTTGCAATAGATAACGGCGGCTGGTCAATGGACCCTTATGTGGATGTTGTACAGACACTTTTTGATTATGCAAGGGCCCAGTTCAAGGAAGTCAAAACTTATTTTTTTCACAATACAATTTATGATTATGTATGGGAAGATCCCACAAGATATAAAAGACCTGTGAAAGTATCGGATTTTTCAAAATTTGATCCTGAAACAAGATTTATTGTTATAGGCGATGCAAGCATGGCCCCATATGAGCTTCTTGCAAGAAACGGGGCAATCAGCATAAGTCAGATGTCAGGACGTCCAAGCATTGAACAGCTCCAGTTTATCTGCGAAACCTTTCCACATCATGTGTGGCTGAACCCTGTTCCAGGGTCTGTCTGGGGATATACACACACCATTACAGTTGTTTCACGTCTTTTTCCCATGTTTGAATTTACGCTTGACGGCCTGGAGGGGGCAGTCACTCAGCTTATGAGAAAAGACTGATTAAAATTAATTTGCATTTTGTGACCTTAGGTCATAAAATGCATTTTTTTATTGAGTCATAACAGTTTCTTATTTTTTCTTTAATAATTGCGGGGTTGAAAAGTCTGAACCAGTTTGTACAGGCTCTGTACTAAACTTGAAGCCCTCTCAATTTTGATTTAATTATGAAAATTAATTTTCAGGGAAAAATTTTTTTAAAAATAAAATTTATTATGGAGGAAAGATGAAGAGAATTTTAATATTTATTTTAATTTCAGCCTTTTTTTTTATAGGTACAAATGGTTTTAACTCCGGCGTCGAAGCAAAAACCTGGCATTTTACCTACAGCATTTTTTTCCCTGCATCCCATGATCAGTTCAAGGCTGCAGAAAAATGGGCTAAAGAAATTGAAGAAAAGACAAATCAAAAAGTCAAAATAACAATGTTTCCCGGAGGAACTCTTACCAATGCAAAAAACTGCTATGACGGAGTTGTTTCTGAAATTTCAGACATAGGAATGTCTTGTTTTGCATATACAAGGGGGAAATTTCCCGTAATGGAAAGCCTTGATCTTCCTCTTGGATATCCAGACGGTGTTGTTGCTTCAAGAACTGTAAATGAATTTTATAAAAAAGTTAAACCTGAAGAACTTGACGATGTAAAGGTTTTATATATCCATGCCCATGGACCTGGACTTCTTCATACAGTAAAAAAAGTTGAAACACTTGATGACTTTTCAAAAATGAAAATCCGTTCAACCGGACTGAGTGCAAAAGTGGTAGAAGCTCTTGGGGGCCTTCCTGTTGCAATGCCTCAGGGTGAAACATATGAGTCAATTAAAAAAGGTGTTGCTGAAGGAACATTTGGCCCAATTGAAGTTTTAAAAGGCTGGAGACAGGCTGAAGTTATAAAGTCAACAACTGATACTTCAAATATTGGTTATACAACAACAATGTATGTAGTAATTAATAAGAAAAAATGGGGAAGTCTTCCTGAAGATATTAAAAAAATAATAGAAGATATCAGTGAAAAGGCTGTGATAGAACATGGAAAAGCATGGGATAAAAGTGATGAGGCCGGCAAAAAATACAGCCTTGAACTTGGGAATGAATATGTCACACTCTCAGATCAGCAGAAAGCTTTATGGAAGGAAAAAGTCAGACCGGTTATTCAGGGTTATATTGATGAAGTATCTGCAAAAGGAATTGACGGAAATAAAATAGTTGAAGAAATTACCGGGCTTATTGACAAGTATTCCAAAGAAAAAAAATGTGAGTAAAAAAGTGTTTTATTTTTTAGTTTAAAAATATGAAACCTTCAATTAAGGTTTAAAAAAAATTATCAACTTACGCCGTTTTTCCCAGCGGCGTTTTTTGTTTTAATTTTTTTGTTTTATAAGGATAAACCATAGTTTGGTCAAAACTATCATGGACATAAAAATATAAACATAATATAACAACCGCGTTCAATATATGGAAAAATTTATTTAAAGAGGTTTTGTTTTGACTTCAAAAATTAACGCAAAAACAGACAGAATAATTACATATCTTGCATTGAAGCTTAACTATTGTGCATGTATGACACTATGTCTCATGATGCTTATAACCACGTGTGATGTTATAATGAGGTTTTTCAGACATCCTGTACCAGGAGCTTATGAGCTTGTTGGTTTTTTTGGCTCTCTTACTGTTGCCTTTGCCCTTGCTGCAACCTCCCTTGGAAGAGGGCATATAGCTGTTGAATATCTTGTAAGCAAGTTTCCTGAAAGACTTCACAATATTATTGAAAGATTAAACTGCTTTATATGCTCCATAATTTTTGGAGTTATTACATGGCAGACTTTTTTATATTCATTTGGTTTAAAGGCAAGCAATGAAGTATCAATGACCCTTCAGGTTCCTCTTTATCCTTTTTCAATGGGGATAGCACTGGGATGCGCCATGGTTTCAGTTGTTATGTTTTTTCAGTCTTTAAATCTTGCACATTACGGTTTATCAGGTGAGTAACATGTCTTTTACTTTTGTCGGAATAATTGGAATTATTGCTCTTTTTGTACTGATTTTTTTAAGAATGCCTGTAGGTTTTGCCATGCTTTTAACAGGAGTTGCGGGATTTGCCTCAATTGTTTCTCCTCAGGCTGCATTTTCAATGATGGTAAATGACCTTGTTGATGTTTTCGGGTCTTACAGTCTTACAGTTATACCTTTGTTTATTCTTATGGGGCAGGTTGCATTTCATGCCGGAATAAGCACAAGGCTTTTTTCGGTTGCCTACAAATGGATTGGCCATCTCCCCGGAGGAATGGCAATAGCAGCAATTGGAGCATGTGCAGGCTTTTCTGCAATCTGCGGTTCAACAAATGCTACCGCTGCAACAATGGCTGCAGTAACACTTCCTGAAATGAAAAAATATAAATATTCCGATACCCTTGCTACAGGAGTTATTGCAGCTGGCGGAAGTCTTGGAATTTTAATCCCTCCAAGTGTTATATTTATTGTTTACGGAGTTATAACCGAGCAGTCAATCGGCGAGCTTTTCATGGCCGGAATAATTCCAGGTATAATACTTACCTTTTTATTTTCATTTGTAGTTGCAATGTGGAGCATACTAAGACCTATGGATGCTCCAAGGGGTGAAAAACAGACACTTAAAACAAAAATAAGCTCTTTAACTGGTGTACTTGAAACGATTGTGCTTTTCTTAATGGTAATGGGAGGGCTTTTCGGCGGCCTTTTTACTCCTACTGAAGCAGCTGGTGTTGGTGCCTTTGGAACAATAGTCCTTGCTCTCTTAAGAAGAAATATAGGTTTTAAGGGGCTTTTAGATGCTTTTACTGAAACAACAAGAATTTCATGCATGATTTTAACCATTGTTGCAGGAGCAACAGTTCTTGGACATTTTCTTGCAATAACCCAGATTCCATTTCAGATAGCCGGATGGGTAGGGGGGCTTGATTTTCCATCATGGGCTGTAATTTCAATTATAATTTTAATATACATGATAGGCGGATGCTTTATTGATGCACTTGCACTCATCATGCTTACAGTTCCAATTTTTTACCCTGTTGTAACTTCACTTGGATACAACCCTGTGTGGTTTGGCGTTGTAATAGTTCTTGTAACCCAGATCGGAGTTATTACACCTCCTGTTGGAGTAAATGTTTATGTTGTAAGAAGCGTTGCAAAGGATGTAAAACTTGAAACAATATTCAAGGGAGTTGTTCCTCTTTTATTTGCAATAATTGCAGCAACAGCACTTTTAATAGTTTTTCCTTCAATTGCATTGTTTCTGCCTGAGTTTATGGCAAAATAAAAATGAAAATCTTTGTTGACGGGGATGCCTGCCCTAATGAAATAAAACAGCTTGTTTTTGATGTTTCAAGAAGAACAAAAATAAAGTCTGTATTTGTATCAAACAAGCAGATAAAAGTTCCTGTATCTCCCTTTATAGAAACAATAATAGTCGCCAAGGAAAATGATGCTGCAGACAATGAAATAGTAAAACTTGCACAAAAAGAAGATATCTGCGTTACTTCAGATATTCCCCTTGCTTCATTTTTAATTGAGAAAAACTGTTTTGTTCTAAGCCCCTTTGGAGAACTTTTCACAGAAGAAAATATAAGATCAAAACTCAATACCAGGGATTTTATGGACTCTTTAAGGGGGAGCGGAATTATGACAAAAGGCGGCTCTCCTTTTTCTGTAAAAAACAAACACCTTTTTTCAAACAATCTTGATAAAATTATTACCAGATATTTAAACAGGCAGAAAAAATAATTTTAACTGTTCAGCGGTAAGCTTACAAAAAATCCTTTTTTCTGCTTGGAACTGGTGCTGCATTTTTTTATGAGGCGGTTTCAGGAGAAAAAGCTTTTCTTTTTCCCTGATTTCTTTTTTTTACCGAAAAATTCTTCCTTTTTTTCCCATCTGTCATGGAACCAGAACCAGTGATCCGGTGTTTCATATATTTTTTCAGACAGGATATTATTGTATATTTCAGTGTATTTTTTTAAGTCTTTTTTAAAGTCTGATTTTAGAGGTCTTTTAATCATGGGATAAAATTTCATTTTATATCTGCCGTTTTCAAGTCTGTAGCAGAAAGTCGGAACAATTTCCGGTTTGTATCTTAAATCAAAAAGGGCAAGTCCTCTGTTTGTTTTTGCAATGTGTCCCATGAAAGGAACTTCAACTGACAAGTTCATAAGTGCCCTCTGATCTGTAAGTACGCCCACAATTCCATTGTTTCTTAAAATACCGCTTATCATTGTTGCACTTTGTTTTTTATCTATAACAATATTTCCAGTTTTTTTTCGTATGGTTTTTATGAGCTTGTCAAGGGGTTCCAGGTCAAGTTTTCTTGCAATAAGATGAATCGGTTCTCCAAGAATAAGGGGCGCAGACAATGCCATAAGTTCCCAGTTTCCGAAATGTGCGCTTAAAAGGAAAACAGGTCTTCCGGTTTTTTTTGCCTTTAAAAAATGTTCAAGTCCTTCTACCTCCTCAATTTCATCCATTATCTGAGCTGGAGAAAGTCTTTTCAGTCTTAAAATTTCCATTGTTGTAACTGCATGGAAAATAAAGTTTTTCCTTGCAAGCTGCCTTATTTCATATAAAGACATTTTGTCTGAATAGATTTTTTTAAGATTGTGGATTGCCATGAACCTGTGTTTTCTGTCAAATGCAAACCAGAGTTTTCCAAAGAAAATTCCAATATATTTTCCTGTGGATTTTGGTATGAAAGATAAAAATGTAGCAATCATGTTTATTATAATTGTCTGAAATTTATTCATTTTTATTTTCCTGTTTTAAAAAGGGAGCAGGTGTTCTGGAAAATTGTTTCTGATATTTCATTTATATCTGCTTTTTTTATATCTGCAATTTTTTCTACAATCACAGGCAGAAATGAAGGCTCATTTCTGTTGGTCTTATTTTTTTGCGGGGCAGGTGTAAGATAGGGAGAATCTGTTTCAACAAGTATTTTATCAAGTGGAATATCTTTTAAAAGTTCTCTTAATTTTTCTCCTCTTTTCTGGATTGTGAGAACTCCTGTAATTCCAATGTAAAGGCCCATGTCAAGGTATGAAAAAAGTTCATCCCTGTCTCCGCTGAAACAGTGTACAACACCGCTTTTAATATTTTCAGCCCTTATAATTTCAAGAAATCTTTTATTTGTGTCTCTTTCATGGAATATAAGGGGAAGGTCAAGATTCGATGCTTCCTCAATTTGCCTTAAAAGCCATTTTTCCTGATCTTTCTGGGGTGAATACATTCTGTTGAAATCAAGTCCTGTTTCTCCCCAGGCTTTAACTTCATTGTTTTCTGCTATTTTTTTCAGCTGGTCTATTGTTTCTTCTGAGCATTCTGATGCATCATGGGGATGGATTCCAACAGAAATAAAAATATTTTTATTTGCCTTTGCAATTTCAAGTGCTTTTTTGCAGGTATCAAGGGTAACCCCTGCAATCATCATATGGGAAACTCCGCTGGAATTTGCCCTTTCAATTACTTTATCAAGGTCTTTGTTAAAGCTTTTATCATTTATGTGACAGTGACTTTCAAAAATTCTCATTTCAACTCTTTTTTTGTTACGTTAATAAATTTTGTTTCTCCATAACACTGAAGCAACAAAAATTCAATTGCCATATTTTCTGATTTTATTACTTGATAAGGAAGTTTTTATGTGAATAAAGTGTTTTTTTAAAAGAATCTTAATTCTTGGAAAATATTTTCCTGAGGAGATATTTATGTACGAAATACTTAAAAGAGAAGAAATAGCTGAGAACATAATCTTAAATGAGATTAAGGCAGCTGATATTGCAGCAAAGGCAAAACCCGGACAATTTGTACTTGTAAAAGCAAATGAACAGGGAGAAAGAATTCCTCTTACAATTTCAATGTCAGACAAGTCAAAGGGAACAATCACAATCATTTATATGGTTGTAGGAAAATCTACAAAGATTTTTTCCTCACTTGATAAAGGAGATTTTTTTGAAGATGTAATAGGACCTCTTGGAATGCCGACTCACATAGAAAAACTTGACAGAGTAATCTGTGTTGGAGGAGGAACTGGAATAGCGGTGTTATATCCTATTGCAAAAGGATTTGTGGAAAAGGGAAGTAATGTTGATGTGATTTTGGGAGCAAGAAATAAAAATCTTCTTATTTTAAAAGATGAAATGGATAATATCTCAAAAAATCTCATGATCTGCACAGATGACGGAAGTGACGGCAGAAAGGGATTTGTTACAGACGCTTTAAAAGATGAGCTTGAAAAGGAAAAGGCCGATCTTGTGGTTGCAATAGGGCCTGTAATGATGATGAAGGCAGTATCGGAGCTTACAAAAAAATACAATGTTAAAACCCTTGTAAGTTTAAACCCAATTATGATTGACGGAACAGGGATGTGCGGCTGCTGCCGTGTGAGTATTGGAGGTAAAACAAAATTTGCCTGTGTTGACGGGCCTGAGTTTGACGGACATGAAGTTGATTTCAATGAGCTTCAGATGAGGCTTAGGGCATATCTTGACAGGGAAAAAAAGTCTCTTGAGGATTATAACTGCAAAATAAGCGGCAACAGGTAATAAGGGGGAAGCAATGGCAGATAAAGCAAAAAAAATTCCAAGGCAGAAAATGCCTGAACAAAAGCCTGAAATAAGAAGGTCAAATTTCAAGGAAGTCCCCTTTGGTTTTGACAAAGAGACTGCACTTCTTGAAGCTTCAAGATGTCTTAAATGCAAAAAGCCTTCATGTGTTGAAGGATGTCCTGTATCAGTTCCCATTCCTCAGTTTATTTCACTTATTCTTGAAGAAAAATTTGATGATGCAATAGCAGAAATCAGAAAGAAAAACTTTCTTCCGGCTGTATGCGGAAGGGTATGTCCCCAGGAAAACCAGTGTGAGGGAAGCTGCATTCTGGGTAAAAAGGGAACTCCAGTTGCAATTGGTGCTCTTGAGCGTTTTGCAGCAGATCTTGAAATAAATGCAGGAAAAAAAGATGTTTGTTTAAATGTTAAAAAAACAGGCAGAAAAGTTGCAGTTGTCGGGTCTGGTCCTTCAGGACTTACAGTGGCCGGAGACCTTGCCTTAAAAGGCTATGACGTAACAGTTTTTGAAGCATTTCATAAGGCGGGAGGAGTTCTTGTTTATGGAATTCCTGAATTTCGTCTTCCAAAAACAATTGTTGAATATGAAATAGAAAAATTAAAATCCTGCGGAGTAAAATTTGTATTAAATTATGTGATAGGAAAAATCAAAACCATAAACGATCTTTTTGAAGAAGGCTTTGATGCAGTATACATAGGTGTTGGAGCAGGACTTCCAAGCTTTTTGAATATTGAAGGTGAAAATTTCAACGGAGTTTTTTCAGCCAATGAATACCTCACAAGAGCCAATCTTATGAAGGCATATGATTCCGATTATGATACCCCGATTGCAGTTGGCGACAATGTTGTGGTTGTGGGAGCCGGCAACGTTGCAATGGATGCCGCAAGAACAGCTCTAAGGCTTGGCGGAAAAAATGTTTCAATTGTTTACAGAAGATCAAGGGAAGAAATGCCAGCAAGAGCTGAAGAGCTTCACCATGCAGAAGAAGAGGGTATTGATTTCAAGCTTTTGACAAATCCAGTAAAGGTCCTTGGAGATGAAAACGGGCGGATTAAAGGGGTAGAGTGCATAAAAATGGAGCTTGGAGAACCTGATGATTCAGGAAGAAGGCGTCCTGTTGAAATTAAGGGTTCAGAATTTGTAATAGACTGCGATCTCATGATAATTGCTGTTGGAAGCGGTGCAAACCCTGTTCTTACAAGATCTGAAAAAGACCTGGCTCTTACAAAAAGAGGCTATGTTGAAGCTGATTCTGAAACAGGTAAAACTTCAGTCAAGGGGGTTTGGGCAGGAGGAGATATTGTTACAGGTCAGGCAACAGTGATTATGGCCATGGGAGCCGGAAGAAAGGCTGCTACAGATATTGACAGATATTTAAGTGAACTGTGACTTTTAAAGTTTTTTAAATCAAAAAAGTTCAGCCTGTTTATTTTTTGCGACTGAACTTTTTTGATTAATAATACTGGTTTTCTTGATCCCGCTTTTTTATCTTGTAAAAAAAATTTTATAAAATCCTTTTGAAACTGCGTTGTCAATTATTTCATGTTTTTCCACAAATGGATATTCTTCACCAATTGAATAAGGCGGTTTTTTTACAACGTTATTGTCTTTTACCCAGGAATTGTTTTCCTTTTTAAGGTTAATAGAACTTGTTTTTTCTATTTTTAAAAAAACTTCCCCATTTTTTTTTCTGGTAACTTCTCCACTTAATTTAACAATATTTTTAAAGTGTTCGTCAGATAGTTTCATCTCTTTTTCAAGTATCTTGATACAGGTAATTTTTAAACCTGTTTCTATTTCATCATAATTTATTTTCTGATTTTCGTTATTGTCTTGCATTGCAGAATAACCTGTATTGCCGTTTTCTGTCATGCATGAAATCAGAAGAAAAACGCATATAAATATTAAAGAAAAAAAAGAAAATAAATTATTCATAATGCCTCATTTGCTGAAAGCCCTTTTTTAAAGAGCTTTCAGCACTATTTAAGAAGTTATTTGAGTATTGCTTTTATAAAGCATCCTGAGCTGTCATCATCGTCATCATCTGAATCGCTGTCTCCAGTGTCCTGGGGCTGTGTCATAGAGTCTGTAGACTGTGTTGTTCTTACAGCAATATCAAATGTGCCGGTTCCTGGACTGCCGTGCTGAACAGCAACATAAATTACTGCATCAGCTGCTGCCTGATAAATAATTTTTGCCGATGTGCCGTTCAGGCTGTTTGAGTCCGAGGCAATAGGAGTATTCATATCCGCAGAGTTGTAAATTGTAACAAGGGTTTTCATTGTTTCAGGATAAAGTCCGCCTGTAAATATTGTATATGAAGATCCTGCTGTTGCATTGAAATAATAGTAAACTGTATCTTCATCATTTAAAATAGCGCCTGTTACAGGATTGTCATTGACCACAAGCTGTTTTGCATTTGCTGCTGATGAATTGTCTGTATATGATGAAACTCCGGTTGCTGTTACAGAGGTGGATTCCATCAGGCTGAAGTTTGCTGTTATTGCATTGGAAACAGTGCCTGTACCGTTTTTAAGAATCACTCCCTTTGATGTTTCAACTGCTGTGCCGCGGCTGTTGTCTGCTGTTATATCGAACTGATATGTTCCGTCAACATAGGAAGGCAATATGCCGGAATACTGGCCGTCGCCTGCAACTGCATCAGGAGAAACGCCGTCGTCTTTCATCTGTATTGTGGATGTTGAAGAGTCAGGTGCTGTAACCATTGCATTTACGGTAAGTCCAGTAATAGGGTAGTTTTTGGAGACTGTTGAAACTATCAATATCGGGTCTGGATATGTTCCTCCCTGTGTTACAGTGCTTATTGAGTAGTCGGAATCTGTTTTGGCCTCGATTACAACCTCACTTTCACCTGTTAAACCCGATGCAGTAACTGACAGAGTCCATGTTCCCGGAGTTGGATCTGATACTTCATAGATTATGTAGCCGCTTTCCTGAGTAAGAGTGATGTTTGGGTAGCTGGTTACATTAGATGCATTGATTTTTGTTCCGTTTGGCATTGTAAGTTCCATTGATATTGAATCAGAGCTTGGAAAACTTGAAGTAAATACTGCACTTTTACAGGTTGAATCAATAATCATTTGCGATGATGCGCTGTTTTTGGAAACATTTAAGTTTTCCTTTATCCTTGCAGTGAGCTTGTCATCAGTAGAAAGGCTTGAGATATCAGAATAGATTGCATTAAGTGTTGCAGATGTTGCTGCATAATAAGATTTTCCTCCGGTTCCCGATGCTATTGCACCAAGAGCTGACATATCGGCACCAGAGCCAAGTCCAATTGCGTAAACAGGTATATTTGCAGCACTTAAATTCGCAAGAACAGATGTTGGGACAGATGCCTGGCCATCACTTAAAAATACTATATATTTGTATGTTCCTTTTCTAAGGCTTCCGTTTAAAATGCTGTAACCACTTGACAGTGCAGAACTGAAGTTGGTTCCTCCTCCTGCTGTAAGTCCGTCTATTGATGTTTTAAACTGTGACTTGGCTGCCGCGTCCAAAAGAGTAAGTGCGCCTATTGTGCTTGCAGAATAGTTGAAAGCCACAACAGCAGCATAATCCTGATTTATTTTCATTTTATCCAGGTATGATTTTGCTCCTGAAATGGCTGATTCCATTTTGTTGTCATCATCCATACTTCCTGAGTTGTCAATGATAATGCAAGCCTCGGAACCTTCCATATATATTATTTCAAGTGCAGGGTTATTTGTAGGTTTTGTAAGTGTTGGAACAGCAGTTAGAGCCTGAAGATCAGAAAAAACAAATCTATCGTTTTTATATCCTTTGTATCCCAGAAGTCCCCATAAGGAATCAAGGTTTGAATCTGAAATAAGGGTTTCCCATATAGATTCTCCATACATTCTGTAATGGGCAGTTTTTCTTTTATTCTCATCTTTATAATCATCTGGTACGCTGAAGTTCTGCCATGTCCAGTGTTCATTCATGATGGTGTTTTTTGGAGTATCGTCTTTGTGAGGAAATCCGGGATCTGGACCCTGATCATCTTTATACTCATCATAAACTGCATAGGCATAGTGACCAAGCTCGTGTGCAAGTGCGTGTCCAACTTCATTTAAATCGGATAAATCGTCATCAACGAATATTCTCCCTGCCTTTTTAAAGCCGGCAATGGTTGCGTTTGCTGCATCTGCTGTATTTAAAAAGCGGATATCCGCCTTACTCCAGTCCCTTGGTTTATTTGTTGTTGAGTCAGGTGTGTAAACATAAAGTCTTTGAAGTGAATGATGCCCTTCTGTCATTGTGTAGACATCTTTGGCAAACAGTTCAAACACGGTTTTTAATTTTGCTTTATCTGCTTCTGTCGGTGTCCATCCAAGTGATACAACAAGATCAAATTTGCCGTTTTCCCATTTTGACAGTGAATGTGTCGCAGCGAAAGCAAATGATGATGTGACAAAAGAAATTAAAAATAAACAGACAATGATTTTTAAAGCCCTCTTTTCCATAACCCCTCCTTATTATTTATAATTAAATACAGTGCTTTCATTCAACGCCCAGGCATGATGAAAAATATGGTTGATGATTAAAAGCTGTAAAAAAGTCCTGTAAATAAAATATAAAACTTTAAGAAGAAAAAGAGAACCATTATCTTAATTGATTTGTCAAAAATCAGGATTTTTTGCAGGGCTGCCGAAGATGTATAATTTAAACCCATGAATTATTGTTTATTAAAAAGGTTTTTTACTTTAAATTTTTGTCTTGTTACCACCCCCCAATAGGGATCATCATATTTATCCTCATCATAAGATATGCCTGAATCACAAATGGCTTTTCTCCAAAATTCTGAAGCATATTCTGCGCCCTGAATTTGTTTTATTTCCCATTTCCCCGGATTGTTCTGCCAGAGTGAGTGCGCAAATTTTGTTCCCCATGATGTTCTTCTGAAAGAAGGCACAACATAAAACTCGCATACTTCAAACTCGTTATTATCCTTTTCCTTTATCGCTGCTATTCCAGCGGGGCTTTCTTCAATATAGAGTATATATCCTTTTACCGGCGGAGATATTAAAGTATCAAGTTCAAAAAGCCCGATGCTGTTTGGTCTTTTTTTGGTAAGAACTGAAAACTCGCCTTCATAGCTTTGTGCAAGATTGTGATATACGTTAATATTTTCCTGTGTAACTAAAAGTATTTTCAAAAGAACCATCCTTTTTTATTGAATTTTCTTTATAGAACCTGTTTGTCTGTATGAACTGTTTTTCAGATAATTTATTTATCTTTTATTTTTGGTAACTGTTCAGTTCAATTTAGAATGGCTGCTGTATTCTTTCTTAGCCTCATTCTCGCTTAAGCTCCCAGCAGGAGATAAAAAAGCTGTCTCCTTAAACCGGCTCAGAAAAAACAGCATCTGTCGCCAATTTGAAGCTGAATAGTTATTGTTTTTGTATGTCAATTGCAAAAGAACCGGAGATCAAGCTATGCCTGGTATATTTGAAAGCTCAGATCTGCAGTTTGGATTTATCAAATATCTTAATTTTTTTCAAAATAACCTTTGAAGAAAAAAAGAGTTGAGAGAATCTTTTTTGTGTGGGTATTAATTTATCTGCAAAAAAACTAAAAGGATTTAAATTAATAAGGATCATAAAGAAACGGAAAATAAAAATGATTATAAGGCCTGCAGAAAAAAGTCAGTTTGAAGAGATAACAGCAGTATGGGAAAATTCTGTAAGAGCAACACACGATTTTCTTTCAGATGAAGACATAAACGAACTGAAGCCGAAAATACTGAATAATTACCTGCCAAATGTAAAACATCTTTATGTTTATGTGAGTTTTTTTAACGAAGTTGTGGGTTTTATAGGTGTTAATGACGACAATATAGAAATGCTTTTTATTGCCTCCTGGGGACAGGGAGGCGGAATAGGAAAAAGTCTTGTTGAATATGCCATATCAGAACACAACGTAAAAAGAGTAGATGTAAATGAAGACAATATTGAAGCATTGGGATTTTATGAGCATCTTGGATTTAAAGTCGTTTCAAGATCACCCCTTGACGGAGAAGGAAAGCCTTTTCCCATTCTTCATATGGAGCTGAAAAAATAGACTGAAATCAGTAATCTTAAAAATATAAGAAAAAATTTTGGAATTATCCGTGGCTTATAAACAAAGGTTTTTTAACTGAGACAGCATTTGTTTCTTCCGTTCTTTTTAGCGGAATATAAACTGCTGTCTGCACGCTCGATAAGACTTTCTACTGAATCGTGGTTTTCAGCACAAGCAACTCCAAAACTTGCTGTTAATTTCCATGGGACAGATGAAAAAGTATGGTTCTCAACTTTATACCGGATTCTTTCTGCAATAGATACTGCATGTTCCTGTGCAGTATCGGTTAAGACCATAAGAAACTCTTCACCACCGTAGCGTATAATCAGATCAGTATTTCTCGATTCTTTTTTCAGCAGTTCGGCAAACTCCTTTAGTACTATATCACCTGTATTATGGCCCAATTTATCGTTAACTTTCTTAAAGTAATCAATATCTGCAAACAAAAGACAGAATTTGTTCTTATGACGGCGATGGATACCGAGCTGATATTCTATAAAATCCTTCATATATTTTCGATTGTGCAAACCTGTTAAAACATCTGTCTGGGTCTCTTTCTCAAGTTTGAAGTTAGATTCCTCCAATTGCTTTGTTGTTATAAATAATCGTTGATCCATTGATTCCCGCATGGTGGCGAAATAAAAAGCAAAAACAGTGCAGGCTGCTAAAGGGAACAGACCTGCAAGAGTCAGAGCTTCCGGATGAACGATAAAATAAACTACTATATAATAAATCATACCAGACAGGTATAAAAAGGTATAAACCCTGCGATTGCATCTTAAAAGGAAAGCCATCATCAACCCCCCGAAAATATAAGCTGTAAAATCATAGCTAATATATTCGAAGGAATCGAGAAGAGACAGGTTGGTCAAAGTTAAAAAAAAATAAAGACTGATCAAAATAATATAACGATCAACAAAAATACCTGAAAAGTTCTTTTTAAATAAATAAAGGGATACTTTAAAAAACAATGAGCCCATAAAAAGTAGGCTGTAGGTGTAAAAATACCAGGAATGAAACAGGTTCTCAGCAAGACAAAAATAGATATTCCTTACTAAAAATGCACCACTCATAGCAATAAGCAAAGTAAGAGCCCTATTGAACCGAATGTAATTATTGAGCCTGCGATCTTCAATATAGAGTCCCTGATAGTAGGTCTCGTCAGCATTTTTACCCATATATATTTCTATCTCACTGTCAGATGAGATAGTCTCCCGCTAAAACTTTGATGTTACTTAAAAAACTAATACTCAATTTGATCCATTTGAAACATGTTCTAACTATAGAACCAGTCATATGACTTGATTCTGTTTTCCAGCCATACCTTGATTACCCTGTGTTATTGCTTTAAGGCTTTTTTAGTATTGAGCCGTTTACCATCATTATAATAATCAGACAATAAAATCACCTAAATAAAATTGCTAACTGGCCTCCTGTGTCAAAAAATCTGTACTGCGGAGTTATAAGTGAAAAAAATTATTTCAGATAAAAACATTTTTATAAGTTTAAGGCATACAAAAAGTAAAACAGGAAAAACAAAATATAAAACCCTTAAAGTGAAGATTTTCTTCAGCTCATCAGTTTTAACGTCCTGCCTTGAGGGTTCAGGAAAGCCAGTAGTCAAGGTTTTTTAGCAGCAATACAAAAAAGATATTTTCTTATATATGCAAGATTATTCTAAAAGAAATCGGGCTTGTACAGGAACGGAAAAATTGAGGCTTTTTGCGGTCGCACAATCTATCCTTATTTGTTATGTGATTTTTTTAAATTCTTTATAAGTTTTTAAAGTAAGCAATACAAACAAAATTAACCCTCCCAGATAGCCTGGTAAAAAAAGTTTTCCAAACCATGTCATTCCAGAGAAAATACAAGATTCACCTGGATTGTCGGGATTATAATAAATATCAATTAATTCACCTTCCGAATGATTTTTTATAAAAGTGATAATTTTTTCGCTGTCCATAAATTGAAAGAAGCCAAATCTATTATTAATATATTCTGCCTCAGAGATCATATACAAATACTCAATTTTGGAGACCCCTGGGGTTTTAGAATTTTTAATATCTTCAAAATCTATTTGAATAATTTTACTTTTTGTAATCGGCCAATTATCACTCTTATATCCTGGAATATACTCGCTGAATATTAATGGGAATAAATAAGTTAATGCACATGCGAGCACAAAAATTGGGAAAAAACATTTAAAATATTTTTTTCCCTTTAAAGTGCCTTTACGGTCAAAAGTTTTATTTTTGTAAAGCTGCGCATTAAAGTCAGGAGCTCTTTTTCGAAACTGATTATCAGCCATATAAGCTTCTATTTCCTTTTTTGTATTTTTATATCTGCTTTCAAAAATTGAAAGATAAAGCTCATTATCAACTATATGGTTTAATGGGTGTACAAAGGTACCCGGAATAATTTGTTCGTGAGACTAACAGAAAGGAGCAGAGATTGAGCCGATCATATTTTCTATATTTTGAAATGAATTCTTCACTTTTTAACGAAGAGTATATTTTATTAATTGCATCTGGACTCAAGCAATCTCGATTCTGTTTCGTCCGTTTTGTTTTGCAGCATACAAAGCCTTATCCGCATATTTGATAAGTGAATCTATAGAGATATTTTCATTATTCCATCTTCCTGAGATACCAATACTAACAGTTATTCCAGTTATATTTCCGCCTAAATTCAGAACCATTTTTTCAATGGCCTGCCGCAGTCTTTCAGAAACGGCTGCGGCAACCTTACGGTTTGCCTCTGGCATTATCACTATAAATTCTTCACCTCCGAATCTTCCGATCTGGTCGACATCGCGTATATTATCTGCAATTGTTGCAGCAAATTCTTTTAATACTTGATCTCCACACTGATGTCCCCAGGTATCATTTACTTTTTTGAAATGATCAATATCAAACATCAACACTGAAAGGGGAGTATTCATTCTGATTGAACGTTTCATTTCTATCTCTGCCTGAATTTCAAACTGACGTCTGTTAAAAACTCCAGTCAAAGGATCAATCGCAGCCAACTTTTCAAGCTTTTGCATCAACATCCGCTGCTCTGTAATATTGTGGAATGTAATAATTGTACAGGCATGGGTTTTATTTTTTATTTTCATTGGGTTTAAGGATAATTTAAAAAAGAGCTTGCCGCTCTCAGTTTCTAAGGCAATCTCCATGCCTGTAACAGGAAAATTGTTAATGGCATCTATTATTTCTGGTTGAGAAACAAAAAGCTGCTCCACACTCTTTCCGATGGCTTTATCGTTGATTTCTTTAAATAAAGTAGAGCAGCGTTTATTGAAGTCAATAAGTTGTGAATCAGGATTAATAACAAGTATGGCATCATTCATTTCATCAAATATAACATCCCTTGCGACCGGAACAATATTGAAAAGAGAAAACCGATAGATGCCGAGCGCATAAAAAACCGAGCTGATTGTAAACATGTAAGGGTTGATATCAAAATGTGCTGGAGCAATTCCGCCTAAATAAATCAGTAAGGTAAACCATTGAACAATCAATGCGGCCATAATCAACAGTGTCTGCATCCGGTACACAAATGCTGTTTTGAAAAAATACCTGATAAACACAGCAGTACAATAACTCAGTGCAAAGACAAGATATATAATATGTATGATATAAAAAATACCTGGCTCGAAATTCAACATCGGTCCCATATGAGAGTTAAAAACAGCAGGATTTTTATAAAAAAGTTGGTGGTACTGATTTGTCCACCTGGCAATAAATGAAATAAATGGGACTATAAAAAACAATAGGCTTCTCAGGCTGGTTACTTTTTCACCATAACCTGTATAGCATAAGGTGAATACCATTAATAACCCAGGTATAAATGGTATTCCGATATATTGAAATTTAGACCAGAAAAGCATGGATTCCAGATTTACGCTCATAAGCTCAAATGCATAACCAAGCGCATAAATGGCTGCTGATGCTGTAAGAAGTGAAAAGGTTAAATTCAGGGGAGTCAATTTAAATCTTAAACTATAGATACAAAGAGAAAGACAGAAAAAAAAGCTTATAAAAAGCATTATATGTGGCAATTCTATATTCATGCTCTAAACAGTATTTTCATAAGTTGTAACTTCTTATTTTTCATACGACACTCATTCTTTATCCGTAAGCACTCAATAAACCCCATCTATTCGAATTTATATCCGGCAATATATTTTTGTCAATGTATTGGAGGAAGAAGTGCTTTATAATCTTCTTCATGAAGTGCATCAGGAAGTTTTTCCAGCAGATGGCGGAGATACCAGCAGGGTTCAAGATTGTTTGCTTTTACAGTTTCAATATTGCTGTATAGTGCAGCACTTGCCGATGCTCCTTCAGGACTATAGGAAAAAAGCCAGTTTTTGGGGGCCACAATAAATAGACGAACAGCATTTAACAGAAAACCTGAGTTTCATCCCCATATCCATGCATTTGTTCCCGGAGGGGGGATAGATAAAAAAATACGGCAGTGGAAAAAGAATAAAGGCAGATATCTTTTTAACGAAAAGTCTATGACAAAAGTATTCAGAGCCCATTTATTGATGAACTGAACACTCTTGAGTTTAATTGGTTGTTTTAATTTTTGTATATGATATTAAAACAATAATTAATTCCGTATCTTAAATATCTTTTTAATGTTTTGATGTTTGATTCTAGATCATTCTGTTTAAAACTTTTTAACTGAAACGTATTGTTTCAAGGGGTACATATGTCAAAAAAGATTATAATTTGTTTTGATGGTACATGGAATACTCCAGATGATAATTATGATGATGGAGATAGCAGCACAAATGTTTGGAAAATTTACGATGCAATACTGCCAGAAGATACAAATGGAGTTGAACAAAAAAAATGGTATGAGGAAGGAGTTGGAACCTCTTGGTACAATAAATATTTTGGCGGTGTCTTTGGTGTAGGATTGTCTGGTAAAATTCAGGAAGCATATAAGTATATTGTGGAAACTTTTAATGATGGAGATGATCTGTATATTTTTGGATTTAGCCGCGGGGCCTACTCGGCCAGAAGCCTGGTTGGACTTATAAGAAATGTGGGGTTATTAAAACCTGAAAATGAGGAGTTGGTTGGTGAAGCCTATTCATTATATCGTACTCGTGACGGCAGTGCAGACTCTGAAAACGCAAAGTTTTTTAAAGATGAATATTCCAGGGAGATTAAAATTCATTTTCTAGGCGTATGGGATACAGTTGGTTCTTTAGGGATTCCTTTAGAATCGTTTGGTTGGTTTAGTAAACAATATTATGAATTCCACGATACAAGATTAAGCGGTATTGTTCAAAATGCATTTCATGCGGTTGCTATTGATGAACATCGAAAAAACTATAAGTGCACTTTATGGGACCCTGTTAAAAAAATAAATCAAAGAATGGAGCAAGTCTGGTTTGCCGGTGCTCATTCAAATATTGGCGGAGGGTATTGTGATAATAATTTATCGGATATATCACTTCGGTGGATGATGGATAAGGCTTCAGAATCGGGGCTGTATTTTGATCATGAAAAAGTGCCTGAGGTTCCTGTCAATCCTTCACCCGTTATTGATTCTTACAAGGAATTTCTCAAAGGTGCTTATAGCAAGTTTAGTCCAAGATATTATAGAACTATAGGTAGTACGAAATATGGGCAAGAGTCTATCGATGAGTCTGTTCCTGGAATTGTCGAAAATAATCAGAATTATAAGCCTAAAAATGAGATCGGAAGTAGTTTGGCAGGAAATATAGTATCTCTGTAATAATTGCTTAATAAAAAATATACAAAAAATTGAAATTGTTTAGATTTATAAAAAAGCTTTTGAAAATATAAAATTAATTAAAAGGCAGATAAGTGATTTAAAACAATCAAAAAATAATTCCTGGAGGGTTGACAGGCTCACCGGCTCAAAGGGGAGGCGCGGTTTTTCCGGAAGCAAAAACCATGACCTCCTTCGCGTTTGAGTGCAGCGCCGGGTTATGTTGCGTTTACCCTTATAAACCATTTCGGAGACATCTGATTGAAATCGATGCGTTTATTCTTCTCCAGATATGCTGCCGAATCCAAAATCACTTCATGCCCGTTTTGACGAGTGAATACCACCCAATGCCAGAAAGGTTTGTCGTCTTCAACATGATATTTGATTGAAAGCAGTGCAGTATCGGGCAGTTCCTCCCATGAGACAAACGGTATCTCCGAATCGGAAACAGAAACATTATATTCTTTCAGCAGTCGTCTGACGTAGTGAGTATCCGAGAATAGTTTCTTATCATCTGCGTATATACCCAATGACGCAGCTTTTTCTTTTACTTCGGAATAAGTTTTTTTAACAATTGCCGCCACAGATGCAATTCCGCAACCTGATTCTTCTTCCTGTATCACAGGATTCATCTTATTTCCCTTACCCTTTCCCGCTTATAGTGTTTTTTTTACACCCTGAATAGCAATTCATTTTTATTCTATTGTTACAGCGGCATAACGCCAAAAATCAGCGACGCGGCTTTTTGCATCGGCTGGATTTTTATGGTTATGTGTGAAGTTCGCTTTTTATAAATTCCAGATTGGAATATGTTCAGATGTTGCATTATGAGAGATTTATTTTAAATATCTATAAAGTTCTATTTGTTCAAGTAAGGTTTCCATTGTCTTTTTATCTTTTTTGGGTGATGCCATAATCGAAAATGTAGCTTTGTATTTAGGAATTTTTACCCTGATAAAAGACATGGGCATTTGGGATTTGCTAAGGTATACTGTTTCAAAGCCTTTTTTATTGAAAGGCTTTACATTTTTGAAATCGTTGCTGTGCTTATAATCATCAAAAAATTTTCCTTGACTGAGCTGGACATTGATCATTCCCTGATCGCCAGTAAAGATTGCTCGATATTTTCTGTCTGAAACAGATGTATCGGTAGACATATCGTCTACGCCGGCCGCCTGATAACCCTTAATAGTAGTTGAATTCATCCACTTCGAAAATTTTTCAAATGGAAAAAGAGATGAAAAATCCTGTGCCGATACTACTGATGTAAAAAAAATCAAGATAAATACCGTTAGTTTTTTTTTCATGATACCTCCAATAAATTTATTTTTTACTTACATGCTTTTTTATTCAATTTCGTTGATGATCTTAAGCCACATAACGGTTTAATCTCCTGCAGCTAAAGGCGCGCGACCTCCTTTGAGGTCTTCTAAAAAAGTTGTGCACCTTTAGCTGTCAACGTGCATTTGATTGTGTGTGCCGGGCACGGCATCTGTCTTAAAAGTGAGTCAAACATATCATAGAGGATAATTGTTTGACAAGTCTTAGACCCGGCCAGATGGAGGCGAGGGGGGAGCTGTATGACAATCGGTCAACAGGGAAAATATCGCCGAACTTTGCAAGTTTACCGATATTGTGAACCATGCAGTAAAGTTTCCATTGAATATCGACCTTTATTTTTCCGAGCAGAGTAAATCTGTTTAGTCCCAGTGTGCTTCGGATATTTGCAAATACAGGTTATGAGTTAATCCTTATTGTCATAATTTAAGGGACGATGCAAAAATGGAATTTACCTTTCTTATTTCCGATTTCTATTAATTGCTCAAGACAGTTTTTGAGCTCTTCAATAATATCATTGTATCTATCTGATAGTATTCCAAATTTGACAGGTGTTTTATTTAGAATACCTAAAAGATTTTCTATGTTTTCAATCCCTTCTGAAGGTTCAAACCATTTTCCTTTTGCTTCAACAAGGCGATATCCATCCTCAAAGCCTTGATAATCATCAGTCATTACAGCTCGAAGTTCGGTACTGTCAAAAAATGTCGATATTTCAGGTATGTGATTTTTTCTGCAAATACTGTCGATTTTTTTTGAATATTTAAGAATAAATGGCTTGTCAAATGGATCGCCTCTTTCATCAATTTTTCCTCCAAACATTTTTCCTACCCATATAACTTGTGACATTTATTCCATCCAGGACTTTTAGTAATAATAGACTCATAACGCTGAAATCAGGGGCGCGGCTTTTTGCGTCCCCTGAATTTATTTGTTGGACGAAGCCGCTACCGCGGCAGAAATTATTTAAAATATGGTGTATAACCTTTTAAGTCTTAACGATTTTATTAACTTTAAAAAAGGATATACACCATGCAAAAAACCGAATTAAAACGATTTAACAGGCTTTACGAGCTTCAATTAAGATCACTTAAACTCCAGGGCAAAGCTGATAAAACAATAAAATCTTATTCCAGGCATGTTTCTAAGAGTGGAAGATTATACTTCTGACACGTTGATAAATTAAAACCCGAACAGCTTGAAGGGTATTTGCAGACCTTGTTGACTCTCACCCTGGAGACAAAAGATAGACCGTCTCGACTCTAGCATTTTGAAATTTGTTTTTAAAAAGAATGGAAATGGGTATATTGTAAAACCCCTAAAATCAAATCAATACTCTGATATTTACTCCCCGAAATAGAAAAGATTATAGGCAACCCGAAAATCAGATAATGTGTATTTTTTAACAACATATTCCATGTATTGAGATTGGGAGAAACCTTTCTTCAGGTTGGATATTACGCAGAGCGTAAACTTGTTCACATAAGAAGAGGTAAAGGCCAATAAAGACGCTTTGTTCCATTGCCTGATCTTGCTTTTAACAGGACTGCGGGAACTCTGGAAAGACACCGCAATCAAATTTTATTCTGAATGCAAACGGTTCATGAGACACAAAAATGCTGTCACTCCTATGGACAGAGGCGGAGTGGACTGCCATGAAACGTGTGTTACAGAATGCAAAATAAAAAGTGTCATCCATTCCTCAGACACAGTTTTGAAACCCATCTCTCTTAACAGGGTAGCTTCGCCATATAGCCCCTGCTAGGCCATGCAGTCCAAACTACAGCCAGATATGCGCCATATCACCAATATCCTGAAAAGACAGCCTTGAAACTATCAATTCACTGCTCAATAAAATCAATGATTTCAGGAGGCTTGAATATGAATTTAGCCTCATTGTAAATAAATACTATGATCCATGGATTGAAAAAAATACGGTAAAACAGCTCTGCCAGGTCATGTAAAAGCTTTGACTCATTCTTAAGTGTCAGACTCTGAGTCATGGTCAGATTTATATCAGCTGTCTGATTGTAATTATTCTGAGTGGAAGATCCTATCTGGCGGTCACTGCATGCGTCCTCAATGCCAGAATCATGAAGCTACTAAATGGATTGAAAGGCAGCAGAATAAACTGCTTCCTGTTCATTACATGGTCACTTTACACGAGCTGCTTTAGCAAACTTCAAAAGGCTGCTTTTTTCTGCTTTTATTCAAATGTGCTTCAGGTACTTTAAAAGATTTTGAAAAATCCAAAACACCTTGGTGCGGAAATGGAATGCACCATGGTGTCATACTCATAACAGAAAACTGACTTTCATCCCCATATCCATGCTTTGTTCCTGAGGAATAGATAAAAAAGACGGCAGTGAAAAGAAAAAAGGATATCTTTTAACCAGAAGTCTGTGGCAAGATATTCAGAGCTTTTATTGATGAACTCAATCTTGAGTTTAATAAATACCTGGAGAGTCCATCAATGGGTTGTGGACAGCCCGTTGAAAACTTTCATGTAAAATATCTATCAAAATATTTGTACCGCGGAGTTTATAAAAAATATTATTTCGATAAACGGTTTTATAACTTCGCAGAAAGTAAACATGGAAAAACAAAATACAGAACCCTTAAAGGTGAAGCCTTCAACTATCAGCTGACGTTCTGCCGTCAGGGTTCAGGAGAGCAAGATTACGGTTTCTTCACAGCAATGCAAGATGCTGATGCTGGTTCAGCTTGTTCTTCATGTAAAAATTGGCAAATTTTGAAACATCTCCTGCTCCTGCTTTTTAAATGTCCCAAATGCAAAGCTTTAAATAAATACGTTTTTTGAAACTGAAGGTCCCCGGGTAAAGAAACAGTTCAATGTAAATAGCTGAAATTAAAAAAAGAGGATTCTAAACTTTATGAAACAATTTGATATTTTTGAATGCTCAGCAGCCGTATACCTGCGTTCTTTATTTTTGAAGCTTTTATAAGACTTGCTTACAGCGACACTTCTCAAAAAGAATATTTTTTCCGTACTATATGCTATATGCCGAACGTTTAAATCAGGGGCGCGGCTTTTTGCGTCCCCTGCATTTTTTTGTTATCTGTATAATTTTATAGGTTTTTCATTTTAAATTCTTCCACCACCTGGTGGACATCACCGATGCATCATTTACCTTTTGGGTTTTTCTCTTCGCAGTTACATCCTTTGTTCTTTTTTTCGGCTTTTATCTTTTCCAGAATCTTTGAGTGTCTATGATTCTGGAAATCCACTTCAATATCTTTCTTTGTATATTCAAAGCAATAACACACCAAATCATTATCTTTAAATTTATTCTTTTGGGGTGTGTTTGGGGTTAAAGAGATCATTTTATATTTCCTTCAGATAACGTCAAAATCAGCGGCGCGTTTTTATGCGTCCGCTGGATTTACTTGTTGTGCGGCGTCGCAGACTCATTGAGCAACCTTTTTGCCTGCGCAATTACAGTTCTCGGAAGCTCGATATTCAGAGGTTCTGTCACGCTCTTGAACAATTCGAGACTCCACGTCCACGTTTGATGATAGGCTGCACATAGTGCTCTTGGTTCTGCACTGCTTGTGCATGCCAGATAGCGATTATACGAGTCCTCCGAGATATCCTTTTCGAGCGCGCGTGAAGGTGTCGGCCAGTGGTCTGTTGCCCCTTCGTGGAGTCGAACCAGCTTGAGTAGGTTTTCATGTGCTTTGCTGAGCAAAGCCCAGGCGCGAGCGTACTCTCCCCGATTTAAAAGATTGGCCCCAAAGAGCATCAGGCTGATGAGGTTCAACACAAGCCCTTCCACCAGCGGCGCGCCTTCACGTATCGGGGGATCGCCCACGAGAGCGCTTGCATACCTTGACAACTCTCCTGATCGGTCCAACAAAACAGCCGCCTCAAGCGAGGGAAACCACCCATAGCCTTGCCAAGTGGAAATGACCGGTATGTCCGATTTTCGCATGAAATGGAATTCACCGCGAATGCCGTTTTCAAAAAGTGCGGTGTGGTGGCCGAAGTCGTCCGGAAAGTAAGCAGCAACCGGACTTACGGCATTAAGCCACGAGCGCTGATCGAAATTTTCAAAATGGTCATCCTGGATGAACACTGCGAATTCGATATCAGAGAACTCGTCACCCTCTCCGATAGCAAATGAGCCGAACATCAATGTCGCGATTATTCGTGCATCCTCATGACAACCTTCCTTGAAGAGTTCTATCATTTTCAGTTGAAGCATAGAAATATCCTTTTATTGAAGCCACAGACCCCCTGTGTCAGGAAAGGTATACGCAGATTTTTGTTTTTTTCGTAAGCACAACAGTGTTAATATATGGAAAAAATCCACTTATAACGCTTATATAATAGAATTTTTTCCAGTTTATCAAATATTTAGGTGGAAAAAACTGAAAAGAATGATAAATTTATTCCACTTTTTTAAAAATGATATTTGAAATCAATTTAGATTAAAAAACCACTATTTAAAAATCTTGTCAATTAATTAAAGATTTAATTTTTAATATTCTGTAATTACAGAATATTTTGAATAAAAACTGATTTATTACATAATCTTATAAAAAGTAAATTTCCATCATATTTTATATTTAAAGGTATTTATGGAAAAAAAGGCTTATTCCTCAAATAAAAAATAGAAAATGTATACATTCAATATCCAAAGGCAATATAATGAAAATCAATAAAACAATAAAATTCAAGCCAAATCCCGATTTGAAGTTAATGGACCAGGTTAAAGAGGTTTTAAGGTATCATCACTATGCATACCGCACAGAGCAGACTTATTGTGCCTGGATAGTAAGATATATAAAATTTCACGGATCAAGAAAACATCCTTCATCAATGGGGAAAAAAGAGCTTGATTCATTTCTGAGCTATCTTGCAGTTGAAGAAAAGGTTTCAGCCTCAACCCAGAAGCAGGCTCTTAATGCTCTTGTTTTTTTATATAAAAATGTTCTTGATATAAATATTGAAGGAATGATTGAACCTGTAAGAGCAAAACAAAGAAAACATTTTCCTGTTGTCATGACAAAATCAGAAATTAAAAAGCTTTTTATGCATATGTCAGGAACACATCTTTTGATGGCAAGGCTTATGTATGGAAGCGGACTCAGGCTTATGGAATGTGTAAGGCTTAGAATTCAGGATATTGATTTTGAAAATAAGCAGATTTATGTAAGAGCCGGTAAAGGAAATAAAGACAGAATAACTGTTTTACCCATATCTTTAAAAGATGAGCTTAAAATTCATGTCAGCCGTGTGAAAGAGCTTCACGATGAAGACCTGGAAAACGGATTTGGGGAAGTATACCTTCCAGGTGCATTGGGAAAAAAATATCCAAAAGCTGCAAAAGAATTTGGGTGGCAGTATGTTTTTCCTTCTAAAAAACTCAGCAGAGATCCCTATACAGATATTGTAAGAAGGCATCATGTGATGGAATCGGGATTGCAGAAAGCAGTAAAAAGAGCTGTAATAAATGCAAAAATTTATAAAAAGGCTACATGCCATACTTTAAGGCACTCTTTTGCAACTCATATGCTTGAAAATGGCGTAAATATAAGGGTCTTACAGGAGTTAATGGGTCACTCCGATGTTAAAACAACGGAGATTTATACCCATGTAATGCAAAAAGATATTAACAGTGTCAAAAGCCCTCTGGATTAAAATGGCAGGAAGAACAATTTTTTTTAAATCATACTGCATCTTATATTGTTTATCTATCTGTATTTTTCAGCAAGTTCCTGATACTTGAGTTTTGTTCCCCCGAAAATATCAAGAGCGCTTCCAACAGTAAAATCAATCAGCCCTTTTCCCATGACTTCAATCTGATCAATATGTTCTTTTGAGCTTATTCCGCCTGCATAGGTAACAGGAATTTCTGATGATTTTGCAAGGATATTTACAAGTTCAGTTTCAATTCCGCTGCATTTTCCCTCTACATCAACAGCATGTACCAGATATTCAAAACAGTATTTTGAAAGATGGTCAAGAAGTCTGTTTGTAACTTTTTCATTTGTAAAATTCTGCCATCTGTTTGTAACTACATAATAGTCACCGTCTTTTTTTCTGCAGCTCAAATCAAGAACAAGGCGGTTTTTTCCAACCATATTTGAAAGTTTTTCAAGTCTTTTTTCATCAATTACTCCGTCATGGAAAACATATGAAGTAACAATAAGTGCTTCAGCTCCGTTATCCAGCCAGAAAAATGCATTATCGCTGTTTATTCCTCCGCCGATCTGCATGCCTTTTGGCCATGCATTAAGTGCTTTTTTTGCAGCATCTTCATTGCCTTTTCCAAGCTGGATTATGTGGCCGCCTCTAAGGTTGTCGCTTTTATATAAATTTGCATACCATTCAGGAGGTTTTTTTGAAACAAAATTGGTTTCTGGTTTATTATCGGGGTTGTCTGAAAGTGAGGAGCCTACAATCTGTTTTACAACACCGTCATGGAGATCAATACATGGTCTGAATTTCATTATTTTTTCCTGTTTTCATGGCTGTTAATAAAAAGGCCGGTTTATAGAATCCCGGCCTTTTTTAAAAAATGAACTACCATCTAAATTTTATGTTTTCAAGTCTTTTGGCTTATTCCATGACTATATTTATCGTCCTGCTGAACTTGAAAACAGGTTTTGTATTAATCTGCAATCTAATATTTAAAGTTTCAGCTTTTTAAAAGTTCCATTGCCTTTTCAACATTAAATCCTTCATGAACAACACCGTGAAGTGCCCTTACAAGTTTGGCAGGGTTTTCATCCTGAAAAATGTTTCTTCCAACAGAAATTCCTGCTCCTCCGGCCTGAATTGAATCATATACCATCTGAACTATTTCAAGATGACTTCCCATTCTTGGTCCTCCTGCAATGACAACAGGGATATAGCAGCCTTCAACAACCTTTGCAAAGGTTTCAGGAGAACCTGTATAGGCAACCTTTACAACATCAGCTCCAAGTTCTTCTGCAACCCTTGCACAATGCTTTACAACTTCAACATCATATTCATCCTGAATTTCAGGCCCCCTTGCATACATCATTGCAAGAACAGGCATTCCCCAGGTTCCAGCTGTTGAGCATACTTCTCCAAGCTGTTTTAACATTTCCCTTTCGGTTTCGTCTCCAAGGTTTATGTGAACAGACACTGCATCAGCTCCAAGTCTCAATGCATCTTCAACTGTTCCCACAAGGGTTTTTGCATTTGGATGAAGGGAAAGTGAGGTGCTTGCAGATAAATGAATAATAAGACCAATGTCTCTTCCTGCTCCCCTGTGGGTTCGCCTGGGAAGACCTTTGTGCATTAAAACTGCATTTGCTCCGCCTTCTGCAACCTTGTCAACGGAATCCTTTAGGTCAATAACTCCGTAAATCGGACCAACGCTTACTCCATGGTCCATTGGAACTACAATTGTTTTTCCTGTGTTTCTGTTGAAAATTCTTTCCAGTCGTACAGCTTTGCCAAGTAACATAATTCCTCCTTTATTGAAGGCGGCAGGTTTTTGTCCGGCAATTTTTTTATGGAATGAGAAAAGGAAAATATGTTCAAAAAAAAAGACCGCCGGCATCCCCGCCTGCGGCCTTTTGAATGGTTAATTTTTTTAAGATTAAACCACTAACACCTCAGGCGGGCAGATAAAATACCTGAAGAAACTAAAAAATAAAAATCCTGATGTGTTAAATAGTGTTTTTTTCATAATAGTAGTCTGTTAGCAGAGTAATGACCTCATGTCAATCACTAAAACAAGGCAGATAACTTTTTGCTGAAAAGAACAAGGTTCTGGGTTTTACAATTCTTTTACTTGTGTTTTTATTCAAAATTTAAATATAATCCGGGGTTTATTACCATCATATTTTGGGAGAAAAGATGAGCTTTACAGTTTTTAACACACCGATAATAAAACAGATTTTCAGACTTACGGCAATAATAATCCTTAAATTCAAGGGCTGGAAATTTGTAAGCAATGAAACTCTTGCACCTAAAGCTGTAGTCATTGCAGCTCCCCATACAACCAACTGGGATTTTTTTTATACAATTTTAATGGCCTTTAAAATAAATTTAAAAGTTTCCTGGCTTGGAAAGGATACTCTTTTTAAAGGTCCGGGCGGCTGGTTTTTAAAGTGGCTTGGAGGAATTCCTGTTGACAGGTCAAAATCAAATAATCTTGTAAAAACAATTGCAGGAAAGTTTGAGGGCAGGGATAAGCTTACAATTATTATTCCCCCTGAAGGAACAAGATCAAAGGTCAATTCATGGAAGACCGGATTTTATTATGTTGCTCTTGAAGCAGGCGTTCCCATTCTAATGGGATTTCTTGATTTTAAACTGAAGATCGGCGGTATAGGGCCTGCCTTTGAACCCAGCGGAGACATTGAAAAGGACATGGAGATAATCAAGGGTTTTTACAGAAATGTTACAGGTAAATATCCCGAAAAAACCGGCCTTCCTGATATAGAACCGTCAAAAGTTAAGCTGGTATGTCATGATGACCTTGTTGACGGAAAGAGTTTTCTTGTAACTCCAACAGGAAATCTTGAAAATGATATTCTCATGATTCAGTCCTATTATGCTTCAATGGTAAACAGGGTAAAACCAGGAGCTTTTATCTGAAAGTGTGAATGCCAAAAAAGTTTACTCCATATCCTCTGTATCAGAAAACTCAGGATATTTTTCATTAAGACACTGAGGGCAGAGGCTGTGGGTAAAATTAGCCTCGGAATGATTTGATATATATTCTTCAAGTTTTGTCCAGAAGCCTTTGTCATCCCTTATTTTTTTGCAGTGCATGCATATTGGAAGAAGTCCCTGGAGGGTTTTAACCTGGGATATTACTTTTTCAAGGGAAGCTGTTTTTTCATTTAAAAGATCAATATATCTTGAATTTGCAAGTGCTATTGCTGCAAGTTCTCCAAATACGGAAGCAATTTCAGCATCTTCATCAGTAAAATCTCCGGGTTTGTTTGCAAGACCCATAATTCCAACTGTTTTATTATCAATATTCAATGGTGCAAACATTACATTTTTCATTTCCACATGACCAGGTGGCATGAATTTAACCCATCTGCTGTTCATAAAATCATTTTCATATACTGTTTTATGGGTTGTATATGAATCTGCCCTAAGTCCTCTTATTGGCATTGGAAGGAACGGGTCAACAGAGCAGTGCATTCCTCCTGATTCAAGAAAAAGCACTTCGTTTTCATGTCCGTCTTCACTTAAAAGAGCTACATAACCTGAAATTGCACCTGTAGTTTCACGGCAGAAATCAAAAATTGCTCTTGCAGATTCTTTGAATGTTTTTTTCTGAAGAATTGTTCTGCTTGCTTTAATGAGCGTGCTAAGTTTTGTTTCAATTGAAATATTGGAAGTCATTTAAATTAATATCCTTAATAAGAGAATCTTTAATAATAGATGTTATCTATTATAGGATATTATTGACTGAAAGTCATTTTTTATTTGTCAGGTTTTTCATTTTCGTGAAGCTCAATTCCCATTTTTTCGGCACGCTTTATCCACTGCTTTCTTGCAAGAACTCTCATATCAACAACGCTGTCAGTTTCATCAACTATTTCCATTCCCATTAGGGTTTCTATTATATCCTCAAGTGAGATAATCCCTTCTGTGCTTCCATGCTCACTTACAACAACTGCGATTTGATGGCGGTTTTTGAGGAAATCTTCTAATAATACAGCAAGTGACACAGTTTCCGGTACAGCAGAAATTTTTCTTTTCAAAACACTTAGTTTTTGTTCACCTTTTTTTTCTGCGGCAAAAATAAGAATATCATCTTTTAAAACAAATCCCGTAATATCATCAACCCCTGAGCCAAAAACAGGGATTCGTGAAAAGGGCTGCTTAGAAACTATTGAGGCTGCTTCAGATATTTTTTTATTTTCCTTTAAAGCAAGCATTACAGTTCTTGGAGTCATGATGTCTGAAGCCTTGAGGGAGTCAAAGCGGAAAAGATTTTTAATTATTCTTGATTCTTTTCTGTCAAGTTCTCCTGAATGTTCTCCTGCTGCTGCCATTGCAATAAATTCTTCCCTGTTAAAAATACTTTCCTTTTTTCCTTTGGAAATAAATTTTGTAATTTTTTCAGAAATCCAGACAAGGGGGTAAAGGATTAAGATAAGACTCCTGATAAAAATTGCAGCAGGCCATACAAGGCTTTTCCAGTAAACCGCTCCAATTGTTTTTGGAATTATTTCAGATAGAAAAAGAATCATAAATGTCATTGCTGCCGAAAAAACACCAAACCAGGCTTCACCGAAAACTGCTGTTGCCTTTGCACCCGCACCAATTGCACCAACAGTGTGTGCTATTGTGTTGAGCGTGAGAATTGAGGCAAGTGAACTGTCAATTTTATCCTGTTTTATTTTTTTTAGTATGGAAAAAAGTTTTTTGTTTTTTTCTTTTATTCCCTCAATGTATGAGGGTGTAATGCTTAAAAGCACAGCTTCTGCAATGGAGCAGAGAAATGAAAAGATAAGTGCCAGAAGTATGTAAAATATCAGTATCAAAAAATCAGTCTGATAATTAATGGCTGTTTCTGATTGTGATGCATTTACCGTTAGCGGGGTTATAAGTGAAATTACGAAGAAAAGAATATTAACTGATTTCATATTTAGTCTTTCATTTTTAGTAGACAGAAATTTATGGTTTTAAGTTTTGTTTCAACAGTTCAAGGTTGTATCAGCACAGGGGATCGCAGTTATTAATATGGTAAAATTTTTTATTTTTCCTGAGCTGAACAGGTAATCATATTTTTTGGTTAATCACTGACTGATGGTCGAAAAATGTTAATTGGTTGCTGAGTAAAAAATTCTTGTTTTCGGGCAACCACAATTAAGTTTTGTTTTTCAATATAAATACTGATTGAACTAAAACAAGGATTTTTTATTCTGGTGTAATTAAAAAAAACAATGTGAAAAATGCCGGTATTTTTGATGTAAAACCGACTTTTATTCTTTTGTCAGCTGTAGTAAGCTCTTTTACTGGCTAATGTGTCCGGGACTTATACCTTTATCTCAATGTCTAAAAAAATTAAAATGACTGCTCATGAATAATAAATTAAATATCACAGATGAAATGTACGCTTTTATGGATACAGTTTATAATCCTGTTCTTGCTATTGATATAGATGGGGTTATAGTTTTCTGCAACAAGGCTATGGAATCAGTTACAGGTTTTTCAAGAGAGTCAATAGAAGGCCGCCACATAAGTGATGTTATTCAGTTTACAGAACTTCACAAAATACTCAAGACTGGAAAAATAGAATCTGCGAGAAAAGTTGTAATTAATGAAAAGATTTTTATTTCGAACAGAAGTCCCATCAAAATTGACGGGAAAATTGCAGGTGCAATAGCTGTTCTTCAGGATATTTCAGATCTTGAGCTTATTTCTTCAGAGCTTGAACATACCAAAATGCTTACAGAAGAGCTTCAGGCTATAATTGAATCATCATTTGACGGTATTTATGTTACAGACGGAAATGCTGTCACAATAAGGGTAAATAATGCTTATGAAAGAATAACAGGTGTAAAAAAAACCGAGGTTGTTGGAAAAACAATGCATGAGCTTATTGATAAAGGCTATTATAACGATTCTGTAACACTGAGGGTTCTTGAGACCGGTAAGCCGGAAACCCTTATCCAGAAAATTAAAACAGGTAAGACTGTAATGGTTACAGGCACTCCGATTCTCAATAAAAAAGGTGATATCAGGCTTGTTGTAACAAACGTAAGGGATGTTACAGAGCTTCACAGTCTTCAGACCGAGCTTGAAAAAATGGAGAATCTCCAGACCCGTTACATAACTGAATTGACAGAGCTGAAAGGCAAGATTGAAGGAAATGATAACTATATTCTGCGTTCAAAAAAAATGAAGGAAGTCCATGAGCTTGCACTCAGACTTGCCAGGGTTGATTCAACTGTTGTTATTCAGGGAGAATCCGGTGCAGGTAAGGAAGTGATTGCAAATGTCATTCATGCAAACAGCAGGAGAAAGGATAAGCCTTTTCTTAAAATAAGCTGTGCAGCTATTCCGGATAATCTTCTTGAGTCCGAACTTTTCGGATATTCTCCGGGTGCTTTTACAGGAGCAAATAAAAACGGAAAACCAGGTCTTTTTGAAATGGCTGACAAGGGAACAGTTCTGCTCGATGAAATTGGGGAGCTTCCCCTTACTCTTCAGGCAAAGCTTTTAAGGGTGATCCAGGAAAAGGAATGTATGAGGGTTGGGAGCAGTGTTTCAAATCCTGTTGATGTGCGTATTATTGCGGCAACAAACAGAAACTTAAAGGATATGGTTAAAAACAGGGAATTTCGGAAGGATCTTTTTTTCAGGCTTAATGTTGTTCCTGTTTTTGTTCCCCCCCTGAGAGAAAGAAAGGAGTGTCTTGTTTTTTTTGTGAGGTATTTTCTTGAGCGCTACAATAAAAAATATGATTTTTCAAAACGAATAGATCCCTCTTTGATTGATATTTTTTATGATTATGACTGGCCTGGAAATGTCAGGGAGCTTGAAAATATTATTGAAAGAATGGTTGTTGTGAGTACTGGTGATGTAATTGATAAAACATGTCTTCCCTCTGGTTTTATGGCTGATAAAAAAATTTCTGCTGCTGCAGATTTTGAAAACAAATCCTTGAGGGAGCTTATTGAAGAATATGAAAAAAAAATAATTGAAGTATCAATAAAAAAAGAAAAAAGCACAAGAAAAGCGGCTTCATCGCTAGGAATTAATCAGTCTACTGTGGTCAGAAAAATGAAAAAGTATGGTATTTCCTCTCTTTTAGATGGTGTTGATGCCTGATTGCATCGATGCAAAATTACATCAATATTCTTAATATCCTTATAATAAAGATAAATTTATTCTTTTTCTCCTTATGTCTAGATGCATTTATGCATCTATTTTTTTGAATATTTTTTGCCTTTAATAAAGAATTGCTCTGTTATTCTAAAAAATAAAATTTTTATAAATTTTTGAATGGCTTGAATTTAAAGGGTTTTAATTTAATTCCAAATTAAAGAAACAACTTTTTTATATTAATCTGATTGTTGCGGCACCTTTATTGCTAATACTGCTCCTGACAGGGAAAAGTATATATTTGTGTATAAATAACAATAAAGGAGAGAATACTATGTTAATGACAGCCGCACAATATGAGGAAAGCCTTAGAAAATTAAATCTCAAGGTATACATGTTCGGTAAAAGGGTTGAAAATGTTGTGGATGATCCAATTATCCGCCCTTCAATGAATGCAGTTGCAGCTACCTATGAATTTGCACACATGCCTGAATACGAAGATCTCATGACTGCAACTTCACACATTACAGGAAAAAAGATAAACCGTTTCTGCCACATTCATCAGAACACGGAAGACCTTGTGAAGAAAACAAAGATGGGAAGACTTCTCGGTTCTAAAACTGGATGCTGTTTTCAGCGCTGTGTTGGAATGGATGCAATGAATGCACTTTCCATTACAACCTATAATATCGATGAAAAATACGGCACATCCTATTACAATAATTTTCTTAAATATCTTGAATATGTACAGGAAAACGATCTTGTATGCGACGGTGCAATGACCGACCCCAAAGGGGACAGATCACTTCCTCCCCACAAACAGCCAGATCCTGACATGTTCATGCATGTTGTGGAAGAAACTGAAGACGGAATAATTGTTTCAGGTGCAAAGGCTCACCAGACAGGTGCGGTAAACTCACATGAAATCATAATTATGCCTACAATTTCAATGCGTGAAGAAGACAGGGATTATGCAGTTTCCTTTGCAGTTCCAAGCGACACTGAAGGAATAACATATATAATGGGCCGCCAGTCATGTGATTTGAGAAAACTTGAATCAGGAACAATTGACAGGGGGAATCAGTATTACGGAGGACATGAGGCTCTAGTTGTCTTTGACAGGGTTTTTGTTCCAAAGGACAGAATCTTCATGCTCAGGGAACACGAATTTGCAGGACAGCTTGTTGAGCAGTTTGCCTCCTATCACCGTCAGAGCTACGCATGCAAGGCCGGCGTGGGTGATGTTCTTATTGGAGCTGCACAGACAATTGCGGAATACAACGGTGCAAACAAGGCGTCCCATGTAAAGGATAAAATTATTGAAATGAATCACCTGAACGAAACTCTTTTCTGCGGTTCCGTTGCATGTGCTGCAGAAGGTCATAAAGAGCCAAGCGGAACATATCTTGTAAATACACTTCTTGCCAATGTGTGCAAGCAGAATGTCACAAGATTTCCATATGAGATAGCAAGGCTTGCACAGGATATTGCAGGCGGACTCATGGTTACACTTCCATCGGAAGCTGATTACAGATCTGAGGAAATAGGCAAGTGGATTGAAAAATACTATAAGGCTGACAATTCTGTTTCAACTGAAAACAGAATGAGAATGCTTAGGCTCATAGAAAACATTACTCTTGGAACAGCAGCAGTTGGATATCTTACAGAATCAATGCATGGAGCAGGATCTCCACAGGCTCAGAGAATCATGATTGCCCGTCAGGTAAATCTCAAGGAAAAGCAGGATGTTGCAAAAAAACTCTGCGGCATAAAAGAGTAGGGTAAATGCTTTTTGTAGGCTTGAAATACTGCGGAGGCTGTTCTTCAAGGTTTGACAGGGTGGCACTTGTATCCGGAATAAAGGAAAGACTAAATGGTAAAATTGAGTTTGTTCATTATGAAAACCGGAAGGCTCTGATAACTCTTGTTGTGTGCGGGTGTGAAAGTGCATGTGTAAATATGGAACAGCTCCCGGCAGAAGATTTGTTTACAATTTTCAGGAAAGAGCATGCTGAAGAGTTTATAAAAAAAATTGAAAGCATGGATCGGTGATTAAATGGATTGGAAAAAAATTTATAAGGAAAGAACTACAAGTGCTGATGAGGCAGTCAGCCATATAAAATCAGGAGACAGAATTGTTGCAGGGCATGCAACAGGTTCTCCCGAAGTTTTACTAGAGGCTCTTACAAGGAATGCAGATGGTTTAAAAGACGTGGAAATTGTTCATATGGTTTCCATGGGTGAATCCATATATTGTCTTCCTGAATATGAAGGGATTTTTCGACACAGGTCTCTTTTTGCAGGGCCAAAAACAAGAAAGCTTCTTGCTGAAGGAAAGGGTGATTACACTCCCTGTCATTTCAGTGAAATTCCTCTTTTGTTCAGGAATGAAGTTTTACCGGTAGATGCTGCTCTTATTACTGTTTCTCATCCCGATAAGTCTGGTTATGTTAGTCTTGGAGTTTCCGTTGATTATACAATGGAAGCGGCTCTGAAGGCAAAAAAAGTAATTGCTGAAGTGACATCCGAAATGCCTTCAACATGCGGATATTCATTTCTTCATGTAAGTCAGATAGATCATTTTGTAGAATCCAACGCTCCGATAATTGAACTTGCACCTCCAAAAATAGGCGATACAGAAAAGGCCATAGGTGAAAATGTTGCAAAGCTCATCAAGGACGGTGACTGTCTTCAGCTTGGGATAGGAGCAATCCCTGACGCAACCCTTACTTTTCTGACTGAAAAAAAAGATCTTGGAATCCACTCTGAAATGATTTCCGACGGAGTAATGCATCTGGTTGAAAAAGGAGTCATAAACGGAAGGAAAAAGAATTTTCATCCCGGAAAAATTGTAATCTGCTTTGCAATGGGATCAAGAAATTTTTACAAGTGGCTTGATAACAACTCCATGATTGAGATGTATCCTGTGGATTATTCAAATGACCCTTTTCTCATAGCCAAAAACGACAATATGGTTTCAATCAACTCTGCAATCTCTGTTGATCTTCTGGGACAGGTCGCGGCTGATACCCTTGGCAGTGTTCAGTTCAGCGGGGTTGGCGGTCAGGTTGATTTTGTAAGGGGAGCCAGGCTGTCAAAAGGGGGAAGAAGCATTATTGCACTTCCTTCAACAGCTGCAAAGGGAACGAAATCAAGAATTGTATCTGCACTTGAGCCGGGACAGGCAGTAACCACTTCAAGAAATGATGTTGATTATATTGTTACGGAATTTGGAATAGCCCATCTTGGGGGACATTCTGTAAGAGAAAGGGCAAAGGCGCTTATTTCTGTTGCACATCCTGATTTCAGAGAAGGGCTTGAAGAGGAGTTCGGGAAATTATTTTATAAGATCTGTTAAAATTTTTTAGAATCAGATTCAGGTGTGGGCTTTAAATAACTACCTGAAAGGAATTAGGCAGAAATATTTGATTAAATCCTTTGTATATATTTGTATATATTATAACTTATAGTTGTGTTTTTGTTAACTATCAGAAAACACACTCCAAACGGTTTAACTGCTGATTTGTTTTAAGTCTCAAATCAGTCTTCCATTGAGGAGAAAGTTTGTTATGAAAAGTAAAAGAGAATATGGAAAAATACAGCCTGGTATACCATTGGGCAAACTGAGACTGCGTCTTCCGTTTATCCATTATAATTTTGAAATTTCAGATTATCTTCAGGGAATACTCATGTGTACTGTATGTCTTGGAATTATCCCTGTTCTTACAGCAAAACTGGGCATGAGCTATGAGGTTGCTCTGGCGATAGTAATTATAAACGGAAGTCTTTATCTTGCCCATGTTACATTTGGAGATCCGGTGGTTCCCGGATGGGTTACCCCTGCTGTTCCCCTTCTTATAGTATATGTTGAAGGGTTTGCACCAGGGATTGAAAGAATGCAGGCTCTTATAGCCTTTGAACTGCTCTTTGGAGCATTCTGTCTGACGATCGGGGTCTCGGGACTTGCCAAAAAGGTTATTTCCCTTATTCCCAATGCTGTCCAGTCGGCAATTCTTATTGGAGCCGGATTTTCGGCTGTAATGCTTATTTTCAAGCCAGGGGAAGGACTTAAAAGTTTTGATGCCTATCCATGGACAATAACAATCTGCGTTGGACTTGCATTTTATCTTCTTTTTTCAGATCATTTTAAAACGCTCAGAAAAAAGAATAAGCTTTTTTTCACCATATCAAACCTTGGAATGATGCCGGCACTTGCCCTTGCAATATTTGTCGGACCCATGTTTGGAGAAGTTCCATGGCCTACATATGACGCAAATATTTTTACACGCCCTGATTTTGCAGGACTTTTCAGAGATTTTACAATGTTTGGAAATATTCCGGTTCCACCCCTCAGGCTTTTTATTGCCTCAATTCCAATGGTTTTAAGTGCTTATATTGTCATTTTCGGTGATGTTCTTCAGAGTCAGGCACTGATTGAAGATGCCCAGAAATACAGACCGGATGAAGATATTGACTACAGCCCTGACAGAGCCCACATTATTTTTGGTGCTAGAAACATGATAATGAGTGTAGTTGGGCCTGATATTTCCATGTGCGGGCCTTTATGGGCTGCAATGCAGGTTGTTGTCTGCGAAAGATACAAGCATGGACCTGAAGCAATGGAATCTCTTACAGGAGGTGCTGCATCATTTAAAGCAGATTTTAATCCTTGTTCTGACAGGATGTCTGCTTGGATTTTTCATGGCAGGCACATCCGATGATTTAAGAACTGAATGGCTTTTTATTCTTGGAGTAGCAGGTTTTGTTACAATTATTTTTCTTGTTATCTCATACAGGACAAATCCCCTTGGCTGGATAAAACTTACAGCAAAAACAAAATTTGAAAAAATTAAAAAGTCATCTGAAAAGATAAATAAAGTTCTTGAGACCCTTGACGACAGATGCTTTGCTTTTACATGGCTTATCATGGAATTTTTTCAGATAGATCATCTTGTAATAACTCCAAAGGGAGTATTTGTTATTGCGGCAGTAGAAAATGGAGAGTTCTCCATTGAAAATGAGATTCTTTCAAACATGGACGGAAGCCTTGAAAAGCAGTGTGCTAAATTATGGCGTGTGTGCAATATGATAAATATTATATTCAAAAAAGGATTCAAGAGTGATTTAATGCCGGTTCCTGTTATTGCATCAACTGAATCTTGTTCTGTAAATATTAATGAATTTAACGGTATTCAGATTATGCCTTCATCTGAACTCGGCACTTATATATCTGATAAAAAAGATGTTCTTGATGAAAAAATGGCTGCAGGGTTTGCACACTTTGTTGCCCAGCGTTATATTTTCAAAAATGGAAAATAATCACAGGCTGAACTAAAAAGGCCGATTTTTTTTACAAGAGATTTAAATTTTGAATTTTTTAACCATCTTGTCCAAATTACTTGCCAGGATATTCAGTTCCTTTGCACTGTTCATAACTTTCTGGCTTCCAGACTGAATATTTGCCACTGCATTGTTTACAGTATCAATATCTTCAGCAACTGTTTCTGAAATAACCGATGTCCTGTTTATATTTTCATTGATTTCCTCAAGCCCTTCTCCTGCCTGGGTAACATTTCCAGATACTTCACTTACAGCCGCAGACTGCTGTTCAATTGCTGAAGCAACTGAAGTTACTATTGAGTCAATTCTGTATATAATTTCCAAAATGGATTCAATTGCTTCTGTTGATTCTTTTGTTGTCTTCTGAACTCCTGAAATTCTGGAATTTATTTCCTTTGTTGCCTTTGCAGTCTGTTCGGCAAGGGTTTTTATTTCAGAGGCAACAACAGTAAATCCTTTTCCTGCCTCACCGGCCCTTGCCGCTTCTATTGTTGCATTAAGTGCCAGAAGATTTGTCTGATCTGAAATATCTGAGATTGCATCTGTAACCTTGCTTATGTCCATGGCTGCATTATTAAGTTCTCTGACTTTTTTCGATACATCCTGTGCTTTTTCAACTGCATCAGAGGTTGTTCTGTTACCTTCCGAGGTGTTTTTTGATACTTCACTGATTGTTGCTGTCATTTCTTCTGCTGCAGTAACAATTATTCTTATATTTGAAGAAGCCTGTTCTGTGGCAGCTGCAACACTTGTCATGTTTGAACTCATTTCAACAGATGTTTTGGCAACTTTTTGAGATTTTTCAGCTGTTTGTGCGGAACTTGAAGATATTTCCTGGGAGGCCTCAGAAAGTTCTGATGATGAGCTGTTCAAAATCTTTGTATCAGATGCAATTGTTTTAAACATTGCTCTCAGATTTTCAGACATTGAATTAAGAGCTTCAATAAGAATTCCGGCTTCATCCTTTCTGCGGATTTTTATTTTCTGGGTGAGATCTCCTTTTGACATATTATTGGCAAAGTTAACAGCCTCAATAATTGGGCCTCGTATGGAAACAGTAATTGCAATACCAATCAGAATACTTGAAATTATGCCCATGATAAGAAAAATTCCGATTACAAGTCTTGATCTATTTCCCTTAAATGCAATGTTTTCAGCGTCTTTTCCAATAACTTTTATTGCAGAGCCAAGAATTACATCAACATTGGATTCAAAATCATAGATATTTTGCTTCAGGCTTTCCATCATCTTATTTGCTTCCTGTGGCGAAATATTTTTTTGACTGATCAGTTTTTGTGCAAGAGAAATAAAGCCTTTATTGTATTTTAAATATGATTCAAGAGCCTTGGAGGCAGATTCTTTTACATCGGAACCAAGGTGGCCTGTTTTTTCAATATCAGAAATAATACCTTCAATAAGAGGTTTTGTTTTTTCAGAAACTTTTTCAAATCTTTCAATATATTTAAGCTGGGTTTTGCCATCTCCTATATTAAGAAAAAAATCCTTTTCATATCTTCTGTGCTGGAGGGCAAGAATTTTAAGTTCTTCAGCTTCAATAAGAAACTTCAGGTTTGTCTTTGTCATTTTATCAACACTTGCAATTGTGCTGGAAATACGAAAGAAACCAATGGAGCCTATAATAGTTATTATAAGAGACGCAAGACCAAATCCAAATACCAGTTTTTTTCCTATTGAAATATTTCTGAACCATATAATAAGTTTCATATTGACCTCTTGGGTTTTAATTTGACTTTAATTTTTTTAAAAAAGATTTTTAAATTTTGGACTTATTCAGCAGAGCCTGGCTATTTGCCGTGATCAAAGGATTCTCCGGTTATTTCAGATATAATTAAATCTTTTCTTTGCCTTACCGCTTTTCCTGCAATAAAAGCATCCGGGATTTTATTTTTAATTTCTTCAAACTCTGAGATGGAACATGTGAAAAGAAGCTCATAATCTTCTCCACCCGAAATGATATATTCAATGGGATTTTTATTGTGGTTTTTACAATATCTTTGAAGTTCAGGATGAATTAAAATATTTGAATTGTCAATAACAACGGTTATTTCAGATGCTTTTGCAATATGGGATAAATCTCCGTAAAGGCCGTCGCTTATATCTGTCACACAGTTTATTCCGGATTCTTTCAGGATTTCGGACTGAAAAAATTTTGGTGCCGGCCTTTTAAATGCATTTATCAGGAAATCATAGCCTTCAATATTATTATCAAGTATTTCAAGTCCTGCCCTTGAAAGCCCGAGAAATCCTGTTGAACATATAAGGTCGCCTTCTTTTGCCTCTGATCTTTTTGGAAAAATTTCACTTCCTTCACCAACTGCAAAGAGGTCAATGCTGAGTTTTTCCGAAGAAGAAATGTTTCCTCCTCCTATTGAGCAGTTGTATATTGAAAGATTTTCATCAATTCCCCTGTAAATCTCTAAAACATCCTCATCTGAAACATATTCGGGAAGGCCAAGATTTATGAAAACGGATACAGGTTTTGCATAGGATGCAGCAAGATCGCTCAGGCAGACTGATACAGCCTTGAATCCGATTTCATGAAAGCTCTGCCATGAAAGTCTGAAATGAATGTCTTCCCTTTGGGTGTCAGTTGAGATTACAGGATTTTTCATGGCAAATAAAAGTGCAGCATCATCACCTGCACTTATTTTTAAATTTTTATTAAAGGAATCAAATCTGCAAAGTTTGTTTATCAGTTCAAATTCATTTTTCCATTTTTCTCTGATTTGAGGCAGGCTGATTTTTAGAGCAGAAGAAAGCTCTTTTGAAGCCTTAAAAATATTATTTTGTCCTGTTAAAGCACTGATAACACATATTCCCAAGGCTCCAGCCTCAATAACTGAACTGCAGTTTTTTATGTTTATTCCCCCAATTCCAACAACAGGCAGAGTTGTTTTGGAGGTGATTTTTGATACAAAATCCAGCCCGCAGGCTTTTTTTGCATCTTTTTTTGTATTGGTGGGAAATACAGGCCCAAGTCCAATATAATCGCATTGTGAAAAATCAGTGTTTTCAAATTCGTATAAATCTGAAACCGAAATGCCGATTATTTTATTTTTCCCAATAATGTTTCTTGCACTTGCAGGAGAAAAATCATCCTGGCCAAGATGAATTCCGTCTGCATCAACAGCTTTAGCAAGCAGAATATTATCATTTATAATAAATGGAATTTTATTGAGCTTTAAAAATTTTTTTATTTCATAGACTTCATCTATATGTCCTGGCAAAAAATTCTTATTTCTGTACTGAACAATTGTAGCCCCACCCAAAACAGCCTCTTTTACCTGCTCAAGCATTGATATATTTGTGTTCTGGTGGTCTGTAATAAAATAAAATTTTAAATGTCTTTTTAAATTTTTTTTATACATTGAATCTTAAATGCCATTGTCTGAATATATCAAGATGATTTCCGCCGTAACCTGAAAGCATTTTTTCAATTTTTTCAGGTGATTTCTCTTTTTCAAGGCCTTTTGGATTTTTTGAAAAAAATTTGTCGGCATAGCAGATTATCTGTTCTTCAAGAGTAACCGGTATCATGTCTTTTAACGGAAGAGGGAGTTTTTTTTCCATTATCTCTTCTCTGGTAATGCCTGTTCCTGTGTGTCTTTCACAGATAAGTGCATGCTTTGGAAGTCCTTCTTCCTCAAGCATTTTTTTTCCTAAAATTCCATGACATATATAAGGGTGATTTCCATTGCAGCCAATATCTGGAGCATGGGTGTAAATCATCCCTATGTCATGAAGCATCGAGCCCTCAAACAACAGATCCTTATCTGTTTTATCATTTAAATTGGAGGCAATTTTAAGTGCTTTTTCTGCAACAAGCCTGCTGTGTATCAAAAGCACCTGTTTTGCCTTTTCATTGTTCTGGTAATACTTGTCTATTATTTTAAATATATCCATATTGCGGCCTATGAAGATGCTGCAAAAAGTGCAGCTTCAATAAAATTATCAAGATCTCCGTCTAGAACCGCCTGGGAGTTTCCTGTTTCCTGGCCTGTTCTGTGATCTTTTATCATCTGGTAAGGATGAAGAATATAGGAGCGTATCTGGCTTCCCCATGCAATATCGTCCTTGCCGTCGTGGAGTTCCTGGAGTTTTTCATCCTGTTTTTGCTTTTCAAGCTGATACAGCCTTGACTTTATAACACTCATACAGATGTCTTTGTTTCTGTGCTGGGATTTTTCCTGCTGGCACTGTGCAACAATACCTGTTGGCAGGTGTGTAATTCTTACAGCAGAACTTGTTTTGTTAACATGCTGTCCGCCGGCACCGCTTGCTCTGAATACATCTATTCTTAAATCTTTTTCCTCAATTTCAATGTTTATTTCCCTCTCAATTTCAGGGTATACAAAAACTGAGGCAAAGGATGTCTGTCTTTTTCCGTTGGCATTGAAGGGAGAAATTCTTACAAGTCTGTGCACTCCGTTTTCCGTTTTGAGATATCCGAATGCATAATCTCCTTTTACAGAAAAAGTAACACTTTTTATACCTGCCTCATCTCCGGGCTGGAGGTCAATAATTCCGGTTTTATAACCTCTTGATTCACACCATCTCAAATACATCCTGAACAGCATTTCAGACCAGTCCTGTGCTTCTGTTCCTCCTGCACCTGCATTGATTGATAAAATTGCGCTGCATGTGTCGTCTTCACCGTTTAGCATGAGCTGGAGTGAGAATTTGTGTATTTCTTTTTCAAGGGATAAAAGTTCTTTTTCAATATCTTGTATTACTGATTCGTCATTTTCTTCCGAAGCCAGATCAAGAAGCTCATCATTTTCATGGATAGAGTTTTCCAGATTTTTAAAATGATCCAGCTTGTCTTTAAGTGCAGTTCTCTCTTTTAATACGGGAGCTGCTCCGTCGGGATTGTCCCAGAAGTCCGGTCTTGAAATCTGTGCTTCAATTTCTTCTAGTCTGAATTCAATTGAAGCCGGGTCAAAGACACTCCTTGATCTGATTTAGTCTTTTGTCACATTCTGAAATAATCTGTTTAAGTTCTGCGCTCATTTTAATTCTCCTTTTTTATTTTTCTGCGTTTTAAATAAACCAAAAAGCCATGGGATAATAGCACAAATGTGCAAATATATGCAAAAAAATCTCCATATTTTGTATATATAGTTTTTTCTTCAATCAAAGGGACGTTTTCAATAATTGTTTTTGTTTCAAAAAGCCCTGCCTTTGAAATGATCTCTCCTGTGGGGAGAATGTGTGCAGAAATTCCAGTATTTGCACATCTTGCTACAGTTCTTTGGTTTTCAACAGCTCTAAGTACTGAAATTGCCAGATGCTGGTGCGGGCCGGCAGTTTTTCCAAACCATGCATCATTTGTAAGGTTTATTATAATATTTGCACCGTTTTTAACCTGGTCTTTCACAAGTCCGGGAAAAATTATTTCAAAGCATATTTTAACTCCAGCCCTTATTTTATTGTGGTCAAAGGTCAGGTTGCTTTTGCCTGGGCTGAATTCTCCCGTAGGCACAATAAACTTTGAAAAAAACGGGAAGTATTTTTTCAGGGGAATATATTCACCAAAAGGAACAAGATGAATTTTATCATAAAAATTAAACTGATTGTTTTCCAAAGGGAAGAGCTGCGCCCTGTTTCTGAGTATATAGCCGGAATTGTTTTTTTTTATATCAAGAAAACCTATGATCAGGTTTCCGTTTTTTTTTGCAAAATCATCAATGGAATATAAAATTTCCTTGTCTAGAAAAACAGGGTAGGGAAGTGCTGTTTCAGGCCAGATTGCAAGATCAAACTTTGAGCCTGCTGTTCTGGTAAGATTGAGATGCTTTTGGAGCATTGACTTAATGCTGTCTCCGTGCTTTTTTTCAGGCGGGATATTTGCCTGAACAAGTGCGGTTGTTATATGCACGGATTTTTTTATTAATTGTTTTGTGTTCTGAAGATGGCTGTTTCCGTACAAAGCTATGGAAATTGTTATTGATGCCGTTAATCCGCATATTATAAGATTTTTTGGATTATTAAGTTTTTTATTTTTGAGAACAGATTTAAACAGTATGAACATGGCGCAATTGATCAGCACTATATAATAGGTGATTCCGTATACACCGGTTATTGAAGATATCTGAACAAGGGATAAATTTTTGTATTGGGAGTAGCCTGCAAAAACCCATGGAAATCCTGAAAACAGAAAAGATGAAAAAAAGTCAAGTCCGGTCCATAATGCAGGGATTAAAAAAAAGGATAAAACAGTTTTTTTTTCAACATCAGGAAATAAAATACTGAAAATTCCTGTATATAAGCCCAGGTAAAAACCAAGAAGAACTATTGCGGCAAAAGATGAAACAGTTGGAAGACCGCCATAGTTTGATATGGTAGGAACAAGCCAGATTAAGGATGAAGTGTAAATTATCGTACCTGCAATCAGTCCTGTTTTAAATTTGTTTTGTGTAGAGCTTATTAGTGTAAACAAAGGAATAAGTGAAAACCAGATCAGGAAATCCAGTCCGTATCCGGAAAATGAAAGGGTAAAAAGAGCTGCTGAAAAAAAAGAGTAAAATAGAGTTTTTGCAATAGTCTTCATTGAAGTGCAAACCTTTCTGCAATGCAATTAATCTTGAAATTTAAAGATTAATTGTGATATATAAAAAAAGATTACTTAGCACAATAAAATTTATTTTTGCACCGCATTACACATTCCTTCTTTATGAATATTTCAGGTATATGGAGAAAAATATGAGCGAGATAATAAAAAATGATGATCATGTTCTTGTCAGACCGGGTACAGATATTGTTGCATCAATGGCCGAAGGCTTCAGAAGTGAGCTGCAGGCACTTATTGAAGGCGAGGGAAAAGACATAATAATTGATATGGATGGAGTTGAAATGGTTGACTCTGTGGGCATTGGAGTTATTATTGCCACCCATAATACTCTTGGCAAGATTGAAAAAAAGCTCAAGGTTATCAATATTATGAAAGATATCCATACTCTCTTTACTACAATGAGACTTGACAGGCATTTTGTTATAGAAACTAACTAGCTGTTGAATGAAGGCTGTATTTTTCTGCAGGTTTAGATTTAACCTTCAGTTAGTCCTGTATGCTAAGTGTGGAATTTACAAGTTTTAAATAAACAAAAAAGCTTGGTTTACGGGTAACCGCCAAATCAGCTCTTACCCATAAAAACAAAAAAGCAGACTTTTAAAAAAGCCTGCTTTTTTTGGTCGGGGCGGCAGGATTCGAACCTGCGACACCTTGGTCCCAAACCAAGTGCGCTGCCAGACTGCGCTACGCCCCGTTTCAAAACAACGACAATCAACTAACATTCTTTTTTTTTTATTACAAGAGAAAAATTAAAAAATAATTAAATTTTTTTTAGTCATCGAGTTTTTTTTCAAAAAAATCAACTACTCCCCTTGAAATGGAATCTGCTATATCATTTATATACTCAGGGGATTTCATTGTCATGGATTGTGATGGGGAGTTGAGGTTGCCTGGTTCAATAAGAACAAATGGCATAAGGAGATTCGACGCAATGTTGAAAGGAGCGTTTATTGCAGAAACAGTTTTATTGCTGTTCTCAAACTGGTTTTTAATGACATACCATGGAGAACTGGTGTCAGGTGTTGTTTCTGCTGGCTCACTGTATCCAATAAAAACAGAATTGTTATTTGTCTGTGAAAAAAGTGATCCTGAATGAATTGATATAAAAAGTTTATTGGGTCCTGAGTTGGCTATATCCATTCTTTGAGTGTCTGTCATGGAATAGTCGGATGTTCTTGTAAGAGTTACTTTGAATCCGCTGCCAAGTTTGTTTTTTACTGCAAAGGCAAGGTATAGATTAAAGTCTTTTTCAAGGATTCCGGATATAGATCTGGCACCCGCATCGTTTCCACCGTGACCCGGGTCTATTATTATACAGGTTTTGGAATTTGAGAAATCCGCTTCAAATGAATTTGCGTTCAGAAAGGGGGGTAATAAAAAAATAAAAAAAAAGAGCAATTTCGGTATTTTCGAGGGTTTATTAAATTTCATTTTTCTTGACACCTGGTGTTTTAGGTATTAATTTCACCTATTTTATGGTATTAAAACAGTCTGTATTTAATGCTCATTATGATAATTTTTTTTTATAGTCAAACAATATTGACTTTTTTGGCTTTATGGTTTTAATTTAAGAATTTGCCCTGAGCATAAGGCTTTGGGCTTTTTAATTTATGTTATTTATGTCTTTAAAGTAAAATTTTGAAGGAAGGAAGAATATGCAGGTATCAGTGGAAGACCACAGCTCGGTAAAAAAGACCCTCCACATTGAAATATCGGAAGACGAAGTCAAAAAGGAGATGGACAATGCCTATGCGGATTTGCGCAAGAATGTCAAGATAAACGGATTCAGATCAGGCAAGGCACCACGTTCTGTTCTTGAAGCAAAATTCGGTAAGGATGTTAATGAAGATGTTATTTCAACACTTGTTCAAAGAGGCTTTATTGAAGCAGCCCAGAATAATGATTTTGCAATAATTGGTCAGCCTGAATTTAAAGATATTGATACTTTTGACGGAAAAAGTGCCTATAAGTTTGATATAGTAATAAATGTAAAGCCGGAAATTAAAGACGTTGATTTCAAGGGGCTTGATCTGAAAAAACCAAAATATGAATTCAGTGAAGAAGAAGTGGATATGCAGCTTGAAATGCTTCGCAGAAATCTTTCTAAAAAGGTTCCTGTTGCAGATGACAGGGAATGTGCTGAAGGAGATCTTGTTGAAGTAAATGTAGACGGAAAAATTGACGGTGAAGCTGCTGCACCTTTTGAGGGAATATCTGGAAGAAGGTACAGGCTTGGTAATAAGCTTTTTTCAGAAGGCTTTGACAAAGAAGTCATTGGTATGAAAACAGGAGATTCAAAGAGTTTTGATGTTGTTTTTCCAGAGGATTATCATACAGATGCTGTTAAGGGAAAAACAGTTTCCATGCAGGTTGAGCTAATGTCAATTCTGGAAGAGCAGCTTCCTGAGCTTGATGATAATTTTGCAAAGGATCTTGGAAATTTTGAAACTCTTGAAGACATAAAAAATGAAATAAGAGCAAATCTTAAGCAGGGCTATGAAAAAAGAAGCGAGCAGGAGTTAAATGAGCAGGTTTTTGATCAGCTTATCAAGAAAGTAGAGTTTGAACTTCCTGAGATGCTTGTTAATATGGAACTTGAGCAGATCATAAATGAAGCTGAAAGATCTTTCCAGGCAAACGGAACAAGTCTTGAGCAGATAGGCAAGACAAGGGAAAGCCTGAGAGAAGATTATAAGGGTGTTGCAGAGGATCAGGTAAGAAGACACCTTATTCTTGATGCTGTTGTAAACCAGGAAAAACTTCAGATTTCAGACCAGGAGCTTGAAGAAGGATTTGAAGATCTTGCATCCAACTTCAATCAGTCAGCTGACTTCATAAGAGGTTTTTATAATGAAAATCCTGACAAATTAGATCTTTTTAAGCATACCCTTCTTGAAAAAAAGGCTCTTAAACTTATAATTGATAGTAATGATGTTTCTGAGTATGTGCCTTCAGAGTCTGAAGAAGGTAAAGAAGCAGAAGAAAGTGGTTCTGAAGAATAATTTAATCAAGGAGGCTTTATTGTGCCATTGATACCTATGGTGGTAGAGCAGAGCAGCAGGGGAGAACGTGCATATGATATTTATTCACGTCTTTTGAAGGACAGGATAATTTTTCTTGGTTCTGCCATAAATGAAGAAGTTGCTAATCTTGTTGTTGCTCAGCTTCTTTTTCTTGAGTCCGAAGATCCTGAAAAAGAAATAAATATTTATATTAATTCACCCGGAGGAATGGTTACTGCAGGTATGGCAATTTATGATACAATGCAGTATATTAAACCTGACGTGGTAACTGTATGTGTTGGTCAGGCGGCAAGTATGGGTGCTCTGCTTCTTGCAGCAGGTGCAGCTGGAAAAAGATATGCACTGCCCAACTCAAGAATTATGATTCATCAGCCACTTGGCGGAGCTCAGGGCCAGGCTTCCGACATAAGAATTCAGGCTGAGGAAATCATAAGAATAAAACAAAAGCTCAATGAAATTCTGGCTCATCATACAGGTCAGGCAATTGAACAGGTCGAAATTGATACTGACCGTGATAAGTTCATGGGAGCGAAGGAAGCGAAGGCATACGGTCTGATAGATCATGTGGTGGCAAACAGGGATGATATTTCCGCCATAGCCGAAGCAAAGGAGTAAATATGACAGACCTAAGCGATAATAATGAAAGGCTTTTTTGTTCATTTTGCGGAAAAAGTCAGAAAGAGGTAAAAAAGCTCATTGCTGGTCCTGCTGTATACATTTGTGATGAATGTGTTCAGCTGTGCAGTGAAATTATTGAAGAGGACGGAATTAAAGATGATGAGGATAATTCCTCGAACCGTTATCTTCTTACTCCAAGGGAAATAACTGAAAAACTTAACGAGTATGTTATAGAGCAGGGAAATGCCAAGAAAATTCTTTCTGTGGCTGTCAGAAACCATTACAAAAGAATTGAAACTGCAGATCAGTCTGATGACGATGTTGAAATTCAGAAAAGCAATATTCTTCTGATCGGCCCAACTGGCTGCGGAAAAACACTGCTTGCTCAAACTCTTGCAAGGTTTCTTGATGTTCCGTTTACTATTGCTGATGCCACAACTCTTACTGAAGCAGGCTATGTTGGTGAAGATGTTGAAAATATAATTTTGTCACTTCTTCAGAATGCTGATTATGATGTTGAAAGAGCTGAAAAGGGTATTATCTATATTGACGAGATAGACAAAATATCACAGAAATCTGATAATCCCTCAATAACAAGGGATGTTTCGGGTGAAGGTGTTCAGCAGGCACTGCTCAAAATTATTGAAGGAACAATTGCAAGTGTCCCTCCAAAAGGAGGACGCAAGCACCCCCAGCAGGATTTTGTTAAAGTTGATACCTCTAATATTCTTGTTATCTGCGGCGGTACTTTTAATGGTCTTGAAAAAATAGTTCAGCAGAGAATTTCCAGTAAATCCATGGGCTTTGGTGCAACAATTGCGGGTGTTGACAAGAAAGAAAAAAATGAGCTTCTCCAGATGGTTCAGGTTGAGGATCTGGTAAAGTTTGGACTTATTCCTGAATTTCTTGGAAGACTTCCTGTTCTTGCAACCCTTGGAGAGCTTTCTGAAGAGTCTCTTGTAAAAATTCTTACTGAGCCAAAAAATGCTCTGATAAAGCAGTTTCAAAAACTGTTTGCCTATGAAGGTGTTACTTTGAGATTTACTGATTCAGCTCTCAAGGCGATTGCAAGTGAGGCTGTAAGAAGAAAATCCGGAGCAAGAGGGTTAAGGGCCATTCTTGAAAATATTATGCTTGATATAATGTATGAAATCCCTTCTCTTGATAATGTTAAGGAGTGTATCATAGGTGAAGAGGTTGTTTTAAGGAATGAAGAGCCTATTCTAATCTATGAACCGTCCAAAAAACAGGCATAAGTTTTATTTTTTTGTTGAAAATCAGGGTTTTGGCTTTATTATGCCAGACCCTTTTTTTTTATCGACACAAAATTTTAATATAAATTTATTTTAACCTAAAATACGGATTTTTTACAGAAATGATAAGTTTTTCAAAGCTGTTTAAATCGGGTGCAAATGATTCTGGTCTTCTGGTTCTTCCTGTTCTGCCTTTGAGAGATACTGTAGTTTTCCCTGGTATGGTTGCTCCCTTGTTTGTTGGAAGAAAAAAATCCATTGAGGCACTTTCCCAGGCAATGGAAACTTCGAGAAGCATTTTTCTGGCTTCACAGCAAAATCCAAAGGCAGATGAGCCTGAAGCAGATGAGTTCTATAACGTGGGAGTTGTTGGCAAGGTTCTGCAGCTTTTAAAGCTGCCTGATAACAGTGTGAAAGTTCTGGTTGAAGGTCAGGTTAGGGCAGAGGCTGTAAATTATATAGAAGAAGAGCTGTACTTGAGTGCAGAACTTGTCCAGATAATTGAAGAAAATCCAGCTGAATCTGAATTTGAAGCTATCAAAAGGCAAATTATTGCAAGTCTTGTAGATTATTCAGGTTATAATAAAAAAATATCAAAAGAAATTATTGATAGTATTTCAAAGATAGATATTCCCTTTGCCTTTTCAGACGTTCTTGCTTCAAAATTTCCATTGAAGCTGGAGGACAGGCACAGGCTTCTTGAGGAAAAAAATTCTGGTAAAAGACTTTATTTTCTTCTGGATTATATTGCAAAAGAGCTTGAAGTTGCAAAGGTTGAAGAAAAAATAAAGGGAAGGGTGAAAAAACAGATAGAAAAAACCCAGAAGAATTTTTATCTGAATGAGCAGATACGTGCCATTAAAAAAGAAATGGGAACCGGGGATGACGCCAATGATGAAATAGAAGAGCTTAAAAAAAGAATAGAAGCTAAAAATCTTCCCGAAGAAGTAAGAGCCAAAGTTGACAAGGAGTTGAAAAAGTTCAGTCTTATGTCTCCCATGTCTGCAGAGGCTAATATAGTAAGAAACTATATTGACTGGATTCTTGAAATTCCATGGATTGAAAGCTCTGAAATTAATAATGATTTAAAAGATGCTGAAAAAATTCTTGAGCATGATCATTACGGTCTGGAGGAGCCAAAGGAAAGGATTCTTGAGTATCTTGCAGTCCAGGGAGTCTCAAAAAACTCTAAGGGGCCTATCCTATGCTTTGTGGGGCCTCCGGGGGTGGGTAAGACTTCTCTTGCAAAGTCAATAGCCCGGGCAACAGGTCGTGAATATGTGAGAATTTCACTTGGCGGTGTCAGAGATGAGGCGGAAATAAGAGGACACAGGAGAACATATGTCGGTGCAATGCCAGGAAAGATAATTCAGGCTATGAAAAAGTCCGGTAAAAACAATCCTCTTATCTGTCTTGATGAGGTTGACAAAATGAGTATGGACTTCAGGGGTGATCCTTCATCTGCCCTTCTTGAGGTGCTTGATCCTGAACAGAATTTTTCATTTAATGATCACTATCTTGATCTTGACTATGATTTATCTCAGGTTTTTTTTCTCACAACTGCAAATTTTCTGAATGATATCCCGGTTCCTCTTCAGGACAGGATGGAAATAATTCAGATTTCTGGATATACGGAACTTGAAAAGCTTGAAATAGCAAAAAGACATCTTGTTTCAAAACAATCTGAAATAAACGGGTTTGCTGAAGAAGAGATAACACTCAGTGATAATGCATTAATGATGCTCATAAGGAATTATACCCGTGAAGCCGGAGTGCGAAACCTTGAAAGAAAAATTGCCGGTGTTTTAAGAAAAACAGCAAAAATCAAGCGTCTTGAGGATAAAAAACCTCCGTTTAATATAACAAAAAATACAATAAAGAAATATTTTGGACCTGAAAAGTTTACTTATTCTCTGGCTGAAAAAGCTGATCTTGTCGGCGTTGCAACAGGTCTTGCATGGACACAGGCTGGCGGAGATATTTTATCAATTGAAACTGCTGTCATGCCAGGTAAAGGTAATGTTACAGTAACAGGAAAGCTTGGGGAGGTAATGCAGGAATCTGCAAAGGCTGCAATGAGTTATGCAAGATCAAAAAGCGAGCCTCTTGGAGTTTTGGCTGAATTTTATTCTGAAAATGATATACACATTCATGTTCCAGAGGGTGCCACTCCTAAAGACGGACCTTCGGCGGGAATAACAATATGTACATCGATTATTTCTGCTATTACAGGTAACCCTGTAAAAAGAGAAGTTGGTATGACTGGCGAAATAACTCTCCGTGGCAGGGTTTTGCCCATTGGAGGACTCAGGGAGAAATCTATTGCTGCACATAGGAGCGGGATCAGAAAAATAATTTTCCCCAAGGAAAATGAAAAAGACTTGAAAGACATTCCTAAAAGTGTTTTTTCTGCCGTTGAATTTGTTGCTGTATCACATATGGATGAAGTTCTTGATCATGCACTGGCTGAAAAATATAAAAAATAACAGGAGTTCAGGCTGCTTGTAAAATATATTCTTCTTCAGTGTATAAAGTATAAAAGCTGATATTTTTAGGATTATAATTGTTAGTCTGGATAAGGTTTCAAAAAGAACTTTTTTTGTTGAGTTTGTAACTGTCCTGATTTTTTGTAAAAGTCTTCATTTAAAGAATGTTGTGGTTTTAAAGTGATTTTTAATTTGAAAAAAAATGAAATATATATTGACTTCTTTTTGAAACAAGCGTAAATATACTTTCGTTTGTCTGAGGGCGAATAGCTCAGTTGGGAGAGCATCGGCCTTACAAGCCGAGGGTCACAGGTTCGAGCCCTGTTTCGCCCACCATCAGATAAGCCTTTTTAAGCGGGGGCGTAGTTCAGCTGGTTAGAACGCCGGCCTGTCACGCCGGAGGTCGCGAGTTCGAGTCTCGTCGCTCCCGCCACTTAAGAATACAAAGCCTTTAAGGAAATTCCTTAAAGGCTTTTTTGTTTGGCAGTGTGTTTTGTCTGAATTTTTTTTGTACAGTACTTGAAAATTGTGCCAAAAGTTCTTTGTTTTATTTTTATTAAAAAAATATTATAATAGTTGTTGACTTTTAATATAAATAATCATAAAAGAGATTCGTTGATTTGAACGGGCGAATAGCTCAGTTGGGAGAGCATCGGCCTTACAAGCCGAGGGTCACAGGTTCGAGCCCTGTTTCGCCCACCATCAAATTAACCTTTTTAAGCGGGGGCGTAGTTCAGCTGGTTAGAACGCCGGCCTGTCACGCCGGAGGTCGCGAGTTCGAGTCTCGTCGCTCCCGCCACTTAAGAATACAAAGCCTTTAGGGAATTTCCCTAAAGGCTTTTTTTATTTCCATCTTATATATTTTCAGTATGCAATTTAGTCAAAGATGCTATAGTTTTAAAAAATATCAAAAAAATTAATTTTTCTCAGATTGTATCCTGAAAGGAGGTCAAAATGTTTAGACCAGTTAAAAAAATACTTTATGCAACAGATTTGTCAGAAGCCGCAAGAGAAGCCATGAAATATGCAATAAGTCTTTCCAGTCAATATGGTGCTCACATGACAACCATCCATGTTGTTCCAAATGTATTTGAAGAATTGTCTCTGAGTACAGGGGTTGAAATGGAGTTGTATTTTGGGTTTGATAAATGGAAGGAGATGGAAACAGAAAGATTTGAGAATGCAAAAAGATCTGTAAAGGAAAGAATTGATCAGACCTCAAAGGATATGGAGCCCTTTGTCAAAAATAATGACAATGTGTCTTTTTCAGATATAATTGTAAAAATTGGGCATCCTGTTACTGAAATTCTTAAAACAGCTGAAGAAGATTTTGATTTGCTGGTAATGGCAACTCATGGACATGGAAGGCTGGAGGAACTTCTTGTTGGAAGTGTGTCAAGGGGGGTTTTGAGAAAATCTAAAATACCCGTTCTTCTGGTGCCCTTAAAAAGAAGCTGAAATATGAGTTAAAAACTTTGGGATTGCCTGTACACAAACTGATTTTGCAGCAGTCTCTGAAATAAAAAAGCAGTCAGAATATGATTTTGGCTGCTTTTCCTTTTTGTGTTACAGGAATATGGCTTTGCCTGATCGTTTATTAAAGTTAAAAAGGAAAAAATTAATTATAAATTGTTTTATGCTTGAAACAGCACCAGATTATAGTATTGTAAATTCCTTGACTTTGGTTTTTGGTTAAATCCTTGAATAGTGATTGGCCGAATATAAAGTCATGATGGTATTACAGATCTGTCTGGCCTGCAGTATCACGCTGTATCAGGAGATATGGTTTAAAGTAATATTGCCAAATTTGAAAAAAGCTCCGTTCAGGTTTAAATAAGATTATGTTTTTGAATTTAATAAAATCGGATTTTAAAAATGAGTTACAATCCAAAATGTTCCATATGTCCCTTTGAAAAAAGAGACCGGCTTTGTTCCTCCGGGGAAAAATTCATTAAAGACTGTCCAACAAAGCAATTTCAGGAGTATCGGGAAGAGATAAAAAAAGAGTATTTGAATCCTCAAATAGATAGGATTTATAAAATTTCTTCTGATATTAAAGGACCAGGAAAAACAAGAATTGAGGAAACCCTTTATGTTGCAGAAAAGATGGGATACCAAAAAATTGGTATTGCTTTTTGCTCAGGTTTGAAAAAAGAAGCAGAGATTATTCAAAATCTTTTTGAAGCAAAAGGTTTTGTTGTAAATTCTGTAATCTGCTCATGCGGTAATCTGAAAAAGTCTGATTTCATAGAAAATACAGAAGATAAAAACAATAAGAGTTTTTGTAATCCATATCTTCAGGCCGCTGCTTTAAATAAGGCTGAAACTGAATGGAATATTGTCGTAGGGCTTTGCGTTGGACACGATTCAATTTTTATGAAATACAGTAATGCCATGTGTACTGTATTTGCTGTCAAGGACAAGGTCGCAGCACATAATCCCCTTGGACCTGTATATACATTGGATACTTATTATAATTTTTTGAAAAAATAAGGAGATTCAGAATGAAAAAAATTTTTTTGACTATTTTGTTTGCAGCATCTTTTTGTGTAAGTGCAAATGCAATGAATATAGAAGCTTTTCTTTATGCAAATAATTCTACAGTGGACGGGCGCGTGGCATATATTGATAAAATTGACTACGGATATATGGAAGCTGGAGTTGAAGCTGCATATAAGTCCGATGAATTTGAGCTGTTCAGTGCTGACCTTGGAGTAAAGTCAGATGATTTCATGCCTGGAGCAAGATATAAGCTTGGTTTTAGAGGGGTTTATGCCGATGCGGAAAAAAACTCCAGTTTATCAAGCCAGCTTGCTTCTATCTGCTTTCTTCTTGGTATGGATTATGATCTCCCTTCAGAAGTAAATCCCATAAATATTCCTGTATCCTTTGGTGCAGAGCTTTCTTTTTCACCTGAGCCATTGACCTGGGATGACGGCGAAGATTATTTTGAAGGAAGGCTTAACATGAATTTACATATAATGGGAAATGCTGCAATTATTCTTGAATACAGGTATATTAAGGCTGATTTTGAAGAAAAGGGTTATGAATGGGATAAAGAAGACCATAACTTCCTTTTTGGATATAAAATAAGATTTTAGTCAGATTGGAGCTGTATGGATGACTGGTATAAAATCGAAAATGTTGATTTAAAATGCTTTGCATGCGGCAGGGAGAACAACTGCGGTCTCAAGATGTCATTTGAAAGCAACGGTAAAATTGTCAGATCTGAAAATATAATTGCTCCCCATCACAGGGGATGGGCAACCCTTGCACATGGTGGTATAATTGCAACAATTCTTGATGAAACCATGTCTTGGGCCGCAATTCATTTTTTTAGAAAATTTATTCTGACACGGTCAATGGAGATTGAGTTTTTAAAACCGGTTTATATTGAAAAAAAGGTATTGTCCAATGGATGGATTCATGAGCAGCCTGGGTCTAGAACCGCAGTAATGAAAAGCGAAATTTTAAATGAAAAAAATGAAGCATGCGCAAGGGCAACAGCTTCATTTGCTCTTTTTGATCCTGATAGTTTTAAAAATCTGAAAATTGTTCCAGAAGATCTTTTGAACGAAATGGAAGGAATGTTTAAATAATCATGGGTAATAATCTATTATTTTTAGCCGGGGAAAATGCATATTCACAGATAATGGAAAACGGGCTTTCTCCTGAAGATGTTAAGGTATGTGTTTCTGCATCTGGAGCTGCAAAATGGCTTTCAATTTATGGGCTTGACAGGGCTGTTTTCGGAGACTGGCTGATTAAGACAAAAAAGCCCGTTCATTTTTTTGGAACATCAATAGGAGCATGGAAGTTTGCTGCTGCATGTCAGAAAGACTGTAAAAAAAGCTTTGATCTTTTAGCAGATCTTTACATAAATCAGAGATACGGCAGGAAAACAACACCGGATGAAGTATCAAAAACTGCAGAATATATAGTAGATTCATTTCTTGATGATGTTAAAATAGATGAAATTCTGACTCATCCTGTTTTCAGAATTTCATTTTCAGCTGTCAGATGTCTTGGCAATACTGCAAGAAAAGAACTTGTTTACCAGTCAGGTGCCCTTTTAAAAGCTGCCATATCCAACCTGGTTAAAAGGGAAAACATTGGCAGATATTTTGAAAGGACTTTTTTTTACGATAAAAGAACAAGCCCTCCATTTTTATCTGTAAACAGCTTTCCATTGAACAAGGTCTCACTTGATAAAAAGAATTTTAAAAAAGCTCTTCTTGCATCCGGTTCAATTCCCGTTGTCATGAATGGAATAGAGGATATAGAAGGAGCTCCTGAAGGTGTTTACAGGGACGGCGGAATAATTGACTATCATCCTGTTTTTGATTTTACGGGAGGTGTCAATGATGGAAAAATAGTTCTATACCACCATTTTTACAATGAGATAATCCCAGGCTGGTTTGATAAAAAGCTTTTCTGGAGAAGAGCTGGCAAAGAGGATTTAAAAAATGTTCTTCTTCTTGCTCCTTCGCCGGAGTTTGTCTCAGGTCTTCCATATAAAAGAATCCCGGACAGGAAGGATTTTAACAGATTTTACGGAAAAGATGATGAAAGAATTCAATTCTGGGAAAAAGCAAAAGAAAAAAGCCATGAGCTTGGGCAGGAGTTCCTTGAGGCTGTAGAAGGCAAAAAAATAAAAAATATCATAAAAAAAATTTAAATTAGTATAAAACTATATTAATATCGAAAAATAAGTTTTTAAAGATCTGACATAATAACTGAAACAGCATGGTTATTCTGTTTTATTATTATTAGTTACTGGCTGAAAATTTGAATTTTTTGTTCATTTATGGAAGATGTAAAATTTTACCGTTGGAATATATAATATTTTGGGGTTAAATTTAATCTGACTTTAAAACTTGCAAAAAAGCCGGTTTTCATTCAGTCGAGAATTAATGTTTCCTTTCTTGAATATTTTTTAAAAAAACAAGTATCTTGCAAAAAATAGTTCTTTAAGCAGTTTAAGTGATAAATTTAACCTTATGCACTGAGTTGTTGGACGGTAAGCGTTTTTGTTCAGGGATATATGATTTTTATTTACGTGAGACATAGAATGTAGAAAAAGAAAAATTTTTGTAACTATTCAGCTTAAAGACTGAGAAAAAGGCATTTTGGCGACGGATACAGTATTTTTTCTGAGCCGGTTTCAGGAGTTTTTTATCTCCTGCCTGGGAGCTTAAGCGAGAATGAGGCTCAGAAAGAATGCAGCAGCCGTTCTAAGCTGAACAGTTATTTTTTTACTATTGATATAATCATTCAGCATAAAATTCAGGTGGGGTAAATGAAAATTAAAGAGATCCGGGAATACCGTATTTTTGAAAGTTTTACTTCTCCAGTGGCATTTTTTTTAAAAGATTACAGTCTGTTATGGGCTAATGATTCCTATTGCAGGTTTGTTGGCATAAATGACAGGTGCGTTGCAGGAAAAAGGGGGTGTGATCTTGTAAGATGCAATGCTGATAACAGGGGATGTCCTGTCTCAAAGGTTTTTGATTTAAAGGATAGTTTTGAATCTGAAATCAAATTCTATACTGCGCAATCAGCTTTAAAAAACTCTGAGTCATGTTATAAAGTTACGGCTTTTCCTTTGACCGATGAAAATAATCATCTTTACGGTGCAGGAGTTTTTTTATCTGATGTTTCTTCTTATCATAATCAGCTGAAAAAATACAAAGATTCAAGAGATGCTCTTCTCAGAATTCTGGAATATTCATCAAATCATAACTCAAAGGAGCTTCTGAGGGAGTTTCTTGATGAGGCAGAGTCTCTTACAGGCAGCAAAATTGGTTTTTACCATTTTGTTGATGAAGATGAAAAATCTTTGCAGCTCAGTACATGGTCAACAAACACTCTTAAACTATGTCAAGCCTGTGCAGAGGGAAGGCATTATCCTGTAGAAAATGCCGGAATATGGGTTGACAGTATCAGGATGAGAAAATCAGTTATTCACAATGATTACAGTAAGGCGAAGGGAAGGAAAGGGGTTCCTGAAGGCCATGTTCCTTTGAAAAGGGAGCTTGTTGTACCCGTTATAAGAGGTGACAAAATAAAGGCCGTTTTAGGAGTTGGCAACAAGGATGATTATTACGATGATTATGACCTTGCTGTGATAGAACAGCTTGCTGATCTTGCTTTTGAAACTGTAGTAAGGAAGCAGGCACAGGAGCTTAACAAAAAACTTGAAGAGCAGTTTGCACATGCAGGAAGAATGGAGGCCATTGGAAGACTTGCCGGAGGGGTTGCCCATGACTTTAACAACATGCTTAGCGTAATAATGGGAAATTGCGAGCTTGCACTTGAAAAAACCGGAAGCATAAATCCTGTTGCCGATCATTTGAAAGAAATTGAAATGGCGGCAAGAAGGTCGGCAGAACTTTCAAAACAGCTGCTTGTCTTTGCAAGAAAGCAAAATGTTGTTCCTCAGCAGCTGAATATAAATTCTGTTATATCAGATATGCTTAAAATGTTAGCCCGCCTCATTGGTGAAGATATTGAGCTTGCCTGGAATCCATGCAAGAATCCTTTTCATGTAAAAATTGATCCAATGCAGATAGATCAGATTCTTGCAAATTTATGCATCAATGCAAAAGATTCAATTGAAGGCGGTGGGCGTATTATAATTGAGACAGAAAATGTGGTTTTTTCAAGTGAAGACTGTCAGATTAATCCTGAGTTTACTCCTGGAAACTATATTATGCTTTCAATTACTGATACAGGAGCGGGGATTGAAAAAGATGAACAAAAGCATATATTTGAGCCTTTTTATACAACAAAGGAAAAGGGCAAGGGAACCGGACTTGGTCTTTCTACTGTTTATGGAATAGTCAGACAGAACGGCGGATTTATACATGTATACAGTGAAAAGGGCAGGGGAACTTCTTTTAAAATTTATTTTCCTGCATTTTTGTCTTCCCGGGAAAAAACTAAAGAAGAGCTGAAAAATCAGGTTGTGCTTGGCAACAAGGAAACAATTCTTCTTGTTGAAGATGAAAAAATGATTCTTAATCTTGGTGAAAAAATTTTATCTTCCCTTGGATATTCAGTTATAGGGACATCTTCGCCTGCAGAGGCTGTTGAGCTTTCTGTAAAGCATAAGAACTCTGTCAGGCTTCTAATTACAGATGTGATCATGCCAGGTATGAACGGCAAAGAGCTTTCGGAAAAAATTAAGGAAATAATACCTGATATTAAAATAATATTTATGTCTGCCTATACTTCAAATGTTATTTCAGATCATGGTGTTCTGGAAAAAGGAATTGAGTTTATAAGAAAGCCCTTTTCCAAAAATGAATTTTCATCAAAGATCAGCAAAGTGCTTTTATCATGACCTGAATTGATCGATTTTCAAGCTTGTTTTATATAACTGCAAAATTGTATCATATACTTTTTATATGCATGATGCAGTTTAATGCAGTAGATGCAGTAAAATTGAAAAGCCGGCTGGGTTTCATACTTTTAATATAATAAGTCTGATTCATTAGAAATTACGTAACTATTCATCTTAAAAACTGAGAAAAAGCAGTTCTAAATTGAACTGAACAGTTACAAAATTTCTTAATCTAAAAATATGAAACGATCAACTTAGGTATGAGTACATTTTTCATTTTGAACTTTAGTTTCTTTTTTTTTGTATTCAGCTTTTTTCATAAGGTATTTTCTAAGGACTTCTCCTTCTATTCGTCCTCTTCTTTTAGAAGGAACAGGCATTCTCAGCTGCAGAGTTATTTTATCGTGTTCGGGGATCTGAATATTGACTCTTGGCTCAACTCCAGGCTGGTCCAGTGCATGCTTTTTTGAGATATAAGTCATCTGTTTTATGGCATATTCAAGATAAGGAGCACATGCTTCCCTTGCAGAATCAATGAGAGCTTTTTCTGCATCAATCCAGTCATCTTCCATTTTAAGATTTACAGTGATAATATGAAAAACATATTCTCCGCCCATTACAGTTTCATTTTTAACAGGTGCTGATAAAAAAACTGCATTGGGAATAAACACAGATGAACCTGTATACTGATGGGTTTTGACACCAGACCCTACTTCCATAAGGGTTACACCAGTAATATTCTGGTCAAGAACATCACCCCTTATTGAGTTTATTTCTATTCTGTCTCCGGTTGAAAAGGATTTGGTCCCTGTGCGGTAAATATAACCGATTATATTGAGTATAAACTCTTTAGTGGCAACAACAAATGCAGCTGCAAAAAGAACAAGGGTTGCTCCAACAGCCTGAAGCTGATCAATCCATATAATGATGAGGGCAAAAAACCATATGAAAAAAGAAATGTTTTTTGTTGTTACTACCCATTTTCTTTTAGCTTGAATATCAATATCACTTGGAATAATAAATTTGTTTCTTGCTATTTTTTTGAGAAGAAGAATAACAGCAGTAATAATTATAGTGTGAATAATTTTAAGATAAAAAGGGTTGTTGAAAATAAAATCATGGCTCATTGGAAAACCTCAAATATTTTTACAGTCAATACTATAAAAGAGATGTAAGAACAGGAAATAGCATTTTAAGGCCATTAGCCATAAATTCAATCCCTATTGAGGCCATTAAAAGCCCCATTATCCTTGTGATTATATTTATTCCAGTCTGGCCAAGTCTCGATGCTATGGCAGGTGCAATTCTTAAAACGGACCATGAAATCAGTGCTATACTTAATATAATTCCGAGCAGGACAGCATAATGTGAAAATGTTTCATGTTTCTGAGCATATAAGATAACAGTGCTTATTGCACCAGGACCTGCCATAAGAGGTATTCCAAGAGGGACCACAGCAATATTTTCCTTGATATTTGATTCAAGTATCTCTGCCTCTTCCTGGGTCTGTTTTGCCGGACTCACTTTTGCCTGAAGCATACTGAAGGCCATTAGAAGAATTAGAATGCCTCCTGCAACCCTGAATGAAGCCATGGATATTCCAAATATTTTCAATATTGCCTCCCCTGAAACAAGGGAAATAAAAAGGACAAAAAAAACTGTTGTTGCAGCTGTTTTTATTGTTTTCTTTTTGTCCCTTAATGACTCATCACTGCATGCATTTAAAAAAATGGGAACCGCTCCAAAAGGGTTTACAATTGCTGCCATTGCCAAAAAAAATTTAAAATAAGATTCAACTGATTCCATTAAAAAAAATCCTTAAAAAATTTTAACCTGGTATTTATCCGTCAGATATTCCCTGTCTGTTTCAAGACTTTGAAAAATAAATATCCTGCTTTATTTTCACCTGAATTCAGCGATTTTCAAGTTTGCTGAATATACGAGGTAAATTGTATCAGGCTGTATTTTTGCTGTGCGTGATGCAATTTAACGCAGAAGATGCAGTAAAATTGGAAACCCTTAATTCAGGCTTTAAATATCTGCTGAATAAAGCTGCCTTTTTGCCTGTTTATTTTAAAGGCAGTTTTAATTTCTTGTAAATCTTTTATATATATTATTTTCGCCTGCAAGTCATTTGTTTTGATCTGTCTTAAAAGACATTTATATAATTGCCTTGAAATCTTTTGCCATTGATATTATAAAAGTAAAAACTATAACTTAATACTTTTTTAAAGGAGCAGGGAAATGAGTTCAAAAACTGTTGAAGCATGGCATGCACTTGTAAAGTCAAAAGATCCAAAGGAGCTTGATAAAATTCTTTCAGACGAAGTTGTTTTTTATTCACCTGTTGTTCACACTCCCCAGGAAGGAAAAGATATTACCACTCTTTATCTTACTGCCGCACTTTATGTTTTTGTAAATGAAACATTTCATTATGTAAGGGAAGTTGTTTCAGGAAACAATGCAGTACTTGAATTTGAAACTGAAATAGACGGTGTAAAGATTAACGGTGTTGATATGATGTCATGGAATGAAAAAGGCGAAATAATTTCGTTTAAAGTTATGCTTCGTCCTTTAAAGGCAATAAATCTTATCCACAAAATGATGGGAGAAATGCTTGAAAAAGTTAAATAGTGATTGGTCGAAAACTAGAGTCTTTTGTTCAGTTAAAAGGAAATTAAAAATTTAACCGCATGAATACATTGATTATTTTGAGGATTAAATTTTTAATCTGACGCCCAAATGGACAAAAAAGACCGTTTTAGTACACTAACTGAATAGACATTGAAAAAACTGTTTCTTTTATTTGTGCAGTGTTTTAAATCTTCGTTGCTTTTGATTAAAAAAAGAGTATAAACAGCTTGTTATGGGTTGATAAATTTTAAGGAGAATTGACTTGAACCATGTTTTTACAGCTGTAGGTCTTTTGATCTTAAGCAATTTTTTCATGACTTTTGCATGGTACGCCCATTTAAAGGAATTGAACAACAAGCCCTGGATAATTGCTGCACTAATCAGCTGGTCAATTGCTTTTTTTGAGTATTGTCTTCAGGTTCCTGCAAATAGAATAGGGTACAATGTCTTAAGCCTTGCCCAGCTCAAAATTATCCAGGAAGTTATTACTCTTGGCGTTTTTATTCCTTTTTCTATTTTTTATATGAAAGAGCCTTTTAAACTTGATTACATTTTTGCAGGAATATGTCTTCTGGGCGCTGTTTTTTTTATGTTCAGGAGCAAATTTTTTTAAATAGCGGCTGGCGGAGATGGTCGTTTTTGTCCATTTCTGGGGTAGATTCAAAATTTATCCCCTGAAAAGACTAAAGGTTAAATTCTCATATCCCTTGTATTAAACAAAAATTTATGCTCCGGGCTAATCATTAAATAAGGGAAAAAAATTATGGAACCATTATGGTCACAGGAAAAATATTTAAAAGCCTTGAATTTTGCATCCAGGTGGCATTTAAATCAAAAAATACCTGGAACAGATCTCCCATATATTATTCATCCGGTTGAAGTTGCAATGGAATTAATTGCAGGGTTCAAATTTGAAAAAAAATTAACCGATCCTGATCTTTGTATTGAGTGCGGCCTTCTTCATGATGTTATTGAAGATACAGAGGCAGATTATCAGACAGTTTTGGATGCGTTTGGTAAAAAAACTGCAGACGGTGTTCTTGCCCTGACTAAAAATTCTGATTTTTCAGATAAGGCAATTGCAATGAAAGACAGCCTTGATAGAATAAAAAAACAGCCATATGAAGTCTGGCTTGTTAAGATAGCAGACAGAATTTCAAATCTCTGCAAACCTCCTTCATACTGGACAAGGGAAAAAACACAAAATTATTCCAGGGAAGCCTTGCTGATTTTAAAAGAGCTTGAAAAAGGAAGTGGTTATCTTTCAAAAAGGCTTGAACAAAAAATTGAAAATTACAAAATTTACTGGGAATAAATTATATCTGATTCAAATTATAATTTATTGTCATAAGATATTCTTGTGAATGGAATCTGGATAAAATTTGCAGCCTTTGATATTTTTTTCATGGAAAAATTATTTAAAATCCTTGGCATATTAATACCTATTCCAACAAACATGTTTCTTTCCCTTTCTGATTTGCCGTCATAACCTCTTGCATAATATCCGAGATGGATTTCAAGATAATTTAAAAACTCAGGTTTTATACTTTTAAATCCATCAAGTTTCACAGCTGCTAGATATTTCAAGTTTTCATAGTCAGTAAAGAAATCTCCTTTCTTAAACATTGGCCAGTATTCTATCCTGAAATCAATTTTATCTGCCAAGGATGGATTTGTACCAATTAAATATGCTGATGCGCACCCTAAAGTATTCATTATAAAGTCCTCATGGGAAAATCCGTATTCGGAAAAAGAATCCCCAATTTCCATCCATCCCATAATTGTAAAAGAGGATATTGAGCCAAGCAAAATACTTTTTTTGTCAGAGTATCCCCAGTTTTTGAATACACCTGAGAAAACATGTGAAAGAGACCAGCATGAATAAAAATGTCCTAATTTATCGGCTCCCCCTTCTTTTGTATGGCTGGAAAACCAGCCTTCGTTTGTCTGTTTTGGATCGTTTTTAAAATAATCCCACTTCGCAATTCCCCAGTAAGTTACAAAACCCAGTCCAATTGCATTGGTCATTATGACTTTTTCTTCTTTTGAAAGTTCTGTTTCCAAAAATATGAAGGTGCTTTTTTCAGATGCATAAAGGTTTTCGCATATAAAAAGAATCGCCATAATTATAATAAATGAAGGTTTCATTATTATCCCTTATGTTTGATTCAGCAATACCTGATATGAAAACTGATTTGTTCATTATTATCGTACATTATTTTTTTTAAAGATTTAACAATAATTACTTTGGGTATTTAATATTTTTTTTCAGCGGTTGATTTTTAGAAACTATTCAGTGGTGAATTTACAAAAAAGTCTGTTTTTTCCTGAGAACGGGTGCTGTATTTTTTATGGCTCGGTTTCAGGAGAAAAAGCTTTTTTTCTCCTGCCTCAAAGCATTAGCGAGAATGGTGCTCAGAAAAATACAACACCCGTTACCAGTTTTTATGAACAGTTACGGTTTTTATTTGTTTCTCTGGAAATTCCAGGTCATTTCTTTGCGTCTTGAAACTTGGAATCGTGCTGGGAAGGGGAAAATCATTTTTTTTATCTGGCTTCATTGTATGCCTGTAATATGATATTCTTATCAAAATGATATTTACTGCTGCAATAATGGCAGGTCACTTCGAGTGGAAAAACATCATCATCAATAATTTCTTTTAAAGTGTCTTTTCCAAGGCCCTTAATATATGCAAGCATTCTTTCCCTTTCACACGAACATGAAAATGCAACCCTCCTGTCATCAAGTATTTTTGGATTAAATTCCTTAAAGAAACCGTAAATCAGATCCTCTGGAGCATATCCTTTAGAAAACTCATCACCTATTGAAGGAAGGCTTAAAAATGCTTTTTCAACCTTTTCAAGTGTTACATCATCAGCTCCAGGCATTTTCTGGATTAATATTCCACCGGCTCCTGTTACTTCTCCCTCTGGAGAAAATGTCACACTTAAATTACAGGCTGAAGGGATTTGTTCTGAGTTTAGATAATAATTTGCAATTTCCTGGGCAATTTCTCCGTATTCAAGCATTACTTTTCCCGAATATGGTGATTTTGAATTTTCCTTAATATAAGTAACAGTTAAAAACCCTGCTTTGAAATATGGAGATGTTTTAAAATCTTTTGGAGGATCAGTTATTGGGATTGGATTCTGGAAGAGATATCCGCGAACATCTCCAAATGAATTTGCTTCGCAGACAAGCCCTTTAACCGGCCCTGAGCATTCTATGTGAAATTTTAGTCTGCTGTTTCCCTTGAGGGTTGTTGCCATTAGCTCTGATCCTGTGCATGCATGCCCAAGGATAAGTGTTTCAATAATTCCAAGGGAATGTCTCTCCTTAAGATCTTTTACAAGCCTCGTGGAATGAATTACAGTTCCCCTGAAATTCCCTTCATCCATAATAAAGGAATAGATTCTGTCCTTTTTATTTTCAATCAGCCTTTTTTTTAGTTCTTCATTTGTCTGCATTGTCTGACCTGTTTTAACAGTTTAAAAATTTTATATTTTTTCAAGCAAGGTAAAAATAACCAGAATAAGGGTTAAGTCAATCCTAAATCAAAACCATCACATAATATCCCATGAATTTTATTTGCAGTCTAAAATGTTTCTTATTCTGGAATGAAGTCTTGATGTGAAGTCATCTGGAGCTTTGACTCTAGGCATTTTAGAACACAGTTCCTTGGTTTTTTTGAGTGTCATGAAGCAGGCTCTGCATTCACTGCATGTTTCTATGTGGTGTTCAACTTCTGTTCTCTGGTTTTCATCGAGTTCTCCGTCAAGATACTGGGAATAGACTTCAAACATTTGAATACAGTGGTTTGAATATTTTTCATTATCAGTCATTGAAGTACCTCTTTAAGCCTTCCCTTACAAAACTTCTTGCTCTGTGAAGCCTTACCTTTACATTTGATTCAGAAAGATCAAGAATTTCTGAAACCTCTCTGGTTGAAAAATCTTCCATATCTCTTAAAACAAGAATTATTCTGTAGCTTGGAGGAAGATTGTCTATTTCTCTTTTTATTTCAAGGTACATTTCCTTGTTCATCAGAGCTTCTGCAGGCTGATTTACCCAAGAGGGTATTTTAGACGAAACTTCCTTTTCTCTGTCTGCTGGAAGAATATCATCCAGGGAAAGCTCTGTTTCAGTAACATTATTTCTTTTTTTTATCTTCATGCAGACTGAGGCTGCAATTTTATAGGCCCAGTTTTTAAATTTGGACTCCATTCTGAAGTCTTTAAGATATCTGAAGATATTAATAAATGTTTCCTGAACAAGGTCTTCCGCGTCTGAAACATCTTTGCACATTCTAAGGCCGAAGTTGTAAATCCTTGTTTCGTACTTTGAAAGAAGGGTTTCATACAAATCAGTCCGGCCGTTTTTTATCTCTAAAATAAGATCAGAATCTTCGTCTTTTATTATTGGTTTTTTCTGCTGGTTTTCCATTTATCTCTTTTCTTGTCACCTGACAAGCATCGCTCATTCATGTAGGCACCCCCATTTTCGGGAGTATCACTTTCTGCATAAGAACCCAGACTGCAATAAAAACAAAAAATCCGAATAATTCAACCATTTTTTTTCCCTTTTGTATTTTTGTTATAAACAGCTTGTAAATGAAAACTGTTTTTTTAGCCTCTCATTCAGTCAGCCGAGTTTTAATTCCCGGCAGTCACAATTCATGAGATTTTAAAAATATAAAGGGTTACAATATATTCATGAGTTTTTTGAACCATTTCGGGAAAGGAGGATATCTAAGGGGAATATCAAATTTTGTGGTTGAACTTACAACTGATTTAAAGTGGGAGAATGTTTCAAATCCAAAGCGTCCATGATAAGCGCCCATTCCGCTTATGCCAACACCTCCAAAGGGCAGGTGATGGGATGAAAGATGGACAATGGCATCATTTACACATGCACCGCCAGATGATGTTTTTAACAGCACTTCACTGGAGTTTTTTTTATTTTCTGAAAAAACATAAAGAGCAAGAGGTTTTGGTCTTTTTGTTACAAAATCAATTGCTTCATTGATCGAGTCAACAGTAAGAACCGGAAGAACAGGCCCGAAAATTTCCTCCTGCATTACAGGGCTTTCTGTTGAAACCTCGTCAAGGACTGTTGGTGCTATATATCTTGCTTTTGAATCTGTCTCAAGTTTTGTAACAGGTTTCTGGTTTTTTAATAGCTTTTCAAGCCTTTCAAAGTGTCTGTCATTTATTATTCTTCCGTAGAAAGGACTTTCTTTTGGATTTTCACCATAAAAAGAAACCACACTTTTTTTAATCTCTTTTAAAAAATCATCCTTTACAGATCTGTCAATAAGCACATAGTCTGGTGCCACGCAGGTCTGACCGGCATTTGTAAATTTTGCCCATGCAATTCTTTTTGCAGAAGTTTTAATATTAGCATCTTTTAATACAATTGCAGGTGACTTTCCTCCAAGCTCAAGTGTTACAGGAGTAAGATTTGCTGAAGCTGCTTTCATGACAATTTTTCCTACAGTCTCACCTCCTGTAAAAAAAATATGATCAAAGGGGTGGTTTAAAAGTTCTGATGTTTCATCAACTCCTCCTTCAATTACCGCAATCTCTTCACTGGAAAAATTTTTTGATATCATATCACAAATAACTGAAGAAGTTTCAGGTGCAAGCTCGGAGGGCTTTATTATAACGGTATTTCCCGCTGCAAGTGCAGGGATTACAGGCATTACTGAAAGGTTGAAAGGATAATTCCATGGGGCTATAATAAGTATCTTGCCAAGAGGTTCTGGGATTATCCGGCTTTTTGAACCAAATAATGTGACTGGTGTTGGAACTTTTTTTATTTTTGCCCATTTTTGAAAATTTTTTATTGTATATTCAATTTCTTTTCTAACCTCTCGTATTTCTGTCATGAGAGCTTCTTCATGAGATTTCCCCAGGTCTTTTTTAAGAGCCCGAGTAATTTCTGGAGTATAGTCCTCAAGAGATTTTAAGAGTATTTCAAGTCTTTGTTTTCTTGATTTGAAATCAATGGTACATCCTTTCTGGTAAAATGCGGTTTGTTTTTGGATAATTGAATGTATTGTGTTTGACATGATGTCTCCTTAAAAATATAAATGAATTTAAGTCATTTATTATATGACCCGGAGTCATTTGTCAAGTTTTGAGGGGGAAAGTTGGAAAAGATAATAAAAAAACGTGCAATCAGTGATAAGGCAAAAGCTGAAAGAAAACAGGCGATTATTGAGACAGCAAAAAAAAAATATGTTGAAGAGAAGAATATTTCCATACCTGTTTCAGAAATTGCAAAAAACGCAGGTCTTGCCAAGGGAACCATTTATTTATACTTCAAAACAAGGGAGGCAATGGATCTTGAAATCCTGAGACAATGTATAGGAAACTGCTTTGATAAAATTGATTCAGTTTTAAATAATGAAATTTCTCCTGGACGCTTAATGGAAGTAATGTCTGGTTTTGCATCTGATTTCCTTCTTGTCAGGCTTGGAAGCAGATACAATCTTATAATGGAAAAATGCGGTGATTATGAGGTTGTGGTTGAGTTTAAAGAATATCTTAATACTCGTATTGAAAAAACAGCTTCTGACATAATGGGTTTATTTCCTTTTATTGAAAAAAGAGAGCTGATCGAGCTCTTTATTGGCAGTTTTTCACTTATGATAGGTCTTTGTCAGATGGCAGAACCTGCCTTTATTGCAAGAGATGTTCTTGAGACAAGAGGGCTTGTCAATCTTCAGCTTGATTTTGAAACTGTATTCCCAAAACTTCTTGGAAATCTCTGGTCTGATTTTTTTTCAGGTGGAAACAAAATTTAAAATTTACTGCACTAAAAAGTTAGTTTTGAAATTTGCGGGCTGTCTAAACTTGACTAAATTTCAGCTTTTATTTACTCTCTTTAAAAGAATCACAAATTAAAATTCAAATAAAGAAGACAAATATGGCTGATAAACTCAACATTGCCGTAATAGGCTCAGGTATATCCGGAATCAGTCCCGCATTTATTCTATCAAAAAATCATAATGTATCTCTTTTTGAAAAGAACAACTACATCGGAGGCCACACAAACACTGTAACAACAGATGAAAATGTTAGGGTTGATACAGGTTTTATTGTAATGAATGACAAAACATATCCAAATTTGACCGCTTTTCTTGATAAACTGAAAATCAACAGAATAAAAACCGATATGTCCTTTGGATACTGCGACAGAAAAAAAGATTTTTATTATTCAACATCCAGTTTAGATACAATTTTTGCACAAAGGAAAAATATTCTGGATTTAAGCTATTATAAGTTTTTATATGAAATAATGAAATTTTTTAAACTGACTAAAAAATTTATCACTTATGGAAACAATGATTTATGCATAGGTCAGTTTCTTGAACTGAATAATTTTTCAAAATCATTCGAGGAAAAATATATTCTTCCAATGGCCTCTGCAATCTGGTCTGCACCACAGGATAAAATTGCAAGATTTCCCATGCTTTCCTTTGCAAATTTTTATAACAACCACGGTCTTCTTTCCGTGACAGACCAGCCCCAGTGGTATTTTGTAGAAAACGGAAGCAGTTCTTATGTTGATGCTTTTTTAAAAGGATTTAACGGAAAAGTATTTAAAAATAAAAAAGCTGTGAGTGTAAAACAAAATCTTAATAATCCTGAAATTGTTTTTGAAGACAGTGAGGTTTTAAAATTTGATAAAATAATAATTGCAGCCCATGCCGACGAGGCCTTTAAAATGCTTGAAAATCCTGACCCTGACCAGGTTAAGCTTTTAGGTCCGTGGACATATTCAAAAAACAGGGTATGCCTTCACCATGATTTAAGTTTCATGCCTGACAATAAAAGAGCCTATGCCTCCTGGAATTATCTTAAGGAGGAAAATATGGAGAAAAATTCTCCTGCATGCATAACCTACGATATGACAAGGCTTCAGAAACTAAACTCTGAAAAAAGATATCTTGTTACCTTAAATCCCCAGAGAGAAATTGAAAAAAATAAGCTTATAAAGGAAATAATTTATACACATCCTGTTTTTACAAGGGAAACCATGGAAACCCAGGACAGGCTTCAAAGGCTTAACAATAAAAATAAAAATATTTTTTTCTGTGGAAGTTATTTTGGGTACGGATTTCATGAAGACGGAATAAATTCAGGTATAAAAGTCTGCAAAATTTTTGGAGAATCATTATGAAACAGGGGATTTATTTTGGTGAACTCGGACATTCAAGGCTTTATCCTGCAGAACATAAGTTTAAGAGAAAACTTTTATTTTTCATTTTTGATTTGGATGAGCTTTCTTATTTATCAGGAAAAAATTATTTATTTTCCCACAATAAAAAAGGTGTTTTTTTTATAAATGATAAAGACTATCTCGATGAAAACGGCTTGTCTTTAAAATCCAAAATTTTAATGTTTCTTAAAAACTCAGGTTTTGAAAAACCTGTAAAGAAAGTTTATCTTTCAACTTCATGCGGGTATTTTTTTAAAAAAGTGTTTAATCCTGTAAGTTTTTATTTTTGCTTTGACGATAGCAATAAATTTTTATGTGCTGCTGCTGAAGTAAACAATACTTTTGGTGAAAGACATCTTTATATCCTTGATGTTGAAGAAAAAGACGGAGTTTTTAAAGCTACTTCAGATAAAGCATTTCATGTTTCTCCATTCAATAAGATCGAGGGAAAATACAATTTTTATTTTCAAATAAAAGAAAATGATTTTTCAATTAAAATTGAACTTGAAAAGGATTTGAAACCGTTTTTTTACGCAGAACTGAAAGAAAATAAAAGGCTTGATTTTTCAGATAAAAATTTTTTAAACGCTGTTTTAAAATTTCATATTATTCCACATCTTACAAAACCTGCAATTTACAAGGAAGCCTTTAAACTGTTTTTTGCAAAAAAACTTGAATACAATGACAAGCCTGTTGCAAAAGATAAAATGACAATAAAAAAATCTCCTTATTCAATTTTTCAGAAAATTTCAAAATTTCTGTTTTTAAAGAGACTTTCATATTTTAAAAACGGCAATATAGATATTTTTCTTCCGGGAAACAAAAGTTTTAAAAAGGGAAATTTTTCACAGACAAAATATGCTGATCTTTATATCAATGACTACAGTTTTTTTGCAGATGTATTGAAAAAAAGAGATATTGGACTTGGCGAAGCATATATGAACTCAGTATTTGAAACAGATGACCTTGTGTCTTTAATAAAATTTTTTATTTTAAACACAGATGTTTCCTCCAAAAAATTTTCTGTTTCTCTTTATCTTAAATATTATCTGAGAAAACTCAGTGGAAAAGACAATCCGAATTCATTGAGGGGAAGCAAAAAAAATATAAGCAGGCATTATGATTTAAACAATGATTTTTTCAGCCTTTTCCTTGATGAAAATATGATTTATTCGTCGGGAATTTATCTTGAAAAAGATGATGATCTCTTCACTTCACAGATAAACAAAATGGATGCCCTGATAAAAAAGGCAGCAATAACTGAAAATGATCATGTTCTTGAAATTGGGTGCGGGTGGGGCGGCTTTGCCGTATATGCAGTTAAAAAAACCGGCTGTAAATTGACAGGCGTAACAATTTCAAAGGAGCAGTATGATTATGCCGTAAAAAGAGTAAAAAAAGAAAAACTTGAAGATAAAATAAATATAGTTTTATCAGATTACAGAAAAATTAAGGGGAAATTTGACAAAATTGTTTCAGTTGAAATGATTGAGGCTGTTGGAGAAAAATATTGTTCTAAATATTTTAAAAAAATTGATTCTCTTCTGAAAAAAGAAGGGATTGCAGTAATTCAGGGGATTACAGTTCCGGATCAGGAATATTTTACATACAAGTACAAATACGACTGGATACAAAAGCATATTTTTCCGGGAGGACATCTTCTTTCCCTTACAGAAATATCAAAAAGGCTTTCATCTAAAACAAAACTTGTAATTGAAAATCTAGAAAATATCGGCCCCCATTATGCAAAGACCTTAAGACAATGGGATGAAAATTTTTCTAAGAATAAAGATAAAATCAAGGCCCTTGGATTTGATGATATTTTCATGAGAAAATGGAAGTTTTATCTTAATTCCTGTGAAGCAATTTTTGAAGCTAGGGGAGCTTTAAATATTCAGATTGTTTTGACAAGGCCTTATAACAAGGCTCTTATTAACTCTGAAAGGGATTTTTTTTGTGGTTAATAAAAAAATATTAATGATAATTTTTTTGGTTTTTATTTCAGGCTGTTCTTCTGCAAAAAACAATAACGGAGACTACAATATGGAATATGACAAATATATTGAAAAAACCAGTCCAGTGAAAAATGAAACTCTTGTTCAGGGCTCAAAGGAAGAACAAAAGGCGATTGATGATTTTAAAAATTTTTATAAGGTCTTTTCATATGAAGTAATAGATAAAAATATTGAAAAAATATATTCCAGAAATGCCTATTTCAGGGACGGATACAAGGAAGTAACAGGAATAAAGGATATTAAGGATTATTTTCTTAAAAGCGCAAAAACTGTTCATGAATGCAGATTTGATATTCATGATGTTGCAGTTGACAAAGGTGAGTATTACGTAAGATGGACAATGTATTTAAGGCTTGAAAGAAAAAAGGACGAGCTTATCAAGGCACCTGGAATGTCGCACTTGAGATTTGATGAAAAAGGGATGCTTGTTTTTCACCAGGACTACTGGGATTCAAGCCTTGTTTTTGAACGCCTTCCTGTAATAGGTTTTGTTTTGAGGTGGATAAAAGGCAGATTTTGATTTTTTTTAAAATTTATTCTCGGTTAGGTTTAATTTTTTTAAGATATAAACCGGGTGCTTCTTGGTTTAGTAATTGCAGGAATTACAAGTCGTGGTGGAAAGATGAATAAAGAATCAATAAATGTAAAAAGTACAGTAAATTATCCTTTGAAGAAATGTTTTTTGATAAATTGCAGCTGAGTTTAAGAACCAAAACCTGTTATTTTATCAAAACGTGAATCCATACATGCACTTATGTCCGTAGTGATAAATTTTCCGTCCAAATAAAGTGAAAAAATAGTTGCAGGTGTAGGAGATGACTGTGCCTGTTCCATAGACTCAAATTTTATGGTTTTTAAAGGTATCTTTCTTTTTCTGCATGAATCTTCAAGTGAATTTATTACATGATATTCAGCATAGGGACACCTGTTTGAGTAGTATACTGTGCAGCCTTTATTTTCTATTTTCGGGTCTGTTTTTACGCAGTCATTAAAAAAGGGCCTTGAGCTGTTTTTCTGTAAATCAAGAGAAATCAGACTGAAACCATTCATAATTGTTTCGCATATTTCAAATCCCTGTTTCAGAAGCCATTTTGTATCACTCATGAAATGGAATTTTTTTTTGCCAACTATAGTAACAAGACCTTTTTTACCAAGTTTTTCTGCTGTTTCAACAGCTTCATTCAGTAAATGCTTACCATGTCCATTGGATTTGTATTTTCCTGAGACCCAGAAGCATCCTATCATAAGGTAGCCGGGTGCCCAAACCGGAACCCATGCTTTTTCTGCAGGGCCGTATTCAATAAAAACCTTTGCTCGTTCATCAAGTCTTGTGAAAATATAACCGTTTTCAAATTCCTTTTTGAGCCAGTCCTTTTTCATCTGATAGCTTTGTTTGCATTTTTTGTCTGAAAAAGCACAGCAAATATGTTCTGAATCTATGTTTTCTTTTGTCAGTCTTATGTAATTCATTTTATTTTTTCCTGAGAATATAACTATTAATTTGGTCTAAAAACTTAATATATTAAAAATGTTAAGAGCTTATTTTGTTTAAATTTAAGGCATATAAATATAAAAATATCAAAAAATGCTGACAGCAGAGTGCCTGTAACAATACCGCCTAAGATGGATGCTTTGTTAAGTTTTACAGAGTATGAATAGTTTTTTAAAACCTCATTTTTGATATCTTCAAGTGGAAATACAAAAACATGGATAAATGAATTGAAAAAGTTTTTATTGAAATTTAAAAAGGCTTTTTCAAGTTCGAGGTTTCTTTTATAAATTGAATCAATACTTTCTCCACCTTCAAGAAATACAGGATCTTTATTTGATTTATAATGGTTTATAAGTTTTGTCAGATCTCCGTTAAAATATTTATCTGCATCGCTTTGAAATTCAGCAAGACTTTTTGACGACTCGTTTAAATGGGCCAGAAGACTGTTTTTATATGCATCCATAAATGCCGGAATCTGAACTCCAAAAAGAACTCCTGTAATAAAAAGAATAAGCCTTAAATAGTGGGAAATTATTTTCATAAAACTATTTTTGGTTTTTTGCTGTTGTAATTGTAATAAAAGACTCTGCTGTTTCAGCCTTTGTTTGCTCCCTGTTTTTTCTGATAAGGGCTCTTGTTAAAACAACAGCCTGGGATGGATCTTTGTTCAGTCTGTAGAGTTTTGTAGTTTTGTCAAAAAATGTTTGAGGTATTGCTTCAGCAGGATTTTTTGTGCTTGCAAAAATTTCTAATTTTTCAACTCCAAAAGGAGGAACAACTTCAAATTCACCTATATTTATCCATTTGTTAACCATTTCAGGAGAAACATTGAAAATGAATTTTTCATTTCCAATGCTGTCATAAAAATCTAAAAGATATGAATATTGCTCTTCCTTTAGATTGTGGGCTAAAATATAAAAATAACCCGGCTTTGTCATGCGTGCAAAAAGATTAACTCTTTCTCCTTCACTAAAAAGGAGGTGCTTTTTGCCCTTTGAGGTAGTAATGTCAATATTTAATTTGTCAGAAACAATGATTCCTTCTTTTACAAGCTCTGAAAAATCTTTTAATGAAGGTTCAGGGGTATAATTTATATATGCCTGAGGAAGAATTTTCACAAACCCTGATTCAATAATATTCCCTTGTCTGTCCCAGGCATTGTAGCTTAAATCAATTCCGCTTTTATTGATTGAATAGCTACCTCTTGTAATAACCTCAGATTTTTCAGGTGAGTTAACCGGTGATATAAAATTTAAGAATCTTGTATAAAATGCCTTTGAAAAAGGTGTGATTTCATCAGAAGAAAATGGCACAGGAGGATATATAAAAATTTTTTTATTTTTAACTTTTTCTGACTGGTTAATTTTTTGCGAAATGATTTCTGCAGCAAGTTCTAATGTATCTACTCTGGTGGTTAAGTTAAAAATTTCATTTTCAATATATGCACTTGTAAATTCAATATCGGGTATTTCATCAACTCCAAGCCACAGGCTTACAGCCTTGTATCCTGCAAAAGTATCCATGAGCTGCAATACGGATTCGAGAGCTTTTATTCTTTTTTTTGTGGGACCTGTCCTTGATTCTTTTTCATTTTTTAAAATAAGTTTTTTCGTATCTGACATTGCATTTTTATAGATGTCCTTTTTAGTAGTGTCGAGCTTTGCATAAACTATTATTTTTCCGTCTTTTTGGGGGGAATCTGAAAAAACAACACCTATAAGTGGAAGGGATGTTCTTGTCTCAAGAGACTGGATAACGTCCTTTGAAACAGAAGAATTTTTTTTTCTTTTTTCTATGGTTATGCTTGAATCAACCTGAACCATGATCTGCTGGGAAAGGTCTGAAAGAGCGTTTTGTTTTGCCTCGGAAAGATTTGAACCTGAACCTGTTCCAGTTATTTCTGAAGCCTGCAGAAAAGTATTTGAAAGTATAGTTGAGAACAATAATATACTTGAAATTATAAACAAATTTGTTTTTTTGAAAGGCATGTGCTTTTCCTTATAATATATAATAATGAGATAATATCTTTTTATATTGCATAAATGAGGTTTTTCAAAAAGCTTTTTGAATATTTAATATTTTTTTAAATACTTGACAAACTGCATTTGTTTATTTTTTATGAAAAATCTAATATAACAATAATACAAACAGCTAAAATGTGAGATTGATTTTTGAGCAAATGCTGAAATTACAAATATTCAATTTAATTTGATCTTATGACTGCAGGTGAAAAAAATAAAATGAAAAATTATAACAAAAATAAAATATTCTGTGTAAGTATTTATATTTATATTGCGCTTATTTTTAATGGGTGTGCAGTAAATTTTTTTAAGGAAGGAATTCATTATGATCAGCCTTCCCTCTATAAAAATAAGACTGATAAAGTTGCTGTTATTACAAAATATTTTGTTAACTCAGGTGTGTACAACCTGGCACCTGGTGGCAGGGAGTCTCTTAAGAATTCAGTGGCAAATGCAATAAAAAGCTCCGGCCTTTACAATTCTGTTGAGTTCGGTATGGAAAATATCAGCAATAGGGTGGATTACAGAAGTATTGATAAGTACAATATTGAGATTCTATTGAATAACAATGCCTCATACAACTGGTATGTTGCCTGGCCAGCAATTTATCCAATGCCGCTTTACTGGCCTGTTCAGCCATATAAAGGTACTGTAAGCGTTGAAATGGATGTTGAACTTATTAGGGGGAATAAAAAAGTAAATCGCAAAATTTTAAAAGACGGTTTCCACCAGACAAATCTTTATGGTTTTTTCAGGAAAGGTGAAGCTGAGAAAAAAATGCAGTCCATTTGTTATGACAGTTTAAATGAGTTAAGAAACTTTGTTGTAGAAAATGCTTCAGGTGGAGTCGTTGCTGATTCAGGCAGGGGATCAAAAAATATTAAAGTTGATTCAGCACAGTATAATTTGAAGGTTGTAACAAATCCACCAGATGCAACAGTTAAAATAATGAATATTTCTCCAAAATATGATGAGAATTTAGATTTAAGTCCGGGTATGTATGATTTAAAAGTTGATTTTCCAGGCTATGAAACCTTCAGGCAATGGGTTGAGATAAAAAACTCGGATGAATTAATAAATGTAAACTTAAGTAAAATTAATGAGCCTGAACTTTTAACAACTGATACACCACTTGTTACAAATTCAACGGTGTCTGAAAAAGAAGTTAAAAAAACGGCCCTGGTTATTGGCAATGACAGATATGTATATTCGCCTCTTTCAAATCCTTCAAAAGATGCAGCAGCCATTGCAGATATTTTAAGGGAATTAGGGTTTGATGTTATTTTAAGAAGTAACCTGAATCAGGTTTCTATGGACAGGGCAATCAATGAGTTTAGAATCAAATTAAACCGAAACGGAGGAGTAGGGCTTTTTTACTATGCAGGTCATGGTATTCAGGTTGACGGAGAAAACTATCTTATTCCTATTGATTCAAAAATACTTTCTGAAACAGATGTAAAATATAAAGCTTTCCCCCTTGGCCAGGTACTTGGTTACATGGATGAAGCCGATACTGAGTTGAATATTCTTATCATGGATGCCTGCCGCAATAATCCTGTTGAAACTAAATTCAGGTCAACCTCCAGAGGCCTGGCAAGGGTTAGAATGCCAGAAAGTAAACTTGGCTATATTGTCTGTTATTCAACAGAAGCTGGGCAGGTAGCTTTGGATGGAGAAGGAGAAAATAGTCCTTTTGCACTAAATCTGATGAATGCCTTAAAAAAACCTGGAACCAATCTGAGCTCTGTTTTCAGGCAGACAAGAATAGGCGTTTATAATGAGACAAATTTTCAGCAAAGGCCAATGGTTCTTGATGGAACCCTTGGAGATTTTTATTTTAGAGCAAAAGGTGAGTGATAATGGGATTTTCAAATTTCTTTTTCGCCTGCGAAAAAACTCCATTTTCTCCATCCAAGTGTAAAAAAAGGTGTAAAGCATGGTATAAGCCACAGACCATATAAAATTTCTTTTAGATTTTTAAAACCTGTTAAATCATATACAAGGAGAAAAACTGACAATAAAAATATTGAATAGGGAAAAATCAGAAGTTTCCAGAGTCTGGTATCAGGGAATTTCCAGGGTGCAAAAAAAATAATTCCTCCAATACCTGCCAGGCAGAGAAGAGTGCCTGAAACAGAAAAAAGTATTTTTGACTTGATAAACCAGAAAACACAAAAAGGTAAAATCCAGATAAAACTTGAAACCGTAAAAAAAATCCAGCCGGATTTAATCCATTTGTCTTTCATTGGCTTGCCTTTCTTTTTATTGATATTAAGTTTAACAGCATAACCAAAGCAGCTTTTTGTCTAGTCTGACATAAAATTCAAAATTAATCCTTATAAAAGTCAATGTATTATCCTGAATATTAAATTTTTAATCTTTGGGGTATGAACAAAAAAATTTAATTTTCAACCAGGCACTATTTATCTTTTAAAGCCTTTGAAATCTTAACAGAAAGTTCATTAAGTAAAAATGGTTTATTTAAGAATCCGCTGATTGTATTTTTTTTAATTTCATCTAAATTTTTATCCCTTGAAAAACCTGAAGAAATAAGGATTGGAACATATGGATCTATTTCTCTCAGCTTTGAAGCTGTTTCGTTCCCTCCCATGACAGGCATAATCATGTCTAGAATAATAATGTCAATTATATCTTTGTTTTCTTTAAACACTTCAATGCCTGCTTTTCCGTTTTCAGCTGTAATAACTTTATAGCCAAGGGTTTCCATCTGGAGCTGGCCGACTTTTCTTATTGTTTCCTCATCATCTATAAAAAGAATGGTACCGCTGCCTTTAATTGGACTTGAAATGTTTTTTTGAGAAATATTTAATTTTTCAGAAACAGGGAGATAAATGTTAAAAACACTTCCTTTACCTGGTTCCGAGTAAACTGTAATTGCTCCTCCATGTTCGCATACAGTTCCGAAAACAGCTGAAAGACCAAGTCCTGTTCCTTTACCCTGTTCTTTTGTAGTAAAAAAAGGCTCAAAAATATTGTTTATAATTTCCTTTGGGATGCCATGACCTGAATCCTCTACAGATATTAAAAGGTATTTGCCAGAATTAATATTAAAATTAGATTCGTCACAATAATTCTGGTCAAGATAAACGTTTTTCAGTTTAAAAGTAAGGCTTCCGCCATCAGGCATGGCATGTTCTGCATTTATTCCCAAATTTATAAAACAGCTTTGAATAAGGTGATCGTCGCCTGAAATAATTGTATTTGATGCGTTTTTTATAACTTCAATTGTTACAGATTTGTTTATGGTGTGTTTTAAAAGACTCACGCTTTCTTTTAAAACTTCTGCAACATCAATTTTTTTAGTTGATTTTTTAGTTTTTCTTGCAAAGGTTAATAGCTGCTTTGTAAGATAACCTGCCTTATCAGCTGATTTTATTATTAAATCAGTATATTTATCAATTATTTCGGGGTTGTCTTTTTTTAATTTTATCAGTTCTGCAGCTCCTCCAATGGCATTGAGCATATTATTGAAATCATGGGCAACGCCTCCTGCAAGCTGTCCTATTGCTTCCATTTTCTGGCTTTGATGAAGTTGTTCTGCAAGCTTTTCCTTTTCTTCCAAGTCTAGTTTTCTTTCAGTAATATCCCTTACAATCGCAACAACACAATCTTTTCCTGCAATATCTGCATACTTGAGTGAAACTTCTGAAAAAAAGGTAGTGCCGTCTTTTTTTTGGGAAAACCATTCAAACTGCTGGGGGATTTTTTTTGCTGCAAGACTGATTTTTTTCAGTGCTTCAGGTTGTGATATTTCAATATCATTTCCGCTTAAACAACCAACTTTAATAGAAATCATTTCTTCTTTGAGGTCATAGCCAAACATTTTAATTGCAGCATTATTTAAATCTATAATTTCACCAGTTTTTGCATCGTGTATAAAAATTGCCTCAGTTGGGGCATTGAAAATTTTTTTGTATTTTTCCTGACTTTCAAAAAGAGCCAGTTTTGAGGCTTTAACCTGGGCTACACTTTTGTTCGTTAGATAAAAAACTAATGCAGCAGAAATTGTTATGAAAAAAATACCCTTAAAAGACTGAAGCCTTGTTAAATAAAGGGGATTATCTGAAATTATTGAAAGTAGTGCATCAGATAATACAATCCATAAGGAGCTGAGAACAATATAAATTAAAGCTATTTTAAAAGGAGTTATCTTTAAATTCAGATTAGGTTTAAGTTTTTTCATGGAACCTTTCATAATGGAACCTTTAAATTTGGCAAGCTGATTTTTTAGCAGAAATTTGATTTGTTTTGATTATAAAAAATATCGTAACTATTCAGCTTAAAAACTGAGAAAAAGCTGTTTTGGCGACGGATGCTGTATTTTTCTGAGCCGGTTTCATGAGATAGTTTTTTATCTCCTTCATCAAAGCTTAAGCGAGAATGAGGCTCAGAAAAATGCAGGAGCCGTAAATTGAACTGAACAGTTACAAAATATCTTTTATTATTCCTATATTTATACCATCAAACTAATTTAAGGGAAAATTTTTTATTAAAGCAGTTTAAAAAAACTGTTTTTTAATTGTGAATAGCTGAAACCTCAAATTTTGTTTCATTTACGAAAGATGAAAAATTTAACCTTTAGGATACTGGAATATTTTGAGGATTAAATTTTTCATCTGACGCCGAAATGGTCAAAAAAGGCATATTACGTTGAGCTTCTAAATTAATCCCATTATCTGATAAATAAGTCTTGCACATGTAAACTCAGGATGATGGATATTTTCAATTGGGGCAAGCTCAACAATATCAAAGCCGGTTATTTTTCTTTCCTTGGAAATTTTTTCTATAATTTCAAGTGTTTCATACCACATAAGACCTCCTGGCTCAGGAGTTCCGGTTGAGGGCATAATGCTTGGATCAAGTCCGTCCACGTCAATTGTAAGATAAATTTCTTCTGGAAAATCATCCGGGAGTATTTTATCCGGGATTTTTTTATTAAGGTCCTTTGCATCAATATATCTGATGTTTTTTTCTTTTCTAAGTTCAACTTCATAGGGAGAAAGACTTCTTATTCCAAGCTGGAAAATATCAAGGCCAAAATCAAGGGCTCTTTTCATTACGCAGGCATGGCTGAACTTGCTTCCTTCATAGGAATCCCTTAAATCAGCGTGGGCATCTATCTGAACTATTCCTGGTTTTCTGCCGTTTTTTATGAATGAATTAAATGCTCCAACCGAAACTGTATGTTCTCCACCAAGGATAACAGGAATTTTTGAAAGCATAAGAGTTTTGGTTATTGCACCATCCATAAGCTCCAAAAGGTTTTCAGGACTATCGGCAAATAAGGGCTGATGAGTGTATATTCCTTTTTTCGAAGGATTTGAATTTCCGTCATAAACTTCAAGCTGGGAAGATGCCTCTAAAATTTTAAGAGGCCCGTTTTTTGTTCCTCCGCCGTAGGATACTGTTTTTTCATATGGAACAGGAATAACATGGAAAAGTGCTTTTTCAGGTGAAATTTCTCCAATTTCCTCTTCAAGAAAAAGGGGATATTTTTTATTATGACAATCTTGATTTGAAGTCTTCATATCCAAACTCTCTTATAAGCTCAATTTTATCTGTTTGCGGATCATAAATATTAATGTCTGGGAGATTAATTCCATTGAATGTATTAGTTTTTACCATTGTATAGTGTGCCATGTCTGTAAATACAATTTTAGATCCTGGTTTTAGCTCACTGTCAAAACTGTATTCCCCGATTACATCTCCTGCAAGACAAGAAAGACCTGCAAGTCTGTATGTATGTTTTTTTTCGTATGGAAAATCAGAATCAATGGCAAAGGGCCTGTAGGGCATTTCCATGACATCTGGCATATGTGCTGCCGCAGAAGTGTCTAAAACTGCAATTTTCATATCACTTCCCTTTATTACATCTAAAACCGTTGAAACCATAAAACCTGTATTCAGTGCAACAGCCTCTCCCGGTTCAAGATAGACTTCAAGGTCATATCTTTTTTTAAAATCATTTATTGTTTTACAAAGCAGTTCAACATCATAATCTTTTCTTGTAATATGATGTCCTCCACCAAAGTTCATCCATTTCATTTTGCCAAGATATTTCCCAAATTTTTCCTCAAAGGCTCTTAATACAACAATAAAAGGATGAACATTCTGTTCGCACAGGCAATGGAAATGAAGACCTTCAATATTTGAAAGATTGTTTTCATCAAAATTTTCAAATCTTACTCCAAGCCTTGATCCGGGAGCCGAAGGATCATAAATTGGAATGGAACCAACAGATTCTTCAGGATTTATCCTTATTCCAAATGAAAGACTTTTGTTTATTTCCCTTGCTTTATCTAAAAATTTGTCTTTTTGATAAAATGAGTTGAAAATTATGTGATCACTGTATTTTGCAATTTTTAAAATATCTGTGTCTGAAAATGCAGCAGCATAGGAATGTACTTCGCCTTTAAACTCTTCCCGACCAAGTCTTGCCTCATTTGGAGAGCTTGCACAGGTTCCGTTTAAATATTTTGAAATTACAGGGGCAAGGGAAAACATTGCAAATCCTTTAAGTGCAAGAAGGATTTTTGCTCCTGTTTCTTTTTTTACCTTTTCAAGAACTTCAAGGTTTTTTATTAAAAGGCCTTTGTCAACAACAAAGGCCGGAGTTTTTACCTTTTCCGGATCAAAATTCAGCATATGTCGTATTTCCATGGCAGTCCGTATTTGTTAAGATCTTCCATAAAAGGATCAGGGTCCATCTGCTCCATGTTGAATACGCCCTTTCCACTCCATTTCTTTTCAAGCATCATTTTTGCTCCTATCATTGCAGGAACACCTGTTGTATATGAAATGGCCTGGGACTCAACTTCTGCAAAACATTCTTCGTGATCGCATATATTGTAAATATAAACTGTTTTTTCCTTTCCGTCCTTTTTGCCTTTTACAAGACAGCCTATGCATGTTTTGCCTTTAGTTGTTTTTCCAAGGCTTCCGGGATCTGGAAGAACAGCCTTTAAAAACTGCAATGGTACAATTTCAACTCCATTATATTTGACTGGCTGTATGGAAGTCATTCCTACATTTTGCAAAACTTCAAGGTGTTTCAGATAATTGTCCGAAAAAGTCATCCAGAACCTTGCTTCCCTGATTGAAGGAATATGTTTTACAAGAGATTCAAGCTCCTCGTGATACATGAGATATATTTTTTTATCTCCAATGTTTTCAGGAAAATTGTATACTCTGGATTCTGACAGGGGAGGTGTTTCAACCCAGTTTCCGTCCTTATAGTATTTACCTTTTGCAGTTACTTCCCTGATATTAATTTCAGGGTTGAAGTTTGTTGCAAAGGCCTGTCCGTGATCTCCTGCATTGCAGTCAATTATGTCAAGTGTTTCAATTTCATCCAGAAGATGCTTGTTTACATATGCAGTGAATACATTGGTAACTCCAGGATCAAACCCGCTTCCAAGAAGAGCCATGATTCCTTTTTCTTTAAATCTTTCCTGATATTCCCACTGCCATTTATAGCAGAATTTGGCCTCATCCTTTGGTTCATAGTTTGCAGTATCAAGATAGTTTGTGCCTGTTTCTAGGCAGGCGTCCATAATGGGAAGATCCTGATAGGGAAGTGCAACATTTATTACTAGTTCCGGCTTAAATGATCTTATAAGCTCTGCAACCTGCTTTGGATCGTCAGCATCAACCTGTGCAGTTTTGATTGGAGTTTTTGTGTGTTTTGCAATTTCATCACATTTGGATTTTGTCCTGCTTGCAAGACAAATATCGGAAAATACTTCTGGAAGCATTGCACATTTTCTTACAACAACGTTTCCAACACCGCCAGCACCAATTATAAGAACTTTTGACATAAAAGAACCTCCTTTTTTAACTGAGTTGTGACTGATCAAAAAATCAAATTTTTCCTGCTGTCACTGAAGTGAGTCGATTTAAGTGAAAATTGATTGCTTTTTCACAATCAGCAGTTGAACGTAAACTGTATTTTTTTATCCAGTCCAGAACCAGATTGAAAAATTAATTCAAGGTCTAAAACTTAAAGACAGTTTATTCTGAACTGGTCAATAGTTTCAGTTTGAGCCCAATCGCTGTTTATAAAGATTAAACTTATTAGATTAATATTCGTAATATGTATAGCCTCTTAAGCCTCTTTCATAGGCTTTTACAATATTGTATCTGTCTTTTACGCTTATTTTTCCGTTTTTAACTGATTCTTCAGCACTTTCACGAAATCTTCCCAAAAGGCTTTTTGGATTGTAGCCAACTGAAGAAAGAACGCTTTGAACAGAATCTCCTTCAATTTCCTTTGTAAAATCATAGGAGCCGTCATTGTTCACCATTATGCTTACAACATTTGTGTCACCAAAAAGGTTGTGAAGATCACCAAGTGTTTCCTGGTATGCGCCAACAAGAAAAACTCCAAGATAATATGGCTCTGAAAAATCAAGTTCATGGAGAAGGATTGATCTTTTAATTCCGTGGATGTCTATGAATTTATCAATTTTACCGTCACAGTCGCATGTAATATCTGCAACAGTTGCATATCTTGTTGGTTCTTCATTCAGTTTTTGAAGAGGCATTATCGGAAAAAGATGGTCAATTGCCCAGGAATCAGGAATTGACTGAAAAACTGAAAAATTTCCATAGTAAATATCTGCAAGTGCAGAATCAATGTCAAGAAGTTCCTTGGGTATATGTTTAAGGTTTTTTGAATTTTTGGCAATATTTGCAATTATGTGCCAGAAAATTGTTTCGCCTATTGCCCTTTCCCTTAAATTTATGTCTCCATGCTTGAATTTTATTCTCAGTTCATCTCTGTAATAAATTGCATCGTTAAAGCATTCCTGGATATTTTTCAGGGAAATTGAGTGTAGAACCTCTATAAGGTTGTCAATTACCTCTGGTTTGTTTTCATCCAGCTGATCAAGAAACGGCTGGGGATCAAATGTAGTTGTGTCAAGTATATTGAAAAGAAGAACTGAATAATATGCAACTGTTGCCCTTCCTGATTCCGTAATAATAATTGGATGTTCAATTTCATTTCCATCCATTACACTCATGACGCTTTCAATTATATCCGCACAATATTCTTCAACAGAGTAGTTTCTGCTGTTTGAAAAATTTGTGTGGGACCCGTCATAATCAACAGCCAGTCCGCCTCCAAGGTCAAGATATTTCATATTTGCACCTTCATCAACAAGACCGGTATAAATTCTGCACGCTTCCATTACAGAATTTCTTATATCCCTGATGTTTGGAATCTGTGATCCCAGGTGATAATGCAGAAGCTGCATTGTATCAAGCATGTCTTCTCTTTTTAAAATATCAATGGCATGGACAACCTGGCTGATGTTTAGTCCGAATATGCTCCTGTCTCCGCCTGATTCTGTCCAGTGGCCTCCAGCCCTTGAAGAAAGCTTTATTCTAATTCCAAGAAGAGGTCTTATTCCAAGTTCTTTGGAACGTTTTATAACAATGTCAAGCTCGCCGGGCATTTCAACAACAATAAAGCATTTAAATCCCATCTGCCTTGCATAAAGTGCAAGATCAATAAACTCTTCGTCCTTGTATCCGTTGCAGATAAGACAGGCTTCCTTTGATTTCATATATGCAAGGGCTGCTATAAGTTCTGCCTTTGAACCTGCTTCAAGTCCGTGGTGGTTTTCTATCCCGAAGTTTGTTACTTCCTTTAATACCTGCTTTTGCTGGTTTACCTTTATTGGGTAAACTCCTCTGTAGCAGCCGTTATATCCGAGTTCTTCAATTGCCTTTTTAAAACTTTTGTGAAGATAGGTAAGCTGAGCATCCAGAATGTTTTGGATTCTTAAAAGAACAGGCATGTCAAAGCCTCTCTGGATTATTCCCTGAATAACTTCGGGAATGCTTACTGATATGCTTTTATCTTCAAGCGGGGTTATAACAACTTCTCCCTTTGCATTTATACCGAAGTATTTAGCCCCCCAATTGTCTATGCCGTACAGATCAGCAGACTTTTCTGTTGTCCATCTTTCTAGCGTATTCAAATTTTTTTCCTCCCCGGCATTAATCAGGTTTACAAATAAATATAAATCAGAAAAAATTATCAGTTTATATTTAAGCCTGTATTGGCAAATTATAAGTAAAGTGTCAAAAAAATTAATGATTATTTGTTAAATAAATTTCCGATAAATTTAAGTATAAAGTTTTTTGAGCTCAAAAATAAAACTGAAAAGTAAAAAATTCCGGCTGTGATTATTATTGAAGGACCGCCTGGCAGATCAAATCTGAAGCTTATTCCTATCCCTGAAAGAACAAAAAGAATTGAAAGGATTACACTTAAAATACTCATTGAAAAGAAATTTTTTGAAAGCCTTGATGCTGAAGCGGGAGGCAGTGTTAGCATTGCAATTATCATTATTATTCCGACTATTCTTATCATGAGTACAATAGTAAGAGCTGTCATTATTAGGAGCATGAGTTTGTAAATGTCGGTTCTTATACCTCTTATTTCCAGGAACTCTTCGTCAAATGATGTAGCAATGAGTTTATTCTGAAATAAAAATGCAGTTAAACAGATAAAAAATGAAAAAAAAGCAATAACAACTACATCAGTTTTTGTGACCATTAAAATATTGCCGAAAAGATATGACATGGGATCAATGTATCCAGGTGTGAGCGAAATGAAAATAATTCCTCCAGCCATTCCAACAGCCCAAACCGCACCAAGGAGTGAATCAAGCCTTTCCTTTGAATATTTTTCCGCAAACCAGATTAATAATGCAGCAAATATTGATGCGCCTACCGCTCCTGAATAGGGGGTAAGCCAGGGAAGATTGTATTTAGCCGATATAAAAAGAGCGAATCCTATTCCGCCAAGTATTGAATGTGAAATTGCACCTGCAATATAGCTTATCCTTCTTACAACAATGTAGCTGCCTGTTATTCCAAAGGCAAAGGAAGAAAAGATTCCTGCAAGAAGAGAATACTTTAAAAAAACAAGGTTGGGATTTGCAAAAATATCTGTCAGAAGATTCATTGTTCATGTCCTTTACCTGAACATCTGTGGTCATGTCTTACCATCTGCATTGAGCAGTTGTAAATCTGCTGAATTATTTCTCCGGAAAGAATATTTGTCGGATGGATTACAAGAGTTTTGTTTACGCAGAATACAGTGCTTACGATTTCAGAAACAAAGCCCATATCATGGGAAACCATGATAATCGTTTTATTGTTTTTTTCATTGAGCTCCTTTAAAAGAGAGATAAAATTATCTTCTGTTTCCGAATCAACATTTGAGGTCGGTTCATCAAGAATAAGAATTTCGGGGTCTGAAATAAGAGCCCTTGCAATCAGTACTCTCTGTTTCTGGCCTCCTGAAAGTGCATAAAATGGTTGTTTTATAAAATTTGCCATTTTTACCATTTCAAGGGCTTTTTCGCATTTTTGTCTGTCTTCCCTTGAGTACCAGCCAAAAATTGATCCCGGACCTTTCCTGCCAAGCAGACCCATAAGTACAACATTTTTAACAGATATTGGAAAGGAATTGTCATAGTGAACACTTTGGGGCATGTAACCGAGTTTATAACCGTTTTCTCCGGGAGAAGAGCCAAATACTTCAATTTTACCTCTGTCTGGTTTGAGAATTCCAGCAATAAGCTTGATTAGAGTGGTTTTACCTCCGCCATTTGGGCCGACAATACAGACAATTTCGTTTTTAAAAATATGAAAGTCAATGTTTTTAAGTACAGGTGAAGAATTTGGGAAATATGAAAAATTTACATCTTCAAATTTTATAACCGGTTCTTTATTCATTATTTGCCCTTTGGTTTTCTTTAAAAACTATCCTGTATATCAGAGATAAAAATATTAATAAATAAAAAAACTAATAAATATTGGTCAAAACTTAATAAATTTAAACTTTTTTTGAAAAATTATTTTGTTTGAAATTCAAATACTCCATCCCAGAAGAGTAATTCAGTATTTTTAAGTTTTTCTATTCTTTTCAGGTAGATTTCATAAATATTTAGATTTTTTTCATGTTTTAATTCAAGTATGATATTTTCTGCCTTGGAAAAATTACCGGCTTTATAGTGATCTAGTGCTGAATGGAAAATATTTGTCTCATCTTCAATTTTAGGGTCACAGGGAAAAAAACATAGTGGCTCATAAATTTCAACAGGCTGTGTTTTCCCCTTTACCCTGACCCAGTCTGTTTTTCTTGAAAGAAGGTCATTTTTCACAAGATTTTCTGTAAATTCAGTGATTAGTAAATTTGTTGAATAAAACTTATTAAGCCCCTCAACCCTTGATGCGAGATTTACATTATCTCCTATGACTGTATAGTCAAATCTGTCAATGCTTCCAAAGTTTCCAATTCTTACTTCACCGGTATTTATTCCCATACCAAGTCTGATAACAGGAAAATTTTTTTTTCTCCATGCAATATTTAGATTTTCAATTTCTGAAAGTATTTTAATTGCAGACAACACACTGTCCTTTGCATGGGTTTTGTTTTCAAGTGGAGCTCCCCAGAAGGCCATAACCGCATCACCAATGAACTTGTCTACAACTCCATTGTTATTTCTGATTATTTCACTTATTTTTGAAAAGTAGATATTTAAAAGCTCTCCAAGTTCATGGGGTTTGAGTTTTTCAGATATTGCCGTAAAATCCCTTATATCTCCAAACATTATGGAAATTGTTTTTGTTTCTCCTGAAAGAGACAGTTTCTCCGGGTTTTTTATCAGTTCATTAACTATTTCCGGGGAAACATAATGGGAAAAAGCCTTTTGTATAAACTTTTTTTCCCTTTCCCTGAAAAAATAATTGAATACAATAATTGTCATGCAAAGTACTGCAATGGATAATACAGGAAACGAAAAGCCGGTTATTATGTTGTTTTTAAATAGTAAAAAATAGTTAGTAAGAAAAATTCCGCAAATACTTAGGGTAGTTATAAGGCCTGCAGCAATAGGACCTGAAATAACAAGTATAAAGCTTATTAAAATACTTACAGGTACAAGTATGAAATATGAAATTCCTGTTTCGGTGAATTTATCAAAATGCATGAAATCATTGTTGAGCATATTATCTATTATCGTTGCATGAATTTCCACACCTGGACATGCACCTGAAAAAGGGGTTGCCTTCAAGTCAAGCAGTCCTGCTGCTGAAGTTCCCACAAGTACTATTCTACTTTCAAGATCAAAGTTCTTTTTTTCATTTAATATGTCTGCTGCAGAAATATATTTATAGGTAAAAGGCCTTCCCTTAAAATTTATGAACATCTGCCCGTCAATATCTGTTTTTATGAAGTTGTTCTCTGAATAAATTCCTAAAAGAGCATTTTTTTTGTCTTTTTTCTGGCTGGAAGGTAAAATTGTGATGGAAGATGACTGAGAATAAATTCTGAAAATCTCAAGGGCAAATGAAGGGCAGGGGATGTTGTTGTATTTTATTAATAATGGAGCCTTTCTTACAAGACCTGATGATTCCGGCAAAATATTTATAAATCCCTCTGATAGAGAAGTTGAAAGTTCATTAATATTAAGAAGAACATTTTCTGCTTCATTGAGATAAAGGTCTCTAAATTTTACATTATCTGAATTTATTTTTATTGCTGCAGAAGAAAAGGGACAGCATTTTTTTTCCATATTATTTTTAAAGTCAAAAATATATCCCATCACAACTGGAAAGGAACCAATGACATTTCCAAGAATTTTGTCATGATCATCAAGTTTTTGTGAATCAATGCCTTTTATTTTCATTTTTTTGAAAATACGATCAGGAGATGTTCTGTCAGGCTCGGGAAAAAACATGTCGAGTCCTGTAATTTTTGGCTTTTTTGCATTTATTTTTATTATAAGTTCAGCAATTGTATTTCTTGGCCATGGCCATTGTCCGATTTCATTCAGGCTTTTTTCATCAATGTCAATAATAACTATTTTATCCGATGGAGTTTTTTCTCCGCGCATTTTAAAAAAAAGGTTTGTTATTTCAAAATCAAATGAACGAAATATTGAATTGTCCGATGATCCGTAAAAAAAATAAAATATGACAGAAAAAAACATAACAAAAATCCCCGCAAGTGCAGGGATTGATCTTTGTATTTTTATTTTTCTGGACATTAAAATTATCTTTTTCCGGTAAATATGCCGAAATATTTTTCGCTGTTTAATTCAGCGTTAAAATTACCTCCGCATTCTTCTGCCTTTGGACCGAAAAAATCCCCATTGAGATATCCGGTGAAATCTGAATTCATATAGCCGTAAAATCCTTCATTTCCAGATACTGAACCTGTGTAATTGAAAATCAGTTGTGTATTGTTTATATCGGGCTGAATTTTTGCCTGAATGCTGTAGTTCCCGTTATCTGAAAAAACACTCATATTAAAATGACCGTCTTGAAGAAAATCTTTACGGGTAAAATCATTTAAAACCACAGTATTTGTCTTACCTTCATAGGAAAGGGTCTGCTGGCCTGTTTCCTGCAGAATATTAGTTGTTTCAGGTGTTTTTTGACCTGCAATAAAAAAACTTCCCGGTCCATGTATGTGATATGTCTGTGAATTGTCGTCAGGGTTCTTGTATGAGGCTTCCCAATATCCCCAGGTTATATACTCGCTTTCAAACTGGTTTGAATCAAGGGATGAAAGAAATCCTGTATCTTTATTTATTTCTGATTTATTACCGGTTAAATCTGAAGTTACAGACTGTGTGGAGGAATCAATAATTGCCGCAAAAGCCTTGTCGTCAACATATACTGAACTGGACTTTGTTCCGCCAAAGGAAAGATTTGAGATAGACTGGTTCTGGTAATAATCATAGGCATTGAGTTTTCCTGAAATTGTACCTTCTGATTTATTAATATTAATGAAAAAATCTTCAGAAGAAGCATTCATGAAAAATTTTCTTTCCGAATCAGGAGAGTTTATATTTTCGGAAATCCCGATTACAAAACCTTTTAAATTATTAAAGTCTGGACTGGAATTGATGTCATGGTAATCATCATTTTTAAATCCGCCCATAGTGATTACTGCCGAACCTGTTTCAGTCATTGTGTTCATATCTTTTAAATCAGCGTAAATTGTTATTCCAGCTCCCTGGTAAATGGTTCCGAAAAAACTGCCTGTATTTGACTGTGAACTTACTGAAAATATTCCTGGAAATCCTTCTGGGTAGTCAAATCTGTCGTTGTCTGAAACTTTGGTTCCAACAAGCGTTATGTCTTTAATCGTTTTGCTGTCTTCGGCAATGGTTCCAAAAAAAAGAATTCCTGTGTCTCGGTATTCATGGGGACTGTCATTTATAAAAGTTCCGATTATTCTTTTATTTGTAAAATTAGCGCCAATTGTTATTCCACCGGAAATTGCCTCTATGTATTCATTTGATTCAAAGAACGTGGAGGTTGAAGCTGTAAAATGTCCGTTGTATTTGTAGAATAAATTATCAGGGTAATTTGAAGAATCAGGTTCAGTTCCAAAAAATGAAGTTGAAGTATAAACATAATCCAGATTATCAATGGAAAGAGTTTGTGGCGGTACATGAACAAGATAGAATTCGTGAAGAGGGGAGGTCGTAATATCTGCTTTTAGATCAAATGTTTGTGAAAATGCTCTTATTGTAAAATCAAATGAAGGAGAATCTGCATTTAAAACAGGTTTGGAGTATTGAGCTTTTCCGTCAGGGTATTTAAAATTTTTGAATTCATTATATGAAATAATATTGCCGGTGCTGTCCTTTTCAGTAATTTTTAGAAAATCCTTAAATTCACCCTGTGCAGTTCCGCTGTATCTGAAATTTTCATTATCTGAAACATTATGATTTATAAATGCTGAACCAAGAAATTTGCCGTCTGGATATAAAAAAGGATCATTTTCTTCCGGTTCTGTCGGTTTTTCTGATTCAAGGCTTTCTTCAATTTTATCCTGATTTATATCTGCATATATTTCTGAATATTCCAGTTCATTTGCTTCAGGCTTTACAGACTGCTGATCACTATCCTCTGCCTTACTGTTTTTTTCTCCATTATCTTTTTCTTCATCTGGCGGGGAAGAATCGTTTTTTTGATTACTGTCTAAACTTTTTTTAAAGGCACCGATTTCCTTTTCACTGTATTTTCTCGGCGGTTCTATTGTTTTTTTATCACCATCTATTCTGGTACCAAATCCAGGTTTTATAAGCGATGTTCTTCCAAAATCAGTGTCAATATCAATGCCTTTTCCTCCAAGAAATACAATATCAAGATTTTTTTCATTTACTTTAAAAGCAAACATTGAGCCTCTTATTCCAATACTTGCAACAGGAGTTTTGATTTTAAATTTTTCAGGAGCAGAGTTTACAATTTTTCCACCCATTATATGGAAAAGACCCTCCCTTGCTTCTGCTTCAAACTGCTGTTCCTTTTCACTCCATTGATAATTTTTAACTGTTATTGTACTTTCAGGCCCAAGACTTGCTATTGTTTCATCATTAAAAAGAATCTGGAGTCTCGAGTTTTTACGGGTTTCAATTGTGTCATTAAGAAAAATTTCACTTTTAATAAAAAGCTGTTTTGTTATTCCGCTATTATGGGAATAAGCTTCACCTCTTATTGCTGCAACTTTTCCAACTGAGCAGTAGGCTGTTGAAGTCAGGAAAACAGCAAAAACTATAAAACCAAGATTTTTTAAAAAAATAATTGTTTTTTTCATTGCTTATCCCTCATGTTTAGAAGCTTACTTTAAAATAGGCTGCGGTTTTATTTTTTTTGTATTCATAGATATCTGCATTGGAATTGTTGTTTATGAACAGATGGGAAAGGCCAAGAAAAGCTGCAAGTGTTTTTTCACGGTTTTCAAAGCACATCCATTTTATGTCTCCCGATAAAAAACTTGTTTTGTCTTCTCTTTTTTCCAGAAATAAAGAGTCTTTTTCCTCGTATTCTGACTGCTGATATCTGTAAAAGCCTGAAAAATTGATTTTTTGTGTGATTAACCATAAAAAGCCAAGACCGCCTGATAGTCTGTTAAAGGAATAAAGGTCAGAGTCTGCCGATTCCTTTGCGAAATCCATAAACGGTGTCAAAAGGAAATTTTTTATTCCCTTTGTATATGAAATATATACTCCTGAACTGGAGCCGTCCCTTGATTCATAATCGCTGTCATATTTTTTTTGAGAGTATGAAATTCCAAGATTTATAAGGCTTGAGTCTGAAATAATTTTTTTTAAATCAAATTTTGCACCAAGAGAGTTTAAATAATTCTGGCTGTCAATTCTAATATGCTGTCCAATTACTGATGTATCAAGGAAAAGGCCGGGAAGAACTGTAAAGTTTGGAGTAAATGCAAGGCTTATAAAATCAAGATCCTGTTCATTTTTTGAATTGTAAAGATTTTTTTGATAAAAAAAGCTTGTCTTGAATCTGTTCAAAACCTGGGATTCAAGGTTGTAGATATATGAGATATCAGCAGATGAAGTGAAAAAATAATCGGATTCTTCTCCTTCTACCTTCATTGGAAGGTATGAAAAAGCAGGGATTTCAATTATTTCATCGGTTGGTGAGGAAGAAGTATTGTCGTCAAACCCGTAACCCAGCTCAATTGAACCTGACAGTTTATGCTTTTGCTCCCGTGATTCTATTTTTTTCAGCATCAGTTCAACATTTTCTTTTACATTTTCCGGCGGGTTTGTGGTGAGCACTTCTTTGAAGAGCCTTTTTGCTTCTTCATTTGATCCAGCAGACATATATGCCCTTGCCATTTCAAGCTTTACCCTTGTAAGGTCTGGGTCTGAAATCAGCATTCTTTCATAGGCAAAGATTGCTTCTTCAAATTTATTGAGTTCAAAGGCAGACCTGCCAAGGTAAAAATTTATTGTCTGGTTGTCTGGATTTTGAAAAAAAAGTTCCTTAAAAATTTTGTATGATTTTTCAATCTCTCCGTTATGGAAAAACTGCTTGCCAGAATCAATTTTATCAGGTTCTGGTGTGGAGGAATGAACGTTTAAGGGGACATACAGGAATAATGGAATTAAAATAAAAAGTTGGAAAAATTTTGCCATTTTTTATACCCTTATTTTTGATTAAAAACTGTTGAATGGTAAAGCTCAGCTACAGCAGCTTTTACGGCAGTAACAATATGTAAAAATTAAAAATCAAGGCAAAAACTGGTGCGGTTATGTTATTTTTTTAAAATTATATTTTTCTGGCTTTCTTTTTCTTTATCTGCCGATGCAATAAAGATATCATTTCCAGATATATCTTTACCAGTATAGTACATCATTGTTGAAATTGTACCCGGAGTAGGGGTAAAAATCTGAACCTGTTTAGGATAGTGCTTTAATATATTTATACAAAATTTTTTTAAGTTCATCATCTCTTTTTTTGTACATCCGGGATGAGCCGCAATAAAATAATAGGTCAAAAAAAGTTTTTTATTTATTGACAGCCTGTCAAATAAGGCTTTGAATTCCTTTAAAGTTTGTGAGTCTGGTTTCCCCATAAGAGATAATATTTTATCGTCGCAGTGTTCAGGTGCTATTTTCAGTTGTCCTGAAATATTGTTTTCAATTAATTTTTTCAGGTATTTTTCTCCGTACTGCCGGTCTTCAAGAATAAGATCATATCTTATTCCAGATGAAATAAAGATTTTTTTTACATTCTTTATTTTTTCTGCCTTTTCAATAAGTTCGATCTGCTTTTTGTGGTTTGGCTTGAGATTTCTGCAAACATCAGGGAAAAGGCATTTCTTATCCTGACAGGAACCCTTATCTGTTTTCTTTTTGCATTCAAACCCGTACATATTTGCAGTCGGCCCTCCAAGGTCTGTAATGTAACCCTTGAAGGTCTTCATTTTGGTTATTTTTTCTACTTCCCTTAATATGGATTCTTCACTTCTTGAAACTACAGTAGTACCCTGATGAACTGCAATTGCACAGAAACTGCATTCTCCGTAGCATCCCCTGTGAGTTGTAACTGAATGGTTTATTGTCTCAAGAGCCCTTACTTCCCCTTTTTTTAGATCAAAGGGATGAACTTTTCTTGTAAAAGGAAGTTCATATACTTCATCAAGTTCCTTTTGTGTAAGATTAAGTGAGGGAGGATTTAAAACAAGATATCTGTCATTGTGAAGCTGGACCAGTCCCCTTGAATTTAAGGGCTCCTTGTTTTCATAGAATTTTAGAAACATTTCATGAAATTTATCTTTATTCTTTAAAACTTCTTCATATGAAGGAAGAAGTTCATAATCTTTGGGTATTTCTTTTGAAATGTATGCAAGTCCTCTGATATTTATTGGAGAAATTTTATTTTTCAGGCAGTCGGCCAGTTCTATAATAGATTTTTCACCCATTCCAAACAAAAGATAATCAGCCTTTGAATCGAATAAAATTGATCTTCTTATTTTTTTTGAAATAAAATCAAAATGACTTATTCTTCTTAAACTTGCTTCAATCCCACCAAGGACAACAGGTACAGAATTTTTAAAATATCTTTGAATAAGATTTGTGTATTTAATTGTGGCAAGATCAGGGCGTCTGTTGTTTATTCCGCCGGGGGTAAGATCGTCTTTGTTCCTTTTTTTGCCTGATGCTGTATAGTTGGATACCATTGAATCCATGGCTCCTGCTGTTACTCCCCAGAAAAGATTTGGTTCGCCAAGTCTTTTAATATCCTTGTCAGTTGTTATGTCTGGCTGGGCTATAATTGCAGTTTTATATCCCCTTGATAAAAGAACTCTTGCTATTATGGCAGAACCAATAAAGGGAGAATCAATGTTTGCATCTCCTGTAACTATTATTACATCTAAACTATCCCAGCCTTTTTGCTTAATTTCTTCAGGGGTTGAAGGTATGAAATCAGAATTGTTCAATTTTTTCCTTTTTAAGGCGGATCTGTCCGTTATCTGTATATTTTATTTTCAGGGTTTCATTTGAGCTAAGATTTTCAGATTTAATTTTTACTGCTTTGGAAAATCTTTCTTTAAAAAGATCATAGCTCAGATTTTCAATTACACCTTTTTTTTCATTTTGATCAACAAAGGATTTGTATATTTCTTTAATTTCATTTTCACTGAAAATATTTTTTCTTTTATTTTCGTGGTTGATAAATTTCTGCCTCCAGATTTTTTCGTGTATTCTCAAAGACTCCATAAGATTGTCAAGAAAATAGCCTATGTCTTTATCCGGATAGGAATGAACCCTGTTTTCAAATCTTCTTACTTCCTCAATAAATGATTCATGCCCTGGATGGGGATACTTTTTTTTGTCAGATAAATAAAGTGTAACTTTAGTGTCTACATCATTTATCTTTTTTTTATAATAAAGGATTTTTTCCATTATTTCTTTTTGTCTTTTTGAAATCAGCATAGTTATTACCCGATTATATAAAAATGAACTAAAGGATATACTAAAAGACCTGAAAAAGCAGAAAGAGATACTGCAGACGCTGCAAATTCATTGTCAAGATCCTTTAAAACTGCAAAAGTTATTGTATTATAACCGATTGGGGCTGCAGAACAAATTAAAATTCCTGCCTTTATCAAAGGGTCTGTTTTAAAAAATAATAGCACAAAAAAAGCTGCTGCAAAACCTCCTGCCATCCTTGATAATATTGTAAGGAACAAAAATTTTGAAATTTTTCCTGTGAAATTAAATTTTACTCCTATTGCAATCATTATCAAAGGAAGAACCATTTGTGAAATGAATTCAAAATAACTCATCAGTTGCGGATATATTTCAATGTGAAAAAAATTAATGATGGAAATTAATAATATTGACAACAGAGGAGGATTTTTAAGGAAATTTAAAAAATGAAGTGGATTCAATTTTTTCTGGCCTGAAAATTTTCCAGCAATAATAAAAGTTCCTGTAAAAACAAAAAAGGCATTGCCGATATCAAAAATTAAAACAGCCATAAGAGCAGATGAGCCGTAAAATGTTTCAATGAATGGCAGGCAAAAACCTGTGTTCATAATCATTGCTCCGGTTATTGCAGCTCCTTTTGTTTTTGCCTGAGGTTTCATCAGATAAGATAATAAAAGGACAATTAGTCCTGAAAAACAAAGAACAAAAACAGCAGTAAACGGAAGAAAAATAAATTCCTTTTCAATTTTTGAGTTGTAAAAGGACTTTATTATAAGACAGGGGATACCGGCATAAAAAATCAGCCTTAAAATAAAGTCAGAATCCTTTGAGGAAACAACTTTGAACTGTCTTAAAATCATTCCTGTAAAAAAAGTCATTATTACAGGAAAAATCTGAAATATAACTGATGTCATAAACCTATTCTTGAAAGGATAATTTCAGCTTCCTCTATTGTGAATGCAGTTTCAAGCTGATATCCAGGCCAGACAAGACTTTTTTTTTCAAAACAAAAGGTTTTTATGCTTTTTTCATCAATAACTCTTATGACAAGTTTTACACCTGCATCCCATAATGTTTCCTGAATTGACTGCATGAAATAATGATCATTGTCTGTAAAGGTAAAGCCCCGCAGGTCTGAAATACATGTAAATCCCTGCTTTAAAAAGCGGACCAGTCGTTCTGTTTCGGAGACAGCCTGGCTGAAATCTTCCTTTTCTTCAATGTTTCCAAGGTAAAGATACAGTCTGTTTTTTTCTGTGTTTATCTCGGCTCTGAACATTATAAGCTTTCGTTTTTTGCTAGTTTGACAAGTTTATTCCAGGCTGCTTTAAAAGCGATTTTTCCTGAACCTGAAAGATCCTCCATAATTTGTTTTTCATTGCTATCAAAATTTAGTTGAAAAATCTGGCATAAATTTTCAATTCTTTCAATTAAAGATTTGATTTCTTCCCTGAAAAAAAGATGGATAAACTCAGTTGTGTTTTTGCTTGTTTCAAGTTCTTCACAGGCTTTTTCACAAAGAAAATCAAGTGACTTTATGCTGGCGATAATTGCACCTGTTTCATAGTAGAAATCATTGCTGTCCAGATTTTTATTTTTTCTTAGAATTGAGTGAATTAAATATTCCATTGCACCTAAAACAGGGCCAGCCATTAAAATATCTTCAAACTTTCTGAAACTCATTACAATCTGATCGTAGGCTTTATTTTTTTCTCCAAAAATTTCATTTTCACTTACTTTAAAACTGTCAAATCCTATTGTTCCATGAGGGCAGTCCTTAAAAAAAGGAAGATTTTTAATTTCTTCTATCCAGACATTATCATTTTCAGAAGGCATGAAAAAAGCTGAGTATCTTTTTTTGTCGTCAACTGAAGTTATGGCAATAATAAGTGCAAAATCGCAAACAGGAGCATTGGTTGTAAATGTTTTTTCACCGCTCAGGAAATAATCATCTGCCTTTTTTTCAGCACAGGATTTTAAAAATTTAGGGTGCGGGCCAGCTTGAGGCTCAGAAACTGCAAAGGAAAATATTAATCCTTTTTCTATGGCATTTTTTAAATATTTTTCTTTTTGGTAATTGTTTCCATACAGTGAGATTATTTTCAAAATGAGCATATTTATTAAAATGGATAGTGAAATCCCTATATTTGCAGTCTGGCTTGTAGTTTCTCTGGTAAATTTATAAATATCACTGAACTGCCCGCCAATACCGCCAAATTCATGGGAAAGAGCGTGCTTTGAGCAGTATTTTGAAAAGATCTTTCCAAAAAAATTTTTTGGGTCTGCAGTCTTTGTTTCAAGGAATAATTTAATTTCTTCTGATAAATTTTCAATTTCCGACATAGTTTTTATGTTCCTGAATAAAATATATTAGAATTTTATCAGGGTTTCATTAGCATAAAAACTCGGATTTGTCTGCTAAAACAAAAAATAAAACTGTAAAAATTCCAGTCATTGAAATAAAGAATAAATCTAATCTGTAAAATTATGGAGGACAGTTGGCGCAAACACTTCTGAAAACTTCTGTGGAAAGGTATCTGTCTCCTCTGTCAGGCAAAAGGGCAACAATTGTTGAGCCTTTCTTCATGTCTTTTGCAGCTTCCATAGCTCCCCATAATGCTGCACCACTGCTTATTCCGCAGAAAATTCCTTCACAAAGGGCAAGTTCCCTTACAGTGTTGAATGCATCCCTGTCATTGCAGTATATTTTATGGTCAAGGAGTTTAGGGTTATAGATTTCAGGAACAATAGCTTCCTTCATATTTTTCAGTCCCTGAATTCTGTGGCCTTCTTCCGGCTCAATTCCAAGAACTTTTGTTTTGGGATTTTTGTCTCTGAAATATTTTGAGCAGCCCATCAAGGTTCCTGTGGTCCCCATTCCAGCTACAAAAAGATCAGCTTCACCATTTGTCTGTTTAACAATTTCAGGTCCTGTGGAATGGTAATGTGCCATGAAGTTTGCTTCATTTTTAAACTGATTTGGCATGTAGTATTTATCAGGATGGTTTTCAATTATATGATTGGCCCTTGCTATTGCACCATCTGTCTTTTCACTTCCGGGAGTAAGTTCAAGTTCTGCACCCATGGCAATTAGAATTGATCTTCTTTCTATGCTTACACAGGCTGGCAGGGTAAGTTTAATGGAAAAGCCCATTGCTGCGGCAACCATTGCCATCCCAATACCTGTGTTTCCGGATGTTGGTTCAAGAATTGTTTTGTCTCTGGTAAGAAGACCGCTTTCACAGGCTTTTTTCAGCATGTAATAGGCAGGCCTGTCCTTTACTGAACCTGCAGGGTTTGCACCTTCAAGTTTGACAAGGATTCTGATTCCTGTCTTATCTGTACTCCAGATATTTTTAAGTTCCACAATCGGTGTATTGCCAATGGCGTCAAGAATACTCATGATTTTCTTTCAGGTTAAATTTAGTACCAATATTAGAAAAGGCTATATAGCAGATTCATAAACTAAGTAAATAATTTTTGCGCCTGACCTTGAATGATTTCATTATTCCTGGCACTTAAAAAGGGATTTGCCGAAAACCAGACTCTTTGTTCATTTACGGGATATGAAAAGTTGAACCTTCAGCATACTTTGTTTATTCCTAGTGTTAAATTGAATCTGACTCAGGAATTTATAAAAAATACCGCTTTTGTTCAGCCTCTAAATAACTAATTCAATTTTTTTCTTAATTTCATCAAGGGGGATTTTATAGGTAGTGCATACATGATCTAAAGTATCAAAAAGATGGTTGCAGCAAAGACATGTTCCTGCTTTTTCGTCATATGATTTTATAACTTGCTCTGTTTTTTCCCATTTGGACATTATATCAAGAAGAGTCATATTTTTTAGATTTTTCATTTTTTATTCCGGAATATAAATTATAAAATTTGTCATTATATTTTCTTTTGATTTTACTTCAATAAATCCGTTATGCTGTTTTATTGCTGTAAATGCATTGGTAAGTCCAAGTCCTGTGCCTTTTTTGGATGAAAGTGGTTTTGTGGAAAAATATGGGTCAAAAATTCTTTCAATATTCTTTGGTTCGATTCCTCTCCCAAAATCCTTTATCTGGATTTTGATGTAATTTCCTTCCCTGATAAGCTTTTGTTTTAGATCTGAACTTTCTTTGATAGATTGAGATGAAATGTTTATCTCAATTATTTTTTCTTTAAGATCTTCCATTGCTTCAACAGAGTTTTCAATTACAGAATCAATTGCGGGCTCAAAGATGGGAACATTTATATTGAAGTACTTGAGATTATCAGAAGTATTAATTCTAAATGATACGTCCTTGTATTTTTCAATAAATTTTAAAAAAAATTTTTCTATTTCTACCTGGTTTTTAAATATTAATGAAATATCAGAGAATTTTAAAAATTTTTTTGTCATTGTTTCAAGGTGTGTTGCAGCATTTTCAATTCGCTCAATTATTTTTAATATACTCTGGTTCTCGGTTTTTGAGGCTTCTATGGCAGCCAGGGAAAGATTGCCAAGAACTATGGAAAGAATATTGTTTATATCGTGTGTAATACCTGTTGCCATAGTGGAAACCAGTCTGAATTTGCTTGTTTTTATTTTTTCCCTTTCGAGGGCAATTCTTTGTGAAATATCCCTGATAAAGGCCTGAACAACCGGAGGTTCATTGTCTATTCTGACAATACTGACTTCTACTCTTGTCTGTGTTGAGTCATTTTTTTGAATGGTTGCTTCTGTTCTGATATTTTTCTTGTCAATTATTTCACTGATTTCACTTATCACTTTCTTTTTTTCTTCCGGGATTATGAAATCATAATATCTTTTTTGGAGCATTTCCTTTCTGGAAAGTCCAAATGTTTTTTGAGCAACTTCATTACAGTCAATAATATTGCCTTCAATATCAGTTACAATTACTGAATCATATGAATTGTTAAAAAGAGATCTTAAAATTTTTTCCTTTTTTTTAAGTTTCTCCTCTGTTTTTTTTCTTTCTTCTTCTGCCTCCATTTCCTTGGTGACGTTTGTAAGATTCCCGATTGAAATTGTGATTTGGTCATTTGGAAAAGGAATCACAAAAGCCTGGTCTTTAAGCCAGAAAGTATCATTTTTATGATTGATTTTGTATACTGCTTCATTAAAGCCGGAGCTTTCAGTCTCATTTCGGATTGTAAATTTTTTCTTTAGAAGAAGGGCCCTGTTTTGGGTATGTATTGTTACGTTATTCTGATTTCTGGTATAGGTTTTTCTGTCTGATACACAGCTTCTAAATATTGAAGGCAGATTTTTTATATCTGAAGAAAAAAGATCCTTGAAATTATCTCCTGCATATTCGTACCATATTTCATTTTTTCCTGTTTCCCAGGCAGAAATATATAAAATTGCAGGGACTAGAAATTCGTTTATAGACTTAAGTCTGTTTATATATGAGCAAAGGCTTTCTTTCAGATATGAAGATTTATCTTCAAATAAAAGCCTTCCTTCATAGTCTTTTGGGAGGGTGGTATTTGTTTGTTCCATAATTTTTGATATCTATAAGTTCTTTAAAGAATAAATCAGAATTGATCTGAAACTGCAGATTTATTTTTAAAGTCTGTTAAGTGTTTCCTGTGTATATTCAAATGCAAGTGTCGAAATTTCAATTATTGTTTCCATGGACATTTCAATATCTGGAAAAACAGAGTTTATTTCTCCAAATTCTCCTGGCTTTGTATTGGTTTCGTCAAAATAAATCTGAGAAAAAAGATTGGCGATTTTTATAATTGCACTGAATTTTTCATTGGCCTGAAATCTTTGTTTATGATGATCCCTTACTCCAAGCTGAATATTATAGGGTAGATTCCATATCTTTGTCATTGCATAGCCTGTCTGACCGTGGTGAATTCCGGTTATTGTAGTTTCGGCTTTAATTGGAGTAAAGTCCTTTTCCAAAAGACTGTAATAAATATCATTGTATTTTGCAATCCATGGAGAGAGAATTATTTTTCCGCAGTCGTGTAGAAGACCTGCTGTAAATGCCTCTGCTTCGTAACCCTGCAAAAAAACAGAGCATATTTTTTTTGCACAAAAAGCCGTAAAAAGAGAATGTTTTAAAAACCAGTAGGGTTTTATGGCGTAGCCTTTAAGATCTTCCTTGAACAAAGGTGCAAGGGATGCCGTTTCAATTATCTGTCCAAGAGTCGTAAGTCCAAGAATCTGTGATGCATATTTTATGGAACCGATCTGGTTTGCAACATTGTAGAAAGAAGAGTTTGCAAGTTTTAAAACCCTTGATGCAAGTGCCGGATCATTTGTAATTATATCTGATATTTCACCAATACTTGACTGTTGTGATCTAATGGCTTTTTTTGCTTTTGTAATAATTTCAGGGTATGGAGGCAAATCCTTTATCCCTTTTATTATTTCCTTTTGTATAATGATCTTTTCCTGCAGATCCGGTATATTTTTCATTTTTTATTCAGCTTTATAAGGTTGTCAGACGGCATATTGTCTGCAAGTTCACTTGATGTTTTTCTTATGTAGGCGCACAAAATAACAGCAATTCTTTTTAAGAGAATAACAGCAATACGCGGATGATCTTCTGTAAGTTTATCAAAACCTTTTTTTGACAGAGTGAGAAGAATTGAGTCAGATGCCGCAATGGCAGAGGCAGATCTGGGAGACTGATCTATCATTGCCATTTCTCCAAGGCTTCTTTTGGGTCCCAGTTCTGCTATTGGCACTCTTTTACCCTTGTCGGATTCTTTTAGGACAAGAATTTTACCTTCAACTATAAAGCACATGAAATTACCTGGTTCTCCTTCCCTGAAAATTACTTCTTTTTTTTTGACTTTGAAAATGTTCATGTATTTAGTAATTGTCCAGAGTTCACTCGTTGTCAGATATTTTGAAAACGGAAGTCTCAGGAAGAGATCAAGGATTTCTTCATGGAACTTGTTTTGATATTCTGGAGTTGGTTTTCTTGTCATTATAAACAAATCCGGCAATTTTTGAGTTGTAATAAAATATAAATTTGTAGGATATATTAATACAGTTTTTTTAAATCGTCATCAAAGACTTCACTTTTAGTATAAAAACTTGTTGCAGGGTGTTTAACATGAACAGATTTGCTTTTGGTGCGGCATCATTTTTTTTAAAAAACCTATATTATCTTTCAAAGGCAAAAGTTGAAATCCACGGAGCTGAAAATATTCCAAAAGGTTCGGTGATTTTTACTATAAATCATTTTACAAGGGTTGAGACCCTTATTTTACCGCTTCATATTGAAAAAATAACAAAAAAGCCAGTGTGGTCTCTTGCATGGCACGGTCTGTTCAAGGGGGCTGTTTCTGATTTTCTGGAAAAAAGCGGGGCCTTGTCAACCAGAGACCCTAACAGGGACAGGCTGATTTTGAACAAACTCCTTACTGGCAGTGCAAACTGGATAATTTTTCCAGAAGGCTCCATGATCAAGACTAAAAAGGTTTTAAATAACGGTGATTATGAAATTGTTACAGCAGAAGGAGTTTCAAGACCAAAAACAGGTGCTGCAAATTTTGCACTGAGGTGTGAATTTTACAGGCAGAGGTTAAGATGGCTTAAAAATAATGATTTTAATGAGTTTGAAAGAATAAAAAATAATTTTGGAATCCCTTTGGAATTTGATCCGGATTTTGATGAGGAAACATTCATAGTACCTGTAAATCTTACATATTATCCTATAAGAGCAAGGGAAAATGCTGTAAACAAGCTTGCATCATATTTTGTAGATACAATTTCAGATAGAATAAATGAAGAAATCATGACCGAAGGTGCAATGCTTCTTGATGGAGTGGATATAGATATCAGATTTGGAAATCCAATCAAGATATCACCCTATTTGGATGAGCCTACAATAAGGTCTGATATTGAAAGCATTGAAAAGTTTGATTTTGATGATAATATTGCTTCCCTAAAGGTTTTAAGGGAAAATTCTGTAAAAATTATGTACAGGTATATGAGTGCAATTTATGGAATGACAACAGTAAATCATGACCATATTTTTTCCTATATTTTAAAGTATATGCCTTCAGAAAAAATTGATCCACTTGATTTTAAAATGAGGACATATCTTGCTGCAGAAGCGGATATTGAACCTGAAAGGCTTTTTTTGCACAAAGCTTTAAGGCAAAACCAGATAAGTCTTCTAACAGATGACAGGTTTTCAAAATATGCTGAATTTATTGAGTTTTGCAGTGAAAAGGGCATTGTTGAAATTGATGATGGTAAAATAATAAAAAATAACGAAAAAATATATTTACCGGAAAATTCCGATGACTTCAGGAAAATAAATCCTGTTGCAGTATTTGCCAATGAAATTGAACCAATTATTGTTCTTGGCCCTCACCTTGAAAGGCTTTCAAAGGAAAGCAGCACAGATATAAAAAGAAGGGTAGTTGCCCATATTTTGAAAAAGCATTCAATAAGTTTTAAAAATGATTTTGATTTTTTTTCTAAAATGCAAAAGGATTGTTTACCCGATGAAAACTCAGGTATGCCAAAGCTTTTTTATAAAAAAGAAAATAAAAAAAGCATAGTTCTGATGCATGGTTTTCTTTCCTCACCACAGGAAATGAAAGGCCTTGGTACTTACCTTAATGAAAATGGCTTCAATATTTATTATTTAAGATTTCCTGGTCATGGTACTTCACCTGAAAATCTTGAAAATATAAGTTATGAGGACTTTATTTATGCAGGAGAAGAAGCATTGGTCCTTTTAAATCTATTATCTGAAAATGTTTTTGTATGTGGAATTTCACTTGGGGCAGCTGCAGCCTCAATTCTTGCTTCAAGACTTGATTTCATAAAAAAGACAATTCTTTTAAATCCACCACTGAAATTTATCAAATACTTTGAAAATCCAAATGAAAAGGATGGTTTTAAATCTGTTTTGGAAAAGCTCAGTTTCAGAAAAAACGATGAAAACAAAATCAAGGCCTGTATTTATCCAAGATACAGGTATTCTTTTGCAGGCTCTTTTGCTTTAAGGGAAATGAAGAAAATATCTGAAGAAATGTCTGAATGTCTTGTGAAAATAGTTAATCCATGTCTTGTAATTCAAAGCTATAATGATCCTCTGGTTGACCCTAAAAGCGGCTACAGGGTTTTTGAAAAAATTTCTTCAGAAGATAAATCGCTTTTATATATAAATTCTCGCGAGCACAGCATAATAAATTCTGATAAAAAGGACGCTGTTTTTGAAAATATAAAAATGTTTATTGATGAGTAGTCGTTTTTTATAGCAAAATTTATTTTTAGATTCTTTTATTTTTGTAAAATATTAGAAATGTGTATTTTTCGATTTAGTTGAAAATTAAAATAATAAAACCCGCAATTATTTATGCGGGTTTTAAAGATTAATGAAATTAAATTTTTTGCTATTTAATATATTCAAGATTAATCTCTTTAGTGACATTTTGTTTTACCTGAACAACACTTTCTGATTTAATTATTGTTTTTTTTCCATCAGGGCCTATTTCTTCTGTATAGCTTTTTGTCATAGTAAGCGGTGTTGAGCATCCAGAGATGATTATTCCTAAAAAAAGTAAGGCTCCAACAAATACAGACGATAATTTCATTTTTATTTCCTTTCTTAATTAATATTTAGATTGTTAACCTCTAAAGTTGAGGATGTAGGTCTGATTGAATAATCTCGGGTTTGTGAAACTAATAATTCTCCTTCAGGGGTTCTTGATTCCGTCCAGAGCTGAACTCTGATCTCTCCGATACCAAACATGCGGATGAACTCTGACAGCATTTTTTCACCTTTTACGTCTTTTTTGCTATTCCACCTTCCTAGATCATCTCTGATCATTAAAAAGTTATGATCTGTATCAGGCTTTTGATTTCCATTTTGTGAATAGTTTATACTAAAGTTTCTTTGTGTTTGAAAGACAGGAAGTGTCGTCTCAATCACATTGGTTTTATCAATTATTTCTTTAGCTCTCATTTCCGATAATGCACGATTCCATACAAAATCAAAAACATCATCAAGGTATTCATTATAACTTACGGCATGGGCAATCATCATGGGGCTGTTAAGCGTTAGAGATAATTTAACCTCAACATCTGAACGTTTAGTGAGTTTTCCTTCAGACGAATAGTGCATTACAACTTTTTTTTGTTTCGCGTTCATTGTATCAGACCAAGGCCCTGTCCCAGTGATAAGGGGGAATACTGTGAGATTTATCAATAAATACCCAGGTTTTGTTATTATAGGACCTGATGTCTGTGTGATTGATTCCGAGTATTCACTGCCTTTAATATGATTTTCTCCGTCAATATTTTCACTTATAGTTACATGCTTTTTTATCAGCCTTGTTGATGTGCCGCAACCAGATAAGAGGTTTGTTGAGAATATTAAGATAGAGAGTATGATTAATGTATTTAGTCTTCTATTGACATTAAGCATTGCTTGTCCCTTTCAGGATGTTATTGTTGATTTAAGCTTTATAATTATTTACTTTTGAGTAATTAGTATTTTTGTTTAGTTTGCATGTCTTATTATGTCAATAGTTTTATTCTTGTTATTTGGAGTTTATATATTTTATAGTTTTTTATTAATTCAACTTTCTGACTTAAAAAAATGATAAATTTAAGCTAAATATCCTCCGGGGTACAAGTTGTCCTTTTTTATTTTATCATCAAAAGGCGTTAGTCCTTTTGTCAAAAGCAGTTGTATCCTGTAAATTCTCATCAAGAAAAACAGCATGAGAAAAAAATTCAAATAAAGCATAATTTATGAGAAAATCATTATATAAAATTTTTCATTAAAAAGGGTTCGGTCGTTTATTTTTTTTCAATTATTTTCTTTTTCAATTCTAATAATTTTGAGTTGTTTGACTCCACTTCTAAACCTTCATTGATGAACAGAAGAGCCAATTCATAATTATTCTGTTCAAAGAATATCTGAGATAATCGTAATGATTTCGATATAGCATGCTTTTTTACATCGTCAGGAGAAACTCCGCGAAGAGTTGGTTCATAGGTATTCAGGCTTTCCTGTGCCAAGGATTGATGTTTTTCAAATTTGGCTGGTGATGCAGAATACATAAGATTATGTGTAGTGTTCCCTATCATAAAATCAATGAATAATATTTTTGTGCCTTTAAAAGTAAAAGATCTCTTTATTGCTGGTTTGTCGGAAAAGGTGATTCTTTCTATATTATTATTGATTCTGATCTATTTTTCTATTCCTTTGATCTCTTCTAGTATTTTTTGAAGCTGCTGTAATGAAGCCCTTTGGCTAGAATTCTTAGTTCAACACCATCTGGGCCAATAAATGCAACCTTCCCGCGAGGGTCTTGTGGGTATTTTTGTATCCGCCAATCATCAGGAGGAACGATTTTAAAATAGCCATTAGGGTCAGAATATCTACTTTTTGATAGAGAAGCAGTATTATTTTGGGCATAAGCGTTTACAATAAGCTGAAGAACAAAAAACATTCAAATAAATGTGACGCATGCAAATTTGAATTTTTTCATGTTGATCTCCTTTTTGGGTATGAAAGTATTAATATATAGAAAAAAAGTTAAGTGCAAAAAGTAAAATAATGATAAATTTATTCCACTTGAAAAAAATAATGTCTTAAAAATGTCAGTTAAGTACATAATTTAAATCAAGATTAATTCCATATAAAATTTTTGGAAACAGATTTATTCTTTGACATTTAATATCTAAAGCCACCCTATGCTTCCAAATATTATTAAAAGTGAAATATCAACTCCATATATTACTGCCAAAGTTAAGAACTGATGTTTTCTTTTTTCCATATCATGCACAAGTATTGCCATTGTAAAAAAAGGTGCGTATCCAATAAGCCATACAAGCCATGGAAACTTTGTGCTCCATAAGCTGTATTCCCATGTCAGAAGTCCGCAGTAGTTTAGAAAACATTCAACCATAACCGACAACGTGGTAAATATCACAATCAAAAAGACCCTGTTGTTAATACCTGCAATTTTCATTTTTTTATCTTCAGGAAGAATGAGGCAGGTTGCAATGCCCATTATTGCAAACATTAATGATATTTCAATGTTATAACCGATAAGAATCAATAGTGCAGTATTCCCGGTGCCGTTTGGAGTTCCCCAGACAGGTGCAAATCCTGATAAATAAAATACAATGCTGTTCCATATTTCATTGAATAAATCCATTCCCCATAATGCTGCACCTCCTAAAACAACATTATAATTCTTATCTTTTAATTCACGATTATAAATATAAATTACAATGAGAAGAAGAGGAATAATATACCACTGCATTGTGGCTTGAGGATTGCGAAGTATTTCTAATGCACTTATTGAATATTCTGACATATTAAAATCTCCAAAATGTTTAAATTGATAATTTAAGTAACCCTGGACCAGTTTTATTTCATAAAAAGTTTTATCTCCTCTGTTGACAGAATGGTTGGGATTTGCTTTTTTAATGCATTGAAAATATAAATAAGAATAAGTTTAAGACTATATAAAACTTGATTTAAAAAAACTATTAATAATTTTAAATTGTCATAATGATTGTTCAAAAATATCTGCTTTTATATACTCCAGGGAAATTAAACTTCATAATATCAACAGTAAAAAGATTCTTTTCTGAAATTTTTTATGTGAAAGAAAGGAAGAACACTCTCATTTATCTTGAGTTTGATGATAGATGAGATCTGCATTCTGATATTCAGCGGCTGAACTAAAGCTGCATTTGGTTCATTCTTATCAGGTATAATCTGATTTTTATTCTTAAATTTATCAACAAAGAACGGAGAAAAAATGAAAATTTTTTTTAAAGGATTAATGGCTGCATTTTTATTATTGTTTACAGTTTCGTGTTTTGATGGAGAAAGTGACAGTGATGACCCCTCAGGAGGTGATATTGGAAGCTTTTTTGAGGTTGAAGAAACACTTCGTTTTTCTGCTGGAGAAGAAAAGACCAGCGTAATACAAGGACAGAAAAACGATACAATTTCAATCCATTTTCCAAAGAATGCAATAAAAATAAATGAAGATACATATCAGGGTGTAAATCTTCACGTAAAAGTAACATATAAAAATGAAAAACTGTTCAAAATATCATTTGAGGAAGATCTTGAGTTTAACACTCCTGTTTCAATCACATTTGATTCTGATTCATTATCTGATAACTCAATATTTCTTGCTTATAACGGAGACGGCGGAAGTTATCTTCCCTTTGAAAAAAAAGATAATAAATATACATACAGTTTTGAACATTTCAGTGAGTATGAATTTAAGGAAGCAGGCAGTTCCGAACAGCAAAAAAATATTATGGATTCATTACTGAGTCAGATGGAAAGTGATTCTGATAAATCAGAAGGAGTTGTTCCACACATTGAAACTCTAAATGAAATTCTTGCAATAGCTGGAATTCTGGAGGTCAGGGGAGACGTTGATTCCCAGGCATATATTGAAAGAGCAGCAGATGTTATTTCAGCTTATGCAAAAGCTTACATCAATTCGGTTACAGATCCTGAATACTATCTTACAGGATATTGTATGTCTTTGGAGCTTGAAGCAAAAATTCAGGAACTGCTGAAAAACTGGTCTATGCTTGAAAAAACTGACATTCAGGCTTCTGAAAATGATATTGCTGAAACAAGGCTCAGAGACTGGTTTTCAAACACTGCAGATGATTTTATTGCAAAAAGCCTTGATTCTGGTTGTGATAATCTTGCTGTCTATGTCATCTGCGGAACAAAAATTGCCTCACTTGCGGAATTATCCGGATTTGATGAAAAAAGCGAAAATGTATTGAATAAAATAAAATCTGAATTTTCCAATAATCTTAATAACATTATTAATGAGCAGGTAAAAACCGATCTGACAAATTGCAGTGAACTTATGGACTGTCTTGCAACAGCTCTGCAGTTTGCACATTCTCTGAATATGGCGTCTGATGTTTCAAGGATAGGGGTAAAACTTCAAAATGTTGAACAGGACTGCAGATCAGGTAAATGTCCATATGCCTGGGACATAACAGCACAAATTGATGCCTCTTATAACTCCAGTTCATCCTTTAACCATTGCGTTGAATTCGAAGATCTGGTTTTTGTGACAACAAATGAAGAGTGGGATGCAGCAGATGTAAATAATAAATGTTTTGGGCTTGAATACGTAGATGTCGAAAAGACAGCATATGCTGATTCAGATAATTCAACTCTAAATTTTTTTGGTAGTTTTTATTTGAATTACAGCTGGGATGGCACCCTTATACCCTCAATTTACCTTGAAAAAGAAATTGATGGAGAATTAAGAGGTGAAGAAGCAGCCTTTGAGGAAAGTATTATTCCATTAATAAGGTCTGGAAAATCTTTTAGAATTGAAACATCCAGATCCTCTGAAGGAGGGGGAACAATCAACTCGTCATTAATTTTCACTCCACATGTCCCCAAATAATTTTAGAAAAATTAACACCCCGAAGCCTGCTGCTTCGGGGTGTTAAAATCGTAAATTTTATTTCAGCTGTTCTTTCAAACTTACAGTTTTTTTCCTTTCAAAAATTCTTACAATAATCACATAGAAAAGTGGAATAAATATAAGGGCAATTGTTGTTGAGGTTATCATTCCTCCAAGAACACCGGTACCGATTGCAGTCTGTGCTCCGGCGCCGGCTCCTGATGCAAGTGCAAGTGGCAAAACTCCAAACCCGAATGCAAGAGATGTCATTACAATTGGCCTTAGTCTCAGTTTTGCAGCCTCAAGAGTTGCTTCAATAAGACGCTTTCCTTCCTTTCTTCTAAGCATTGCAAACTGTACAATAAGGATTGCATTTTTTGTTGTAAGACCAAGAACAGTAAGAAGTCCTATCTGGAAATAAACGTCATTTGGAAAATCACGTATCATTGATGCAACAACACCTCCAATTACTCCAAGGGGAAGTATCAGCATGATTGCCACAGGTATTGACCAGCTTTCATAAAGAGCAGCAAGGCAAAGGAAAATAACAATCATTGAAAAGGCATAAAGGAGACCAGTCTGTGATTTTGCCATTTTTTCCTGATAAGAAATTCCGCTCCAGTCAAAGCCTATGTTTTTATTAAGTTCTGATGTAAGCTCTTCCATTGCCTGCATTGCCTCACCTGTGCTTTTTCCATGGGGAGCTTCTCCAAGAATGTTTATGGATGGGAAGGCATTGAATCTTTCAAGCTTTGGTGAGCCATATGTCCAGTATCCAGTTGAAAATGCACTGAATGGAGTCATTGTGCCTTTGATATTTCTTACGTAAAGTTTTTCAATATCTTCAGGAAGCATTCTGTATTCTTTATCTGCCTGAACATAAACCCTTTTTACCCTTCCTCCCTGGATAAAGTCATTTACATAGGAACTTCCGAATGCGGCGGCAATTGTTGAGTGTATTGCATCAATTGGAACTCCGAGAGTTCCTGCCTTTTCCCAGTCTATGTCAAGTCTGTACTGGGCAACATATTCCATTCCGTTTGGTCGTACACTTGTAAGCCTGTTATCCTGTGCAGCCATTCCAAGGAGTTTGTTTCTTTCTTCCATGAGCTTTGTATGACCAAGTCCTCCTCTGTCCTGGAGCATGAAGTCAAAACCGGTTGCATTTCCAAGCTCTGGAACTGCAGGAGGTGCAAATGCAAATACCATGGCATTTTTAATTTTTGAAAATCTTGCCATGCATCTTCCTGCAAGGGCTCCAACTTTAAGGTCAGGTCGCTGCCTCAGTTCCCAGTCCTTGAGCTTTATGAATGACAGCCCCATGTTCTGTCCGCTTCCGGCAAAACTGAAACCTGAAATTGTAAGCACTGACTCAACTGTTTCCGATTCCTCTTCCATAATGTATTTTCTGATCTCATTCATTACTTCATCTGTCTGCTCCCTTGTTGAACCTGAAGGAAGCTGAACCTGGGTAAAAAGAATTCCCTGGTCTTCGTCCGGAAGATATGCTGTTGGCATTTTCTGGAAAAGATAAAAAAGCCCGGCAACAAGAAGTATATAAATTAAAAGGTATCTGTATCTTTTTTTAAGTATTCTTCCGACAAAAAGAGTGTAAATATCCCTTGTCCAGAAAAACACCTTGTCAAATCCTCTGAAAAAAGGACGGAAAAGGAAAAAGGCATTGTCAGAAGGTTCATGTCCCTTTTCAACTGGTTTTAATATTGAAGCACATAAAACAGGGGTAAGAATAAGTGCTACAATTACTGATAAAAGCATGGCAGAAACAATGGTTACTGAAAACTGTCTGTAAATAACACCAGTTGAGCCGCCGAAAAATGCCATTGGTCCAAAAACTGCGGAAAGTACAAGACCAATACCAATAAGTGCACTTGTGATCTCTGTCATGGATTTTGCGGTTGCTTCCTTTGGAGGAAGTCCTTCGTCTGTCATAACCCTTTCAACGTTTTCAACAACAACTATTGCATCGTCTACAAGAAGTCCTATGGCAAGAACCATGGCAAACATTGTAAGCATGTTGATTGAAAATCCAAAAAATCCAAGTACGGCAAAAGTTCCGAGAATAACAACCGGAACAGCCATTGTTGGAATAAGTGTGGCCCTTATGTTTCCCATGAAAAGATACATTACTATAAAAACAAGAAATATGGCCTCGAAAAGTGTTTTTACAACTTCATTTATTGCAACCCGGACAAAAGGTGTTGTGTCATATGGATATATAACCTTTGTACCAGGGGGAAAATATTCGGAAAGCTCATTCATTTTATCTCTGATGTTTTTTGCAGTATCAAGAGCGTTTGCCCCGGCTGCCTGCCTTATTGCCATTGCAGCTGTGGGTTTTCCGTTGAAAAGTGCTGTAACATCATAGCGTTCAGTTCCAAGTTCGGTTCTTCCAATATCTTTTACCCTGACAATGGAGCCGTCTTCATTTATGCGAAGGGGAATATCAGCAAATTCTTCGGGAGTTTTCAAAAGGTTTTGAACAATTATTGACGCATTGAGCCTTTGTCCTTCAACTGCTGGAGCGCCGCCGAACTGTCCTGCAGAGACCTCAACGTTGTATGATCTCAAGGCTGCAATAACATCAGTTATAGTCATATTATAGCTTATCAGCTTGTCAGGATTAAGCCAGATTCTCATTGCATACTGGGACCCGAAGCTTTCAACTTCTCCAACACCTTCAACCCTTGCAAGCACCTTTTCAATGTTTGACTGTGCATAGTCCCTAAGGTCATTCCCGTCCATGCTGCCGTCTTCTGAAATAAGCCCGACTATAATCAGATAGTTACTTGTGGATTTACTAACCTTTACCCCCTGTCTTTGAACAACGTCCGGAAGGCTTGCCATGGCAAGCTGAAGTTTGTTCTGAACCTGTGACCAGGCAAGATCAGGGTCTGTTCCTGGAGTAAATGTAAGCTCAATTCTTCCAGCTCCTGATGAGTCGCTTGTTGAAGTCATATAGAGCATATTGTCAAATCCGGTCATTTTCTGCTCAATAATCTGTACAACACTGTTTTCTACAGTTTCAGCAGAAGCTCCAGGATAGAATGCATCAATGGATATCGAAGGAGGAGCAATCGGCGGATACTGGGAAATTGGGAGGTTATATATTGCAAGTCCTCCCGCAAGCATTATTATTATTGAAACGACCCATGCAAAAACAGGTCTTTCAAGAAAAAATTTAGAAAGCATATTTTTTAAGTTCTCCTTTAAACTTGTATCTTAAGGATTTATTCCTGTTTTCCAGCTTTAAATTCAGCACTTTCTACGCTTACACCATCTCTTATGTTTAAAAGGCCTTCAACAACAAGTTTGTCGCCTTCTGAAAGACCTTCAGTTACAAGCCACTGGTTTTTTACTGCACGATTTATTGTAATGGGTCTTTGTTCTATTTTTTCTTCTTTATTGATTATATATACAACTGGCTCACCTTTATGATTTCTTGATACTCCCTGCTGAGGAGCAAGAATTGCATTTTTAGCTGTTCCTTCCTGAATTACTGCTCTTACATACATGCCAGGTAAAAGTTCTTTTGAGGGATTTGGAACAACAATTCTAAGGTTGCTTGAACCTGTGCTTGGATCTACTGTCACATCCCTGAACTTGAAGGTACCTTCAACTGGATAAAGTTTTCCATTTTCAAGAATAATTTTAACCTTGTTTTCATTTCCATTTTTTTCAATTGTTCTTGATCTGAGATTTTCACTTAGTTGGAGCATTTCAGCTGTTGACTGTGCTGCATCAACGTATATCGGGTCAAACTTGTGAATTGTTGTAAGTGGAACCTGCTGATATGCTGTAACAAGAGCGCCTACTGTGACAAGGGATTTTCCAATTCTTCCGGAAATCGGAGCTTTTACATCTGTGTAACCAAGGTTTATTTCTGCACTGTCAACCTGTGCTTCAAGGTATCTGATTTCTGCAAGAATCTGATCAAGCTGTGATTTCACATCATCATATTCCTGCTGGCTTATGGCCTTGCCCTTTAAAAGCCCCTTATATCTTGCTTCACGGGACTGAACCGGAGGAAGGCCGGCCTTGGCCTTGTCAAGCGATGCCTTTGCCGCCTTGAGTGCCGCCCTGAAAGGAGCATCATCAATTTTATATAATATATCTCCTTCCTTTACATCGGCACCTTCTTCAAAAAATCTTTTCTCAATAATGCCATTGACCTGGGGTTTTATTTCCGAAACAAGATATGCAGATGTTCTTCCCGGAAGTTCAGTTGTAAGTTCAACTGACTGGGATTTGATAGTAACATATGATACTTTTGGGATCTGCCCATGTCCATGCCCGTTTCCCTGCTGGGATTCTGCCTTTGAGCAGCCGGCAGTAAATAATAGTGCTGAAAGCATAAGAGCACTAAAAGTTAGATTTAGGAATTTATTCATTTTTTTCTCAGGCTGCATTAAAAATCCTCCGAAATTTAATCTGAAGTTAATTATTTTTTTTCTATAATCTGTTTTTTGGTTTCCTGAATTCCCCCAAGGGAAAACAATGTAATCTGTTCTGTAAGCATTTCAACATCCCTGGCACTGAAGCCTCGTGGACATATTGCCTCAATTACTTCCTTTCCCTTGAAATACTGAAGGCATTGCCCCACAATGCTTTGGGAACATAGAAAAACTGCTGTTTCGTTTCTATGTCCTTTCTCAACTTGAAGAAGTTCTCTCACAATTGATCCAAGATAAAGGTGAAGTGGTTTAATGGATTTTTCAATGAGTTTATGAACTGCATTTGTAGGGTTTGCAAATTCCTGTGCCATAAGTTTTCCATGCCATGCTGGAACACCTTCATCAAGAATTCTTAAAAGAAAGGAGTGTATGAAGGCTCTGAGTTTTTCTTGGGGAGTGGATGTCTGGGTCAAACCAAGATCAGGCGGGTATTTTTCAAGAACATAAATGTGGGAATATTGAAGAACAGCCTCATACAACCCTTCTTTATCTCTGAAATGATAATTTACCGAGCCTACATGGGTTCCTGCAAGTTTGCAGATTTCTCTTACAGTGGTAAATCTGAAACTTTTTTGTGCAAAGATTTCTCCAGCAGCCTCAATCAGTTTTTTTTTGGTATCGTCTATTTCTCTTATGTTCATTATTCTTCCTTAATAATAAAACAAACACGAGTTTGAAACAATTGTTCGAATTTGTCAAACAATAATTATCAACCCAAAAAATAATTGTAATTATTCAAGTAAAAATTTAGAAAAAGACAGTTTGATGTAGGTCGCTGTATTTTTTTCTGAGCCGCTTTCAGGGGATATTTAGCTATCTTTTGACTGGGATATTAAGAAAAAATGATAGTCTGAAAGAATTCATCAGCAGTTCCTGTATAAACTGAACTGTTAGAAATAATCAGAGCCAGTCCTTTTTCCTGAAGAATCTTATAATCATCACCGCAGTAAAAATTAAAATTCCCCAAAAAATAAAATATGAATATTTAAATTTAAGTTCAGGTAGATACTCAAAATTTGTTCCATAAACTCCTGAAAGAAAAGATAAAGGAATAAAGACTGCAGAAAACATGGTAAGGAATTTCATGATCTCATTCAGTCTGTTATTTATAAGTGTATTATATATATCAAGCTGATCGGAAAGAATCTCCCGGTAAGTTTCCACAACTTCAACTGCCTGGGTTGAAAGATCGAGTAGATCCTTTAGAAAAGGGCGGACAGATTCATTTATCAGGTCAGAGTCAATTACTGAAAGTCTTTGTACGGACTCTTTAACAGGCCGTATTGTTTTTCTTAAATAACTGATTTCTCTTTTGTATGTATTTATTTTTCCAAGGGTTTCATTGGTAGTGGATTTGAGTATCTCCTGTTCAAGGGTTTCAATTTTTTCCCCGATTTTTTCGATAATTACAAGATAGTTGTCCACAAGTGAATCAAGAAGAGCATAGCAGAGGTAGTCTGAATTCATATTTCTTATTCTGCCTCTTTTTTTTCTTATTCTTTCCCTTACTGGGTCAAAGACATCTCCATGGATTTCCTGGAAACTTATAAGGATATTTTCTTTAATTATGAGGCTTACCTGTTCATTGAAAATTTTTTCTTTGTTTTCATCATAATTTATCATTTTGAAAACAATAAAAATTGAATCGTCATATTCTTCCATTTTAGGTCTTTGGCCGGTATTTGTTATATCTTCGAGTACAAGAGGGTGGATATTGAAATAGGACGCAGCTTTTTTTAATTCCAGAGGATCATGTAATCCTGTAATATTAAACCAGTTTATTGTTTGATTATCTGAAATCTTGGGAAGATTTTTCAGATCATAAGCAGTTTCTTCCCTGATCAGGTCGTTGTTGTAGCTGATTATTTCGCATGAAACGGAGTCGACTTTTTTTACTCCGATGAATACAGCTTCTCCTGGTATTTTACCTATTGATGCATTTTTGTTTTTGAGAAATCTTGCCATTTTTTACCCCTTGCAGAATCTAGTCATTAGGAATTAAAAATATAGAATCAACAGAATGACTGATAAGCCAGAAAAGGTTTAAATTTTTTCTGGCTTTCAATGAAAAAAAGTCTTGTCTGACTGATTTTTATCAAGATATTTGTTTATATCAGTGAAAATTCTTTCAATATCTTTTGGAATATCAGTACCTGAGCATCGTCTCATTTTTTCATTTCTGAGATTTGCAGTTATTACTTTGTGAATTTCATCAATTGGAGCCAAAAGGTTTTTATTTATATTTCTTTTAAAGAGAAGTCCCGTAAAATAAACAAACCCTGACATGAATACAATTGCCCATGCACCTGCATATCCATATTGCTTTGCTTTTAAATCAGCTTCTATCATTGCCTGTCTGTTTATTTCAGAAAGATTTGCAATATGTGCTACTGTTAATTCTTTTTTTAAAAAATCTCCTTTAAAGGCAGGCTTGTAGTTTGCTTTAATTTTTTCAAGTTCTTCAGACTCTCCAACTTCTGTAATATTTTCATTGGCATCAGAAAGTGCCTTTTCAAATTTAATTATCAGTTTTTCGTAATTTATGCCGGGATGGTATTCTGCAAGAGATGAAAGCATTACCTGGCAGGCATAAAGAGATCGTTCGTTTCTTGCAATAATATGCTCGATTGCAGGCGACATTCTCATTAATATCCAGATTGAGCAAAATGACATCAGAAGATTTGATATAATAAGTATAAATAATCCTGCCCTTACAGAACTGGAAGTTTTCATTTTATTTTCCCCGGATAAGTTTTGGTATTAAATCTTCTTTTGCAGCCACAATTAAAGTGTCATTTTCATTAAGAGGTTCAGTTGGGTTTGGAAGCACAATATTACCGGTTATATTTTTTCGAAACCCAACAACAATGGCACCGAATTTTTTTGGAAGTTCAAGCTCAATCAATGTTTTTCCTGCCATATATGGCTGGATTTTAATTTCTGTAAGATTTAATTCATCTTCTAAGGAAGAGTCTGCCATTGCTTTTCTGTATAGAAGTTTGTTCGCAAATCTTTTACCAAATTCCATTTCAGGGTTTATTATTTCATGTGCACCTACAAGCCTTAGTATTCTTGAGTGAAGTCTGTCATTGGCCCTTGATACAATGTATGGCGTACCCATCTGGCGGAGCAGTGCAGTGCAGATAATTGAAGATTCCCTTGAATCATCGCCAATGGCGCAAATTACTGCGTCTCTTTTTGCAGGGTTCAGGCTTGCAAGCTCTGTCTCATCTGAAGCATCCATTACAATTGCTTCTGTAACAAAGGTTGATGCTTCTTCGACCAGTTGTTTTTTCGGATCAACAGCAAGAACTTCAGCTTTTTTTTCTGACAGTGTTCTCGCAAGAGACATCCCAAACTGACCCAATCCTATTATAATAATCTGCTGTGGCATTTTCTCTCCTGTCTAGGTGATGGTGATTTTTTCTTCAGGCCATTTTGAAGATTTTTGCCTTGTGTCTTCTGTTAAGAGCATGAAAAGGGTTACAGATCCAATTCTTCCTGTGAACATGGCCGCCATTATAATTATTTTGCCGATTTCATCAAGTAAAGGTGTTGCCCCGGTTGTAAGTCCAACCGTTCCAAGTGCTGATGCAGCTTCAAAAAGTATTGATGCAGTGCTTATTGACTGAGTTGTTTCAAGCATTATAACAACTGCAAACCATAGCATTGCGCCTGATACAATTGCAGTAAGAGCCTTGTTTATGCTTTCCTGGGGGATTGTTTTTGCCTTGACAACAATATTTTTTCTGCCTTTTATGTTAGCTGCAAAACTGATCAGAATAAGTGCAAAAGCTGTTGTTTTTACTCCTCCAGCAGTTCCTCCGGGACTGCCGCCGATAAACATCATTATTATCATTACAATAAGCATTGGAGGCGAAACTGAACCAAGATCAACCGAATTGAATCCGGCAGTTCTGAGTGTCACAGACTGAAACCATGCATTATGGATTTTTCCTGAAAAATCGAAATCCGATAAAAATCCGTTCCATTCAAAAACAAGAATGCAGACTGTTCCTGATATCAGCAGTATGGCGGTGGCAGACAGTGGAATATATGAAGAAACAGGAATTTTTTGGCCTTTTATCCACTTTGGTATCAAAAGTGTGGTTGCAGGTGCAAGGCCTCCCAAAATTATTAATACAGCAATTGTATGAAGGATAAGAGGATTTTGATTATGGCCTATGAGGCTGTCCGAGTTCAGTGCAAATCCTGCATTGCAAAAGGCAGAAACTGAAGTAAAAATTCCTTTTGCCGTACCCTGAATGAAGCTGTCACCTTTCAAAATAAAAAGAATGGAAAGTATTACTGCTCCTGCTGTCTCAGCTGCAAATGTAAATAACACAATCTGTTTTAAGCCGGAAAAAAGGGTCTTATGGTCTGTGTTGGCAGTTGTCGTTAAGATTTTTTCCTGTTTAAGGCTTAGCCTTTGTCCCACAGCATGGAGTCCGGCTGCTGTTATTGTCATGATACCAAGACCACCAAGCTGGATAAGCACAAGAATAAAAAACTGTCCTGAAGCTGAAAAGTCAACAGGTGTGTCAAGAACAATCAGACCTGTCACGCATACAGCACTTACAGAAGTAAATGCTGCATCAAGAAGGCTTATTTCCGATGATGAGGAACTAGAGGGCAGATAAAGAAGAAATGTACCAAAGACACACATGATAAGAAAACCGGAAATAAGAATTCTTGCAGGATGATCAATTATTATTTCAAGCCATTTCATCCTGGAATAAAAACCTTTTTCCCTGAAAAGAATAAGGAAATTCATGGAGACAATTACTAAAGGAATAAATGACTGAGGTTTTAAAATTGAAAGAAGTATAAATACAGTCGAAAGAATGGCGTAAGAAATATAAAGCTGCTTAATGCTTTTATTTGCTTTTGAAAGTGAAAACCTGAAAAAAAGCACCTGATTAATCAACAATGAAAGATGTATCGCAGAAGATGAGAAAAAATGATTTTTTTCAAATGGAAGAAGATAAATAAAGAATACAGCCATAAACGCCAAAGATCCGAAAAAAGATCTCTTGTAACATCTGTTTTCGTGTGTAGTATTGATTTTTTTGTCATAGGCTGATTTATAGTCCATGAAAATAAAGAAAACGCTTATCAGACATATAACTGCGAAAAGAAATGCAGAAGGACTTTTTATCAGTTTTTCATAAAATGAAAAAAAACACAGAACTGATGAAAAATAAGCTGCTTTTTTTGCAAGAGAAGTTTTTTTTATTAGAAAAGCTCCGCATAATCCGCATAAAAAAAATGAGCTGAATGCAAAAAGGGTAAAAATTAAAAACTTGAGATCAGTTGTTATTTCATTAATTGACAGCAAAGGCATAAAGGAAAATACGATAAGCAAGCCCTGTGCGCCTGCATCTTTTATTTCTGATCTGGGTTTTTTAGCAATGCTCATTTTATTGTATCTCCATTTTTTTTATTTTTTATATCATAAGTGTAAAGCCCGCCAGTTTTTTATTTAACGTAAAAAAAGAAACAATAATTGTTTTTAAAAAAATATTTATTTTTCAGTTTATTTCATATAAAGCAAAGCAAACAATCAAACTTTAATAAAATGTTTATTTCAATGCCAAAATATCATGAAATTTTAAAAGTAATACCTTTAAAAGTAATTGAGAGGGAGTTTAAGAAATTTGCAGGCAAAATTTCAGAGCTGCTGCTCTTATATATTGTAGTGTCAATATTTTATCTATTGGTACTCAATTGTTTTAATATTTTCTGGTCAGTGTATGTTGCAACTCCTGTTGGTCAGGAATATAAGAAAAAGTTTTATGAAATGTATTTATATTTTGAAAATTTACTTGCCGGAGATTTGTTGCTTAAGCCTTTTGAGATTTCATTTAACGCCTTGATTTTATTGTTAGCTGTATCGGCATTGTTAAATTTTTTTCATATTTCAAGGTATTTATACTATTCAAGAGGCCTGATCGGTAAACTTGTTATTTTTGTATTGCCTGTCACTTTTGGCGCAGCATGGATATTTACAAATGGCAATGATCTTTATTCTTTGAAAAAAGGTTTTACTGTTTATATTTTTCCTGTTTCTCTTCTGATTTTTAAATGCTTTGATTTTTCAAGGGAATTTGTTCCGGAAATCGGAGAGCTGAAAAGAAAATTAAGTAAGTATATAATTATAATAATGCAAATAATTAGAAAAAAATTATGAATTAATCTGTGGTTGACTGAATAAAAAAGGTAACTGTTCAGTTTAATATCAAAGGGCTGCTGTATTTTTTCTGACCATCATTATCACTTAAGCTTCCAGTCAGCAGATAAAAAACAATATTCTGAAGCTGGCTCGGAAAAAAATAGATCATCCGCCAGCATACTGGCTCTTTTTCAGTTTTCAGCTGAGTAGTTACAAAAAAAGTTAAATTATATTTTCATTTAGAGAGTTCAAACCTGGCTGAAGTAAATAGAAATAAAATCTGCAATTATCTTAAATATTAAGATTTTACAAAAGATTTACCAATCATTGTTTATATTTGTGGTAATAATTTCATAAATTCAATCAAATTAAATGAGGAATCTATGGAAGAAAAATTTTGCTGCGAATATTCACACGGAGAAGAAATCTTTAATTCTCTGACACACGGATTAGGGACTTTACTCAGCATTGCTGGTCTTGTGGTTCTTGTTGTATATTCTTCAATTTACGGAAATGCTTGGCATGTTGTAAGCTGCAGTATTTTTGGAGCATCTTTGATTGTTTTATATCTGTCTTCAACTCTTTATCACAGTTTTTCAAGTCCAAAAATAAAGTATTTTTTTAAAAAAATGGATCATAGTGCCATTTATGTTTTGATAGCAGGAACCTATACTCCCTTTAGTCTTGTAATGATTAAAGGAACGGCTGGCTGGATTTTATTTTCTGTTGTCTGGACAATGGCTGTTGCCGGAATAATTTTGAAGTTTACCTGTATCTCAAAGATTTCAAAAATTTCATCAGCAATTTATATAGCTATGGGCTGGATATGTGTTTTTGCCATGAATAGAATTATTGAGGCTTTAACTACTGAGGCACTTGTATACCTGGTTCTTGGCGGGTTAATTTACACAGCAGGAGTTATTTTCTTTGCTTGGGAAAGGCTGAAGTTCAATCATGGAATCTGGCATCTGTTTGTTTTAGCTGGAAGTACATTTCATTTTTTTGCTGTGTTGAAAGGTCTTTAATTTTTTTCTTTCCTGAATAGTGATTGGCCGAAAACGAGAATTTTGTTTCATTCAAGGAAGATGAAAAATTCAACCCCAGGAATACATTAAGTATTTTGAGGATGAATTTTGAATCTGACGCAGAAATGTACAAAAAAGACCGTTTCGTTCAGTAACTGAATAAAAAATCTGGTTATAAATAGTGCTTGTCCTAAAGCTGGAATTTTTTTATCAGTTAAAGTAATATTTGGATTTATGCTGGTTAAAAAGGGAGGGTGAAAATGAGTGTTCTGATTCATGGCGGTAACTTAAAGGAGCTTTCTGCATATTCAGGAAAAAAAATTTCTGAACTTAAGGATTTCAGTTCAAACATAAATCCTCTAGGACCTCCCATGGGGCTTCTTGATTTTCTGAATGAAAATATTAAAGAGCTTGTTCTTTTGCCCGAGTATGATTCCAGTCAGGTTAAGTCTTTTATTGCCAACCTTATTAATATCGATAAAAAAAGAATTGTTCCAGGAAGCGGAACCACTGAATTTATTCACAGACTTCCAGAAACCCTGAAGCCTGAAAGGGTACTTATTTGCGGGCCAACTTATTCGGATTATGAAAAAGCATGTAAAATAAGAAATATTGAATCTGATTATATTTTTTTTAATGAAAATAACTGTTTTGATTCAAATATTGGGCTTCTGGAAAAAAAAATTAAAAATTATTCTCTGGTTTTTATCTGCAATCCAAATAATCCAACAGGAACAATTCTAAGTAAAAATATCCTTATTGATCTGATAAAAAAAAATCCTCAAACTTTTTTTGTAATTGATGAAACTTACCTTCCGTTTGAAAAGGATTTTTTTAAGACTAGTTTTGCTGCTGAAGATATTGATAATCTATATGTGCTTTTGTCCTTTTCAAAAATTTTTACCCTCCCGGGATTAAGGCTTGGGTTTATGATCTTACCATCATCTGCAAGGCCTGAAATTTATGATCTGCCATGGAAGGTAAATTCGGTTGCTGCAGGTGTGTGTTCCTTCCTCAACTCTAATATGGGGCTTACATTAAAGTTTTTAAATGAAACCTGGCGTTTTATTGAAGATGAAAAAAATTATTTTATTAATGATTCAATCCTAAGTAAATATTTTGAATTCATTAATCAGAACAATATTTATACTCTTGCAAGAATTAAAAATATGAAATCAGACTCTGGAAGTATTTTTAGTTTTCTGCTTGAAAAAGATATTGTGATAAGGGACTGTTCAAATATCATGGGTCTTGGAACTGATTATATCCGTTTTTCATTTAAAACCCATGAAGAAAATATTGAATTAAAAGAAAATTTAATAAAATACTCAGACTTGATAAAATGAATAAAAAACATATTTCGGAGCAAATAATTAAATATTGCCTTAAAATGGAAAAAGACGGTCTTACTTCCGGAACCGGCGGTAATATCAGCGTCAAAAATGAAAACAGGATTTATATTACACCAAGTGGAATAGACTACAGCGAACTTATTCCTGAATACATATCTGAGCTTGATGAAGATGGAAATTTTCTTGGGATTGGAAAACGTCCTTCTTCTGAAAGGGAATTCCATTCAAAAATTTATAAAACAAGACCTGATGTAAAAAGCATAGTTCATACCCACAGCACCTATGCCTGCGTTCTTGGATGTCTTAAAAAAGAGCTTCCTCCAGTTCATTACCTTGTTGCATCTGCAGGAAAAAAAGTTCCTGTGGCTGGTTACGCAGGGTTTGGAACAAAGGAACTTGCAGACGAAATATGCTCTGTTATTTCAGATTCCAATGCTGTTTTTATGGCAAATCACGGGCTTGTCTCCGTTGGAAAAACTCTGTATCAGGCATATTCTACCGCCTTATACATTGAATTTGTTTCAAAGGTTTATGTTATTTCACTATCATGCGGTAAGCCTTTTGAACTGGATGAAAATGAAATCGCAGATGCAGTTGAACGAATAGACTCCTATCTTGGAAGTAAAAAAAACTTGTGGGATAAATAAATTTGTGGGGTTGATCAATTATTTAAAATAAATTTTGCAAACATTGCCGGAACTTTTTATATATTCAGCTCCGGCAAACTTTTATTTTTCAGGCGGGAAAATAAAATCTGAAAGTTTTTCGAAGAGAGATTCCGGCCATACCTCCTTGTGAAGGAAAATATTTACTTCCTCCTCTGATAGTTTTTCTCTTATTGTTTTTGGAAGAGCCTGAAGAGCTTCTTTTCTTTCCTTTAACTCTTCAGACTTGCTTTTTTGCTTTTTGTTTTTTTTATCTGACATTTCAGTTCCTGTATTTAATTGATTTTATTTCAACTTCAACCACCGAGTTGTCAAATACCATATTTCCGCATTTTTTTAAAATATTGTTTATCTTGGGTTCTGTAAGAAGAGGCTTTTTATATGAATTGAACATAAGGTTAAGTGCATGAATAAACTTGTCATTTCTTTCCAGTGCCTTTTCAGATGCCTTTTTGTCGGTAAAGTAAAAATAAAATGTAATTTCAATGAATTCACCGCTGTCAAGAATAGCATCATATCTCATTAATTGGGTTTTGTATCCTCTTGAACATCCTGATAATAAAACACAGATTAGAAGAGAAATAAGCAGGCCGCTGGAAAGAATTTTTTTCATATTATACCTTTTTTATCACTGTTTAAGATTTAAAATTTCAAAATATACAGCATGTCCCCTGAATACCTGGTGTAGAATATCGTTCATAAGAATTTTAAGTTTATTCCCCTGCAGGTCACTAAGATAGTATTTCTGCATCGTTATCTGGGAAGCATGAAAAAAGTTTTCCTGGTGATCCAGTGCATGTTTAAGCTGTACCTCAGAGTCAAAATAGACTTTCAAATCAAAAGAAATATTATTTGAGTCCTTAAGTCTCTGGTTTATGGAGAATGAAGTGGCAAAGGGCGTTGTATTATCCTCTTTTTCTTTTAAACATGACTGAAAAACTAAGGGGAAAAAAATAAAAAAAAGTAAAAGATTTTTGGTTTTCATGGCAGACTCGTTATTTAAGTTGAGAAAATAAAACAGTTCAAAGTTAAAGATTTACTTCTCTGGTGTCAATAAGATATTGGAATGATTTTCGGAGTAATAAAGTAAATTTAAAATCTGATTTTTAAAAAAATAAGTGTTTTCAGATTGTTATTTTTATAAATAAATCAGGCAGCACTTTTAAAACTGTGCTGCCTAAAAATTATTTCAGATTAAAAATTGACTGTTTCTGCAAATTCGCACATCTTTTTTAATGATTCCTTCCAGTCCTTTCCTCCAAGGCTTTCTGCAATAGCTTCTGCAAGATGTAATGGTTCAAAACCAGTATCTTTGTTTCTGGAAAGACCCTGAATACATGACGGACAGTTTGTATAAATTCTTAGATCCCTGTCATATGTAAATTCACTTTTAAGGTGCAAAAGCTCATTTTTCTTTTTTGCAAGCATTGCATTTGTTATGTCAGGTCTTGATATTGACATTGTACCAGCCTCAGAACAGCAGGATTCAGTAAGAATTATTTGTTCATCACTTATTTTTCTTATGCTTTCCAGTGCATTTCCTTCTGTGGAGTCATGACACGGCCTGTGGTAAAGTGCCTTTGGAAGCTTAAGATCCTTGAACTTATTTTTAAGAACATAGATGCTTACATCTATAAGCTTTGTATCAAATATTTTTTCAATGTCGGTTTTTCTCAGAGCCTCCATACATGTTCCGCAGCTTACTGTGCAGGCATCAAACTTGAGATATTTCAGCATTTCATTCATCTGATTAAAAATAATTGTATTTCTTAAGCTTATTGCACTGAAGTCAAGGGTTCTTGCATTTACATTTGCAGGAAATCCACAGCACAGATAAGGAGGGGGGAGAATAACCCGTTTTCCTGCCTTTAGAAGAATATAAAGAGATGCCATTGATATTGTTCCAAAAAGCCTTTCAGAACCGCAGCCCGGGAAATAGAAAACAGTTGATTCCGTTTCAAGCGGCGGGTTTATAATTACTGCCTGGTTATCCATACAATGGGGCAGAAAATCTCTTATTGATTCCCTTGATGGTTCAGTTGCGGCTGATTTGAGAACCTGGTAAGTTTTTGTATTTTTTATAAATTCATTATTCAGCGGATCAACTTCAAAATCTTTTATTTTTAAAGGCATTTTGGCTTCTATATAGTCAAGCCCCTTCTTCGAAAGGTTTTGCACCTTTATACCCGGTCTTAAGACAGCGCTTTTAAAAATTTTGTTCAAAGGCTGATTGTTTGATTTCAAATATTTCAAGACAGCCTTTGTACCAAGCGGAGTGTGCTTGTATTTCAGTGCTGCAAGAATTTCTCTTTCAAGTATGGAAACCTCACCTGTATCAATATTGACAGGGCAGGGCGCCTGGCACTTGTGGCATATGGTGCAGTGATCGGCAATTTCTTCAAGATATCTTAAAACATTAAATTTAGAGCCTGTGTGGGTTCTTTGTGCATCATACAAAATAGCTTCAATTATTGCCGCAATTGCAAGGTTTTTATTTCTTGGATGATAAAACATGTTTTTATGGGGGTAAAACACACAGCATACTGGTTTGCATTTGCAGCATCTTACACAGGTTGAAATTTTTTCAGCAAGGGTTTTAAGGGAACCGTACTGCAAAATTGCGGCTTCAAGTCCAAGAAGATTGAAAGACGGTGTAAATACTTTTCTGTGTATTGACTGATCTGAAAGTTTTCCAGGGTTCATTATACCCTTTGGGTCAGATTTTTTTCTGTATTCATCAAGCCTTTTTATTTCTTCTTTATCCATATGCTTGATTTTTGTTATGCCTATTCCATGCTCACCGCTTACAACTCCACCAAGGGAAACAGTTTTTTCCATAATATCATCGGCTGTTTTGTGAGCCCTTGCCATCATTTCAACATCATTTGAAAAAACAGGGATGTTCACATGGTTGTTTCCGTCTCCGGCATGCATATGGGTTGCAATTATTATGCGCTTGTCACGGGTTTCCTTTTTCACCTTTTCAATTGAATCTCTTATTTCACGGTCACCGGTAAAGAGATTGAAAAGCTTTTCCATGAATTCAGAAAGGAATTTTTCATGTTCAAGCTCTTCTCCTGATGCCTTGTCAAGATTTTCAATTGTTTCTCCTGCTATTTTTTCAAGTTCTGGAAACTTTGAATCCATCCAGTCTCTGTTTTCAAGTTTTGTCTGTATAGTCTTGATATAACCGGCAAGTGTTTTTACCACCTGTTTCTGGCTGTGTCTGTTTTCTTCTCTGTTGTATTCATCAACATATCTTGCAAAATCTGCAAGTGCATGAATTGGAAGGACAATATCTTCATTCAGTTTAAAAGCATTTGTTCTAGCAGCAATTGCTCCGAATTTTTTTCTGTCTCCCCAGAATTTGTCAGCTTCCTTTTTGTCAGCTGCAAAAAATATTTCTGTGTTTTCATAATTTGCAAGAAGATCAGAAAGTTTCTGCTTGCCCTTTTCAAGTTCTTCCTGTGTATTGCCAACAATGTCTATTAAAAGGACTGCCTTTGGGATTTCACTTTTAGGCGCCTTGACTTTATAGTTTATGGCTTTTATATACTCGTCATCAAAATGTTCCAAAGCCATAAGGGTTTCTTTTGTTCTGTCTTCAAAAAGCTTTGTAAGTTCGGATATTACAATACTTGCCTCATCCATGCTTTCTCCGAAAAATTCAAGGCAGCATGTTGTTTTGAACTTATAGTCTTCATAAAGGATAAATGATGCGGAAGTTATTATGCCGTCACATCCTTCTTTTTGAAGACCTGGAACTCCGTTAAGAGTTTTGTTTGTAATATCCTTCCAAAGGCCGGGTTTTCTTATTTCACTTCCAATAAGTTTTATTTCTTCTGACTCATTTGTTGAAAGATTTGTAACTTTAAAGGTAACAATGTCCTGGGGCATTATTTTCCTCATACGGTGATCAGTTCTTTCAACAAAAACAAAAAAACCTCCGGGCATGGCAACCTTGAAGTCAAGAACATTATCAATGCATGTTCCCCATAATACAGCCTTTTTTCCCCCTGCATTTTCGCTTATATTTCCTCCAAGAGTACATGCCCAGGAACTTGTTGGATCAGTTGCAAAAACAAGGTTGTTTTTTTCAGCAAATTTCATTGCCTGATCAGCGATTACACCGGCATCAGCTTTTAATACCGACATTTCCTTTTCATTGCCGTTATCATCTGTGAATTTTCTTTTTTCTATACCGTGAATTCTTGCAAGTTTTTCAGTGTTAATCATTATGCAGTTTTCATTTAAAGGAACTGCTCCACCTGTAAGACCTGTCCCTGCACCTCTTGGAATTACATGCATTTCAAGGTCTTCAATTGCTTTTAAAAGTTTTGGAACCTGCTCTTCACTGTAAGGACGCACAACAGCCCAGGGAAGACACATTCTCCAGTCAGTGGCATCTGTGGCATGGCTGTTTAATGTGAAAGGATCAAAATATACATTTTCCTTTCCAACAATTTCACCCAGTATTTTTAATACTTCTTTTCTCTTTTTTTTAACTTCGTTTATTTCTTTTTTAAAATTTTCAAGAACCTGTCTGCATTTTTTCACAACAGGCAGAACTTCATTGTTCAAGGCTGCAGATTCAATAACTGCAAGTTCATCCTCACTTTTTTTGAAGTATTCTTTTCTTCTCCTTGAGGACTCTACAAGCTCCTGAAAAACAAAGGGGTTTCTCTTTAGAATAAAGATATCTCCGATAAATCTCATCAGAAGACGTGCCGATCTTCCTGTCACTCTCTGTAGTCTCAGTCTTTCAAGAACCTGCCAGGTATCTTCTCCAAGAATTCTTGATACTATCTGTTCATCATCTGCTGAAGTATAGTTATATGGTATTTCTCTGTATCCCGTGCTTGTCATTTTTAGCCTCATGCAAATAAAATTTTTAAATTTTCTTAAGGACGATTAAGATATCATAAATTAAGTTCAGAATATATATATTAAACATAAAATAAAAAAAAACAGCGCCTGAACAAAATTTATCTGCTAGTCATGTTCCCTTGTTTTAAGAAATTTTACCTTTGGCCATTTGTCTTTTATAAAGCCAAGCTGCCATTCCGAAGTAGTAAGAAATGTTTTATATCCTTCTGAATCAAGGGCCATATTGTTCTGATTTTTTCTTTCAAATTCCTTTTCGTCCTTTGGATCTTCAAATTCCAGCCAGCGTGCGACCGAATAATTAATAGGTTCATAAATCGCATCAACACTGTATTCTGCCTTTAGACGTGCAATTGTAACATCGAACTGAAGTTCTCCAACAGCTCCAAGAATAATGTCATTTCCCTGCAAAGGTCTGAAAAACTGAATTGCTCCTTCTTCAGAAAGCTGGATAAGTCCCTTGTTCAGTTGTTTTGCCTTTAACGGGTTTTTTAGTATTACCCTTTTAAAAAGCTCTGGAGCAAAGTTTGGAATTCCTTTGAATTTAAGTGGCTCTTTAAGAGAAAAGGTGTCTCCAATTTTTATTGTTCCATGGTTATGAATTCCGATTATATCACCCGGCCAGGCTTCTTCTACATGGCTTCTTTCCCTTGCCATAAAAGTTATTGCATTGGCCAGCGTGATTTCCTTGCCGATTCTGTGGTGCATCACCTTCATTCCCTTGGTAAATTTGCCTGAACATACTCTTATAAAAGCAATTCTGTCCCTGTGCTGGGGATCCATGTTTGCCTGAATTTTGAATGCAAAACCTGTAAAATCATCTTCCATTGGGTTTACAAATCGTGTGTGTGTCTCCCTTGGATATGGAGGGGGAGCATATTGAGTAAGTGCGTCAAGAACTTCCTGAACTCCGAAATTGTTGAGTGCCGAGCCGAAAAACACCGGAGTCTGGGTTCCGTTTAAAAAAAGTTCAAGGTCAAACGGGTCTGCAGCGCCCTCAATCAGCTCAACATCTTCCCTTAGTTTGTCTGCAAGTGAGCCGAGAATTTCATCGAGTTTTTTGTCTTCAAGGGAATCTATTTCAACAACATCTTCAGGTCGTTTGTCCTGGCCTGCCCGGAAAAGAAGTACTGATTTATCAACAAGATTATACACCCCTTTAAATTCCTTTCCCATTCCAATGGGCCAGGACAGGGGGGTACATTCTATCTGAAGCTTATCTTCTATTTCAGCAAGAATATCAAGCGGTTCAAGTCCTACGCGGTCAAGCTTGTTTATAAATGTAATAATGGGAGTATTCCTCATTCTGCATACCCCCATGAGCTTTTCAGTCTGGGGTTCAACTCCGTTTCCGCTGTCAATTATCATCAAAGCAGAATCAACGGCTGTCAAAACCCTGTATGTATCTTCTGAAAAGTCCTTATGGCCTGGTGTATCGAGAAGATTTATTTCGTAATCATTGTAATTGAATTTCATTACAGATGTTGTTACAGATATTCCCCTTTGCTGTTCAACCTCCATCCAGTCGCTTGTTGCATGTCTTTCGGACTTTCTTGCCTTGATTGCACCAGCCTGTTCAATTGCACCGCCAAAAAGGAGGAGTTTTTCAGTAAGTGTTGTTTTACCTGCATCAGGATGACTTATTATTCCAAATGTTCTTCTTTTTTTAATTTCTTCAGCTCTTTTTCTACTCATGAATACTTGTTCTTTCAAAAAATTATTGTTTTAATCTGTTATGACAGGTTCCCTTAAAATCAGTTCAACAGCTTCGGCAGCAGCTGCCGCCTCTTCAGGGAACACTTCTGTAAGATTTTTTATATGCCTTAAATTATCAGCTGTTCTCAGAAAAAGCCTTACAAGATCTCCTTCGGCAATTTCACTTAATCTGCTGACTTCCTCCCATGGTGCACCCATTGCCCAGTGATAAGTCATTACAGCAGGTGTGAGGAATAGATTTGGAACATTAAAGCCGTTATTTCCCAGATCTGAAAAAAAGGATTCAAGCTCTTTTTTTATGTTAATATATTCTTTTCTTAAGTTTTTTGGAATGCTTCTGTGGAAAAGAAGATCATCTTTGTATTCCCTGTCAGTAACAAAGCATGAAATAATTGATGCAAGAAGAATGGGAGATTTTGGGAAAAGTTCTTTTCTGAAGCCTTCGGCAACAATCAGAGGATAATCTATTCTAAGTTTTGAAGCCCAGGTTCCGTCATATGTAAGGTTGTCGTTTGTATCCACATATCCGGTTTTTTTTAAGAAATTGAGCCTTTTTCTGAAATCCATTTTTAATTCATCAGATTCTTTTATCTGGTATGAGGCAAGAGATCTTTCAATTAAAATTTCAATCTGGAAAGGCGAGTGGGATAAAAGAAGGTTTAAAACCATTGAAAAGTTTATCTTGAGTTTGCTTAAAACAGGTCCTGGACTCTGGAAAAAAAGTTTTCCAAGAAGTTTTAAATCCATGAACTTTCCTGGAAGTGAAATAACAAATCCAATATTATCCATCCCCCTTCTTCCTGCACGTCCTGTCATCTGATGAAGTTCTGTTGGGGTAAGTGGAAGAAATTCAACGCCGTTGAACTTGTCTGAGTTTGAGAGTACAACGCTTCTTGCTGGAAAGTTTACTCCTGCTGCAACAGTTGAAGTTGCAAAGACTGCATTTAAAAGTCCTTCTGTCATAAGCTCTTCAACTGTTTCTTTCCAGGGAGGAAGATGTCCGCTGTGATGAGCTGCAACTCCTGAATTTATGACATATTTTATCTGGGGATGATTTTTTATATGGGGATGTTTTTCCACCAGATAATCAAGTTTTTTAATTATTTTATCCCTTTGTTCCTTTGTTGTCTTAAGGCCGTTTCTTTCACATATTTCTACAGAATTGTCACAGTCTGCCCTTGATTTTAAGAAAAATATTGATGGAAGAAGGCTGTACTTGCCAAGTATGCCTATTATTTCTCCCATGGGGGGGATTCTTCCTGGATGTGACAAAAGAGGTCTGTGTACATTTGAAATATATTTTCTTACTTTTTTATATATTCTTGTTACAGGAGGCCTTCCTTTTTCATTTATTGTTTCAAAAAAAGGAAAAACAGTTCCTGAAGGATGAAGAAAAAGAGGGTAGAGTTCTACAGGCCTTTTTTTGGCTTTTATAACCCGGCATTCCCTTTGCCTTATTGATTCCATCCATCCTGCAATCTGCTCTGCATTTTCAATTGTTGCAGACAAAAGAAGAACCGGTATTCTTACTGGAAGATAAATTAAAACCTCTTCCCAGACAACTCCCCTGTCTTCATCTCCAAGGTAGTGTGCTTCGTCCATGATAACATAATCTGTATCAATATCTCTTCCTTCATGCATAGCATCATAAAGATGGTTTCTTAGAATTTCAGTTGTTCCTATAATAATTGGTGCATCAGGAAGTTCTTTTCTGTCTCCTGTTAGAATTCCTACATTTTTTTCCCCGAATTTTTCGGAAAAAACCTTGTACAATGTATTTGTAAGAGCCTTTAATGGAGATGCATACCAGGATCGTCCACCTGAATTGAAAATTTTTTCCATTGCGACTTCAGCAATCCATGTTTTACCAGCACCAGTTGGAGCTGTTACAATGCAGTCTTCCCTTGGTACAAGATCTATTGCCTCCTGCTGGAATCTGTCTGCTTTAAACTCTGTTTTTTCAGGTACTCCAATTTTTTTAAAAACATCTTTGAGCCTCTTGTCTGAACCAGCCTTTAATCTGGAGACACTAGAAGTGTTTTTTTTTGAAAACCTTTTGTTTTTAATATATTTTTTAGTATTGTCGTCTTTGGTATTATTAAAAACTTTTTTATTTTTAAATTTTTTACTGTCCATAAAGACTCTCTTTAATTATTATCCAAAGTTTGCCTATAACACTTAATCAATATTTACCGCAAGTGAGGAAACAAATGATAAGAAAAAAACAGGAACATAAACCCGAAATACTTGCTCCGGCCGGGAATATGGAGTCTTTTTTTGCAGCAATTGCTGCCGGTGCAGATGCAGTATACTGTTCCTTAAAAAATTTTTCGGCAAGAATGGAAGCTGATAATTTTTCAATAGAAGAGCTTTCAAAACTTTCCGAGCTTGCCAGAAGAAAAAATGTTAAGCTTTACCTTGCAATAAATTCTGTTCTTAAAGACTCTGAAATTCCAAAAGTCGGCAGAATGCTTGTGAGAGTAAAGCGTTATGTGAAACCAGATGCACTGATTATAAATGATCCTGCAATAATAAAAATAGCTTCTGAAGTTGGAATTAGATGTGAGCTTCATCTTTCAACCCTTTCAGCGCTCTCCCTTCCATCAGGAATTAAAATGGCTGGAAAAAATAATATTTCAAGGGTTGTTCTCCCCCGTGAATTTTCAATTGATCAGATTAAACTTATGGCGGATAAAAAATCCGGAGTTGACCTGGAGGTCTTTATTCACGGCTCTCTTTGTTACGGAATTTCAGGAAGATGTTACTGGAGCAGTTTTATGGGGGGTAAAAGCGGACTTCGGGGGAGATGCGTACAGCCCTGCAGAAGAATTTATTCCCATGGTGATTTGAAAAAGAGTTTTTTTTCATGCATGGATTTAAGCCTTGATGTTCTTGTAAAAGTTTTGCAGGAGATACCAGAAGTTAAGACATGGAAAATCGAGGGAAGAAAAAAGACTCCTCATTATGTTTATTATACAGTTTGGGGATATAAAAGTTTAAGAGATCAGGTAATGACTGCAAAGGAGAAAAAAGATGCAGTAAAAATTTTTGATGAAGCACTTGGACGCCCTCTGACCCATTATAATTTTCTTCCCCAGAGAACCTATAATCCAGCAGGAGAAAACAGTGAAACTGGTTCAGGGAAATTTATGGGACGGATTTCAAGTGACGGCAAAAAATTTTTTCTTGAACCAAGGGAGCCTCTTTTGAAGGGCGATAAACTTAGAGTTGGATATGAAGGCGATCTCTTTCATAATGTTATTTATGTGCCTTTATCTCTTCCCAAAGGCGGTAAATTTGTATTCAGAGCATCTGATTTTAAAAAAATTCCGCCTTCCAAAACCCCTGTTTTTTTAATTGACAGAAAAGAACAGGAGCTTGTGAATTATATTGAATCTTTAAAATCAGAATATGAACTTATTGAAGGTATAAAACCTTCTCCAGTTTCTTTTTCCATGGATGAAGGCCCTGTAAAATCTGATAAGAAAAGGGTTAATGTAAAAGAAACATTTGTTAAAAGGTGTTCGAAAAAAGGAAGTCTTCAATCGCCTGGCGGAGTTTGGGTTGACGATCTCTTTATTGAAAAACTAAAATATGAAAAAAAAGATTTTTCTTTAAGTCAGTGGTTCTGGCTTCCTCCTTTTATCTGGCCGGAAGATGAGCAGAAATATATGGATGCAATAGATTTGATTATTGAAAAGGGCGGTAAAAATTTTATTGCTAATAATATCTGGCAGGCAGGCCTTTTTAAAAAAATTAAAAGTATCAATGTCTGGGGCGGACCTTTTTGCAACCTTACAAATACTCTTGCAGCAGAAGTAATGGAAAAAAATGGATTTAAGGGTGCAATTGTAAGTCCTGAACTTGGAAAGGAAGACCTTGTTTCAATGCCGAAAAATTCAAAGATTCCCCTTGGCATAATAATTAAAGGATATTTCCCATATACCATTTCAGCTGTTAAATCTGATGAGCTTAAATCTGAAGAGCTTTTTTTCAGCCCTAAAAAGGAAGGCGGGTTTGTTAAAAAATATGATTCCCTTTACTGGGTTTATCCTTCATGGGAAATTGATCTTACAGAAAATAAAAATCAATTAAAAAAGGCGGGTTTTTCTTTATTTGCAGAGATAAATGAATTTGTTCCAAGAGAAATTGATTCTGAAAGAAGAAAAAATTCAAAGCTTAACTGGGATTTGAATCTTTTGTAACGATATCGAGTTATTTGAGTTCAAAAATGAATAAAAAATATAATAAAACTTGTTTGATTTTTTTTAATCTGATTAATTGAATATTTGGCTGGACTAAAAAACATAAGTCCGCCTTAAATTGGGGATAAGATTTGTAAATATAAATAAATTACGGAGGAAAGATGTCCAGGAAGATAGTTGTTGTAGGAGCAGTTGCCCTTGGACCTAAAGTTGCCTGCAGGGTGAAACGTACAGAGCCTGATGCTGAAGTTATACTGATAGACAGGGAAAAATTTATTTCCTATGGCGGATGTGGAATTCCATATTATGTTTCGGGAGATGTAAGTGATTCTTCCGATCTGATGAAAACAAGTTTTCACATGGTAAGGGATGAATACTTCTTTACAAACTGTAAAGATGTAAAAGTGATGACCGGGACAGAAGTTGTTGATATTGATAGGAAAAATAAAAAAGTTAAAATTGTTGCAGATGGAAGCAGGGAAGACTGGCTTTCCTATGACAAGCTTGTTCTTGGAACAGGATGCAGGGTAAGAAATATCGGTATTAGCGGTCTTGATCTCAAAAATGTATATGGTGTTGGAAAACTTCAGGATGCAATTGATATAAAAGCTGTCATTACCGCAGGTGAAGTATCAAAGGCTGTTGTTGTAGGAGCAGGGTTTATCGGACTTGAAATGGCTGAGGCACTTGCAGACATGTGGGGAATCGAAACAAGCGTTATTGAAATTGCAGATCAGGTAATGCCAGGATTTGTTGGTAAGGAAATGGCGCGCCTTGCAATGAAGGAAATGGAAGATAATGATGTTTCCTTTTATCTTGGAGAAAGGGTGATTTCTCTTGAAGGAGATGGAAGTGTAAAAAAAGTTGTTACCGATAAACGAGAGCTTGAGGCAGACCTTGTAATAATGGCTCCCGGAGTTGTACCAAACTCTGAACTAGCAAAAAAAGCAGGTCTTGCAATTGGTCCTTTTGATGCAATCTTGGTAAATGACAGGCTTGAAACTTCAGATCCTGATATTTATTCAGGAGGAGACTGCGTTGCAATAAAAAATCTTGTTTCGGGTCAGTGGGGGTATTTCCCTCTTGGTTCCATGGCAAACAGACAGGGAAGGGTTATTGGGTCAAATATAACAGGTTCAAACAAGCAGTTCAAAGGTGCTGTTGGAAGCTTTGTTGTAAAAATATTTGATGGCTGTCTTTGCGGAGCAGGCCTTAACCTTGACAATGCCTTAAAGGCAGGGTTTGATGCTGTAAGTGTTCAGATGTGTCAGCTTGACAGAGCACATTTTTATCCTGACAAAGATCTAATGTATCTTGAACTGGTTGTTGAGAGGGGTTCAAGAAAGGTTCTTGGTATTCAGGGATATGGAGCTAACGGTGATGCCACTGTGGCAAGAATAAATGCAGTTGCAGCAATTCTTGACAAGGGTGCAACAGTTGATGATATCAGCAATCTTGAAATAGCTTATTCACCACCTTTTGCCTCTGCAATGGATGTTATAAATGCCCTTGGGAATGTTGCAGATAACCTTTTGAATGAGCAGTTCAGGCCCATTGGAAGTAAAGAATTTGAAGAATACTGGGAAAAAATTAAAAAAGGCGAGGCTGCTTTAATTGACTGTCGTGCGGAAAGGGATGCAAGACCATATGTTGAAAAGTATCCGGATTTCTGGAAAAGCATTCCTCAGGATGAGCTGAGAAGACGAATAAACGAAGTTCCAAAGAACAAAAAAGTTGTTCTTGTGTGCAACACAGGAGTGAGATCCTATGAAGCACAGCTGAACTTGAATGAGCTTGGTTATGAGCAGAATGTAAGTGTTCAGGGCGGAGTAGCATTTTTGAAAAAATACGGAGTTGATTTATAAAATATATTTCGGGGGGTAGAGTCTTTTACCCCCATTCACTGCTCTGGTTTACAACTTTTATTTCTTCTACAAGAGACTCAAGTCTTGATACAAGCTCGAGGTCACTTCTGTGGAATCTAACAGCTATTCCTTCCGGTGCATTTCTTACAACTACTCCAGAAATTGTAATATAGCTTTGCGACGGGAAAGGAAGTGTCAGGCTTATTTCATTTCCAACAGGAACTGAATTTTCTGTTTTAATAAAAATTCCGCCTGCACTTATATCAATAATATATTCCCTGTAAATTCTGTTCCTGTCTATATAGTCAACAGGCATAAAATAAGGTTTTCTTGGGTAGTATCTTTTTTCTTCAGTCATTTTCCCACCTGATTTGGATTATGAATTTTAAGTGTTATTTATTATAAGACCGGGTTTAAAATTTTTCCATAGGATGAACTACCTATTTGATCGGGAGAAAACCTTATTACTGTCTTTTATAAAAAAATTGGGGCTTGACTCTTTATTGAGCTTTGATTCTGGTAAAACTAGAATTTTTTTGTTTATTAAATATGATGTAAATTTAGACTTTAGTGTTTATTAAATATTATGGTAATTAAATAAGGCAGTTTTAGTTCAGTAACTAAATTTATGTATTTCACTTTATAATGGCTGAAAGTCAGTTTGGATCGAAATAAACAAAATTAATATAAATGTTATAAAAAAATTACTGGAGAAAAAATATGAAAAGGAAAAAAAGTGGTCGGGACGGCAGGATTTGAACCTGCGACTCCTTGCACCCCATGCAAGTGCGCTACCAGGCTGCGCTACGCCCCGACTTGATTGAACGTCGATTTATAACAACTGGAACTATTATTTGTCAAGACAAATTGCAGGTAAGAAATGACTGTAAAAAATCTTTTTCCTCCTCTTTTAAAAGGAGATAAAATTGGGATTGCCTCTGTTTCAGGTAAAACGAACCATGATAAAATATTAAGAGGGGTAAATTTTTTAAAAACCCTCGGTTATTTTCCGGTTCTTGCTGAAAATATTTCTGATTCACAAAGGTATATGTCAGGGAATGATGACACAAGAGTAAAAGGCTTCATGGATCTTTTAAGGCAAAAGGATTTAAAAGGTGTTATTTTTGCAAGAGGAGGGTTTGGAGCCTTAAGGATGATTGAAAAAATTGATTTTTCAGTTCTAAATAAATTTAATGGCTTTTTTATGGGCTACAGCGATATTACAGTTCTTCTAAATATGATTGCTGAAAAAACACACCATTTTGTTTTTCACGGTCCTAATTTTTCAGATTTGGATAAATCAGATACTGGGATTATAAATAATATTTTCAAAGGCTTAATTCCAAATGAGTTGTGTGGGAATAAAGAGTTTATAAGTCCTGGGGTTGCATCTGGAATTCTTTGCGGAGGCAATCTTGCATCATTGGCAAGTCTTTGCGGGACACGGTTTATGCCTGTTTTTAAAGACAAAATTGTTTTTTTAGAAGATGTTAATGAGGTTCCTTACAAAATAGACAGAATGCTTTCACAATTGAGACTCAGCGGCAGCTTTAACGGGGTAAAAGGGATTATAGCAGGAAGTTTTGAAGGGTGCGGCGAAATTGATTTGATCTTTGAGATTTTAAAAGAATGTTTTCCAAAAATTCCAATTGTTTTTTCAGATTGTTACGGACATGGAAATATAAACAACCCATTACTTCTGGGACATCCTGTTAAAATTAATTCGTTTTCACAGAGGGTTGTTTACTTATGAGTTATAAAAAAGTAGATGATTTTTTTTTGGAATCAATTAAAAACAAATTCTTCACAGGTGCAAGTGTCCTTGCGTCAAAAAAATCAGAAATTTTTTTTTATGAAGCTTATGGATTTAATTCAGGCTCAACTGATATAAAAACAGATAAAAATACTTTTTTTGACCTTGCTTCTCTTACTAAACCTCTGGCAACAGCAGTTTGCTTCCAGCTCTTGTGGCAGGATAAAAAAATTTATCCAGAAGACTATGTTTCAAGATATATTCCGGAGTTTAAATGTCCAGGAAAAAATCAGATTAAAATTGAGAATCTTCTTTTGCATAATTCAGGATTGCCTGCACATCGGCATTACTATAAAAATCTTTGTGACATTTCTTTCAGCGAAAGGGAAAAAACAAGGATTTCATGGATTTCCAGAGAGGAATTGGTTGCAATGCCTGGTATTGAAACTGTTTACAGTGATCTTGGTTTTATGATTTTAAAAAATATTCTGGAAAAAACTGCTGATACCAGCCTTTATGAGTATCTGAAAAAGAATCTTTATGACAATAAAGAATCCTCTCTTTTTTTTTCTTCAAAAGTTAAAAAAAATAGTAATGCCTTTTGTGAAACTTCATTTTCTGGGTTTAGAAATAAACGTCTTAAGGGGGAAGTTGATGATGATAATGCCTTTTCTGTTGGTGGAGAAGACGGGCATGCAGGGCTTTTTGGAACCTGTCTGGATGTGCATAAAATAATTGATGAGTTTTTTGGTGCTTATTCAGGAAGCAAAAATAAAATTCTGTACCCTGATTTTACTAAAAGAATGTTAAAGATAAGAAATAGTAAAAGGGCCTTTGGTTTTGACTCAAAATCCTTAACCAATTCTTCATGCGGTGATTATTTTTCTTCGAACACTGTTGGTCATCTTGGGTTTACAGGCACTTCAATGTGGATTGACCTTGACCATGGACTATGGATTATATTGTTGACAAACAGGGTGTTTTACGGAGATAACAATGATAAAATTAAATATTTCAGGCCAAGACTTCACAATTTACTCTATAAATTGGCTTAATCTTTTTATCCTTGTAAATAAGTTTTTTTTCTGGTAGCGGAAAATAATATTATTGTTGATTTTTTATTCCCTGAAAAACTGAGCTGCTTTTTTATTAAATCTTTTTTCTTTGTAAATTATAAAAGAATTAGTTAGGTTAAGAGACCAAAAATTAATTTTTAAAGCTTAAGGAATAAAAAAATATACTTAGTAATACTTCTTTGGTAATTCAGAATTTTAATATATGAATTTGCCGTATTGCTTAAAAAAAATAAGGTTATTTAATAGAGCTGATTAGTGATTTACCGAAAGCTTAAGCTCTTTTGTTAAGTCAGACTAAAGAGCAACTAATAGAAATAATTGCTTAAATTTTTACTTTGTTTATAAAAGAAAAAATGAAAGCTTGGTTATGCTGCCGGCAGAAAATTTTTTTGGGATATTACCAAAAGGCAGCAGAAAGATATTATAAGTTTAGTTTTTAAATTGGTTGACAACCGGAAACCATAAAATTTTTTTCTGAAAAGAATAATGATTTCCGTTTTGCTGCTATATTAATCCTAATAACAAATTTGCACATGAGGTAATAAAGGCATGAACTTTTTTGTTGATTCATTACTGGGTGCTTTTTCAAGTGATCTTGCAATAGATTTGGGAACAGCAAATACCCTTGTTTATGTAAAAGGAAAGGGTATTGTTTTAAGCGAGCCCTCAGTTGTTGCTGTAAGAACTGATAACAGAGCAAAGAATAAAGTTCTTGCTGTGGGTCTTGAAGCCAAAAATATGCTTGGCAGAACCCCTGGGAATATAATTGCAATAAGACCTATGAAAGACGGTGTTATTGCTGATTTTGAAGTAACAGAGGCAATGCTTAGGCATTTTATACAAAAAGTGCATAACAGGAGAAGTTTTATAAGACCAAGAGTCATTGTTGCTGTACCTTCGGGTATAACTCAGGTGGAGAAAAGAGCTGTAAAGGAATCTGCTGAGCAGGCAGGTGCAAGAGAGGTTTTTCTTATTGAAGAACCAATGGCAGCAGCAATTGGTGCAGGTCTTCCCATAACTGAACCTACATGTAATATGGTTGTTGATATTGGGGGAGGAACAACTGAAGTTGCAGTTATTTCACTTGCAGGTATTGTTTACAGCCGTTCTCTGAGAGTCGCAGGAGATAAAATGGATTCTTCAATTATGCAGTATATAAAGAGAAAGTATAATCTGCTTATTGGCGAGAGAACAGCTGAAATAATCAAGACAACAATAGGAAACGCTTATCCCGATCCTGAAAATCTTGAGACAATTGAAGTAAAGGGCAGGGATCTTGTCTCAGGTATTCCAAAGATTCTTGCAATAGATTCCGAGGAAATAAGGGTGGCTATTCTGGAGCAGATAGAGGCTATTGTTGAAACAGTGAAAATAGCTCTTGAACAGACCCCCCCTGAGCTTGCTGCTGATATCGTTGACAGGGGTATTGTTTTGACAGGAGGCGGGGCTCTTCTTAAAAATCTTGACAGGCTTTTAAGAGAAAAAAGCGGTCTTCCAATTAAGGTTGCTGACGATCCTCTCTCTACCATTGCTGAAGGTGCTGGTAAATCCCTTGAGGATATTGAAATCTTGAGGGAGGTCATGATTCCCTGATAGTCAGACACTATGTTTTCAAAAAAAAAATTCATCCAACTAGTCGTTATTGTTTTTTTGCTGATAAATATTGCAGCCCTGATTGCTGCCGGAAGAGGCGGAGGAAAGATTCAGGGGTTTGGAGCATTCGGGCTTGATCTCTTTGGTCCGGTTGAGCATGTTCTTTCAAAAATAACAGGATCTGTTGAAAAAATATGGATGAACTACTTTTCACTTGTTCGTCTCAGCAGTGAGAACAACGAGCTATTAGAGGAAATAAAGCAGTTTCATTCAAAAGAAACTTTATATAAAGAAGTTGTTCTTGAAAACGAAAGGCTTAGAAGGCTTTTAAAATTCAGCAAAAAGATTAAACCTGAATATATTGCAGCAGAAGTTGTTGGAAGAGATTCAGTCAAATGGTTTAACACTATTATAATAAATCGAGGTAAAGACTCCGGAGTAGATCTTAATTGTCCGGTAATAGTGCCAGAAGGCGTTGTCGGCCAGGTAATAAAAGTGTCAAGAAACTATTCCAAGGTTCTTCTTATCACTGATCGAATGAGCGGTGTAGATTGTCTTGTTCAGGTTTCACGGGGCAGAGGCGTTGTTTCAGGAACAGGAAGTGAAATCTGTATATTTAAATATATTTTAAGAAAGTTTGATATACAGGTTGGAGACAATGTTGTGACCTCTGGAATGGATGGAATTTTTCCCAAAGGTTTAAGGGTTGGTGAAGTGACAAGGGTCAGCAAAAAGGATTCAGGTATTTTCCAGGATGTCGATGTAAAGCCTTTTGTTGATTTTGAAAAACTTGAGGAAGTTTTAATTATATTAAACCTGCCGGATGAAAGAAAAGATGGCTGATATTCTTTTTAACTTTTTTTTCCTTTCAATTCTTATTTTAGTTCAGTCTTTTTTTTTAAACGCTCTTGGATTTTATGATATTCTTCTGGTCTGGATTTTTTATTATTACATGGTTTCTGAAGATAAGGTAAGAGTGTTTTTACTTTGCATTTTTGCCGGATATTTAAAAGATTCTTTGTCAGGCGGTGTTTTTGGTGTTTATTTATCGTCCTATTTATGGTTTTTTTTGATAATAAGAGTCAGTTCCTTTTACCTGAATTTGAATAACCACATTTTCATAACACTCTTTGGAATTGCAGGGGTGGTTATCAATGGTTTTTTTCTTTTTGTTTCAAATTATGAATATTTCCTGGGTTCAGTTTTTTTCGAAGAAATTTTTAGTTTGTATTTAAGAGAGCTTATATACTGTTTTTTTAGTTTTCTTATTTTATTCTATTTATTTAACAGGGTAAGAGAACTCATTTTGATGGTTAAAGCAGATATTCAAAGCAAGTTAGCAAAATTGTCAAGGATATAATATGGCTGTTCGTATTGACGGGAATCCAGAGCCTGAATGGTTCAGAGGAAGGCTTAATATTCTTTTGATATGGATCAGTGCCGCTTTTTTTATTTTGGGGATAAGGCTTTTCTGGCTCCAGGTAATAAAAGGAGAAAATTACAGAAAACTGTCTGTAAATAATAGTGTCAGGATACAAAGAATTGTTCCGGCAAGAGGCTTGATTTTTGACAGGAATGAAAAGCTTATTGTAGACAACAGGCCCTCTTTTAACCTGAAGGTAGTGCCAAAAGATGTTGATTCAATTGATGAACTCTTGAATAATCTTAACAGGATAATTGAAATAAGGGACGGGGTCGAAAAAGAACTAAAAAATGCACTTATTTACACTCCGTTCAAGGCTGTTACAATAGCAGACGACATTGATAGAAATATTGTTGCAAAAATTGAAACAAATCAGTTTTTTTTGCCCGGAACTTTTATAAGCGTTGAGCCTAAACGTGATTATTTATACCCTGGTACTGCCTCACATATTATTGGTTATCTCGGAGAGGCTGATACTGATTTTCTAAGAAAAAAAAATAATATCCCTTTGAGAGTTGGCGATTATGTAGGAAAATCAGGAATTGAAAAAAAATTTGAAGATTATTTGAGGGGAGAGTACGGAGGAGCTCAGGTTGAGGTAAATGCAAGAGGCAAAATCATGCAGGTACTGAGTGAAGTATCTTCTGTCCCAGGGGATAATCTCTATCTTACAGTGGATCTTGAGTTGCAGAAATATGCTGTTGAGCTTCTAGGTGAAGAAGCCGGATCTGTAGTTGCAATGAATCCCAATACCGGAGAAGTTCTGTGCATGGCGAGTACCCCCACCTTTAATGAAAATTTATTTGTTACCGGAATGACAGATGCACAGTGGAAAGAATTGATTGAAAATCCTTTAAGACCCCTTGAAAATAAAGCAATTCAGGGAAAATATCCGCCTGGATCCATTTTTAAAATGATCCCGGCTGCTGCAGGTCTTGAAGAAGAACTGATAACTCCAGATGAAAAGTATTTCTGTTCTGGCAGATATTTTTACGGGGACAGGTTCTTCAGGTGCTGGAATAAATATGGTCACGGAAATATCAATGTTAAAGAAGCACTTATTGAATCATGCGACGTTTACTTTTATAAGCTTGGGGTCAAGCTTGGAGTAGATAAACTAGCCGAATATTCCAGGCTTTTTGGGCTTGGAAGCAAAACCGGAATAGAAATTGAAAATGAAGAATCAGGTATTGTGCCGGACTCCAAATGGAAGATGCAGAAGTTTGGGAAGAGCTGGCAGGGTGGAGAAACGCTTTCTGTAGTAATAGGTCAGGGCTATAATCTTGTGACACCCCTCCAGATGGCTGTAATGACATCTGTTTTTGCAAATGGCGGAAGTCTTGTAAAGCCGTTTCTTGTTAAGAAGATAGTTGGTTCAAATGGAGTAGTAATTAAAGAATCAAAGGGAAGTGTAAAAAAAGAGCTTGGAATTAAAAAAGAATATCTGAAAATTATAAACGAGGGTCTTGATCTGGTTGTTAATTCTCCATCGGGCACAGGGTTTTCAATAAAAACAGATAAAATAAGAATAGCAGGTAAAACAGGAACTGCACAGGTTGTTAGCAGCGAAAGATATAAATCAAGTAAGGGTAAGAAAAAAAGATGGCTTCCCCATGCATGGTTTGTTGCTTTCGCTCCAGTTGAAAATCCAAAAATAGCTGTAGCTGTACTGGTGGAACACGGGGAGCATGGTTCTGCAACCGCAGCTCCTATTGCAAAAAAAATAGTTGAAAAATACTGTCTTGGTGAAATTGAATGATTGATAAGAAAATTTTTTCCAATTTTGACTGGGTACTGTTTATGCTGATATTCGCATTTTTTTTTATCAGCCTTGGAGAGATATATAGTGCAACTCACAGGGAAGGGGTGATTTATGGTTCGGAATTTGTAATTAAGCAGGCAGTATGGTTTTCTGCAGGAATAGTTGTTTTTTTTGTTTTTGGTATAATTGATTATCATTTTTATGAAAGGTGGAGTCTTTTTTTTTACTGGTCAGTAAATCTCTGCCTTATTTATGTAATTTATGAGGGAAAACTAGCGGGCGGTTCCCAAAGATGGATTTCCTTGGGATTTATGAATTTTCAGCCCTCGGAACTTGCCAAAATATCCCTTGTTCTTGTCCTTGCCAGGCATTTTTCTAAAAATTTATTTATTGACGGCATTGGAATAAGGCAGCTGATAATTCCAATTTTTTATACAATGATTCCTTTTATTCTTATTCTGAAACAGCCAGATCTTGGAACAGCCGGAACCCTTGTTCTTATAGCTGCATTAATGATTTTTTTTGTTAAGGTTGAAAAGAAAACTCTTTTGTCTCTGATAGGAACAGGCGCTGTTCTGACGATAGTCTTTGTTATGTTTTTTTTGAAAGATTATCAGAGAAAGAGGATTGTCAGTTTTTTAAATCCAGGGCAGGACCCTCTTGGAGCAGGTTACCACATTATTCAGTCAAAAATTGCTATAGGTTCTGGAATGTTTTATGGAAAAGGCTATTGTGAGGGGACTCAGAATGCACTTTCCTTTTTGCCTGAACAGCATACAGACTTTATATTTTCGGTTTTTGCAGAAGAATGGGGGTTTCTGGGAAGCATAATTTTTCTTTCACTCTATTTTTTTATTCTTGTCTGGGGACTTAAAATATCTGGGAGCTGCAGATCAAGGTTTGGGATAATAACAGGGGTTGGTCTTGTTTCAATTGTATTCTGGCAGCTTTTTATTAATCTTGGAATGGTAATGGGGCTTTTTCCAGTGGTTGGCATGCCGCTTCCACTAATAAGCTATGGTGGAACATCTGTGATTACTATAATGTCTGCTATGGGTATTTTGATGAGCATAAGTATGAGGCCTTTTACGGCAAGATAAAATTACCTGGAGTCAATTTGATAAAAGTCAAAGAAATTAATGCAAAATAGAGAAATAATGAAGATAGTCTAAAAAATCAGCATTAAGGGTTGAAAGATTGGAATAATTACTGAATTCTGATTCAGAATCTTTAAAAATCAGTATTTCCCAAAAACAAATTGACATTTTACGATAAAAAGTGATAGTAGCGGAACTTAAAAAACAATTGTTAATAATTTAAATATGGGTTTTCAGGAGGGGTTATGTCTGTTGATATTAGCCTGAATAGTTCAATTATTATTCAGATTGTCAATTTTGTTGTGTTGATCATTGCATTGAATATTGTCCTTTATAAGCCAATCAGGGGAATTCTTGCAAAAAGAAAAGCCGTTGTTGATTCACTTTCAGAAGATGCAAAAAAAGCTGTATATAATGCAAAAGAAAGTGAGATCAAGTTTCGTGAGGATATCAAATCTGCAAGAATTGACGGAGCCAGAAAAAAGAACGAGCTTATTGAAAAGGCTGCTGAAGAAGAAAGCAGAATCTTATCTGAACTTCAGAAAGAGTCAATGGCAAAGTTCAATGAGGTCAAGGAAAAATTAAGTAAGGAAACTGAAGCTGCAAGAGCTTCATTGGAAAAAGATATTGGTGAATTTGCCTCACAAATTGCAAAAAAAGTTTTGGGGAGGGCCGTTTGATGAAGATTAGAAAAATTGTATTTTTTCTTCTTCCTCTGCTGTTGGTTTCCGCTGCGGCTGTTTCAGCAGGTGCAGCAGGAGCCGAAGGCGGGTCCCACGGAGGCGGATGGGGGTCCATTGACAACTACAAGCTGCTTAACTTTGCAGTTCTTGTAGCTGTTTTATTTGTGCTTTTGAAAAAGCCTGCTTCAAATTTTTTTAGTCAGCGAGTTGAAAATCTTAAAACAGAAATTTCAGAGCTGGAATCTAAAAAAGCACAGGCTGAAAAAGAGCTTAAAGAATTTCAGAAAAAAATGGAATCCCTTGATGAGGAAGTAAAGACAATAGTCGATACCTACGTGGAACAGGGAGAAAAAGCCAGGGAAAAGATTGTTGCCGAAGCAAAAAAATCGGCTGAAAAACTTCAGGTTCAGGCTGAAAAGAAAATTGAGCAGGAGTTTAAGCTGGCCAGGGAAACGCTTTCAAAAGAGGTTGTTGAAAAAGCAGTTCTGGAAGCGGAAAAACTGATCAGAGAAAACATCAATGAGCAGGATCAGGAAAATATTATTTCTGATTATATCGGAAAGGTGGTGGCATAATGAAAAACATTGTTGTTGCAAGACGTTATGCCAAAGCACTGATGCTTATTGGTCAGTCAGACAATATGGTTGAAGAATACGCAAAAGAAATTTCTGCAGTTGCAAAAGTTTTTGATTCCAATAAGGAACTTTGTGATTTTCTTTTAAATCCGCTTTACGGACGTTCGGACAGAAGATCGCTTTTGCTTAAGGTGGTTGAAAGTCTGTCTGTGTCAGAGACAATGAGAGCCTATGTCATGCTTTTGTTTGACAAGAGAAGGATAGGACTTGTTTCCGAAATCAATGAAAATTACCAGAAGCTGGCAGATGAGATAAAAAATATCGGGAGAGCCGTTATTACATCTGCCTCACCTCTTTCTGAAGACACAGTTGAGAAATTAAAAAATGCTCTTTCTGCAAAAACAGGAAAGCAAATTGAGGTTGAGCTTAGAAACGATCCGGAAATTATCGGTGGAATCATCACTGTTATCGGTGACCTTGTCTATGACGGAAGCATAAAAACACAATTGGAAAATATGAAAGAATCTTTTAAAAGGGGTGAAGTAAGCTGATGGAAATCAAAGCAGAAGAAATAAGCCAAATTATCAAAGATCAAATTAAAGGTTTTGACAAGTCGGTTAACCTCGCGGAAACCGGAGTTGTTTTGTCTGTAGGTGACGGTATTGCCAGAGTCTACGGACTTGAAAATGTTATGGCTCTTGAACTTGTTGAATTCCCAGGTAATCTAATAGGACTGGTTCTTAACCTTGAAGAGGATAACGTTGGTGTTGCTCTGATGGGAGAAGATACTCTTATTAAAGAAGGCGACATTGTTAAAAGAACAGGAAAAATTGCTCAGGTTCCTGCAGGACCTGAACTTCTTGGAAGGGTTGTTGACACACTTGGAAATCCAATAGACGGAAAAGGTCCAATTGAAGCAAAACAGTATAACAACCTTGAAAAAATTGCTCCTGGTGTTGTTGACAGAAAAAGTGTTCATGAGCCGATGTACACAGGTATTAAGGCAATTGATGCCATGATTCCTGTTGGAAGAGGCCAGAGAGAACTTGTTATTGGAGACCGTCAGATAGGTAAGACTGCTATTGGTGTTGATGCCATTATCAATCAGAAAAACAGCGGTGTTAAGTGTATATATGTTGCATGCGGACAGAAAAAATCTACTGTTGCTCAGGTTGTTTCAGTGCTTGAAGAGCATGGTGCAATGGAATACACAACTGTTGTTGCAGCATGTGCAAGTGACCCTGCTCCTCTTCAGTATCTGGCTCCATATGCAGGATGCGCCATGGCTGAATATTTCATGGAAAACGGCGAGCATTCATTGATAGTTTACGATGACCTTTCCAAGCAGGCAGCTGCTTACAGACAGGTTTCTCTTCTTTTAAGAAGACCTCCTGGACGTGAAGCATATCCTGGTGACGTTTTCTATAACCATTCAAGACTTCTTGAACGCTCCGCAAAACTAAGCGATGCACTTGGTGCTGGTTCAATGACTGCGCTTCCAATTGTTGAAACACTTGAAGGTGACGTTTCTGCATTTATTCCTACAAACGTTATCTCAATCACTGATGGTCAGATTTATCTGGAGCCTGGTCTTTTCTTCTCAGGTGTAAGACCTGCTGTTAACGTAGGTATTTCAGTTTCAAGGGTTGGTGGTTCAGCACAGGAAAAAGCAATGAAAAAGGTTGCAGGTACACTTCGTCTTGATCTTGCACAGTACAGGGAACTTGAGTCTTTTGCAGCCTTTGGCAGTGACCTTGATGCTGCGACACAAAGACAGCTTAAAAGAGGTGAAAGACTTGTTGAGGTTCTTAAACAGCCTCAGTATAAGCCTCTTCCGCTTGAAAAGCAGGTTTCAATTATTTATGCAGGTACAAAAGGTTATCTTGATAAATATGAAAAGAACATGGTTGCAAAATACGAGGCAGGACTATATCAGTTTATTGAAGACAGATTCCCCAAAGTATTTGAAAATATAATATCTGAAAGACAGCTTTCTGATGAAACAGAAAATCTGCTTAAGGACGCTCTGGCTGCATATGCAGAAGAGTTTGAGGATACAATTAAATAATTTTAATTCAATAAGGTTGATTTAAATGGCTACACTAAAGGATCTCAAACTTAAAATCACCGGGGTTAAAAAGACCAAGCAGATTACCAAGGCAATGAACATGGTTGCTGCTTCAAGACTCAGGGGAAGCCAGAGAAAAATTGATGCATTCAGGCCTTATGCAGAAAAATATACAGAAGTTCTGAAAAGCCTGGCAGAAAAAGCTACCAATATTTCGTCAAAGCTTCTTGAGCCCCGTGATGAAATTAAATCGGTACATATTATTGTATGTACATCTGACAGGGGTCTTTGCGGTGCTTTTAATGAATCGCTGCTTGATAAAACACAAGAGCTTGTAAAAAAGAATTTTGACAAAAACATTAAAATAACTGCCTTTGGAAAAAAAGGAAGAGATTGGGCCGGCAAAAAAGGTATAGAAGTACTAAATTCTTACCTTAATGTTGTAGGAACTAATTTTGGATTTGAAGTTGCAGAAAGATCTGGAAATGACCTTATTAATCTTTTTCTTTCAGGAGAAGCTGATGAGGTTTACATGGTTTACTCAGAATTCCAGAGCATGAGCAGACAGGTTCCTTCAGCTGTAAAAATTCTTCCCATTGAAAGACCTGTTTCAGATGACGATATTGAAGAAGCATCTGAGGAAGGATATCTTGCTGAGCATATCTGTGAACCTTCTCCAGAGTTTGTTCTCCAGGAAATGCTCCCTAGAAGTGTTCAAATTCAGATTTTCAGAGGACTTCTTGAAACTTCGGCAAGTGAGCATGCTGCGAGAATGGTTGCAATGGATAATGCAACAAGGGCATGTAATGATATGATCAAAGATCTTAACAAGCTTTATAATAAAACAAGACAGGCAGCTGTTACAGCCGACCTCATGGATATAGTCGGCGGCGCAGAAGCATTGAAAGGCTAATTCTTTTTAATTGGAGGCATATAAAATGGCAGAAAATACTGGTAGAATTAGACAGGTCGCAGGACCTGTTGTTGACGTGGAGTTTGAGCCCGGAAAACTTCCACCGATTCTCACCGCATTAAAAATAACAAATCCTACTATTAATGATAAAGCTGACAACCTTATTTGTGAAGTTGCTCAGCATCTTGGAGACAATCTTGTAAGAACAATTTCCATGGGTGTTACCGACGGTCTTGTAAGAGGAATGGAAGTTAGGGATACTGGTGCACCTATCAGCATGCCGGTTGGTGCTGCAGTTCTTGGAAGGGTTTTGAATGTTACCGGTGACCCTGTTGACGGAATGGGTGAAGTATCAAGGGAAAAGCAGCTGCCTATTCATAGGCCTGCTCCAGATCTTGTTGATCAGGATACATCTGTTAAGGTTCTTGAAACCGGCATTAAGGTTATTGACCTTCTTGTTCCTTTCCCAAGAGGCGGTAAGATGGGACTGTTTGGAGGTGCGGGTGTTGGAAAGACAGTTATCATGATGGAAATGGTTAACAACATAGCCATGCATCACGGTGGTGTTTCAGTTTTCGGAGGGGTTGGTGAGCGTACAAGAGAAGGTAACGACCTTTACGAGGAAATGAAGGAATCAGGTGTTCTTCCAAAAGCTTCACTTGTTTATGGACAGATGACTGAACCTCCTGGTGCACGTGCAAGGGTTGCACTTTCTGCGCTTACTTCAGCAGAATATTTCAGAGATGAAGAAGGCCAGGATGTTCTTCTTTTTATTGATAACATTTTCCGTTTTTCTCAGGCAGGTTCTGAAGTTTCAGCTCTATTGGGACGTATGCCTTCTGCTGTTGGTTATCAGCCGACACTTGCAGAAGATATGGGTGATCTTCAGGAAAGGATTACATCAACAACAAAAGGTTCAATTACATCAGTTCAGTGCGTTTATGTACCTGCTGACGACCTTACTGACCCTGCACCGGCAACAACATTTGCCCATCTTGACGGTACTGTTGTTCTTTCACGTGCAATATCTGAACTTGGTATTTATCCTGCTGTTGACCCGCTGGATTCAACATCAAGAATTCTTGATGCAAATATTCTAGGTGAAGACCACTACAATACAGCAAGGACAGTTCAGGTTATTCTTCAGAAATATAAGGATCTTCAGGATATTATTGCAATCCTTGGTGTTGACGAACTATCTGACGAAGACAAGGTTATTGTATCAAGAGCCAGAAAAATACAAAGATTCCTTTCCCAGCCTTTCCACGTTGCAGAGCAGTTTACAGGCATGAAGGGCTGTTATGTTAAGATTGAAGACACTATTAAGTCTTTTAAAGGAATCTGTGAAGGTAAATATGACGATCTTCCCGAGCAGGCTTTTTACATGGTCGGAACCATTGAGGAAGCAGTTGCTAAAGCTGAAAAGATGGCAGCTGAAGATTAATAGTAAAAGGGGGAATTATGGCTGGAAAAATCAGTCTCGAAATTGTTACCCCTGAGCGGATAGTTTTGTCCGAGGAGAATGCTGAAATGGTTGTTTCTCCAGGCGAACTTGGGGATTTTGGTGTATTGGAAGGACATACTCCTTTCCTGACATCTCTTAGAACCGGCTCATTAAGATATCTTACTAAAGATGGACAGGAAAAAATTGTTTTTATCAAAGGTGGGTTTGCGGAAGCTCTGCCTAAAAAAGTTACAATTCTGGCAGATGCTGCTGAAACTAAGGAAAATATTGATCTTCAGAGAGCAGAGGAAGCTAGAAAACGTGCTGAAATGAGACTCAATGCTGATATGCCTGACGAAAAAACTGATTTTGAAAGGGCAAGAAGTGCTTTGAGGAGAGCGGAAGCAAGAATAAAAGTGGCTCTTTTGTAACTTTGAAGATATATGCATTTATGGACCGCTCTTAAAAAGAGCGGTCTTTTTTTTGGGCTAAATGTTTAAGATGTTTTTATTTGGTATTCCAATTACGATAATGCCTGGAAATGATGCATCGCTTTTTCTATCAGCAAGTTTAAGATAAAGAGTTGTTTTAATCATTTTTTTATCAGCAAATATATTTGCTTCCATTACTCCGTAATCAATTTTTTTACTTAAAATATTTCTCCATACTGAATAATATTTTTTTCTGGACTCATGATCTAAAATAACATCAAGATTTTTACCTTTTAAGTCTGAAATTTTGGATGGAAAAATGTCTTTCCAGGTATTGTTCAAGAAAATAATTTTTCCTGAAAGGTTGCACCAGAAAAAAAGCACAGGAGAGTTATGGAAAAATTTTAAATAGTTCGAATAAAGGTTTTTAAGAAGATTAATCTTTTTTTCAAATAAATAGATTTTTGATTTGTATTTTCCCTCAAGGTTTTTATACTCTGAATCAAATGTAGACTGAAGAAATTCTATCCTTGTTTCATATTTTGACAATTTATCCTCAAGATTTTTTTCTCTAGTAATGTCAATTGCAACCCCTCCAATTAAAGACTCTCCTGTTTCTGAATTGACCGGAAATTTAATTTTTTTAAAAATTGCATTATTCCCGTTTATTTCAGGAAGAGAGTCAATACTTTCAATTTTACCCTCACGCATTGCTTTAAGGTCTTCCATTGTGTATTTTGAAATTATATATTCAGGTATATCACCTTTTAATTTAGATGGAAGGGAGGCAAAATTATATGCCTTAAGCATATAATTGTTGGCATAAATATATCTTCCTTTTGAATCTTTCAAAAAAACTGCTCCTGGAATATGCTCAAGAATTGTTTTATATTTTTTTTCAATTGCCTTAATTTTTCTGCTTGCTTTTATTGATTGAGTTTCTTCTTCGGCATACCATAGATTTCCTGTAAAATTATTGTGGTAATCTAAAACTTCGCTTTTTTTGATATTGAAAATGTGTGTTTCGTTTGATTTAAGTTTTCTTTCTATTAGAGTGTTGTTGTTTGATTCAATATCATTTGTAATAATTTTTATTAAAAAATTCATTTTTTCGGGTAGCTCTTCTGGCTTTTTCCCAATAAGATTTTTTTTATCAACTGCTCCTGTAAGTATTTTTGTAAAGAAAGCATTGTTTCCATAAATAAATTTTTTTTCATTATCGGTAAACCATATTGGAGAAGGCAGCTTTTCAAGTATCAGGCTTAAATCAACATTAAATTCATAATCAGGGTCACAAATTCCAAGTGCAAGTGGATTAATCTCAGTTTCTAAGGACTTTATTTTTATCTGTACTAGAGTTTCATTTTTATCATCAGCATTAATTTCTGACATATCAACAATAACAGGAAGCCATTGTTCCTCTGACGTTCTTAGTCTGATTTTCAAATCACTGACAGGTACCTTAGAAATTTGGATATTTTCAAAATGCCTTAAAAATTCGTTGTTTTTTGATTTGACAAAGGCAGTGAATGGCAGATTTATGGTTTCTGCAGATGAATACCCAATCAGATCTTCAAATCCAGAAGAGCAAAAAATAATTTTTGCATATTTATCAACTATACAAAGAGGTTTGGCTTGTGTTTTGGTTAGTTTTGATTGTTCAGTTTGTGGTAGTTTTGATTTGCTGCCCAGTTTATTAATTATGTGTCCTATCAGTCTTCCTGAGGCTTCAATTCCTTCTTTTTCCTCAGTTGTCCAGATTCTTGGTTTTTGACAGTCTGCAAGTGCAAGGTTTCCATAAAATTTTTTCTCTGAAAAAAGAGGGATAAGTATAAATGATTTTATCAGGTGATCTTTTAACAGAAGTTCGTCAGGCTCATGAAGTTCTTCAACTTTTTTTTGATAGGACTCTCCTCTTGACAGCAGGCTAAAGACTTTATCAGAGTATTTGTATTTATTTAAGGCAGAGTTTTGTCTTACCTGAAAAACTCCTGGAGAGTTCCATTCATATTTGAGTTCCATAAGATTGGAGCCATAGGCGTTTTTTGTATTTTCAAAAATAATAACTCTGTTTGCCCTCGCTGCTATACCAAGGTGCCGTAATATATCAAAGATAATTGATTCCTTTATATTATCAGCTGCCTGAATAATTCGTTCTGAAGAAAACATGAGGGCTTGGAGTATGGCGTTTTTTTGTAATTCTGGCTGTCTTCCTTTTGAATTGTCATTTTTTCCGTTTATGTTTGTAATGACTATGCTGTAGCCAATTATCGAGCCATCAGATGCAATCTTTTTCATCATTTTAAGGTCTGCGGATAAAAACTGGCTGTTGCTGCTTAAAATAAAAACATTAATAAATTTTTTGGTCTTGAAGGAAAGATTGGCCGCATTATCTACAAAAAGAGGAGATGTTTTGGATGTCTGGGAAAAAATAAAACTGGAAAGCTGTTCTCCATAAATCATGTCTGCTGGCCTGGATACGAGTTTTGTAAACTCATCAGTGATATTAATTATTTTTCCAAATAGATCAGTTTCAATTATTGCTGTATCTGGTAATTCTTCCTCTGGCGCTGGTGTGTAAAAATGCTTGAGAAAGTTTTTTATATATTTATCGTTGAATTGTTTTTTTGAATTATCTTTGGGATGCATTTTTTTTCTGTATTTTAAAGTTAAAGGACTTGGCATATTTTATCTGTTTAAATTATGCCATATATTGACTTAAGAATTTAACATTTTATTATAGAATAATGATTAAAAAAATAAAAGTAAAATCAGCCTATTAAGTTTAAATTAGAATTGAAGATCGTTGTTCTTTTAGCTTGGCAGTTATAGGTAAAAATTATGATTTATTTTATAGTTTGAAAGATAAGTTTTTTGAATGACAAATATAAACAATATATCAGGTTTAATTACCTGTAAATATAGATTTTTAAGGATGGTTTCAGGTGTCTGCATGAGTTTCTGATAGAAAATCACCTGAAAACATCCTTAATAAGCAAACAGTGTTGCTAAAGGCTTATATATACTTTTGCCGAAAATTAAATTCAGCTTTTTTTGCGTAATAATTGCACCAGCAAACAAACATTCAAATGAGCATGAAAGTCAATAGGTAATCAATCAGCTTCTTTCCTGAGAAATGTTGGAACATCAAGCTTATTTTTAGCCTTTCTTTTGTTTCTGTAAAAGGCTGGCTTATCCAGTATTTCTGTGAATCTGTTTCTCTCCTCTTCACTGAAATGGGTATCCTGACCCTCGACTTTGCTTGTGCATTTAATAACAGGATCATTTCTAAGTTTTTTGTAGTTTATAATATTTTCAGAATTAAAATCTGAGTTATCAGAAATTTCAGTTGAAGTTGCAGGTCTGATTCTTCCTCTTGTGGGAGTATTTGTTTTGCTTCTTGAATAGAATGAATCTGTATCAAAACCTGAGGAAATACCTTTTGCAGACTCAATGCCAGTTGCAATTACAGTGATTTGTATTTCGTCTTCTAGATTGTCATCAATTGCCTGTCCCCAGATAAGGTTTACATTTTCACCGGCATCCTGGTAAATTCTGTCCATTGCTTCGGTAAGTTCAGACATGGCAAGATTTTCTGAAGAAGTGATATTAACCAGGATACCGGTTGCACCTTTTATTGAAATATCATCAAGAAGAGGATGGGATATGGCTTTTTCTGCTGCTTCAGATGCTCTTGTTTCTCCAGAGGCTGTTCCTATACCCATAAGAGCTATTCCAGCATCTGACATTATTGTCTTGACGTCTGCAAAGTCAAGGTTTACAAGACCAGGTTTGAAAATGAGGTCTGATATTCCTTTTACTGAGTGGTGGAGTATTTCATCCGCTTTCCTGAACATTTCAACAACAGTTGCGTTTTTTGGTGCAAATTTGGTAAGTTTGTCATTTGGTATTGAAATTACTGTGTCAACTATTCCTCTAAGCTCTTCAAGCCCTTGCTCTGCCTGCTGCTTTCTTCTTTTGCCCTCAAATGAAAAAGGCTTTGTAACAACAGCAACTGTAAGAATGTTCATTTCTTTACATATTTTTGCAACTACAGGTGCAGCACCTGTTCCTGTTCCTCCTCCAAGTCCGGCTGCAATAAAAACCATGTGGGCATCTTTTAGGGCTTCTCTTATTGCATCAGCACTTTCAAGTGCAGACTGCTTGCCTTTTTGCGGATCAGCACCCGCACCGAGACCAAGAGTTGTTGTAGCTCCAATCTGAAGTTTCACAGGTGCCTTTGACTTTTCAAGATCCTGTCCATCTGTGTTTGCAACAATAAATCTTACACCTTCAAGCTCTGATTCTATCATATTGTTTACTGCATTACCGCCGGCTCCCCCGACGCCAATTATTTTCAGTTTGGCAGCAGTTTCATTTTCTACGTATGAAAAACTCATTATTGCCTCCTTTATATATAAGCCGTTTTATTTTTTATTTTGTTGCCATGGGAAAACTGTATTTTTTGTTCATTTCGTAATTATTAAAGTTAATTTCCAAAATTAGTTATCGCTATTGCTCAAAATTTTTCCTTAGGGAACTGAACAAAAAAAAACAGTTTTCAGTTTGAATCTATTTAAACCAGTCAATTACCTGCTGAAAAAATTTTGATGCCTTATTTTTTTTCTTTTGTGCCAGTCCAAGTTCATTAATCTCTTTTGCACCATATTTTACAAGTCCTGCAGCAGTAGCAAACTCAGGCTTGTTAACCATCTCTGTAAGTCCATTAAGATTTGAAGGTTTTCCTATTCTTACAGGAGCATTGAGAATAGATTCCGCAAGTTCAATTATACCCTTCATGTTGGCAGTCCCTCCGGTTATTACAAAGCCGGATGAAATTTCATCCTGCATTCCAGCGCGATAAATTTCATCGTACAAAAGAGAAAAAATTTCCTCGGTTCTCTTTTCTAGAACTTCGCATAAAATTTGCCTGTGGGTTTCGTTGCCTTCTTTTTTTCCCATGGAAGGAATTTTAATCAGTTCATCAGCATCAATGTGAGCTGATATGCATTCGCCCTGTTTGATTTTAAGTTCTTCTGCGTCATGAACAGTTGTTCCCATAACAATGGAGATATCTTTTGTCAGAGTATTTCCTCCAATAGGAAGGACATATGTATATTTGATATTGCCGCCTGAAAATATGGACATGTCGGCTGAACTGCCCCCGATATCAATCAATGCTACGCCATGTTCTCTTTCTTCGTCTGTAAGAACTGAAGTTGATGCAGCAAGCGGTTCCAGTACAATTTTTCTTACTTCCATATCAGCATTATGGACGCATTTGTAGATATTTTGAATGAAGCTTGAAGGGCCGGAAACAAGGTGGACCTTAACTTCAAGGGTACCTCCTGCCATTCCTACTGGGTTTTGGATTCCGTGCTGTTCATTGACTATGAATTCCTGCGGGAGAACATGAATGATTTCAGAATCTTTTTGAAGTGTTTTTGAAGAAATTAGTGCTGTAGCCTGTTCAATGACTCTTTCCACATCTTCTTTTTTTATTTCTGTGTTATTAGTCATAATAACACCAGAACCTGAATATCCCTTGATATGCTGTCCTGAAATTCCAGCGTAAATTTCTGAAATTTCGCAGTCTGCCATGATTTCAGCTTCATCAACAGCTCTTTTTATTGCATTGACTGTTGATGTGATGTCAACAATCGCTCCTTTTTTTATCCCTGTTGAGTTTTCTTCACCAATACCAATTATCTGAACTTCATTGTTTATTACCTCTCCTACAACAGCCCTGACTTTTGTTGTACCAATATCTAACCCTACAATTATTTCGCCTTTGTGTGCCAATTTATCCTCCTTCTTTTAGCCCATAGCAGGAAAGGGTTTCAGAATTACCCGGTTTTTATTCGATAGATCAATTTTTTCAATTTTCATGCCGTCAAATTTTTGAGTGACATAATGCCTTATTAAATTAAGGTTTCTAATTTTTTGCTCAAAATCATTGAAACCAAGAACTATTTCATTAAATGAATCAGTATTAAATAATGAAATTCCAATATCTTTATCAAGATGGATTATGGAATTATTTGCAAAAATAATGTTCTTTTGTTTTACTATGTCCATAACAAGATAAAAGAAGTAGTTTTTCTGAGTTAAGTCTCTATAGCTGATTCCAGTGATTTCAGGAATATTAAGATCTTCATCTTTTTTTTCCAGCTTTTTAAAGAGCTCCCCCTGAAAATTAAGAATAAAATTATCCTTGAAATTAATTTTTGCACATGGTTTTTCTTCAATTATTTCAATTTCAATTGTAGCTGGCAGAGTCCGTTTTACTTTAGCTGTTTTTATCCACGGGTTTTTTTCAAGTTTTAATCTTGAAACTGAAATATTTATTTTAAAAATATTTTCAAATTCCCTGAATCCGGCGATTTTACAGATCTCATTATCCGTGAGAACAGTGTTACCTTTAATGTTTATTTGGTTTACAGGAAATTCACTTGTTTTTGTTATCATGTCATGAGCAAAAATAAAACCTGTACCAAGAAGAAAAATAAATAATGTATGGAAAAAAAAGTAAATAATTTTTTTCCAGTTTGGAATTCTTGGTTCAATATACTTATCTGCCGACAATTTTAACCTCCGGTTCAAGTATTACATTGAACTTTTTTTTTACTTCTTTCTCTATTAACTCTTTCAGTTCAATTATATGAGAAGCTGAACAGTTGTTTTCATTTACAATAAAATTTGCGTGTATTTCAGATACTTTAGCTCCACCAATTTTTTTTCCTTTAAGCCCGGCCTTCTCGATAAGCATCCCGGCTGGAGAGTTATTAACTGGGTTTTTAAAAAAACACCCGCAGCTTTTTTCTTTTACAGGCTGCAAACTCTTTCTTTTTGTCATTTGGTTTTTTGCTTCTTTCATTAAAGCTTTGGCATTATTCTTTTTAAGCTTTAAAGTGCATCCTGCTATTATAAAGTCTTTAATGTTTTTTACTTTCAGTTCTCTGTAGGACGCAATTATGTCGTTTTTTTTGACTCTGAAATTTTCTCCTTTATAATCCATTACATCAATTTCTTCCAGGACAGAAAAAATATCTCCGTCCTTTGTCCCGGCATTCATGAAAACAGCTCCTCCAATTGTGCCGGGTATCCCGATAAGAGGATTTAATCCTATGAAACCTTTAAATGCACAGAACCAGCAGATTTTTTGGAGAAGTGCTCCAGCCTGAATATTTATCAGGATTTCATTATTGTTTTTTTCCAAAATTTCAAACTTATTAAAAAATTTTTTAAGGGATACAACTGTGTTTATTCCATTTTCACTTACCAAAGTGTTGTACCCTCCGCCAAGAACAAAAAAGCTTTCATTGCAGTCTTTCAGGTATCTTATTACAGTTGATAGGGATTTTTTGTCTGCCGGCTCAATAAAATAATTTGCCATGCCGCTTGTTTTAAAGGCAGTTTTTTTTCCAATATTGATATTGGTTGAAATATTTCCTTTAAATTCAAGTCTCCTTATCTCTTTTTCAAGCATTAAGATACTCCGTTATGTACTTTTCTCCGAGTTTATTGATATTTCCCGCTCCCAGAGTAAGAATTATAGCGTTTTCATTTTTTATATCCGAAAGAAAGTCCAGAACTTCCTTTTCAGTTGAAAATGCATTGACATCTTTATGGCCGTGTTTTTTTATTCCTTCACAAAGAGAAAAATTATCTATCCCTTTAATTTCTTTCTCACCTGCAGGATAAACCGGTATTATGACAAGCCTGTCGCTTTCATAAAAAGACCGGGTAAAATCTTCAAAAAGTGCCTTTGTCCTTGAAAATCTGTGAGGTTGAAAAACAACTGTTATAATTTTATCGGGATAGGCTTTTCTTATTGTTTTTAGAGTTGTCTGTATTTCTGTGGGATGGTGTCCGTAATCATCAATAACTATAAGGTTTTTATATTCGCCTTTAATTTCAATCCTTCTTTGAACTCCTGAAATTTTTTCCAGTGCATCCTGAATTGTTTCAAATGGAATTTCAAGCTCGCAGCCCAGTGCAATTGCAGCAAGTGCATTGGAAACATTATGTTCACCGGGAAGATTTAAATTTATCCTTCCTTTAAGCTCTCCTCTGAACTCAACATCAAAGTGACTTTTCAAGCCGTAAAAAACCAGGTTTTTAGCTCTGTAATCAGCCTGTTTTTGCAGGCCGTAGGTTATGTATCTTTTCTTGATTTCGGGTAATATGTCCTGGATATATTCGTTGTCAAGGCAGATAATACTGAGTCCGTAAAATGGTATTTTATTTATAAATTCAAGAAAGTCTTTTTTTATATCTTCAATACTCTGGTAATAATCCAGATGCTCCCTGTCAATATTTGTAACAATTGATATGGAAGGGGTCATTTTCAGAAAAGATCCGTCAGATTCATCGGCTTCAGCTACAAGAAAAGAGCCAAGTCCAAGCCTTGCATTTGTCCCAAGCCTTTTGAGTTTTCCGCCAATTATAATTGTAGGATCAATATTTCCTTCGATTAGAATTTCTGATACGAGGGAGGTCGTTGTTGTTTTTCCATGTGCTCCTGCAACAGCAACTCCGTATTTTAGTCTCATTAATTCCGCAAGCATTTCAGCCCTTGGTATTACTGGAATGGAGTTTTCTCTTGCATAGATTATTTCAGGATTTGAATCTGGAACAGCAGAGGATACAACAACAACATCGGCATCCTTGGAATTAAGGCCGTTATGCCCATTGAAAACAGTACCTCCAAGCTCTTTAAGCCTTTTCGTGTTGCTGTTTTCATTTAAATCTGAGCCCGAAACATTGTATCCCTGAGCGAGAAGAATCTCAGCAATGCTGCTCATCCCAATTCCTCCAATTCCAACAAGATGGATATGATATGACTTATCAAACATGATATGACTGTAATTCCCTTTTTATAATTTTATAAATCTTACTTGCAGCATCTGGATTGGACTGTTCTTTCATTATCCTTTCCATTGAATAAAGCATATTTCTGTCTTCATAAAAACTGTTAATTATTTTCCCAATAATTTTGCCTGAAAGATCTTTTTCTTCAATAACAATTGCAGCTCCTTTTTTTTGAAACTCAATGCAGTTGTGAAACTGATGGTTGTGGGTTGCAAAAGGGTAGGGAATGAAAACTGCAGGTATTCCGGCTGCCGATATTTCAGCAAGAGTTGAAGCCCCGGCCCTTGAAATAATAAGGTCTGTTTTTTTGTAAATATCAGAAATGTTTGAAAAAAAAGGAGCAACTTCGCAACTGATTTTTTTATTATTATATTGTTTTTTTATTGAATCAAACTGAGACTCGCCTGTCTGATGGATGAACTGGATATTTTCAGATTGTTTTATATAATCAAGGCTTTGTATTAAAGCCTGATTAATTGCTTTTGCTCCCTGGCTTCCTCCGGTAATAAAAACAGTAAATTTTTTATTATCTTTATGGTTGCGGCTGTTTTCACTGATTATTTGTCTGACAGGATTTCCAGTAAAAATTTTCTTTTTTTCAGGGCCAAGCTTTGTGTTTTCAAATGAAACAAAATTAAATTTTGATATAAAAGAGAATATTTTATTCGAAATCCCGGGAACAGAGTTCTGTTCCTGAATAAATACTGGGATTTTTTTGAGCCAGGCAGCAATTATTACAGGAACTCCAACATAACCGCCAACTCCAATTACTGCATCAGCCTTAAAATTATCAAGTTCTTTTGAGGCTTTGAAAATTGAACCTGAAACGGTTAAAATACTTTTTATCTTATTAAAAAGAGATTGATTTAAAAATTTTCCTGATTGAATTGAAAGGGATCTGTATGGTTCTTTTGAAAGTATTTTGTTTTCTATTGCATTACCCGTATTAATAAATAGAATTCTGTTATTTCTGTTTTGTCTGACAAACTCATCTGCAATTGCAATTCCGGGATACAGGTGTCCTCCTGTTCCTCCTCCCGCAATTACAATATTTGAACTGTCATTATTTTTCATTTTGAATTTGCCTTTATATTAAGAAGTATTCCAATACCAGCCATGTTCATTATTAGAAATGTTCCTCCGTAACTTATGAAAGGTAGGGGCAGCCCTTTAGGAGGCAAAAGTGAAAGGGTCACCCCCATATTGATAACAACGTGAATACCAATTATTAATATAATTCCAAGAGCAAGAAGAGACCCAAATTTGTCAGGAGCATTTTCTGCAATTTTAAATCCTCTTATCAGAATTATCATAAAAAGTATTGTAATAAGGAAAATACCGAGAAAACCAGTTTCCTCACCAATTATTGAGAAAATAAAATCAGTATGTGATTCCGGAAGATACTCAAGTTTTAATATGCCTTTTCCAAGCCCTTTACCGAAAAAACCTCCGTTAATAAATGCTTTCAGGGACATTGTAGTCTGGTATGAAAAGCTCTGTGAATATTCCCATGGGTTGAGATAGCTTATAAGTCTTGATAATCTGTAATCCTTTTGAATCATCAGGAAAAAACCTGAAATCAATCCGGTAGCTGCAATAATTGTCATGTGTTTGATTTTTGCTCCCCCGGCAAGAAGCATTATCCAGATAATTGAGGCAATTATTACTATTGAACCAAAATCTGGCTGATTGTATAAAATTGCAGCAAAAATAATAAACAGGAAGAAATGAGGCAGAATACCTGATAAAAATGAATCCATCTCATTTTCGTGCTTTGAAATTGTGTGGGCAAGATAAAGAACAATAGCATATAACGAAAAAACCGAGGGCTGAAAGGATATGAAAGGGAGTTTCAGCCATCTTGAAGCACCTCCGACCTTATGGCCAAAGGGAGTTATGAAAATTGCAAGTAAAAGGCAGATTGAAAAAAGAATACCAATATAAGCAAGTTTTTTTAAATGATGGTATGGGGTAAACCTGAAAGCAAATAAGAGGATCAGCCCCAGTGCACCATGAAATGCCTGTTTGGTAACAAAATAAAATGGCGTATTAAAGGTTTTTTCGCTGAAATGAAAACTTGCAGAGTAAAGAATTATCAGACCAAAACCTGTAACAAGAAAAAATGAACCCCATAGAAGAGGGTCTTCCATTATAATCTTATGATTTTTTGTCTTTGTCTTAACGGCCATTTTAAGCTTTCCTTGATCTTTTTAAGTCTTTAAATGAGTTTTTAAAAACCTCTCCTCTGTGCCCATAGTTTTTAAACATATCAAAGCTTGAGCAGGCCGGGGAAAGCAGGACATATCCTTTTCCATCTAGATTTTCAAAACCTTTTTCCACAGCTTCCTTCATGGAGGGTGCAAAAATGGTTTTTCCTTTAAAATTAATCTGTCTGTTTATTTTTTCAGCTGCCTCACCAATTAATATTAGATTTTTTACTTTATTGTTTACAGCTTCAGACATAAGTCCGTAATCATAGCCTTTGTCCTTACCACCAAGAATAAGTGAGATTTCAAGGTCGAGACCTTCAACAGCCTTTATTACAGAATCAGGATTTGTTGCCTTTGAATCATCAATAAAGGATACATTATCTATTGAACCGATATATTCCATTCTGTGGGGTAAAGGATTGAATGTATCTACGGCTTTTTTTATCCCTTCAATATTTGCCCCGGATTCAAGTGCGGTTATAGCTGCCGCACTTAAATTTTCATAATTGTGACTTCCTTTCAGTCTGAATTTTTTCAGGTTTATGGATTGCGTTTCCTGATTAAATGAAATTTGAAGTGTTTTTTCATCAGCTGCAGCAGAATTAAAATCTGGAGATAAAGTATTGAAATAACTTCTTGCTGCATTTGTTTTAAAATCTAAGGCTTCATTGTAATTAGTTATTGCAGTATTTTTGGTGTTAAAGTTTTTGAAAAGGCTGAGCTTTGATTTTTTGTAATCTTCAAAATTTTCATATCTGTCAAGATGATCAGGAGTGATATTGAGGATTAATCCAACATTTGGTGAAAAGTTTATTGAAGTGTCAATCTGAAAACTTGAAACTTCAAGAATAAATACATCATATTTATCCTGGTCTGAAACAGCTGCAGAGAGTGGAGTCCCAAGGTTACCTCCCCTGAAAACTTTTTTGCCGCTGTGTAAAAGCATGTCTGCTGTAAGTTCAGTTACAGTGCTTTTACCGTTTGTCCCGGTAATTGCTGTGACAGGTTTTTCTATAAAGGACCATGCCGCTTCAAGCTCTCCTGTTACTGTTTTCCCCTTTTCCTGAGCCTGTTTATAGATGCTTTCTCTTTGATCAATGCCGGGACTTAATACAATTAGATCACTGTTGTTAATCATGGTTTCAAAATTGTCTGATATTTCAATTTCAATGCCTTTTTCAATAAGTGTTCTAATATCAGGATTTTCAAGAATATTTTTATCCCTGTCGCATCCCTTAACATCAAATCCCTTTGAATGGAGAAGTTTTAATGCACAGATCCCGGATTTTCCAAGCCCTGCAACAAGAGTTTTTCTTTTTTTAAAATCAATAATTGAAAACATGGTTTATCGTATCTTAAGTGTTGAAATTGCAATTAATGAAAAAATTATGGCAATAATCCAGAATCTGACTATAATTTTTGGTTCTCTCCATCCAAGCATTTCAAAGTGATGGTGGATAGGAGCCATTCTGAAAAATCTTTTTCCTTTTGTAAGTTTAAAATATCCCACCTGAATGATTACGGAAAGAGCTTCCATAACAAAGACTCCTCCAATAATTACAAGGAGAATTTCCTGTTTTGTAAGTACTGCAATTGTTCCAAGAAGAGCTCCTAGGGGGAGAGACCCTGTATCTCCCATAAAAATCTGGGCCGGGTTGGTGTTGAACCATAAAAATCCAAGTCCTGCCCCAGCTATTGCTCCGCATAGAACTGTAAGCTCTGCACACCCAGGGACATGTGTTATCTGCAGATAGTCGGCAAGTTTTGCATGTCCTGCAACATAGGAAAATAAAAGAAATGTTGCAGCTGCAATTGTAACCGGTCCAATTGCTAGTCCGTCAAGCCCGTCTGTTAGATTCACTGCATTGGATGAACCTGTTATAACGATAGCAGTAAAAAAAATATATCCTATCCCAAGATCAATTGTATGCTCTTTGAAAAAAGGGAAATGAAGTTCTGTATTAAATCCCGGAGTTAGATAAATAAGAATTCCTGCAATGAGAGAAACGCATATTTGCATTAAAAATTTATTTCTTGCACTTAATCCGTCGCCTTCTTTTTTGATCTGCTTAATATAGTCATCTGTAAATCCTATGGCAGTAAACCCTATTGTCACGATTATGGTTATCCATACATAAAATGTATCAAGTCTTCCCCATAAAAGTATGGAAAAAATAGTTGCCCCAATTATTAGAAAACCTCCCATTGTAGGAGTACCCTTTTTGTCATAATGGCTGGAAGGACCACAGTCTCTTATAAACTGTCCTATCTGAAGTTTTCTCATAAATGCAATAAACGGAGTTCCAAGCATCAGGCACAGAAGAAAAGCTGTAAGCCCTGAGTAAATGGTTCTGAATGTAATGTATTTGAAAATATTAAAAAAAGTAATTTCTGTATATAAGGGGTATAATAAATAATAAAGCATATTTACTCCGTTTTGTTTGTCAGATTTTTAATAACTGTTTCCATTTTTGAACCCCTTGAGCCTTTTACAAGAATATAATCACCCGGGCGTAAGATTTTCAAAAGCTCATCTGATATCTGTTTATGGCCTCCCTTGTAAAGAATTGTTTTTTCACCTGCAGTATTTTTTGCTCCTTCAATGATTTTATCTGCAAAATCTCCGCAGGCAAAAATCCCTTCGAGGCCTAGATCTCCAAGCAACTCTCCAGACTTAACGTGGTAATGGCATGCATTTTTGCCAAGTTCAAGCATGTCGCCTATAACTGCAAAGCCTCGGCTGTCTTTTTTTATCAGCGCAAAGTCTTTTGCAGAGGCTTTTAGAGATTCCGGGTTTGCATTATAGGTGTCATCAATAATAAAAATGTTTTTCTCCTGGTCGTGTATTGTAAAAAACCTTCCACCAGTTCCATTGTAGTCTGAGATACCTCTTGCAATTTCAGCCGGGTTTATTCCATAAACGGCCGAACAAAGAGCTGCTCCCGCTGCATTTTTTATCATTGTTGCCCCGGGAATGTTGATCCTTACTTTAAATTTTTCCTTTAAAAATGGAGTGTTTATGTTGAACTCTGCCGTTGTATATGAATTATCAAGTTTCATATTTGTTATAAAAAGATCTGAATCTTTACTGAAGCCAAATTTTAATATATTCATGCCTTGAATGTATTTCTCAAGGATATGATCTTCTTCATTGATAATAATAAATGAATCTTTTTTCATTCCCTTTGTGATGGAAGCTTTTTCCTGTGCAATCTCTTCAATATTTTCAAAAAATTCAATGTGTGCAGGTGCAAGTTTTGTTATTATTGCAAAGTCTGGAACAGCAATTTTTGAGAGATATTCAATCTCACCTTTACGGCTCATTCCCATTTCAATAACTGCTGAGTCATGCTGCTTTTCAATTTCAAGAATTGTTATTGGGACTCCAATATGATTGTTGAAGTTTTTTAAAGGACCATGAACCTTGAATTTGGTACTTAAAATAGATTTAAGAATCTCTCTTGTAGATGTTTTTCCAACAGAGCCTGTTACTCCAAAAATTTTTATTCCTGCTTTTTTTCTTTTATAATTTGCAATTTTACCCAGTGCCTCAACACAGTTATTAACTTTAATAAATGTAGATGAGTTAAAATCTTTTAAAAGGTGTTCATAATTTTTTTCAGTTATTATGCCTGAAATCTTCTTTTGAAGAGCATCCTGAATAAAGTCGTGACCGTCAAAATTTTCTCCTTTCAGAGCAATAAAAAAAGAGTCTTTGCTTAAATTTCTTGAGTCGGTTGAAATTTTTCCGGAAAAGGGCAGAGTTCCTTTTTTGAGGATGGTTCCCTGGCAGGCAGTTGCAAGGGTATCAATATCTGTTATTATAAAATCCCTAGTTTCCATAAATTTCCCTTATATTTTCAAGGACTGCTTCTCTATCATCAAAATGGTACTTTTTTGTTCCAATAATCTGATATGTTTCATGGCCTTTTCCTGCAATCAGAATGCAGTCTTTTGGATTTGAAATTAAAAGAGCCTTTTCAATGGCTTTTTTTCTGTTTTTTTCTATGAAATAAAAGTTTTTTTCATTATCTGATATTGCTTCAAAGTTCTTGTCCGGTATAATAGTTTTCAGCCCGTTTTCAATATCAAGAATAATTGCCTCTTCATTTTCTGTTCTTGGGTTGTCTGAGGTTATTATTGATATATCAGCATTTTTCGCTGAAACTTCTGCCATTAGTGGACGTTTTTTTCTGTCTCTGTCTCCCCCGCAGCCAAAGACACAGATAAGTCGGTTTTCGCACAGGGGACGAAGTGATTTTAAAACATTTTCAAGTGCATCAGGCGTATGTGCATAATCAATAAAAATATAGGGACGCTTATCATTTCTGACCTGTTCAAGCCTGCCTCTGACAGGCATTAAATCTTTAAGCAGCTTTACACATTCATCAATGCTTATTCCTGAAGCTGTGCATGCACCCAGTGCCCCTAAAATATTTTGAATGTTGTGTCTTCCTGAAAGAGGGGACTGAAAAAAATGACTTTGATTGTTAAAACCAATTATTCCGCTGCTGCCCTCAAGTCCTGTTTTTAAATCAGAGGCCTTTAAACTTGCATCATTTTCAGTTGAATAATCGATTATTTTTTTAAAATTACTTTTTTTTAGAAAGTCTCTGATTGATAGTCCAACTGGATCATCAATATTAATGGATATGAAAGGAGGATTTTTATCAGCTGCCTTGTTTTTTATAAAGTCTGATTTAACCTTTGCATATTCCTCCATTGTTTTATGAAAATCCAGATGATCCTGGGTTAGATTTGTGTAAACAAGAGTATTGAATGAAATATCGTCCACTCTTCCAAGTGCTATGGCGTGGGATGATACTTCCATTACAATGTCAGTGACATTATTATTCCTCATTTCATTAATTATTTTTTGAAGGTCTGCTGATTCAGGAGTGGTGTTAGAGCTTTCTTTTTCATACCAGGTATTATTCTTCAAAGGATATGCAACTTTTATTGTTCCAATAATTCCGGCTTTTCTTCCGTGCTTAGAAAGAATTTCTGCAATAATTGAGCATGTTGTTGTTTTACCGTTTGTACCTGTAACACCAATAATATTCATATTTTCAGATGGGAAGCCGTAAAATAAAGCTGAAAAAAAAGAAAGAGCTCTTCTTGAATCGGATACAATGATCTGGGGAATTTTAACCTGACTGTTTTTTGTTTCACAGACTATTGCAATTGCACCTTTTTTTTCGGCATCAAGAACATAGTCATGCCCGTCTGTTGAAAAACCTTTTACAGCTATGAAAAGTTCACCAGGTATAACCATCCTTGAGTCATATGAAACTCCATTGAAATCAGGAAAATCAGCTGGCATTTCAATGAATTCAAATGGAGGTCTGGAACTTGTGATCTTATCTGCCTTCATCTGGTGTCCCTCGCAATGCTATGGTGATACCTTCGGGCAGGATATTGAGATATGAAAGAGTTTTTGTGGTGATTTCCTTGAAAACTGGAGCTGCCACAACTCCTCCATAGTAGTCCTCCTTTGGTTCATTAATTGCAATAACAACTGCTATTTTCGGATCTTTAACAGGAGCAAAGCCAAAAAAGGTTGATATATATTTTTTTCTGGAATATTTGCCGTTTGGTTCAAGCTTTTGTGAAGTACCAGTTTTTCCTGCTGCTGAGTAGCCGACAGGTGCGGCATTTGTTCCAGTACCTTCGGTAATTGTTTTTTCCATCATGCTGGTAATAATAGAGGCCGTTTTTTCTGAAATAATCCTTTTTTTGACTTTATTTGAGTTTGGAAAAAATTCAGACCCGGTTTGGTCTGTTATTTTTTTTACAATATATGGCTTAATCAGAAACCCTTTGTTTGCAATGACAGAAACAGCACTTGCAAGTTGAATTGTTGAGGCGGCCATGCCTTGTCCAAATGCAATATTGCTGGTGTCAACCTTAGTCCATGATTCTGGAGGACGAAGAATTCCTGTTGTTTCTACAGGGACGTCCAGCCCTGTTTTTTCACCGAATCCAAAATCTTTTAGAATTCCATAAAAAGGTTTTTTGCCTACAACTTCAGCAATTTTTGCAGCACCGATATTACTTGAATATTTTATTATGTCTGTTACCTGAAGCCATTTGTGGGGTTTGGTATCACGTATTGTAACAGGTCCGATCTGATAGGAACCGTTCTGACAGTAAAAAATTGAGTTTTTGTTACAGTAGTTTTTTTCTATTGCACCGGCTGCTAGAAAAACCTTTAGTATTGATCCAGGTTCAAAGGCATCAAGTGCATTTCTGTTGTTCCATGACTGTGGAGATGATTCCCAGTAAACATTTGGGTTAAAAAATGGATATTGAGCCATTGCAAGAATTTCTCCGGTGTTTGGGTCAATCACCACTGCTTTCCCGTCAAGAGCCTTGAATTTGTTAACTGAGCTTTCAAGTGCTTTTTCTGCAATATACTGAATATTTTTGTCTATTGTCAGGTGAATGTTTTTTCCCGGCCGTGTTTTACCCTCATAGTCAGGGTCCTTGTACCAGTGACCTTTTCCTGCAGAAATAATTGGTATCTGAGTATTGCTTCCTTCAAGGAGCTGATTGTATTGGTATTCTATCCCTGTTCTCTGGTTGTTTCTGTTGGTAAATCCGATTACTGGAGCACCAAGTGTCTTGTTAGGATAAACTCTTTTGTTGGTCTTTAGTATTTCAAAAAATCGTGTGTCAATATTATTGTCTTTTTCAAGGCGGCAAAGTTTTTCAACTTCTTCTTTTGATGCCTGTCTTTTAAGATACACAAAGTTTGAGTTTGATTGCATTTTTTTTCTTACTTCAGACTCTTTCAGCCCCGTAATCTCAGAAATCAACCTGTAGTTTTTGAAATCATTTGCAAGATCAGGGCGGACAGCAACATCCCATGCATCAACGCTGATAGCCAGTACCTCCCTGTTTCTGTCAAAAATAGTGCCCCTTTTTTCTTTTATGCTGATTTCTTTGGAATAAGTATTCAGGGTTATCTGTTTCAGAGCTGGACAGGAAAAGTTCTGGATGATAAATGCTCTTCCCATTATCAAAAGAAGGCAAATGTAAAAAAAGTATTTGATTACTCTTACCCTTATAACACAATTGGTTTTACTGGTTTTTTCTTTTTTTCTCATTTTATCAGCTCAATCTGTGATGCCACTGGCGGATTAAATTCAAGTATTTCCCCAAGCCTTTCAATCCTTCCCGGTGATTTAAGACTTGCAAGCTCTGCCTCAAGAAGTCTTTTTTGTTCTAAAAGCTCTGTTTTTTTTTCATTGGTCTTTGTTATTTCAAAAGAAAGCGTTTTAAAGCTTCCGGAAGACCATACATGAAAAAATAGATTAAACATTAATATTCCAAGAAGTAAAAAAATGTATAAAGGTTTTGTTTCTGTCATAATTTTTCCAGAACCCTCATTTTTGTACTTCTTGCCCTTGGATTAATGTTTATTTCACTTTCACCAGGGACAAGCGGTTTTCTTGTTACTAATCTGACTTCCTTTTTTTTTTGGCACATGCAGACTGGAAAGTCAGGCGGACATGTGCATGGATTTTCAAGTTCCTTAAATTTATTTTTTACTATTCTGTCTTCCAGCGAATGGAAGGTCAGAATGCAAAGTCTTGCCTTTGGTTTTAAAAGATCAGGAGCATCTTCAAGAAATTTTTCAAGGTGTCCAAGTTCATCATTTACTTCAATCCGTATCGCCATAAAACATTTTGTAGCGGGATGAATTTTTGATTTTCTTGAAAATTTTTCAGGTATTGCATTTTTAATTATATCTGCAAGTTCTGCTGTTGTTTTTATTGAACAGATCTTTCTTTTCTGCTCAATTCTGTTTGCAATTCTTGATGCAAATTTTTCTTCTCCATATTTTTTGAATATTATAAAAAGCTCCTCTGATGAGTATGAATTTACAATATCGTATGCAGTTTTTTCTGAATGCTGGTCCATTCTCATATCAAGAGGCCCTTCCTTTAAAAAACTGAATCCCCTTTCAGCCATGTCAAGGTGGTGTGAAGAGACTCCTATATCGGCAAGAATTCCGTCTGCTTTTTCAAATCCAATTTCTTTCATGACTGTTTTAAGGGATGAAAAATTTGCCTTTTTCAGAATCAGCCTTTCTTTAAATCTCGAAAGAGATGTTTTTGCATTATCTATTGCCACCTGATCCCTGTCCAGAGCAAGAAGTTTCCCATCAGGACCGTTTTGCTCAAGTATTAGTCTGGAGTGGCCTCCTCCTCCAAGGGTGCAGTCAACATAAAAGCCGTTAGAATTTATGTTTAAATACTCAGTTACTTCATCTGCCATAACAGAGTTGTGAAAATATTCCATTATTACAATCCAAGTTGGGCGATCTCTTCCTGAAAGTCTTCAAGTAAAAGATCCTGTTCAAGTATTTCATTTTCCTTTTGCCAGTTTTCTTCTGACCAGATTTCAAAATGCTCCAGTACGCCTACAAGAACCACATCTTTTTGGAGCTTGGCATAATCCCTTAAATTTTGAGGGATTATGATTCTGGATTGTTTGTCAAGTTCGCATTCTGCAACACTGCCAATAAATGTTCTGAAGAACCTCCGCATTTTTTCGGTAGTGGTTTTGAGATTTCTAAAAGTTTCTTCAATTTCCATCCATCTTGACTCAGGATATGCTCTTATGCAATTGTCCATCCGGGTGAGAAAAAGGATAGGTGTTTCTTCAGATTCAATGTCTTTTTTGAATCTTGAAGGGATGCTTAGCCTGCCTTTTTGATCGAGCTTGTGCGACGAACTCCCCCGGAACATAAAAATTCCTTTTTCTTCCTAAATTTTCCTTTTAGGACACAAATTTACATATAATGTAAACAAAGTTCAAGGGGAAAATTTAAAAACATTTTGTTTTTTTTGGCTATTTTTATTTTAAATGGTGGTGGAATAAAGTGGTGTGGATTTTAAACCCCTTTAAGTTCAGCTATATAAGGATAAAAATTAGTTTTTATAAACCTGTAATGTTCTGATTGTACTTTAAACTTTTTTGATTTTTTCTAAATAGTGATTGACAGAAAACGAGAATTTTTTTTTCAGTTCAAGGAAGGTGAAAAATTTAACCGCAGGAATACATATGGAGTATTCTGAGGATTAAAATTTGAATATGACGCCGAAATGGACAAAAAAGGCCGTTTTAGTTCTGCAAATAAATATCATTCTTGCTTTAGCTCTAAAGCAGGAGGTAAAGAAACTATGTCCTGAAAAGGAGGGCAGAATAACTAAAGCGTCCTTCAGGATACTTTGGTTTTTCTAGGTTTTTATCTGAATAGCTGCCCCAAAATTTAGTGTTTAAAACTATAATGATAAACTGTTTTAAGCTGGCTTAAAAGAATTGTGTCTTTTTCTGGTTAAGGCCTTACTTTTTTAAGGATATATCTTTATTATAAATCTGTTGATTTAACCATATATTAAGGTATGATGACCACTCAAAATCTGCTGCTTTACATAGTGATAGGCTGATACCTGGAATTTTTCAGTTTATTTTAGTAAGATGAAAATTTATTCCTTATGATACTTGAATTATTAAGAAGATTAAATTTTGAATCTGAGGCCGAAATTGGCAAAAAGGACAGTTATCGTTTTTTGCTGTTTTTTTCAGCATGTCAACTTTTGGTTTTATTTTTAATGGATTGTGGAAAAAACTATGCATTCTTTTCTTGAAAAGAAATATGAGTTAAGCCGTATCTTTCTCGAAGGAACAAAAGATTCTTTTGAAACTGGTATGAAAATAATAAAAAAACAAAGTAATGTTGACAGGTTGTATTATTTCATTGCCTTGAAAAATGGAAATTCATATGAGAATGCTGAATTCTTCTGGGATTCCTCTAAAAAGAGAAACTCATGCTCTTATTTTCCGGAGGTGTTAGGACTGGATGGTGACTTTAAGACTATTTTTGACCAGTTGATTAATGGTAATTGCGTAATTAAAGAGAGTTATGGTGAGGTTAGCCATGATTTTTTAAAGCTGGCCGGAATTAATTTTTTTAATCTTATTTGCTTTGTCCCCTGCTTTGTTTCCCAGGAATTTAAGGGTTTTATGGCTTGCATGAACGAGTCTTCAGAGCCTGATCTGATTTTTATGAAATCTGTCTCTGAACTTGTGGGCAAATCTGCTGATTATACAAGTGCTTTTTTAAAAATTAAGATTGGAGAATCAAAATACAGAGCAATTCTTCAAAATATTGAAGATGGATATTTTGAAACAGATCTTAAAGGCAACCTAATGGCTTTTAATGATTCTGTCTGCCGCATTGCAGGAGTTTCAAGGAATGAACTTAAAGGCATAAATAACAGGCAGTATACCACTCCTGAGACAGCTAAAAATATGCTAAGGGTTTTCAGTGAAATTTATAGAACCAATATTCCCCTGAAAATCAGGGATTATGAAGTAATATTAAAGAATAATGAAAAAAAATGGATTGAGCTTTCAGCCTCTCTTATAAAAAATGAAGATGGTGATCCTGTAGGTTTCAGAGGACTTGTACGTGATGTGACTGCAAGAAAAAAAAGTGAATATGAAAGAAAAAAGCTTGAGGAAAAGCTTAATCAGGCACAAAGGCTTGAGGCTGTGGGAACACTTGCAGGAGGAATAGCACATGATTTTAATAATCTGCTTATGGCAATACAGGGTAATGCATCACTAATTTCTTCAGCATCAAAAGGAAACAGTGTTGTAATGCAAAAGGCTGCCAATATTGAAAAATGTGTAGAAAGCGGAGCAAATCTGGTCAGGCAGCTTCTGGGTTTTGCAAGGGGAGGCAAGTATATTGCTCGTCCGTGCAGCATTAACCGCGTTATTGATACATCTCTTGTCATGTTTTCAAGGGCCCATAAGAATATAACCATTGAAAAAGTTTTCAGCGAAAATCTTTTTCCTGTAGAAGCAGATCAGTCCCAGCTGGAGCAGGTTTTTATGAATCTTTATCTTAATGCCAAGTCTGCTATGGACGGCAGGGGACAGATTACTATAAAAACAGCCAATGTGAATCTGACGGAAGATGTGACATCTATTCATGATCTTTCACCTGGAGATTATGTTGAGATTGAGGTCTCTGACACAGGCAGTGGAATGGAACCTGAGATTTTAAAAAGAATATTTGATCCTTTTTTTTCCACCAAGGAAAAGGGACGGGGAACAGGTCTTGGACTTGCTTCTGTTTTTGGAATTATTAAAAATCACAATGGATTTATTAATGTTTCAAGTGTTCCAGGCAAAGGGAGCAGTTTTAAATTATATTTCCCTGCCTTTAAATCCTCAGCTTCTGAATACAGGGAGGATCTAAAAAAAGATTCTGCATCAAACAAACCCAAAAAGGTTTTAGTTGCAGATGATGATCAGGCAATACTTGATGTTTGTGGTGAAATGCTTACAGAAATTGGTTATGTTGTTGAAACTGCTTCCGGAGGATATGAGGCTGTAAATATTTTTCAGAAAAAGTCAAAAGAAATTGATATTGTAATTTTGGATATTCTGATGCCTGACCTTGATGGTTTTGAAACCTGCAGGGAACTTAAGAAAATAGATAAAAATGTTCTTGTTTTATTCTCAAGCGGATATATAGAAGAAGAACAATATAAAAAGGAAAATCTTGGAGAGGAAATGAAAGGTGCCTTTATTTCTAAACCCTATAATCTGTCTTCTCTTAAGGAAAAAATCGAGTCTCTTTTTAGAGACCGCTATGAAGCTGATAATAAGTGATTGAGCTGGAACAAGGCGTTTTTTTGATTTAATGTGCTATGAAAATTTAATGTCAGTAATATTTGTGCATTATGTGAGGTTAAATTAGAAGCTGACTCCAAAATGTTCAAAAAAGGCAGTTTTAGCTCAGCTGCTGTTTGATAAAAAATTAGAATAAAGAATAGGATAGAAAATGGGAAAAAATGTTGTAACTAAAATTGATGATTTGGTAAAAATCAACACTGTTCTTATATCAGTGTCAGATAAAACAGGTCTTGAAAGCTTTGTTCCAGAACTTGTTAAAATTAACCCTGATATAAAAATACTGTCAACTGGAGGAACTTACTCAAAGATAAGTGAAATATTAAAAGATGATTCAAAAAAAGTATTGTTTCAGGTTTCGGATTACACCGGTCAGCCCGAAACCCAGGGAGGTCTTGTAAAAACACTTGATTTTAAAATTTATCTGGGAATACTTACTGAAACATACAATGATTATCATAAAAAAGATCTTGAAAGAACTGATGCACTTCCAATTGACATGGTTGTAGTAAATCTTTATCCCTTTAAGGAAACAATTGCCTTAGAGGACTCAACTCCTGAGAATGCAAGGGCAAATATTGATATAGGAGGTCCCTGTATGATAAGAGCTTCAGCTAAAAATTATTTAAGGGTTTCTCCTGTTGTATCTCCTGCTGATTATGTAAAAATAATTGAAAAAATGAAAAAGAACGATGGATATCTTGACCTTGAAACCAGATTTGAACTGGCAACAAAGGCATTCAGGCATACAGCAGACTATGATCTGGCAATTGCATCATATCTCGAAAAAACAAGTTATCAGGAACAGGTTGAACCCTGTTACAACAAGGAGAATTAAAAAATGGCAAAAGATCTTAAGGAAATGTATAAAAGAATGGAAGGTGATAATTTCCCTTCCTCCATGGAAATAAGTTTTTCTGATGACAAAGGCAGGCAGACTCTTTTTTATGAAAAAGTAGCCTGGGATATAGAAGGACAGGCAAAAGGACTGAGATATGGAGAAAATCCTGGCCAGGAAGCAGCACTATACAGGCTTGCAAATGGTAATCTAGTTCTTGGAAATACAAAGATAATACAGCCTGGTACCTACCTTGCTTCTGATATTGAACTTCTGCAGTCTGGAAAACATCCTGGTAAAACCAACGTAACAGATGCTGATAATGCTTTGAATATTTTAAGATATTTTTCTGATTCCCCTGCTGCAGTTATTGTAAAGCACAACAACCCTTGTGGAGTTGCTAAATCAGATACTCTGGAATCTGCATATTCAAAGGCATATTTTGCAGACAGAATTGCGGCCTTTGGCGGGTGTATTGCACTTAACAAGGCAGTTGATAAGGCAACGGCAGAAGCAATAGCCGCCCAGTACGCAGAGGTTGTTGTTGCACCTGAATATGAAGATGGTGTAATGGAAATTTTTGCGAAAAAGAAAAATTTAAGAGTAATGCAGATAGGAAATATTAATAAGCTGCAGTCCTTTGTCGGCCTTAGAACCATTGACTTTAAAAGTCTTATTGACGGTGGAATTATTGCTCAATGGTCGTTTGTACCAGAAATTGTATCAGCAAATGATTTTAAAAAGGCTGAATGCGATTATAAGGGAAAACTCTACAAGGTAAACAGGGAACCAAATGAAAAAGAGCTGAAAGATATGCTTTTTGGCTGGCTTGTTGAAAGCGGTGTAACTTCCAACTCTGTAATCTATGTAAAAGATGAGGTTACAATAGGAATTGGAACAGGAGAGCAGGACAGGGTAGGTGTCGCAGAAATTGCCAGGGATAAGGCATATAAAAAGCTCGCAGACAGATATGCCTTTGAAACCTTTGGTACTCCATATAACCTTTTGGAAAGTGAAGATAAAAAAAGGGAAATCGATGAAAGGGTGAAAAATGAAAATGGAGGCCTTAAAGGTTCATGTATGATAAGTGATGCCTTTTTTCCTTTCAGAGACGGAATAGATGTTGGGCTTAAAGAAGGGGTAAGTGCAGTTGTTCAGCCTGGCGGCTCAATGAATGATTACCAGTCTATTGAAGCCTGCAATGAGGTTAATGCTGCAATGGTTTTTACCGGTCAGAGAAGTTTTAAGCACTGATTTTAAATGGGGAGGTATCTCCCCTTTTTTATGTGGCGGATTTTTTTGAAAACAATACTTGTAATTGTTGGGCTTATTTATTTTTTATTTCCATTTGACCTGATAAGGGATTTTATTCCCTTTATAGGTTACACTGATGATTTGGCCTTAATCATCTGGATAATTTACCTTGTTAATAAAATCAAAAAAGCACAGGATTCAAAAAATCAAAAAAACGGTTATAAAAATTTTAGAGATTCAGCTTTTTCAGATAAAAATAAAATAAAAACATGTTTTGAAATACTGGGCCTAGATGAAAATTCTTCAAATGAAGAAATAAAAAAAGCCTACAGGGAGCTTGTTGCAAAATATCACCCTGATAAGGTGGAACATCTTGGAGATGAATTCAAAAACTTTGCCCATGAAAAATTTGTTGAAATAAAAAATGCTTATGAGGAAATTAAAGAAATAAGAGGATTTTGATTTTTTTTAAAACTATATTAATTAGTGATTGGCGGAAAACGAGAATTTTTTTGTTCAGCTCAGGGAAGATGAAAAATCTAACCTCATGACTACCAGATTTTGAGAATTATATTGTGGATCTGTGGTCTAAACGGACAAAAAAAGCTTTCCTTCAGCCGCTAATTAGCTCCAATGCTTAGATCTAATCTGCACTTACTTCATTAAAGGAGTTCATGCTATGGTAAAAGTAGTTTTTAATCAAAAGGGAGGAGTTGGGAAATCAACTATTACCTGTAATCTTGCATCAGTAGGGGCAATGTCTGGTAAAAAAACTCTTGTAATAGACCTTGATTCCCAGTGTAATTCAAGTTTTTATCTTCTTGGGGAAACCCCGCCAAAGGATGTAAGTGTATCTGGGTATTACAAGGATATTCTGTATTCTTTTTTTACACGTCCAGACCCATCAAAATATATAATAAATACAAAATTTGAAAATCTTTTTTTAATGGCTGCAGACGATGAACTGGATTCAATAATGGAAAAGCTTGAGTCAAGATATAAGATGTTTAAACTTAAGGAGGCTCTTGATAGTTTAAAAAATGATTATGATGAGATCTGGATAGATACTCCGCCTGCACTTAATTTTTATACAAGATCTGCACTGATTGGAGCAGATGAGTGCATCGTTCCATTTGACTGTGATTCTTTTTCCAAAAAAGCTGTTGAAAATGTTTTCAGATCAGCCTCAGAAATAAAGGCAGATCATAATCCAAAACTTCAGATTCAGGGAATAGTTGCAAATCAGTTTCAGAAGAATGCAAATTTTCCTGCCGCAATTTTAAATGAGCTAAAAGAAGAAGGGCTGCCTGTTTTTGATACTCTTGTTTCTTCCTCTGTTAAAATTAAAGAGTCACATTATGCCTCAAAGCCAATGGTTTATTTTGATCCAAAGCATAAGCTCAGCTCTGAATTTATTTCACTTTATAATGAATGCTGCAATTCCTGAATAACTATGGATAAGTTTACAATAAGTCCTGTAGGAGAAATAATTTCTCCATTTAAAACCAAGTTTGGTTTGCCAAGACAATCCGGCATTATCTCGTCAGTTGAGTCAAAAATTTGTCTGTTTGAAGAATTTTCAGACAAGGATTTTTTCAGAGGTATAGAAAATTTTTCCCATTTATGGATTTTATTTATTTTTCATCACAATATTTCATCTGGATTTAATAAACTGGTAAGACCACCGAGGCTTGGCGGGAATAAAAAAATAGGGGTTTTTTCCTCAAGATCACCGTTCAGGCCTAATTTTACAGGTATGTCTGCTGTTGAATTAGTTGGGGTTGAGTTTGGGAAAAATACTGTTCTGACTGTAAGGGGAGGTGACTTCGCAGACAAGACTCCTGTTATAGATATTAAACCTTATATAAAATATGCCGATTCCATAGAAAAATCTGAGTGTAAAAATTTTGGTTCAAAACCAGAAAAGAAATTTGAAATCAAATTCTCTTTACAGGCAGAGGATTTTTTAAAAGATAATGAAATTCTAAAGGAAAGCATAAATGAAATTTTGAGTTATGATCCTAGGCCGAGTTATCTTGAAAACAACTGCTCTAAAAGTTTTGGCATGGAATTTGATAATGTTGATATCAGGTTTGAAGTCAAAGGGAAGGTTCTTTACATAAAAGAGATAGTAAAATCTTTGGGAGGTAGTGATGGAAGTACTTGGTATTGATGTTGGCTTTGGCTTTACTAAGGTATCCAATGGAAGGGAAAACTATATATTTCAGTCTGTAATAGGAGATCCTGTAGATATCCAGTTTAAAACAAATTTTGGAAATAATGACTTTACAGATAACCTTCATGTGACAATAGATAAAAAATCCTATTTCATAGGTGATTATGCTTCCAAGCAATCTGCTGTTAGGGAGTTTACCCTTGATCAGGAAAGGCTTGTTTCTGATTTTGTAAGAATTCTTGCAATTACAGCTGCCGGTATTTATGCTGAAGAAGGTATTACAATGAACGTGATTTCCGGCCTTCCTGTTGCTTATCTCAGCCATGACAACGAAACTTTTGCAAAAACTCTTCAGGGCGAGCACAATGTTTTGTATCATATGCCTGACGGTTCACAAATAAGCAAACATCTGAATATAAATTCAGTTCAGCTTATGCCTCAGCCCCTTGGATCTGTATTTAATATTCTAATGGATGAAAACGGCAGAGTTATTAACAGAGATCTTGCGAATCAGAAAGTTGGAGTTGTTGACATAGGATTTAAAACAACTGATTATACTGTTTTTGACAGAATGAAGTATGTCGAGAGGAGTTCCTCCACAACTGATTTAGGAATATCCAGAAGTTTTCTTGCAATTGCTGAAAAACTGAAAAAAGAAAGCGGAATTCAGGTTGAGCTTTACAGGCTTTTTGAGGCTGTTGATTCTGGTCATATAAAGATTAAAGGCAAAGAGTATAATATTGCAAATTTAAGGGACAGGGTTTTTGAATATGCTGCAAGGGAAATTGTAAGCTCAATGGACAGGCTTTTTGCTGATGAATGGGATATGGACTATCTTGTTCTTACAGGCGGAGGGGCAAAGGCTTTATATGATTACATTATTCCACTTGTGAATATGGATGTTCTGCCATTTGACAGATCAAAGGATGTCAGATTCAATAATGTTATGGGGTATTTGAAGTATGGCAAAAACAAGTGGGTGAAAAAGCCTGTTAATGCTAAAGACCCTGGTGAAAAAATTGAAAAAGATGAAAAAACCGATAAAAAATGATAATTTATCTTTGTAATTGATTTCAACAGCTGCATTAATTCTTATGGACTCAATTAAAAATCAAATTCTGTTCAAAAATATTGGGTAATCAGTTGCAAAAGCTGGTTACCTGAACTTTTGGCTTATGGAGTTCATTATGTCAATGTTATCAATAAAAATCTCAATCAGTTCCGGATCAAACATTTTACCGGAATTCTCTTTTAGAAAATCAATGACCTTTTCATGAGGCCATGGGTCTTTGTAACATCTTTTTGAAGACAGAGCGTCAAATACATCTGCAATTGATACTATTCTTCCAAACAAAGGTATTTCTTTTCCTTTTTTACCCTGTGTTTTTTTATCTGATTCATAATCTGGAGCTGGGCAAAGTCCTGGATAGCCATTGCCGTCCCATCTTTCATGGTGATTTAAAATAACTTCTCTTGCAGCCTGGTCAAATTCTGAATGTTCCTCCTCAAACATTTTTGCACCGAATACAGTATGCTTTTTCATGATTTCATATTCTTCATCAGTAAGTTTGCCAGGTTTTTTTAGTATTAGATCGGATATTGCCACTTTTCCTATATCATGTACCATAGCCACAAGCTTCAAAATATCCTTGTTCCTGTCAATTTCTTCAGGTGAGATATTGTTTTTCACTGCCCAGGCAATATAGAGTTCTGTGGAATATGCCGAGACTCTGTGTACATGAGCTCCTGTTTCAGAAGGATCATGAAGTTCTGCCATCTGGATCATTTTTAGTATTATTGATTTTGTAAGCTGTGCCTTTTGAAGAGCAACTGCTGCTATTCCGGCAAAATGAAGAAGAGTTTTTGTGTCTTCTTCAGTAAATATCCCTGAGACTGTGTTATTTTTTAGGGGATTTATAATCTGGAGCACTCCAATTACTCTGTCAAGACTTCCTTTCATTGGTATGGAAAGAATTGATTTAGTTTTATACCCTGTCATTTCATCAAAGTCTGAATTAAATTTAAACGGGAGATCAGAGCCAATATCTGAAACATCATTAAGAAGAACTATTTCACCTGTTTTTGCGCAATATCCGGCTATGCTGAAATTATCAATTGGTACATGATGTTCTTTGTATACAACTTTGTTTTCACTAAGGGTGTCATTTTGAATATATGAGATTAAAAGATGATTTTTTTCTGCAATATAAATTGAGCCGGCATCAGCGCTGCAGAAATCCCGGGCTTCTTTTAATATTCTTTCCATAAGAGCATCAGGATCATGGATTCTGTTAAGATCTGTGCCAAGGTTTAAAAGTCTATTTAATTTAATTTTGTCTTCAAGATGTTTTATCATGAGTACGGATACCAGTCTGATTGTCTTAGTTTGTCAACCTTTAAAATTACGATTTCGTTTGTATAAGTATCAAAAATAATTTTTCTTCCTTTTTCGCCGCCAGTATCTTCAGATGCAAGTGGGATATTTTCCCTTTCAAGTATTTTTCTGGCTGAAAGGATATTGCTTTTTCCAATATCTTCACTTGAGTATTTACTGTTAAAAGCCCCGCCAAAAAGTTGGGCTTCAAGATATTTTTTTTTTGAACCTTTGGCAAGAAGCATCTTGATAAGTGTTAATGTAGATACATCTCCGTAAATTGCTCTTGGCTTGTCAGTGTCAAGTTTTTCCGGATAAAGAAAGTGGGTCATTCCTCCGGTTTTTTTGCTCTTGTCATATATTGCAACAGCAGCTGAAGATCCAAGTACTGCTGAAATTTTAGTCTGTGAAACAGGAAGATAAATGTATCCAGGCTGAATAAAATAATTATGAACAGAATTGTCTTTATTACTCAATATTTGCAGGCCTTTTTTATTTTTTTTGTAATATTCTTTTATAATATTTTAGAAATTTTAGATATTTGGACTTGAAAAGTCAATTTTTTTATGATTAGTAATCTTTTACAGATTTCCTGTTAACAAATTTATTAATATTTAAACTATTAAATACTGTTCAATTATTGTTCAGAATATTAATCGGTTTAAGGGAGAGGTTTATAATGAGAACCAGACTTCATCTCAAGCCTGGCCAAAGAGGTACAAAAAGGCTTAGTGAAAAGTACGGAGAACAGCTTGTATGTGTCAGATACCGCTATGACGATGCTACTAAAAAACGTTACAAGACAGTTGAGCTTATTGTAGATATAGCGGAATGGAATCCAAGGGTTAAAACCTGTACTAAATCCAGTTAACTATCCATATCTGGCTTTATTAAATATTTTGCCAGTGTATTTTATGGATCTTTTTTCTAGCTATTTTTAATTCGGATTTGGTTTGCCGGAAATTTTTTTATCGGCCATATTGTAAAGACAATAACTCAATTTCTTGACGCAGTCTTATGCTGTATTTTTCTTTACTATGGCTGAGTTAAAATTAGTTTTGCTGTTAAGATAATTATTCTTTAGGCTGGTGGCTGAAAAGTAATTTTTCTCTTTTTTAATAATTAATATCTAAAGAAAATTGCTTTTTGAGTGTTATAAATCCAATATTTACAACTCTTTAATTTCTTCTCTGACTTATCAAGATAAAATGTTTTTTAAGACAGTTAGCTGTTAGATTTGATTTAAAAATAAAATATAAATAAATATTTATTAATTGATGATTAATATTTTAAACTGTTAATTAGGTTTTTTTATTATTTATATCTGTTTAATATAATTATACTTACACTCTGATTTTATCTAATCAAGATTAAATCTTTTTCAGTATGTTGCCATAAAAAATGTTGCACATGGACTTGAATTATTAAGTTTTTTCTAAATCTGGTGCTGGTAATCTCCCTATATCTTGAACATTTTCGAGAATATAGGGTAAAGTGGAGTTATTCAGTAAGCCCAAATTATGTTAAAAAGCAAAAAAGTTTTGTTTATCTGTAAAACTTTTTAATGTATTAGCCTTTATACAGTATGATGGCTGCGGCTATTTATAATTAATTGCTGAACAAAAAATTCTCGGTTTCGGTCAATCATTAATTAGAAAATTACTGACTATTAGGTTTTTAGAATAAGGTCTAATGCTAATAAGCATTAAACCTTTTTATCAATGAAATGTAACAACATCCAGGCAAGTTAAGCTTAAGAAAAACTACGTGTTTTTGCTGAGCTGCAAATTCAAGAATGTTGTTTTATTGGGTTTCATGAAAGGGTTATTGTCTGAATTTTTTCATTGTCCTGGCAAGCTCTCTTTTAACTTCTCTTTCTTTAATCTCCATTCTCTTGTCGTGGATTTTTTTCCCTTTTCCCAGTGCAAGTCCAATTTTAACGCGCCCGTTTTTAAGGTATGCCTTTAAGGGAACAAGGGTGCAGCCTTTTTCGCTTGTTTTGCCAATGAGTTTTTTTATTTCTCTTCTGTTAAGAAGAAGTTTTCTAGGACGCATAGGCTCATGATTGTCAAAGTATGCATGAGTATATGGTGCAATATGAAGGTTGTATACAAAAACTTCATTGTTTTTTATTTTGGCAAAAGCTTCTTTAAGGCTGATTTTTCCTGCTCTAACAGATTTAACTTCAGTTCCCTTGAGGACAATTCCTGCCTCATATTCATCTTCAATTTCTATATTGTGTCTTGCTTTTTTGTTGTATGCAATCTGTTTTGTGCGTGATTCTGCTGTCACTTATACATCCTTATTTTCTATAGTTTGAGGGTGTCACCGTATTTATATCGGATAAGGTTTTTTGAGTCATGGCAGTTATTTTGTCTGAATATTTCTTTTGTAAGATCAACTGCATCTTTAAAACTTAATTCCCTTATTATCTGTTTAATCTGGGGTATTCCATGGGGGTACATGCTCAAATTTTTAATCCCGAGGCCAAGAAGAAGGGGAATATTAATCGGGTTACCAGCCATTTCACCGCAGATGGAAATTTCAATGTTATTTTTTTCAGCTACTTCAACAGTATTTTTAATTAGTCTTAAAACAGCTGGATTAAGTTCGTTATATAGGTGTGCAACCTCTTCATTGCCTCTGTCAATTGCAAGGGTATACTGCACAAGGTCGTTTGTTCCAAGACTGAAAAAATCAACTTCTTTTGCAAGGATATCTGCAATTATAGCAGCTGATGGAACTTCTATCATTATCCCTGTTTTAATATCTCTGTCCCATTTGATTTTGTTTTGGTCAAGCTCGCTTTGACATTGTAAAAGTAATTTTTTTGCTTCAATAACCTCTCCAAGGGATGAAATCATTGGAAAGAGAATTTTAATTTTTCCAAAGTTTGAAGCTTTTAATATAGCTCTAAGCTGTGATTTGAAAATCTCTTTGCGTTTAAGACAGAATCTTATAGCTCGCAATCCAAGTGCCGGGTTAGTTTCTGGAAGCTGATCTGTATTATATTTTAATGCTTTGTCTCCATTAATATCAAGAGTTCTTATTATAACTTCACCCGGAGCCATAAGCTCTGCAACTTCACGGTATTTTTCAAACTGCTCATTTTCATCAGGGTAGCTGTCTCTGTTCATGTAAAGAAATTCAGTTCTGTAAAGGCCTACACCGTCGCCTCCATGATCCCTAACTGATACCACTTCCTCTGCAAACTCAATATTGCCCATTACATTTATTACGTGGCCGTCCTTTGTTTTTGCAGGTAAATGACTTGTCCTTGTAACCTCTGCCTGTCTTAGCTCGTAATCCTTTTTCCTTTGTTCAAACTCAAGAAGTGTTTCTTCTTCGGGATTTATTATTACAATACCCTCAAGACCATCCACAATTATTATATCGTCATTTTTTATTTGAGATGTTGCTTTTTCAAGGCCTAGAACACAAGGCAGTTCAAGGGTTCTTGCTATTATACTTGTGTGAGAGGCAGTTCCGCCTTTGTCTGTTACAAATCCCATTATTTTGTCAAGCTGTATCTGGCTTGTTTGTGCAGGAGAAAGATCTTTTGCGACAAGAATTACCCTTTTTCTGATATCAGCAATATTTACTTCAACAGCACCAGTAAGATTTAACATTATCCTGTCTGCTACATGAACAATATCAGCTCCGCGGCTTTTGAGATACTCATCTTCAATATTTTTAAAAATCCTTTTTGTTTCATCAACAACTGTCTTTAATGCCCATTCTGCATTAAATTTTTTACTTTCAATGGATTTTATGGTTTTTTCATAAAGCATTTTATCTTTGAAAAGCAAAAGGTGAGTTTCAAGGATCTGTACATGCTCTCCCAAGGCAGAGGGGGTGTTTCTTATTACTTCCTTCAGTTCATTTTTTGCGGTATTGACCGCCGTTTTGAATCTGGCTACTTCGGTTTTAATTTCGTTGTCTGCAAGAGTGTATTTTTTTATTACATCAACTCCACCTGAGTCTACAAGATAGGCTTTCCCAATGCATATTCCGGGAGCTCCGGCTATACCAGTTATTCTTTTTTCAAGCAATTGATCATTCAAAATTTATTCTCCAAAACCGTTTAGAATAATATCCTTTATTTCTTCAAAAACCTCTCTGTCTTCACTAGATTCAGCTATGAGAGTAATTGTTGTGCCTTTTTGGCATGCAATTGACAGGATATCTATCATGCTTGCAGCATCAACTATTGTTTGATCTTTTTCAATCAAGATTTCGGATTTCGCTTTTCTAGCGGTTTTTGCAATTAAAGCGGCTGGTCTTGCGTGAAGACCAAGTTCATTTATTATTATAAGTTTCTGTTTAAGCACCCTTGATAAAACCTTTGTTTTTGATAAAAAAGAGCTTCATTTTTTCGAGTCGGATTATAAGTCAAAAAAAAGTTTGATTCAATGGAATAATTTGGATGGACTGTAAATTAAGGAAGAATATAATATTCGTGCCCCAGCCTTTAATTATAGGCCGGGGCATTAAGATGATTAATTTATTGCATCTTTTAGATTTTTTCCGGGAACAAATTTTGGAACTTTACGTGCAGGGATTTCAATATCTTCACCTGTCTGTGGATTTCTTCCTTTTCTTGCTTTTCTTTCAGAAGCTTTAAATGTTCCAAATCCAACCAGTGTTACACTTTCGTCATTTTCAAGTGCCTTGGTGATTGCTGAAAAAACCTGATCAACAGCAGCCTGCGCATCCTTTTTACTGCTGAGTACCTTTGCAACTTCAGCAACTAAATCACCTTTGTTCATGTTTGCCTCCTTCTGGGTTTATTAATGTGTTTTAAATTCTTTCGAAAATTAAGAAATATTTTAGGTTCTCAAAAATAAATCATTTTAGATAGTTTTAAAATATTATTTTGGAATATGATTTTATTGTGAATAAAAATTTCCCACAAAAATCATATGTAAAATTACTTGTAAGACATTGTTCTGTCAAGCTTATAATCCGTTTAACTCCAATAAATAACGCAATTTTTTTTAAAATGATACGTCAAATTAAAAAAATAAAAAAAATATTGACAAATCAATCTGCAGTCTTTAAAGAAAACGTATAAACAAATCAAAAAGGTAAATTATAAATGAAATTCCAGACAGAAGAAAAAATAAATACAATATATTCTTATTATTGGTACTTTTATTTTAGCAGGCGTCTGTCTGGAGGTGCTTTTGTGTAACTAAGTAAAAGCACCGTGGACAGGCGGCAATAAGGCTGTCCACGGAGAAAAGAATATAAAAAAAGACCGTGGAGAGCAAAACTCCACGGTCTTTTTTTTTGCATAAACTTTATTTAAGGGAAAAAGGGAAATGATAGGAAAACAGATAAGACTTGAAAGGATTATCAACAGAAACACAAGACGGACAATTATAGTTCCTATGGATCATGGTATCACAGTCGGTCCAATTGACGGAATCAAGGATATGAAAGATGCCGTGAATAAGGTTGCAAAAGGAGGAGCAAATGCAGTTATCGAACATAAGGGGGCTGTTGAGGACGGGCTGAGGGGAGAAGGCCCAGATATTGGACTTATAGTTCATCTTTCGGCTTCAACATCCATGTCTGTTTATCCAAATGCAAAGACAATTGTCTGTTCTGTTGAAGAAGCCATAAGACTGGGGGCTGATGCAGTTTCTGTCCATGTTAACCTTGGAAATGGTGAAGAAAAGAACATGCTTAAGGATTTTGGAAAGATAACATATGAGGCAAGAAGCTGGGGGATGCCGGTTGTTGCCATGATGTACCCAAGGGGCGAAAAAATTAAGGATGAATATGATCCCGAAGTTGTAAAGCATGCAGCAAGGGTTGGTGCTGAAATGGGAGCTGATATTGTTAAGGTTTCATATACCGGAAGCACTGAAAGTTTCAGAGAAGTTGTTGAAGGATGTTTTGTTCCTGTGGTTATTGCAGGTGGTGCAAAAATGGATTCGGACAGGGATATTCTTGAAATGGTTAAGGGTTCCCTTGATGCAGGCGGGTCAGGTGTATCAATTGGAAGAAATGTTTTTCAGCATAGATCTCCTGAAAAAATTGTTAGAGCATTTGCAGCTCTTATTCATGAAAATTCAAGTGTTGAAGAAGCAATGGAAATAATTAATTCATAAATTTTTAGGATTTAACATGAAACGAAAAATATGGGTAAAGATTATACCTTATAATAAAGAAATGGTTCTCACAGCTCTTGAATGTGGAGTTGAAGGGATTATGGTTGAAAAAGGGTTTGATGAAAAAGTCAGGGAACTTGGAATAGTAAAAACAGTTTCAGAAACCGGGGATATCAAAATAGGAAAAGATGCGGTTACCTATAAAATAACAGACGGTAGCCAGGAAGAGGAAATTCAGAAACTGAGCCTTGATAAACTGGTTATTTTAGAATGCAGTGACTGGAACATAATCCCCCTTGAAAATCTTATAGCAAAAAAGGCGGATATTGCTCCGATAGTCAAAAGCTTTGAAGAAGCCAAAACAGCCTTTGAAATTCTTGAAAAAGGAGTTTCTCAGGTAATGGTTGATGTAAACTCGCCAGTTGAGCTAAAAAAAATACTTGAGACCCTTTCAAAATCAAATGAGAAAATTCAACTTGAAAAGGCAGTAATAGAAAAGATAACCCCCCTTGGAATGGGAGACAGGGTCTGTGTTGACACCTGTTCAAGTCTTTTGCCTGGAGAAGGAATGCTTGTAGGAAATACAAGTTCAGCACTTTTTCTTGTTCATGCGGAAACTGTGGAAAATCCTTATGTAAATCCAAGACCGTTCAGAATAAATGCCGGCCCTGTTCATGCATATACAAGGGTGCCGGGAGGCAAAACAAGCTATCTTTCCGAGCTGAAATCAGGTGACAGTGTAATTATTACAAGGTTTGACGGAACAACTGAAGAAGCAGTAGTTGGAAGAATCAAGCAGGAAAAAAGACCTCTTATGCTTGTTGAAGCAAAAATCGAGGAAAGAAGTCTTAATATTATTTTACAAAATGCTGAAACAATACGCCTTACATCCCCGGATGGAAGCCCGAAGTCTATAGTGACTCTAAAAAAAGGCGATGAGGTTTTAGTTGCAATTGAAGAAGGTGGAAGACATTTCGGTCATAAAATTGAAGAAACCATAACTGAAAAATAATTAAAATGGAAAATATTACAGAAAATCCGGAAATTGGAAAGTATCGAAAAGAAATCGATAAAATTGATGACACGATTCTGGAGCTTTTAAACAAAAGGCTTGAATTTGGCAGGAAAATCGGAGCCATAAAAAGAAATACCGGAGCAAGGGTTTTGGACAGTTCAAGGGAAAAGGATATTCTTGAAAGGCTTAAGAAAAATAATTCAGGTCCTCTTTCCGAAGATGTGATTTACCATATTTTTCAGGTAATAATGTCAGCTTCAAGGGATATCCAGAATCCGAACATGGTGGCATATTTAGGACCTGAAGCAACAAATACCCATGTAGCTGCTTTAAAGCATTTTGATTATTCAGGGCAGTTTGTTCCAAAAAAATCGATTCCTGATATTTTTGACGGAGTTGAAAAAGGACATTTCAGATACGGAGTGGTTCCTGTTGAGAATTCAATAGAGGGTGCTGTAAACCATACCCTTGACCTTTTATTCGATTCTCAACTTAAAATTTGCGGAGAAACAGCAATAACAATTTCCCATGATCTTTTGTCAACATGCACAAGTCTTTCAGAAATTGAGGTTGTATATTCCCATCCCCAGGCTTTTGCCCAGTGCAGAAGGTGGATAAAGGAAAATATTCCAGATGCGGAATTAAAGGAAGTCTCAAGCACGGCAGCGGCTGCAAGGCAGGCGGTTACAGAAAAAAATTCAGCTGCAATCGCAAATTCGGAAGCTTCAAGGTTCTATAATTTAAGTGTGGCTGCCTCAAGAATTGAAGACTCCACCAGAAACATAACAAGATTTCTTATAATAGGAGAAGATGAGCCTGAAAGAACAGGAAATGACAAAACAACAATTATGTTTGTTACTTCCCATGTGCCAGGGGCGCTTTACAAGGCTCTTCAACCGGTTTCAGCAGCCGGGGTTAACATGGTCAAGCTTGAATCAAGGCCGATCCGTCATAAAAACTGGCATTACTTTTTTGTAATGGATATAGACGGTCACATTAAAGACAATTCTGTTAAGTCAGTAATAGCTGAAATGAGGGAAGTCTGTCTTTTTTTAAAACATTCAGGTTCTTATAAAAAATTTATGTAAACCGGAGATAAAAAATGGATTCTCATACAGAGGTTTTCGCAGTTATTGGAAATCCTGTAAAACACAGTTTAAGTCCTTTCATGCATAACTTTGCATTTGAATTTCTCAATTTAAATGGAGTTTATACAGCCTTTGAAGTAAGCGACCTTGAATCGGCTGTAAAAGGAATAAGAGGACTTGGTATTAAAGGTGTAAGCGTTACAGTTCCCCACAAGGAAAATATAATTAAATATCTTGATGAAATAAGTGACAGCTCTTTGAAAATCGGTGCTGTAAATACCCTGACCAATAAAAACGGAATACTTGAGGGAGACAATACCGACTGGAAAGGTTTTATATTGTCTCTTAAAGAGCACAGCAAAATTAAAGATCGTAAAACCCTTGTAATCGGAGCAGGCGGTGCTTCAAGGGGGGTCTGCTATGGACTGGCAAGTGAAAACGCAGATATTTACATAACAAACAGGACAAAATCAAAAGGAATTGAGCTTGCAAAGGATTTTGATGGAGAGTTTGTTGGTTTTGAAGAAATTGAAAAGCTTGAGCCTGAAATAATCATAAACACAACCTCTGTTGGAATGTATCCTGATATCGATAAATCACCTGTTGAAAAGACAGTTTTTAAGACAAAAGGAACTGCCATTGACATAGTTTACAACCCCCTGAACACAAAGTTTCTGAAAGAAGCTTCCATGTCCGGTTTTAAAACTGTTTCAGGGGTTGGAATGTTTGTTTATCAGGGAGGTCTTCAGTTTGAAAAATGGACAAACACCAGATTTCCGTTTCAGATAATGAAAGAGAAAATTTTTCATAAATTAATGAAAGGGTGAAAATGAAAACTATAAATCCCGGTAAAATAAAGGAAAATGCAGAAGTAATTGTGCCAGGTTCAAAAAGCTATACACACAGGACTCTTATTGCTTCAGCTCTTTCAAAGGGAATGTGCGAAGTTTTAAGGCCTCTTCAGAGTGAGGATACTCTTCTTACAATGGAAGCATTGAAATCAATGGGTATAGAAATTGAAAAATCTGAAGATAAAATGACAGTCTTTGGACAAAACGGAAATCTTTTGCCGCTAAAAAATGAAATTTATCTCGGAAATTCAGGTACTTCAATGCGTCTTTTGACAGGGGTCTTTGCCTTGAGCAAAAAACCTGTGATACTGACTGGGAATAAAAGAATGCAGGAAAGGCCTATAAATCCTCTTCTTGATTCTTTAAAAATGCTTGGAATAGAAGCACAGTCGGTTAATAAGACAGGATGTCCGCCTGTGTTATTAAGAGGAGGTCTTGAAAAAGGTGGAAAAACAGACCTTGACTGCAGAATAAGCAGCCAGTTTCTTTCAGGTCTATTGATGGCAGCGCCCCTTACAAGGGATGGAATTGATATAAATCTTTTATATGAGCCTGTATCCAAACCATATATTGATATGACCCTTGATATAATGAAAAATTTTCAAATCAGGGCAGAGCATGAAAACTATATGAAGTTTCATGTTCCAGGGAACCAGACATATGCCTGCGGAACTTATGCAGTTGAACCTGACTGCTCCAACTCAAGTTATTTTTTTGCACTTGCAGCCGTAAAAAAGACAAAAATCAAGGTTAAGGGGGTAAGTTTCTCTTCATCCCAGGGAGATATTATGTTTGCAAGGCTTCTTGAAAAA
>JACKCP010000019.1 GCA_020633955.1 Desulfobacteraceae bacterium | reverse complement strand
GTCTGTAAGTCCGGGTTCTCTTTTATCCATTGGGTTTAATATGTCTGTTATTCTGATATTGTCTGATTTTCCCCAGACAATTATCTGTCTTCCCGCCTTGATATCGATATTTGAAAAAGGGGTTAAAAGAATATACGACGATTCAACTTCTGCTTCGAATTCCCTGTCTTCAAGAAGTGAATCTGAATAATCACTTCTTCCCTTTGCTTCAAATATAAGATCCTGGCTTATACTTCCCGAAAGAAAGAGATCAAACCTGCTGCTTGGCCTGTATTCCATATCCTGATCAAGTTTTGCTCTTAAAGAGTTAAAACCCTGCCAGTCTGCTTTTCCAACAACAGGAGCATCGCTGTTTATTCCGTATGACGAATACAGTGACAAGCCTGTTGTGAAATCAAAATCAGAGTCTTTTTTTTCATTATCCGATTCTATTTTCACAGGCTCTGAGCTTCCAAAGCCCTCCATTAAATCGTCTATTGTATCATCGGCATATAAGCCTGGTGCAGTTATAAACAGCAGAATAAAGATTAAAGAAAACCGTTTCACAGCCCTTTCTCCATCCTTCTAATTGTAAACATATCTTCTGACATATCCTGAAACAGTTTTATGTTGTCAAATTTCAGAACAGTTTTATGTTTTGTAACCTTTCCAGACTTTTTAGTCATATGAACCTCTATATTCATCCATATGCCCTGAATTTTTTTCATTTCAACAACATCGTAGTATTTTATATCTCCACCTGTGTCTGTCCAGTGAATTCCCCTTGAAATCATGTAATTGTCTTTTCTTACAAACACATACGATTTTTTATAGCCTGTCTCTTTAGAAACCTCTCTTGATACAGGCTCAGACTCTATAACCCATACATCGTGGCCTCTGTCTTTCATCTCCTTGATTATTCTAAATCTCCAGTCGGGAAGTTCCCTGTCTGTCATGTCTGAATAGTTTAAATCCGATCCCATAAAACTTCCGCTTTTATCGTCGTTTGCTATTCTTTTTGTCTTTTTAAGGGCAGGAAGAAAAAGCCACTGATCATCATCTTTTTCAGGATTGTCATAATCGTATGTAAGAAATCCTGTATCTTTTACATCAGCAGGAGAGGTAAATATCATAAGCTTCATTGTATCCTCACCCTTATCCTTTGAAAATGAACGTATATCCCTTATTCTTTCATTGCCGTTTTTATCTATAAGTATCATTTTCATGTCTGTGGTAATATTGTCACCATCGTCTCTGGCCTGAACCTTTTCCATTATATCCCTTGCCTTTTGCTGATCTTCAAATGCAAAAGCCTGAAAGGAAAAAATAAGAGAAATTATTATGGTTAAGATTATCTTTTTCATTATGCCTCCATTTTCTTGTCTTTTAGTGTTATTGCCAACAGGGCAGGAGCAAGTAAAAAATCTGACAAGAGTGCGAAAAATATTGATATTGCAGTAATTACTCCGAAGTTATAAAGATTATTCATCTCTGCAATGGTGTAGATAAGAAAACCTGCTGAAAGCACAAGAGTAGTTGTAAGCATTGCCCTTCCTGTAGACATCAGGGTATTGTGAACAGCCTTTGATACAGAACCTGTTTTATCGTAATATCTTCTGAAATTATGCATGAAATGTATTGTATCATCAACAGCAAGTCCTATTGCTATACTTCCTACAAGCATTGTAAAAAGATCGAGTGGAAAATTAAACCATCCAATAAAGGCCATGCCGATTATTATAGGAGTAAGGTTTGGAACCATACTTAAAAGACCAAGCTTTATATTGCCTATAAGAACAAGCATAATTATTGTAATTACAATCACAGCAATAATATAGCTTTTTGCCATTGTACTTATGGTTGCTGCAAATGTTCTTGAAGTAAGGGCTATCATTCCTGTTATATCGGTTTTACATTCCGGGAAATAATTTTTTACAATATCTGCTGTTTCATCTATAAAATCGGAATATTCTATTGCATCGATCCATGGAAGCTTTAAAGTAATTCTTGCTTTTTGAAAGTTTGAATCGGTAAAGTCTTCAAGATCGTCTGAGCCGGAATTTTCAAAAAGAATAAACTCCTGGGCTATTAAATCTCTGTTATCCGGAATTTTATAATAATCGTCTCTGTTTTCGTTAAGAGCCTTGTTTATCTCTTTTAATACATCTGACAAGGCAAGTACTTTTCCGACAAAGAGAGTATCTTTATCTATTTTTTCCATTTCGGATTTAAATTTTGAAATTCTTTTCATTATGTCAGGATCATACAATCCGTTTTTTTTGCCGGTATCCACAATTACTTCCATTGTGATTGAACCCTTAAGATTTTCGTCTATAAATTTTGTATCATGCCTTAGAGCGGCATTATCAGGAAGCCATTCTAGAAAATTATGAGAAAATTTAAGCTTTAAAAGTCCTGCTCCTGAAACTGCTATAACGAGAATAAAAAAAGAAAGGACAAAATATTTTCTTTTAACTGCAAAGTCTCCTATTGAGCTTAAAAACAAGTCTAACCTGTCTGCATTTTCTGTATTTTTTTTCTTTTTAACCTTTACAGGAAAGACTGCGATCAGGGCCGGTATTATTGTTACACTGTATAAGAAACCGAGCATAACACCAATTGATGCAAACAGACCAAGATCTGCTATGGGTGCAATATCTGCTGCTGCAAATGATGATAGTCCGGCAGCTGTTGTAAGGCTTGTCATGAAAATGGCAAGTCCGGAATGCCCCATGGAATATGATAAAGCCTCTTTTTTGTTCTTTCCGAGATTCATCTGCCGTAAAAATATTGCGAGAATATGAACAGCAGCTCCCACACAAACGGCAAGAAGAAATGATGGAAGAACATTTGTCGGAATTTTATATGGTGTATTAGTTATAGCCATTAAAGAGATGGTAGTAAGAACTGAAGAAATAACAACAACAAGGGATATTATTACAAAGGAGAATCTTTTAAACATTAAATAAAGCAGAATAATTATAACAGCAAGGGACATAAGCACAAATTTTCTAAGGTCTTTCATCATCCAGACCTTAAGAGTTTCGGTAACAACCGGAGAACCAGCTATTCTTACTTTGTATCCTTTGTTTTCAAACTCTTTTGAAAGCTTTTTAACTGAATTTATTATTTCAAGATTTTCCTTTGGAGTAAGATATTTTCTTTTTTCCTTTGAAGTTATGCCTGTATCTTCAAAACCTGCAAAAATATCCTCTGATACACCTTCTGCAGAATATGTATCTGTTTTTATAACTATGTTTGCATGTTTTTTATCCTGGCTGAAAATCATGTTTACATACAAAGGATTTTCTATTGCCTCTTTTTCAAGCTCATTTAACTGTTTCTGGTTTTTGGGAAAATTTTCAAGAAAATCCTCAACTATAAGCTCGTCTTTTTTCCCTGTTGTTCTTCTTGCATTATAAAGGCTTGTTACATCATCAAGGTGTGGAACCTCAGACTCTATTTTCTCATGAAAGCTTTTAAGGTCTTTTAAAAATTCAAGATCAAATACATTTTCTGTTTCTATGGAGAGGATAATAAGTTCATCCCTTCCAAACCTGTCTCTGAATTCGTTGTAGGCTATAAGAGCCGGATCTTTTTCATGGAGAAAGGCTTCAGTTGAAGTGTCTATCTTTATTTTTGGTATCTGTGAGAATAAAACTGCAAATATGACAATATAAAAAAGTATTACCTTGAATTTGTTTTCAAAAAGAAAATCTGAAAAAAATTCAAACCATGATTCTATTCTGTCTCTTATTATACCCATTTATACCTCCAGACCTTTGAGGAACATATCAGATGCGATTTTGGATGTTTCTTCAAATTCAAATACCGGAAGGTCAAAACCTTTTAAAAGTCCTTCTTTAAAAGCTTTTTCAAAGGCAGGCCTTGATTTGTGAAGAATCAAGGAATGTCCAAGAACCATAAAATATGCCATTAAGGGATTTACGTTTCTGAAAATGCCGGCTTCTTTGCCCTGGTCAATTATATTTTTGAATTCATTTAATATATGAAGCACTTCAACCATCACTTCAGGAGTTATATTTTCCCCTCCTGATGCAACTTCGTGAAGCATAATTGAAGGGAAATCAGGATTCTCCTGCTTGAATCTGTGAAGAGTTCTTACAACACCTCTGAGCTTGTCTCTTGGATCATCAAACTTTGAAGTCTCTTCCTTGATAAGAGATGCAACCAGTTGAAATGTATTTTTTAAAACTTCAACATAGATTTTATCTTTACCCCCAATGTGGTAATACAAAACAGCCTTGTTAAACCCGGATTCTTTTGCAATGGCGTCAACTCTTGCGCCGGAATAACCTTTTTGACCAAATATTTTTGCTGCTGCCTTAAGTACTTTTTCCTTTGTATTGTCTTCCATTTTCACCTCTACATGGTTAACCAACTATTTAGTTTAACTAACCAGTTAGTTATATCAACAATAAAAAATTATCAACACTTTTGTTCAACCCGGTAATCATTTAAATTACCAAGGCTGAAAAATCATTTGACCATAAATTATTCAAATTTGTAATCTAGGTTAGATATTATCTGCTTTTACGTGACTGCTTAACTGTATCATTATTTTCATAAAAAGAATCTTCCGGAATATCCCACCCTTCCGGATTATCCTGAACTTTCCAGCGCTTATGAAACCACCACCACTGATCCGGGGCTTCACGAACCCAGTCTTCAATAATACGGTTAAGCCTTTCAGTATTGTGGCGTATATCCAGATCTATGTCATTGAATGGAGTTTCCTGAATAAAGGCCGGAAATACTTTAACATGGTGATACCCGGTTTTTCCAATTCGGTTGATTACGGCAGGAATTATTGGAGCTCCGGTTTCAAAAGCAAATCTGCTTGGAGCATGGGTTGTTGAGGCCCATTGTCCGAAAAATCTGCAGGCTATTGATCTTCGTCCTGAAAGATGCTGATCTGCAACAATTGTAACAATTTTATTCTCTGAAAGAAGTTCTTTTATATAATCCTTTGAATTCTTTCCGCCAATAATTATTACCCCTGTATTTTCCCTTACACTTGAAATAAACTTTTCTGCAGATTTCCCCATTTTTCTCACAACAACTGAAATTGGAGCACCGCGCATGGCCATTGAACAGCCTCCAAGATCAACGTTATCTATATGGGTTGCAAATAAAATAGCTCCGTTTCCTTTTTCAAGAGCTTCTTCCATATTTTCCCAGCCCTCAATTTTTACAAGTTTTTCATTTTCAGCAAGAGACATATGGGGGATACGCAGAACTTCCACAAGAGACATGGCAAAATTTGAAAAAAATCTGCGTATAATTTTTTTCTGTTCTTTTTTTGACAGCTCATTTCCAAGTGCACGATTGATATTTTCCAGGCAAAGTTTTTTTCTTACAGGAATAATATAATACCAGATAAAACCCAGAAAACGCCCGAAAGCCAATGCCGCCCAGATTGGCAGAAACGAAATAAAACGGCTGAATAATGAAAGCATGAATAATTGCCTATATTTTTAATATATTTAATTTTGCAATGAACCTAACAGAAACAAGGCTAAAACTCTAACAAATAATTATATGTTTTTTTGAGACAAAAATAAGTATCAAAGTAAAAGGCAGGAATTATATAAAAAAAGGCCGCATTTAAACGGCCTGAAATTAAGTTTAATTAAATAACCATTAAAGTTTTTTCATGTACATGGCTCTTCTTAAAAACTCTACCCCGCGATCGGGAAAATCTGTAAATACTCCGTCAACATCAGCTTTAAAAAGAAAAATATCCAGCATATCCTCAAAGCTTGCTGCGTATTCAGGAATTCGTCCGTTATCAAGTCTGAATGTGTAAGGATGGACTTCCATACCGTTTGAGTGTGCATCTTTAACCATATCTGTAATTATAAGGTTTGTTCCTGTAGAACCGTCTTTTACTATCATTGGCTTCCATGGGCCTATACCATCTGCATAGCTTGAAATTTCAGCCATTGCACCTTTTTCAAACATCCAGTCATAGTTGTAGGGTACAGCTTTCCCCTTTACATATTCCATGGTTTCGTTCCAGTCGGTTTCTGCTATAAGCTGAACAAGTTTTACATTTACTCCTGTCTGCGGAAAAATTTTGTTTTTTATTATTTTAAGCTCATTTGGATCAAAGCATTGAAGATAAATAAGATCATTTTTGGAAGTATAACCGTATTCCTTCAGGATGTTTATCACTGCAAGGCTTATATCTTTACCTTCATGTCTGTGAAACCAGGGGGACTTGATTTCCGGATAGATTCCAACATTTCTTCCGGTAGATGAATTAAGTCCCTGAATCAGCTCTATTTCCTCTTCAAATGTGCTTACCTCAAAACTCGATTTCCAAAGGGGGAATCTTTTGGGAAAATTAGGTTTTTTCTTGTTGTTTTCCAAAGAAAACCCTTCTGTCATTTTAAGCTTTTTTATTTCATCAAGGGTAAAATCTATAACATAGTATCTTCCGTCTTTTCTTTTTCTTGATGGAAAAACTTCTGCAACATCTGTAACCCTGTCAAGATAATGATCATGAAGAACAACAAGTCTGTTATCCTTTGTCATAACAAGATCCTGCTCAATATAATCCGCTCCCATTGCATAGGCCATTGCCTTTGCCTCAAGACTGTGTTCCGGAAGATATCCGCATGCACCTCTGTGTGCTATTATTATCTTTTTCCCTGATGCAGATGAAAAGGAAACAAACCCGGGCAAAACAAGAACCATCAATAACAGTGCAATAATTGTTTTTTTCATTTTTTCCTCGCTGATTAATTTTAATTGAAATCCTGAAAACTAATATAACGGCAATATGGGAATTGAATTAGGCAACTATTTTATTTTAATAAGAATGGATTTGCACAGTTTTGAAATGATGAGTTGTAAATAATCCACAAAATATTCCATATATTCCTGCAACTAAATTTTTCATATTTTTTAAAATGAACAAAAAATTTTCGTTTTCAGGCAATCTCTACTTAAAAACCAGGATTAAAGAGCTGTAATGCTCTCTCTGGTAAACCGGGAAACAATTTTAATCCAGATTATTGATAAAACAAGAGATACTGCTATTGTAGACATTACAAGATTAAATCCGTATTTTGTTATTATTCCTGCATTATACCCTAAAGCTGCAAGAACAAAGCTAAACTCACCTATCTGGGAAAGAAGAGCACCTGAATAAAAACTCTTCTTCCATCCCATTCCAAGAAATCTGAGAACAACAGTATTAATTAGGGTGTTGGTAAAAATCACCCCTCCTACAATCAGCAATACTTCCAGATAATTTTGAGTAATGAATGGAATATCTATCTGCATTCCGACAGAAACAAAGAAAAGAGAAATAAAAACAACTCTGAAAGGAGAAAGATTATGGTGTACCCATTGGTTTTTTTTCATTGCAGCAACCAGAAGCCCTGCACCAAAAGCACCAAGAGCAGTTGAAAGTTCAAGGAAAGAGAAAATCACCGCGCCACCAAAGCATGCAAGAAGAGAGATAAAGACCTGATATTCAGGATCATCAAATAATTTGAGCTTAATTGAAAGCCCTTTTTTTTCATCTTTACGATTCAATATTAAAACAATGGAACAGAAAATTAAAAATCCAGTAATCTGCTTTGATAATGAAAAAACTGAAATATCTGGAGAAACCATAAGTTGAAGAACAACAATCATTAGAATAACAGCTACATCCTGAACAAGAAGGATTCCAGTGACACTTTGCCCAACCTCACTTGAAAGTTCATTCAAATCCTTGAGAAGTTTTAAAACAACAGCTGTACTTGAAAGACTTATTACAAAGCCTATAAGAATAACCCGATTTAAGTGCCAATCAAAAAATATGCCTATCACCCAAGAAACTAAAATGCTTCCAAAAATCTGCAGAATAGTTCCTATCATTATAATTTTCCATTTTTCAACAATACAGTTAAGACAAATTTCCACCCCTACAAAAAACATAAGAAGAACAACACCAAGGCCACCTAGCCTGGAAATAAGAGAAACATCTGTCAGCACAGACAAACCAAAAGGCCCGGCAAAAACTCCGGCAGCAATATATCCGACAACAGAAGGCTGCTTAAAAATTTTAAAAAAAAGGCCGCTCACCAGAATAAAAAAAATGGTTAAAACGATACTCTGCATCATTGGATCTGTATGCATACATTAACTCCTGATTACATTTCCACTTTTACTTCACCCAATACCTCTTACTTCTAAAAAAGAATGGGCCACTCTTAAAAAAAAAGCAATTATATTTACAACTAAATTCCATGGAATCAGTTCAGTATCATCATCCTTGACGTTGCAGCAGCAACAAGATCGTTTTTACTGTTAAATGCCTGTGCTTCAAGAATCAGAAATGATTTGCTCCTGTTAACAACTGATGCTTTTACTATGATCTCTTTATCCTTTATTGTAATTGGCCGTATGAAGGTTGTATTGAGATCAAGACTTGCCGTTGGTTTTTTTGCAGCAAGATATGATAAAGGCCCGAAACTCAGATCAAAAAAAACGGGAAGAAAGCCTCCCAGAATAATTCCAGCGGGGTTATTATATTTTTCATAAAGCGGGAATTTTACCTTGATTGACTCATCTTCCACATATTCCATAATCTCTGCATTCATTTCCTTTGAACTTTCCGGCGGCAGAGTCAGCATGTTTCCTCCAGGCATTTCAGCCATGACCTTGTAAAGATTTTTCAATTCCATTAATTTCTCCAAAATTATTTAAGTTTTCAGCTTCCATAAACTCAAATAAGAATTTAAGCTAATAAAAAAGTCAAATTCAAACCACAAACCTGTTTTTTTCAACTTGCCAGTGCCTGAATTTTAGGAGATTTTAATCAGCTGTTATTTTAACCTGGAGGTTTCCTGTTGGATGGTTTTGAACTGAAATACCTGCTCCTGACGGATCTATTGTCAATTTAAATGCTTCTGAGATAGTTATTATTGAAGCCATTTTCGCAGACCCAAAGCTTTCATCGGGTTTATTAAAATCTTATTTTAATAGTGTCAGGTGCACAGGATAAAATCAATGTATTAATCACATAAGTCTTTATCATTATCAGGCTTTTCTAGACCGGAAATACTTTCATCACCTGTTACACGGTTTTTCCCTTGAGATTTTGCCTTGTAAAGCAGTCTGTCGGCTATCAAAATAAGATGTTCAATACTTTCAATATTTTCTTTTATATCGGTTGCACCTATGCTCAGGGAAAAGCTGATATCATAACCGCTGTCACTAATGTATAGCGATGTTGATTTTTTAAGAAGCCTTTCTGCCATTTTCAATGCTTCATCCATATCTGTTTCAGGCAGCAAAACCAGAAACTCATCTCCTCCGATACGACCTATACTATCTGTTCTTCTTGACAGTTCCCCCATAAGATCGGCAACTTTTTTTAATACCTTGTCACCCGCTCTATGACCGTAATTGTCGTTAATCTTTTTAAACTCATCAATATCAATCAAAAGCAGACAGAAAGGACGCCCGTAGCGTTTGTAACGGATAAATTCCCCGTAAATCAGTTCAAATATACGACGACGGCTGGAAACACCTGTTAAATCATCTGTTTGTGAAATTTTCCGGATAACAGAGAATGCAATTCTTAGATCTGCAAGCCTCCGAGAAGAATAAGCAGCAAAAGAAATAAAAAGAATGCATAATATTACTATCAATTCATCCAATTCATATTTTTCATATTTATGCACGTAAAACAATAATATTTCAAAAATATCATATCTTATACATAAACAATAAATAACAGCAGCCAATAATAAAATAATTACGCCATCTTTTACCGCATTATTTTTCAGTCTTTTTATGATTGAATCAGAGTAGTCGTACATATTCTCATTTTACAATTAGTTAATTGGTGAACAAAAACAGTCTTATTTATAGAGCAAAAATCTCATAAAGAAACAACAAGGAACGCAGCAAATCAATGACTATAAAAACAAATTGAATTTATTATAATAAATCATTAACTAAACCTATAAAACTTTTCCAAAAAGCTGATATAATTTCTGACGCTGATTTCCAGACGAAGAAAAATGGTAAAAAAAATCAAAAGTCTTTTATTACCGGGTTTCTATGGGATACTATTTGATAAAATTCTCAGATTTGATTTTTCATGTCAAGGGATTTGTCTTTATCAGGGATTTGAGTTGTATTATATCGCATGCAAAATCATTGCATGAAAACTTGCGCTGTTAATTTTTATGAATTTGGATATATCTAACCATTTCAAAAACTAATAAATCAGTACATTTTTTTAGTGAAACCGGCCCAAAAAACTCTGGACCGGATTTAAATCAGAAACGATAGCGCATTGTAACGCCATAAGTTCTTGGATCGCCTTCAACACCTTTAAGCACTCCTGAGTTCAATACTTCGTCAGCTACTGTGAAATATTCCTGATCAAAAATATTTTTACACCAGAAAACAATATCAAAAGCCTCAGTTTCGTATCCCGCCCTCAGATTAACAAGCTCAAAAGCATCCTGTTTAAGATTATTGCCTGGTTCTCCATAATATGAACCTGTTCCGTTTATATCGGATGAAAGAAAAATCCCGTTGTTCATTCTGTAAGTTCCGCCGGCAGCATATGTATATTCAGGAGAATATGGAAGCTCATTTCCCTGATAGTCTATTACTCCTGTTTTGGAAGCAGAAGACCATCTGTCGATTTCAGTCTTTAGAAATCCAAATGTGGCAAAAAAACTCATGGATGGTTTCGGGTCTGCATGAATACTTATTTCAGCCCCGCAGGTATGTACTTTTCCTGCATTGCTGATGTCGGGAGCCATTGGAACTCCTGTGGCATCAGGGTTGTTAACGTCAATCTGCTTGTCTTTGATATCCACATAAAAAAGGCTGGAATTGATTCTCAGCCTATTGTCAAAAAATACTGTCTTAATTCCTGTCTCGTAATTCCAGGCATATTCAGGACCATATGTAAAAGTATCTTCAGACATTACCATTGAATAATTGTAACCGCCCACCTGATATCCTTTTGCAGCGCTTGCGTAAATTTTAGCCCAGGAACAGGGCGAATACCCAAGAGCAAATTTAGGAAGCAGCTCCGAATGGGAGAGATCTTGTGAAAAACTCTGGGAAGAAGGCAGAAAAGGCATCATCCCTGTTGAGTTGTTGTCAACTTTTCCTGAAAGGGACTGATGATCAAAACGAAGTCCCATTGTTGCCTCCCATTTGGGATTCAACTGCCATTCCGCCTGGGAAAAGACTGCATAGCCTTTCATATCTATGTCTCCTTCAGGATTCCAAAGCTTTGCAGACGAACTTTCAGTTCTTTTCCTGATATCAAGGAATGTACCTGTTTCCTCCCTGAAACCATAAAGCCCCACAAGCCACCGCAGTGCTTTATCGTCATCTGAGGTAAGCCTTATTTCCTGGGACCATTGAGTGTCGTCAAACCCAAATCCCGAATACATGGGACCGCCCATAAAATCCATGTCTGTTGTAAAATCTATGTCATAGGACATGCGGCTTGTGATGGAAACAATATCCCATCCGTTTCCCCTGTAATTCACTTTAAGATTCTGTGAATTGTTCTTCTGTTCTTTTCCAAGGCCTGGATCTCCGCTGTTTACTGTATGGCCTGGAGTTGAATAAGGTCCGTTTACAAGGCGGTATACACCAAAGCCGTCGTCATGATCGCTTCCGCTGGCTGTAAAGGAAATATCAAGGCTGTCTGACGGCGCATAGCAAAGGGTTGTCCTTGCATCCAGATGTTCTTCTTTGGATGAACGCTCATCATTATTTACAATATCAGTTCTGAAACCGTCGGAATTAAGAGCCTGAACAGAAATTCCCATAAAAAGCAGATCTTCCTTTACAGGACCGGAAACTGCTGTACCTGCACGGTAAATCATTCCGTTATTTTTTGAATCATAGGCTCCAGCTTCAAGATTAATCCTGCCCCTGAAATCGTTGTCAGGCTGCCTTGTGACTATATTTACAAGACCTGACAGAGTATTCCTGCCGTAAAGAGTTCCCTGGGGACCTTTGAGAATTTCAATACGCTTAATATCAAGAAGATCAGGATTTGTCATATAACTCAAAGGAGATGAAACATCATCAACATAAAAACCTGCAGGAGAAAAAATAGCACTTTTAAACGAAGATATACCCCTGATAATAATTGGATTTTCCGCAGTATTGGTTTTCATGAATACGTTTGCCGACTGAAAAATCACATCGGACATTGAATCAAGTCCATAATCTTCAAGAGTAATATCAGTAAAAAGATCAATAGACATGGGAACATCCTGAAGATTTTCCTCTCTTTTCTGTGCAGTGACAGTAAGGGATTCCATTACTGAATCTTTTGTATCTGCATAAATCGGAGCAAAAGGAATTAAGGCTCCCATAACAATTGCTGAAACAAAACTTTTTACCAAAGGGGAAATAATAAATCTGTAACGCATTAATTATCCTTTCCAAGATTTTTTTTTGCTATATCAAGTTCCATTTTATTCCTTTTCATTATTAAAAAACTCAATGCGAAACCTTTGAAAAGGCCGCAGCTTAATGATCTCCTGAAATATGGAGATATTATCAATATGAGCCAGCTTAATGAATTTAAGAAAAGGCTGCTAACGATCGGATATTTATTTTTTGTGATTTAATATTTTCGAAGATGTTAACCTGGAATAAACCAAGACTTTATCTGTTAAGAATCCTTGGTCTTGTATCACAGGGCCTTATTCCAAACCTGTTAAAAAATGCCCTGGAAAAATGGCTCAGTGAATCGTAGCCTACAGTCATTGCAGCTTCTGTAACATTAGTCTTTCCTGAAGAAAGAAGTTCATAGGCACGGTTTAATCTCAGTTCCCGCAAATGGGCAAATGGTGTTTTTCCGTAAATTATCTTGAACCCCTGACTAAGCCTGTTGGGCGACAGTCCTGCATCTCTTGCAAGATCTGTAAGCTTTGGCGGATCTTCCATACTACCGGCAAGAACTTCACATGCCTGTATTACAAGACCCCGTTCAGCTGATGACAGCACGGGTTCATGACTTGAAAACTGCATGAGCTGCCGTCCCAGAAGTTCCATTATCAAACCCTCTATCAGCAGATTCGGTGCTTTGGAATCTGAAAGGTTTAAGACAAGGCTTTTCATTGAATACTGGATATCAGAAGTATTTCTGTTCAGGGCAAATGCACCTTCAGCTCCGGGGTTCTCAGACGCCTTACGCAAATCAGACGGCAGCAGGCAAAGATCTGATCCCATGAGCTGTAAAAATTTTTCGGTAGTAAATGTAATTGTGATTATTCTTATAGGCTCACCTGGAAAAAGCATTGCAGAACCAGTTGAACCCGGATGAAAGGCAAGACGGTTCATACCTCCGGTCATGTCTATTTTTTGTCTGATGGAACTGTGATTATATATAATTTTACCTGAAATCAAAAAAATCAAACCAAATCCGGACGGCCAGGTGTCAGAATACATGACAACTGGCAAGCGGGGAGAAAAATGTGTGTAATAAAGGGAAAATCCTGGCTGAAGAACCCGTTCTTCCATGAAACTTTCACCTGTTTGATCAGGAAGCGGCCTTCTTGTCAAGCCGCCGCTGCACCCTGGAAACGGCCCGCAGCTACTAAAACTGCCAGCCTGAGAACTCAGCCTTATATCCATTACACTTCTTCTTTGCCTGAAATTTATTTGAAATTTTAATACATCTGTCCAAAAATTCAGCTGAACAAATTTCATACTGATAAGTCAGGATCAATCAGGCTGTCAAGAGAAAAGTAAAATATTATTAGAAATATAAAACAAAATGATCTGAAAAAAATATGTTTCTATTTTCATTCCTTTTTTTAATGATTCCAATTGTCTTTTATTTGAAAAGGAGAACTTATATTAATCCTTTTTCCTTCAAATAATCAATTGTTCTTGAAAGACCTTCGCTGTAACTTACCCTAGGGACATACCCAAGATCTCTTTTCACATTATCAATGGAGAATCTGTTGTCAGACCCAATGAGATTGAGTGCTTCCATGGTAAGGGGAGGTCTTTTTTTAATTTTAAAAAGTTTCCATATCTTTTCAGAAATAATGGCCCCAAGATATGCGGCAAAATATGGAACAGCTTTGGGCTGTTTTTCCCCAATTATTTCTGCAATATCAGTGAAATATTTTTTCCATGTAATTTCACTGCAGTCGCAGGCAATATAAATTCTTAAGGATTCATTTTCCCGGGCTCCGGCAAGAATAAGTATATCAGCCACATTATCAACATAGGCAAGGCCGGCATTCATATTCCCTCCGGAAACAAGCCCCCCTGCTTTGCTTTTCAAGACATCAATAACATCATGAAGCCAGGTTCCTGCCCCTGGTCCGTAAACATTTGCAGGCCTTACTATTGAAAGCTTCATTCCTTTTTCATTATGATACTTCAGAGCAAGTTTTTCCTGCTCTTTTTTTGTCCTGCTGTAAGGTCCGAAAGTTTTTCCATAGGAAGTTTTTTCGTCACATTCTATTTTTCCGATTTGTTCGCCGTAAACCACTATGCTTGAAGCAAGAACAACCTTTGCATCATTGGCCAGAGCCTCATCAAAAATTTTTCTGCTGCCTTCAACTGTTATTTTCCAGAAAAAATCTTCATCTCCCCAGTCAGAGACTATGGCTGCAAGATGAATTATTGTCCTGACACCATTTACCGCCTCTTTTACAGTTTTTTCATCAGGAAGAAAGCCCCTGACTATTTCAACTTTTTCATTCCAGTCTCCAGGTATTTCTTCATTGGGAACTGCAAGCACCCTTACTCTTATGTCTTTATCCAAAAGTTTTTTTACTACTCTTTTCCCGATAAAACCGCAGCCTCCAGTAACAAGAACAGGCTGCTCTATATTTTCTTCAAAAACCATAGTCCCTCCGGCTTAATTTTTAAACATAAAGAATCAGTTCAGGTTCAAGTTGATTTGTATTGGCATTAAAATAAAAAAAACATCCGTAATAATTTTTTATTCATCACAAAATCAGCACCACTTTTCAAAATGGATTTTATTTTCCTCAAACCTTGATCCTGATTCCGGAATTTTTTCAGGATAACCAAGAAGGGAAAGGGACAAAGGAATAACATTCTCAGGGAGATTAAAAAGCTCTTTAAAGCCTTTGACTCTCTCCTCTATGGGATAAACACCTGTCCAGACACTTCCTATACCCAGCCCATGGGCAGCCAAAAGCAGATTCTGGGTTGCCGCAGAACAGTCCTGAACCCAGAAGCCGGGATGTTTTTCAAGAGAAATATCACCGCAAATCAATATTGCGGCCTTTGCATTGTCCGCCATTTTTGCATAGGGATTTATATTTTTAATTTTTGAAAGTGTGTTTGTGTCCTTAATAACTATAAAATGCCAGGGTCTTGCATTTCCAGCACTTGGAGCCATCATTGCGGCATTGATCACTGTCTTTATATCATCATCTTTTATTTCCCTGTCAGTGTAGGCTCTTATGCTTCTTCTTGTTTTGAGTGCATCAAAAATATCCAAGATCCAGACCTCCGTGTTATTTTTTAAGTTCTTTTCCAATATTCCAGCATTTGCCCACAATGTCTCCGACTTTTCTGTAGGTCATGCTGTGCATGTCAAAAACCATAGGCTGAGTTTTTGATATGTCAATTTTCCCTTTTTCATTAACGGCATCATCATGTACATGGGTCTCAAAAACTTCGCCCACAAAAATCTCGTGTGTTCCGTAATCAAGAATATCGTGCAGCTTCATCTCCATATTTACAGGACATTCCATTATCATCGGCGCATTCTCAAGCTCTCCTGTGAAAACTTCAAAAACCCCTGATTTATCAGTTTTTTTCCCTGTTACAATGCCGCAGTAGTCTGTTTTTACAGCAAGATCACAAGAAGGAATACAGATGCTGAACACCTTGTTTTCCTTTATGCCTTTATTTGTATAATGTGACTTGTTAAGCCCTACAGAAAGATACTGAGGTTTCCCATGATTCAGAATTCCAACATGGGCAGCTGCCAGAAAATTAGCCTTTCCGTCAACCATAGCTCCGATAAGTGTTGTAGGCATTGGGTATAATCCGTTTACAGGTCCTATTTTTTTCATGTCTGCTCCTTTTTTGGCTTGGATTTTATTTTTTATGATAAGCCATTGAGCTTTTTTTTAAAACAACAACTGAACAGTAACAGCCGAAAATCGGGATTTTCTGATTTCAGCCCGGAGACTTAAAAAAAACTTTCAGTTGACAAAGTTAAATGACAGGATATATTCAACACAAGACAGACCGGTCGGTCTGTTACAAAAAACTAAATTGTGCCTGCTGAAAAACCACAATTTTTTATTCAGCAGCAAATAACTCCATCTGACTTAAACAGGAATAAACCGTGAGTATAAAAGAAAAAATAATTGATGAATCATTAAAGCTTTTTTCAGTAAAGGGATTTATGACCACATCGGTAACAGATATCATTCAGGCAGCAGGAACCTCCAAAGGAGGATTTTACAACCATTTTAAATCAAAGGAAGACCTATACTTTGCCACATTGAGCAGGGCAAGAAAACTCTGGCGGGAAAAAAACCTTTCCGGAACTGAAGAAATTGAAAGGCCCCTGGAAAAAATAAAGAAAATACTTGAAAATTACAGGGATAATTATCTTGCAGATCAGCACAATTTCCCTGGGGGATGTATTTTTATCAACCTGTCTGTGGAACTGAATGATCAGGCTCCAAAACTTGCACAGGAAGTAAACAAGGGTTTTGAAAGACTAAAGAATATGTTCAGAAATCTTCTGGATGAAGAAAAAAAAAGAGGCGGTCTGGCTGAAGGCGTAAATACAAGAAAGGTCACTGAAATGATTTTTTCAGGTCTTCTCGGTGCATGTGTAATGTATACCGCTGATAAATCAAAAGAAAATCTTGATTATACAATTGCATCTTTGACAGACCATTTATCGCAAATTCAAAAATAAGGAGGAAAAATGTCAGACACAAAGTTTAAAGCTCTTGTTGTAAACGAAGTGGAAAAAGGAATTTTTCACCGCGAAATCAGGGAGCGCAAAATTGAAGATCTTCCTTCAGGAAACGTACTTGTACGTGTTTATTATTCATCCCTCAATTACAAGGATGCCTTGTCTGCCAGCGGAAACAGGGGGGTTACCAGAAAATATCCCCACACTCCGGGAATTGATGCAGCAGGTATTGTTGAGGAAAGCCAGACAAGTCTTTTCAAACCGGGTGATAAAGTTATTGTAACAAGCTATGATCTTGGAATGAACACTTCAGGAGGATTTTCCGGGTTTATAAGAGTTCCAGACTCATGGGTTGTTCCTCTTCCGGAAAAACTCAGCCTCAGACAGAGCATGATGTTTGGAACAGCAGGTTTTACAGCAGCACTTTCTGTTTACAAGCTTATAAACTCAGGCATAAACCCTGAATCCGGCGAAATACTTGTCACCGGAGCAACAGGAGGGGTTGGAAGCATAGCGGTTTCAATTCTCAATCAGGAGGGTTTTTCTGTGTGTGCTGTCAACGGATTTAGCGATGAATCAGATTACCTTTTAAGCCTTGGTGCAAAATCCGTAATAAGCATTGAGGAGGCTTCAGCAGGAAATGCACCTCTTCTTAAAGAACGCTGGGCCGGCTGCATAGATACTGTAGGCGGAAACATTCTTGCCAGTGCAGTCAAATCGACAAAGCAGAACGGAGCTGTTACCTGCTGCGGAAATGCGGCTTCACATGAACTGCCTCTCAACGTATACCCTTTTATTCTCAGGGGAATCACCCTGATAGGAATTGATTCTCAGCAATGTCCAATGCCTTTGAGAAAAAAAGTCTGGGATGCCATTGCAGAAAAATGGAATAATACTCAAATAAATGAATTTGTTTCTGAAATTCCTCTTGAACTTCTAAGTGAAAAAATTGATCTGATGCTCAGCGGCAGAAACAGGGGCAGAACAATTGTAAACATAAATCAGGATTTAATTTAAACCTAAGTTGAGCGTTTCATATTTTTAAAATAAGAAATTTCTAATGAATTAAGATTATTATATTAAAAAATATGAAACCCAGCGGGCTTTTCAATTTTACTGCATCTACGGCGTTAAATTGTATCACGCATAGCAAAAGTATAGCCTGATACAATTTGCCTTGTATATGCAGCAAACTTAAAAATCGCTCAATTTAAGTTAAAAAAAGACCTGTAGGCATCCGGCTGTTCAAATCATTTGAAAAAGGTGAATATATGTCAGTTGAATTAAAGATAAAGGACAAAATAGCAGTTGTCACAATAAACCGTCCTGAAAAAATGAACTCTGTAAATAACTCAGTTCTTGAAGGTCTTTCAAATGCAGCATCTGAAATAAAGAATATGCCGGTAAGAGCAGCTGTTCTTACAGGAAAAGGAAACAGAGCCTTCAGTGCAGGTTTTGATGTTAGTATGGAAAACCCAATGGCTGCAGAACTTGGTGATGCGGTCATGAACAACAGACCTGAAACTGTAGAAAAAGCAATACGCAAACTTCGGGGTGCAGTAGATGAATTTTTCTCAATTCCAGTGCCGATAATTGCAGCAGTTAACGGAATTGCCTACGGAGGAGGAGCTGAAATTGCCGCACGCTGTGACCTGAGTGTAATGAACAGCTCTGCTGTTATCTGTTTTTCAGAGGTAAAACTCGGATTGATGCCCGATTTCGGAGGAGGAGCAAAACTTTCAAAACTTATTGGTCCATCCCGTGCCGCTGATTTAATACTTACCGCAAGAAAAGTAGGAGCTGATGAAGCACTTTCCCTTGGACTGATCAGCCGGATAAGCAGAACTGATTCGGCCCTTGAAGATGCACTTGAAATTGCAGACAATATTGCGCAAAATGGTCCAAGAGCTGTACAAAGTGCTCTTTCAGTAATACGCCGGAGCATGAACCAGTCTTTTGAAGACTCACTTTCATATGAAATGGAAAAGGCTGTTTCACTTATTCTTACCGGAGAAAGCATTCACGGGGTTCTGGCACTTATGGAAAAACGGCTCCCGGATTTTCCAGATCCCTGATATAAATTGCATTTCCTTCGGATTTATTTACAGAAGCGGAGAAACAAACTGAAAAATTTCCAGAAGATTATCAAGGGGTTTTCCACCTTCAAGGCTTGTAATCTCAGAAATTTTTTCTTTTATTTCCTCCGCTTTTATATCTCTTTGAGCATCGCCTATGCAGACACCTTTCCCGCATACTAAAGCCGCCTTTCCAAACCATCCTGCAGCAGACACAAAAACTGATCCGTTTTCATTGTTTTCCTGAGAACACAGGTAAACAACCATTGGAACATTGAATTTTGCCTGAAGCTGTTTTTCCATTTCCTTTGGAATAATATGTTCAGTCATTCTTGAATATGCATTTGGAGCTACAGCATTAATTTTTATGTCATACTTTGATAATTCAAGTTTGAGAGAATTCATGAATCCAACAATACCAAGTTTTGCCGCTCCGTAATTGCACTGGCCGAAATTTCCGAAAAGACCTGAAGTTGAGGTTGTAAAAATTATTCTTCCGTAATTCTGTTCCTTCATGATTTTTACAGCAGGTTTTGTAACGCAGAACGCACCCTTCAGATGAACCTCACTTACCCTGTCCCAGTCAGATTCATCCATTTTTACAAGAGAGGTATCTCTTATTATTCCTGCATTGTTTACAAGGACATCCAGCCTTCCAAAATTTTTTACAGCTGTATTTATTATATTTTCGCCGCCTTCTGCAGTTGAAACACTGTCGTAGTTTGCAACGGCGGTTCCTCCAAGAGCCTTGATCTCATTTACAACACTGTCGGCAGCATTCCGGTTTTCACCGTCTCCGTCAACTGTTGAGCCAAGATCGTTTACAACCACAAGCGCTCCTCTTGAAGCAAACTCAAGAGCATATTCCCTTCCAAGTCCCGAACCTGCTCCTGTTATAACAACCACCCTGTTCCTGAAGCTTATCTCTTCCATATATTCTCCCAGGATTAAGTTTTTTGAACACGTTCTAATTTCTTTAAAAGACAATGAGACCGCTTGTCAAGAAAAACTTGAACATGTTCCAGTTTGATATTTTCAAATTAATACACTATAAGAGTTCAGTATGTTTCATATTTATAAACCAGACGGTGAAGACCATGAAAAACCAGCCTGTAAAGAGATCTGAAAAAAGCAGGGATATAAGAAATACAATTCTTGATGTCACAAGGGAGCTTTTCTTAAGCCAGGGATATAAAAAAACCACCATAAGACAGATTATTGAAAAGGCAGGAATAAAAACAGGCTCTCTTTATCATTTTTTCAAAGACAAGGAAGATATTTTTCTAAATATTGTGAGAGAGGCATATTTTGATTTTATTGAATATTCAGACACCATTACCAGTGAAAAAGAAAATTCTGTTCTCAAATATGCAGTTACAAGAGCACTGGAACTCAAAGCCGTATACAGATACAAAAGAATTGCCGAGCTTTATCTTGAAGCATATTCTTCATGGAGAATAACTGAAATGGTGCTTCCAATAAATATTGAGAGAAACAGGCTGTTTTTTGAAAAATACAACAAAGAATTCAATGAAGACGATTACACCAACATAACACTGGCACTAAGAGGAATAAGGCTTATACATTTCTCAGAAAGAATAAATTCAAAAAAAACCGATTTTGAACCAAAGTGCAGATTTTTAATATCCACTGCATTGAAAATGTTCAATGTTCCTGAAAAGGAAATAATCGAAACCATTGAAAAGACCATTGAGATAATAAAAAAAGACAATATTTCTGTTTATGGGATGAGTTTTTAGTAAAATTTTTTTAAATCAGCGATTGGTCTGAAACTCGAATTTTTTGTTCATTTCAGGGAAGCTGGAAATTTTAACCTTCTGGATACATTCAATATTTTGATAATTTAATTTTGACTCTGACTTTAGAATGGGCAAAAAAGGCCGTTCCTTTCAGTAACTAATGATATAAACTCAGGTGGTTAAAAATAAAGCTTGCAAAACGCTTAAACTAAAATGATTGAAACACTTCAAAAAAGTTTGCTATGTAAACTTTCTTTTTCTTTAATATTTACAATATTTTTGGATATTTTAATTAGTTTAAATAATGAATCTTGACAAAAAATTTAACTTAAGCAATAAAGATAAACTTTCATAAACTCAAAAAATTTTTAAACTCTTTCATGGATATACTTAAATACTTTGACAAAACTAATCATAGATTTAGAGATCCTATCTACGGATTCATTGAGGTTAATGATTCAGAGTTAAAAATAATTGATTCCCCAATTTTTCAGAGACTTAGGAGAATTCATCAATTAGCTTTAACAAAATATATATACCCAACTGCGGAGCATTCAAGATTCACCCATTCTTTAGGGGTTCTTCAGTCAGCAACAAATATTTTTTTAAATATTTATAAAAATTCTGGGTACAACAAAGAGTTATTTTCATCTGAAAATAAAAATATTGAACAGGATATTGCAAAACAGCTTCAAATTTTAAGATTTACTGCGCTTCTCCATGACATTGGGCATCTCCCTTTTTCACATGCAGCAGAAAAATTAATATTGGAAGATAAAGCAACTCATGAAACACTTGGACAGTATATTATAGAAAATTACGAACCAATAAAAAGAGCCATTCAAGAAAAAAATATAAAACCAAGCACAGTAAGTATGTTGCTTGGAGATCAGTTCCCTATCAAATACCATCTTTTAAAAAATATCATTTCAGGCCAACTCGATGCAGATAGAGCAGATTATCTTTTAAGAGATTCCTATGCCTGCGGTGTGAAATATGGCGAATACGACTATAATCGTTACATAAAATCTTTTTCATTAAAAAAACGAGAGGCAGGCCCTTCTCAATTATGTGTAAATGAAAAAAATATTTATTTAATAGAATCATTTTTAATGGCAAGATATCATTACAATTTACAGGTACCATATCATAGGACAAGAGTTGGCTACGATATAGTTCTAAAAAAATATATTGAAACTTTAAAAGAAAATGATAAGTTTCCAAATCTCATTAAATACGGAGACTCTAATGAGATTTTAGACTTAGATTTTGATAAATTCGAAATGTTTGATGACTATAGTATCTTTGAAAATATTAAAGAAAGCTATAAAAGCAATGAAAATATTTGGTCAAAATTATTGATGAGACAAGATCATTTAAAACCATTTTTTGATCATATTCAAAATGATACTGGAGAGACCCAGCAACAATTCAAACATATACTTGTAAGACTTAAGGAATCTGGTTATGAAGAAAACAATGATTTTTTTAAATATAAAAAAAAACTAGAGGTTTCGAAACTTCTTAAACAAACAGACGAGTGCGATGATAATTCCATCGGTTTAATTATCGAAGGAAAAGATGAACCAGAAAATATTTTACATTATTCAAACATACTGGCTCAGCTAGTAAAACCTATAGAAATATTTAGGATATATACTACAAAAGATAATTTTGAAAAGACTTCTAATTTAAGCAAAGAAGTTATAAACTACCTAAAAAAAGTAGATAAAGAATAACAAGGAGGATTTAAAATGAAAAAAAATATTCTAAAACAATGCCTCTTGGTTATGGATGAAAAAAATATCGAATTAACAAAAATCAACATTCAAAAGCTAGTTTATTTTTTAAGAGAAACAAATATACCAGTCACTTATAAATTTGCCCCTTACATTTATGGTCCCTATTCCTCAGAATTAAAATCAGATATTGAGGATTTACTAATGTGGGAAAATATAACTCTCCAAGGAAATAAGTATAAAGTTCAGAATATACCTAAAGATGATAGTAGCTTTTATTCAAAAATATCTGAGAAAATAGAAAGTTTCAAAACTGCCTTAAATAATGATTTTAGCTTTGATAATATGGAGATTTCTGGCACATTAATCTATTGTTATAAAGCTCTTAAAAAGGCTCAGGAAAAACCAAATGAAGGAAATGTTCTTAAAGAATTTAAAAATTGGAAAGGGAACAAGTATACTGACGCAAAAATAAATCAAATTTTTTCAAAAATAAAACCTTTAATTGAAAAATACTGATACCTGAATTGATTTTTTCATGTTTTTAACATAAAAATTTTTTATGAATAAAGGCTATCATTAAAAAAATGAAATCCTACGAGCTTTCAAATTTTACCGCATCTACTACGCTAAATTGCATCGAGCATAACAAAAGTATAGCTTACACAATTTGCCTTGTATATGCGGCAAACTTGAAAATCAATAAACAATCTTACCCTGAAGCTTAGAGCATTGCTATTATATTTGCCAAAATAATAACCTCCTTTTTACAAAAAAACCGCAAAGAACTTTTATTACAAAATAAATCAGCAGCACCCGGCGCCCTCACCCCTGCCGGAACAGCAGCCGCCGCCAACACCGGAACGCCTGGGAGTAAAAAATTCCGTACCCTTTCCGCTGAAAAAAGCCTCAACTGCATCTTCAATAAGGCCTGAACACAAAAGCACCTTTATTTTGTGTTTTTTCAGTGCATCTTCCGGGGCAGTACCTGCCTGTAATGCAAGAACTGCCTTGCAGTCATGAAGGACTGAGGCAAGACTTTCCCATCTTAAATCACCGCCTCCGGGCAAAGGAGCTTTTCTTTCTTCAACAAACCCTGCACCGGTTTCAGTTTTTTCCCAGATATGAAAACCAGAAGCCTTTCCAAGATGTTCGTTCACAAGAATTCCTTCCCGTGTTGCAACGGCAACATATTCTTTTTTCTCTTCTTCACAGCTCATTTTTGAACACCTGAAAAGTCCGGGAGCCATTTCTGATGAAAGATCATTTCCAAGAAGTCCCACAGCATCTGCTCTGCAGCGCCTGCAATGGGTCATCTGGGGGATATATTTTTCAGCTTTTTTGCGAAGCTCGCTTATTTCTTTTCCCGAAGGTTCCTTTAAATGTGCAAAAGCTGTATCTTCAGTAGGTTTAAGAGGAATTATATTCATTAAATCAGCTCCAAGATAAGCACCAATTTTTGCAACATTTTCAACCTGTTCATAATTAATTCCGGGAATTGCAATAAAATTTATTTTTACAGCAACACCATGACTTTTAAGCTCCTGAATTGCCCTGAGCTGTCTTGAAAGAATTACCTCTCCGCCTTTTGCTCCGCTGTAGATTGCTTTGCCGTCTGTGACCCTTGAATAAATTTTACCCCCTGTTTCAGGATCAGCAGAACTTATTGTAATTGTCGCATGACTTACAAACTCTGCAAAAGCCTCAACATGGCCCGGCATTCCAAGACCGTTTGTTGAAAGACAGAAAATCATTTCAGGAAAATCCTGCTTTATAAACTTCATTGTTTTTAAGACATTTGAAGCATTTGCCATGGGATCTCCGGGGCCCGCAATTCCTGCAACGCTTATATAGGGGGCTTTTTCCATTACAAGCCTCATATATTGCCTTGCCTGATACGGGGTTAAAACCGCACTTGTAACGCCTGGTCTTGATTCGTTGACGCAGTCGTATTTTCTGTTGCAGAAATTACAGCTTACATTGCATTTGGGAGCTACTGGAAGATGAACCCTTCCGTATTTTCCGGATGCATTTTTATTGAAACATGGGTGTGTTGAAGAATCTGATTTCATAATATCACCTCTTTACATATATCCGTATCCCACCCTTGTTTCTTCCTGAAGAGTGGTAATGGCTGTATTCACAATTAAATCCAAAAGACTCAGTGCTCCCTCATAGCCTGTTGTAATTATTCTCTGGCCTCCAAACCTGTCATGAATGGGAAATCCTGCCCTTATAAGAGGAATTCCAAGTTTTTTTGAAATTTTAAAACCTTTGGAGTTTCCGATCATTAAATCAGGCTTTATATCTGCTGCCGCAATTTCTATTGTGTCAAAATCTGAATCTTCCAGAACAAGAGGACATGGACAAAAGCCTTCACAAATTGCTTCAATTCTTTTTCTTAAATCTGCCTTTCCACCGCTTGCAGCAATTACAGGCTTAACCCCTGTTTCGCAAAGAAAGGAAACCATTGAGACAACAAAATCTTCATCACCGTATACAAGAGCTTTTTTGAAGTTGATATATTTGTGTCCGTCAACAAGAGCATCTATGAGCCTTCCCCTTTCATTTACAAACCTTTGCGGTCTTTCAAGTCCTGTAATTTCCTCGATTGCCGAAAGAAGAGCATCTGTAGCCCTCATACCAACAGGAGGAAGAAGATTATAATTTTTCACACTGAAATTTTCTTCAAGATATGAACCTGCACTTTCTCCTTTGTGAAAATATCCGAACTCAATACTTGCCCCTGACCTGTGAGCCAGTGCAATTTCATTTACCGAAGTCCCTCCTTCTGGAATATTGATATATTCCTCCCATGAGGGGGAATCCAGGGTGTCTGAAATGTTGGGAAGAATCATTGTTTTCAGACCGTACTCCCTGAATATCCCCGACAGGAGCCGGATATCGGCAGGAGAGAGAAAGTTAGGGAAGATATTTATGGTATTATCTGCAGTAAGAGCCGGTGAACTCCCTGCAAACTTTTCTATCATGGATCTTACAGCAAGCTTCCACCCGTTCAGATGGGTTCCTGAATAGCTTGGAGTTGAAACTGTCACAAGATGGGGAAGATCAAGGTCTGCAAACTCACTTAAAAATTCGGTTGTAATCATTTTAAGATCATCGCCTATTGTTTCAGTAAGACATGTCGATGCAATACCTATCATTTCAGGATTGTACTTTTCAGTAACATTTAAAATCCCTTTTTTCAGATTCGGAGCTCCTCCGAAAACCGCATGCTTTTCACCAAGGGATGAAGATGCAATATCGGCAGGCTCCCTGAAATGACTGATTATATATCTTCTCATATAAGTGGCGCACCCCTGGGAACCGTGAATAAAAGGCATGGAACCCTTAACACCCCTGAATGCAAGCGATGCTCCCATTGGTGTACACATTTTGCACGCATTTGTTGTTGAAACATGATTTTCAGCCACAGCACACCTCCGAACTTTTTTCTTCTACCCTTGAAAGCCTTGCAGGGTGAAATTTCCACACAGGACTTGTAACTGAATTATGAATTTCCCTTGCAAAATTTAACATACCTGTAAAACCTTCCAGAGCTATTTTTCTTTCATGGTTGTGATCGCAGAACGCAACTCCAAGCTTGTATGCAATGGGTCTTTCCTTTACTCCGCCCACAAACACGTCAACACCCTTTTTAACTATAAAATCAGAAAGTTCACGTGGGTTTGAATCATCCACAATCACAGTTCCGGGATCAGTTATCTTTGCAAGTTCCCTGTAATCCTCATCAGTTCCTGTCTGGGAACCCACAAGTACAACACTCATCCCTATTCTTCTGAAAGCCTTTACAAGTGAAAAAGCCTTGAATGCACCTCCAACATAGATTGCAGCTTTTTTTCCGTTAAGTTCTTCCCTGATTTTTTTGATTTCAGGCATGATCTGTTCAAGCTCGGTTTTTACAAGCTGCCTTGTTTTTTCTTCTATATCCTTGTCAATATGGGAAAAATGGTCTGCAACAATATAAAGAGACTCGGCCATATCCTCAATTCCAAGGTATGAAACCCTTAAAAAAGGTATGTTAAATTTTTCCTTCATCATTTTTGCAAGATCAAGGGTTGCTCCTGAGCACTGAACAAGATTGAGTGCTGCACCATGACACCTTCTGATGTCGTCAACCCTTCCGTCACCTGTTATGTTGGCAACAACTTCAACTCCCATTTTCTTTAGATAATCCCTTATTATCCAGATTTCTCCGGCAAGGTTGAAATCACCTAAAATATTAACTGATACAGGAGATATGTTTTCCGGTTTTCCTGTTCCAACAAGGGTAAACATGGCTTTGCATGCAGCAAAATATCCTTCCCTTTTGCTTCCTTTAAATCCTTCCGACTGGACAGGAATTACAGGGATTTTTTTAAGTTCTGTCATTTTTCTGCACACAGCACCAAGATCATCTCCGATTATTCCGACAATGCATGTGGAATAAACAAAGGCAGCCTTTGGATTGTGTCTTGTAATAAGCTCATCAAGTGCTGCTTCAAGTTTTTTCTCACCTCCGAAAATTATGTCTCTTTCCCTTAAGTCTGTGGAAAAACTCAGCCTGTGAAGTTCAGGCCCGCTTGATAATGCTCCTCTTATATCCCAGGTGTATGCAGCACAGCCTATGGGTCCGTGAATCAGATGAAGCGCATCCGCTATCGGATAAAGAACAACCCTTGAACCGCAGAAAACACATGCCCTCTGACTTACAGCTCCTGCAAGGCTTTCCCTGCTGCATGAAACAGTTTCATTTCCGTTTATTCGTTCTACAACCTGATCTTTTCTTTCTTTGAGTATGCTTAGGGTCATAACTTTTCTCCCCTTTTTTGCAGGGGATTTCCCGCTGCACTGCCAGGATTGTGCAAGCGGGAAATCCGCAAAATATTTTAATCTCCGATCAGGAAAGATTCCGCCGGTCTTTCCTCTTCAAGAGCATCGAGAATCTCATCAATATCTTCTTCGGTTTTCACATTTCCAAACCACCAGTTCTGGGGATAGACAACCATTACAGGCCCTTTTTCACACATTTTAAGACATCCGGAGGCCGTAACCATTGCATCGAGCCCCCGGTCGGAAATCTCATAATCAATGTATGAAAGAAAATCCCCCTGGCTTTGTTTTGCACAAAGCCCCTTTACTTCTTCACCTCTGAAACTTTTACAGACAAATATATGATGTTTTGGTTTTTTCATCTTATCCTCCGGTTTTTACGCAACAAGTTCCATTGTCATATCTTCCGGAGTTTCCCTGTCCATCTTATCAAGAAGGGTATTTATCACTCCTGAAATAAAGTGCATTCCTCCCATGTATCCTGCCTTTGGAAAATGGGAGTGCCCCACCCTGTCAAGAATCGGGAACCCGAATCTTACAAAGGGAATGTTTTCCTCTGCCGCAATGTATTTGCCGTAGGTGTTTCCAATGAGAAGATCAACAGGTTCCTTTTTAATAAGCTGATGAAGATAAAAAAGATCAGCAGAATTTGAGCAGTTGTATTCATAATCATGTCCGTGTTCCTTCATCATAGAGTCTATTCTCTTTTCAAATGCCTTGCCCGGAGTTCCTGTAATTATGTGTTTTGGCATCATTCCCGCACTTAAAAGAAACTCTGTCATTGGAATAACAGTGTCCGGATCTCCAAAAATAGCCACTTTCTTTTTGTAAAGATACTGCTGATAGTCAGTAAGCATATCAACAAGCTTTCCGCGTTCATCCCTTATTGATTTTGGAACAGGAAGCCCCAGTTCCTGGGAAACAGCCTCAACAAACCTGTCAGTTGCAAGCACTCCTATTGGAAGGTCTAAAACCCTGAACGGTACTGAGCATTTTTTTTCAAGCTCGACACCTGCGGCTTCAGAAGACCATTTCCCAAGACACAGGCTGAGGCTTGATCCGCCTGCACGCATTATGTCGCTTATTTTCGCCCCTCCGTCAGGATACATTTTGTACTCTGCAGTCTGGGGAGTATCAAGCACTCCTGATGTATCAGGAAACATTATAAAATCTGCCTTCATTTCCTTTAACATTCCCTTTATCTTTCTCATGTCGGATGGGTCTGTAAATCCTGGAATAACATTAATTCTTTTAGACTCGGTTTCATCCTTTTCACAAAGACATTTAACTATTCCTGCAGCCATGTTGGAATATCCTGTAACATGGGAGCCCACATAACTCGGAGTATTGCAGTGAATCACATGCTTTCCCTCAGGCACTGTCTTGTCTTCAACTGCACTTTTAATTATTGAAGGTAGATCGTCTCCTATTGTTTCCGAAAGACAGGTTGTATGAACTGCAACAATATCGGGATTATAAACCTGAAAAATGGTTTTAAGAGACTGCCTTAAGTTAGGCCCTCCTCCAAATACCGAAGCACCTTCGGTAAAAGAGCTTGTCGAGGCCATGACAGGCTCTTTGTAATGCCTTGTAAGATGACTTCTGTGATATGAGCAGCACCCCTGACTTCCATGACTGTGGGGAAGACATCCGTGAACTCCAAGAGCTGCATACATTGCTCCTATCGGCTGACATGTCTTGGCAGGATTGACCTTTAAAGCATGTCTTTCTGATATTTCGTCGGGTGTATGGTGTAGCATTTTAATTCTCCCTGATTATTGTTCAGCTGTTAAGCGAAGCATTTAAAAAAGACCTGTCTTTCCACGGAGCTCTTGCAAGTTTCCATGCGGGATTGTTTATGAGCATGTCAATATCCCTTGCAAAGTTAACTGCTCCCTTAAAGCCTGCATATGGCCCTGAATAGTCGTAGTTGTGAAGCTGCTTGCTTGGAACCCCGAATTTTTCAATCACATATTTGTCTTTTATTCCTGAACATATGAGGTCTGGCCTGAAATCAAGAATAAGCCTTTCAAGTTCCACATGGCTGATGTCGTCTATTATGAGAGTTCCGCCTCCCATATCAGCCCACATTCCGTCATAATTTGACAAAACGCCCTCCTCTTCCAGCCTCTTTCTGTACTCTTCGTCTATTGCCGGCATATATCTTTCGGGATCAGCCTCAACCTTGAGTTCCTCAATATTTTTACTGTCCGCATCAACTTTTATTGTTGGAATTACATGTCTTCCTTCATAGTCATCCCTGTGTGCAAATTCATAACCTGCAACAACAGGTTCCATTCCAAGCTCTCTGAAAACAGACTGATAGTGGTGAGCCCTTGAACCGCCCACAAAAAGCATTACTCTTTTTCCTTCAAGCCCTTTCAGATAAGGTTCTATTCCTTTTTTTGCATTTTCAACCTCTTCTTCAATAACTGCTTCAATTCTCTTTGTAAGCTCATCATTATTGAAAAAAGCGGCAACTTTTCTCATGCTTTTTGCCATGGATTCAGGCCCGATAAAGTTTACCTTTGCCCATGGAATTCCGTATTTTTTCTCCATCATTTCAGCAAGATAGTTTATGGATCTATGGCACATTACAAGATTGAACTTTGCATTATGGGCCTTTTCCATTTCAAAATAGGACATATTTCCTGAAAAGGTTGAAAGTACCTTGATTCCGCACTTTTCAAATACCCTTTCAATTTCCCAGGCATCGCCCCCTATATTGTATTCACCAAGAATATTTATTGTAAATTCAGGCTGAGGCTCATCAACCTTTCCAACAGCTGAAGTAAAAAGCTTGTTGTTTGCAATATGATGACCCGCTGACTGGCTGACACCTTTGTAGCCTTCACAGCTGAAAGCCATTACTGGGATTCCGGTTTCCTTTTCCATATCCTTTGCAACCTGATGGATATCATCACCTATCAGTCCAACAGGACAGGTTGCATGAACAGAGATTGCAGCAGGTTTGAAAATTTGTGCAGCTTCTCTTATTGCCTGTGCAAGTTTTTTCTCTCCTCCGAAAATAACGTCATGATCCTGCATATCTGTTGTAAAGCAGTATGACATATAGTTTTTCTTGTCATCCCTTGCCTTGTACATGTTTCTTCTTGTAAGCCATGAATAGTATCCGCATCCGACAGGGCCGTGGGTGATATGAACCATATCTCCGATGGGACCGATTACAACACCCTTGCACCCGGCATAACAGCATCCTCTCTGGGTTATTATTCCGGGAACTGTTCTTGTGTTGGCTTCAATTGTCTGTGAACAGCCTGCCTCGCCATCTTCTCTTACAACCATGTGCCTGCGTCTTTTTTTGGCAACTTTTGGCGGATACTTTGAAATTATATTGTCTACCCAGGACTCAAGATTAACTTCTGGCCCAGTCATTATTTCACTCATAAAACCTCCTGATTATACAGCCATTTCATCCAGAGCTGCGTCTCCTGATTCCCCTGTTCTGACCCTGAATACATTTTTTACCGGAAGCACAAATATTTTTCCGTCTCCGGGCTGCTTTGTCCGGTTTATCTTCATTATTGTATCAACAAGATCCTTTACTCTTTCCGAAGGTACAACTATGCTCAGGTATCTTTTTGGAATAAGACGTCCTCCCTGGCTTATTGAGGGAAGCAGCTCAGGATTTTCTGAAAGCGAGCCGTTTTTGTCCAAAGCTTCAATCACCTGAAAATCCACGGATCTTTTTCCCCTTCCAAGTGCCTTGCATGCAGTAAATGCAGGAAATCCCATTTCAAGAAGAGCATTTTTAGTCTGGTTGATCATATTTGCTCTTATTACAGCTATTACCTCTTTCATGCAGCCTCCTCGGTTTCCTTAACTCCTGAGCTGATTGTGTAGACTTCTTCCACTTCACTCACAAAAATCTTACCGTCTCCAAAGGAACCTTTTGATCCTGTTTTGGCAGAACTCATGATTGCCTTTACAACGTAGTCCTTGTCCAGATCCGGAACCACAACCATTAAAAGCACCTTTGGAAGTTCGTCATAAACAACCTCTCCAAGCTTCAGACCTCTCTGCTTTCCCCTTCCTGCCACATCTATCTTTGTAACTGCAGGATATCCTGCATCAAAAAGAGATTTCATAACTTCATTTGATTTTTCCGGTCTTACAACGGCCTTTATCATTATCATCTGGATTTCTCCTTTGTATTTTTTTTAAATATTCTGTTTAAAAGTCACCACACCAGTTCATTTTTCAGGCAACTTCAAGAAGACCGTAGTCAAGAAGCAGCTTCTCCAGTTCTTCAATTTCAAGAGGCTTTGGAATTACAAACATTTTGTTTTCATCTATTGCTCTTGCAAGATTTCTGTAATGATCAGCCTGGGGAGCATCAGGTTTCCATTCAATCACTGTTTTTCTGTTGATTTCAGCTCTCTGAACATCATTGTCCCTTGGAACAAAATATATCATCTGAGTTCCGATTTTACGGGCAAGCTCGGCTATCATTTCCTTTTCATTATCAACATTTCTCGAATTGCATATAAGACCGCCAAGCCTTACCTTTCCTGATGTTGCGTATTTCAGGATACCTTTGCAGATATTGTTTGCAGCATACATGGCCATCATCTCACCTGAGCAGACAATATAAATCTCCTCTGCCTTTCCATCTCTGATAGGCATTGCAAAGCCGCCGCATACAACGTCTCCGAGTACATCATAAAAAACATAATCAAGGTTCTGCTCTTCTTCATAGGCTCCAAGGGACTCGAGCATATTGATGGAAGTAATAATTCCCCTTCCCGCACATCCCACACCCGGCTCAGGACCGCCCGATTCCACACACCACGATGTCTTGAAACCCTTGAGTCTGATATCATCCAGCTCAACATCCTCTCCCTCTTCCCTGAGAGTATCCAGAACCGATTTCTGTGCAAGTCCCCCAAGAAGAAGCCTTGTTGAGTCTGCCTTTGGATCGCATCCAACCACCATTACATTGCGTCCCATTTCAACAAGTCCTCCAACAGTATTCTGTGTTGTTGTGGATTTACCGATACCGCCTTTTCCGTAAATAGCTACCTTTCTCATTTTTATCTCCAAATTTGTGGGTTCTGGCTTTGATAAAGCAAGGGGTGTGCCACAATCCACACACAATCATAACATATTGATTTAAATATATTTTTAAAAAACAATCTAACATTTAAGATGTATTACAGCACCTGGACAAAAAACAACAAAATACATTTTTGTATTTTAAATTTAACAAACCAATAATATGAAAAACCAAACAATTACAAATATTTAAAGACACACATAGATACTAACCACAATTAAAACTTAGTAAAAAAGCACTTTCAATCAACCTTTAATACAATTTTGTATATTAATACAATAATGTATCAAAATTGAAATCATACTATAATAACAGGTGTTTAAATAAAAACAGATACTTTAAAGCTTTTCACTATTCTGAGCGCCATAATTTTTTTAGCCTTTATTATCAACATGTTAAGCAAACACCATTCAAAAAAGAAAAAATCTGGCAAGACTTATGCATTATCAGGATAGCAGGCGGCAAAAAGGCTAATTTTTAAGGAGAGGGACTTATGAAAAAAATTGAAGCAATTATCAAACCTTTCAGACTTGATGATGTAAAGGAAAAACTCACAAATCTGGGAATCAACGGAATGACCGTTAGCGAAGTAAAAGGCTTTGGAAGACAGAAAGGTCACCAGGAAATATACAGAGGTGCTGAATATCAGGTTGACTTTGTCTCCAAAATCAAGGTCGAGGTTGTTGTTGAAGATTCAAAGGTTGAAAGTGCAGTAAAAACAATAATTGGAGTAGCAGCAACAGGTAAAATCGGAGACGGCAAAATTTTTGTTATTCCGGTTGAAAGTGCAGTCCGCATAAGAACCGGTGAAAACGGCGAATCTGCATTATAAATTTTTAATATTCAATAAAGACTTTTAGGGAGGAAATTATGAAATTATTTTTGAACCTTGGCATCTGGCTTGCCTTACCTGCTTCACTTGCTTTTGCAGGCGATGATCCGATAACTCTTGAATCGAACAAAGCCGCCATAGAACTTGTACAGTCACACGCAGACTATTTGTGGACACTTATTGCAGCATGCCTTGTTTTCTTCATGCAGGCAGGATTTGCACTTGTTGAGGCAGGTTTTACAAGAGCCAAGAACTCCATCAATATAATGATGAAAAACCTCATGGACTTCAGTATCGGCTCAATTGTATTTTTTGCTGTAGGTTTCGGCCTTATGTTCGGTGTTTCAAAAGGCGGATTCATCGGTACAACAGGATTTTTCCTGAGCGACTACACACCGGGCGGAGATCCATGGGTTCTGGCTTTCTGGATGTTTCAGGCAGTATTCTGTGCTACTGCTGCAACAATAGTATCAGGTGCAATGGCTGAAAGAACAAAATTTATCGGCTACATTGCATATTCAATAGGCTTAAGTGCAATAATTTACCCGATTTTCGGCGGATGGGCATGGGGAAGTCTTTTCAATGGAAGCGGATGGCTTGAAGGACTTGGATTCATAGATTTTGCAGGCTCAACAGTAGTTCACTCCGTAGGCGGATGGGCAGCTCTTGCAGGTGCAATAGTTCTTGGACCAAGAATCGGAAAATATACAAAAGAAGGCAAAATCAGACCAATTCCAGGACACAATATCCCTCTTGCAGCACTAGGAGTATTCATCCTGTGGCTTGGATGGTTCGGATTCAACCCCGGATCAACAACAGCAGCAAATAAAGACATAGCAATGATCTTTGTAAATACAAACCTTGCAGCAGCGGCAGGATCAATTCTTGCAATGATTACCTCCTGGGTTAAATTCGGGAAACCAGAGATAAGCATGAGTTTGAACGGTGCTCTTGCCGGCCTTGTTGCAATCACAAGTCCCTGTGCAACAGTTTCTCCAATGAGCAGTATAATAATCGGAGCAATAGCAGGGGTAATAGTAGTCTTTTCTGTACTGTTCTTTGAAAAAATCAGAGTTGACGATCCTGTTGGTGCAGTTTCTGTTCACGGCGTATGCGGAGCATGGGGAACTCTTGCAGCAGGGATATTCAACATGGGCGGAACATCAGCATCGATAATAGGAGTTCAGCTTATAGGAATAGCAGCATGTTTTGCATGGACATTCCCTCTGGCTTTCATCCTGTTCAAGCTCATTGACAAAACAATAGGACTGAGAGTTTCCAAAGAAGAGGAAATGACAGGTCTTGACCAGACAGAACACGGAGGTAATGCATACCCCGACTTTGAAGTATCATCCTATATCCAGGGATAAGTAAATGCAGTGCCGGAAACTTAATCCGGCACTGCTAAGAAAGGAGCTTTTACCATGATTATTGATACAACCCTTAGAGAAGGTTTTCAGCTTTTCAACACCTACTTTGATAATGAAGAAAAAAAAGAAATCATAAAAAGTCTTGCTGCTTCAGGAATTGAGGAAATTGAAGCAGGCTGGACAGGAATGAAGGGAATAGACGGGCTTTTTAAATGGAGCGGAGAAAAAATTGAAAATTCAATTATTTCAGTATGGTCTCCATGCAGGGAAAAGGATATTGAGCTTGCGGCAGATTACAGAATCAAAAGAATAAATATTGGCGTTCCCTCTTCAAAGCAGCACATTGAAAAAAGGCTTGAAACCACAAAAGAAGAACTTCTTGAAAGGGTATCAGCAAACGTGAGAAAAGCATCCCTTTCAGGAATGGAAGTAACCGTTGGATTTGAAGACCTTTACGGAGCTGATTTTGACTTTATAAAAAAAGCAATCAGGGCTGTTAAGTCAAACGGAGGTTTCAGAATAAGATTTTCAGACACAAGAGGGCTTGTTTCACCTTTAATGGCAGGAGACCTGATTTCATTTTTCAGAAATGAAACAGACCTTGAAATAGGAGTTCATTTTCACAATGATTTTGGCCTTGCATCCGGAAATTCAGTTGCAGCACTTGAAAAAGGTGCAGATTACACAGACGCAAGCATTCTTGGAATCGGCGAGCGTGCAGGGATTACACCACTGGAGGAGATTGCTTCAAGGCTTGTTGTAATGAACAAGAACAATTACAATCTCATTGAAATTAAAAATCTGTGCATGAAGGTTTCAAAGCTTGCAGACATAAAAATTTCAAGAATAAAGGCTTTTGCAGGAAAAGATATCTTTTCATGCGAATCAGGAATCCATGTTCATGCAATAGGAAAAGATCCTCTGCTGATGGAGCCATATCCGCCGGAACTTACAGGTGAAAAAAGAAAAACAGCCATTGGACTCAAAACAGGAAAGGCCGCTGTAAAAAGCCTTATTGAAAAAACAGGTATAATGTTAAAAGATCCACAGTTTGAAATGCTTGTGGAAAACATTAAAAACTTATCTCTTGATAAAAAAAGGCCTCTTGATAAAAATGAGCTTAAACTTTTGATTGAAAATCATGCAGTTTAAAAAACCGGAGTAATTATTAAGCCTGAAAAGTAAACTGACTTTTTTGTCAGTTTACTTTCAAAAATTTTTACGCAGCAAAAATAAGTCAGATAAAAAAGTTTAAATTTAAGTCGGTTTTGACATAAAAAAAGGCAGATAAGACTCTTTTTATTATATTAAACTCATAATAATCTTTATAAAAAGATTAAAACATAAATAAAAAGGAAATAATAAATGAAGGTTTTAAAATTTGCACTGATACTGCTTTTGATCCCTTATTACGGTTTTTGCGAGGAACTTAAAATTGCCTGTGCTGCAAACTTTATTCTTCCAATGAAGGAAATAATTGAAAAATTTGAAAATGAATATCAGGTCAAAATCACGCCAAGCTTTGGTTCCACAGGAATGCTTTACTCTCAGATAATAAACAGTGCGCCTTTTGACATTTTTTTTGCAGCAGACACCAAAAGACCCGAACTTCTTGTGCAAAACGGAACAGGAAAAGATTTTTTTCTTTATGCAAAGGGAAAATCAGTTTTATGGACAAAATCTGAAAATCTGAAGAATTTGAAAAATTTTGAGGAGGTTTTTAAAAATTCAAAAACCGTTTCAATTGCTCTTCCTGAGGCAGCACCTTACGGAAAAACAGCAATCGAGGTTCTTGAAAAAAAAGGGCTTTTAGAAAAATTTAATGACAGACTTGTTTATGGAAAAAATGTTTCACAGTCCTTTCAGTATGCGTTTTCAGGTTTCACAGATTCAGGATTCTGTGCTCTGTCACAGGCTTTGTCAGAAAAAGGAAATCAAGGGGTTTATTTCAACCTTGAAGGTGCACAGCCTGTTGTTCAGGGAGGGTGCATAATCCAGGCAAAAAAATCTGCATACGATTTTGTTAAATTTGTAAAAAATTCAGATGATACAATAAAAAAATACGGATATGAAAAACCCTGAAAAATCAATGCCGGAAACAGGGTAAATCATTGCATGACATTAAAGCTTCCGGCAAAGTTTCAACCTGAAATCCGGATGTGAGAAATGACAGACATTAAATCCCTGATTCTGACAATAAAGCTTGCACTGATTGTAACTCCTTTTCTTGTGATATCCTTAATGCCTTTGTCATATTTCATAAGTTTTAAAGACTTTTACGGAAAAAACCTGATCCGGGCTCTTTTAAACCTTCCGCTTTTCATTCCTCCGACAGTTCTGGGATTTTTCCTTCTTGCAGCAATGTCTCCTGAATCATTTCTTGGACAAACCTATGAAAACATTACAGGCCAAAGACTTGTTTTCACTTTTCAGGGTCTTGTTCTTGCACTGACAGTTTCAAATATTCCCTATGCTTTTCAGCCGATGTCAGCATCGTTTGAAAAACTTGACAAACGTCTTGTTGAAGCATCAAAAATGCTTGGCTTTTCAGAATTAAAAACTTTTTTCATGGTAATAATTCCAAATTCAATCGGAGGAATTGCAGCATCATCTGCACTTGTTTTTTCCCATTGTCTTGGAGAATTCGGAGTTGTTTTAATGGTTGGAGGAGCAATTCCGGGCAGAACAAAAACTGCTTCTGTTTCAATATTTGAATCTGTTGAAATGCTAGATTACTCAGGAGCCTTTAAAATGTCTGCAATTTTGCTCGTAACAGGACTTTTCTTTTCATGGCTTATTACAGGAGTTTTAAGAAAATAATGCTTAAAGTATATGTTGAAAAAATAAGGAAAAATTTTTCTGTAAATGCTGAAATTAATTGCGATGCAAAAGGTGCTGTTTCAATAATTGGAGATTCAGGTGCAGGAAAAACAACACTTTTAAGGCTTATTGCAGGACTTGAAAAACCAAATACCGGAAAAATTGAAATTAAGGATAAAACTCTTTTTTCAAGTAAAACAAAAGTAAACATCCCTCCCCATAAAAGAAAAATTTCCTATGTTTTTCAGGAATACACTCTTTTTCCACACTGGAATATTGAAAAAAATATTTTATACACAGCAAAGGACAAGGAGTTTGGAAATGAGCTTATTGAGCATTTCAAAATTTCCCATTTAAGAAAAAGAAAACCTTCAAAAGCCTCTGGCGGAGAAAGGCAGAGAGCAGCTCTTGCACAGGCAATTGCAAGACAGCCTGACCTGCTTCTTTTAGATGAGCCTTTTTCATCCCTTGACCCTAAAAACAGGAAAAAAGGCTGTGAATTTCTGATTTCCGCAAGGGACAAAATAAACTGCCCTGTTGTTCTTGTTACCCATGATCATGAAGAAGCAAGTGAAATAGGCGATTTTGTTTATGTTATGGAAAACGGTCGGATTTTTAATTCCTGAAATTTTTTTATCATTGTTAATAATTTTTGTTTAAAACTTTTGTAAGTACTTTAAATTTTTTGGTTATTTCTAAACATTGGTATTATGGTTATTTACATTTTTTAGATTTTTTTACTTCATTTTAAGGTCTTCCTG
>JACKCP010000018.1 GCA_020633955.1 Desulfobacteraceae bacterium | reverse complement strand
AAAGGCAGAAATTGAAAAAGGAGTAAATGACACAATAGATTTTGCACTAGATGGAACAAATTATTCTGTAACAATTCCAGATGGTGATTATTCACTTGATGAGCTTGCACTTGAAATAAAAACTGCCATGATTCTTGAAACAGGCAATGAAAATTTTGATGTAACTTTTAATTCTGATTCAGGTGAAATTAATTTTGATGCAACAGGAACAGGTGCTGCTGCTTTTGATATTTTGTGGCAGTCTGGTCCAAATTCCTCAAAATCTGCCTCTGAAATTCTTGGTTTTGATTCAACTGCTGACAGTATTGCAGCTCTTGATTATTCAGGCACTGATTTACCCCTTGGAGTAGAAATAATTGCAGGAGTAAATGACAGGGTAAATTTCAGGGAGCTTCCCCAGAATGGAGAATTTTCACCTGAGCTTTCATTTACAATAAAGCCTGGATTTTATTCTGGTGATGAACTTGCAGAGCATATGGAATTTGAAATGGAGCAGGCCTCTTCTGCTGAAGGATATAATATTGATTATACTGTGTCCTATGATTCAGTTACTCATCAGTATAAGTTCAGGGAAAACGGATCAGAATTAAATGAAATTGAGTTTTTATGGAAATCAGGTGAAGACAGACCAGCTTCTGAAGGAGGAACTGGAAGAAGTGCTGCTGTAACACTTGGTTTTGATGAAAATGAGGATCATAGTGCAATTCTTACAAATACAAGTACACAGGAAACATCCTGGGGGCTTTTTGATACTTTAATTGATTTTAAAAATTATCTTGAAAATAATGATGTTGAAGGTTTAAACAGAACTCTTACAAGGCTTGATTTTCATTATGAAAAGCAGCTAAGCCAGGTGACTGAAATTGGAATGAAGGAATCAAGACTTATTACAAAACAGTCTGTTATTTCAAACCTTTCATTTCGCTACGAGGAAAACAGAGCCATGATAGAAGAAGCAGATATTGTAAAAGCAATTTCTGATCTGACAGCTTCTGAAACAGCATATCAGGCTGCTCTTGCTTCATCTGCAAAGGTTATGAAACTTAGTCTTGCAGATTATATTTAGTATTTAGTGATTGGCCGAAAACGAGAATTTTGTTTCATTCAAGGAAGATGAAAAATTTAACCTTTAGGATATATTTAGTATTTTGAGGATTAAATTTTGATTCTGACTTAAGAATGGACAAAAAAGGCCGTTTTCGTTCAGCAACTATTTAGGTAAAAAAGGATTATTTGAGGTCAATTAAAAATATGAAATGCCAATTCAGGATTTATTCAGCTTAAAACTATTTTGAATTAAGTTTAAACTGCCATTTTTTTTAAATTTGTTTTAGAATATTTTCGTTTGCAGACAATACCAATAGCCAACGGAGATATTTATGGATTTAAAAGAAAAAAAAATTCTTGTAACTGGGGCTGACGGTTTTATAGGGTCTCACCTTTGTGAACTTCTTATTGAAAAAGGCTGTATTGTAAGGGCTTTATCCCAGTATAATTCTTTTAATTACTGGGGCTGGCTTGAAGATGTTGAAACTTTAAGCGAAATTGAGGTCGTTTCAGGGGATATAAGAGATCACAATTTTACAAGGAAAATTACTGAAGACATAGATGTCGTTTTCCACCTTGCTGCACTTATTGCAATTCCATATTCATATATTGCTCCACAAAGCTATATTGACACAAATGTTACAGGAACTTTAAATATCTGCCAGGCGGCCCTGGATAATAACTGCATTAAAATAGTTCATACTTCAACCTCAGAAGTTTATGGAACAGCTGATTATGTTCCAATTGATGAAAAACATCCCCTAAAACCCCAGTCACCTTATTCAGCCTCAAAAATTGGAGCAGATTCAATTGCCTGGAGTTTTTTCAGGTCATTTGATCTGCCTCTTGCTATTGCAAGACCCTTTAATACTTTTGGGCCAAGACAGTCTGCAAGGGCTGTGATTCCAACCATAATCAGCCAGCTTGCCAAAGGGGATAAAAAACTTATGCTTGGAGATCTTTCACCTACAAGGGATTTGAATTTTGTAAAAGACACATGCAGCGGTCTTATAGCTGTTGCTGAAGCAGATGCTGCAATTGGAGAATTTGTAAATATTGGTTCAGGAAGGGAAATATCAATAGGAGGTCTTGTTGATCTTATTCAGGAAAAAATGGGAACAAATGCAGAAATAATTCAGGCCCATGACAGAATAAGGCCTGCTGGTTCAGAGGTGTACAGGCTTTGCTGTGATAATTCAAAATTAAAAAAATTAACAGGCTTTTCTCCCTTAATAGGACTTGAAGAAGGAATAGATATTACAGCAAAATGGTTTTCAAATTCAGAAAACCTTAAAAAGTACAAAACCGATATTTATAATGTCTGATTTTATTTGAATTTTGAATCTGGCTTTAGAATGGACAAAAAAGGGAGTTTTCGTTCAGCAGCTAATTTGGAAGAATTTTAAAAGCACAGGGTATCTAAAAATAAGCCGTGTCTGTGCTTTTTTATAATTTATCGCTTATAACGGAGCGATTTCCCCAACCTTTTCAAAACAAACCCTCTCAAATCCAAGGGAAGTAACAACAAATTTCTGAAGCCTTAAATCATTGTATTTTTCTTCAAGTTTTTTTCCATAATCCTTTACCTGCATTATTCCCTCTTCAAATTTCTTTTTTATCTGAGCCATGTTTTTTAGTTCTTCATAGCTTAAATTTTTTGCTTCTGTACCTGTTAGTCCGGCCTCTTTAAGGCTTACAAACTTAAATTCAATCAAAACATCATAAACCTTTCCATAACGCCTGTCAGGTCGGATTATCATTGTAAGATCAGAATATCTTCTTGAAATTTCAGCCTCTGAATCCATTAGAAAAATTGTATCATTATATAAAAGTGTTAAAAATGCGGTTTTAAGGGTAAGTTCATTTGCTAAAATATAATCCCTGTTACTGAAAATTTTAAAATAATTATTTTCCACAAATTCACATAAAGGGGCTATATCGCCTTTTTGATATACAAGTTTTGCAGCCTCTCTTCCCTTGTCCCTTTCCATTGGATTTTCAATTAAAATATTTAATATTTTTTCTGCATAAAGACTTTTAACAGCCATATTTGGAATTTTAAGTCTTACCTGAAGATCGTCAGTTTCTTCTGCAATGGTTAAAATTCCAAAATAATATAAAAATGAAGTAATAAATTTCTTGTCCTTTGAAGTATCCTTTAACATATCATCAATTCCAAAACCCTGGACAATATTTGAAATTACAGCATTATCTTCCTTTTCCATTAAATTTACCATGAGCTCATTTCCGCCTGGAATCTTTGAAATATAGGAAAGCTTTGCCTTGTCTGTTGAAAGATTGTTATCAAGCATGAGTTTTGGATATTTTCCGTTTTCTTCAAAATTCTCAAAAAAATAAATGCACATTGTAGGATTATAAATAAACTCATCTGATTCAGTGGTAAAAAGATAGCCGTTATAATAGGTTTTCATTATATTTAAGGCTTCATTTATTTTTTCCTTTGGAAGACTGCTTTTATTTACTATGTTTTCAATTTCTTTTTTTACTTCACTTTCTGTAAATCCGCACATGTCATTAAATTCAGGTTTGAAATATATACTTTTTGCAATATTGTATCCGCTTGTAATATCACTTAAAACAACCGGAGAAACACCTGTAATAAAAACCCTGTCAAACATGTTTTGAGAAGTTGATGCCTTTACTGCCTTGAAAAGAGTTCTTAAAATCCCTTCTTCATTTACAATTTTTTCATATTCCTGTTTTTTATCTGCAGAAGACATCATTATTGTGTTTGCGAAGTTGTCGTATTCGTCTATGAGGAGATAGATCGGATTAGAAGTCATTTTTACCGCACTTGCAAGGGACTGAATAGAATTGAGTGCATTGTCTTTGTCTATTTCAAAAAAAGGAATATTGTAATCTCTGTAATAAAGAAGAAATCCTTTAATGCTTATATTAATATGATCAAATAAAGCTTTTTTTATGTTGTCTTCACTTCCTGTTGCATCCACACAGGAAAAATCCCATCTCAAAATAAAATAAGAGTTTTTGTATGGAGTAGGGTTTTTTCCAATTTTTAAGTGTCCGAATATTTTTTGAAAATCATTTTTTTTGGCAACATCATAATAATTTTCAAGCATTGAAAGCAAAAGACTTTTTCCAAAACGCCTTGGCCTTATAAAAAGCTGTGATTGTGAATTTTCAATTAAAGGAATTTTATCTGTTCTGTCGCAGTAAAAATAATTGTTTTCAATAATTTTTTTAAAATCTGATATTCCGTATGGATATTTCATTTTATCCTCATAGTTTTTAGGTTTTTAATATCCTTATATCAGCAAGATATATTAACATCAATGATGTAAATATTTTTATAAAAATCAGTATATTATGCTAATTATAAAAAATTATAATAGTTTTATAAACTTTTTAAAATCATTAAGTATCAGTATTTTTGGTTGAATATTTGGTCTTAAGCTGCTGAAACTGATAAGCTCCAGCAATAAGAACCATGCCAACTCCCATAAAAGCAATTATTTTTCCTGTTGCAGGCAATCCGCTTAAATCCATGAAAACAAGTTTTAAGAACGCTGCAAGAAAAACAGTCACAGGTATTTTCATGCAGTCTGAATAAACTGGTTTTAAAGTTCCAAATAAAAGAATTGTCCCCTGAATTACCAGAAAAATTGTAAGCAGGGAGCTTGTAAAATTTATGTTGAAGTTTTCCAGATATGCAGCAAACAAAAATGATGCAAGAAAATTGAAGAAAAAGTATAGAATTTTTTTATTGGTGAATAATTTATTTTTGTCATGGAGAAAATAATTTTCCCTGTGAATGAATATCCCAAAAATTATAAATGGAATTGTTGTTAATACAATGTTCAAATTTGTAGTACCAGACATGACAAAAATAAGGCTTGGTACTACTAAAAAAAGATATGATCTGAAAAAGAATTTGTATGTGTTTTCAAACCATGGTTTTACAGGCCTTTTAAATGCTGCGTAAAGAGAAAATAAAGACCAGGCAAATATTCCTGCAGTAACTGATCTGACAATTATTGAGGCATAAAGAAATAAAACATATCCAAAATAAATAAAGGCTCCATGATAAATTCGTTTGAAAGGATCGTTGTTATAGTCTTTTTTGGTAAAACCACCTGTGAAAAATAAAACTGAAAGGAAAAGTAAAATGCCTGATAAAATTCCAAATCTTACTGAATAAAAAACTGCTTCATGGTTTTTTATAAAAGACAGGGAAAAATAATCATATCTGTGGTGATTGAAAATATAAATTAAAGAGTAAAAAATTGAAAAACCAGATGCTCCAAGACTTAGAATTTCAAACTCAAGAAACATGAAATTTTTTTTAAGATAATAATAAAGGCAGATTGCAACAACAACGCTTATCCATAATAAAACAGGCATGTATCCATAAAGATATTTAAATGAGGAAGGAAGAAAACTTACTGGTATGATAATGAAAAAAAGATTTCTTAATAGTTTGGATGTTTTGAAAAAATAGCCTGATTGGTTAAATTTTTTATAAATATGGTAAATCAGAATAAGAGAAAAAAAGATTTCAAGCTGGGCTATTTTTCCTGCAATATCAAGGTCAACAAAAATAAATGATTTTATTGAAGATCCGGAATAAAAAATTTGCAGCCCCGGGAATAAAAGATGTAAAAAAGCAAAAAATTCGCCAAAAACAAGTTTTCTTTTACCTGCCCTGTAAAGAAAATAGGGAAGAGGTGCTGGTGCAAGAATTAGAAGATAACTTAAAAAATAGTGGTTCAGGATAAAAAGCCAGACAGAACTTATCCATACAAAAACTGCATTGTCAGAAATATATAGAATTTTTTTTTCTGACCCATCAAGGTTTTGCTCATTTTTTTCCATAAGGATACGAAGTGCAAATATAAAAAAGCCTGCTGAAAAAAGATTTATATAGGATAAAATAATCAAGTCATAATTATTTGAAAAAAGTCCCTGGATAATTGAAAATATTATTGAAGTTATTGATACCATAAAAATAACATAACCTTCTTTTCTTACAAAAATCTCATTGAATTTGAATCCGGCATATATGAGAAGAAGAGCCTCTATTCCCCATATTGCTCCTGCAATGTCTGGAGAAACAAGGTTAAGAACTGCAATTCCTGCAAAAAGTCCTGAAAAGATAATGAAAAATGATTTCAGGTTCTCTTTTATGAGTGCAATAAACAAGGTCAGGGATATAATTGAGTTGAGACAAAGAAAATATCCTGCTTGTTTTGGCGTCCATGAAAGATTAATTATACTTCCGGTGAGATAGATAAAAAGAGCTGAGAGAACAATCATTTCCTTTTTTGAAAGGGCATTTTTTATCTTTTTTTTGTCAAATAATAAGAAATATGAGTAAAGCCAGTAAAAAAAGTGAACAATTATAATATGAAACATCCCCTTTGAAACTGATGCCTCAACCATGAAAAGACTTGAAATCATTGTAATGTAGGAAAGAGGCTCCCATTTTATTTTTTTTGCCACAGCAAGGGTTATTATGCTCAGGAAAAGAAGATATAAAAGATATACATCTGAACTTTGTCCATTATTTCCAAGTGCAAGGGGAAAAAATATTCCTCCCGCCATTGCAATAAAGGAAACAATTCTTGTGTTTAAATGGACAGCAAGAAAAAATGCGGCAAAAGTATTTAAAATTAAAAGAAAAAATGAAAAATAAGAAGGGGTTAGATTGTAAAAAGGTCCTGCTGCATAAATTGCAAGATAGTTTATTATTATTCCAAGTCCTGTAAGCCCTGATGCAAAATCATGCATTTCCTCTTTTTTTGAATAAAGTATTTTTGAAAAAAAGATTATTGAGGTTCCGCAGAAAAAAACAGTTAAAGCCTTTGCCCATTCATTGAAAAAATTTGAAAAAGAATATTTGATAAGATAGGAAAAACCTGAAACAAGTGCAATTATTCCTCCAAGAGTCATAAGAAAAACAGGTCCTTTTCCCTGTTTTTGGTAGTGTCTGTAAAATCCTGCAAAAGTTTCAAATAAAGACTCAAAAGGTCCTGAAACGGCTTTTATAATGTTTGTTATAAAAATAATTAACAATGGATCTTGTTTTTTTATTGTTGGAAAAAGATTTGCTTTTTCAGAATCTTTTTTTGTGAAATTGAAATTTTTTGGGAGAAATTCATTTTGTTCTATTTTTTTAGAATTCTCAATTTTTTTTGGCTGAGTTATTGTCTGCGGACTAAAAGTATTAAGTTTTTTTTCAAGATTTATTATTTTTTCATCAAGATTTTTAAGTAAATCAAGTCTTGAATAAATTTCCGGCATGGTTTTATCAAGAACTTTTTTATACTCATTTTTCAGTTCACTAAGTTCTGTTTTAATTTCTTCAATTTTCTGGTTCATGGGTTTTAATCCAAGTTTTATTTTAATAATATGGTGTAATATTTTAATTTGTGGATTATGAAGGAATGAATTGATTTACTCAAATAAAAAAAATTATGATTTGAGATAAGTGCTTTTGTCTTTTTTTAAAAAAGATAAAATATTTTTTTGTAAAAAAGTTTTTCATGTGAGATTTTAAACAGTGTTTGTTATCAAATATGCAGATTTCAAATTAGGCATATTTTTAAAAAAGGACATTTAAAAGGAAATCTAAATGGAAAATTTTTATCCACTCACCCATGCTGAAAAAAGAATTTATCTTACCCAGAAATTAAAACCTGATTCTTCAATGTGGAATATTCCAACATCATACCGAATGCCGGAAGGTGATTCAGCCATAATGGAAGAGGCAGTTTATCTTTCCATGGGAGTTCAGCCGGGTCTTGGAGTCCGTTTTACTGAAAAAAACGGAGAGCCTTTTAAATATTTTATTGAAAAATCTGAACCTGTCCTTGAAGTTTTTGATTTTTCGGATAAAAGCGATGAGTTCTGCATGACATGGCTTGAAAATAAAAGTGCTGTTCCAATGGAAATGCTTGAAAGTCCGCTTCATTATTTTGCTGTATTAAAAGGCCCTGGAAAAGCTGTTTATCTTTATACGCTTTATCACCACATAGCAATGGACGGAAGGTCAAATTCAATTGCAGCTGCACATATTTTGAAGGCTTACACTGAGCTTTTAAAAGGAAACACAAATTATGCTCCGCAAATTTTTCCACATGACCCGATGCCTGCAATAGAAAATGAAAATAGTTATTTTAAATCAGATAAATATATAGAAGATAAAAACTACTGGAACAAAAAGTTTGAAACTTTGCCTGAACCAATGGAACCGGGAATCAAGGTTCCAAAGGATGAGCTTTTTCTTTCAAAGTATACAAGCAGGTTTGACAAGAAAACCTGTGAAAAGCTTTCAGATTTTTGTGCAAGGGAAAAAATTTCACCTTTCAGGGTTTTTGTTTCAGCTCTTGGAATTTATTTTTCAAGGATTTTTAACCGTGATGATGCAGTTTTTGGTTCTGCAACAGGAAACAGGCATCCGGAATCAATGCTTGATGCAATGGCAATGTTTGTAAGTACTGTTGTTTTAAAACTTGATACAGATAAAAATTTAACTTTCAAAGATATTCTTAATCAGACTAAAACAGCTGTAAAAGAGGCACTTTTTCACGAAAGATATCCTTTTGATGAACTTGTGTCAGATTTGAGAAAAATAAATGGAGAAGTACCTGAACTTAACAATATTTCAGTTGTTGAATTTATAAGGCCTGACATCCCGGATGACTGCGAATTAAATATTCATAATTACAATGAATCTAAAAATGCTTTAACAATTTATTTTTCATACCCCAAAAAAGACCAGACAAGAGAAATTCCATTTGAAACTGTTTTTATCTACAGAAAAGACTGCTTTGAATCCTGGCAGGTTGAGCAGATGTCAGGCCATATTCAGACTCTTATAAATAATGCAATTGATAATCCAATGCTTAAATCCGGAGAAATTTCCTTTTTAACCAAAAAGGAAAAAACATTGATAATTGAGGGGTTCAATCCTGAGGAACCTGTTAATGGCAGTTATTCAACTGTTCATGAGCTTATTTCAAAGCAGTGCAAAAGAAATCCCGGAGCTTCTGCTGTTGTGTGGCGTGACAAAATACTTACCTACAAAGAACTTGACAGGCTTTCAGATATTCTTGCAAAAAAACTTTTTGACATGGGTGTTGAAAGCGGAACTGTTGCAGGACTTTTAATGGACAGATGCCCTGAAATAATTATAGCCCAGACTGCAATTTTAAAGACAGGTGCTGCATTTATGCCAATTGATGCAGAATATCCTGATGAAAGAATAAGCTTTATGCTCGAAGATGTTAATGCACCATGTCTTGTAACAGCAAAAAGATTTATTGATGAAAGGGATTTTAAAGGTGCAAAGCTTTTAAATATGGATGACCCTGATATTTTTGAGTGTGATGACTCATTTTTTCCTTTTAAGGGAAACCCTGATGGCCCTTGTGTTTTTATTTATACTTCAGGCTCAACCGGAAAACCCAAAGGAGTAATTTTAAAACATTACGGCATTTCAAATATTATTCTCGGAGCAATAAAAGAATATAAACTTACATCCGAAGATAAAATTGCAAAGCATGCAAGTTTTTCATTTGATGCAAGCCTTTTGGAAGTTTTTACAGCTCTTTTTTCAGGAGCTGAGCTTCATCTTATTCCGGAAGAAATTAAACTGTCCTTAGGCCCTTTAAATGATTATTACGAAAAATATAAAATTACCTTTGGATTTCTTACAACCCAGCTTGGCGAGCAGTTCATGGAATATATGGACAACAAATCCCTTAAAACCCTTATTGTCGGAGGGGAAAAACTCAGAACATTTACTAAAAGAAGCTATGATTTATTCAATCTTTACGGCCCGAGTGAATGTTCAATTTATGTAACAGGGAATCTGGTTGAAGAATTTGAGGAAAACATTCCAATAGGAAAGCCTATGCCCGGATGCAGGGTTTATGTTCTTGATAAACACAACAATCCGCAGCCTCCCGGAGCTGCGGGAGAACTTTGTATTTCAGGTCCCTGCGTTGCACTTGGCTACCATAACCGTCCTGAAAAAACAAAAGAGTGTTTTGTATCTGACCCGTTTTATAAAAATGAAATCATGTATAAAACAGGAGACCTTGCAGCCTTTCGTCTGGACGGAAAACTTCTTCATCTTGGAAGAATGGACAGGCAGGTAAAACTCAGAGGCTTTAGAATAGAACTTGGCGAAATTGAAAATGCAATGCTTGAATATAAAGGCGTTACACAGGCGGCAGTTGCAGATTTTAAAGACAACAGGGGAAGGGTTTATCTCTGCGGGTATTTTGCAGGTGAAATAAATGAACCGATAGAAGGATTCAAAGCTTTTTTAAAAAAGAGAATACCTGAATTTATGGTTCCTCTTTATATGATTCAAATGGATACTCTTCCCATAACCCCAAGCGGAAAAATTGACAGGCTTAAACTTGTAAAGCCAGATGAAACAAAAGATTTGAAAGAAGAATTTGTTGAACCTGCAACAGAACTTGAAAAAAATCTGGCTCAAATCTGGTCTGATATTTTAAATCTTGAAAAAATAAGTGCCTCAGGTGATTTTTTCAGATGCGGAGGAGATTCATTAAGAGCTGTGGCACTTCAGGTGAAAATCAGTAAAAAACTTGGCTGTGAAATATCTCTTTCAGATATTTTTTCCAATCCAAGTCCTTGTAAAATGGCAGAATTCCTTGAAAAATCAGAAAAAGATTTAAGCAGAAATATTATTGAAAAAGCTTTGGACCTTAAATTTTATCCGGCCTCTGTTGCCCAGCAGCAGCTTTTTTTACTGAGCAGAATGAATGGAATCAGAACAAGTTATAACATGCCCTTAAGAATTGATATAGAAGGAGATCTTGATAAAAAATCTCTTTCTGATGCACTTGTAAATCTTTTAAAAAGACATGATTCTCTTAGAACAAAGTTTGAAATAATTGAAGGGAAATGTGTTCAGGTTTTAGAGGAAAAAGCTTTGCTTAAAATGGAATTTGGTGAAGTTTTTCCTGAAAATCTTGAATCTGCAGCAAAAAGTTTTGTAAGACCCTTTGACCCTTCAAAAGCACCGCTTTTTCGAGTAAAGCTTCTTGCCCTAAAAAATTCCGGTAAAAATCAAAAACATGTTCTTTTAATTGATATGCACCATCTTGTAAGTGACGGCGTATCTGTTGGAATAATTATAAGAGACCTTTTTGATTTTTATGAAAAAAAAGAATTAAAGCCTCTTGTTTTCCAGCACAGGGATTTTACATATACAGAAGCAAAAAGAGAAGCTGAAGTTAAGAAAAAACATGAAAAATTCTGGATAGATAATTTTTCAAATCCGCCTGAATCAGGACTTCCGACAGACAGACCAAGAAAACCTGAAGCAGATTTTGAAGGAGACGAACATCTTGAGGTTTTAAGCTATGAACTAAGTCAAAAGCTTAAAAAACTTGCCAAAAAAGAAGAGTCCACACTTCATCAGCTCATGCTTGCATCTCTTTCAGTTCTTCTTGGAAGATGGAGTGATACTGATGATGTGATAATAGGTACAAGCACTTCAGGAAGAGATTTTGCAGGAGCTGAAAATGTTGTCGGAATGTTTGTAAGAACTCTTCCAACAAGGCACAGACCCCTTGATGCCAAGACTTTTTCAAGGCTTCTTCTTGAAACAAAAGAGCATATGAGAGAAATTTATGCAAACAGTGAATATCCTATTTCTTCCCTTTATGAAAAACTCGGACTTAACCGCGGCCCGGGAAGGCATCCTCTTTTTGACGTAAACTTTGTAATGCAGGAAACAGGAATATCAGATTTTATTGAAGCTTCCAAAATAAAAGCAAAAATCAAATTTATTGAAACCAGTACTGCAAAGTTTGATATTTCATTTGGAGCATCAGTTAAAAACGGGTGTATAAATTTACGTGCTGATTACAGAAAATCAATTTATTCAAGGGAAACCATTGCAAGGTTTATTTCTCATTTCACAAGGATTTTAGAGTCTGTTTCGGAAAATATAGATATTTTAATAGGTGATATTGATATTTTATGTGCCGAAGAAAAAGATACCCTTTTAAACAGATTCAATCCCCGTCCCATAGATTTGCCAAAATGGCCTTCGGTTTGTCATGCCATTTCCTTATTTGCAAAAAAATATCCTGATAAAACTGCAATAGTTTCAGGAAGTGAAAAAATTACATACAAAAAACTTGATGAAATTTCAAATCAGGCAGCAAGGCTTATTTTAAAGAACAAAAAATCTGATGAGGAAATTGTTGTTGTTGCATCAGACAGGTCGGTTCATGCTGTTTTATCCATGATTGCGGTTTTAAAGGCAGGGTGTGCCTATGTTGCTGTTGACCCTGATTATCCGGGGGAAAGAAAGTCTTTTATAATTAATGATACAAACGCCTCAATTATTGTCGGCTCATCAAAAAGTTTAAAGTCTTTTGATTTTGATGCCTGCAAAATAAGCGTTGATAAACCAATTTCCGAACCGGTTACCGACCCTGATGTTTTAAAAGGAAAAAAAGAGCTTGCCTATCTTATTTTTACCTCTGGTTCCACAGGAACTCCAAAGGGAGTTTCAATAGAACATCATTCAATGGTAAATTTTATAAACTGGTACAAAACCCATCATAAAATTACAGAAAATTCAAATACAGCTGCTTTTGCATCTTTCAGCTTTGATGTTTCGGTTGTTCAGATTTTTGCCCCCTTAACTTCAGGTGGAACACTTTATATTATTCCTGAAGATTTACGTCTTTCTCCAAAGGAGCTTGATTTATATTTCATGAAAGAAAACATAAGTCATGCACATTTTCCAACCCAGTTTGCCGAGCAGTTCATGAGAATGGCTGATGGGAAATCGCTAAAAACAATGGTTGTCGGAGGAGACCGGCTTACAAAATACAAAATCGGCCCGTATCGGCTTACAAATGAATACGGCCCGAGTGAAGCAACCATGGCATGTTTGAGTTTTGATGTTTTGGAAGTTATGGAAAATCCGCCGGTAGGTTCGCCTGTTGAAAATTACAGGGTTTATATTCTTGATAAAAAGGGAAGGCTTTGTCCAATTGGAATGCCCGGAGAAATCTGTGTTGCAGGAGAAGGGGTTGCAAGGGGATATCATAACAGGCCAGAGCTTACAGAAATATCCTTTGTAAAAGACCCTTTTTTCCCGGGTGAGAGAATGTATAGAACAGGAGACAGGGGAAGATGGCTTAACAGCGGTGTTGTGGAATTTATGGAACGCCTTGATTTTCAGGTTAAAATAAGAGGTTTCAGAATTGAGCCCGGAGAAATTGCAAGAAGAATTTCAGAGGTTTTAAACGTTTTGGAAAGTGTGGTGATTCCAATTGAAGAAACATCTGGAAACAAGGTTTTAGCCGCCTATTACACAATAAGTGAAAAAGTTTCAAAGGAAGAAATCAAATCTTATTTAAAATCTGTTCTTCCAGACTATATGATTCCGATTCATTTTATAGAACTTGAAAAAATGCCTTTAAATGTAAACGGAAAAATTGACAGGTCAAAGCTTCCAAAACCTGAGCTTGTATCAGTTTCAAAATCAGGCCCCATTGAACCGAAAAATGAAAAGGAAGAGCATATAACAAAATGCTGGGAAGATGTTTTAGGACACAGAAATTTTTCCGCCTTTGATTCATTTTTTGAAATAGGAGGAGATTCTTTAAGTGCAATTTCACTTCTTGCAGGCCTGAGTGAATTTTTTGATATTACTGCATCAGATATTTTTTCAAACACTACAATAGCAGAGCAGGCCAAAAATTTTAAAGAGGCAGGAGGCACAAGAGCAAACCGGCTTATGCATCTGAAAAAAATGGTCAAACCTTTAAAAGAAGACAAAATCTATGAAAAAGAACTTGAAGCCTATAAAAAACTTGTTGAGTCAGAAGAAAATTTTGACCCTGATTATGTAAAATGGCCAAAGCATATTCTTTTGACAGGAGGAACTGGAACCCTTGGAACAGACCTTTTAAAAGTGCTTTTAGAAAATACAGATTCATTTGTAACAGCCCTTGTAAGGGGGAAATCAGATAAAGATGCAGAAAAAAGACTGTCTGATGTTTTCTGGTTAAGATTTAACAAAGAGCTTTTTTCAGTTTCAGATTCAAGGCTTGAGGTTTTAGCAGCAGACCTTGGAAAGAAAAATTTTGGAATAAATAATGAAAAATATGAAAAATTATTAAAAGAAGCTGATGCAGTATTGAATTCAGCAGCACTTACAAGACATTACGGAGCCTGGGAAGAATTTGAAGAGGCAAATATTGAAAGTGTGAAAAATATTGTTTTGTTTTCAAAAAACGGAAGAAAAAAAACAATTCACCATGTTTCCACAACTTCAATAGGTGCAGGAAATATTGAAGGAAGAACAAAAATTCTTTTTACAGAATCAGACCTTGATAAAAACCAGCATACTGAAAACTTTTATGTACGATCAAAACTTATTTCAGAAAAGCTTCTTTATGAAGAAAGAAAAAACGGCCTTGATATAAATATTTACAGAGCAGGAAATATTACCTGTGATTCAAAAACCGGAGCATTGCAGAAAAATGTTGAAGACAACGCATTTTATCAGCAGTTAAGAGCTTATGTAAATCTTGGAGCAGCACCTGAAATAATGGACGCCAGAAACATGACCTTTGTTGACCAGGCTGCCGAGGCAATAGTCTGCCTGATTGGAAGGCCGGATCTTTTAAACAGTGTTTTTCATATCCAGAATCCAAATCTTTTAAAGCTTTCAAAAGGTCTTGAAGAGAAAGGTCTTGGCTTAAGGTTTGATTCAAAAAAGTTTGATGATTTTGTGGCATATGTAGCAAAGCATGCAAATTATCCGGGTTTTTCTGAATATATTGAACGTCTTTTAATGCATTCAGGATGGCAGGACTGGCTTCAGAAGCCTGACCAGACAATTGCAGATATAAGAGCTGATAAAACTGCAGAAATTTTAAAAAAGCTTGGTTTTGAATGGAAAATACCAGGAGGCACAGACCTTTTACAGTTTGTGCGCCACGCACTTTCAGACAGAATAAGACTTTTAAAGGAACTTCCTTATTTTGCAGAGTTTGATGAAGATCGTCTTTACTCAATTGCGGGAAAAATGGTTCCAAAATACTTTGGGTCTGAAGATCGTTTACAGACTGAGGGGCTTGAAATTAAAGACCTTAATTTTGTAATGGAAGGGATAGTTGAAACCTACAGGCACAACAGAAACGGCTGGATTGGAACAGTAAGGGTAGGAGCAAAAGGTGCCTGCACAGGAGAAGAAGTTCTTGGAATCGGAAGAATGAAAAGTGCAGGAAGTACTGTTGAGGCAGTTGACCCTGTTTTTGCATTTAATATTCTGGCTGAAGACATGAAGCAGATAATTTTAAGGGAGCCTGAATTTGCATTTGCTCTTATGGGAATTATTTCTGCAAAGGCAGAGCAGGCTGAAAAGCTTTTTGTTGCTGTTTAGTGTTTTTTAAAAAAGAGGGTTTGAAATAAAGCAGCTGTTTTAATTTAAGCTGAATAATCAGTGATTGGACGAAAACAAAAGTTTTTTGTTCAGCAACTAAATACAGGAAAATCAAAATGAAAAATCTTTCCATCGAAAAAATAAGAAAGTCAGTTGAAGAAGCAGAGCATTTTTCAGATGACAAAAGAAAGTCTCTTCAAGAGCAAAGACTTGAAAGCCTAGTTTTATATGCAGCAAAAAATTCAAATTTTTTTGCAGAGCTTTACAAGGATATTCCAAAAAATTTTAAACTTGAGGATTTGCCGGTCACTTCAAAAAAACAGCTCATGCCTTATTTTGAAGACTGGGTTACAGATAAGGATATAACAATAAAAAGTCTTGAAAATTATTTTTCAGATATGGAAAATATTGGAAATCCCTTTCTTGAAAAATACAGTGTTCTTACAACATCTGGCACCACAGGCCAGCCTTTGTGGATGGTAAGGGACAAATTCCATGCAGATGTTCACGGTTCTTTAATGGCTGAACGGCTTTTTAAGAGATTTGGGATTGCAGATTTACTTGATATCTCAAAAAACAGGTGTGCCTCGGTTCTTGGAACCGGAGGATTTCATTCGGCAGTATGTTCTTTTGAAAGAATGAGAAAAAATTCTATAAATCCTGATAATCTTCTTTTATGCTCAATTCTTGAGCCTGTCCCTGAAATTGTAAAAAAACTCAATAATTTTAATCCTGTGGTATTAACAGGTTATCCTTCTGTTCTTGCAGTTCTTGCCAGGGAAAAAATTGAAGGAAGGCTTGAAATTTCTCCAAAGGCAATAGCATGCTCTGCAGAACAGCTTACAGACTATGCCTTTGACATGATGAAAAAAGCTTTTGATGCTGAAATTACAAATTCATTTTGCAGCACAGAAGGCGGTGAAATCGCATTTAACTGTAAAAAGGGAAATATGCACTTAAATGACGACTGGATAATAGTTGAGCCTGTTGATGAAAATAATAATCCTGTAAAAGACGGGAAAATGTCTTCTGCTGTTCTTGTTACAAATCTTTCCTCATATCTTCAGCCGATAATAAGATATAAAATTGAAGACAGTATTATTATTGAAAATGAAAAATGCAGCTGTAAAAGTATGCTTCCTGTAATAAAAATCATGGGAAGAAGCGGTGACAATCTGACTTTTATTTCCAGCGGAAAATCAAGAGCAATTGCACCTGTAATGCTTAATTTCATCATTACAAAAACAAACGGAATTCTGCAGTTTCAGTTTGTTCAAAAATCTGAAAAAAACCTTGAATTAAGAGCTTTGTATTCCCCTGAATATGATAAAAATCAGGTTAAAAGGGAAATTTCAAAATATGTGCTTGAGCTTTTAAAGGATAATGACCTTGATGAAGTAAAATTTGAAATATCAGACAAAGCCCCTGTTGCTTCAAAAGGCGGGAAAATAAAGAGTGTGTGTGTTGAAATCTAATATGGCTTATAGATAAAAACTGCGGGGATTTTTAATTGGAAAAGCAATCTGAAAATATAATTGAAAAAACTTTTACAAGATCAGGCACTCTTTTACAAAAAAAATTTTATTCATATCTTGTTCCCACTGTAATCATGAATCTTGCTCTTTCACTTGGAGTTGTGGTGGATGGAATTATTGTTGGAAATATTTTAGGGACTGATGCCTTTTCAGCTGTAAATATCTGTGCACCTGTTCTTTATTTTTTAAGTGCCCTTTATGCTCTTTTCGGAGTCGGCGGTTCAACAATTGCTGCTCGTTTAAAAGGTGCTATGGATAATGACCTCGCAGATAAGATTTTTACACTTTCAATAGCAGGTTTAATTGTTATTTCATGCTTTACGGGGTTTTTCTGCTTTATTTTTTCAGATTTAATTTCAGGACTTTTAAGCGGCGGGAGCAGACTTAATGAGCTTGTAAAAACATATTTTATTGTTTTAAGCCTTGGAATTCCTTTTCTTATTACAATTCCAGGTGCACTGTATTTTATAAGAACAGATTCAAATCCAAAGCTTGCCGCAAATATTTTAATTCTTGCAAATGCGCTGAATCTTGGTTTTGACCTTGTTTTTATGGGTGTATTTAAAATGGGAATAGGAGGAGCCGGCCTTGCAACAGTTCTTGGATATATTTTGGGCGGTTTTCTTGGAATAAAATATTTTAAGTCGAAAACAAGAACCTTTAAATTTGTAAAAATAAAAAAATCTGATTTAAAACTTTATTCATCAATTATTTCAACCGGAGTTCCTTCAGCACTTGCAGGAGCAACAGTATTTGTAAAAAACTTTGCAATAAACATAATTTTGTTAAAAACCCTTGGCCCCGGGGGAGTTGCAATGTTTGCAGTATGTTTAAACACTCTTGCAGTTTCTGGAATAATTATAGGCGGAACAGCCCAGACCCTTGTTCCTCTTTTAGGGTGTACATTTGGAGAAAAAGACTATTCAGGAATAAGGCTTATAATGAAAACAGCCGCACTTACAGTAAGCGGACTTTGCATATTTATGGTCTTAATTTTTACTGCTTTTCCTGAATATATTGCAATGATATTTGGAATTAAAGGTGCTGGTCTGATGGAACCCTTAAAATCAGCTATAAGGATTTTTTCCCTTTCCCTTCCTTTTTTCGGCCTTAATTTTGTTATGATCTGCTATTTTCAGACAATTAACAGGAAACTTCTTTCAAGTGTTTCTATAATCCTTGAAAATATAGTTTTCATTCTTCCCCTGGTTATTTTAATGGAGAAATTTACTGGCGAAAAGGGTATCTGGATTTCATTTATACTGGCTGAAATTTTAACCCTTGGAACTGTTTTTATTGTGTCTTTTATAATAAGAAAAAAAAGCAGTAAAAATCTTTCACCTTTTCTTCTTTTAGAAGATATTGATGCAAAAATTTTCGATGTTACAATAGATTCCTCCATTGAAAATGCAGCAGGGATTTCAGATGAAATTATAAAATTTTGCATAAAAAACAAAATATCTCCAAAGCGTGCAAATTATGCAGGCCTTATTGCAGAAGAACTTACAGCAAATATTGTTAGATTTGGAAAAGAAAAAAAGACAAAAAGCTTTATTGATATAAGGCTTTCTATAAGTAAAAATGAAATTGTTTTAAGAATAAGAGATGACGGAGTACCGTTTAATCCGGTTTTGTATATAAAAAAACAAGGAGCAGAAAATTCCATAGGGCTTAATATTGTAAATAAAATGGCCAAAAAATTTGATTATACCTATGCTCTGAATTTTAATAATACTGCTGTTTTAGTTTGAACTTTTGTTATTGTTTAGTTTAAATGTAAAACTGCTGCTGCATAATTTGGGGACATGATTTTTCATATGCTTCAAGCCTGGACAAAAAGCAGCTTTTGTTCCGGGTCTGTCTAAGTGAAAATAAAGGTTCTTGTAGTAAATGGTTTAGAATGTATCGGGTTTATTTTTATGAAAGTTTTTGGGAGGGAAAATTGATTTCTGAGTCCATACTGGCAGAAACTGCTGGCTTTTTAAGTTTTACAGATTTGAATAGAAAAGAAGCCAATACAGAACTTGAAGTTGAAACAAAAAGTATGCTTGGACAATACATGACATCTTCAGATATTGCATCATTTATGGCTTCTTTATTTCCTGAACCCACCAAAAAAACAATAAAACTGCTTGATCCAGGTGCAGGGGTGGGCAGTTTAACTTCGGCATTTCTTGATCGTTTTTGTACAAAAAAAAATAAATTTTCCATTGAGCTTACTGCTTATGAAATTGATTCAGTCATGAATAAATATTTGAAAACCAATTTAGCCTTATTTGAAAAAATAGCTTCTGAAATGGATTTTAATTTCAGCTGGGAAATTGTTGATAAAGATTTTGTTATTGAAAAATCGCGCAAACTTGATTCATTAAACAGTCTCTTTAAGGAGGATGTTAAAACTTTTACACACTGTATAATGAATCCACCATATAAAAAAATTAAAAGTTCTTCACGTCACAGAACCTTTTTACGTAAAGTAGGCATAGAAACTGTAAATCTGTATTCAGCTTTTGTTGCTTTATCTTTGCTTTTGCTTGAGGAAAACGGCTATTTGGTTGCAATTATTCCCAGAAGTTTTTGTAACGGGCCTTATTATCTGCCTTTTAGAAAATTTCTTTTATCAAAAGCAGCTGTAAAAAGAATTCATTTGTTTGACTCAAGAAATAAAGCTTTCAAAGAAGATAAGGTATTACAGGAAAATATTATTATAGGAGTAGAAAAAGGCGGGATTCAAAAAGATGTAATTGTTTCAACTTCAACTGATGACAGTTTTTCTGATCTTTTTGTTTATAAATATTCGTTTGATAAAATTGTCAAAAAAGAGGATAAATATTTTTTTATTCATATTCCTTCTTCTTCATGTGATTTTGAAGATTTCCCTGATAAATTTAATTTTTCACTATCAGATATTGGATTGAACATCTCTACAGGGCCGGTTGTGGATTTCAGGGTTAAAGAGCATATTTGTGATATGCCTGAAAAAAACTGCGTACCTCTTATTTACCCATGTCATATAAAAAACGGAGCAATTTGCTGGCCCATTAAAAACGGAAAAAAACCAAATGCCATTATTTTTAATTCCCACACAAAAAAATGGCTTTATCCAAATGGCTTTTATACTGTAGTAAGGCGTTTTTCATCGAAGGAAGAAAAGAGAAGGATTGTTGCAGGTATTATTGAGCCTGATTTATTAGGGAACGCTGAAAAAATCGGTATTGAAAACCATTTGAATTTTTTTCATGACAATAAAAAGCCATTAACACAAGCATTGTCAAAAGGTCTTTGTGTTTATCTTAATTCAACAATGGTTGATGAATATTTCAGGCGTTTCAGCGGCCATACACAGGTTAATGCCGCTGATTTGAAACTTATGAAATATCCAAGCAGAGAAAATCTTGTAAAGCTTGGAAAATGGGCATCAGAGATTAATGCTTTATCCCAGGAAATTATTGATAAAGAGGTTCTAAAAATTTCAAAATGAATGATATAGATTTTGAAAAGTTGATTAATGAAGCAATAGATATACTTGAGTCTGTTGGTATGCCTAAAGCACAGCAGAATGAACGATCTGCCTTGTGTCTTCTTGCATTATTAAATTTAACCCCTGATAAAACCTGGAAGCAAGCTAAAGCCCGCTTAATTGGAATCACTCCTATAATGGACTGGATAAGGGTGCATTATCATAAAAATTATGCTCCAAATACCAGGGAAACTATACGCAGGCAAACCATTCATCAGTTTGTAGAGTCAGGTATTGCAGTTTATAATCCGGATAAACCTGACAGGCCTGTAAACAGCCCTAAAACTGTTTATCAGATTGAAGATAATGTATTAAAGCTTATTCGTTCTTTTGGGAAAAATAGTTGGAAAAGGAATCTTTTTTCTTATTTATCAGCACATGAAACCCTTGCTGCCAGATATGCAAAGGAAAGAAAACAAAATAAAGTAGATGTAAAAATTTCAAAAGGTAAAAAGATTGGTTTAAGTCCTGGAGAACATAGTGAACTTATTCGTGATATTATCGAAGAGTTTTGTCCGAGATTTGTTCCAGGGGGAAGTTTAATTTATGCAGGGGATACAGGTGATAAATTCGGATATTTTGACGGGGCATTATTTTTAAAACTTGGAATTAAAATTGACTCTCATGGGAAAATGCCTGATGTTGCAGTTTTTTGTTCCAAAAGAAACTGGCTTCTTCTTATAGAGGCTGTTACAAGCCACGGGCCTGTAGATGGTAAAAGGTATCTGGAGCTGTCTGCTTTATTTAGTAATTCAAAGGCAGGTCTTGTTTATGTCACAGCTTTTCCAAATAAATCTCTAATGAGCAGATATGTTTCTGAAATAGCCTGGGAAACAGAAGTTTGGGTTGCAGATTCTCCTTCCCATTTAATCCATTTTAATGGTGACAGGTTTCTGGGGCCTTATAGTGAATAGAATTTAAAAAAGCCTTTTAAAATTTAATATTATTTTAAAAGGCTTTTTTGATTTTTAACCTAAGTTGAGCGATTTTCAATTCAGGTTTAATCTAAAACTGCGAATCACTCATTTCAATGCAATGATTTTTCATTTTTCTGATTGATTCCATTTTCCCGTTTGTAACAGGAATAACACTTGAAATATAAAAGTTTGCAGAATTAATCTGGCCGGTGTAAAAATCTTTGTTCTTTTTTGCAGATTCAATTTTTTCACTTGAAACAACAGCTCTTTTTAAAAGCATCCATGCATTAACAATGTCACCAAATGCTTCCATGAAAGGGTGTGCAAAGGCGAAAGCAGTTTTTACGTTCTTACTCATTGCAGCCTTTCCAATTGACATTGCAGTTTCACCAAGTTTGTTTAATGAGTTTTCAAGGATAAGGCATGATTCTTTTAAAGACTCAAACTCCTTTGCCTTGTTTATGGTTTCCATTACAAGGCCCATGAGATCCATCAAAGGTTTTCCCTTTTTCATTCCAAGTTTTCTTCCAAGAAGATCCATTGCCTGGATTCCGTTTGTTCCTTCATAAATCTGGGTTATTCTGCAGTCTCTTAAATTCTGAGCCTGGGGATATTCCTCAATAAATCCATATCCTCCAAATACCTGAACTCCGTGGGAGCATACTTCAAAAGCCTTGTCTGTAACATAGCCCTTGGCAATTGGAATGAGAAGTTCCACAAGGCCTTCAAGTTTTTCCTTTTCTTCCTGATTTTTGGATTGTTCTGCAAGGTCTGTAAGATGATAAACATAGTATACAATGCTTCTTATTCCTTCTGAATTTGCTTTCATAAGACTAAGCATTCTTCTTACATCAGGATGATTTATTATAGGAACTCCTGACATATCGCCTTTAATCATGTTTTCAATGTCTGCTCCCTGAACTCTTTTTTTTGCATAGTCAAGTGCATTGGCATATGATGCTCCAGCAAGTCCAACAGACTGAAGTCCGCAAAAAAGCCTTGCCTCATTCATCATATTAAACATCAGTTTCATTCCCTTGTTTTCTTCTCCAAGAAGAGTCCCTGTGCATTCTCCTTTGCTTCCAAGGGAAAGGGAACAGGTGCAGTTGCCTTTTATTCCCATTTTATGTTCAATTCCTGTACATACTACATCATTTGGCTTATCAAGGCTTTTGTCCGGATTGACTCTTATTTTTGGGACAAGAAAAAGTGAAATTCCCTTTGTACCCTCAGGTGCTCCTTCAATTCTTGCAAGAACAGGATGAATTATATTTTCAGCCATGTCATGGTCGCCGCCTGAAATAAATATTTTTTCACCTGTAATTGAATATGTTCCGTCTGGGTTTTTTACTGCCTTTGTTTTTAGAGCTCCGACATCTGAGCCTGCTTCTGGTTCTGTAAGAAGCATTGTTCCTGTCCATTTCCCAGTATACATATTTTCAACATACAGATTTTTCTGCTCATCTGTTCCAAATTTTTCTATCAGGTTTGCTGCTCCGTGGGTTAGTGCAACATACATAAACATGGCTGTATTTGCACTTGTGAGATATTCTGTTGCAGCGGCTCCAAGTGCTTTTGGCATTCCCTGACCTCCCCAGCGGGGCTTTTCTGTCATTGCAACCCACTGGCCTTCCCTGAAAAGTTCCCAGATTTTTTTCATTTCTTCGGGAATAAGAACTTCACCTTTTTCAAATATACATGCTTTTTCATCGCATTCTTTATTGACCGGGGCAATTTCCTTTAATGCAAGATTTCTTGCTTCCTTTAAAATCAGATCCATGGTTTTTTTGTTAAATTCCTTAAATTCTTCATGTTCAGCAAGCAAAGACGCTTCAAGAATTTCATGAAGAAGAAAATCAATATCTTTTTTATCAGAAATAAGCTGTGCCATTATTCCTCCGTAAAAATTAGTTAAAGTTTACTTGAATGGTAATAGTATTGGGTTTTGAATTCGTCAATAAAATTCAACTTTACTTTAAGGTTATGCTAAGAATAGTTTCTTTTTTTTTTAAAATTGACTACAAATAAATTTGATATTTACTAAAATTTAAAGGGGAAAAAGTGATTAGAAAAATAACAAAAAGTTTTTGCCAGCTATTATTATTATTATTATTTATTTTTTATCCCTGCTCAGCTTTTACCCAAAGGCTTATTGTAGAGCTTGCTGAGCCGCCGCTTGCATCATATGGGTATGAAAATTCAAAAATCATGGCAAATGGAAAACTTGATTTTAAATCAGAAGAATCAAAAAAATATGTTTCATCAATTACTTCACTTCAGAACAAGGCGCTTGGGAAAATGAGGGGAAGTTTTTCAAACATTAGGCTTTCAAAATATAAAAATCAAAATGGAATTGAATGTGAGCACAGATACAATATTCTCTTAAACGGTTTTACCATAGATATTGGAGAAAATAATGAAGATGAGGCCATAAAAAGGCTTTCAAATATTGAAGGAGTAAAAAAAGTATACAAGGTAAAAACATATTATCCCACCATGTATGCAAGCCTTCCTCTTATTTCTGCTCCTTCAGCCTGGAATCATATTCATATTGGAGGAAAGAATAATGCAGGAAAGGGAATAAAAGTTGCAATAATGGATGCGGGAATCCACAAGGATGCTCCAATGTTTGACGGCACAAATTTCAGCTATCCAATTGATTATCCCTTTGGTGGACTCGGTTTTAAATCAAACAATAATGGAAAAATAATTGCATCAAGATTTTATTACAGGGAAAACGATCCCCCAACTGCTGGTGATGCCAATCCATGGCCTGGTGCAGATAATGACTCACACGGAGTTCATACAGGAGGAACAGCAGCAGGAAATATTGTAAATGCTGATTTTATAGGAAGAGATGTTCAATTAAGCGGCGTTGCACCTCAAGCCTGGGTTATGAGCTATAAAATTTTTTATCACAGTGTAAGCGGAAGAGATACCTTTGAAACACCTGAAGGCATAGCCTGCCTTGAAGACATTATAAAAGACGGGGCAGATGTCTTGAACTGCTCCTGGGGTGGAGGGCCTTTCAGTTCAGGCGGAGAATTTGACATTGAAGACAAACTTCTTATCAATGCATGGAAATCAGGGGTTTTTGTTTCTACGGCAATGGGAAATGCCGGACCTGGGAAGGGGACCGGAGATCATCCAAGTAATGACTATATTTCTGTTGCTGCAACAACTTCAGGAGGAACTTTTGCTGCTGGAAGCCTGAGTCTTTCAGATGAGGCATCTGTACCAGATCACCTTGTTGATATGCCTGCCGGCATAACAAGTTTTGGCAGCCTTCCTCCTGTTGGTTCAATCTCTTCATATCCCCTCAAAACAGCAAAAAGTGTTGATCCTGAAAATATTAAAGGGTGCTCTCCTTTTCCAGAAAACATATTTAATGACTGTGCTGTTGTAATTGAAAGGGGAGAATGCAATTTTGACGAAAAGGTTTTAAATGCACAAAACAGCGGAGCAAAACTTGTAGTTGTATATAACAACTCAGGTGATGAAATTCAGGACATGGGACCTGGAGAAAATAAAGATCTTATTGAAATTTATGGTGTATTTATAGGACAGTCCAATGGAAAGGCTCTTGAAAACTGGTATGAAGAACATCCAGTCAGCTCAGAGCTTGTTTTTAGTTTCAGCTCTTTTCAGCAGGGAAATGAAAAAGATATAGTTGCAGATTTCAGCAGCAGAGGTCCTGGAGTCGGCAACACATTAAAACCAGACATTGCAGCCCCTGGTGTAAATATTCTTTCCCAGGGCTATGACCCACTTCAAGAAGGAGAAGACGCACATCTTGGGTTTGGCCAGTCTTCAGGAACTTCAATGGCTTCTCCACAAATTGCCGGTGCGGCAGCAGTTCTTAAGCAGATTTACCCCCTGTGGTCAAATGATGATATAAAATCAGCCATGATGTCTACTGCAAAATATAAAGAAATTTATACCAGTGATAATAAGCCGGCACAGCCCCTTGATATTGGAGCAGGACGAATAGATCTTGAAAGAGCTGTTGATCCAGGGGTGATTTTGTCACCTCCTTCCCTTGGTTTTGGAGCTTTAGAGAAAAATTCAACCAAAAATATGATTGTTAAAATAAGAAATATTCTTCCTGAAAATCAGACTTTTGAAGTAAATACCTGTTATGCAGGAGACGGTTTTGACAACATGACTCAGGCAAAAGGATTTAGTGTATCTCCTTTACAGATTTCATTAAAACCTTTTGAAACAAAAGAAATCAATGTTCTTTTTGAAGCAGATAAAAGTATGGGAGTTGGAGATAACCAGGGATATGTTGTTTTGAAAAACACTGAAAGAGAAGTGCATTTTCCTGTATGGGCAAGGGTTTTAAATGTTTCAGAGCAGCAAGACAGGGCTTTGTTGATTGATCTTGACTCCAGCAGTTCAGATGAAAATTTAAATGATTATCTCAATGAGTATAAACATGTGTTTGAAGCACAGCAGCTTGTGTGCGATGTTCTTGATATTAAAATAAACAGTGAAGAGGTTCAGATTCATGAAGCATCAAGTCTTTCATCATATAAAGTGATTGTTCTTTTTTCAGGAGAAAGCACTTACAGCCCATTAAATACCCAGGATATGGACAGACTTATGGAATATGTAAATATGGGAGGTCTTGTCATATGCATGGGGCAAAATATATTTTCAAGTGTATTAGATCCTTTTTCAGCCTTTGGAGATTATGCAGATGCTAAGCCTTTGAACTCGAGTGTTACAGGAGAAAATTCACCCTTGTATCCAGTTATTGCAAGTGAAAAAGCCCCATTGTTTTTTAAAGAATTTTTTATTGATCTTAATCCTGATCAAACTCAGATGGATGAGTTTGAAAGCGGTATTTTCAGGTACTCCGGGGCTGGAAGAGAAGGGGATGGTTATGTACTTAAGGTAAAAAGGCTTTACCCTTCCCTTGAAGCTCCTGGAATAGTAAACAATGGTAAAGTTATTGTTTCTTCCATCGGGATAGAAGGCATAAACGAATCTACAGGAGGACTTACCAGAGAAGGTCTTATCAGGACTATGCTTGACTGGGCATGGGATGAACCTGTTATTGAAATAAAAAATGTGACAGAAAACTATGAAAATCAGGCTGATATTACATATTTTGAAATAAGTTATGACTCTTTAAAAGAAGGAGTTGAATTTGATTCAGTACGATTTGATTTTGGTGATGGAAGCAGTTTCACTTCAAAGTCCTCATCCCTTGTTAATGCACATTCCTATGAAAAATGCGGCACATTTACAGTTAAGGCTGAAGTGTCTGATATTTTAGGCAATAAATATATTTCACAAAAAGATTTTGTAATTGAAAACTGCCTTGTAAAAGATGAAAAAGAAAAATGGTCCGGCTCTTCAGGATGTTTTATTTCAGAACTTATGCCTTGATTTAATTCAAATTCAAGAAACACTGCGCTCAGTTTGTGCTTTTTAACTCACTCTGAATGCAGTGTTTATATTAAGACTAAAATACAGCCAAGTGTTTTTTTAAAAAAACAAAAATTTTTAAAAATTTAATTAATTCAGATATTTAAACTAAGTTTATGCTCTGATTTTTGTTGAAAAATTTTCCTTTTAAGAAGTATAATAAAACAGATAATACCTTTTCAATCCAGAAGTTATTTTTCCCAAAGCCACTTTTATATCCCGGTGAAGCTGCTCTTATAAAAAAATTTCGTGGTTAGTTTATGGACTTTAATCTTTAAACAAAAGGAGGATGCCATGAAAGCAAGAGACCTTGATGACTGGACCAACATGAAAAATGTTTGTTATAGAAAGGAGAGCGGAGGAGAATACGTCCTGAATGAAAGAAAAGATCCAAGAATGTACATCAATGATGAAATTCTTTATCGCAGGGAATTGAATGGAGATGAATACAGGGGTAAATTTTATGATGTGTCAAAATCAGGAATGAGCATGATTTCCCAGTATCCCTATCTCAGCGGAACAAAGCTGTATCTGAGAACAATGGACGACAGTTCAGGTAAACTTGAAAGAGGAGATGTTGTGTGGGCAAAAAGAGATGTTGGTTTTAGTGCAAAAACCCCAAAATACAGAGTAGGAATAAAATTTGCTTCATTCTAGAAGATCTCCCAGTAAAGGCTGAATTTTTTTTCAGCCTTTATCATGATATGAGTTTACAAAAGGTTTTGTTAATTTGAAACTGAGAAAAAAGCAGGTTTTTATGAAGTGAAAAATGCAGAAGTCCTTCCGGTATTAACTGAAAAGTCAAGTTTTTCCAATGTTTTTGTGATTTTCATAGAGAGGAAAGATTAAATTCTTCACAAAGATTTTTCAAGGGTATAAAAAGATTGTCTGGGAGATTTTCCGGATCAAACCATTTCCATTCAAGACATTTATCAGGCTCTTTGACAAAAGGTGTTCCTTCACAATATTCAGCAATAACATAAACAGTTAAATAATGAAGGTTTTCATCTTTAAACATGTCGTTTGTAAAAGGACCTTTATAAAGATTTTTAATTGATATCCCGGTCTCTTCAAAAACTTCTCTTCTTGCACATTCAAATAATGATTCCATAAATTCCAGATGTCCTCCCGGGAAGGACCAGGTCATGCTGCCATGACTGTTGATCCTTTTTCCAAGAAGAATTTTACCATCTTTTTTTATCATTACGCCAACACCAACAAGAGGGCGTTTTGTATCAGTCTGCATAGATTTTTAAAATTGAATCAACAAGACCGTCAATTGTGTACTCATCTGCTGTGATCTCAGGGGAGAGACCAAGTTCAACCGCTGTATCAGTTGTGATCGGACCAATTGAAACTGGTTTGAATTTTGTAATTATTGTTTTGAACTCTTCCTCTGTAAAAAGAGCCTTGAAGTTTTTTACTGTTGAAGAGCTTGTAAATGTTACCATATCTATTCTGTCATTTAGAAAATCTGAAAGAATTTCATCTTTTTTGTCAGATTGTGGAATTGTTTTGTAAGCTGTTACCTCGTTAACTGAAGCTCCCATTTTTTTAAGCTCGTCAGGAAGAACAGACCTTGCTTCCATTGCTCTTGGAATAAGAATTTTCTTACCTTTTATATCAATATTTTCAAAGGCTTCAACTACGGACTCTGCACGGTAACTTTCCGGGAAAACATCTGTATTTATCCCGTAATTTTTAAGCTCATCCCTTGTTGCCGGACCTATTACAGCTGTTTTAAGGCTGCCTAAAACCCTTACATCATGACCTTTTTCAAACAATGCCTTAAAAAAATGCTTTACTCCGTTTACACTTGTAAAAATAAGCCAGTCGTAGGTTTGAATATTTTCAATTGAATCAAAAAGAGACGTCTTGTCATCAGGTTCAACTATTTTGATTGTCGGATATTCAATACAGTCCGCACCAAGGGATAAAAGTCTTTCAACCAGTGAGCTTGCCTGTGCTCTAGCCCTTGTAATCATTATTCTTTTTCCAAGAAGGGGGCGTTTCTGCTCAAACCATTTTAATTTTTCCCTGTAGTTTACAACATCTCCAACTACAATAATTGCAGGAGCCTTAAAATTATTTTCCTTAACTTTTAATGAAATATTTTCAAGTGTTCCGGTGAGTGTTTCCTGGGAGGGAGTAGTTCCCCACCTTACAAGTCCAACAGGTGTTTTGGGATCTTTCCCGTTTTCAATAAGCCTTTTTGAAATATTGGGAAGGTTTTTTACTCCCATTAAAAATACAATTGTACCTATTCCCGTGGCAAGGCTTTCCCAGTTTATGGAAGAGTTTTCCTTTGTCGGGTCTTCATGACCAGTTACAAGTGCAAGTGTTGAGTTTGCGCTTCTGTGGGTAAGTGGAATCCCGGCATAGGCAGGTGCTGAAATTGCAGACGTAACACCTGGTACTATTTCAAAATCAATATCATTGTCTCTTAAAACTTCTGCCTCTTCACCGCCTCTTCCAAAAATAAAGGGGTCTCCTCCTTTAAGTCTGCAAACTGTTTTTCCTTCAAGTGCAAGTTTTACCAGAAGATCGTTTATTCCATCCTGTGAAAGGGTATGATCTCCTCCTTTTTTGCCCACATAAATTTTTTCTGTATCTTCCTTTGCATGGCGCAAAAGGGTTTTTGATGCAAGATAGTCATAAACAAGAACATCTGCCTCCTCAATACACCTTCTGCCTTTCAGGGTTATGAGCTCGGGGTCGCCAGGGCCGGCACCTACAAGATATACAAAGCCTTTAAAATTGCTTTTCATTATAGAGAAAAACCTTTCATGTATTTTTTTTAAATTATTTATGCAGCTGTTCAGCCAAAAAACTGAGAAAAAGCAAGCTTGCCGGAAGAACTGCTGCTGTATTTTCTGAGGCGGTTTCAGGAGACATTTTTTATCTCCTGCCTCTGAGCTTGGTTAGAATTAGGCTCAGAAAGAATATAGCAGCCGTTCAGATTTAAACTTAACAGTTAATTGTTTTTTACATTCCGCAGGATGAACAATTACCTGAAGTACATGAACTGCATGCACTTGATCCCGCAGAAGATCTTAGGGTAGGAGCTTCGCCTCCTCCAGAAGAAGCTCCCTTGCTTACAAATCCGCATGCAGACATCAGTCTTGTGACTTCAGTTGAACCGCATTTTGTGCATTGAGGTGTTTCCCCTGCCATTACAAGAGTTTCAAAATTTATATTGCATTTTTCGCAGTGATATTCGTAAATAGGCATTTTATTACTCCTTGAAAAGTTCAGTTTTTAAATAGTTTTTGAGAACTTTCTGTTTCATCGTTATAATTTTCCTTTGAAACAAGCTCAAATCTTTTTTTAAATAAAGGATTGTCAGGTTCCATTTCAAGACTTTCCTTTATAAAGGTTCTTGATATTTCTCTGTTTTCTCCCTTCATATAGTAAATAAACCCTATTGCTGAAAGGGCATATGGATTGTCTGGAAGAAATTTTAGTGATTTTTTATAGACAAGAAAGGCATTTTCCAGATCATTTCCCATAAGGTAAATCTCACCTAAATAGTTTAAGACTGTTGCACTTTCCGGCTTTATAGATTCAGCCATTAAAAAATATTCAAGGGCCTGTTTATGATTTTTCTGGTCAAACTTAATTTTACCAAGATAAAAGGGTATTTCATAAAAGTTGTCAGAAAATTCAAGAGCCTTTAAAAAAATTTTTTCAGCCGTTGAAATTTTATTCTGAAGATAATGGATAAGACCTTGATTATAAAGCGGCATAATAAATTTTTTATCTGAAGTTTCATATGCCTTTTCAAAATATGAAAGGGATCTGTCAAAATCTTTTTTTGCCGCAAAGCACACCCCGAGACTGTTTAGGATATTGTAGTCTCTGCTATCAAGTAAAAGGCCTTTCTCAAGCTCAGCTATTGCATTTTCAATATCTTTTTTCTGGAAAAAGTCATCAGAACTGACATTGAGGCTGACAGAATCAAAAACTGCAATTTTATCTTCAAGCATCGAGGCATGTATCAATGCCTTGAGTCCGTTTTCCGATAAATTTTTATGTCTGTAGTTTATGCAGGGGTGATAGCTTATTGCTGCAATTGCTTCTTTTTCAGTTTTTTGTGTGAATTTTTTTCTTATATCGGATGCAGTTTTTTTAAGATAATCAACTGAATTTGTGTTGAATAATATTCCTGGAGCCTTGTTTTTTATGAAAACACATGGATTTTGTGTTTTTTTGCCTGCCTCCTGTATAAGTCCGCAAAGTGTATCAAACAACTCTAATGTGTTTAAATCCTTTTCAAAAGGTGCAAGAGCAAATAAAACAAGTCCAAGTGATTCATCTGAGGCAAAGTTTGCAAAGTCAGATATGTCATCTGCATAAAAAAAATCAGAAAATCTTTTTTTTAAAATATCTGCAATTACATTGTCTGTATAAACTATCCTGTGATTTTTTTCACCTTCTTTAAAAGGATATAGAAATTCAGGTATTTTATCAGCGTTGAAATGGTTTTCCATATTCACTCAAGCTCTGTTTTAAGGTTTTTAAATGCTCCTGCAATTATTTTGATTTCCTCATCCGATACTGTCCTCAGGTCAAGGAGATACCTGTCGTTTTCTATTCTCCCCATTACAGGCGGGTTGTTTTTTCTCATGAATTTTTCAAGATAAGAAGCTGAAAATTTATTAGTTTCAATACCTAAACAGATTGTAGGTATATTGGTTTCAGGAAGTGAGCCTCCTCCAGCCCTTGAACTTGATTTGAGAAGTTGTGTCTTAAGGTTCTTAATTTCAAGTGCGTCTATCTGATCTTTTAATAAATATGCTTTTTGCTCAATTTCTCTTAAATCAGCAGAAATCATTTTAAGTGTTGGTATTTTTTTTATGGCATTTTCAGGATCTCTGTAAAGCCTCAGTGTAATTTCAAGTGCTGCAAGTGTCATCTTATCAATTCTTAAAGCCCTTGTAAGGGGATTTTTTCTGATTTTTTCAATAAGTTCTTTTTTACCTGCAATTATTCCTGCCTGGGGGCCTCCAAGGAGCTTGTCTCCGCTGAAGGTTACAAGGTCAGTTCCTGCTTTTACAGATTCTGTTACGGTCGGTTCCTTTGGAAGCCCGAATCTGGAAAAATCTATGAAAGTCCCGCTTCCCAGATCTTCCATAAGTATCACATTTTTTTCCCTTGACAGTTTTGAAAGATCTTCAAGGGATACTTTTGAAGTAAATCCTATTATATCGAAATTGCTTGTATGCACTTTTAAAAACATTGCAGTTCTTGTTTCATCATGGGCATTAGCATAATCTTTCAAATGGGTTCTGTTTGTGGTTCCAACTTCTTTTAAAACAGCACCGCTTTTTTCCATAACTTCCGGTATTCTAAACGAGCCCCCAATTTCCACAAGTTCGCCCCTTGAAACAACAACTTCTCTTCCCCTTGCAAAGGTATCAAGACACAAAAGAACTGCTGCGGCATTGTTGTTTACAACCATTGCAGACTCGCATCCTGAAATTTCACATACAAGATCTTCAACAAGGGAGTATCTTAAACCTCTTTTCCCGGTTTTAAGGTCAAGCTCAAGATTGGAAAAACCTGTAGCCCTTTCCAGTACAAACTCGGCTGCCTCTTTTGCAAGAAGGGATCTCCCAAGATTTGTATGAACAACAACTCCTGTTGCATTAATTACTCTTTTAAAATTTGGTTCATGGGCCTTTAGTATTGTTTTATATATTTTAACTGCTGTTTCATCAGTATCTATTTCTTTTTGAGAATCATATTTTCCTGAAACTATATCTTTTCTTAAATTTTCAACAAATTCTTTTGATTTTTTTGAAATCAGAGATTCAGGAACATCTTTTACGGAAAAATCATTTTTAATTTTTAAAATAAGTGTGTCTATTCCCGGTATTTCTTTTAATCTTTTTTTTTTATCTTCACTTAATGACATAAAACTCCCCCGTCAACTTTTACACACTCTTTTTTACCTGAAACTTCATTTAACTGCAACGGAAAGAGTGCTGAAAATTCTTTTAAAGGAAGTTTGTGTGTGAATTCAAGTATTTTCTGGGGAGTAAGAGATACTTTTTCAAGTATGTCAAGGGTGATGTCTATTTTTGATGACTCAGGAAGAACTCCGGTCATGTACCAGGAGCTTAAAATATCTGAAATATGGGTTAAAATTATAATAATTTTGTTTTTTTCAGCCTTTTCAGGATTGTGGTGAAATTTTATTACATCATGGATAACCTGGGGCAGTTTCCATTTTTTTGCAATTATGAGTCCTGCCTCAGAATGGTCCATTCCAAAAAGTTCCTGCTCAACGTCGGTAATATTTTTTGTCTGCTTGACAAGTTCCCTGTAAAACAAAGGTCTTGAATCGGATACATACTGATCAAGCAGAATTTTTCCAAGATCATGGAGAAGCCCGGCTGTATAGCCTGTCTGAGGTGATTCAACACCTGTGAAGGCACAAAGTTTTTCATTAATAAGAGCTGTTGAAAGGCTGTGGTGAAAAAGCCCTCCCTTGCACAGGGAATAACCTCTTTCAGAAGATGAAAACATCTCTTTTATGTAGTGGTTTAAAATATATTTTAAAATATTTTCTTCACCAATCCTTAAAATAGCTTCATCAATTGTATCTATTGGATAAATTCTGTCAAATGCAGCAGAATTTGAAAGCTGAAGAGCCTTTGCAGATATTACCTGGTCTTTTTTTATTTCTTTTCCAATTTCTTTGAGACTTGCTGAGCTTGAGTTTATCATGCTTATGATTTTTAAGACAATCTGAGGTATCGGCTTTATGGAATCTGCTTTTTCTTCTATTTCAGTCTTTTCTGGTTTTTTGAAGTTACAGTCTTGTACCATTGTAATTCCGTCTTCAATTACCGGGGTGATTGAAGCTTCAAAATTACTGAGATTCAAGGTAAGATACGAAGAGAAAAAACCTCCGGTTTCCCATTGAAGAATTGTTATTTTATAAAAATTAAGTATTTTGGAAACTTTTTCAGCAGTTTTTCCGCCTAAATTTATGTAGTAATCAAAATTATTAGGCTCACCGGGAAATGCTCCTCCAGCAACACAGGCCTCAAGACAGTTAATGTCAGCACCAGCCTTTATAAGCTCATCAATGAATTTTGGAAGGCCTGTTGAAGCATATTTTTCTTCAATATCAACAAAGTTTGAGTACGGTTCAGGCAAAAGAGTGTGTAAAATTCCACCAACCTTATTTGTTTTGTCAAACATTGCTATTCCAATGCACGAGCCAAGGTTTGCCTTCAAGGTTTTATACTGCTGCCCCGAGATGAAAGAACTTCCGCTTCTTACTATTATATTTGGATAAAGCATTTTAGTACTGCTCCTTTGGTTATTAAGAATTTTTTTCCATAACATTATAAGTATTGCCAATTCAACCTAAATTTGGACTAAAGGATGCAAAACTAATTGTTTTATGAAAGTTTTTTTGAAATTAAACCTTTCTTGACATGGTTAAAAAGTCCTATTAAAACCCCAGAGGTTTTAAAAAAATCAGGGAGAAATATATGCTTGAGAAAATATCGGTCAGCAATGAATGCGGACTGTATAAAATGGAAGATGTAAAAGACATAGACTGCTTTATTGCAACAACTCCTGAAACAAGGGAAATAGCAAACAATCCACTTGTCATGGGCGTTGATTATACAATGAGGCTTGAAAAGGCCTGCAGATCAATTTTAAAAAATCTTTATTCTAACGGGTTTCTATGTCTTGAAGAAAATGAAACAATTATTTTTAATATTTTAAGGGGCGGGCTGAATTTTGGTTTAAGAGAGGCACTTTATCATGCCTTTGGATGGAACAGGCACGGGTGCTCATTTATAAGTGCTCAAAGGGCAAGAAAAGATGATGATCCGGAAAAATGGCATATAATTGAAAATGAATACGCCAAGGTTTACATGCCAAAAAAGGCCAGTATTGTAATTGGAGATGTTGTTGCAACAGGAACTAGCCTTGAGCATGCAGTGAAGGCTCTTGTAAAGGAAGCTGTAAACCAGAAAAGCCACCTTCGTTCCATATTGTTTTTCACTTTTGGAGGCACAAGAGCTCTTGAAATTTTAAAGGAGACAGACAGCCTTTGCAGAAAAACTTTTCCCGGCTATGAAAAAACAACCCTTGTTTATCATGAAGGCTGTTTTACTGTGCCTGATGAAAATACACCTCTTTCAATCAAGGAAACTGGAACGGATCTTGTTTGTCTCGATGCACTGATGGCAAAAGAATTTGTAGAGTCCAAATATGAAAATCCGGCATATCCATTACAGAGATGCGCTGTTTATGATGCTGGTTCAAGAGCTTTCTGGACTCCTGAATATATAAGGGATGTTTTTGGGTACTGGTCTGAAATGAAAAAAAAGGCAGAGAATGGAACTACCTTTGAAGACGTTTTAAAAGAAAGGTTCCCCTTAGCTGATAATAAAAGATTTAATTGTGTAGACCTCAGGCACTTATGTGAAAAGCAGATGTCTGAGCTCGCTGCATTAATTGACTAGATCGTGGCTTAACGTAAACTGCTTTTTTTGCCAATTTCTCAGCAAGATTTAAAATTGATCATTAAAATACTCCGTGTATTCTAAAAATTAAATTTTTTATCTTCCGTAAATGAACAAAAAATTCTGGTTTTAGACCAATCACTATATGTTTTTTTAATAATAAGGAAGGGGCTTTATGGAACGTAAGATAAATCATGATCCGGATTTTGCACTGGATCATGTAAGTGATTTTTCAAAAAAAGGCTTTTTGCCCATGATGGTTGTAATGCTTGGATTTACCTTTTTCTCAGCAAGTATGTGGGCCGGTGGAAAACTTGGAGCAGGGCTTACTGCAGGAGAACTTGTTTTTTCTGTAATGGCAGGCAACCTTATTCTTGGATGCTATACAGCTCTTCTTGCTGCAATTGCTTCAAAAACAGGACTTTCCACCCATCTTCTAGCAAGATATTCCTTTGGCGAGTCAGGTTCCTGTCTGCCTTCTTTTCTTCTTGGAATAACCCAGGTCGGCTGGTTTGGTGTAGGAGTTGCAATGTTTGCACTGCCTGTACAGAAAATAACAGGACTTAATCTATATTTAATTACAGCGCTTTCAGGCGCACTGATGACAGCTACTGCATGGTTTGGGATAAGAGCACTGACAATTTTAAGTTTTGTGGCTGTTCCTTCAATTGCAGTTCTTGGTTTTTTTTCAATAGGTACAGCATTTTCAGATTTTGGAGGTATTGGTGCATGGATTGGCTCGGTACCGGTTGAACATATGAGTATTTTTACAGCAATTGGTATATGCACAGCCTCTTTCATAAGCGGAGGGACATTGACTCCTGATTTTACAAGATTTTCAAAAACAACAAAAACAGCTGTATGGTCAACCCTGATTGCCTTTTTTATTGGAAACAGTCTGATGTTTCTTTTTGGAGCTGTGGGAGCGGCCTTTTATCAGGAAGCAGATATTTCAGAAGTGCTTCTTAAACAGGGAATGATTGTGTGGGCAGTAATTATTCTGGGTCTCAACATCTGGACAACAAATGACAATGCTTTATATGCCTCCGGCCTTGGTTTTTCAAATATTACGAAACTTCCCAAAAAATTTATGGTTTTATTCAACGGGTTCCTGGGAACATTGATGGCGGTTTATCTTTATAACAATTTTGTAGGCTGGCTTAGCTTTTTAAATACAATGATTCCATCAATTGGCGGAATAATAATTGCAGATTTTTTTATTTTGAATGCAAGAACATACTCTTCTCTTAAAGAGACAGATTTTGAAAAAATCAGGCCTTGCGCAGTTTTTGCATGGATATCAGGTGTTCTGGCGGCAAAGTTTATTCCAGGTATTGCCCCTGTCAACAGTATTTTGTGTGCAGTGGCTGTTTATGTTTTTCTGGAACTTTTACTTAAAAATATGAAAAAAACCCAGGTTGCATGAATAAGAATTTAATTTATACTTCCCATATCAGTAATCTTAAATTATAAACTCAGTAAGTTAAATTGAGTGATTTTAAGGTTTGCCCCAGCTAAGGGCAAACTGTATTCAGGAGAAGAAAAATGATAGACTTAAGTCTTTTATGGAAGCATAAAATTTTCATGCTGTCAGGTGCAGTAATAACCCTGCAGCTGACCATTGGTGCTATTGCAATTGGTCTTTTACTCGGGATTTTTCTTGGGATGGGAAGAGTTTCAAGAACACTTTGCTTCAGGTGGTTCAGCGGATTTTATGTTCAGATTTTCAGGGGAACTCCAATGCTTTTGCAGATTTTTTTTATTTATTTTGGTGTTCCACAGCTTTTCAATATAATTACAGGGCAGTCAATGTCGCCCGATCCTCTTCTTGTTGGAATTATTGCACTTGGATTAAACAGCGGTGCCTATGTGGCTGAAATTGTCAGAGCAGGGATTCAGGCTGTTGGGCAGGGGCAGATGGAGGCTGGAAGATCAATTGGACTTTCTTACACCCAGACAATGAGGCATATAATTCTTCCGCAGGCAATGAAAAAAATCATTCCTCCCCTTGGAAATGAAGCAATTGTTCTTTTAAAGGATTCATCACTTGTTTCTGTTATAGGTACCCAGGAACTTATGTATTCTGCCAAGGTAATGGGAGCAAGATACTATGATTATGTACAGTTCCTTGTTGGTGCGGGAATTGTTTACCTTTTCTTCACCTTTATAATTGCAAGACTTCTTGCAAAGGTTGAAGATAAACTTGACTATTCATAAATCAGTGGATTTTAAAAATGATTAAGATTGAAAATGTGTACAAGTCTTTTGGTGACAACGAGGTTTTAAAGGGTATAAACCTTCATATCAGTCCAGGAGAAGTTGTTGTAATAATAGGCCCCAGCGGATCTGGAAAATCAACACTTCTAAGGTGTATGAACAGGCTTGAAAAAGTAAGTTCCGGAAAAGTTACTGCAGACGGATATGATCTGTGTTCAAAAACAACAAATATAAATTTTGTAAGAACAGAAATTGGAATGGTTTTTCAGCAGTTCAATCTTTTTCCCCACAAAACTGTTATGGATAACATTTGTCTTGGACAGGTTGAAGTGAGGAAGGTAAGCAGAAAAGAAGCTGAAAAAACAGCTCTTGTTCTTCTTGAAAAGGTTGGACTTAAAGAAAAGGCATATGCCTATCCAGATCAGCTGAGCGGAGGGCAGCAGCAGAGAATTGCAATTGCAAGATCTCTTGCACTTAATCCAAAAGCCTTGCTTTTTGACGAACCCACAAGTTCTCTTGATCCCGAACTTGTTGGAGACGTTTTGGATGTAATGAAGAAACTTGCAAAGGAAGGCATGACAATGGCAGTTGTCACCCATGAAATGGGATTTGCAAGGGAAATGGCTGACCGTGTGATTTTTATGGCAGAGGGTCGAATTGTTGAAGAGGGTCCTCCTGAAAAGATTTTCACATCTCCTGAAAACGAAAGAACAAAAAGTTTTCTTGAAAAGGTTTTGTAGGATTAAATTTTTCATCTTACAAGAATGATAAAAAATCCTTAATTTAAATAT
>JACKCP010000017.1 GCA_020633955.1 Desulfobacteraceae bacterium | reverse complement strand
AATGCCGGTTCTGGAGGTGTTGACTGCAAGACTTTTATGTTTTGGATCGCTATTTTTTTGATATTTTCTTTTTTAAGCTTTTTTATCTTGCTTTTAATTTTCAGGATTATTCTTTTTTTATTGTGGCCATTTTTTGGGGATTAAAAAAAATTTGAGGTCTGTCACTTTCTGACATAGCTGATGCGCTATTTAATAAATATTTTTTTAAAAGTTTAAAAAAAGGAAAATTTTTATGACACCAAAAACAGTTTATGACTTTTTTAATGAATGGAAATTAAAAAATGACACTAAAAACAGCTGGGGGCTGACATGGTTTTTAGCCAATGAATTTTGTAAAAGATTTTACTCATCACATGGAATTGCTCCCTATGTTATTTGCCGTGAAGGACTTGGATATTATGGAATAATGTTCAGTCGGGTATTGTGCAGCGTAAATAAGGGAAAAGAAAGGAATATAGGCAGACTTTCAATGGGAGGTAATATTGAAAACTGGGAGTCTTCTACTCCGGGAAGTCATGGATTTGAAGCAATCAAAATGTTTGAAAATACGGCTGATTTATCTGCAATATTAAAAGGTGCCTTTGAATATATGAATTTACCTGCAATTCCTGAAAAAACTCACTTGAACTGCCGTCACAAAAGATGGGGGGAGTCTTTTATGCTGATGTTTGAAATATCAACCATGCTTGCACTTAAAAATGAATCAGACGGAATATCAATCTGGAATCATCCATCAATGACAGAAGATGAGGTTAAAAGGCTTGATCCTTTATGCGGCATGAAAGAGCACCTTGGTGCATTTATATTTAATTCTTCAAAAAATAAGGTTATTTTTGCATCTGACGGACGTGAGCTTACCGGAAGGACAAATGAAAATTACTGGCATAGATTTATGGCCGGGGAATCATCTTTTGACCTTTACAGGGATCTTCTCATTAAGCTTGGATTGTAGATTTTATTTTTTTATTTCAACAGAAGCAAAACTTCTTTTTATACCTTTTTGGTAATCTACTTCAGGGTATCCAAATATTACAAAAATCCCTTCACGGCTTGTATGCCTGATACCCTGAGCCTTTCTGAATTTTTTTGCCTTTCGTCCGTTTTGTATAAGGGGATGAATGCCTCCGAGCATGCAGGTTCCAAGTCCAAGTGACTGGGCTGCAATCATAGCATATGTTGCCGCAATAACTGGATCGGCAGGGTCTGAATATGGTGTTCCGTAAAAATATATTGCAAGGGGAGCGTCGTAATTTACAAGATTTATGCCTTTTTCCATATTCCTGGTGTAAATACCAAATAAAGGTTTGATAAAGCCTCTGAAAATTTCATCAGTTGATTTTCCCCATAAAGGTTTCATCAAAGATAAAAACCAGTCTGACACAAGCCATTTCATGCTTTCAAGATAATTGCAGAAATCCTTTGCAAATTTTCGAACTTTATCTCTGGTATCAAAAATTAAAATATTTACATCTGACGGAGGAAGTCCCATTGGTGCAGTTGAAGCAGCTCTTAGGATTTTTGCAATTTTTTCTGCTTCAACAGGAATGTCTTTAAATTCTCTGATGCTTCTTCTGTGCTGCAGAAGAAAATAAAGGCTTTCGTATGAAGCTGTTTTTTCTTTATCCGGCAGTCTGAAAATATCTTCAGGAGAAAGTGTTCTTCCAGAAATTTCTATTGCATCAAAAGGGCAGACTGCCATGCAGTGTCCGCATCCTATACACCCGAAAAGAGGATTGTCAGAAACTTTTGCTTTGCGGTTTTCTATTTTAAGGCTGAAATCCTTGCATACAGATACACAAAGACCGCATCCAGTGCATTTTTCTTCATTTATTATTATTTCGGCCTTTTTTTTTGTTCTTGATGTTGGAATTGCCATAGCCTGCATTTTACCTTTGCTTAGAAATTTTTTTAATTTTTCTATGAATTTTAATCATAAATATTTTTTAAAACACAGACCTGAATAAAAATTAAGCAGATTTTTTCTTTTCCCTGAGTATCAGCAAAAGATTTTGCCAGTTTCCTGATAAAAAAAGGAATGTTTTTGTTCTGAATCCAATGCAAAGAATAGTATTTAAGTTTTTACCTTGAAAAAAGAAAAATATTGACCCATCTGGAGGAAACTTCTGACAATCTGAAAATATAAAACAGATATCTGAAGAAAAAATGGGTCAATATCAGCAATAACTAGAGTGAAAGAAAAGAGCTCTTTTCCCTCAAACCTGAAGGAATTTCAAACTCAAGTTCTGTATTGCGGTCCTGTGGCTGGCCATACATTTTATTTTTTGAAAAAAATATTCTCCAGTGAAATGCTGCTGTTAAAAAACCCTTTGAATAATTATGGCGTATCATTTTACATTTGATAACACCTTTGCCATCAGCCTTTTTCAAAATTTCTACAGCTCTCCATTCCTGGGGATATTCTATAAGTGAGCTTGTTCTTATTCTGTAATAGTTTTTTCCTGAATCAGATATATTATCAATTTTATTTTCATGGCTGTGTCCGCAGATGTGTGCAATAACATTGTCATATCTGCAAAGTGTTGTATCAAATTGAGCCTGATTAATATTTCCTGGTATTTCCATGAAGTCACAGCTTCCGTGGTGTGAAAAAATTATGCAGATTTTATCCTGATTATTTTCAATTTCATTTACCATCCAGTTATACTGATCCCTGTCAAGGGTTCCGTCTGAACCCATTGCAAAAACAGCATTTAAATTTTTTTCCTTGAAATTGAATTTTGACTCTTTTCCGGAGTTTAGAATATTGTAAAGGTTTTCCCTGTTAATCCAGTTTGCAAATTCTTTTGCAATCTCTTGAAACAAGTTATGAAAATTCTGTTTTTTACTTAGTATATCAGTGATTTTATCCTGGTTATCATTTAGAAAACGATCTGCAAGTCCTTCCATGTGATTATCTGCTGCTGTATTAAGAACAATGCAATGGATATTTTCATTTGGAGTAAAACTGTAATATCCGTCTTTTTTTTCGCTCTGGTTGAAAAAGCCGTGTCCTGGGACCTGCGATGTTGAGCTTGATACTATATTTATCCATTCATCCTGGAATATTATATCAAAATCAGGACTTTCATTTATTTTAAGAACTATGTATTCAACAAGCTTTGACGGCAGTGCTCCAAACACCAGAAGATCATGATTTCCAAGGCAGGCATACCAGGGAATATTCATTCCAGCAGGATTAACCTCAACCATATCATCTTCCCTGAAATTTCTTGGGAATCTTCCGTCAGCAATGTCTGTAAGCCACTGGGCTTCCCTTTTCATGGACATATCAGTAAGGTCGCCTGTTGCTATGCAGAAATCCATGGTGTTTGTTTCGGCATATGAATTTATGCTTTGAATTGCTGAGTCCAGAAGCTTTGCACACATGGGGTCCTGGGGCCTTTCATAGAAAAATGCAATTGTTCCCCCGAGAAGATCAGATCTTATGGGGTTTTTTACATCTCCTATGTGAGTGTCTGTAAGGTGTGCAAATTTAAGAACACAGGAACCATTGTTTTCATTGAATAAATCCGGTTCTTCAAGATCCCTGTTTTTTAAAAATACTGATGAAAAAGACTTTGCAGGTATTGCCGCAGATGCAGCAGCTGCAAGACAGCCCTTGAGAAAAAATCTTCTTGGGCCTGAAACGGTATGGTGCTCGTTATTATTCATTTAAATTCTCCTGAATATGCAGTGAATTAATTTAAAAATTATGAAGTGAATTTATGCAATGGCTGAATATAAAGGAGAAATATTTAAGGAAGATTATTTTTTTATTAAACTTGAGTTGAGAGGTAAGTCCTGCATTTTCCATTTTTTTATGACTGGGGCAAATTTTAATCTGTTTATTGAGTTTTTTTCTTTGTTTTGCTCTTTTTCTTTTTTGGTTCTGGTAATTCCATTTCTGTCAATCTTATCAATTCACTTAACCATTCTTTATTTTCAATTTGATCTTCTATCAGAAATGATGGTTTGGCACCTTTGTATGGCGGCTGTTCAACAACATTGCCAATAAAGTCACGCCCGGCATTGCTTGGTTTTATAAATAGCTGATTATCACAAATCAATGCAACAACTTTTTCGTTGCAATACAGTGCATATTCTCCAAACATTTTTCTGTACCGGATCTGACCTGAACTTTCGATTTGCTCAGAGATAAATTTTACAAAATTTTCATCTGATGCCATTTTCTCTTTTTCCTTTTGTGGTTATTTTTATTTGCTGATTCTATATTAATCAGAGATCAGATGGCTATGATTATTTAGAAGTTTTTTCAGTCTTTTTTGAAAAGGCTGCTTATTTTAGGGGGAAAAAATTGCCTATATAAGAGGCAGTTTTTGCCCCTTAATGTCTTTTCCCAGGACTTTGTTCTTCCAAAAACCTGACCTCACAGGAAATTTAAAACTGGTCTAAGACTTGCATAAGTTAAATTATCATTATCCAGGTCATTCATGATTTTTGATGCGTATCTTAATTGTATGGATCAGCAGGGACGCTCTTCCAAAACTTAATATCAGCCGGACTGAAATAACCCTGGAAGATAGGGAGCAGTGCCGGATTCCATATTTAAGGAGGGGTATATGAAAATTATGTCAACCCAGGCGGTTCAATACAGAAATACCATTTATTCAAGGCAATATGGGGATAAAACCACCAGAAAAACTCCCTTTGATGAATTCTTAACCTTTTCCACAAGCCGGACCACCAATTACGATTTGTTTCATTCAAAGCCAGTGGTCAACGGCTATAATGACTATGGCGAATATCTGCAGGTAAATCCAGAACATGATCTTGTTACACCTGAAAGACATCGTTATAAACCCAACCCCGAAGATAGTATACGAAGCTGGGATGAGATCTGCTATGAATCCGCAACCATGAATTTTGTGAGTGAGGGGGAGGTTCTCACCGAAGACGGACGGAAGATTGATTTTTTTTATTCCATGAGTCTTACCAGGGAATCTCATATTATTGAGCGGTTAAGAAAGAACAAGGCCGATAATACCGGGCCTGATCCCCTTGTGATCAACCTTAAAGGTGGTGCTCCGCAGTTCTCCGGTAAAACTGCAAAATTTGACCTTGATGCTGACGGCACAGATGAAGAAGTTTCCTTGTTGACTGAAGGTAACTTTTTTTTATCCCTGGACCGAAACAATGACGGGGTTATCAATAACGGCAGTGAATTGTTCGGCATGTCAGGTATCACAGGATTTGAAGAATTGAAGGAATATGACTCAGATAACAATGATTGGATAGATGAGAATGATGAGATTTTTGACCAGTTAACAATCATGGAAATGGATGATCAGGGAAATATGCGTCTGACAACGCTTAAAGAGAAGGGGGTTGGTGCCATCTTCCTGCGATTTGAAAAAAATGATTTTTCCCTGTGGAATGCCAGTAGTGCTGGTCTGAATGAGGATGGATCTGTGTGCTCGGTTCATACTATGAACATGAGAGCAGAAAACAGCAGTGCGCCGATTACGGAACAGCTTGTTGGCGGTGATGGAGTAAGAAGGGATAAAAATGGCAAAGTACCGCTCCACAAGGGAGAAGGCTCAGGGTTTTTAGAATATCTCAGGCAGTCATATTTTAAGTCCGAGACAAGGATGGTATATAGTTCCTTAAAGTTGAAATCCACGCTGTTTTCTGCCACGAAAGATCTTGTCCATGCATCGCTTCAACACCACTTTGAATTCCAGTCTGTGAAAATTGTTTTTGATACCACTCATCTTTACAACGCCTTTGATGAATTATGGGGAAAAGGCTGTTTGTGTAATAGTTCCTGAATTTTTATTAGATTACAAAAATCCATTTATTATTTCAGCCTTGTTTTTTGTTTTCGATGTTGGAATTGCCATAAACTGGATTTTACCTTTGCTCAGAATTATTTTAATTTATCTCTTACGGCCTGTGTTTTTTTCTGCAATTTTAATTTTGAAATCAGTTCTTTAAATGATTCTTCTTCATTTTTATTGCTGGTATCTATCTGTATTCTGTCTGATTTCCAGTCATGATATTCTCTTTTTTCAATTTGTTCCCATGTCGGTAATTCTAATCCGTGAATATCATTTTTTCTGTTTTGCACTCTGTTTTTATGAATTGATTTATCACTGCAAACAATTTCAATATCTGTATATTTACTGTTTTCCTTTATTGCCGCCTCATGCCATTCTTTTCTTGTCAGATCAATTGGATTGCAGCAGTCAACAACCACATCGCTGCCAATTGCCAGATTATCCTTAACAATTCTGTAAGCAAGCCTGTATCCTTCACCTTCAACTTTTATTGAACATACTTCTCTTAGTCCCTGTTCAATTGTATCAATCCTGAAATAAGGCATTCCATAAAATGCAGCAAATTTCTTTGAGATTGTTGTTTTCCCCGTGCCGGGAAGGCCAGAAAATATATACAAGGTCGGTTTCATACTATTCCAATCTATTAATCAGTCTTTTTTGTAATTTTGTTTTAGCAGCAGTTCCTTTGACAGCCAGCGTCTGATATCATTTAGAACAAAATCGGCTGAGTTATCAGCAGCAGAAAGATTTAGAGAATGATCATAACCAGGATAAAACAGGTAAGTAATATTTTTCTTTTTTGCATTTTTTATCAATTCCATCATTTCAGAAGCCTTTTCAGGTGAAGCTGATTTATCATTTCCGCCTTGTACAAATAGAACCGGGGTTTCTATGCTTAACAGCAGCTCCAGTTGATCTGTTGACAACATGGTCTTCCACCATAAATACCCATGATTACTCATTGATATTTCAAAAGGATCGTTTTTTAGTATATAATCAGCAAACTGAGTAAAGCCTTCAATGTTTTTTTTCAATTCTTCTGGTGAGCTTGATGAATATTTCATACTATGAATAACGTCATCAATAAAAAAACGTCCGCCTCCGCCGAAAAGAATGGCAGCTTTAATATAAGTAACTTTTGAACTTAGAATGTTTGCCACTAAAGAACCTTCACTACCGCCAATCAGGATTATTCTTTTGTAATTATAGCAAGAAATTATTGTAGTAATAACTTTATCAAGGTCTGTTACTCTTTGGTAAGGATTATCCTTTTTCATATATTCAGCCGGACAATCAATACGTTCAGGGTCCGGATCATAGGGGAGGGTTTCATCTATTCCATATTTTTCAACAGTCAATGCATCAACTGCAGGGTATATGGTTTTGAGTTTTTCTATAGTCTTAATCCTGCTTACACTGTTACAATCAGATCCCTGCAGAATAACTAAAAGATCTTCTGTGTGTCTGTTTTGCTGTTTAAGGTGTAAGTAATAATTTATTCTGGTACCATCTTCTCTTTTTATTGTTATTGGGTCTGGCATAATTGTTTGAGCAAATATCGGTGAAGAACAAAGCAAGAAATAAAACAATATGCAGAAACGCTTTAAACTGAACAAGATACCTCCATTGTTAAAAAAAGGGTCAAGAGTAAATTGCACCTTTTTTTTATTGCAAAAGGATTACACCTGTCCGGGAAGTAATCTTCCTGATCAGCCGGACAGCCCGGGTGCGTGATCCTTATGCCGGTGGTGCTGTTCCTTAGTTATGGGGAGTCCTATCCCGATTTTAAAATTATTCAGACCAAACAGCGTATTCATTTTTATTGGGGCCGTGAAGGAAATCTTCACCGGGAAATGAAAAACTGGTTTAATAATTTCTCCTCCTGATTGTTCAATTTTAACTGAGTTGCTTGAAGATCATTACTATACAAGACTATTAAAGGGCTTCCTGAATCAAATAGACTTTAAATCAGATTTGTAAAGCCGCCATCAATTCCTTCGTTGCTGAAACTACAATAGTCCGACCATAGTCAACAAAAGACCAGCCAAATACCTTTTGAAAAAAAGTACCTTTTCACTTCAATGTTTTGGAAGGTATCTCAATGTGAAGATTTACAGATTGTTATCACATTCTTCAATATGTTTTTAATCTTCAATTGAGCATTTATTTTGCCTCTATTACATAAAAGAGCTAATTTTTTAATTTTTGTTTTTTCTTTCAATAAAACCGAAACGCTAAAAAAAACTAAATCCATAACTGGCAGTGTACAAGAAGAAACATTAGAAGCATCGCTGAGGCCATATAGAGATTTTCGTTATCAATAATATGGATTCTCAAATTTATTAGTAAATTAATATTGATGAACATAAAGTTGCTAAGGCTAGTTTGGGGGAGAAAACTTAGCCTGATTCTATTTTCACCCTTTCCCAATCATGCTTTTAATAACCTGACATTAAAGTTAAATGTCCTAAATCATCATCGTCAATGATTTCTTGATAGCTTTTTTAATCGTAGCAATAATTAAATATCATTTTTATCTGATGGATTTAACTTACTGTAAGGTCTGCTTCAATTAGCAGCAATTTATTTATTTTTGTCTTGAAATGCAACAGTTGTCGCGTTTGATAATTCTCTTAATTTTTTCACGCCACTCTTCCTGCCTTTGTGATGTTATCTATTTTAATAGCTTTGTCAGAGACAATCTTCCCAAACAAAGTTGGTTAACAATGCGGAAATAACACTTGAGCCACCATAGCGATTATTATTTATCGTCCACAAAAACTCCTTAAGTGATAACGTGAAGCTGTGTGGCAGCAAGGGAACGAACCTTTTCCGAACGCTCTGAGACAAGAACAGCCAAAAAATTATTCAAAGCAAAACCGCGCCGGCCTTGCTGTCCATACCAGCAGGATTTGTTTAGCTTTGTACTTCACATTTATTGTTGTCTCGCCTTTTGCTCCTACCTTGAATTTTATGTTACCTTGGATTAATTGCACTTAAATCCGCACCAATATCAATTCCAGTATCTTGTTTATGTTTATATTCATTTCATCTACGTGTTATTTATTTTTCCAGATCTTATCATACAGGATGATTTGTTGGCAAGTCTTAGACCCAGCCAGATGGAGGCGGAGGATGCAGAAACAAAAAAGAGTCAGAAGTTCACTATTTACTTTTTTGGGGGGTAATAAATAAGCATAAATAGTAAATACTTGACCCGATTCGCTCTAAAAAATGACTTATTCTACAGGCTCAACGTGTGCTTCAGGCGCGGCGTTTAACCGTCGCCTGCAAGCGATGGTTAGGTTTCTTTATAATCACAAGAGATAGTAAACCACCTACCCAAAGAGCAACAATTATAACTACTATATAAAAACCAGACTCAGTTAATATTGGGTTTTTAAATTGGTAAGCAATGTATGTTGTATATGCGAACGTTGACCAAGGGAATATAATTTTCCAAAGTGCATTTAAAAAATAGTAAGATAGCAAAATTATAAAAGCTATTGGGAAAAAGCAAAAAAAATAATTAATTAAAAGATAGTCACTGCCTATAGGATGATATTTATTTATGCTTTGAAGAATATTATAACAATGGATGCATATAAATATTCCCCAAGAAAATGTTATAAATTTCAGTGATATATATTTCATTGTATTATAATGTACATGTAATTATTTCAAAACCTAACAAATTATCGTGTGGATCTGTATAATTAAAATTATTTTTATATTTGGCAATTTTGAAGCTGTCAAGCAATCAAATTTTCGATCTGGATAACTTATATTTGAAAAATTATAAATAAAACCGGATAAGTTATGATTGAATACTCAAAAGTTCTTCAGGCAAAAATTAAAACAATTCCCGAAAAATAATTTCTTAAAAAATGAGTTATTATCTGTATTAAGATAAAACCACTTTACATATGAGTAATCAAACTGCAGCCATCAGCTTAAAAAGCCGGGAGAAAATCACACAGAAAAACCTCTTTTGGGGAAGAAGGGACTTTATCAAGACCTGAAATCCGCATGATTATTCTCCCGGCAAAGAATTTTAAAAAATCCTTCCTGAAGACCTGTCAAGATCAGCCCTTGCTGACCAGTACTCATTAAGTGCACGGAAATATCCTGTTTGTGCTGTAGTAAGATAAGTCCTTGCATTTAAAACTTCTGTTGAAGTTGTTGTCTGTTTTTTGTACTGGATATTGGTGATCCTGAAATTTTCCTCTGCCTGGGAAATACTTTTTTTGGCTGTTGCAATGTTTTTTTCAGCAACTTTGATATTTCTAAGGGAAACTTCCACATCAAATGCAATGTTTTTTTTAAGTTCCCCTAAATTTTCCAGAAGAGCTCTTTTAGCATATTCGGCTGACTTAACAGACGAACCTGTTTTTTTGAAATCGAAAAAAATCCATTCAGCCATAACTCCAACAGAGGCGTTGTGTGAATTTGTGTGAAAATTGTCAGAAGCCTTATAATCTTCACCGTTTTGTTCGTATCCTGCTGAAAGATAAATTTTTGGATAATAGTTTGAACCGGCAATTTTTTTCGATAAATCAGCTATTTCCATGTTTGTTTTCAGAAGTCTTATTTCAGGTCTGTTTGAAAAGGCTTCCATTTCAAGTTCTGTATATTTTTTTTCAAATGGTTTTGGTTCCTTTAAAGGTGATATTTCAACTGGATCACCTGGATTTTTTCCCATGAGTATATTTAATTTTGAAGCCGAACTTTTTAAGGCGGCACTTGCTTTATCAAGTTCAATTTCAGCTTCGGAAACTGAAACTTCTGCCTTAAGAAGGTCGTTTAACGGAACAAGTCCGTTATCGTAGAATTTTTTTGCGTCTTCTTTGTGTGCCTCAAGGGTTTCAAGGGTCTGCATTCTTACTTCCACAATTTTTAATGCAAGGAAAAGATCTGAATAGGCATGCTTTATTTTGTATGCAATATCAAGCTCTGCTGTTTTTGTATCAAGTTCTGCATTTATTGTTTCAGCCTTTGCAATATCCTGGGAAGATGTGAGTGCAAATCCTGTAAATAAAGGCTGTTCAAGTGTAACTTTCCATGAATAGTTGTCCTTATCTGCCGACTCAAGTTCTGTACCCTGTGTTTTCATTACAGGAGTTTCCTTTAGTCTTGCATATGAGTATGTTCCCTTTACTGTGAAAAGTCTGTCTGCCTGTGCTTTTTTAAGGCTGTATTCCTTTTGTTTTTCAGTTTCCTTTGATGCCTTTATGCTTTCATGGTTTTTTATTCCGTTTTCAACGGCAGTTTTCATGTCAATCTCCAGGCAAAGACCTGAAGATGCAGAAAAAACAATTAATATTAAGACATGCCAGATTAATGTTTTCTTCATTTCAATGCTCCGGTTTTTGATGGTTTGATATTGTAAAATATTGAGTAGAGTACAGGGATAAGAAAAAGAGTAAGAAATGTCGCCGCAAGCAGTCCAAACATTATTGTTACTGCCATGGATACAAACATTGCATCTCCAAGAAGTGGAGTCATTCCAAATATTGTGGTAAGTGAAGCTAAAATAACAGGTCTTGCCCTGTTTATGCTTGATGTTTCTATGGCTTTGAATTTTTCAACCCCGGATTTTATATTGAAGTTTATTTCATCAATAAGAACAACTGCATTTTTTATAAGCATTCCTATAAGACTGTATGCACCAAGAATTGGAAGAAATCCAAACGGCTGATTCATTACAAGAAGACCTCCGGCTATTCCTATGAGTGCAAAAGGTATTGTAAGAATTATCATCAATGGCTGTTTTACAGAGTTGAAAAGATAAACCAGGATTATCAGCATGAAAAGAAGACACACAGGAAGATTTTTCTGGACGCCTTTATTTCCCCTGTCTGAAAGTTCGTGTTCTCCTTCCCATTCAATTTTATAACCAGCGGGAAGATTTATTTTTTCAACTTCAGGACGGATTTCTGAAAGAAGGGTGTCTGCTGTTACTCCATGAACAGGGTCGCACTGAGCCCTTATAACCCTTTTTCTGTTGTATCTCCTTATTACAGGATCTTCAAACTCAATGCTTTTATTGTTTACAACCTGTGCAAGGGGAACCGGAACAGCAGAACTTCCCCATACAGGAAGTCCGTCAAAGTTATCAGGATCTGTATCTGAATATTTGAATTTTACCGGAATAAGCTCATCGCCTTCCCTGAAATTTGAAACCGGTATTCCGTCAGTTGCGGCTAAGGCACTGAATGAAAGGGAAGATCTTTCAATACCTGCTTTTTTTGCCTTTGTCTGGGAATAGTCAAGCTCATATGAAAGTACACGTTCCTTCCAGTCATCTGTTACAGATTTTGCATTTTGATTTTTATTCATTATGCTCTGAATTTTTTCAGACAAATCCCTTAAAATTTTGGGGTCATTTCCTGTTATTCTGGCCTCAACCTTGTAGTCTGCCCTTGGCCCTGAAATATATTTCCAGATATGGGGGGAACCGTCAGGAAGATTGTTTTTAAACCAGTCTTCAAACTCAGGTATCATTTTATTTATCTGTCTGTAGTTTTTAACGTTTATTACAATCTGCGCAAAGGCGGGATTAGGCGCCTCAGGAGTAAGTGCAGCCGCAAATCTTGGAGCTCCTTCTCCAATACAGGTTGCAAAATTTTCTATCTCGTTTCTTGTTTCAAGGTATTTTTCAAATTTTTCCATATCTGCTGATACAGATTCTATTCTTGTTCCTTCAGGTCTTTTGTAGTCAACAAAGAACTGGTTTTTTTCAGACTCTGCAAAAAAATTTCTTTTGACATTTTTAAAGCCGGAAACTCCTGCAAAAAGAAATGCAATCATTAATATGATGGTAATTGTTCTGTTTGTAAGTGCCAGATGAAGAAGCTTTTTGTATATTCTGTAAAAAAAAGACGAATATGGTTCCCTGTTTCCTGAATTTTTTGAGGGTTTAAGAAGATAAAAACTGAACACAGGAGTCTGGGACATGGCAAGAACCCAGCTTATGAGAAGGGAAACAGAAACAACTATTGAAAGACTTCCCACATATTCGCCGGTGTTGTTTGGTGCAAAATATATCGGCATAAAAGCAAGACCTGCAATTATTGTTGCACCAAGCAGGGGAACTGCAGTTTGTGAAGCAGGAAGAACAACAGCTTCCATTTTTTCTTTACCACTTTGAATCATTGTCTGAGAGCCTTCTGCAACAACTATTGCATTGTCAACAATCATTCCCATAACAAGAATAAGCGCGGCAAGTGATATCTGCTGGAGATTTATTCCAAGGACAAGCATTACTATAAATGTTGCAAGTATGGATAAAATCAGATTCGATGCTATTATAAATCCAGGTCTGAGTCCCATTGAAACAAGAAGAACAAAAACAACAATTGCAACGGATTCTAAAAGATTGGTCATGAATTTTTTGATTGCTTCCTTTACAAACTCCGACTGATAATAAATTCCAGATATTTCCATTCCAAGGGGAAGTTCCTGAAGAAGCTCATTCATCCTTTTTTTTACTGCATCTCCCATTATTACAACATTTGCATCAGATGTTGCTGAGATTGCAATTCCAACGGCTTCCTTTCCGTTAAATCTCATAAGTGATGAAGGAGGGTCATTATATTCACGTTTAACCCTTGCAATATCCTTTATTCTGATCTGATTTTCTGGTCCTGCCTGAATTATAAGATTTTCTATTTCTTCAACAGACCTGAACTTGCCTGTCTGTGCAATTCTTATTTTTCTTGAATCTGTTTTTACTTCACCTGAAACTACAACAGTGTTCTGATCCTTTACCGCACTGGTAATCATGGAAGGGTGAATGCCAAGATTTGCGGCCTTTTCAGTGTCTATTTCAATATTTACGGTTTCGTCCTGAACACCAAAGAGATTTATTTTTTCAACATCCTTAACTAAAAGCAGCTCTCTTTTTATGTATTTTGCATATTTTTTTAGTTCTCTTTGTTCAAGTCCGTCTCCTGTAAGAGCAAGAAAAATTCCAAATACATCTCCATAGTCATCCATTACCTGTGAAGGAAGTGCACCTTCGGGAAGTTTTGACTGAACAGCTTCAACCTTTCTTCTTACAATATCCCACAGCTGCTGAATTGTGTCTGATCTGACATTTTCATAAAGATCTACATAAACCATTGAATATCCGGCTCTTGATTCAGACCTTATGAATTCGACCTTATCTGCCGCCTGTACTGCTTCTTCAATTTTTCTTGTAACTTCCTGTTCCACTTCATGGGGCGAAGCTCCGGGATATGGAGTCATGATAAGAGCTGTTTTAATTGTGAAGTCAGGATCTTCAAGTTTTCCAAGGTTGAAATATGCTGATATTCCTCCTGCTGTGATTATAAATAAAAGAAAAAATATGGTGACTCTGTTTTTTAAGGAAAAATCTGTAATTCTCATTTAACCGCCAGTATAATTTATAGTTCATTGCCGTAATTTGTTTCTGAAAACTTTGAAAGGAGCTTTATTCTTGATTCTTCGTTTATATATGCCGCTCCAGCTGAAACTATCCAGTCTCCCTGATTCAGTTTTCCTGAAACCTGTATTTTGTCTGATTTTAAAAGTTTATGGATTTTGACCTCTGTTCTGACAGGAATATTGTTTTCAGTGTCAATTTTCCAAAGAATCGGAGTTTCATAATCATTGCTCAGTACAGCACTCAGGGGAACAGTAAAGATGTCGTTTTCAATGTCGCCTGGTGTGTCAAAGAAAATTTGTGCAGACATCCCAGGTTTTATCTGGTTGTCTGATTGGGCCGTAAGAATAATAGGGTAGGTATTGCCCGCTCCTGTTGCATTTTTTCCGATCTCTTTAAGTGAGGCCTTGAATGTTTTTCCTGGAATCGAATTAAGGCAAAACCTGAAATTAGTGAATTTATCTGCCTTTGCTACCAGATTTTCCGGAATATATGACTTCACCTCAATTGTTTCAATTTTTACTATTGATAATACAGGCTGGCCTGCTGATACAGTTTCATGGTTTTCAGTAAAAATCTCATTAACATAGCCTGAAACAGGAGAATAAAGACTTGTATCCTTAAGTGAGTTTTCAGCGTTTTCAAGCTCTTTTTCCAGTGCTTTGGTTCTTGAGCTGATGGCTTTGAATGCTGCTTCAACCTGATCAAACTTTGCCTTTGCAGCAGCGTTTTCCTTTACAAGGCTTTTGTATCTTTCATACTGAAGTTCAGCATCATTTAATTCAGCATATGAGGCATTGATATTTGCCTGGAGATTTTTTATTTTAAGGATAAAATCCCTTTCATCAATTTTTGCAAGAAGCTCTCCCTTGTTTATTTTCTGTCCTGTTTCAAGTGACATTCTCACAATTGGTCCGCCAACCCTGAATGAAAGCCTGATTTCTTTTTCCGGTATTATTGAAGCAGGGAACATATGTCTTTCCAGTGTTTCCTTTTCCATTACCTGAAAGCCTTTAACAGGTCTTATTACGGGTTCTTTTTCAGTAAATGTGTCTGCCGTGGAATTTTTACAGCCTGAGAGCATAAAAATTCCTGTCATTAAAATCAGCAGTGTAACTGTAATTTTTTTTAAACTTCCAATCATTCTGGTTCTCCCCCATAGGTTCGTTATTTAAAGATCAACCTTATTTACAAAATGTATGCCATGTGTGAAGCTGTTGATTTCTCAGGCATCAGGAAAACTTTATGGTTTAAACTGTCTTATAAAACAGTTATATCTGGCTAATAAGACAGTTATATGTAAAAGTGTCTTATTAGACATAATTAGAGGTGTGATATGGATGAAAAGGAATTTTTCCACCAGGGAACAATAAGAATCTGCGGCAGTCTTGATAAGGATAAAATGCTTGAAAGCTGTTTTTATTTTTTTAAAAAATTCTTCCCCCTTGAAGTAATAGCAATCAGCAAGCATTATTTTGAATCGCAGTCCATGGAAATAATAGGACAGTATTCGGAAAAAAAGATTCCAAAGCTTGATAAAATTATAAAACTCAATAAAGAGGCGGCAGACTTTGTACAATCAAATAAAAAAACAGTTTTGCTTGTAAGGACAATGTATGATGACCCTGTTGCCATTATAGTCAACACTTATATGAACTTTTCTGAAATGTCCGGTCTTGTTCTTAATCTGACAGTGGAAAATGAGGTAATAGGCTTTGTTGCAGTTTTCTGCAGAAAAAATGAAATGTTCACTGAGGATCATGCAAGACTTTATTCAGTTCTTCATGATCCCTTTGCAATTGCAATCTCAAATATTTTGAGATACAGGGAGCTTGTCAGTCTTAAAGACAGTCTGAAGGACGAAAATACATATCTTCATGAGGAGCTTAGAAAAATTTCAGGAGATGAAATAATAGGCTCCGACTCAGGACTGAAAGATGTAATGGAAATGGTAAGGCAGGTTTCACACATAGACAGCAAGGTTCTTATTCTTGGTGAAACAGGAGTTGGAAAAGAAGTAATAGCATCAGCAATCCATTATTCATCTTCCAGAAAAGACAAGCCTTTTATAAAACTTAACTGCGGTGCAATTCATGAAAATCTTATTGATTCTGAGCTTTTCGGCCATGAAAAAGGCGCCTTTACCGGAGCAGTTTCGGTAAAAAAGGGAAGATTTGAAAGGGCTGATGGAGGAACTCTTTTTCTTGATGAAATAGGAGAACTTCCAATGAATGCACAGACAAGGCTTTTAAGGGTTCTTCAGACAGGAGAGTTTGAAAGGGTTGGAGGCTTTGATTCCATAAAATGCGATGTAAGGATTATTGCAGCAACAAACAGAAGTCTTGATGAACTTGTCAAAAAAGGTGAGTTTCGTGAGGATCTTCTTTTCAGGATCAATGTTTTTCCAATTACAATTCCTCCTTTAAGATTCAGAAAAGATGATATTCCAGAACTTGTTGAGTATTTCATAGATAAAAAAAGAAAAGACTTAAATATTTCAAGAAGACCAAAAATAGCCGAGTCTGCCTATTCAAGGCTTAAAAATCACGACTGGCCCGGAAATATAAGGGAACTTGAAAACTGTGTTGAAAGGGAACTTATAAGAGTAATTGCCGGAAAAGGAGATATACTGAAATTTAATGATTTTACCGGAACAGAAAGTGTTGAAAAGGCTGGAACTGATGAAATTTTAAACTCTTATGATTTTAATCTGACTGCAGATGATCTATTCAGAGTTCATGTTTTAAAGGTTCTTGAAAAAACAGGGGGGAAAATTCAGGGGCAGGGCGGTGCAGCACAATTACTTGGGCTTAATCCAAGCACACTTAGAAACAGGCTTAGAAAACTTGATATTCCATTTGGCAGAAAAATCTGAAGCAACTGAGCGGACAAAACTGCTTTTTGGTCATTTTAAAAACAGAGAAAAATCCGTTTTGCGACGGATGCTGTATTTTTTCTGAGCCGGTTTCAGGAGATAGTTTTTTTATCTCCTGCCTCGGAGCTTAAGCGTCAACTGATTGGACAAATCAGATTCAAAATTTAATTGCCATTAAACTGAACAGTTACATCATTAATTCAATAAAGGAGAAAGAATGGACAATAAAAGGTTTTATGATTTATCTGTCTCAGACTATTCAAATGAGTGGTATTCAAATGATATTATGAAAAAAACCATTCAGTCTTTTTTATTAGTTATTGGGAAAGAAAATCCAAGAATTCTTGATCTCGGGTGTGGTCCAGGTCATGAAAGCATGAGGCTTTTTAATGAAGGAGCCAATGTTACTGGAATAGATTACAGTAAAAATTCAATTGAAATTGCAAAAAAAAGAAATCCTTCAATTACTTTTTATGAAATGGATTTTTTCGATATAAATAAAAGTCTTGGAAAATTTGACGGAATATTTGCCTGCTCTTCAATGATTCACCTTAATAAAGAAGATATTCACAGACTTCTTGAGGTTCTGGATACAATTACACACAAGAACACATATTTCATGAATATTTTTTTTGCTGGGAAAGGTCAGAAAAAAACTTTCCATGAAATAAATGGAGAAGGCTTTGAAAGAATAGTTGAAATGTTTGGTATTGATGAAATGATAAAAATTTTTGAGGAACACAATTATAGTTTTCTTGAGGAAGGTTATCTTGATTCAAGTCTTTTATCCAACTGGAGTAATTGTATTTTTATAAAAAGATAAGATGAAATTTAGAAGCTTTTTTTGTGGAAATAATCAAAAAAAAATTCCCAATCAAAAAGATCGGGAATTAAGAAACTTATACCTGACAATACCTCGCCGAAAACTGGTTTTCTTTATTTATGGAAGATCAAAAATTAACCTTCAGTATACATGGAGTATTTAAAGGATTAAATTTTTTCAAAGAAATATCCTCCGGTATTGTCATTGTAATCTGCTTCACACCAGTATCCAAGAATTGATGCCTTCTGGTAGAGCAAAATCGGATCAAATACTTTTCTTCCGTCTTCAAGCTGTATTAAAATTTCTTCCACTTTGTTCAGCTCATCATCTGAAATAAAAAACAGTCTTTCTGACTCTTTTTTTTCGTCATTTTTTTCTTCGAGAAGTTCTTTAAAAGTAGTCATTTTTCCTCCGGTTAAAAATCATGGACAAAAAATTATCCCCACATTACAGGGCTTTCACCTGTAATATTTGTAAATTCTAATGTTTTCTTATCTATAAACTCTACTAACTCAGCTGAAAGGTTTGTATTTAAAGCCTTTGCATTTTCCTTTGACTGATTTTTATTTCTTGCTCCTGCAATTGCTGCTGTATTTTTTTTGCTTTTAACCCATGAAAGTGCAAGGTTTGAAAGACTAATTCCAAGATCAGAAGCAATTGGCTTGAGCTCTTCAATAATTTCTAAAGCCTTTTCAAAAGTTTCACCCTGGAAAAGTTTGTTTGAAGCTCTGTTGTCGCCTTTTTCAAATTTATGGCCTTTTTTGAATCTGCCTGTCAAAAGGCCCTGTGCCATTGGGGAATATGAAAGAACAGTTATGTTTTTTTCAAAGCAAAGAGGTGTTAAATCCTTTTCAATATGTCTCCATAAAATTGAGTAGGGCGGCTGAACAGAATCGATCTGATAACAATTTAAAGCCTCTTCAAGCTGTTCTCTTGAAAAGTTTGAAACTCCAACTGCTCTTATTTTACCCTGTTTTTTCAGTTTATCCATTGCTTCAAGTGTTTCTGAAACAGGGATTTTTTTTGAGCCGAAACTTCCTGCCGGCCAGTGTATCTGATAAAGGTCTATATAATCGGTATCAAGATTTTTCAGTGATTTTTCACAGGCTGAGATCAGTTTGTCCTTTGAAAGGTTTTGAGGAGCTGCTTTTGTTGCAATAACAACCTTGTTTCTTACGCTTTTAAGAGCCTGTCCAAGAATTCTTTCGGAATGGCCTTTGCCATACATTTCAGCAGTATCAAATGTTGTAATATTGTTTTCATATGCAGTTTTTATTGCTTCGATACTGTCTGAATCCTCAATTCCTGTCCACATCTGTTTTCCTGCCTGCCAGGTTCCCATTATTATTTTCGAGATTTTAATATCTGTTGAACCAAGATTTAAAAAATTCATTTTTTCTCCGTAAATTTGTCATAAAAAATAAATCAAGCCGATAATCAAAGTTATGCGGCCTGATAAGAAATTTTAACCTGAATTGAGCGATTTTCAAGTTTGCTGCATATACAAGGCAAATTGTATCAGGCTATACTTTTGCTATGCGTGATGCAATTTAACGCAGTAGATGCTGCAAAATTGGAAAGCCCGCAGGGTTTCATATTTTTAAATTAAATAAGCCTGATTCATTGTAAATTTGTTAATTTAAAAATATGAAACGCTCAATTCCGGTTTAAAATTCATTTTTAAATTTAATTACATTAATTGTTTTGTCCAGTGCTTAATTAGTAATTGCCAGAAAACGAGAATTTTTTGTTCAGCAACTAATTAGAGCCAATATCAGTAAAATTTATTGTTTTATGCTTTTTTCAGTTGAAAAAAATTTGAAATTTCTTGATTCAACCGGAAAAAAGCGGTCTGCATAAATAATTTATACTGAATAATTAACTCTTGCTTTTGTAAAGCATAAGACTTGTACTTACAACCATAATACTGCTCATGCTCATTGCAAAGGCTGCAACCATTGGATTAAGCTGCCTTAGCCATTCAGGCATCTGTGGAAACGGAGCAAGAACTCCGGCTGCAACCGGAATAAGAATTATGTTGTAAATAAAAGCCCAGAAGAGATTTTTCTTTATGGTTTTAAATGTTTTTCGGCTGAGTTTTACTGAGTAGGGTAAAAGTTTCATTTTGTGTCCTGGAAGTATTATTTCAGCAGATTCTATTGCAACGTCTGTTCCTGTACCAAGTGCAATGCCTGAGTAAGCTGTTGCAAGGGCAGGTGCATCATTTATTCCGTCTCCAACCATTGCAGCAAATCCGTATTTATTCTGATAGTCTTTAACAAGATTTGCCTTTGAGTCTGGTGTTGCTTCAGCAATATAGTCATCAATACCAAGTTCTCTTGCTGTATTTGCGGCTGTTTTTTCATTGTCTCCTGTAAGAAGAGCAATTCTTAAACCAAGATCTTTCAGTTCCTGAACTGCTTCTCTTGAATCTTCCTTTATTTCGTCATAAATTTCAAAAATTCCCTTGATCTTATCCTGTGCTGATAAAACAACAGGGGTATTTCCCTTTGAGTAAATTTCCTCAAGGATTGAAAGTGATTTTTTTGGAAAATTTTCAAACCAGGAAGCCTTGCCGATTTTATATTGAATATTATCAATTATACCCTTTACTCCCATTCCCCCAACTTCCTCAAAATCTGTGCATTCATATATTTTTGAATTCTCATTAATGCCTTTTTCTGTAATCGCAGAGGAAACAGGATGACTGGAATTTCTTTCAATTGAAGCTGCAATTTCAAGTATTTTTTCCTCATTCATTCCTTCATCTGTTGCATATATATTAAGGACTGAAGGTTTGCCCGTGGTGACTGTTCCTGTTTTATCAAGAATTATTGTCTTAACTGATGCAAGCTTTTGAATTGCCTCGCCGGATTTGAACAATACCCCTGAAAATGCACCTTTACCAGCACCTGCCATAAGTGCTGTAGGAGTGGCAAGGCCAAGGGCACAAGGGCAGGCAATTACAAGAACAGCTGTAAGTCTTATTATTGATGCTGTGAAATCGCCTGTAAAATAATACCAGACGGAAAATGTTATTATTGCTGAAATAATTACAAAAGGAACAAAAACTGAAGCAACCTTGTCAGCAATTTTTTGAACAGGGGCCTTGCTTCCCTGTGCGTGTCTTACAATTTCAACTATTTTTGCAAGAACGCTTTCTTTTCCAATTGCTGTTGCCTTAATTTTTATAAGTCCGTTTACGTTTATTGTACCGCCTGTTACATTGTCGCCTGCTTTTTTGTCTGCAGGTAAGGATTCTCCTGTAAGCATTGATTCATCTATTGCAGATTTCCCGTAAATGATTTCACCGTCAACAGGAATATTTTCTCCAGGCTTTACAATTATTATGTCATTTACTTTAATGTCTGACAGATTTTTTGTTTCAGTTGTTCCGTCTTCATTTTCCCTTAAAACCTGTTTTGGAGTAAGATCCAGAAGTTTTTTTACGGCTTCTCCGGTTTTTCCCTTTGTTCTTGCTTCAAGCATTTTTCCAAGTTTTATAAGGGTTATAATTACAGCTGAAGCTTCAAAATAAAGATGTTCACCTTTAAAAGGAGTAAACAAGATTACTGCCGAGTAAAAATATGCGGCAGAAGAACCAAGCGCCACAAGAACATCCATATTTGAAGAACCGTTTTTAAGGCTTGTATATGCTCCTTTATAATAGTCAGAGCCTGTAAAGAACTGGACAGGTGTTGCAAGAACAAAAAGCAGAAGTCCGATTGCAAAAGAGTCAGGGTATGATGGAATGAGACCTGTCATATCAGCAGTCATGGAAATAATGAAAAGAGGAATTGTAAATACAAGGCCTGTTATGAATTTGATTTTTTGATTTTTGAGTTCCTTCATATCCTCGGAAAAAAAATCTTCATTTTCAGTTTCAAAGGCTTTGAATCCAAGGGATTGAACTTTATATTCAATATCTTTTGGTGAAACGACAGTATCAATATATTCGGCTTCAAGGCTTTCATCTGCTAGATTTACATTTGCATTTATTATCCCCGGCATTGAATTGAGATTTTTTTCAATACTCATTGAGCAGTTTGTGCAGTGCATTCCCGAAATTTTAAATAAGGAATTTTTTGTTGCAACTGCAAATCCTGTATCACTTACAGCCTTTTTAACTGTTTTAAGGATTTCAGACCCTTTATCAGCTGTGGTAAAATTTAATGACTCATCTGCAAAGTTGACATTTGGATTGTTTATTTCATCTAATTTGGAAATTTTTTTTTCAAGACTTGCAGCACAGTTGGCGCAATGCATACCGTTTATTTTGATTCTATAGTTTAACATATCTCTACCTTTGTTTTGATTACCTAATATAGTTGATATTATACATTTTTTGGCTTATGTCAAATATTAAGAACTTATGATATTTAAAGCAGCTGCTGAAATAAAGGGGGGGATGTCCATTTCTGCATAAGATTTAAAATTAAATACTCAAAATCCTAAAAATTTTTACGGTTAAATTTTTCCCAGGATAAACTGAACGAAAAATCCAATTCTTAAACAATTACCAGGGAGTCAATATTTAAAATGAAAAGTAAAATAAATTTTATAAAATATTATTTTTAAAACTCTAAGCCTTTTAATTCTTCTCGGAGGAAATATAAATTCCTTCAAAAAATTTCCGTGCATTAATGCCAAGTGTCCTTGTTCTGTATCCTCCCTCCTGAACAATAAGAGTGGGAAGATTAATCCGGCCTATCATTTTTCCTGTTGTTTCAAAATCTTTTGATAAAAGATTCCACGACCCTGTAGGATCTGATTTGGCTGTATCAAGTCCAAGAGCCACAACTATAAAGTCTGGTTTAAAATTTTTTACCTTTCTAATTATTTTTTCAAGGGCTTCATGAAATTTTTCTGCAGTGCAGTTTTTCGGAAGAGGGATATTAATGTTGAATCCTTTTCCTTCTTTACTTCCAGTTTCTTTAGCAAAGCCTGAAAAATAAGGGTACTCACATGCGGGATCTCCGTGGATTGAGCAGGTAAGTACATCACTTCGTTCATAAAAAATGTCCTGGGTTCCATTGCCGTGGTGAAAATCAATGTCTATAACAGCAACTTTTCCATAATCTGAAAGATACTCACTTGCTGCAGCTGTTGAATTGAAGTAACAGAACCCGCCGAATTTATTCCATTCAGCATGGTGTCCAGGAGGCCTTACAAGAGCATAGGAAAGCCTGAAGTCCTCCAGAAGAATTTCAGCAGCTGTCACTGCACAGTCTACAGCTCCAATTGCTGCAAGATATGCATTTTTGTTCAGCGGAGTCATTGTGTCGGTGCAGAAGCATCCGATCTGAACCTCAATATCCCTTGAGGAAGAAAAACGGTTTCTGCCCGGAAATACGCTTGGATAAATGGATTTTCCTTCAGGGAGATTTTTGCAAACGTTTTTTAAAAAATTAAGATACTCAGGATCATGAATTTTCTTTAACAGAGAAAATGGGGTTTTGCGGGGCTTAAGTCTTTTAAACATGCCTGTTTTTGAAATTTCTTTTAAAATCTGTGAAATTCTTATTGGTGATTCAACATATCCTTTTTCAGCAACATGATGAATCACATGGTTTTCATTTACAAGAAGGCCTATAAGCGGTTTTGACTGAACTTTGGGGCTGAAAGGCTTTGCCTTGTATATTGGTTTTCTTAATACAGCAGGATTGTCACAAAATGAATTTACAATTTTTTCTATCTGTAAAGGATCAATAATCTTCTTGTATTTTCTTTCAAGAACTGCCCGTGCAACCTGTTTTGTCAAGTCCAGGTCAAGGGGGACTGTGTTGTTTAAAGGATCATACATGAGATAATATAAATCTTTGTCTCCAGGTTTTACCGGGCTGTCAAAAATATTGTTTATTATTGGTAATGCGCCAAATCTTTCGTAAAAAACCATTCTTTTTTTGTTCTGCAGAAGAATTTCTGGATCGCAAACCCTTTCATCATCTATGCTTGATTCAAAAAAAAGGCCTTTTGCCTTAAGATTTATGGATTCTTCCCTTATTCTTTCATAAAGAATTGTTCCAAGACCTTTCCCAGTTTTTAATGGTGCTGTTGAAATAAGCTCAAGGTAGGTTACTCCAATGTCTGAGATATGCAAAAGCATGGCAAACCCTTTAACACGTCCAAGATGATCTTCAGCTGAAAAAAGAATGGATCTGTACTGGTATTTTAAGGGGTCAACAAGCTGTAAAGGTAATTTTAAAAGGTCGTCTACTCTGGTTGTTGGAAATTGTTTTTTTATGATTTCAAGAACCTGATTAATTGCATATTTGTTGGCATTTGAAACGCTGTCAAGAATCTTTCTTATGCGAAACATAAACCCTCGGGGTTATTATGGATGAATCTTTATTTTTAATGTTTTTTCAGAAAATTATCTGACTTTGAATAACGTTTTTAGTATGGAAAAATTATATGAGAATATATCAGAAGGATAAAACAAAAGGCACGAAAAAACGTGCCTTTTGCTCAAAAAAAATTTCTAACCATGAAGATTAATTCCTGAAAGCTTGAGCCCTGTCTCCATAATAACTTCTGAAAGAGTAGGGTGTGCATGAACTGAATTTGCAAGATCCTCACATGACAGATTATTCTGCACCATAAGAGCTGATTCACCGCATAAATCTGATGCATTTGGACCGATTATATGAACTCCAAGGACTTTTTTTGTGTTTTTGTCCGCAACAATTATTGCCTCTCCTGAAATTTCTCCCATTGCATGAGCTTTTCCAGATGTTCTGAAAAGAACCTTTTCTGTCACAGTCTCAAAGCCTTTTTCCTTTGCAGTTTCTTCGGTTTCACCAATAAATCCTATTTCAGGTGATGTGAAAACAGCTGAAGGAATTTTTGAATAGTCAAGCTTTGTAAAACTACTTCCTGAAATCTTTTCAGCACAGATTCTTCCTTCAAAATATGCAGTATGGGCAAGCATGGAAAAATCCGGGCCTAAAATATCTCCTATTGCATAAATATTTTTACAGCTTGTTTCATAGTTTTCATCAACATTTATATATCCTGATTCATCGGTTTTTATGCCGGCATTTTCAAGCCCAAGCTCAGATGAAAGAGGTACTCTTCCGGTGCATACCGCAATTTTTTGGCATATGATTTCATTTGCTTTTGTTTTTTCATCTGCAGGAATTGTTTCAATTACAAAACCCTGATTTTCCTTTGATTTTATTTTTGCAAAGGACTTTGTAAAAACCTTGATTTTTTTCTTTTTAAATTCCCTTTCAAGGTTTTTTGAAACATCCTTGTGAAGATTTTTTATAGGAAGAAGTCTTTCTTCGGCTTCAATTATAAAAACCTTTGATCCAAGGGAAGAAAGTATAGACCCAAATTCACAGCCGATTATACCTCCGCCGACAATTGTAATGGATTCGGGAATATAATCGAGGGCAAGAAGATCATCGCTTGATAAAATATTTTCATGGTCAAATTCAAAACCTTTAAGCTCTCGTGTTTTTGTGCCGGCTGCAATTATGAGCTTGTCAAAATCAATCTCTTTTTCTTCACCTTCATTAGTTTTTACAGTTACCGAATTTTTTCCGGAAATTTTTGCAGTTCCGCTTACAATCTCGATATTGTTGTGCTTTAAAAGAGATTCTATTCCCTTTTTTTGAATATCTATGATTTTTTTCTTTTTAATCTGGAGCTTATTCATGTTAAACTTTGGACTATCATTTAATTCAATGCCGAAATCATCAAAATGGTTTATTTTTTCAAACAGTTCCGAGCTTGACTTGAAAATTTTTGAGGGAATACAGCCATAATTTAAACATGTTCCCCCAAGTGCTTTTTTTTCTATCAGAGTAACTTTATTTCCAAACTGACCAGCTCTTATTGCGGCAATATATCCTCCTGGACCTCCGCCAATTATTACTATTTCTGACATTTTTGATTCCTGATATTTTTTGTTGTTAATAAAAACTAAATTTTTTTAAAAAATAATTGATAATTTCACAAAAATTTGAAATATGATTGGTTAATTTATGCTATATTGAATTTTATGTAAATATTTTTTAGTATCATTAATAAAAAGCGAAGAAAAAAATATGAAACTTGATGAAATTAATATTGAAATCTTAAGACTTTTAAAAAACGGAAGAGAATCTTTTTCCACAATTGCTGAAAGTCTTGGTCTTACTGAAAACACTGTAAGATCAAGGGTTAAAAAGCTTGAATCCGAAGGTATTTTGAGTTTTCAGGGAGTTGTGGACCCGGAACAGATTCCAAGACATCAGATAATGATCATTGGTGTAAAACTTGTATCTCCCGATCTTTTTAAAAAAGGAAAGGAGTTTTCCGCTTTAAAAGGGGTTTCAAGGGTAAGTGTTGTAACAGGCAGGTATGATCTGATTGTTGAAGTGCTTTTCAATGAAGATTTTGGTCTTCCTGAATTTTATACCGGAGAAGTTGTAAAAATTGAAGGTATTTCCTCCATGGAAACCTTTGTTGTTTATAAGGGGTTTAATCACGTAGTCCCCTACGTTCTTTAAAGGAGAGGTTATGGTTAAAAAAACCAGATTAAACAGCCGTCACCATGAAATGGGTGCAAATATGGCTGAATTCGGCGGTTATGAAATGCCTTTGTGGTACAAGACAGGGGCAAAAGACGAACATCTTGCTGTTTTAAGGGCGGCAGGTATTTTTGATACTTCTCACATGGCTTTTGTTGAACTGAGGGGAGGCGATTCACTTGCTCTTCTTCAAAAGACATTTTCAAAGGATTTGAATGCCTGTATAGGTCCAAATAAACTTCCCATTGCAGACAAACGCTGCGTTTACGGAGTTTTCCTGAATGAAGAAGGTCATGTAATTGATGATGCTATTGTTTATAAATTTGCAGATGACAATTACTCTATTGTTGTAAATGCAGGAATGGGAAAAGGTATTGCAGATCATCTTGATAATTATAAAGACGGTCTTGATGTCAAAATTACAGATTACAGCGACAACCTTGGAAAATTTGATGTTCAGGGACCTTTGTCAGGCTTGATTTTAAAATCTGTAATAAACAATCCAAAGGAAGTTTTTGATGTTTTCCCTTATTTTTCACACAAGGGTCATTTTGATAAATCTCTTGTAAATTCAGCTGAAGTAACCTTGAAAAACAGCAATATTCCAATTCTGCTTTCAAGAACAGGATATACAGGTGAGTTTGGTTTTGAGATTTTTGTGTCTTTGGAATTTTTTGAAGAAGTATGGGATCTTTTTGTTGAAGCAGGAAGAATCTATGAACTCACTCCATGCGGACTTGCTTCAAGAGACTCTCTTCGTGCCGGAGCATGTCTTCCCCTTTCACATCAGGATATAGGACACTGGCCCTATCTTAATCATCCATGGGAATTCACCCTTCCTTTTACAGAAGATAAAAAAGGTTTTGCAAAGGAATTTGTGGGAAGCAGTGCTCTTTTAAATTCTGACTACAATTATCATACCTATGCTTTTGCAGGTTCTGATTTAAGAAAAGTAAATGCAGAGGAAGCTGTTGTTGTTGATGAAAACGACAATGAAATCGGAAAAGTTCTGACCTGTGCAACTGATGTTGGAGCTGACTGGGCTGATGGAAAAATATTTTCCATTACAAGTCCTCCAGATTCAGGCAAACCATCAGATTTCAGGCCAAAGGGAATAAGATGCGGTTTTGTCCGTGTTGACAGAAAACTTAATATTGGTGACAGGGTTTATCTTAAGGCCAAAAAAAGAAAACTCGATGCAGTTATTGTAAATGATGTAAGACCCCATAGAACAGCCAGAAAAAAAATTACTTCCATGCCGTAAAGGAGATATGAAATGAAAGAAATAAATGAACTTAATCTGCCTGAAAATTTTTTGTATACAGAACAGCACGAGTGGGCTGAAAAAGGCGATGTTGTAAAAGTAGGAGTTACTGATTATGCACAGGATCAGCTTGGGGATATTGTTTTTGTTGAGCTTCCTGAAGTGGGGGATTCCTTTGAAAAGGGTGATGAATGTGCAACCCTTGAATCTGTAAAAGCTGTTTCTGAAATGTATTGTCCGGTTTCAGGAGAAGTTGTTGAAATAAATGAAGCTCTTGAAGATGAACCAGGACTTATAAACGAAGATCCATATGAAAAAGGGTGGATGTTCAAGGTAAAGGTTACATCTGCAGACGGCCTTATGGACAAAGCCGCATATCTTGAAATGCTTAAAGGAGCTTAAAAAATGCATTACATCCCACATACAAAAGAGGATGTTGAAAAAATGCTTGCTTCCATTGGAGTGAAAACTGAAGATGAGGTTTTTGCAGGGATTCCTTCTTCGCTTAGAAGAAAATCTCCCTTAAATCTTCATGAACCCATGAGCGAGTGGAAAATAATTGACAGACTGAAAAGTATTTCCTCTGAAATGACTCCTTCGTCTGAAAAAACAGTTTTCATGGGTGCGGGAAGCTATTTGCACAACATTCCGTCAGTTGTTCCATACCTTGTTTCAAGGTCGGAATTTACAACTGCATATACACCATATCAGCCTGAAGTAAGTCAGGGAACTCTGCAGGCAATTTATGAATACCAGACTTTTACTGCAAATCTTCTTGGAATGGATATTGCCAATGCCTCCATGTATGACGGGGCAACGGCTCTTGCTGAAGCGCTTTTAATGTCACTTCGAATAAAGAAAAAAACATCTAAGGTTGCAGTTTCAAAGGCAGTAAATCCATATTATTTAAAAGTTGTTGAAGCATATTTTGAGCCTACAGAATTTGAACTTGTATATATTCCCTTTGATGAAAACGGAAAAACAGATATTTCAAAAATTGAAAATACAGATGATATTGCAGCCTTTGCAGTTCAGTCTCCTAATTTTTTTGGAATAATTGAAGAAAATGAGAATATTTCCAAAGCCTGTGAAGACAAAGGGTGTCTTTTTGTTTCATGTTTCAGTGAACCTTTTGCATTCGGCCTTTACAAACCTGCAGGACTTTACGGTGCAGACATTGTGTGCGGTGAAGGCCAGAGCATGGGAATACCCCAGTCCTTTGGCGGCCCCGGTCTTGGAATGTTTTGCGCAAAGGAAAAATACATGCGTCAGATGCCTGGACGACTTTGCGGACAGACCCTGGACAAAGACGGAAAAAGAGGATTTGTTCTTACAATTTCCACAAGGGAACAGCATATAAGAAGAGAAAAGGCAACTTCAAACATCTGCTCGAACCAGGGACTTTGCGCTCTGACTTCTGCTGTTTTCATGTCATGCCTTGGAAAAACAGGGCTTAAACAAATTGCAGAGATTAATTTCAATAATGCCTCATGGCTCAAGAAAAAACTTGTTGAACTTGGATTTGAAGAAAGATTTAAAGGTTCTTCAATTTTTAATGAGTTTGTCTTGAAAGCTCCGGATGGCTTTGAAAAAGTCTGGAAAAAATTAAGCGAAAAGAAAATTGTGTGCGGACTTCCCCTTGATAAATTTTATGAAGGATTTGAAAACAATTATCTTTTCTGCGTAACAGAAGCTTTTTCAAAGGAAAACATGGAAAATCTTCTTGAAAATATAAAAAAGGAGGTAAGCAATGATTAATGACAAGCTTACCGGTCTTGTGCTTGATGAGCCTTTGTTGTGGGAAAAGGGAAGCAGGGGAAGAATCGGAATTTCAATTCCTGAAGCAGAAGTTGAAAAAGCAAAACCAGACAAAGACCTTGTCTGGGAAGGTCCTGATTTTCCTGAGCTTTCAGAAGTAGATGTTGTAAGACATTTTACAAGGCTTTCAACATGGAACTTTGGAGTTGATACAGGAATGTATCCCCTTGGTTCATGCACAATGAAATACAATCCAAAGCTTAATGAAAAAACAGCTTCAATGGAAGGCTTTATAAGTTCCCATCCTCTTTTGCCTGATAATCTGTGTCAGGGTACTCTGAAACTGATGTATGAGCTTCAGGAGCTGTTATGTGAAATTACTGGTCTTGATGCATTTACTCTTCAGCCTGCTGCAGGAGCTCAGGGTGAGCTCTGCGGAATGCTTGTATTTAATGCATTTCATAAGAAAAACGGCAAAAGGCGTAAAAAAATTATAATTCCAGACACTGCCCACGGAACAAACCCTGCTTCCTGTGCATTGTGCGGATTTGAACCTGTTGGGCTTAATTCTGGTGCTGACGGTATTCTGCATCCCGATGCAGTAAGAGAGATCATGGATGAAGATACAGCGGGAATAATGATTACAAACCCCAATACTCTTGGCCTTTTTGAGGAAAACATCAAAGAAATAGCTGAAATTGTCCATGAAAAGGGCGGTCTTGTTTACTGTGACGGAGCAAACATGAATGCAATCATGGGTGCTGTGAGCATGAGAGAAATCGGGGTTGATGTAATTCATTTAAATCTTCACAAAACTTTTTCAACACCACACGGCGGCGGCGGTCCTGGAGCCGGTCCTGTAGGAGTTATAAAAGAGCTCGAAGAATTTCTTCCAGTTCCAAGGGTTGAAAAAAACGGTGATAAATTTATTCTGAATTCAGATTTTCCTTTATCAATTGGAAAGCTCCATGCATTTCACGGAAACTACGGAGTGCTTATCAAGGCTTACACATATATTCTTTCCATGGGAAAAGACCTTTTTGACGTGAGCACAAAAGCTGTTTTAAATGCAAACTACATAAAGGAAAACCTAAAAGACGTGTTTCATCTTCCATATGACAGGCCATGCATGCATGAGTGTGTTTTTACAGATGAAAATTTTGAGGAATACAAGGTTTCCACTTTAGATATTGCAAAAAGACTTCTTGATTTCGGATTCCATCCACCAACTATTTATTTCCCGCTTGTTGTTCACGGTGCAATAATGATTGAACCTACAGAATCTGAATCAAAAGAGGAAATAGACAGATTTATTGAAGTAATGAAGCAGATTGCAAGGGAAGCAAAGGAAAATCCTGATATTTTGCACAATGCCCCGGCAAATGCAAAAGTCAAAAGACTTGATGAAACTCTTGCAGCAAGAAAACCAAAGCTTAAGGGCTGATGAATAAAAAAATTATATTTTTGGACATGGGGAGGACTTTTTACAAGTCTTCCCTTTTGTTTCAGGAAAAACTTGTTGAAAAAAAAATAAACGATTCTTCTCTTGAAGACTTTCTTGTTTTTACAGAGCATGAACCTGTAATTACCCTTGGAAAAAGGGGAGGAAAAGAGTTTATTTTGAAGGAAAAACCTTTTTTAAAGGATAATAATGTAGGTGTTGTTGAAACAACAAGGGGCGGACTTGCAACCTGTCACATGCCGGGTCAGGCTGTTTTTTATCCTGTTTTAAATCTTAAGGATTTAAATATGGGAGTAAAGGAATATTCCATTAAACTCATGGATGCAATTGAGGATTTTTTAAGGAAGTACAATGTCTGTTCTTCAAGAACTGAAAATTATCCTGGTGTTTTTGTAAATAATAAAAAAATTGCAAGCATTGGTCTTTCAGTAAGAAAAAATATCTGCTGGCACGGGTTGAGCATCAATATAAATAACGACAATTCTCTTTTTGACTGCGTGGTTGCATGCGGACTTAAGGATATATCCATGACAAGGCTTTGTGATGAAACAGATTTTGAGCTTTCCATGGATAAGATTAAAACAGATTTCCTTGACTCATTTGTTAAAATATTTGGATTTGAAATTTCATCATCCGGCAATAAGCTGCCGGATTGATTTATTTGCAATAAACGGATTTTTTCTGGTGGTTTGCAATTATTGTTCGGAAATTTAATTTCTACATACAATCCCAAACTCCTGCTTGGGATTGTAACAATTTTAGGAGAAAAAATGTCTCTAACTCATTCAAGAAAAATGCTGAAAGAGCAGGGCATAAGGGTTTCAAAACCAAAATGGCTGAGAAAACCTCTTCCCTCAGGACCGGAATATGAAAAAATAAAGTCTCTTTTAAAAAAGGGGGGACTTCATACTGTATGTTCACAGGCAAAATGTCCAAATCAGTTTGAGTGCTACTCAAAAGGAACTGCCACTTTTCTTATTCTTGGTGAAAAGTGTACAAGAAACTGTAAATTCTGTGCAATAGAGCAGTCCTTTAATGAGGCGGTGGACAAAGACGAACCTGAAAAAGTTGCTTATGCTGCAAAACAGATGGGGCTTAAATATGTTGTTGTAACTTCGGTTACAAGGGATGACCTTGAAGACGGGGGTGCATTTCTGTTTGCAGAAGTTATTCATGAACTTAAAAAAAATATTGAAAATGTTTTTGTTGAAGTTCTTATCCCGGATTTTAAAGGTAATGAAAAAGCTCTTGATACAGTTTTAAATGCAAATCCAGATGTATTAAATCACAATGTTGAAACAGCAAAAAATCTCTATGAAAAAGCAAGACCAATGGCAGATTATGACCAGTCTTTAAAGGTTTTGTCATACTGCAAAAATAAAAGACCGGATATCTATGTCAAGTCGGGACTTATGGCAGGTCTTGGAGAGACAATGGAAGAACTTTTAAATACAATAAAAGACATAAAAAAAACCGGTACAGATTTTATTACAATAGGACAGTATCTGCAGCCTTCAGCAAATCATCTTAGAGTTGAAAAATTTTATACTCCTGAAGAATTTGAAGAAATAAAAATAATTTGTGAAAATCTTGGTTTTAAAGGCGCTGCATCCGGTCCTTTTGTAAGAAGTTCCTACAAGGCTTTTGAGATGTTTTCTCTCAATAAATAGTGATTGGATTAAAACAGGTATTTCTTGTTTATTTACGCAACATTATATATTTACCCTTCAGGATACAAGGCAGTTTTGGTTAACCACCTGATTAAGTCTGCTTTCTGACCCGGGCGCTGGCCAGGTCAGAAATGCAATTTAAGAGTGAAACTGTGTTATTCAGTTGAAAAGATTTTTGTACCTGGAAAGATTATTTTCATCAAGTTTATCAAATGGAATAAATTTGAGAGAAGCAGAATTTATGCAGTATCTAAGGCCAAGTGGTTTTGGACCGTCATTGAAAACGTGTCCAAGGTGTGAGTCAGAAGATGTACTTCTCACCTCAGTTCTCTGCATGAAAAGTTTGCTGTCTTTTTTTTCATAAACTGCATCAAAAGACACAGGCTTTGTAAATGAAGGCCACCCTGAACCGGAATCAAATTTGTCCTCTGAAGAAAAAAGAGGTTCTTCTGAAACTACATCAACATAAATTCCCTTTTCTTTATGATTGTAATATTCATTATTAAAAGGAGGTTCTGTAGCTTCATTTTGTGTAACATCATACTGGATTTGAGTAAGCTTTTCTTTTAATTTTTCTTTGCTGTAAAATTGTTTTTTCTGCTTAACAGCAATTTTTTCCTTGATTGCATTTGTATAGTTTTCACGGCCTGAATTTTTTTTATACAGTTTGTATCTCAAAGGATTTTTCAGGTGATATTCCTGGTGATAATCTTCAGCAGGGTAAAATTTTGTATATGGAATCAATTCAGCTGCAACAGGTTTATCATAAAGCCCGGACATATTGAGGTCATTTATTTTTTTTTCAGCAGCTTTTTTTTCATCCATTGTTTTGTAAAAAACTGCTGGTCTGTACTGTGGGCCCCTATCAGCAAAAGAGCCTCCATTGTCTGTAGGATCAATTTGAATAAAGAAAAAATCCATGAGTTTTTCATAGTCTGTCAACTCAGGATCGTATTTGATGAGAACTGTTTCAAGGTGTCCTGATTTGCCTGAGGATACTTCTTCATATGTCGGGTTTTCGATTGTTCCTCCCATATAACCTGAAACAACCTCGTTAACTCCGGGTAAATTGTGAAAAGCATGCTCAATGCACCAGAAGCAGCCCCCTGCAAATGCGGCAGTTTTATATTTTTCAGTCATTTTTTTCACCTCATATTTTTGTTCTTCTGCAGAAGATATTTTTGGATAGGATAAAATAATTAAAAAAAATAAAAAAAATTTAAACGTATTCATATTTTTTCTCCTTTTTTAATATTTTATGCACTATTTGAAAAAATAAAAGAAAATGAAAAAAATACCAGGGTTTATTTAGTGATTTAAACTCCTGCATACAGGGGCTTCCAAGCTTTTGTGCCAACAGGTTCCTTTAATTTTTTATGAAAAAATTGGTTTTATTTGTGCCGGAATACTTCGCAAACAAAACAGCCGGAATAACAAGAGTAATATTGACAAATCCTGTAAGCAGCCAGGGGAATAGAATACCCAATTCCCCCATTCCCTCTTTTGGACCGAAAATAATAAAAATTAATAAAGGAATGTTTGCAGCAACACATATCAATGTAAGTGTTGCTGCAGTTTTATTTGTTCTTTTTGGTGGTATTTTATTTTTCATAAAACCTCATCCTGTAATTAAAGTCTTATGTCAGAATTTACCAATTACAGAGCTCAATGGTCAGCCACCATTTAAATGGGTTTATTGCTTCTTTTTTCTGTTTGATCTTTTTTTGCGCCGATTTTTATTCCATTCCTCATTTGCTCTGATCATATCCTGAATATCCTGGTGAGCATCTGAAACCTCAACAGTGAAAGAATAATCATTTTTGGTAATGTGTATTTTTTCTACAGGCTTTGTGATGAAATTTTCAATTTCTGACAGCAGTTCTTTTTCCCCCATGCTGCAAAATGATATTGCAGTGCCTTTTGAACGTCCTCGTCCAGTCCGGCCCACCCGGTGGACATAAACCTCTTTTTGATCAGGCAGATCATAATTGATTACATAATCCACATTTGGAATATCAATTCCCCTTGCAGAAACATCTGTGGCAATAAGTATATTTTCAGAACCGCTTTTAAATGCCTCCATCACAGCAAGTCTTTCTGTCTGATCTTTTTTGCCATGTATGGTTAAAGCTGTTATTCCACCGCGTTCCAATGCCTTTGCCACACGGTCTGCCCTGACCGTTGTTCTTACAAAGACCATAATTCTCGCATTCTCATGGTCACGGATAAAACTTCTAAGGAAAAAACGTTTGTCATCCATTTCCACATCAATAACATAGTGGGAAATATTTTTTGAGACCGGATCATTTGGTGAAATCTGTATTCTTATTGCAGTTGATTTTACCTGTGAAAAGGCAAGTTTTTTTATATCTTTATTTATTGTAGCAGAAAAAAACAGAGTCTGATGACGTTGTTTCAAATGTCGCTTGATTGATTGTATGTCGTATAGAAACCCGCGGTCCAGCATCTGATCCGCCTCATCCAAAACCAGTATGCGTACGTTGTTTACATCAATTGCCTTTTGGCTGATCAGATCAAACATGCGTCCAGGAGTGGCAATCAGAATATCTACTCCTGTTTGCAGTTGATTTATCTGAAAATCCTGTTCCACTCCACCGTAAATCCCAAGTGGAATGACACGGGTGTTTTTGCAAAGAGCTGAAAATACCCCGTGGATCTGGGCCGCAAGTTCCCTGGTGGGCACCATGACAATAGCATGGATTCCCTTTTGTTTACGTTGTGTCTTTGCCTGTATTGTCTTGTGGATAACAGGAATAGCAAATGCAAGAGTTTTACCTGTTCCTGTCTGTGCAATTGCCAGTACATCCTCATCATTTAAAATGGAGGGAATTGCCTTGTATTGAATATCGGTTGGACGTTTCAGGCCCTGATCGGCCAGATTTTTTTTTAAAACTGTATTGATTTGATAATTCTCAAATATCATTAAATTACTTTCATTTTATGTGTATGAATAAAATCTGTCAGTTTAACTCACATGCCAAACCTTATCCGTACATGAAACCGGTCTGGTTAATCAGGTTATACATTTTTTTTTAGTATATGCCTAACAACTTCTTTTTGTTTTTTTTTATTGTAAATCTGCCCAAATTGATGATTGGAGATTTTTTGTATTAAAATAATTTTGAAATATTTTATATGAACGCCGTAACCTTAGGCATGACTAAAAAAACAATTAAATTTATAAAAAATTCTGATTTGAGAATTAAGACAGAAGATATTTTGTTGTTTGATTTGGACGGTACTTTGGTTGATACAGATTTTTCAAATTTTTTATCATACCAAAAAGCAGTAAAAGAAGTAACAGGCCAGGATATTAGTATGGATTACTGCTTTAATTCAAGGTTTGATAGAAATATGCTTGAAAGGATAATGCCAAATTTAACTTGCAATGAGTATAAAAGAATAATTCAGCTTAAAAATGAAAATTATGAAAAAAATTTATGCAAAACTCAATTAAATACAAGTGTTGCTGATATTTTAAAAAAATATTCCAAAACCAATCAAACCGTTTTAGTAACCAATTGCCGTAAAGACAGGGCCTTGATGACTATAAAATTTTATGGACTTAATAACTTTTTCAGTTTTAGTTTTTTTCATAATAATTATAAAAATGACAATAAATATTTAACTGCATTGTCAAATTTAAAAACTTTGCCAGATTCGGTTTTTGTTTTTGAAAATGATAAGTCTGAAATCAACAATGCTATTAACTGCGGTATCCCTTGTGAAAATATTAAAAATGTAAGTATTTCCTGAAATGAGCGATTTTCAAATTTGGTGCATATAACGGCAAATCGTATCAGGCTATACTTTTGCTATGCGTGATGCATTTTAACCCATAAGATGAGGCAAAAGTGGAAAGCCCGCAGGGTTTTAATGTCTTTAAATTTAATATGCTCAAATCATATGAAATTTATAGATTTAAAAATATGAAACGCTTAACTCAGGTATTTATGAATAAAAGTAATGAATAATTTTTTTCTGCAGCTGGTGCGTGCGGGTATAAAGACCATTTTGTCCATCATTATGAATATGACAAATGAAAAAGGATTGAGATGCATAAATTTACTATTGAAAAAAATAATTATCTCAGCAGAAATATTAATGCTTTTTATCATACTGACTACATAAGATATAAAAATCCCGGCAATCCAGATTATATCAATGAGCTAAAAAATACTTTTAATAACGCATCCATTGAAAAATTAAATATTGCTGGTAAAAAACTGACAGAGGTTTTATTTCAGGATTTACCTCAAATTTTGGAAATAATGAGGTTTAAAACACTTACAATTTGTGTTGTTCCAAGAGCAAAGGCACAAGCTGGCTATTCTCAGAACCAAATGCTGTTTAAATTTTTTGTCAAAAAAGTTTCAAGAAGTTTAAGCGGCTTTTTTGATGGTACAGATTATATTGTCAGAAATTTTAATACAAAAACAACTCATCTTTGTAAGGCAAATATGCCGCTCAGTTACAATAATGATGGACCAATGCCATATCCTGGAATTACAAAAGATACTTGTATTTTTTCAAAGGATATTTTCAAAAGGGATATTTTGCTAATAGATGATATTTATACAAGAACTGTTAATATTGATGAAGATGCTATTCAAGCCTTACTGGATAGAGGTGCAAAATCTGTAACATTTTATGCAGCTGCAAGAACAAAGTTAAAATCATATTAAGGATAAAAAGTTAATGAAAATGAAATATACTGAAAATGCCATTAATATTCTAACTGCAAAAAATTACAAGGGAATAGGCAGAGCCTGGATTATAAAGCATTTTAAGGGGAATGAAAAAGTTGATGCAATTGTTTCATTGATAAATAAATACTCAAAGGAAGAATATCCTGTAACAATTGAGGAATTTGAAAAGAATAAAGCAATCTTAATACAAAAATTGAAAAAGCTTGATGGTTTTGCTGATGGTTTTACTGCAATTGGTGATAATTGTTTCCCCATACACAGAGGCAGGGTAAAAAACAGCGAACAGCCGATTTATTTATTTTATCGTGGTGATATAAACTTGCTGGCTGAGGATAATAAAAATATTGCAGTTATTGGTTTGCTTGAGCCTGACAAAAATATTGAAAATTCAGAGCGTGAAGTTGTTTCTGAATTTGTTAAAAATGGTGCTGCTATTTTGAGCGGTCTTGCTTTTGGATGCGATACAATAGCACATAAACAGACTCTTGCTTTAAATGGAAAGACAATAGCAGTTTTGCCGGGAACTTTAAATAATATTTTACCCTCTGCAAATAAAGACCTTGCAGATGAAATTGTTAAAAAATCGGGCTTGCTTGTTACAGAATATTATGAAGAAGCAAAATCCCAACTGGAATTAAGGGGAAGATATCAGGAAAGGGACAGACTTCAGGCGTTATTCAGTGATGCAGTTGTACTTTCTGCAAGTTATGCAAAAAATAATCTTGGTAATGACAGCGGTTCAAGGCTTGCAATGGGTTATGCACTGAATTATTCAATTCCAAGGGCTGTAATTTATGATTTAGAGTCTGATTGTGATAACCCAAAATATGATTTAAACAGACAATTGATTAATGATGATAAAGAGCTATTTGTTATAACTAAAAAAAATCTTGTTGCCTCTGTTAAAAAATTAATGTCACTCAAAAAAAGCAAAGAGCCTGTTCAGATGAGTTTGTTTGATTTGATATGAGGATTGAGAAAATATTAATTTGCTAAAATTTTTTCACTTTCAAGCTTATTAATAATTTCTTTTAATTGCTCATAAAAAAAGTACCCTTTTTCTTCAATATCTTCAAATTGTCCAGCTTTTCCAGTCCATGCATGGTCAAATCCGTTTCTGTAATCTGTCAGTTCATTACAAAAATTTCTTAATTTATTTTCAATGCCGTTTGATTTAATTTTAGTGTAAAGTGGCATTATTTTTTCAATGTATTCTTTTTCTTTGTTATTAAATTTCCATTCATCTTCTGTATATACAAGCATATTTACAAAAACATCTGCTTTTTTTCTTTGTTTTCTCCCTTTTGCTGTATTTGTTTTTGATTTTTTAATTTCAATTATTCCAATTGAGCCGATAAACTCCCTCATTACAGTATAGGCCTGCATAAATAACTTGTGATTAAGAAGAAGTTTTATAATTTCAAGCTGCATTTTGAAATAATTAAGGTCATAATTTCCGCTTAAAGGTTCTTTCGTTGTAAGACTTACAAATTTATCAATAACAAGTTTAAGAAGAATTGATGATGATTCTTTTGTACCGGATGCTTTTTCCTTTATCAGGCTTAAAGCTTTATCAGCTTTTGCACTAATATTTTGAATATCAATATTTTTAACTGTTTTTGTAAGATCATTTAGAGCATTTATAATTTTGGGGTCATTTAGCTCTGCAAATTTTTTATCTGAAGTATTTTCAGATAAAAAAGCAAGCTTGTCTGCATTTGCATCATCTATAAGCTTTCCAACTGCATCAGCCCATTCATTTATTATATAAAAATCTTTCATATCAATAATTGGACTTATCTCCTTGTCTTTTTCAAAAGCTCCATAATAAACAGCTTCAAGGGTTATGCCTTTGGCTTTTTGGAGAAAATTTATTGCAGTTGCAAAAACAATTGGAATGATTCTAAATCCATGGGTCATGTCAACAGTGAGAAAGTCATTTTGATTGATTTTAGATAAAATTTCCTCAAACCATGTCCATTGGTGTTCTGCCTCAAGTTCTTCTGTAATTTCAATTATTGAAAAATTATTAACCCCAAGCTTTTCAAGATTTTTTTTAAGGTTTTCAATATGCTTTTCTTTTGATGTCGGGGTAACAACAAAATAATGAATATCAAAGTAATTGGTTCCAAGAAGTTCAATTTCTGCACATTGAACATAATTTGTTTCTGAAGCTTTTTTGTTATTCAGTGAGTATATGACCGGTGAATAGTTGTTTGCACCTAAAAAACTTAAATATACTTTTCTCATTTCATGTCCTTTTAGAATTAAACATTAAAAATGTTT
>JACKCP010000016.1 GCA_020633955.1 Desulfobacteraceae bacterium | reverse complement strand
TTTTTCAGAAACTGAATATGCATTTTCAAATGACTTTCCTGCCTTTTCGTAAAATCCAAGGTCGTATGCAATATTACCAGCACTGTGCCATCCTGGACAGAATAAGGGATTAAGCTTCACACTTTCTTCAAATGCATAAAGGGCTTTGTCCATTTTTTCAGAGTCAATATATAGTGTACCAAGCAGGTACTGGACATAATGATGGTTCTCATCCGGATATTTTGTTTTAAAGCTTGAAATCAGATCTATGGCCTTTTTAAATTCCTTTTGTTCTTTATGCTTTTCAGCCCTTTGAAGACAGATTATTGCCTTGTTTGACAATTTTTTTTCGTTTTCTTTGCAATATGAATTAAAGGGGATAAAAAATATTATCACCAAAACAGTAAAAAATAATTTTTTCATTTTATTACTCCTCAAGTTTAAAAACCACATTTGTTGTGACAAGGGTTTTAACATTTTCACCCATGAGCTCTCCTGGTAAATATTTCCAGGAAGAAACTGCATCAATTACACTTTGTTCAAAAACACCTTCAGGATTTGCCTTTAAGATTTTGATGTCTGAAATCATGCCGTTTTCGTGGACAATAAAGCTTATTGAAACCTCACCTTCAATTCCCATTCTTTTTGCTCTGTATGGATAAACAGGAGGTTTTTTAAATTTTGGAACAGGAATTTTATCAAGTTCATCAAGTGAAATCATAGAGCCTGCAGAATGTGTTGAGGATAATTGATTTAAGGGAACAGAAAATCCTGTTGACTGTATGTTTGGATTGAGATCAAATGAAGGTATTTCAAATTCAAACTTTTTCATATTTGTATAAATTTTTTGATTTTGCGGTTTTACAACTTCATTTTTTTTTTCAGGCTCAGGCTGTTTTTTTTCTATTTCTTCAGGTTTAGGCACTTCGGGCTTTAGTTTGACATTTTTTATCATTATTCCTGAAAAAAGCTTATCCTGTGGTGTTGCAAGTTTTCCTTCTATAAGCTGAGTCAGAATAATCAAGATTATTGCGTTAGCAAAAACAGCAAGTAAAAAACCCTTTAAAATATTCTGGTTAAAAAATTTTTCTTCCATATCAGCTGCCTGAGTGTTTTGTTGCAGCAATGCTTATATTGTCTGCACCTGAAAGTTTGCATTCATCCATAATTTTTATGACTTTACCTGTATGGCTTTCTGTATCGGCAATAATTATCACCTGAGCCTTTGGATTTTCTGCAAGAGATCTTGCTACAAGTGACCTTATGCTTCTTATGTCTGTTTTTTTTCTGTCAAAGAAAATTTCTCCTGATTTTGATACGGCTATCATTATTCCTGCATTTTCAGAAATTTCAGCAGTAGCAGCAGAAGGCCTGTTTACCTCAACTCCGGTCTCTTTTACAAAACTTGTGGTTACCATGAAAAAAATCAAAAGAAGAAAAACAAGGTCAATCAGGGGAGAAATGTTTATTTCAGCATTGCTTGACCTTGATCTAAGGCTTCCTCTTACATTTATCATTTGATGCTCCTTTTAATTATCATTGCAGCTTCATTCAGACCGTCTTTGGCTCTTTTAGCCTTCCCAGATATTACTACGGCCATGAACATTCCAGGAATTGCTGTTAAAAGCCCAGTCTGTGTTGTGATGAGTGCCTGTGAAATTCCGCTTGCCATTGCCTTTGGATTTCCAGTTCCAAAAAATGAAATAACATCAAATGTACTTATCATTCCGGTTACTGTTCCAAGAAGGCCGAAAAGGGGAGATACCGCTGCAAGAATTGAAATTGCAGCTATGTATGAATTGAGATTTTTCTGTATTTCCATTAAGGACTGATCTATTATTTTTAAGTCCTTTTTTCTAATCCCTGTTTTTTTATCCATATATTTTTGTATTAAAAATGCGTTGAGTCCTTTTTTTGCAGGGTGTAGTTTTGCACTTGTCAGTATTTGTGAAATTTCATTTACTGAAATGTCGTTTTTACAAGCCTTTTTAAACCAGAAAATTCTTTCAAAAATAAATGTCCACATGAAAACAGAAGAAATTAAAATGGGGAGAAGTACAAAGCCGCCTTTTTCAATATAATTCTGTAATGGATTCAAAAGTAATTCCATTCTTAAAGATTCCTGTCCCTGAAAATAATATTAGATAGGGCAACCGCCTTTTCTTCCATATCTCCTATTACATGATCAACACGTCTGCTGAGGAATGTATGTAAAAGCATTATTGGAATTGCAACGCTAAGTCCAAGCATTGTGGTAACAAGGGCAGTTGAAATACCTCCAGACATCATTCTTGGATCACCTGTTCCATATACTGTTATTACCTGGAAGGTATTTATCATTCCTGTTACAGTACCAAGAAGGCCGAGAAGTGGGGATATTGCACCAAGAATATTCAAAAGAGGAAGAAATCTTTCAAGCTTTGGGAGTTCCTTTAAAATTGACTCCTGGAGAATACTTTCAAGTGTTTCCCTGTCTTCGTTTTTTGCATTAAGTCCATGTCTTAGTACATTGTAGACTGGTTTTTTCCTTTCATTCCCAACAATTTTTGAGCATTCTTCCCATTTACCTTTTTCAGCAAGTTCATTGACCTTTCCCATTACAGTATCTGTATTACCGTGAACTCTGCTTATGAAAAAAGTTCTTTCTATTCCGATTAAAATTGCAATAATTCCTATTCCAAGTATTGGCCAGATAAGAAATCCGCCTTTTTTGATTTTTTCTGTGAGACTCTGGCTGTGACTTAGCTGAACAAGTGCTCCTCCTCCTGAAATATCGGCATAAACCGAGTCTGAATTTCCACTGAAGTATTTTTTGATATTATTTCTTATAAAAAATGAAGGCTCTTTAGAAAGTGAGTAGAACGTTTTTGCGGTATCGCTGTAATTTAAAAAACCATTTTCAAAATAGTTTGTGAAACCTCCTATAGTAAGGATCTCACCATTTGTTTTTTCGCCTTTATCATTTATATAGTAATGTTCTTTTATAAAAACATTTCCCGAGAGTTTTGCTTCCTCAAGATAAAGGGAAGATATTTTTTCCATATCCTCAATTCCAGGGAATCTTTTTTTATCAAGAACAGGTTTTATCACTTCAGTTCTTTTTGGTTCAAAGGCTGTAAATACAGATTTTTCAAGTATTGACTCCAGTTCTTTTGCAGAAACTCTTACTGCTCCTGTAAGTTCTTCAATATCTTCTTTTTCAGCGTTTGATGTTTTTTCAAGTTCCTGTGTCTGCTGCTTAAGAATCTGAATCTGGTTTAAAAAATGTTTTATTGACTTTTCAGTTTCTGTGTTTTCTTTTTTCAGCGATGTTATTGCCGTTTCTAGCTGATGCCTGTCTTGAAGGATTTTGTTTTTGAGTTCCTTTTGTTCAATAACAGTTTTTTCATATTCCTTTTGAGCAAGAATTGAGAGTTGTCTCATGTCCTTTGAAAAGGAAACCGAAGGGATAAGGATTGTAAATAAAATTAGTAAAACAAATTTTTTCATCTTGCTATCCTTCCAAATGGCAGATCTACAAATTCTGATATCTGTTCACCTTTTGCTATTGCCGCCGCTTTTTCTATTTTTGAGTTAAACTTGGAATCAAGGCTTTCATACTGATTTGTGAGGGGATTGAAAAAACCGCTCTCATTTTTATCAAGAGTCAGATAAAAAAGAGATACTCTTCCTATTCTTAGAATATCTGCTGTTTTTGTTTCATTTTTTACATTTATTTCATTTTGATATACTTCAATTGTCTTGGCGTAATCAGTTTCAATTTTCAAGGCTTCAAAAATCTGACGGTATTTTTCTGCGGCCTTTATTTCATCATTCAAGAGAAGCTCTTTTAAATTTGTGATCCTGTTTTCTCTTTCTTCTTTATGAAATGGCAGATCTTTCTGGGTAAATTCTTCAAGTTCAAAAACAACTTTTTCCAGGAAGCTGTTAAGTTCATTTTTTATTTTATCTATTTGTTTTTGCTTTCTTAAAAGCTCATGATTTTTTTCAAGTTCTGAATTATGAATTGCCTCAATTTTTTGAAGTTCCTTTTGAAGTTTTTCATTTAAATAGCTGATGTTTTCAAACTCAGACTGCAAAGCTGACTTTTCATTTTGCCATTTGGAATTTATTTTCTGGGTTTCAATTTCTGTGTCAATTGTTCTTGATACAGTTTCATCTATTTTTTTAATTCCTGTATCTGCAAACGAATTAATTGTGCAGATAAAGAAAAACAATGAAATCAAAAAACATTTTTTAATGTAACTCAAACCTGCCTCCCGATATAACGCTTTGTTTTTATTTGTAAATATAAGGTGTCTTTTACTGCCTGTATTTGGTTTAACTTTATTACTTTTAATTGAGTGTGGTGTCAATAATTTTTTTAGAAGTCTCTAATAGTAAAAGGCCTTATTAGTGTTTATTTAAAACTAAATTTTTTTTAAATATTGTGAATGAAATGTTTTATATCAAATATTTTTCTGTATCTCTGTACAGTTGCTTTTTTTTGGATTGAGGCATTACATTTATTATTAAAGTAGTAAAAATTTAAATGATATGGTTTCTTTTTACTGGCTGGGTTATAAAAATAACGATGTTTTTTTAAAATAATTGGTTGTTTAATGTTAATATTATGGTTTATATAAAAAAACTTTTTTTGACATATTCTTTGTGACTGGTTAATATGATTTCCGTATTTCTTGATAAAAATTATTATCATAGGGCTTTATTATGGCAAAGATAGCTGTGGCTGAACTTGTTCCAGGAATGATCGTAAAGTATGACATTGAAGACAGAAACGGCAGAGTGCTTCTCAACCAGGGCGCTGTAATCGAAAGCCATCATTTGCGTATATTGAAAATGTGGGGTGTATATGAAGTAGATATAACTTCAAATGAAGCCGTTACCTTGAAACAAGGAGAAAATGCAGGTGAAAACAGCAATTATGATTCTGCAGCTGAACAGGTCAATTCAAGGTTTTCACGCTCCAATACAAGCCATCCGTGTGTTTCTCAGCTTTATAAAATTGCATTGTCCAAAGCAATGGAGTCAAGTCTTTCCAATTTAAATGATATTATTCCTGATTTTTCCCAGCATGAAGATTACGACCTCAGTTCCGGGTCAAATGAATTTCTTACACTGGAGGATCTTATTAATGAGGATGACAAGCTTCCTGTTCTGCCTGATATTTTTTCAAAGCTTATGGAAGTTTTGGAAAATCCAAGAAGCAATGCTTTGGATATAGCAAAGATTATTGAAAAAGATCAGTCTTTATGTGCTGCTACTCTTAAGCTTGTGAACAGTTCCTTTTACGGGTTTTCCAAAAAAATTGATAATATTTATAACTCTGTTGTAATTCTTGGAACAAAACAGCTTGGCATGCTTGCACTTGGGCTTTCGGTTGTAAAGATTTTCAATGAAGTTGAGTCACAATATCTGAATATTAAAAAAATGTGGCAGCATTCCCTTGGTGTTGGCATCTGCTCAAAAATTATAGCAAGAATGGCTGATTGTCAGGACTATAACAAAATTTTTGTTGCAGGAATGATTCATGATATTGGTAAGCTTGTTATTTTAAAAAAAATACCACTGAAAACCGCATTGATAATAAAAGAAGTCTGGGAAAAGGATTTATTTGTTCTTGAGGCAGAAGAGAAGTATTTGGGATTTACCCACTGCCAGGCTGGTGAAAAGTTTTGTACCAAGTTTAAAATGCCAGATATTTTTGCAGATATTGCAAGAAATCACCATAATCCCCAAAATTCTCAGTTCCCTTTGCAATGCTCAGTTGTGCATCTTGCAGAAGTAATAGTTAATGCCGTTGAAATTGGAAGCTCAGGTGAAAAGCTTGTTCTACCTTTAAATGAATACTGCTGGGAGATATTGAGTTTATCCTCGAATGCAATTCCTGTTATTGTAAAGCAGCTTCAGGTTGAAATGCAGACAAGCCTTGAATTTTTAAGTTAAGGTATACGAAAATGGTTTTTGTACAAAAAGAACATTTATTGGAAGAAAGAATACAATATCTCGAAAAAATAAATAATTACTCTGCTGAGATGCTTGAGCAGGCATTGAATCTTTTTGATTTTAATCTCAAGGACAGATTAAAAAACGGAGATTATGATAAATTAAAATTTTTAAAAGACATTGAGACAAGGATCAGAAAAATCCTTCCATTAGATGACGTTTCCTTTTTTCTTGTTGATGAAAAAACTTCGGATTTTAATCTTGTATATAAAAGTGACTCTACAAATGAAGCCTATATCTTAAAAGAGCTTGAAAGACTTGTAAATGACTGGACATTTGCAAGGGCGCTCAGGGAAAAAAGATCTGTTGTTGTAAACTCCTTAAATCTGGAAAAGGACATACTTCTGCATGTCATGACTACTTCTTCAAGAATAAGAGGGATGTTTATGGCAAGTTTTATAAAAAATGAAACCAGTGAAATCCCTGAAATATCACTTCTCCTGCTATCAACAACTCTTCTTGTCTGTTCCAATTTTCTTGAGAGTATAGAGTTATATGAAATTTTAAGTAAAAATAATATTTTGCTTGAAAAGACAGTAAGGGAAAGAACAAAGCAGCTAAAACATCAGGTTTACCATGATTTACTTACATCACTTCCAAACAGGAATTTTATAATTGAAAGACTTAAATCTCTCATAAAAAGGGGGCATGTTACTTCTGCGGCTCTTATAAAAGTTGATCTTAACAGGTTTAAGGATATTAACGACAATTTCGGTCATCAGACCGGGGATCTGGCTTTAAAGATAATATCAGAAAGAATAAAGGAATCATGCAGGGAAGAAGATATTGTCGGCAGATTTGGTGGAGATGAATTTGCAGTTATTCTTCCCGGTATAGAAACTGAAAAAGATGTTCTTAATATTTCATCAAGGATTTTATCTAATTGTGAGAAAAACTTTGTTTTAGATGAACAGAAATTTCAGATAGATGTTTCTCTTGGTATTTCATTTTTTCCAAAAGATGCTGAAAATATTTCTGATCTTATCCGGAAAGCTGATGTAGCACTACATAAGTCAAAAACTGACAAAAGCGGAATCAGTCTTTACAGTGAAAAATATGATAATATTGACTCCTTTGATATTTTCATTAAAGTTGATTTCAGATCCGCAATGGAAAATGATAATATTTATCCGCTTTTTCAGCCCAGGTACTGCTCTAAGGAAAAGAGGATAACAGGAGCAGAAGCCCTTGCAAGATGGGAGCATCCTGTTCATGGACTGATTTCTCCAGGTAAATTTATTCCAGTTGCTGAAAAAACAGGTATAATAAAGAAGCTTACCGAGCATATTCTTAAAAAATCCCTTGCACAGGCAGAAAAGTGGAGCGAAAAAGGTTTAGATCTCACTATAGGAGTCAATCTTTCTGCAATTGATCTCCAGGATGAAAGTTTTCCCGATAAAATTAACAGACTTATTGGTCAGTTTAATGTTGATCCCAGAAAAATAGAGTTTGAAATAACTGAAAGCTCGGTAATGATTAACCAGAATATTGTTATTGCAAATCTTAAATACCTCCATGAACTTGGGTTTTCAATTGCACTTGATGACTTTGGAACAGGGTTTTCTTCTTTAAGTTATCTTCACATGTTTCCGGTTGACAACATAAAAATTGACCTTTCGTTTGTAAAAAATATGGATACTTCACCAGAAAACAGAAAAATTGTTCAGACAATAATAAGCCTTGGGAAAAGCCTTGAAAAAAGTACAACAGCAGAGGGTGTTGAGACAAAAGAAGTTGCTGAAATGCTTTATGAAATGGGTTGTGACTGCATTCAGGGGTATTATCTTGGTAAACCAATGAGGCCTGAGCAGATAGAGGACATGATAAACTCAAGAGAAGTCTTATGAAATAACCTTTTTTATTTTCTGGTCAGAATAAAAATTTAATTTTTCAGTATTTCTGATGTTATTTTTTTACTTGCCATTAATCATCAAATTTCATTTCTTTGTATTTGTTTATTTAAAATTTCTCTGATATCAATAAGACTGTCTCAGCAAAGCCAAAAAGATCAGCTTTGTTGGGTTTTGAGAAATATGTTTTATTTTATCAGTTACTTAAAAATGATTTTGCTCTGTTTCATACTGCGGATTTACTTCCGGGACGGTGGATAAATCGGGTAAAAAATTTTTTAGGTAGTGCTGAGTCTTATTTTTAAAGGGAACAATGGCAGTACAGTATATCAAAACAGGCTTTTTCAGCCGCTACTTCAAAGAGTTAAAATCAATTCTTTTTCTTTCCATTCCAATTTTCATGACACAGCTTGGTATGACGGCAATGGGTTTTATTGATACAGTTATGGCTGGACATTACAGTAAAACTGCTCTTGCAGCGGTGGCTATTGGATCAAGCCTTTTCTTCCCTTTTATTATTTCATTAAACGGAATAATGATGGCTCTTGTTGCAATAACTGCACAGCTTAAGGGAGGAAAAAATGATAAAAAGGCTATTGAAATTTTATCAGATTCTTTCTGGATAGGATTGTTTTTTGCTGGTCTTTTGTTCCTTTTTTTTACAAATCCTGATTATGTATTAAAAATAATGAATCTTGATCCTGATGTAAGCAGGGTTGTAAAAGGCTACTTGTCTGGTATTGCAGCAGGCATTCCTGCAGTTTCCCTTTATCTCTGCCTCAAATCTTTTATTGAAGGTCTTGGAAAAACCCGGCCTGAAATGTTTATATCTTTTATATCAGTCTTTTTTAATTTTTTTGCTAATAATGCTTTAATTTACGGTAAGTTCGGTTTTAAAGAAATGGGAGGAGCCGGATGCGGGCTTGCAACGGGACTCACTTTCTGGCTTTTTTTCATTCTTATGCTTTTTTACTATTATATAGATAAAGAAGTAAGAAAAATGAAAATATATAAAAAAATCAGATTCCCTGATTTTGAAGGTGTAAAGGAAATTCTATCCCTTGGGATTCCAATAGGCGGCACATTGTTCATGGAATGCAGTATTTTTGCCTGTATCACCTTGTTTATCGGAGTTCTTGGGCCTGCTGTAGTTGGAGGTCATCAGATAACTTTAAACTATTCATCACTTGTTTTCTGCTTTCCCTTAAGTGTAGGTATGGCAGTAACAATAAGGGCTGGACATGAGCTTGGCAGAAATAATCCTTCAAATGCAAGATTTTCATGTATTGCAGGAATCAGTTTTGCAATGACTGCAGCCTTCTGCACTCTTGTTTTTACAAGATTTTGTCCTGAACTTATTGCCTCTTTTTATACAGATGACTCAGAAGTTAAAGCTATAGCTGTTTCACTTCTTAAAACTGCCGCACTGTATCAGATTTCAGATGCAATAATGGTAATATCTCAAAGCGGTTTAAGGGGCTATAAAGATGCAAATGTCACTTTTCTGCTTACTTTTGCTGCCTACTGGGTTATTACCCTTCCAATCGGTTATGTCATTTCAATGACAGACTGGCTGGTTTCTCCAATGGGAGCAAACGGGTTCTGGCTCAGTCTTATTTTCGGGCTTAGTGTATCAGGAGTTTTCCTTGGGATAAGGCTTAATTATGTTTCAAAAAAATATCTTTAGGGTTTAACATGGAAAAATTTTTGTTTTGCTCTAATCAATATTTTCAAAATATTATGTATTAACTGGGCGATAAGGAAAATTTTTGTTCTGTTCAATGAAGAAGAAAATTTAACCTTCAGGATCCATGGAGAATTTTGAGGTGTAAATTTTCTATCTGACGCAGAAATGGACAAAAAGGCCGTTTCCTTTCAGCAGATAAGTGCTCAAATCATTATGGTAATGAATTGTATTATGTGATATTGAAAAAAGAATAATTCATCTTTATATTTATGAAAGCTGCAAAATTAGTCCTTTAAAAAATCAAATTTAAGAGGGAGAAGAAAAATGTCCTATAATTTCAATGCTGATGAGGTGTTCCAGGTAGCAATCAAGATTGAGGAAAATGGTGCTGAGTTTTACAGAAAAGCTGCAAGCCTTCAGGAAGATGCAGAAAATGTAATGTTTCTTGAAAAACTTGCAAATATGGAAGATACCCATAAGGCTACTTTTGAAAAAATGAGAAAAGAGCTTTCAGATGCCGAAAAGGCAAAAACTGTATTTGATCCAGATAATGAACTGACAGATTATCTTATGTCCATGGCAGAGTATCATGGCGGTGAGGGCAGTCCTGATGCAGCAAAGGCTCTTACAGGAAATGAAACAATTGAGGAGATAATTAATACAGCAATTGGTCTGGAAAAAGATTCTATTCTTTTTTATGTTGGAATTTTGTATCTTGTTCCTGAAAAAATGGGTCAGGATAAGATAAATGAAATTATCAAGGAAGAGCAGAGACACGTGGTTCAGCTTAACGGCTTTCTAAAGAAAATCCAGAAATAGTGATTAAATAGTGATTGCCCGAAAACGATGAGTTTTTTAGTTCAGGGAAGATAAAAAAATTTAGCACAGAAATACATGGAGTATTTTGAGTATTAAATTTTGTCTGATGAATAAATGGACAAGAAAGACCGTTTTCGTTTGGCAGCCAAATAGAATTAATAATTTTTTATCAAGATAATAGTAATAATAAAGAGGCTTAATTTTTTAAGCCTCTTTATATTTATTTTGAGATAGCCTTTAGAAACCTGTCAACCCTTGTTTTAACAATTGGAAAATCATCACCTCTGTCATCAACGCAGTCCCCATCTATTGTAAGTATTGGAATACCAGCCGTTTTAAACATTTCATTTTCCATTATGGCTCCTCCGTGGAAATGCCTGCATGATTTTGGGTAGTAGGCAATTATTCCGCTTGTATCTTCTGGAATTTTTTCTATGGCAATGGATGTTCTTGCCATTACAGATGAATATCCAGGGTGGAGTACAGTTCGTCTTGCTATTGATCTTACTGGGTCATCAGGATCAAGCTCATCAAAAAAAACAAAGTTTACCTGGGAGCCTGAAATTTCAATTTTTTCGTCAAGGTATGACATCAGCTGATTTTTAAAATAAGGTCTTAAATGAAACCAGGCAATTCTTGGCTGGGTTATTTCCCTTTTTTCATGCTGGTTTTTTTTGTAATCTTCATATCTTGACTTGTATACATCAACTATTTCCTCTGTTCCCCAGGTCTGCATCAGGTTTGCAGCATAATCAAGCTCCTTGATCCCTTTTTTTGACGAGGTTCTTTCATATAGAATTATGTTGTTGCCTTCATCAAGCCATTTTCTAGCCTCATTTGTCCATATGCAGATCTGTTTTAATTTTTCCTCATCAAGCTCCAGCCCTGTTTTTTCTCTAACAAATTCAATCATTTCGTAAAACTGCTGTGTTACATATTCTACCGCTTCATCAATTCTCTCTTCATCATCCCTTGTTTTTCTGTTCATGTATAGATCATAAATTCCATATGGAATATCCAGAACAAATTCAGGTCTATTATAAATATGTGAAGCAATTTCCGCATATTTTGCAGAAGGGTCACAAATATGAGTTGAGGTCAGTAAAATATCAGGAGTTGGAAAAATATTTTCAATAACTCCTCCTGCAACTGTTTTCATGAATGAGCAAAGATCTCCTGAAAAATTTGAGGCCTCAGCAGTTTCAATCCTTTCGCTTGAACTTCCTGACATTGCAAGCTGTGATGCAACCATTTCCGTTGTATATGGGATAAGGTTCATTGCATACATTATCTCTGTTGGTACAAAAAGAGACCTCCATGCTACATGATGATATTCAAATTCTCCCGAAATATTCATGTTATATGCATTAAAAAACTGCTTTGCATTTACATATCCCCTTTTTGCTGAAGGAGATAATGTTTCATAGTCAGACATAAAAGCCATTTTTACAGCATCTTCTGGTTTAATATCACCAAGACCGTTTGCCTTAAGAAAGTTTTTGAGCTGAATTATTCTGGCTTCCGTGTTTTCCTTGACAATATTTTTATGACTCATTTTTTTTCTTTCTTTTTTTAAGTCTTTTGATAAATGAATAAACTTCTCTTTCATTGATCTCTGAGCTTATGTCGCCTTCAATCACTTTCATTGGTATATCAAGGTTTGTGTGGTTTTTAAGGAGAGCCCAGTCCATCTGCATATTTGCACAAAATTTCATGGAAAAATAAATAATCCCGTCAACTTTGTAGTCATTTATCAACTGGGGAAGTTCTTGTGTTTTTTCCCTTGATTTTTCACCAAGCATTCTTGGACATGGTGTTTTATCAAGGTAAAGCCTTGCTAAAAGATCAAAAGGATCTTTTTCTTCTCCATAAGTACCTGCAAAAGCTCTTAGACCTGTACACATGTTTTCTGCAACACACAGACCTCCAGATTCTTCAATTGTTTTTATCAGGCTTTTATTTCCAGGACCTCCGGCTATCATAACCCTTGGTCTTGAATCAGGTGAATCAGAGTCCTTTTTTGAATCAATAAATTTTTTCAGTTTTTCATTGAAAACCTCAACCGGTATTGCAAAATAGTCATTTACAAGTTCTTCAATTTCTATACCAGTTATGGACGTATTCTCATTTTTCCTTAAATCATCAATTTCTTTGAAAAGAGTTCTTGTTATTTTGTATTTTTCTATTGATGAACGAATACTTTCATCACTTATAGGACCGTATTCTTTTTCAAGATCATTTTTCAGACGTTTTAGAGAAGAAGCAAAAAACTTTATTGAGGATTCAGATACAACTTTAGGAATATCAAGAATATGAATCAGTTTTGGTTTAATCTGATTTTGCCTGAATTTCCATCCGTCAGAAAGTCTTCTCATGCATTCGCATGAATGTGCAATTACAACACCGCTTAAATCATCATAGACATTAGTCAGAGCTCCCCCCATACATGACCGGACATACGAACACATTGAATCACCAAGTAATACATCTTCATGTTCAGCCTTTGAATCGCTTCTTATACCGTATGGAATTACATTTGCGGCATGTATAAGCTCAACTGGAGTATAGGTGCAGAACCATCCTGTTTTTTTCAAAATCAACCTCCGAAATTGGCTTTTAGTTCAATATTTTTTTCACTTTCTATCAGATCAGAATATTCCTGGCAGGCATAAAGGGTTTCTATTATTTCATCTCCAATATAAAGGTGTACAAGGTCACAAAGCATCTGTTTTTTGCAGCCAAGCTGTTCGGCTTTAGTACATTCGGTAAAATCGGATCTTATTTTGCATATGGTGTCTATACCTCTGAATTTTCCCTGACTGCCTTCAAGTTCTTCTTTTGCGAAAAGAGCCATTCCAACTGCACCCATTACTTTGTGGTGCATCGGAATAAAGAGTTCAATCCTTTCCCCTCTTGCTTCATAAAGAAGGTCTTCGAGAGCTTTTTTTACTCCGGTATTTGAAGCAACACCGCCCTGAAATGCTATTGGGGTTTTAATTGTTTTTTTATTTATTCCAAGAGTTGAATAAAAGTTCATTGCAAGACTTCTGTGAAGCCCTGCAATGATATTTTCCTTTGTATTCCCCTTTGCCTGTTCAGCAATCAAGTCTCTTCCGACAAATACAGTACACATGCTGGAAAAGGAGTAGGGTTTTTTAGCTTTAAGTCCTGTTTCACCGAATTTTTCAATTGGTATGCCAAGTCTGTCAGCCTGTGCATCTAAAAAGGCTCCGGTTCCTGCACCGCATTTTTTGTTCATTCCTGCTTCATCAAGCTCGCCGTCTTCAATATACATTACTTTTGAATCCTGTCCGCCTATATCAAATATCACCTGTGTATCTGGAAGCATGTGGAGTGTGGCTTCTGCGTGGGCATCAAGTTCTGTTTCATATACGTCTGCATTTAAAAGAGAGGCTGAAATTTCATGTCCGCTTCCGGTAACTCCTGATCCAAGAATGAGAGTGTTTTCAGGCAGTCTTTTTTTGAGGTTTGTAAAACCTTTTTTGATGTTGTTTATTACATCACCTTCAGTAAGGGTGTATTCGGTTTCAAAAATTATACCGCTTTCTTCCACAAATGCTATATTTATTGAAATTGAACCTGCATCAAGGCCTATATAGCCTTTAAGGTCTTCATCCCATTTTTTGGAGTTTGATGTATGTGCTGTTAATTTTCCGCCTTTTAAAAAATATTTAAATGCTTTTCTTTCAAGTCCAAGAATTTCTCTTTCCAGCTCTTCAATTAATCCCTCATTTTTTTCCACTCGTGTCTTAACCCAGAGATCAGAATTATCAGCTGTTATTTCGGCCTTTGAGTTGTCATTTTTTTCAAAAGAAACATGATTAGAGGATTTTGTTGATTTAAAGTTTTTATTTTCAAGAAATTTTATTAATTTTTCAGCATGTTCCCATGCATCCTTCAGCCTTTTTTCGGCTGTTTCCAGGAAAAGGAAAGGTATTCTGAAAAAGATTTCGGATTTTTTTTCAGGTAGTCTTTCAAATTCTCTTGCTTCGTTTAGTTTTCCTTTGATTAATTTCTTTTCCATATCGGCCTCTTTGTTTTGGTTTACTGGTTGACCAGTTGTAGGGCTAAATAAAAAATTTTGCTCTGACCCTCAGGATCAGGCAAAACTTTAAAAACTTTTAATAATGAATTTGAATTTGCTTCTTTTTTTTGTATCTACATTAAAAATATCAGATAGTGACAATCAGTCAAGCCTAGATTTTTATTTTTATTGTTAATATCATTTTTTAATATGACTAAAGTTTATATTTTCTATTAAAACTTAATAAAGTTAATATGTTATACTGTTGTACCTTTTGAGTCTTTAATTGTATTAATTTAAAATTAGGAAAGTTGAACAGTATTTATGAAATAAATCCGTGAAAAACCTCTTCTGTTGCTATTTTAGCTTCCTCGCGTATGCTTTCAAGATCATCAAATGTGAGATTAAGAATTTTAAGGGTTTCAGGCGCAAGATTCTGGTTGTCCGCTATATTTAAATCTATTTCCATTTCCATAATTTCATTTGCTGCATGTATTATATAAGCAAGAACATCACTGTCTGATTTTGACGGCTCATGGTGCCATCTTACAGCTGTCAGCTGTTTTTGAGGGATATTCCATTTTTTCAGGAATTCATAACCTGTTTCAGTATGGTCAAAGCCAAAAATTTCTTTTTCGGCAATATGCATTTTAATCCCGGACGAAACTTTTGCAACAAAATACTCTTTAATTTCAACCAGACTTTCATCAAGGAGCAGTTTGCCTGCATCGTGAAGTATCCCGGCAGAAAAGGCATCTGCACTTAGTTCTGGTTGAGTTTTTAAAGCAATCAGTCTTGATGCAAATGCAACTCCTGTAGAATGTAAAAAAACTTCACCAGAACTTATAGAATAACCTTTTAATTCCTTGCCAAGAAGCTTTGATGTGCTTGCAAGTGTGATCATTTGAAGAAGAATCTCAGCTCCAAGAATTATACATGCCTGCTGGACAGAACTCACAGGATTTTTAAGTGCATAATATGCTGAATTTGCAATTTTAAGTATCCTTGAAGTCATAGCCTGATCTTTTTCAAGTACCTCTGCAAGATCTCTTATATCCCTGTTTTCATCTGTAAGAATGTCCCTTGCTTTTGCAAGAACTTCTGAAATTGGGGGCAGAGCTTTTGCTTTCTGGATAATTTCTTCTATCTTTATATCTATTTTTACTTCTTCTGGTGTTTCAGAATAAACGTCTTTTTTTATGGAAATAATACCTTCACATTTCAGGCATTTGATTTTCAGGTTTGGATTAGAAGGTATTTTTTCGTCAGGTATATTGTAAATCTTACTGCAATGAGGGCATTTGAGTTTCAAAACATACTCCATCTGCTATAAAAATTAAAAAATCTTTTATCTATCTTTTCAGGCTTTTTCAGATTCCAATAAAAAATTGCCTAAAGGTAGTTTAATAATATATGTGAAATTCAGATTATGTGAAGAATTATTTTGTGTTATTGAGTGAAAAAAATTGTGAGGTTAAAAAATGAACAAAGAAAACCACTTTAAAAAACTTGAGCTTATGTATTATAAGGCTCCTGTAAATGAGTTTTATAATCCTCAAATATCAATAAGTGAAGGCTGCTGTGAAATTCAGATAAAAGTTGAAAATAAATTTTTTCATTCAGGTAATTTTGTCCATGGAAGTGTGATTTTCAAAATGCTTGATGACGGGGCATATTTTGCTGCCAATTCTTTGGAATATAATTTTTTTCTTGTCACTACATCTTTCACAACCTACATAACAAGACCCGTGTCATCAGGCTTTTTAAAGGTTTACGGCAGGGTGGTAAATAAAAACAAATCCCAGTTTATTTCTGAAGCCGTTGTATACGACAGTGAAGAAAATGAAATTGCACGCGGTAACGGTATTTTTGTAAGATCAAAACTTTTACTGGAAGATGCCTTTTATTAGAATTATGAATTTTTTCTGAGCCGGTTTCAGGAGACAGTTTTATTATCTCCTGTCTGAAAGGTTAAGGGGGAATGAGACTCAGAATGAATTAAGCATCCGTTTCTGTTTAAACGGAGCAATTACTATTTTTTTACCATTCCCCATGCAATACTTCCAGGTCCGGTCTGGACAGCAATTGCAGCACCTGATTTTATAATTTTTATTTCATTTTGATTTATACCAAGTTCTTTGGCGAGTTTCTCAGAAAGATAGTTTGCATCTTCTTCTGCATCACAGTGTGCTACCCATACGTCATATTCAAATCCGGTTCTTTTTCTGGTTTTACCTGCATATGATGCCATTTCGTTCAAAACGTTCTTTTTCCCCCTTATGCTCCCAAGAGGCTTTAAACTTGAGTCTTTCAAAACAATCAGGGGTTTTATATCAAGCATGTTCCCAAATGCTGCCCCAAGTGTCCCTATTTTGCCGGTTTTTTTCAGCCAAATCAGAGAGTCCACAGTAAAATTGCTTATATTGGTTCCCATAATAAGGTTAACCTTATTTTCAAGGTCATCAATTGTTTTTTCTTTTTTTATTATCTCTATTGCCTTTAATACATACATTGCCTGGCCAATGCTTATTGATTTGGTATTTATTATTTTAATTTTTTTAGCTGATTCAGGATCAATAAGATTAAGTGAGCTTTTTGCACTTTGAAAACACTCCGAAAGATTAGATGCAACCTGAAAAGAAAGAATATAATCATATTTTTTAAGAAGATTTTCGTAAAAATCAGCATATTCGGCTGGAGCAGCAGGTCTTGTAAAGACCTGGTGGTTTTTTTTCATTTTTTCAATTATCTGGTCGTTGGATATTTCAATTTTGTCAAGATAATCATTTGAATCAACCACAACATGAACCGGGATAATGTGTATATTGTTTTGCCTGTCAGCTCCCTGGGGAAAATCTGCAGTTGAATCGGTTACAAAGCCTATTTTTGCCATAAAATCTCCTTAAGATTGCTAATAAAAACTCTGGGAATAATTATATAAATCTCTAATGCAAACAATAAAAAAATTCACATTAATAAAATTTAAATAAAAATAATTAGATAACTTATTAAAATCAAAAGTAATTTTTTTGATGTTTAAAAAGGCTTTAATCGGATACAATACATGACTTCAGGCAGTCCTCAATTTTTGTTTCTCTTTTTTTCTGATATGTTTCATAGTCAGGAACAATTCTTCTGTAATTTCCTTCAAATAATGGAGACGAAAAGATGAAATCTGCAGAAGCCATATTTGTTGCAGCCGGAATATTCCATAAAACAGCAAGTCTTAGAAGTGCTCTGATATCAGGTTCATGGGGCTGTGCTTCAAGAGGGTCCCAGAAAAAGACAAGAATGTCTATTTTTTTTTCTGAAATAAGTGCTCCTATCTGAAGGTCGCCTCCAAGAGGTCCGCTCTGCATTCTTTTGATTTTTATGCCAAGTTCTTTTTCTATTATGCCGCCGGTTGTACCTGTTGCATAAAGTTCATGCTCCATCAAGACTGTTCTGTTGGACTTGACCCATGAAATCATTTCGTCTTTTTTTCCGTCATGGGCAATGAGTGCAATTCTTTTTTTATCAGGAAAAAGTTCTTCTTTATATTCCATGTTTTTTTCTTATAATTCCTTTACTTTAAGCATGTTTGTGGTTCCAGATACCCACACAGGATGACCTGCTGTAATTATAATTATTTCACCTTTTTTTACAAGGCCGGATTCAAGAGCTGCTTCTGCACCTTTATCCAGCATTTCATCGGTATCTTTTGGATCACCGAAAATTTTTGGAATGCATCCCCAGTAAAGACACATTTTTCTTATTGATTCCTTTAGTGGAGAAAGTGCAATTATTCTGCTTTTTGGTCTGAATCTTGAAATCTGTGCAGCTGTATAACCAGATCTTGTTGGCGCAACTATTGCTGAAGCGTTTGTAAAACCGGAAAGAACGCATGCAGCATAGGGAACAGCTCTTGATGTTTCAGAATCCGGGTGAAATTTGAATTTAGGGTAGGGATATTCATTTTCTGCATTATCTGCTATTTTTCTCATATATTTTACTGCTTCTACTGGATGGTTTCCGCTGGCAGTTTCTTCAGAAAGCATCAAGGCATCAGTTCCGTCTAAAACTGCATTTGCTATATCGGTTGCTTCAGCCCTGGTCGGTCTTGGTGAACTTACCATTGAACTCAGCATCTGGGTGGCAATAATTACAGGTTTGCCAGACTTTACAGATTTGTTTACAAGCATTTTCTGATAAACAGGCACATTTTCAAGTGGAACTTCAACTCCAAGATCACCTCTTGCAACCATAATTCCGTCTGATTTTTCAAGAATTTCATCAAAGTTTTGGATTGCTTCATGCTTTTCAATTTTTGCAATTACAGGAGTAGATTTGCCAAATGAGCTGATTATCTTTTTAATTTCATCAATATCAGCAGCACTCCTTACAAACGAAAGTGCAACAAAATCAACACCGATTGAAAGTCCAAATTCCAGGTCTTCTTTGTCTTTTTTTGTTAGTGCAGGGATGTTGAGGCTTGTGCCAGGGAGGTTAATCCCCTTGCTCGATGTTAAAATGCCTCCTGATACAACTTCGCAGGTTATGTCATTTTCAGTGATCTTTTTTACTTTAATTTCCATAAGTCCGTCTGCAAGTAAAATCAGTTCATTTTCTTTGACATCATTTGGAAGATTTTTATAAGTTACGGAAACCCTGTTTTCACTTCCCATTATATCATCTGTTGTAAGGATCAGTTCATTTCCGCAGACAAGTTCAATTCCCTTTCCATCAACTTTTCCTGTACGGATTTTTGGACCGCTCAAGTCCTGTAAAACTGCAACAGGCTTGTCAAGGTCATCTGAAATCTGTCTTATGAGATCAAATGTTTTTTTATGGTCTTCATGGCTTCCGTGGGAAAAATTAAGCCTTGCTACATTCATTCCTGCATTTATAAGTTTTTCTATAATATCAGGACTGCTGCTTGCAGGGCCTATTGTGCAGACAATTTTGGTTTTATTCATTAGAAAACTCCTGAAAAAGATGGAAAAGTTTACAAACTGATTTTTTTGTCCGGCGAATTCACTATTCGCGGAACAAAAAAATCATATTCAGTAACTATTCAGCAGCTGTTCCAATTTGAACTGAACAGTTACTTCTTTATTAAATTTTGTCTGATAGAGCTTGAAGTCCGGGAAGAATTTTTCCTTCAAGAAATTCAAGCGATGCTCCTCCTCCGGTTGAAACATGGGAAACTTTATCTGAAAGTCCTGCCTGTTCTATGGCTGAAGCTGAGTCACCTCCGCCGATTATTGTGATGCTTCCACCTGACGAAGCTTCTGCCATTGCATTCGCTACCTGGAAAGTTCCCCTTGAAAGCTCTTCAATTTCAAATACTCCCATGGGACCGTTCCATACTATGGTCTTGGACTTTTTAATTATATCTGAAAATTCAGCTATTGATTGGGGGCCAATGTCAACAGCAATCATTTCCTTTGGAATTTCATTATTATTTACCTGTTTTATTCTTCCGATAACTCCTGCATCAAAATCTAAAACATCTGTAACAACAAGATCCTTTGGCAGAATTATTTTATTCTCTGCCTTTGAAAGAAGTTCCTTTGCAAGCAAGATCTTGTCTTCTTCCACAAGGGATCTTCCTGTTTCAAAGCCTTTTGCCTTAAAAAAAGTTGATGCCATTCCTCCGCCTATAAGAAGATAATCAACTTTTGGAAGAAGTGAGTCTATTACATCTATTTTTCCTGAAATTTTGGCACCGCCTATGATTGCGGTAAAGGGTCTTTTGGGTTCACCAAGTGCATTCCCAAGATAGTCAATTTCCTTTTTCAGAAGATATCCGCAGGCTGCAGTTTTAATAAATTTTGTTATTCCCTCGGTTGAGGCATGGGCTCTGTGTGCAGTTCCAAAGGCATCGTTTACATAAATATCTGCAAGTGAGGCAAGTTCACTGGCAAAAGCAGGGTTGTTTTCAGTCTCTTCTTTTTTAAATCTTAAATTTTCAAGAACAAGGATTTCACCAGGATTCAGCAGTGATATTTCCTTTTTAACCTTTTCACCTGAGCAGTCATCAATAAATTTTACATTTTTATTAATAAGCCTGCCAAGATAGTCTGCAACAGGCTTAAGGCTTAACTCAGGCACAACTTTACCCTTGGGCCGACCAAGGTGAGACATTAAAACAAGAGATGCATTTTTTTTAAGAATATAATTAATTGTTGGGAGAGCAGCTCTTATTCTTTTATCATTTGCAACCTGTCCATCTTTTAGGGGAACATTAAAGTCAACCCTTAAAATTACCTTTTTATTATTAAGTTCAAGATCTTCAATAAAAAGTTTTTCCATTTTAAAACCTCAAATCTATAAAGAAATATGTTTTGCCATATCAACAACTTTGTTTGCATAGCCCATTTCATTATCATACCAGGCAATAAGCTTTATAAAATTATCATTAAGTGCAATTCCAGCTTCACCATCAAAAATGCATGTACATGATTCACCTGTAAAGTCAGATGAAACTACCTGGTCTTCAGTATATAGAATAATCCCTTTAAATTCATTTTCAGATGCATTTTTAATGGCTTTTTTTATTTCATCATAAGATGCTGATTTTTCAATTCTGCATGTAAGGTCAACAACTGAAACATCAGCTGTTGGAACTCTGAAAGCCATTCCTGTAAGTTTTCCGTTAAGCTCAGGTATAACTTTTCCAACTGCCTTTGCAGCTCCTGTGGTTGCAGGGATAATGTTTTGAATGGCAGATCTGCCGCTTCTCCATTTTTTTGGGGAAGGGCCGTCAACTGTTTTCTGTGTTGCAGTTGCAGAGTGAACCGTGGTCATAAGACCTTCAACAATTGTAAAGTTGTCGTTTATAACCTTTGCAAGGGGAGCAAGGCAGTTTGTTGTACATGATGCATTGGAGACTATTGTTTCACCACTGTATTTTTTATGATTCACTCCCATTACAAACATCGGTGTATCGTCTTTGGAAGGAGCAGACATTACCACTTTTTTTGCGCCTGCCTTAATATGAGCCTCTGCTTTTTCCTTAGTAAGGAAAAGACCAGTTGATTCAATTATTGTTTCAGCTTCAGCTTCGTTCCATTTGAGGTCTAGAGGATTTTTTTCATTTGTAACCCTGATTTTTTTACCGTTGACAACAAGATAGTTTCCATCGATTTCAACACTTCCCTTGAATCTTCCATGAACAGTGTCATATTTCAGTAGATAAGCAATATAGTCAATGTCAATAAGGTCGTTTACTGCTGTAACTTCAACATCATCTCTTGTAAGTGCAGCTCTTAATGCAAGTCTTCCTATTCTGCCAAATCCGTTGATTCCTATTTTAACCATGAAACCTCCAAAATATTTTTGAATTTAATATTAAATAATGGAATGCCTTATATCATACAGAATAAATAAAACAGCCTGTTTTTTTAAATTTTAATTTAAGCCAGACAAACTGCTGAATTTTTAACTTGAACTGGGTAAAAAAATCTGTTTTTTTGCCAAGCGCAAATAACAAAAGCCAAATTAAAGTTATTTTAAAGCTCAGTCTGATTTAATCAGATATAAATGAAAATAATATTAAGTTCAATATATATTTTCATTTAAGAAAAAATTGTAATAAAGTGAATTGTATTTAAAGTGTTTGGAGGTCATACCAGATGGTTAACCACTTATAAATAATAAAAATTTATAAGTGACTTGGTGTTGTAAAACGAAAATTGATTGATTGAAAAAGATTTATTCTGTAAGAATTTTTTCCATAATTTCATATTCTTCCTTATTATAAATAAAATCTTTTTTTGATATTGCAGACAGAAAAAAAGTTTTTGCGTCCATCAGTCTTAATTCTTCTACTTCAACAGGATCGAATTTGAGGTTTAAAAGATTAAAATCTTTTCGTATAAGGAAAACATCATAAATTTCATGATCCTTTATTTGTCCATGAAAATATTTTCTTTCTATTGATGTAATATATTCAAGTTCCGAAATTTCAGCCTTTATTCCGGTTTCTTCAAATAATTCCTTTACAGCGGTTTCATGGGATGTATCACCCGCACTTATATGACCTGCACATGAAACATCCCACATCAGTGGATGGGTAAGTTTTGATTTTGATCGTTTCTGAATTAGTATTTCGTTGTTTTTGTTTACAACCCAGACATGAACTGTTTTGTGAATATAACCTTTTCTATGAACTTCATCTCTTGGTTTTACAACTCCTGTGGGATTTTTATTTTTATCTATTATTTCGATCAGTTCCATTTTTTTTATCTAATTTCCTGGAAGGAAGTTTGTAAACTGATATTCATAAACATTTTCACCTCTGCAGACTTCAAAGCTTCTTTCTCCCCATTGCTCAATAGTTACAAAACTTGTACCGTCGTCAGAGGTGTAATTGTAAGCAATAAAGGGCTCTTCTTCCCCTGAAGAATTTTCAAAAAAATATCCGGAAGATATTTCTTCAAGATAATATTTCTTTGTTTCTACTTCAATTTCTTCAGGAGCATCATCTGTTGAAGAAATTTCATTAAAAACAGACTGGTTGATATATGAATTTGGTATTTTTCTGCTGATGATCAGGCTGTTTGATTCTTCATCGTCTATTTCAAGGAAAATGTTATCATCACTTGTTTTTAGCTGCCACTCATAAATAATCTCTCCTTCATAGTCGTATTTGTGCTTTGCCTTTACCTCCCATGTCTTCATGTCATAATCAACCATATCCCCGGGTAAAAGATCATTTATTCCAATAAAGGATCTGTCTTTATGCTTTTTTTTAAAAAAATCAAAAAATCCCATTTAATAAATTCCTTCAATTAAAAAGCCTCCCTTTGGAGGAGGCTGTTGTTATCAGTTCAGAAGTCCCATTTTCTTTTTCAGTTCAAGGAGTGAATCACTTTGTGATACTTTTGAAGAGGAGGCAAGGGCTGCATTGATTTCATCATCAACTGATTTTTCAGAGTTTGCAACTTCTCCGTAAGCCTGGGAAAGAGCTTCCTGTTCCTCAACTTTTGTCTTCATTTTTTCAAGCATTGAAATTGTTCCGCTTGAGTCTATTTTTGAAAGCTGCTGGTTTATTTTTGCAGTTGCCTGTGCTGTTTTTGATCTTGCCTTTAAAGTAATAAGCTCGTTTTCATATTTAGTAATTGCAGATTTTATCTTGTTAACATTTTCCTGAAGCTGAGAAGATCTTGCTTCATGGTTTCCGGCCTGTTCTGCAAGATTTACCGCTTCATTTGCAAGGGATTCCTTCTGAGAAAGTGCTTCTGTTGCAAGTCTTTCCGCATCTGCAACATCAATTTCTCCTGATTGGGCTTTTTGCAAAAGGAGCATTGCCTTTCTTTCATAATCGGCAGCAAGCTTTTTTTTGTTGTCTGAATCTTTCCTGGTCCTTATCGCAATAGCCTTTACCTGTGCCAGGGTTTCCATTGCAGCCTGAAGATCTTTTTTAAGATCTCTTATTCCCTGTTCTGTCATTTTTACCGGATCTTCAAATTTGTCTATGGCTGAATGGGCCTCTGCCTGGCCGATTTTGAATATACGTTTGAAAATTGACATTATTTTAACTCCTTAAATAGATTTAGTTTTTTGAGAATTTAACCAGCTCCTCGCCATATTCCGAAAGTGCAAGCTCTAAGGACCTTATTGAACCTTCAATTTCGTTTCTGTCGAGGTTTTCAAGCTGAAGAGTGTCTCTGAAAATTATCAGATTTTCTTCTTCATTCAGGGCAAATGCACCATGAACAATTTCCCTGTTCATCTGAAGAAGTCTTTTATAAACATTATCCTTATCCTTTTGAGGTACAGGCATTATAACCTGCTCCATAACAAGAATAGGGTCTTCACAGTCGATTACAAGGTTTGAAATTGAGCTTTCTTCATCTGATATTATTATTATTTCCTCGTCTGGATCTTCTGAAAGAATGTCAAATCCCATTTCTAGTATGCAGGACTTAACAAAATCAAATTTTTTTTCCATGGGGTTTTCTACCTCCGTTGGTAAAATTTAAGTTGTTGGTTGGGGATTGTCTAAAGTTTTTCTTTTTCAATGAATCTTTGTGTGTATAATAATACAAAAAAGTTAAATATCAAACTTTATGGGTGATAAAAATTTATGATTGAAAAAGAATTTGTTTTTAAAATTGAAAATGACATAAAATTTAATTCTATTTTAACAATCCCGGATTCTCCCTCGGAAATTTCAGCTGTAATTGCACATGGGGCAAACAATGATATGAATACCTATATTTTGAAAAAGTTTTCAGATTTGCTTGGAGAAGCTGGAATCCCTACATTGAGATTTAATTTCCCATACAGATATGAAAATAAAACTAAACCTGACTCATCAAATATTTTAAAAAAAGCCTGGATTGCTGCTTACAATTTTATGAGACATCATAAGTCCTTTCCTTCCAAAAAAATGCTGGCTGCAGGTAAATCCCTTGGAGGAAGAATTGCATCGGAACTGGCGGCTTCCAACTATTTTGCTCCTGATTTAATGGTTTTTCTTGGATATCCGCTGCATCAGCCCGGTAAGCCAGAAAAGGCAAATGATTCATCTCTTTATCTTATTAACTGTCCTGTTATTTTTGCAAGCGGAACAAAAGATCCTTTATGCAATAAAAATCTTCTTGAAAAAATTAATGCTAAAATGGGCACTGACTCACATCTTTATTTTATTGAAAATGCAGGGCACTCACTTACAACATATAATATGAACGAAGATGAGGCAAAAGAGCATTACAATGTTATTTTAACTGAGTTAAGGGAAATGATATTCAGGCTGATATAAAAAAATGTAAAATAGCAACCTGAACTGGTGTAAAATGAGAATTTTTTAAATGAATACCACCATAAACTGTTGGTATTCATAAATGTCTTTTAGTGCATTTAACCTGGTTAAATGCATTCTTTCCAAAAGCTGAAACAGGACTTAACTAATTATAACTGTAAAAGATCTGTTTATCAGACCCTGATAATGCAGCATAATTTTATATCATAAATATTCTAAAATTCCCTGTGCCTGTTTTTTTGCAGCTCCTCTGTGTTTTTCAACTGCGTAAGAAGCATTGAGTCCCGTTGTTTTTCTAAGGTCGTTATCTTCAAGAAGATTTCTTATTACATCGTATATATCCGCCTCAGAAACCTGAAACCCTCCTTTTTCACTTAAAATAATTTGTGAAATTTCCTTGAAATCGTCCATGTATGTACCGAAAATTACAGGCTTTCCAAGGGAGGCAGGCTCAAGAATATTCTGGCCCCCAAAATTTTTGAGGCTTCCCCCGACAAAAACTATATCTGCAAGAGTATAAATTTTTTTTAGTTCACCCATTGTATCTATGATGACCGCATCTGATTTTTTATCTGAATTTTCTGTTCTCAATCTGAAATCTATATTTTTTTTGATGAAAATTTTTTTTATTTCATCAAGCCTTGAAAGATGTCTTGGAACAAGAACAAGTTTGAGATCCGGGAAATTATTTTTAAGTTTTTTAAATACTGAGGTTAAAATTTCTTCCTCACCCTCTCTTGTGCTTCCGCAGACAAAAATCAGGTCATTTTCATTAAATCCAAGCATTTTCTGGAAAGTTTTTCTGATCTTTTCAGTATTGTTTTTATCTATGTAAAAATCGTATTTGGCATTTCCTGTTACAACTATTTTTTCATTTGCGCAGGAAAGCTGCAGAAGGTTTTTCCGGTCTTTGAAGGATGCGGCATAAAACCTGTCGACAAGGCTTAATACAAATTCTGAAAGTTCTTTTATCTTGAGATAATTTTTTAAAGATGAGTTGGAAATCCTTGCATTTGAAATAATTACAGGAATTTTATTCTTTTTTGCCTCAAAAATCAGGTTTGGCCAGAGTTCGGTTTCTATTATGCACAAAAGGTCAGGTTTAATAATTTTAAAGGTTTTTTCAACATTAAAGGGTGAGTCTATCGGGGAATAGGAAATATCTGCAAGATGGGAAAGGTTTGAATGTGCGATCTTACAGCCTGAATCCGTCATGAGTGAAACATGGAAATCAATATTTTTTTTGTGCTTTAAAATTTCTTTTATAAGAATTTCACAGACGCCTGCTTCTCCAACTGAAGAAGCGTAAAACCAGATTTTTTTTCTGCCATGACGCGACGATATTATATTTTGAAAGCTTCTCTTAAAGAAAAAAGACGTGATTTCATTTTTTATGAAAAGATTTAAAAATCTTGAAATTAATATTAAGGTTTCACCTGCTATTGCTGAAAGAAATCTGTATTTTACAAAGGTTATTTTCATATTGATCCTGTGTTTTTAATTTTTTTAAGGTCATACAGATTTTTTTTTATTACTGCAAGCAATCATGTGTTTGCTTTTGGTTTTAATCGGATATAAAAAGCAGAAAAAGATAATCTGAACGGCTGGTGTACAAAAAACAGCTTATTGTCTTCAGCCTGTGACTAAATTTTTTATAAGGATATTTGAAATGAGTTTTTTTGAGATAATCATGCTTGTCTGTTTTGGCAGCGCCTGGCCTGCAAGTATATCTAAATCGTACACTTCAAGGGATAATTCAGGTAAAAGCCTTGCATTTATGCTTATTATTTTTACAGGTTATGTTTCAGGCGTTTTTCATAAGGTTTTCTACCATTATGATAATGTTATCTGGCTTTATGTCCTGAATGCTTTGCTTGTAGGTATTGATATTTGTCTTTATTTCAGAAACTCCATGATAAAGCGTTCGGTTTAGGTTGACAAAAGTCAGGCTCTGTGTTTCTATATGCAGAAACATTTTTTCGGGGGGAAGATGAGCCAGAGAACATTAGATGAAAAAGCTTTTGATGAACTTGCAGATATATTCTGCGAAATAACTGACAAGTCAGAAATGAAAGCTTTTATTGAAGAAATCATGACCGGAAAAGAATGTTTTGATCTTGTATTGAGATGGAAACTTCTCAAGGCTGTATACAGCGGCCAGCCTCAGAGAAAAATTGCACAGGATTATAAAATTTCCCTGTGTAAAATTACAAGAGGTTCAAAAATTCTGAAAAAAGAAGATTCCTGTGTAAAAAAAATCTTGGATAATTTTAATTTTGAAGGATCAGGGAAATGAGCAAAAAAGTTTTAAATTATGAAATGCCTGATGAGTCGGGTTTTTTTGGTGAATACGGCGGAAGTTTTATTCCTCCTGAACTTGAAAAGATCATGAAGGAAATAACTGAAGCATATATTGAGATAAAAAATGACAAGTCCTTCCAGGAAGAACTTCTGCATCTCTACAGAACTTATGTTGGAAGACCAAGCCCTATTTATTATGCTAAAAATCTCTCAAAAAAACTTGGTGGAGCAGATATTTATTTTAAAAGGGAAGACCTCAATCATACAGGAGCTCACAAGATAAATCACTGTCTTGGTGAAGCACTCCTTGCAAAGAAAATGGGTAAGAAAAAGGTTATTGCTGAAACAGGAGCAGGTCAGCACGGAGTCGCTCTTGCAACTGCAGCCGTTATGACAGGTCTTGAATGCGATATTTACATGGGTGTTGTTGATATTAAAAAAGAACATCCAAATGTTGTAAGAATGAAAATTCTTGGCGCGAATGTAATCCCTGTCACAAGAGGAACAAAAACACTCAAGGATGCAGTGGATGCAGCATTTGAAGCATACCTTGAAGATCCTGTAACCCAGCTTTATGCAATAGGTTCTGTTGTAGGTCCCCATCCTTTTCCAATGATGGTAAGAGATTTTCAGCAGATAGTCGGATACGAGGCAAGGGAGCAGTTTCAGGAAGCCTGCGGGAAACTTCCCGATGCCATAGCTGCCTGTGTTGGAGGCGGTTCAAATGCAATGGGTCTTTTTACTGCTTTTCTTGAAGACGAGTCTGTTTCAATTTATGGTGTTGAGCCTTCAGGAACCGGATTTGAGCCGGGAAAACATGCTGCAACATTAAAACTTGGAACCCCTGGAATTCTTCATGGTTTTAAATCCTATCTTTTACAGGATGAAAAAGGAAATCCGCTTGAAGTTTATTCAGTTGCAAGCGGTCTTGATTATCCGGGTGTCGGTCCTCAGCATTCTCTTTTAAAGGATTTGAAAAGAGTAAATTATGTAACAATAAGCGACAAAGAAACAATTGACGCCTTTTTCGAGCTTTCAAGAACTGAAGGAATAATTCCTGCAATTGAAAGCAGCCACGCAGTAGCTCATGCAATCAAGCTTGCACCTGAGCTTGGAAAAGGAAAATCAATTCTTGTGAACCTTTCAGGAAGGGGAGACAAGGATATTGATTTTGTTGTTGATAAGTACGGCAGTGATTACGGAGTAGTAATGGACTAAATAGAATTTTTTTAAGTTGGTAAATCAATTTTAGATTTGACATTATTTTTAAATAAGATAAAAAACTTTAATATAAAATTTGATATAAAAACCGACTTAAAATAATTTTAATAAAATACAAGGAGTATGATCATGGAATTTTTGCCTTTTAAGCCTACTATTTTAAATGCAATTATATGGCTTGCAATTGTTTTGATTTTTGTTGGTCTTTCTAAAGGAATCGGCGGAGATGGAGCAAATTATTTTATAGGCGGCGTCCTTTTAGGATTCCCAACATATTTCGCAAATATTCTTATTATTGAAGGCTTTAATCCAAAGCACTAAAATTTGTTGTTTCCTTTCTTTTAAAGCCGCACTTTTTTCTATGTGCGGCTTTTTTATTTCTTGAAATTTATCTTAAAAATATTATTTTTAATTTTCAAAAAACAAACAAAATTTTTTGATGATAAAATCAAATAAATAGGATTTTTTACTTTATGGATGAAATTAAGGAAAAAATTGCTCGGATTTCAGAAGTTATTGACCAGATTAGAAATGAAGTAAAAAAACATCTTGTAGGGCAAACCAAACTTTGCGACGGACTTCTTACAGCACTTATAACAAAACAGCATGTTCTTTTGGAAGGGGTTCCCGGCCTTGCAAAAACAAGTTCAGTCAAAGCTCTTTCAGAAACTGTTAATTTAGGTTTTAAAAGAATTCAGTTCACCCCTGATCTGCTTCCTGCAGATATAGTCGGGACAGAAATTTATCTTCCAAAAACAGGTGATTTCACAGTTAAAAAGGGACCTGTTTTCAATAACATAATTCTTGCAGATGAAATAAACAGAGCTCCGTCAAAGGTTCAGTCCGCACTTTTGGAAGCAATGCAGGAAAAACAGGTTACAATAGGAGACCAAACCTATTTTCTTCCGTCGCCTTTTCTTGTACTTGCAACACAAAATCCCATTGAGCAGGAAGGAACATATCCTCTCCCCGAAGCTCAGGTGGACAGGTTCATGTTAAAACTTAAAATTGACTATCCAGGCAAAGAAGAAGAAAAACTTATTCTTGAGAAAATGATTTTTTCAAAGCCTGAAAAAATAAATCCGGTTGCAGACGCTTCGCAGATTGAGGAAATGTCGGAGCTTGTTTTTAAAATATACATGGATGAAACACTTAAAAACTACATTGTAGATCTTGTGTGTGCCTCAAGAAATCCGGGTGATTACAATCTTGATATAAAAGAATATATAAGGTTTGGAGCATCTCCAAGGGCGACAATGTTTCTTGCTCTTGCTGCCAAGGCAAGGGCTTTGCTTGACAGGCGCGCATATGTAATCCCAAATGATATAAAAGATGCTGCCTATGATGTTTTACGGCACAGAATTCTTTTATCATATGAAGCCGAAGCAGAAGACATAGAAAGTGAAACTGTAATTGAAGAAATTTTAAACAAAATAAGCGTTCCATAAAATTTTATGATTTCAAAAGAAGAACTCAAAAAAATAAAGAAACTCCATTTAAAGACCTCTCTTATGGTAAGTGATGCAATGAGCGGGCAGTACAGGTCCGTATTCAGAGGTTCGGGGATGGAGTTTGAGGAAGTAAGGGAATATAAGCCGGGAGACGATGTAAGGGCAATTGACTGGAAGGTTTCAGCAAGGATGAACAGGCCTTATATAAAGGTTTTCAGGGAGGAAAGGGAGGCTTGTGTAATTATAATGATAGATATGAGTTCTTCTGGTATTTTTACAAGTTCTTCCATGACAAAAACTGAAAAAGCAGCTGAATTTGCAGCTGTTGCAGCCTATGCTGCAATAAAAAACAATGACAGGGCAGGGCTTATTCTTTTTACAGATGATGTAGAGCTTTATCTTCCTCCCAAAAAAGGTGTTTCCCATGTATGGAGGCTTATCAAGGAAATTTATACCTTTGAAAGGAAAAAAGGTCTTAAAACAGATATTTCAAAGGCATTGAACTTTTTTTCAAAGGTTTCAGGGTCAAAAACAATCTGCTTTCTTGTTTCGGATTTTATTTCAGATGATTTTTATCATGAACTTAAAATGGCAAAAAAAGACAATCAGATTATTGGTGTTAAAATAAGTGACAGAAACGATTTTTCCTTTCCTGAAAAAGGGCTTGTTTCTTTTCTTGACCCGGAAACAGATGAAAAATTTTTTTTTGATCTAAGTTCCAAAAAAGAGCTAAATCTTTTAATTAAAAAAGGGTTTGAGTTTGAAAATAATTTAAAGAAAAAATTTCAAAAAATTAACTCGGATCTTTTAATTCTTGATACAGATCAGTCTTCAGCTGATTTTTTGATAAATTATTTCAGATTCAGGCATATGAGGGTACAAAAAACCCATGGATAATTTGGATATTACAAAACAAATGGCTGATATTAAGGGGCTTGCAGAGTTTGATAAAGGTTTTGAGCCTTTTTGGCTGATTGCCGGTATTTTAGTTTCAGCAGCAGTAATTTTACTCTTTTTTCTATTAAAAAAAATCGAATCAAAAAAAAATCAGCCTGAAAAAATTTTATATGAAAAAATTATAATTGATGAACTTGAAAAAATTAAAACTGACCTGGTAAATGATTTAAAGGAAAAATGGACAGGGCTTTTTATTGTTTTTAAAAAATATCTCGGCCTTAAATTAAACAGCGATTTTTCGGCAATGTCTGAAAAAGAGATTATGAGAAAAACAGAAGGTATTTTTATTGATGATGATTATGAAAAGATTTTAAGGTTTTTAAATCATAGTGAAAAAATAAGGTTTTCTGATTCAAAAGTATATGACAGGGAAACCTTTGATTTTTTTTATTTGTATTTAAAAGAATTTATTGTTTCAGATATTAAAAATTTAAAATCGAAAAAAGATCAAATATAAAAATGTTTGAGTTTGAATCCCCCATATATTTATTTTTGCTTTTAATTATTCCTTTTATTTATTTTATTGAAAAAAAATCAGAACCAGGTTTTTTCCTGAGAAGTCATCCATTCAGTTTAAAGTCTGGAAATCTTGTGTTTTTTCACCTGAATACTTTTTTGAAATATCTTGCACTTTTATTTCTTGTTATTGCACTTGCAAATCCGCGCACCGGAGAACAAAAAACTTTTTATGAGTCAAAAGGGGTAAATATAGTTCTTGCCTTAGATGTATCAGGAAGCATGAGAGCAAGGGACATGGATGAATCCATGACCTTATCAAGACTTGATGTATTAAAGGAAATTGTTTCAGACTTTATAAAAAAAAGGGAAGGCGACAGAATAGGGATTGTTGTTTTTGGAACCCATGCCTTTACTCTTCTTCCTCTTACACGGGATTACAGTTCAATAGATTTTTTTATAGATAAAATTCTTATTGGAATGGCCGGAGAAAATACCGCAATAGGCGATGCAATAGCAGTGTCTTCAAAAAGGCTTGAAGATATTGAAAGCAAAAATAATATAATTATTCTTGTTACAGACGGAGAAAGCAACAGCGGTGAAATTCCGCCAATGCCTGCTGCACAACAAGCAGGTGAAAAAAAAATTAAAATTTATACAATTGGGATAGGAACTACAGGCTATGCACCTTTTCCGGTGAAAGACTTTTTTGGAAGGGAAGTTTTAAGAAAGGGAAGAGTTTCAATTGATGAAAAGCTTTTAAAAGAAATTGCAGAAAAAACAGACGGACTTTACTTTAATGCAAAAAACAGAAAAGAGCTTGAAAACATATATAAAAATATAAATGAACTTGAAAAGACAACTGTAAAAGTAGAAATTTTTGATACAGATAATGAGTATTATCTTAATTTTTTATTTATTTCTCTTTTTTTATTTTTGCTGAGTATTTTTTTAACCCACAAAAGATTAATTGAAATACCATGAAGTTTTTATATCCTCAATATTTCTGGACTTTAATTTTTATTCCTGTTGTCATAGCTCTTTTTATTTATTCAAGGATGCAGAGAAAAAAGATTTTAAATAATTTTTCAAATTCTGAAGCACTGAAGAAAATAAGCGTGAACATCCTAAATAAAAACAGACTTGTATCTGATTTTTTTGCAGGACTTGCACTGGTTTTAATGATTGTTTCAATTCTTGGTCCTGTAACAGGTTATAAAAAAACAGAAATTTTAAAAAAAGGTATTGAAATTGTTTTTGTTCTTGATGTTTCAAAAAGTATGCTTTGCGAAGATGTTAAACCTTCAAGAATCAAAAGGGCCAGACTTGAAATTTCCAATCTGGTGAAAAACTTAAAAGGTGACAAAGCAGGGCTTGTGGTATTTGCAGGAGATGCCTTTGTTCTTTCTCCCCTTACTCTTGATTACAGAGGTTTTGATCTTTTTCTTGAAAATGTTTCTCCAGACACTTTCCCGGTTGGCGGTACAAATATTTACAAAGCACTTGAAAAGGCCTTTAGCCTTTTTGATGAAAAGAGCAGTGATTCTAAAGTTGTGATTTTTATTTCAGACGGAGAGAAAAATACAGGAAAAGATTTGGATTCTCTGAAGAAAAGAGAGGATATTGTTGTTTTTGCAATTGGAATTGCAACTGAAAAAGGGGGCCCTGTACCTCTTGAAAATAAAGGTTTTTTAAAGGATGACCAGGGTAAAATTCTAATTTCAAAAAAAGATGACAAAGTTTTAAGGGATGTTTCCAATAAATTTAAAGGAATGTATTTTGATGCGCAGCAGGGATTTGACCTTAAAAATATTTATGAAAAACAGATCAGGGACAAAATGAATTTAAAGGAATTTGAGCAAAAAGAAAATATTGAAAATACAAGTTCATACAGACTTTTTGGTCTGCTTGCTTTTTTTTCAATGATTTTATCTTTTCTTTTCAGGAAAAAAATCAGTTTAAAAATATTTGTTTTTTTACTTGTTTTTTTGCTTCCCTGTGAATCATATTCAAAAAATCTCAAAACTGAAGGACTTGAGAACTACAATAATAAAAATTATGAAAAAGCATACCAGGCCTGGGTAAAAGATCAGATAGAAAACCCTGATGATATAAAACTTTATTATAATATAGGAAATGCTTCCTATAAGAAAAATGACCTTGAAAATGCTCAGAAAAATTATGAAAAGGTTTATGAATCAGAAAAAGCTCCAGATGATATAAAGTTTAATTCCCTTTTTAATCTTGCAAATGTCCACCTTTTAAAAGGAAATTATGACAAGTCAATAGAGCTCTATGAAAAATATCTTGAAAAATTTCCACAAGACAACGATGCAAAAAAAAATTTAACTCTTGCTAAAATGCTTAAAAACAAAAAAAAACAGGAAGAGGAAAATAAAGATTCAAAAGATAATAACAATAAAGAAAACAATAAAAATTCAGAAAATAATCAAGATTCAAAAGATTCAAAAAAATCAGATGATAAAACAGAAGAAGGACAGAATTTAAATAAAGACAAGAATTTTGATAAACAAGAAAATGAACCTTTTAAAGACAACCCTCAAAAAAAAGAAGAATCAGATTTAAACAAAGAGGACAAAAATAAAGATAAAGAATTATCTGAAGAGAAAGATAATAAAAATAAACCTGAAAATGATAATGAAAATAAAGAAGCAGTTTCCGATTTAAATGAAAAAGAAAATAATTCCCCCAAAAAATTTAATTATGAATATGATCTTTTTAATAAGGTAAAAGACAAACCCATGGGACTTATTCCATACTATCAAAAAAAAGAAGTTGAAAAGGACTGGTAATGAAAAGACTCTTGTTTTTCTCAATTTTTATTATTCTGATTTTCTTAACAGATTTTTCTTTTGCTTCCAGTGTAGCAATACGAGCTGACAGGACAGAAGTAAAGACAAATGAAACATTTAATATTATTGTAAGCGTTGAAAATGCAAAAGGAAGCGTTAACCTTCCCCAAATTGAAGGATTAAAAGTCCTTTCATCATCAACAAGTTCAAGTATAAGAATTATAAACGGAAAACGTGAAGAAAAAATTATTTATACATTCAATGTTCTTCCTGTAAAAGAAGGAAAAATTATTGTTCCCCCATTTGAAATTGAAACAAATAAGGGGAGTTTTAAAACCAATAACCTAGAAATAAATGTCTCCAAAACAGATGCCGGAATTCCAGGGAAAGACAATTTTTTTGCCAGGGCTTTTATTTCCGACAGTTCACCATATATAAGTGAGGCGGTTGAGTTTAAAATTGTAATTTATTCTGATGAAAGTGTATTGAAAATCGGATTTGAAGAGCCTGATTTTAAAAATTTCAAGGCAGAAAGACTAGATGACAGAACATATTCCAAAATCATCGGCAAAAAAACATATACAGTATCAGAAATTATTTATGCACTTTATCCTTTTTCCACAGCTGACGGAGAGATTCCTCCTGTAAGAATCGAGGCTCAGACAGGCAGAAAAACATCAAGACAGAACAATCCTTTTTTTAATGACCCTTTTTTCAGTGACCCTGGATTTTCAACATTTCAGACTTCAAAAAAAATTATTTTTACACAGGATGTACCATACGTTATAAAAAAACTTCCAAAAAACAATCTTAATTCTTTTTTTTCAAATATTATCGGTCAGATTACCGGAGCTGCTGATATTGATAAAAAGACTATTTCACCAGACGATTTCATAAATTACAGAATAACAGTAAAGGGATTTGGAAACCTTTCTGATATAAAACTTCCTGAAATTAACAGTACAGATGAATTTAAAATTTATCCTGATAATCCAAAGTTTGAATTAAAAAAATCTTCAAAGGGTGAAGAGGGCGAGGTTACATTTAATTATGCCGTTGTTCCATCAAAATCAGGGACCTTTGAAATTCCAGGCCAGAAATTTTGTTATTTTGATCCTGAAAAGGAAAAATGGAATGATATTGAAATTGAGAAAAAAACTTTTCTGGTAACAGGTGAAATGGGAAAAAATCCTGAAAAAAAACAAAATACAGAAAATAAAATTATTGAAAAAAAAGAGGATAAAAAAATAAAAAAACCCAAATTAAGGGATGATATAATTTATTTAAAGGAACAAAAGGAAACCATGTTTTCTTCGGTTCCGGATTATTCTTTATTTTTAAAGCTTTATATTGCAACAGGTTTTTGTTTTTGTCTTTTTTTAATGTTTAGAAAAATAAGTCCTGCACTATTTTCTAAAAATATAAGAAATGTATGTCTTAAAAAGCTTAACAGGCTTGAAAAGAAAAATCCTGAAAAGAAAAATATCCATGAACTTCGCTCGGTGATAAACAATTATTTTCAGGAGAAGTATGGTGAAACAGTTGAAACCTTTATTTCTAAAACAGATGATGATGAAATAAAAAAATATTTATCAGAACTTGAATTTGCAGAATTTTCCGGCATAAATACAGACTTTGATTTGAAAAAACTGGTTTTAAATGGAAAAAATCTTATTAAAAGGTTTTAAAAATGTTTAGGAAATTTTTTTATTTACTGGTTTTATCCGGTTTTATTTTAAGTCCTTTTTGCGCTTCTGCTGACTTTGACAGAGCAGTAAAATTATACAATGAAAATCAGTATGAAAAGGCACTTGAGCTTTTTCAGGCAGAGGCTGATAATTACAACCTTACAGGTGAACTCGCCTTTAATATTGGTAATTGCTTTTTTAAACTGGAAAAATATGGTCATGCTTTTCAGTGGTATAAAAAGGCAGAAAAATATCTTTTCTTTGATCCTGACCTTAAATTCAATATGGACGTTTGCATTGCAAAACTTTCGATGTGCGAAAATAATCAGAGATTTTTTACAGATAAAGTCTTTTTTTTAAGAACTTATTTTTCTGAGTTTTTTATAAATATTTTGTCACTTGTTTTTTTTGCTTTATTTGTTCTTCTGCTTTTATTCAAAAAAAAATTTTTTGTTTTTAAAATAATTACAGGCCTTTTAAGCTTTTATTTAATTTTAAGCTGTATAAATTACTTTCTTGAGTATAATATTTGTAAAAAAGGTATCGTTATTACTGAGTCAAAAATTTATTCAGCTCACAGTGAAAAAGCATCAATTCTTTTTTCTCTTGCTGAAGGTTCACTGGTTAAAATTTATAAATGCGAAGATGGTTTCTGCAAAATTTTAACCAGTGATGGAAAGCCCGGCTGGATTGACAGCTCAGGCCTTGGTGTTATCTGATTTAAGTTAAAGAAACTTTATTGTTATGGCGAAATGCAGTTTATGCGGCAGGGAAAAAAGTCTTTCACAATCATGTCTAAAGCATTTTATAAGAATAGACGGAGTCTTTTATGAAGCTCTTCCCTATAAGCCGAGAAACAAGACATTATATGAAATTCATAATAACGTAAAAAAAAGATGTCCACACTGCGGGGTTATTGAAGGCGGATATCACCATGTGGGATGTATTTTTGAAGTATGTCCAAAATGTTTAAGATTCTGGCTTTCCTGTAATTGTTTTGGAATTAAGACTTTAAAATCCAATGAAGAGCCAAAAGTGGTTTTTTTAGAAAATTTCAGGAATAAATAAAAATCGGATCTAATATTAAATGCAATAAATTTTTATTCAGACTGTTTGAATAGATTTGAAAAAAGATCAATTTAGTTTTACAGCCTGTTAAGTTTATTTTTAATTATTAAAATGGAGTATACAATGTCTATTATATTCGGAGTATTAATCATATGCGGAATTGCTTATTTTGTATTTTTTTCCAAAAGGAAAAAAGCTGAAGAGTTGGAGGAACGTGAAGATTTTGAAGATAAAATCGATGCTTCCTATGAATGCAAAATCTGTGATGATAATAATTGCTATTGTGAAAAAATTGATGATGAAAAAGATTAAATATTTATTTTCAGCTTTATTATTATTGTCTGTTCTATTTTCCTGCTCAGGCTCAGGCGATCTTCAGGACCCTTTTACCTTAAGCCTTATAGATGACTGGAGATTCAGCTATAGAAGAAGTATGATAATAATGAGCATAAAAGCTAACGGTAACTGGGAATCACAGGTAAGGCAGATGGGACACTTTTCAGAAGTAGTTCAGAAAAAAGGTCTGCAGAGGGGAACCTGGGAACTGGCTGAAAAAAATAAATATCTCAAAATTACAGTTGAGACAGGAGACGAGATTGAAACCGGATGGGAACCTGGAAATACATATCAATATCTGATATCTTCACTTACAGAAGAAAAACTTGTTCTTGTCAAGGAAGATTCAGGAGCTGAAACTGAATGGCTTAGAATCAAGGGGAAAAAATCAGCTGCCGCTTCATCGGCTGATGGTGCTCCATTAATAACTGAGCAAAAGATTGATCTTGATCCACTTATAGTGAATCTAAAAAAAAGGACCCCATACTCAAAAGACAGACAAATCTGCATCAGCTTGAGTGTTATTGAAACCCTTGAAAAACCAGCCAGGACTACCGAAGAAATGCCTGAACCTTTACCTGTTCATCCTTCTTTAAGGGATAATCTTGTATTTTATTTTTCATCACTTGAGTACAATGAAATAAAAAATTTTACAAAAGTTAAGGATCATATAAAAAGCCTTGAAAAAATAATTAATCCTTACTTTAAAGGCCGGCTTAAAGAACTTAAACTGAATAATATAATAGTTGCAGGAAGCAGGGGAAGTCTGGAAGAATTTATTATTCAGTATCCTGATCAGATGGAAAGGTTTAATATGATCCCTTCCCAACCAGAGCAGCCGCCTGAACAATAAAATATTGAGAGATTATTGTGAATCCAAATAACAGCCTGAAATGTGATTCTAGTTTATGGACAAAAAAAGCAATGTCTTTTTCCATAAGAACAGTACATCAGCTTTGGGGTAAGAAAAGTGAGGATGTTCAGGCTCTTCTTTTTGTTCTTGGATTTAAAAACAGTTTTATTATGGACATGATGTTTGGCTGGAACAAAAAAACAGCTTTAAGACCTAGTGAAAACTGGGGAATAACTGATTGCAGCTTTGATCATATTGAGCTTAAAGAGGGAATTGTAATACCTTATATAAAGGATAAGGTACTGCTTAAACTTTTTATAACAGGTTTTGATAATAATGGACCTGGCAAAACTGTAAAAATAATTGGAAGCAGTAAAGAGCCTGTTTTCTGGCATAACAATTCCAGATATCTTCTTGTGGCAGAAGATATGCTTTTATCCTGTTATCTTAAACAGGAATTTGGTGATAAATTTGATATTATCAATGTTTTGGAAGATGAAATTGATAATGATTTTTTATCTGAAAGTTTTTTTTCAAGCTATAAAAAAATTTTTTCTTTCAGCATTGAGTCTGAAAAAATGGAAAGATTTTTGAAATCTTCCAATGTAGCTGAGTTTATTGCTGTAAATCCACTTAAAGGTGGTTTTGATCCTGATTTAATACTAGGACAGATCTGAAAATTATTTCCCCCTCCTGTAATCCCCAGGCCTTATTCCATAATACTTAAAAAAACTTGCTGCAAAATGACTTGAGCTGGAAAAACCGGCTTCAAATGCTGTTTCAGTTATGGTCATTTTTCCCTCATCAAGAAGTGATTTTGAGTATTCAAGTCTGGACTTTCTCAAATATTCAAAAACAGTACAGTTAAAAACCTTTTTAAAACCTCTTTCAAGTTTTGTATGGGATATATTAACTGCCTTTGAAATTGCTAAAAGGGAGGGAGGGTATTTTATGTCTTTAATAAGCAAGTCCCTTGCTAAAATTATTTTTTCCCTGTCTTTATCGGAGATTTTAGAAGTTTTTACCGGGTTTAAAGTAAACTCCTCCATTTTATATGCAATAAGCTCCAGGGCTTTGCTTTCAAGAAAAATTTTTTTTATAAGACCTTTATGAGGACAATTTTGCATCTGCGACAATGTACACTGTATTATTGGGGATGTTTTTGATGACTTGATAAAATTTTTGCCGTTTAAAGATAAACCGCTTAAAAAAGCATTCTGATTTTCAATTCCTGTTATTTCAGCAAATTTTTCAGGTGAAACCCTTATTGATATCCCTTTTAGCAGGCTGTGATTCATAGATTTTCTGCCAATTAATGGATCTTCAAAATAATGAACATAGGATTCATTCTGGTTTGCCTCAAAATTATTTTTAAGACATGAATTTTCTGTAATTGTACTTCCTGAAATATTAAATGCAAATGTAAGCATTGGTGTGCTGTGTTCAATTTTTGCCTGGTAATCCCTTTTTAAGGAACAATTGCTGAATGATATCTCAAGACCTGACCCAAGAACGAATTTTTTAAAAAAACCTTTTCCAAGATCCTGGGGAATCTCCCAGATAAATTCCTTAAGGAGTTTGTTTTTTGAACCTGAAAAATTCTCATGAAAATCTGTAAATTCGCCCGAATGGTTTTTAATCAATACTTTTGAATCCAATTTTTTCACCATATGTTTTATTATTCTATCTTTATTAGCAATAATAAAAGGTGATAGCAAATAGTTTTATAAAAAGTGTTCCTGAAATGTTTTCTATTGTTCGTGATTTTATATCCCCTTTAAAAAAATAAACCTATTCTCTAACAAAAATTTTTTTTGGAGGATTTAATGAAAAAAATGAAGCTTAAAATTGTTTTTGTCTGTTTTTTAATTGTTTTGAAATTTGAGCCTTTGTCTGCTCAGAATTCTAAACTGGATGAAATTATTGTAACTTCTGGAAAAACTGATTCTTTATCAAAAAATTTTCCCGGAAGTATAAGTGTAATAGATAAGTTGTTCATGGAAGAACATGGAGCTGACACTCTGGAAAAATTGTCAGGGTTTGTTCCAAATCTTTATTTCAAAAAAACCACATCCGGTGATCTTCTTGTTTCAAGGGGAATTTCAACAATTGATACATCACTGTTTGGTCCAATGGGTCTTTATGTTGATGATATTGCATACCCGGTTTCATACATGATGAATAAAAATCTTTTTGATGCAGAACGAGTTGAAGTTTTACGCGGACCTCAGGGCACTCTTTATGGAAGAAACAGTGAATCAGGAGTTATTAATATTATAACCGAAAAGCCGGACAATAATCTTAAGGCAAAAATTTTTGTGGAAAAAGGGAACTATTGCTCAGATTCAGGAGGATTCTTTGTTAAAGGACCTTTGCTTGACAGCAGACTTTTTGCAGGGATTTCAGGATTTATCTCATCTTCAGACGGCTATATTGAAAACGAAATTACTGAAAACAAAAAGGCCGCAGATGAAACTGAGAGATTTGTTTCTGCAAAGATAAGGTGGGCTCCAGGTGACTTTACAGACATTGTTTTTGCAGCAGATGTTTCAGATAAGGATTTTGGAGTAAGCAGACTGAGGTTTGAAAACGGTCCTGATTTTTCAGATAGATTTAAGGTAAGATCTTCTGAAGCAGATGATTCAAATGAAAAAAATCATGGTGAGTCTTTAAAATTAAAAACACAAGTAAATGGAATAGAATTTGTATCTGTTACAGGTCACAGAAATTTTGAAAAGGATTTTATCCATGATTTTGACAGAACATTCAAAAAGCTTGGCTATTCAGATATGGACCTTGAAAATGAGAGCTTAAGTCAGGAGTTAAGGATTTTAGGGGTAAATAACTCAGGATTTGAATGGATTTCAGGCGTTTATGCAGGGAAAGATAAAATAGATTCAGTTATGGAACTAAGCCATGTAAATCCTGTTCTTGCCAAAAAAAGAATAACAGACTCAAAAAATGTTTCCCTTGCTGTTTTTGGTCAGGGTTCATGGCATTTATCTAAAAAAACCAGCATAACCCTTGGTCTTAGACTTGAAAAATCCGAGCAGGAAGGCAGCCAGACATTTGATAGTTTTACAGGAACTTCAGAATACAGCGATGATTTGTCTGAAAGTGAAGTTCTTCCAAAGGCATCTCTTTTTTATGAACTAAACCAAAACTGTAAAATTTATCTTGGATATTCAAAGGGATGGCTTCAGGGTGGTTATAATTATTTTTCAGCAACTTCAAAAGATAATTTTTCATATTCTCCTGAATATACGGATAATTATGAGGCTGGAATAAAATCGGCCTTTTTTGATAACCGTCTTAAAACTGATTTTACAATATTTTACACAGATATAAGCGATAAACAGATAAGAGAAGAAGTTCAAGGAGGTGGAGCAGGCGTGTGGAAGTTTACAAATGCAGCCAAAGCAAAAACAAAGGGCTTTGAATTTGAAATAAAGGCTCTTCCTTTTAAAGGTTTTGAAATCAATGCAGGAACAGGCTTTGCTTTATCTGAAGTTGATAAATGGAAATCAGGTTCTTTTGATTATTCAGGAAACAGCCTGCCCTGGGCTCCGGAATTGACTTACAGTCTTGGTCTTGGATATTTTTTTAAAAATGGAGTCTATTTTACAGGCGATATGTCAGGGTGCTCAAAAAGGTATTTTGATGCAGCAAACTCTCTTGAAGATGACGGATATGTACTTTTTGGACTTAAATCAGGTTTCAGATATAAATCATACGATATTTCCATATGGTGCAAAAACCTTTTTGATGAAGAATATATAAATAAAAAAGTTGAAAACAATATGGGCTACACAATGGTTGAAGACGGAGAACCAAGAGTTTTTGGATTAACAATAAGCTGGAGAATTTAAATGTTTTTAAATAGTTCGCAAATTTTTTCTACTAAAGTTTTTTTTGATATCTTTTCAGGAAGTGTAAAAATGTCTGTACTCAAAACAGCTGTTGAACTTGGAATAGCAGAAATAATTGAAAAAGACTGTGAAGTTGAAAAAATAGGAAAATGCATTTCAAGCAGTTATGACAGAAAAAATCTTTGTTATTTCCTTGATGCACTTGCATCAATGGGATTTTGCGAGAAAAAAAACGGAAGTTATTTTAACAATGAAAATTCAAAGACCT
>JACKCP010000015.1 GCA_020633955.1 Desulfobacteraceae bacterium | reverse complement strand
AATTCCAAGATTTTCAAGAAGCTTATTTATTTCCTTTGAAAAAGGAGATGAAGGTTTCAGATACTTTGCATCTTTTCCGGGAATTTCCCGATGATCCACAATAAAAGGAGCAAGCACTTCATAATTTTTCAAGGCAGTCAGATATTCTTTTATCCCCCCCATGTCCATGATATGTTCCCTTCTAAAACAATTTCTGTAATACTTTTTTTCACTTAAAGGCCTTACAACATATCACAGACTTGGACAAAATTTTTTTTTCAAACTAAAACACTTATGGACTGTCCCCAAAAATAGAATTTTTAATTCTCCAGCTGATTAGTGACTAAAAGTTTTTTATTTAACCGAAGGCCTGATCTGAGTTATTCCCTTACGCGAAGCCTTGCCGCAGGTGCAGGTTTCCCTGCATTTGACCTGGGTGTCCACTCTTTTAAGAGCATAGCTTCCGGGTGCTTTTTCAATTTCTTTAAATTTTCCTTTTCCGGGTATTCTTTTTGAAACAGTTTCACCTGCAAATTCAATGTTCCAGTCGTGCCAGTCAAGCCACCATGAACCTTCTTCCCATTTTGCATTTTCAAGCCACTTTTCAGGTGAATCAAACTTTAATTCAAAAGACCTGTAGCCGTATTTTTGTTTTGAAGGAGGATTTACAACTCCTGCGACATGGCCTGAACCACCAAGAACAAATTTCACTTTTCCGGAATGAAGCAAAGCTCCCTTAAAAGCTGCCTTCCACAAAACTATATGGTCATCTTCTGTTGCCAGAAAATATGAAGGTACTTTAATTTTTGAAATATCAATCGGGACTCCACCGATTTTTATTCCCCCAGGCTCTTTAAGCCTGTTTTCAATATACATATTCTGAAGGTAAAAAGCATACATTCCTGCAGGAAGATTTGTGGAATCGGAATTCCAGTACAAAATATCAAAAGGCACAGGGTCCTGTCCCTTTATATAATTGTTGACTGCATAGGACCACACAAGATCGCTTGGCTTAAGCATATTGAATGTTTTTGCAAGATGCCTTCCGTCAAGGTATCCGACTTCCTTGATATCATCTATTATTCTCTTTACCTGTGATTTATCCAGAAAGTTCCCAATTTCTCCTGGTTCGGAAAAATCTATCAATGTTGCCATATAGGTAAGAGATGCAAATCTTTGTATCTTTTTCGCCTCAAGGTATGCGGCTGTTGTGGCAAGAAGAGTTCCTCCCGTGCAGTATCCTATGGCTGAAACTTTTTTGGATTTTGTAATTTTTTCAATCACGTCAAGAACTTCGAGATGACCTTCAAGCACATAATCCTCATATCTTTTTGCTGCATGCTCGGTTGATGGATTTACCCATGAAATAACAAAAACAGTGTAGCCCTGATCCACAAGCCATTTAATCATGGAGCTGTTCTCATTAATATCAAGAATATAATATTTATTGATAAAGGGAGGAGATATCAGAACAGGAACCTTGAAAACATCATCTGTTGAAGGATGATACTGAATAAGCTGTAAAACATCATTTTGATATACAACGCTTCCTTTGCTCAGTGCAATGTTTTCTCCCGGCCTGAATGCTGTATTGTCTGAAATTCTTACATTCAGACTTCCGTCTTCGCAGCTTAAGTCATCTAAAAAATTTTCTATTCCCTCAATTATGTTTTCACCTTTATTGTCAAAGGTATATTTTAAAAGTTCAGGGTTTGTAGCCAGAAAATTTGAAGGTGAAACTGCTTCAAGAAACTGTTTTGTATAAAACTCCACTCTTTTCTTTTTTCTGGCTTCAATTCCTTCAACACTTGATACAGCTTCACTCAAGGTTTTTGAATTTAAAAGATACATGTCTCTCATAAGCTGGAAAAAAGGATTTTTATTCCATTCTTCACCTGAAAATCTTTTATCCTTTATCCGTTTTTCTTCTTTTTTTCCGGGATTCAGTATTTTTTCTGCAATGGATGATGAAACATCATTGTAGTCTTTCATCATTTTAAGACTGATATTCATGAGAGTATCAGGATTCAATGCTATTTTTTGAAATACTTCACAAAAATCCAGTAACACCCCTGGCTCGGGAAGATCATTTTTAACCTTGTTTTTTGATAAAGCATTTACATAGCTTTTCTGCTTGTTGGTAAACTTAATCATGAGATCATAAATTCTATCCAGATCAAAACCTGATGATGCTATTTTTCTTTCCATTTTCCCCCCGGATTAAATTAGTTGCTGAACGATAAAGTCCAGTTTTCGCCCAGTCACAAATTAAAAATTTTTTTCAGACATAAATTTATTTGATCAAAAAAATGAATATTTATTTATGAGTGCTGTCTTAAAACATAGTTACAGTAATGGAATTAAATTTCTGTAACTATTCAGATTAAAAACCGAGAAAAAGCTGTTTTGGCGGCGGATGCTCTATTTTTCTGAGCCGGTTTCAGGAGACAGCTTTTTTATCTCCTGCCTCTGAGCTTAAGCCAGAATGAGACTCAGAAAGAATGCAGCAGCCCTTCTAAATTGAACTGAACAGTTACAAATTTTTTAAGTTTATACTTAACAGCCATAATTTTCAAGTTGTTCATTCCCCCATAATTTTTGTATTTCATGGAGAACGTCAGATATTAAGATGTGCAAATTTAAATAAAAAATGTTTATGCCGCTTTTCTGACTTCTTCTTTTAATGAAGAATCTTCACTATCATGGTGAGGTTCATAATTTGCAATTATTATTCCCGGAAGAATGAGAAAAGCGGAAAAAAGATGAATCAGGCCTATTGGTTCATTTAAAAAAATAAATGCAAGAAGCCCGCTGAAAAGAGGAAGGGTATAATAAACCATTCCTGATTTTGCAGGACCAATAGTCAATATTGCCTTGTTCCATAAGACAAATGCAGTCAAAGATGCAAAAATTCCCACATACAGGATTGAATAGACAGTTTCCATGGAAGGCAGAATAATCTCTTTGCCGATATTTTCATAAATAAAAAAAGGAAAAAGAAATATTAGTCCAATAATGAAACAGGCAAGCTGAAATCCAAAAAGACTTATATTTTCAGGCTTTTTTTTCAAAAGTATGGAATATACCGCAAAAGTGAGAGCAGCACCCACCATTAAAAGATCTCCTTTTGAAAAGGAAAGGTTTTTCAATGCTAAAAAATCACCTTTTGTTATGAGCGTAACAACCCCGAACCCAACAAGAACAATACCTATGCCCTTATTTATTTTAATTTTTTCACCCAAAAAAAGCCTTGAAATTATAATTATGAAAACCGGAAAAGTAATTGAAATAAGAGACAGATTCATTGCAGTTGAAGTATGTCCTGCAAAGTATATAAGAGTATTAAAAAGGGTAACCCCAAGAATTGAGGTCAAAATAAAGTAAAGCAGGTTTTTCCTTACAATCCTTATATCTTTAATCAGAGACTTCAGTGCAAATGGCAGAAAAAACAAAAGGGCTGTTGCCCATCTGAAAAAGGCAAGGTTTACAGGAGATATTGAATCGCTAAGCCCCCTTGCTATGACAAAATTGCCCGACCAGATTGCAGTGGCAAGTATTGCATAAACATAACCTGCAGAATCTCTTTTAAATTTCACTGATTTTTCTCCTTTAAAGTGCATCCACTAAAAGATACAGGTCTTATCTTAATTCATAACCGGGGTCAAAGATTAATTTACACAGATTCCTTAAAACGTAACTGTTCGGTTCAATCTGAAATGGCTTATGCATTGTTTCTGAAAAACAGAAACCTTCCTTTATCTGTCTTTCACCTAAATTGAGCGTTTCATGTTTTTTAAAATCTTTTTTTAAAGGAATAAAGCCATTTAGACTTAAAAAACATAAAACCCTTCGGGATTTCTAATTTTACCTCATCTGCGGCGTTAAATGTTATCAGGCATAGCCGTGTATAGCCAGATAACATTTGCCTTGCATATGAGGCAAACTTAAAAATCGCTCAACTTAGGTTTCAATAAAGTTTTACAGGTTTTTGACGCGGTTCATAAATCTTATTAAATCGGTTTGCTTCTGACTGATTCCTGGTGTAATATTATTTTTTTATAAAATTACTGATTTAAAATAAAAAAGCAAAAGCTCTTAAATTCCCTGCGGCCCAAAAAGCCAGGCGTCCATGACGGGCTAAAAGAACAGGAAAATAAATGTATAATCAAAATCCAGAACAGATTGCCAGAGATGAAATTGACAAAATGCTCATTAAGGCAGAATGGGTTGTCCAATCAAAAAATAAAGTGGATCTTTCTGCCAGTAAAGGGGTTGCTGTCCGTGAATACCATACAGATATCGGACCAGCTGATTATGTATTATTTGTGGATAAAAAACCTGCAGGCATCATAGAAGCAAAACGTAAAGAAGAAGGACATCGGTTATTAGTAGTAGAAGATCAATCTTTGGGTTATGCACAGGCAAAGTTAAAATATCTTAATAATGCTCAACTCCCTTTTATATACGAAAGCACGGGAACTCTTACCCGTTTTACTGATAAAAGAGATCCAAAGCCACGCAGCAGAACTGTTTTTAGTTTCCATAAACCGGAAACAATAGAAAAATGGCTTAAACAGGGGAACAGTTTACGCAAAAGATTACTTGATCTGCCATCTTTGGATCATACAGGTTTACGCCCTGCGCAAATAGTGGCCATAGAAAATCTTGAAGAATCCTTTAAAAATGACCGGCCAAGAGCATTGATACAAATGGCTACAGGTGCAGGAAAGACATTTACAGCCGCCACTTTTATTTACCGTTTGCTGAAATTTGCTGATGCCAGACGGATTTTGTTTCTGGTTGATACCAGAAATCTTGGTGAACAGGCAGAACAGGAATTTATGACATTCCAGCCAACGGATGATAATCGAAAATTTACAGAATTGTATAATGTACAGCGTTTATCATCGGGTTATATAGCTTCGGATAGTCAGGTTTGTATTTCTACAATCCAGCGTCTCTATTCAATCTTAAAAGGAGAAGAACTAGAGGAAACAGCAGAAGAAGATAACCCAAATGAAAGCTCCTGGATACAGCAGCAACTAAATAAGAAAGAGCCTGTACCCGTTGAATATTCATCAAAAGTTCCAGTTGAACAATTTGATTTTATTGTAATAGATGAGTGTCACCGATCTATATACAACCTGTGGAAGCAGGTTCTGGATTATTTTGATGCCTTTCTCATTGGTTTAACAGCAACACCTGACAAACGGACATTTGGTTTTTTCAATGAAAACGTGGTCAGCCAGTACAGCTATGAAGAATCAGTAACAGACGGGGTAAATGTTCCCTATGATGTGTATTCCATTGAAACCGATATAAGTAAAAAAGGTGAAGTTGTTAAGGCTGGCTGGTTTGTAGACAGAAGGGATAAGCTTACACGGCAAAAACGCTGGCAGCAAGAGGACGAGGACACCACTTATTCAAAAAATGATCTGGATAAAAAAGTCGTAAACCCAAGTCAGATCAGAAATATTATCAAAGAATATAAACGGGCATTAAAAACAGAGATATTTCCCGACCGTTTTGATGAAAGCGGCGATTATGAAGTACCTAAAACACTGGTGTTTGCCAAAACAGACAGCCATGCAGATGATATCATAAAAATTATCCGGGAAGAATTTGATGAAGGCAATGATTTCTGTAAAAAAGTAACCTACAAAATAGAAGAAGATCCAAAATCGGTTCTGAACCGTTTTCGCAACTCCTATTATCCCCGTATTGCCGTAACTGTTGACATGATTGCCACTGGAACAGATGTGAAACCTCTGGAAGTGCTGCTTTTTATGCGGGACGTTAAAAGTATCAATTACTTTGAACAGATGAAAGGCCGTGGAACCCGGACAATAGACAATGACAAATTGCTGCAGGTTACCCGTATGGCAAACAGCAAAACCCATTTTGTCATTGTAGATGCCATTGGTGCAACAAAGTCAAAAAAAACAGACAGCCGGCCATTGGAGCGTAAACCTAGTGTGGCTATGAAGGACTTGCTGGGTGCTGTTACCATGGGAGTTGAAGAAGAAGACCTGTTTTTGTCTTTATCAAACAGATTGATACGTCTTGAAAAGCAGATTACAGACAAGGAAAAAGATAAGCTGCTTGAGTACTCTGGTGGTAAAAACCTGAAACAAATTACCAAAGAGCTGATTACAGCTTTTGATCCCGACGCAATCGAAAAGAAAACACAGGAAAAGATAGATAAAATACCTGTTGAAGACAGAACACCTGAGCAGGCTGAAAAAACTAAAAAAGAAGCACAGAAAGAGTTAATTCAGGAAGCTTCGAGTACTTTTAATGGTGAACTCAATGAATTTCTGGAAAATGTTCGCAAGGAGCACGAGCAGATAATAGATCACATCAATATTGATACAGTCACCAGGTCGGAATGGGATTCTTTTTCTGTGGATAAAGCCAAAGAAACAATAAAAGATTTCTCTGATTATCTTGAAAAACATAAAGATGAAATTAAAGCTCTGAGCATTTTCTATAACCAGCCATATAACCGCAGGAATATCACCTTTAATATGATTAAAGAGGTAATGGAAAAGCTGAAACTGGAAAAACCGCAACTGGCTCCGGTTTATGTCTGGAATGCCTATGCTGCCATTGAGGATGTAAAAAGCAGGCAGCCCAAAGATGAATTAACCGCTCTGGTTTCGCTTATCCGTCGTGTCTGCGGTATTGATAATGAATTAAAAGCCTTTGATAAAACCATTGATGAGAATTTTAAAAACTGGATCTTTAAACAAAATGCCGGCAAACACAACCGTTTTTCACAGGAACAAATGGACTGGCTGCGTATGATTAAAGACCATGTGGTAAGCTCTTATCACATTGAAATAGATGACCTGGATTATACTCCTTTTGATGCCCGGGGCGGACGTGGCAAAATGTATCAATTGTTTGGAAATGAGATGGATACGATTATGAATGAATTAAATGAGGTATTGGCTGCGTGATGAGAGAAGATTGGGTGGAAACATACTTACCAAATGTCTGTGATATTCTTGATAATTTAAGAAAACCAATTAATACAAGCGAAAGATTCATCCTTATCTAAGAATTACAAACTTTGGTAAAAAATCAATTAAAATATCAGACCTACTGTATATTTCAAATGGAAACACATTGGGCTATTAAGCGATTATATAATTTCAAAAAGAAGATATTTATATTTCAATTGCAGGAGAACTATTGGAAGACCTTGGTTGGATTCTAGAACAATTAGATGGTGCAAACTTAACTAAAAATGCTGCAAAAATTACAGAAATTAAAATCATTTAATAATAATCGATTATCTTGTTTACTATTATTTAGTAAGTTCAATTGTCAAAAGCAAATATCTGAGAATACAAAGTCTACTTCTCCAACAAGTTTAAAACTAATATATCGTGTTTGAGGTATTAATGTACCACTGTTTCCCTCCCCATCCAACGCGCCATCGTAACCAAAATCGAAAACCTCTTTGCCTCCCTCGACAAAGGCATTGCCGACCTTAAAAAAGCACAGGAGCAATTGAAAGTGTACCGGCAGGCGGTGTTGAAAAAAGGCTTTTGAGGGGAGTTGACGAAGAAGGATTAAGGGAAATTTACCGCCGAGTTAGTTGAGGAAAACAAAAACAACGAAAAAGAAATGAACAACAAAAGAATTTGGAAGGAAAAGGTTGGCTTTATAAAAAGGAAAATAAGAACAGCAAATTGCAAGGACAATGCACTATTAAAAAAAAAGATTTTCAAATATCTAAATATTCGGAAAAGGTTGATAAAATTTCAAAGCAAATTATATGAAAAAGGAGGTCTTTGTCTTCAAGAATCGCGGCTAATATTGGTGAAACAGAGATTCTTCAGGTTTTGATTCTTGTTTCCCTGATAGCATTGTAAAAATATAGTGATTGGATAAAATAATGAGGCTTCTCAAAGACAAATACTTTAACTTTATATAAATACAAAAGATAAAAAAGGACATTGATAACAAAGCTTCTGCAACAGCTCAAAAAAATATTAATGTCAGGTTTCTTAACGCATTAGAAATACCCTTGCCATCATTGAAATACCAAAAAGATATCGTCCGCGAAATCGAAACCCGCCTATCCATTTGCGAGAAAGTAGAACAAAGTATTACAGAAGGACTAGAAAAATCCGAAGCCCTGCGTCAGAGCATCCTGAAAAAAGCCTTTGAGGGCAAGCTGTTAAGCGAAGCCGAAATAGAGAAGTGCAAACAGGAAGCCGATTATGAACCGGCGGATGTGTTGTTGGAAAGAATAAAGAGAGAAAAAAAGATACATAATGGAAAATAAAATTGAAATATATAAAACTCCTGATAACCAGACTGAAATACGGGTTCAGTTTGAAGATGATACCATTTGGCTTACTCAGTTGCAAATGGCAGAATTATTCAATAAGGATGTACGAACCATCAATGAACATGTAAAAAATATATATAAGACAGAAGAACTGAATGCAGATTCAACTATCCGGAATTTCCGGATAGTTCGGACGGAAGGGAAAAGAAAAGTACAACGGAACATTGATCATTATAATTTAGATATAATAATATCTGTTGGATACAGGGTAAATTCCAAAAGAGGTACGCAATTCCGCCAATGGGCAACTAAACGCTTAAAAGACTATCTTGTACAAGGCTATGCCATTAATGAAAAACGGCTGGCTCAAAAAAATCAGGAGATAAAGGTATTAAAAGACGGCATAAGCATTTTAACCCGTACTGTAGCAAAACATATTGAAAATACTGAAAACGGGAATGAGTGGTTATCGATATTTTCCAAAGGTCTAAAGCTCCTCGATGATTATGACCATGAGACCCTTGATTCAAAGGGTAAAACCATTAAAGAGGCTGTTTATCCTGATTATGCTGAATACATGAACATGATAAATGAAATGCATTCTGCTTTTAAGTCGGATGTTTTTGCAAAACCAAAAGACAGCAGTTTTAATAGTTCAATCAATCAAATAAGGCAAAGCTTTGGCGGAGTCGATTGTTATCCTTCTATCGAAGAAAAAGCAGTTAATTTGCTTTATTTTGTGGTGAAAAATCACTCTTTTGTAGACGGAAATAAACGGATAGCTGCTGCCTGCTTTCTGCTTTTTCTGGAAAAAAACAATATACTGCAAAATGGCAGTAACACTATAATTTCAAATGAAGCATTAGCTTCTCTAACGCTTTACATTGCAATCAGCAAACCGGAAGAAGCCTCAACAGTAAAAAAATTAATAATTAGTATATTAAACAGAGGTAATAAATGACAGACAGTGCAATCATTTCAAAAATATGGAACCTTGCCAATGTGCTTCGTGATGACGGAGTAAGTTACGGCGATTATCTGGAACAAATCACCTATCTTCTATTTCTAAAAATGGCAGATGAATTAAATAAACCGCCATACAACAAAGGCTTAGAATTCCCACGCCTGAAAGATGTGGAAGGCAAGGAAATAAAAGACGGAGAATTTTGCGAATGGGAAACACTTTCTGCTAAAAGAGGCGCTGAGCTGGAATCATTTTATAATCAGCTGCTTCGATCTTTAAGTACGGAAAAAGGGATTCTGGGACAAATATTTACAAAAAGTCAGAATAAAATACAGGACCCGGCCAAGCTTTCCCGTGTAATAAACATGATTGACAAGGAACAATGGTCAATGATGGGGGCAGATATAAAAGGCAGGATTTATGAAGGCTTACTGGAAAAAAATGCCGAAGATACCAAATCTGGTGCAGGCCAATATTTTACACCCCGCCCGCTCATTAAAACAATGGTAAAATGTGTTCAGCCAAAACCTTTAAAAACCGTTGCTGATCCGGCATGTGGTACAGGTGGTTTCTTTCTGGCTTCCTATGACTGGATTGCAGATAATCATAATTTAGACAGGGAAGAAAAGGAATTTTTAAAAAACAAAACCTTTCACGGCAATGAGATTGTTGCCAATACCCGTCGTTTGTGCCTGATGAACATGTACCTGCACAACATCGGTGAAATAGCAGGAGAAAGCTATATTTCACCCAATGACGCTTTGGTGGCTGATGACGGGAACCGTTTCGATTATGTATTAACCAATCCTCCTTTTGGGAAAAAAAGCTCATACACTGTTACAAATGAAGCAGGAGAAGCACAAAAAGAGAATATAAGCTATAACCGTCAAGATTTTTGGGAAACAACATCAAACAAACAGCTCAACTTTTTGCAGCATATTAAAACCATGCTGAAAATTACAGGCAAGGCTGCAGTTGTACTACCAGATAATGTATTGTTTGAAGGCGGCGCAGGTGAAGAGGTTCGCAAACAGCTTATGAAAACAACTGACCTGCATACAATTCTTCGTTTGCCTACCGGCGTATTTTATGCCAACGGGGTAAAAGCAAATGTATTGTTTTTTGATAACAAAGCAGCAAGCAAAGAGGCCCACACAAAAGAGATATGGTTTTATGATTACCGCACTAATATTCATCATACACTAAAGAAAAAGCCAATGACTGCGTCAGATTTAGAAGAATTTGTTAAACTTTATAATCCCGAAAACCGCCATAAACGAACCGAAACATGGAGCGAGCAAAACCCTGATGGCAGATGGCGGAAATTTACCTATGAAGAAATACTGGAACGGGATAAAACCAATCTTGATATCTTCTGGCTGCGGGATAAAAGCCTGACCGACCTTGATAATCTTCCTGATCCTGATGTTCTGGCAGGAGAAATTATTGAAAATTTAGAATCCGGTCTTCAAAGTTTTAAAGACCTTATGGAAACTGTGAACGGAAAATCTGTAGAGTGAAAAAAAACTACCTCGCAGATCACTTGGTCAGATTCAGTGCTGAAGCTGTGCGGCATCGGATTGGGGTGCAGGCAAATTTGAAATTAACAGAATATGAAGCCGTATAATGAGGACAAAATGAAATCCACACACCCACCTGAAAAACAGACAAATATCCCCAAAAAACTGAACCCCTTCATGAGCGGCCGAAAACCTCGAGCCTATAAAGTTATTGTTGCGGTGGTATTTGGTTTAATCGGATTCAGCGTCAACTTCATGGACATTGAATTTCTGGAAGGTGCAACTTTTAAAATCAGTATTCTGGCTGGGCTTTTTTTTCCGCTGGTGATTGCGTTGGCCTGGGGATGGCGATATGGCCTTTTGTCCGCCCTGGCAGGTGGGTGTCAAACCATGTGGTGGCTGTGGCAGGCTGACGGCTGGGGTATTTTTTATTCGGTACCGGTCTTTACTTTATGGATTGTCTGGCACGGCTGGTGGGCCGAGCGTCGGTCTAAAGACTATCCATGGTATGTTGCCTTGTTTGCTGTGGAGGTGCCTTTTCGTATAATTATTGAGCTGGGATTTCTGGTGGTGTTCCGGTGGCTGGTGTCGCTGAATCCGCCTCCCTGGAATCCGGATATTTCCTGGAATCACGTGAGTTTGGTCTGGCTGCAAACAGTGGCCATAAAGCATATAATTACAGCCTACGTTCTCTTGATGACGGCCTATGTGATGCTCAGTCTGGGCATTGTTCGACGCTTTTTTGGACTGCCTCCCCGCCCGGCCCAGAGTGACACCAGAGTCATCTATGCCGGAGCCGTGCTTTTCGGTTTGCTACTTTGTACTTTGGACGTTCTTGTGAATTATTTCGCATTTCCACAAAAAGGGCAGACTTTCTGGGATATTGCAGTGCATGGAGCCAATGCACAAGAAATTTTCATGCGATCCGTTTATATAGCTGTATTCATGGTTGCAGGCATTGTTCTGGCCCGGATAAACCGACGCCGTGCTGAATTGCAGGATCTCCTTGATCACCGGAACCGTATCCTGGCGGCCATTCGCAATGTCAATCAACTTATTGTCCGGGAAAAAAATCCGATTCGGCTGCTGGAGGAAGCTTGTCGTCTTATGGTTGAAAATCAGGGGTATTTTAACGTCTGGATCGTTTTGATAACCGACGGACGTCCCAGAAAACCATTTTACCATGCTGGATTTAACGGCAGTTTTACCCCCATGGCTGAGCAGCTGCACACCGGTAACATTCCAGTCTGTGCACAAGCGGCACTGCTGTCAGATAACGTTCAGATAATAGACGATCCAACCGAACAGTGTACGGATTGCCCTTTATCATCCTCATATACTGGCCGTGCAGGCTTAAGCCTGCGCATTGAACACGCGGGCCGGATTTTTGGCTGGATGAGCTTATCCTGCCATGCGAAGTATGCCCTTAGCACCGAGGAACATGACCTGCTAAAGGAAGTGGTCGGTGATATCGCCTTTGCCCTCTGGGCCATTGAAACCGAAACACAGCGGGAAATCGCTGTGGGAAAGTACGTTGCTGTACTGGATACCACCAGCGATGCAGTGATAGCCTGTGAGCCGGAAGGTAAAATAACGGTATTCAATCCCGGTGCGGAAAAGCTGTTTGAATGTTCAACGGACGAAGCCATAGGGTCGCAAATCACACGATTCTGCCCGGAAGATCAATTGGCGGAACAGGCCGAAATGATGCACCTTGTACTTGAAAAAGGGACTGTGCCAGGTTACGAGTGCGAACGATTAACCGCTGGCGGCAGACGTATTCCAGTGGAGATCTCACTGAGCCTGAACACAGATGCCAAGGGACAGCACTTGAGCATAAACGCTATTTTTCGGGATATCACTGAGCGCAAAAAGGCCGAAGCCGAAAAGGAAAAACTTCAGTCCCAGCTGGTTCAGGCTCAGAAGATGGAATCCGTGGGCAGGCTGGCCGGAGGCATTGCCCACGATTACAACAACATGCTCAGCGTGATCATGGGCAATGCGGAACTGGCTCTGGACATGATTTCTGCAGATAGCTCCCCATACGATCATATAAGGGAAATTATAAACGCAACCGAGCGTTCCGCGGATATTACCCGGCAACTGCTTGCTTTTGCAAGAAAACAAACCATCCGTCCGGTTGTTCTGGATCTGAATGAAAGCGTGGAGGGAATGTTCAAAATACTTCGCCGTCTCATAGGCGAAAATATCAATTTATACTGGCAGCCTGAACCAGGCCGGATGCCGGTTTTTATGGACCCGTCCCAGCTGGATCAGATTTTGGCCAACCTGTGCATCAATGCACGGGATGCCATTAGCAAGGTGGGAAAAATAGTCATCGAAACCGGCCGGATTCATTTTGACGAGGAATATTGTGCCGACCATGCCGGATTCATCCCGGGTGAATTCATAATGCTTACTGTCAGCGACAACGGCTGCGGCATGAACAAAGACACTCTGGACAATATTTTTGAACCATTTTTTACTACCAAGGGCGTGGGAAAAGGCACGGGCCTGGGGCTTGCCACTGTCTACGGCATTGTCAAACAAAATAAGGGTTTTATCAATGTTTACAGCGAACCAGGTCAAGGTACGACATTCAGGATTTACCTGTGCCGTCATGCAGGAGAGGCCGGCCGGATCGAAACGCAAGATGCAGCAGAAATTCCAATTAGCCGGGGTGAAACCATTCTGATCGTCGAAGACGAAACCTCAGTTTTAAAGCTGGCCCAAAAAATCCTGGAAAATTTGGGATACACAATCCTGGTGGCGTCCACTCCCGGCATGGCAGTGGCTGTGGCAGAAGAACATGTAGGTCATATTCATCTGCTGCTCACCGACGTGGTCATGCCGGAAATGAATGGCCGGGACCTGTCTGAAAATCTGAAAACCAATTATCCGACGCTCAAAGTTTTGTTCATGTCCGGTTACACGGCAAACGCCATCGCCCATCAGGGGGTGCTGGACGCGGGCGTGAATTTTATTCAGAAGCCCTTTTCCAATCGGGATCTGGCTATGAAAGTACGGGATGCACTGGATCTGGCATAAGGGACCGGATTCAAAAACGTTAAAGGCAGCCCAGCACTGCCTTTATTTCCATATATCAGTCAAACTTGAAACCTGCAGAAACAAAAAGCCCCTTTATTTCGGATTCATAAAAATCAATATCCGAATATCTTTTTGAATACAAAAACCCTGACATTAAAAACATTTTTTTATTAAACGGCAAGAAATCCCTTTTGTAAATAAAGCCAAGATTCAGCTTTGAAAAATCCCTTTTTTCATCAAATATTACATCCTTTTTTTCAAATTTTTCTTTTTCGCCGGACATAGTCAGCACTATGCTCGATACACCTGAAAAATAAACACATGAAATGCCAATTCCATATCCCCGGCTGTCTTCACAGCCGCCGTCTCTGTTTTTCAATGAATATTTAAGTGATGATTTAAAGACATAATTTCTTAAAAATCTTGATTCATGGGAAAGCCACAGACTGTGATCTTCTCCGTCTCTTTTCATGTCATTAAATTTCAGGCCGATTATGTCATCTTCAATATCAACAGATGTATATTCATACTTCAGTCCGAATCTTTTAAAAAATTTCTGATCAAAGCCAAACCCTCTTTCACTTATGTCAGTTTCTTCACGTCCATCCAGATCATAGGGGTCCTTCCAGGTCTGATTCATCAAAGATGTATGAAGATAAAGACTGTTCTCATAATTATCAGAAACAAATCTGTGTCCTGCCCTAAGTTTCGGATCTGATTCACCCAGCGGCACATCAGTGAAAAAGGCTGATTTTTCGCTGTAATTATAAGAAAGATTAAAAAACACAAAGGGTATTATTCCATTTTCAGTATTTGACGGTGAATCATAGTTTGAAATCTTTTTTTTATCAAAAACCGAAAGCCTGTCCTTTCCGCTGAAAAAAAGAACTCCTGTGCCGGCTTCACCCTTAAAATTTTCAAATGCCAAACATTTTGAAGACAAAACAAAAATAAACAAAATCAAAGATTTTATAAAAATATTATTAAGACAAAAGAATTTCATTTTATTTTTCCTTTTTATATCCGGACTGAACAATTTTCATTTCTCCGGCAAATACATATCCTGTAATAAAAACAATACAGAAAACACATAAAATAAATGTATTCAGCCAAAATGAAGAATCTGAAAATATTGTGTTTAAAAAATTGGCTGTAATCATTGGAATTAAAGAAATAATCAGAATATCCCTTCTTTTGCAAGGTCTTAAAATAAACCAGATAAAAAGAAACACCCATGAAATTTCAAGAGACAAAGCCGATATAAAAACCTGATTTTCAATTATTGAAAAATCACCTGTAATAATTTCCATAAAAAACAGCCCTGCATATATAAAATTTATTAAAATCCCCAGAACAGCGCACAAATAAACATGTATTTTTTTCAGATTATTCATCCAAAGACTCCTTTTTATTAAAGAAAAGGTTTTTGTCCAGATAAACAATCAAAACTGCAAAACCTGTAAGCACAAAAGACTGAATGACTTTTACATTCTGGGTTATATTAAAGGCTTCCTGGGACAGATTTATTATTAAATGAAAAACAACGGCAGAAATAATGCTTTTGTTATTTTTTATGCAAAACCAGCTTACAATCACTCCAAGGGGAATAATGCTGAAGTAAAAATTTATGCAGTACCAGATGTTCATGTGAAATATCTCGTACTGGTATGTATTTTTTATGAAAATAAGGGGGAGATGCCACAAAGACCAGAGCACACTGAAAATAATGCATGCATTAAACCGGGAAAATTCCTGTTCAAGACTTTCAAAGGCATAACCGCGCCATCCAAGCTCCTCAAAAACCGCCGCAAGAAAAAGTATTAAAAAAACAGGTATAAACCCGGTTGAAAAGGAAAACCCTTGAGAAAGGGTAAGCTGATCCAAGGACTGACCGAACAGAACTGAAATAAAAACAGACACTACAACTGAAAACGGCATGAAAAAGATTAAAAACGGAATCATTTTTATATTTATCAGCCGGGGATTGAAAAGTTTGCGGATAAAACTTTTCTTGAGAAAACTGTTTTTTGACGTAAAAATCATAAAAACACAGACAATAAAAGGACAAAACAGCCCCGCAAGAACAAAGACAAGATAAATATAAGATGTTTCGTCAAAGCTTAAATAAGCCCCTGCCCCCCAGAAAATAAAGGTCAAAACAAAGGTCATCAAAAAATAATGCCAGGGCTTGTAAAGTCTTTCCATAAATATCCTCCAAATATTTTATTAATCAAAAACAATGGGGATATTATCTGCCGTGAAAAAATCTATATTGTAAAAATACGCACTACCAGTGAAACCTCAAAAGATTTTTAAATTTTCCGGCAGTATATTCAAGTGGGGTCATTCCAGTGTATTTTTTAAAATCCTTTATGAAATGAGCCTGATCATAATATCCGAAATCCTGAGCAACCCTGCTGAAATTGATTGTTCTGCCTGAGAGTCCGCAATTGTTTATAAAATCAATGACATTATAAAAACGAAGGCTTCCCTGCAAAACCCTGAATGAATACCCGAAAATTTCCCTGTGGTGTTTCTGTATCCATCTTGGCGAATATCCAAGTATTCTGGAAAAACCTTCAAGATCCTCATGATACTTTAAAAAATAAGGAATATAGGGATTTGGACTTTTTATTCTGTCAATTTTCTTTATCAGTTCCCTTTCGAAAATCTCAATCATTTTTCTGCCGCAGCAGGCATTTTCCATTTCATCATACATAAGCCTGAAGGAGGAGGTATCACCCCAGATGTCTTCAACCTTTATATCATAACCGTTAAATTTTGACGGAGAGACTCCAAATATTTCAAAAACTGCATTGGGATAAAAATCGACTTTAAAATTTTTTACCTGCCTTTTTTCATATTTTGAAGAGAGCTGATAAATATCAGACCAGCTGCCGATTTCACAGTTAACATAGGTTCTTTTATCTATGGACTCGGTTTTATTATTTTTTCTTATTTCGCTCAGCCCGCCTTCAAATTCAAAATAAAAATTTGTAAGAAAAGTCGGAAAGGATCTTGTTATGTATCTGGAGTCTGTTTCAGTAATTTCTCCAATGGAAAAAGTATATGATCTGACATATCTGCCTGCAGTTAAATTTTTTGGAAAAATTTCTTCATAATGTATCATTTGACCCGGCCTTTTTCTTCAGGTTTTAAGCACTCTTATTTTAAACTTAAACCTGAAAATTCACAATTAAGACATTGACAAAAATTTTGTTTTCTATTTTCCTGAAAGACTCATTAACCTTTATTTTCAGGGAGGAAAAAATGACAGAATCATATATGCCCTCAAGAGAGGAAGCGTTTGAACTTTTAAAGGAGTATACAAAAACAGAAGGCCTTATAAAACATGCACTGGCAGTTGAAGGTGTTATGAGATATTTTGCATCAAAATTTGGTGAAGACCCTGAAAAATGGGGAATAATAGGACTTATTCATGATCTTGACTATGAAAAATGGCCGGATGAACACTGCAAAAAAACAAAGGAAATTCTTGAAAACAAAAACTGGCCAGATGATTATATAAGAGCTGTCATAAGCCATGGATACGGAATATGCACAGATGTTGAGCCTGTACACAAAATGGAAAAAATTTTATATGCCACTGATGAGCTTACAGGACTAATAAATGCCTCTGCCCTTGTAAGGCCCAGCAGAAGCATAATGGATATGAAGCCTAAATCCGTGAAAAAGAAATGGAAAGACAAAAGCTTTGCCGCAGGAGTTGACAGAAGTATAATTGAAAACGGCGCAAAAATGCTTGAAATGGATTTGAACGAACTTATTGCAGAAACAATAGAAGCAATGAAAACCGTTGCAGATGATATTGGACTTAAGGGAAATATTTAAAATCGATCAACTTAGTGGCTGAACTAAAACGGCCTTCTTTGTCCAGTTCTGCGTCAGATTCAGAATTTAATCCTCAAAATACTTAATGTATCCTGAAGGTTAAACTTTTCATCGTCCCTGAACTGAACAAAAAATTCTAGTTTTCGGCCAATGACAGGTTAAACAACCCAAAGCAGATATTATGAAAATATTATATTCAATAAGCCAGAAACCAGGATTTACAGGAAGCGGCTTTTATGTTCAGTCCATGATAAAACAGGCTTCTTTGAATAATCATGAGACATTTCTTTTATGCGGAGTTCAACAAAAGGACAAAAGAATTTCAATTCCCGGTCTGTTGGAGCATAACAGATCTTTTATTGAATTTGGTTCAAAAGAACTTCCTTTTCAAATTCCCGGAATGAGTGATGTAATGCCATATCAAAGCACCTGCTTTAAAGATATGGGGGAAAAAGAACTTTTTCTCTATGAAAAAGAAGCCAGGGCAAAAATAACAAAAGCTGTCCAAAGTTTCAGACCAGATGTTATTCACAGCAACCATTTGTGGCTCATGTCCTCATACATTAAAGAACTTTTCCCTGATATTCCCCTTGTGATAACCTGCCACGGCACAGATTTAAGACAGGCAAAAAACTGTCCTCATATTAAACCAAAAGTGACTGAAGGCTTAAAAAAAGCAGACAGAATAATTGCTTTGACCAGTTCCCAGAAAAATCAGATCCATGATATTTACAATATCCCAAAATCAAAAATAGAGGTTATTGGAAGCGGCTTTGATGAAAATTTGTTTTCATATCAGAAAAAAACTCAAGCACCTCCTGTAAATATTTTATATGCAGGAAAACTTTCTTTTTCCAAAGGAGTTTTATGGCTTTTGTCTTCCATTGCTCTTTTAAATAAAAATAAGCTTCCCTTTAATCTTAATCTTGCCGGTACAGGGTCTGGTAAAGAGTATGAGGAAATATTAAATTTCGGGGAAAAATTAAGCAACGTAACTTTCTGCGGCATGCTCAGTCATAAAGAGCTTTCAGAAATGATGAAAAAATCCCATATTTTCATACTTCCCTCTTTTTATGAAGGACTTCCGCTTGTCATACTTGAAGCCCTTGCATGCGGATGCAGGGTAATAACAACTGATCTTCCCGGTACAAAAGAGCTTGCAGGAAATATCGATTCCGAACTGATTAAATTTATTAATCTTCCAGAGCTTGAAACAATAGACAGGCCCTATGAGAAAGATATGGAAACACTTGTTTTGAAGCTTTCAAAAATTTTAAATCAGGAAATTGAAAAATCCCTTTTAAACCCTGAAACAGATCCTGATAAAATTGATAATTTAATTAAAAATTATACATGGAAGGGAATTTTCAGTAAAATTGAAACAATATTTAAGGAACTTATCAGTTAAACACAAATTCAATAATTTTTTTATCCGGAACAATTGAGCAAAGTCCGCTTTCAGAAACTGAGACAAGTTTCCCTTTCTTTAAATACAAAGATAAATCAGCATTGTTTTCTGCAAGAACATGAAGGATTTTTTTGACCGGATCATCAAAACACCCAGACAGCAGATCATCAGCCTTTTCAAGATTAATGATCAGTCCTTTTTCTGTTTGTGAAATCTCTGCAAGTTCACTGTAAATAAGCTGTGCAATGGAATTTTTAATATCAGGCAAAAGAATCAGTCCTTTATTTTCTGCTCCTTTCTGCAAAAAAGTCACCCATTTTTCAACTATCTTAAAATTCATTTCAGAATTCCGGTGCAAAATATTAGTCCAGTGAAGGCTTAATACAGGCCAGTCAAAGGAAAAATCAGGATCTGCACTTAAACAGTTCCACTTTACAGGGGAAGCCCCCCTTTCTATAAGGGTTATTTTGCACTCTTTTGTAAATTTTTCAAAAATTGGAGGCTTATACTTCCTTGCTTTATCAAATGAGGTAATAACAATTTTAAATCCTGCATTTTTAAGAAGCCTCTGAAATCCTTTTTCTCCGTTTCCAAAACTATGCTTCAATGCCGGCGGAATAAAAATTTCTGGGAAATCTGTATCAATACCGCTTGTTTTTATTATTTCCCGGGCTGCCCTGAAATGATTTTCAATTTCATGACTGCTTCTCATATTGCATTCAGAATCGTGAAATTCACTTCTTGCTAATCTTCCATTTTCCCAGAACTCATGTCCGAGTCCGTGAAATGCAATTTCAATATGATTTTTATTTGAATTAATAATTGATGCCGCCTTATCAAGAATTGAAAAATCACTGACCGGAACATGCCAGTTTTTTCCCATCCATGTAGAGCACGGAAGTTCTTTCAAAATATCGTTTCTATCCCAGTCACACCATACAAAACCACAGACAATCTGAATTCCAAGAGATTTCGCAAGCAGGACCAGTGCATTATAATCATTCAAATCATGATTTCTGCTCATACCGCTTCTAAAGGGCTGATTTTTCAATGATCCGTCCCTGCCGTTCCACCAGCCGACATCTTCAATAACAACGATAAGCGGCTTAGGAATTAAAATTTTTTCTATACATTTCAAAACTTCCATTCAAATTACCTATTTGAAGATTAGCCTGTTTTATACTAATTTTTCCATAAACTTAAATAAGGTCGGTAAGTTATGGAAAAAATATCATATATTCTGGAAAAAGGTACAGGAAAACTTAATGAAGATGCAGTGTCTATAAACGGATCAGTATTTGGAGTTTTTGACGGTGCAACAAGTCTTGATAAAAAAATATTTGAAAACGGACTTACAGGAGGTTTTCTTGCATCAAACACAGCAAAAAATATTTTTCTCAATAAAAAAGGAAGCCTTAAAGAACTTGCAGAACTTGCAAACAATGCCATTCAAAACAAAATGACCGAAAATATGGTTGATACGTCCGACAAATCAAATCTCTGGAGCACTTCAGCTGCTGCTGTTAAAATTGATAAAAACACCTTAAACTGGATTCAGATAGGAGACAGCCTTGTTCTGATTGTTTATAAGGACGGATCATATAAAATTCCCGTAAAAGATTTTGACCATGACTTTGAAACCTTAACCATGTGGAAAAATATTTCTGAAAAGACTGACAAAACAATAATGGAAGAGCTTGAAAATCAGATAATCAAAGTCAGAAAAAGGATGAATATCGACTACGGGGTATTAAACGGTGAAAAAGAGTTTTTTTCATTTCTGAAATCAGGAACAGAAGACCTTGAAAATATAGAAAGCATACTTCTTTTTACTGACGGACTTTTTATCCCAAGCGAAACTCCTGGAGAAAACAATTTTGACAAAATGGTGGAACTCTTTAATGAAGGCGGCCTTGAAAATATAAGAGATTATGTGAGAAATATTGAAAAAAAAGACCCCTGCTGCAGAAAATACCCAAGATTCAAGACCCATGACGACATAGGCGCAGTTTGCCTGACCTGCTAGGTTTACTGGATAATCTCCTTGACTCTTCCGATCTGACCGTCTTCAAGCCTTACTTTTATTCCGTGGGGATGATTTTTTGAATTCGTCAGAATGTCTTTTACAACTCCCCCTGTCAGATGTCCGCTTTTCTGATCTTTTTTAAGCACGATACTGACTTTTATTCCCGGCTTTATATTATCTCTTTGTCTGCCGTCCATTTAATCTGTCCTTTTTCTTTTAAGTTTATATGCTTAATAGCAGTGAAATAATAAATTATAAAGCTTAAACTTAATGCAGATCAGACTCTCCGTTTCCAAGAATATCAAAGTTTTTCTCAAGAATAAGATTAAGGCAGGCATCAACAACGGCCTCGTCATATTTAATTCCTCTGCCTGTGCGGATCTCATCGAGAGAAGCTTCAATGCCAAGAGACGGCCTGTAGGGCCTGTGTGAAGACATTGCCTCCACAACGTCTGCCACCGTAAGAATCTTTGCTTCGAAAAGTATATCCTCTCCCTTGAGCCCTTTGGGATATCCTGAACCGTCAAGAAGCTCATGATGCTGATGCACAATTTCAGCAACAGGCCATGGGAAATGAATATTCTTCAATATATCATATCCGTTTTCGGCATGGCATTTTATAATTTCATGTTCCTGTAAAGATAATACCGTCGGTTTTGACAAAAACTCGGAAGGAAGGGCTATTTTACCTATATCATGTAAAAGTGATGCAAAATGAAGTCCCTCAATCTGTTTTTCCGGCAGTTCAAGCTCCCTTGCAATTGCACAGGCAAGCCTGTCTACACGGGTCTGATGCCCGGCTGTATAAGGATCACGTTTTTCTTCTGCTGAAGCAAGTGATTTGACTGTTTCCTCGAGATTAGCATGAAGACTGTCCCGGCTTTTTTCAAGTGCTTCCATTGCCATTTTCCTCAGGGTTATATCCCTTGTTACACCTCTGTACCCAAGAAGCCCCCCTGTTTCAGAAAAAACCGGTACGGCATTTATTTCCAGAACAACATCTTTCCCATTCTTTGCAAGGCCTGTTACTTCAAACCCTTTAAAGGGTTTTCCCAGTACAAGCATATTTTCATATGACTCTCTGTACAAACACCTGAGATGCATGGGGAGAAAATCAATTATTGTTTTATTCATGATATCTTCAATTGAAAATCCGATAAGCTCTTCCACTCTTGGACTTGAATAGGTAAACCGGCCCTTCCCGTCGCTTTCCCATATCCAGTCACTTGTAGTTTCAATAAGGCTCTTAAACCTTTCCCTGCTTTTTTTCAGAGATTCCAGAAGTTTTTTTCTTTCCAGAAAGGTTCTCAGAAGTTCACGATCGGCCTTCATTGTCTGTCTTATGGAATAAAGAGAAAGCATTAGAACAACAGCAAGAATTCCAATTGAAACTGCAATAAGCTTGTTTCTTATGGCTTTTATTTCAGCATAGATATCATCGGTATACATTCCTGTTCCAACAATCCAGCCCCAGGGTTCAAAACCCTTTATATAGGACTGTTTTGGCATCATTTTACCGGCTTCATCCTTCCATTGCCACATGTAATCTATGTATCCCGCACCATGAAGTTTGACAAGATCATTAAATCTTAAATAAAGATCTTTGATTTCCTTATCCTTAATTTCAGAAAATTTTTTATTCTGAAGTTCAGGTCGGTAGGGATGAAGAATCATTTTCGGAGTAATGTCTGTAATCCAGAAATAATCTTTTTTTTCAGGGCCGTAGCGAAGCTTTCCAATTCTTAAAACTGCACGGAGTTTTGCTTCATCAGTTGAAAGTTCCCCTGATAGTTCGCGTTCCCTGTAACTTTCAAGAAGGCTCCATACAGTTTCAGTAAGTTCTTTAATCATTTCTTTTTTTCTTGAAACAAAACTCTTTTCAATATGGGGAATAAAAATAAAGAAAATTACAATCACATAAAGGACAATTGTCAGAACCGCTGGAAGTGCTATTCGCTGAGAAGTAGTATTTGAGAGCTTGATTAATGTTTTTTCCGGCATAAAAGCCACCCTGAAATAAGTTTAATCTGAACCTGAATAAATCTTTTGATTAAACTTATTCCCATATGATTTTTTATGTCAAGAGTGCATAATATATATGAAATAAAAGTATTGATAAAATCTAAGCACCAAATCAGGGACAAGCCTTAGATTGGGTCTAAACACTGTTTTAAGTCTTTATATAAAGATAAAGACTTCAGTTTTTTTAAATTAAAAGAACCTGTTCCTTTGATGTGAAACCAAAGGAACAGATTTAAAAAAATCAACCAATATTTTTATGATAATCCTGAATAGAACAAACCCTTATACTGCCGTTTGCTTTTCTGGCTTCTATACCTTTTGCAGCGGCATAAGCGGCAGCTGTTGTTGTAATGTATGGAATATTAAATCTTATTGCGGTTTTTCTTATATAAGAATCGTCTTCCTGACTTTCCTTGCCGCTTGGAGTGTTTATTACAAGGTTGATTTCTCCGTTTTTCATTGCATCAACAATGTCTGGACGGCCATGGCCTATTTTTGCAAGAACTTTTGACTCTATTTTGTTATCTGCAAGAAAAGCTCCTGTGCCTTCAGTTGAAAAAATATTAAAACCAAGATCTTTCAAAAGACGGGCAGCTTCAAGAACACCTTCTTTTTCATGGTTTGCAACAGTAATAAGAACACTTCCTGAAACCGGAAGATGAACATTTGCAGCTTCCTGGGATTTAAAAAATGCAAGTCCGAAAGAATCTGAAAGTCCAAGCACTTCTCCTGTAGATCTCATTTCAGGTCCCAGAACAGGATCAACTTCAGGAAACATGTTAAAAGGAAAAACTGCTTCCTTAACTCCAAAATGCTTTATTTCATAATTTTTCAGATCAAGATCGGAAAGTTTTTTCCCAAGCATTACCTCAGTTGCAAGGCGGGCCATGGAAATATTGCATACTTTTGAAACAAGCGGAACAGTCCTTGATGCACGCGGATTTGCCTCAAGAATATAAACAGTATCATTAAAGATTGCATACTGAATATTCATAAGTCCCACCACCTTTAATTCAACAGCAATTTTTCTTGTATATTCAGTTATGGTATCCAGATTTTTCTTTGATATTGTTACAGGAGGAATAACGCAGGCAGAATCACCTGAATGGACTCCGGCAAGTTCAATATGCTCCATTACAGCAGGAACAAATGCATCTGTTCCGTCTGCTATGGCATCGGCCTCTGCTTCAATTGCATTTTCAAGGAATTTGTCAATAAGAACAGGACGCTTTTCTGAAACATCAACAGCAGCCTTCATATAATGACGGAGCATATCCTCATCATGAACAACCTCCATTGCCCGTCCCCCAAGTACATAGGAAGGTCTTACCATTACGGGATAACCAATTCGGGAAGCAACTTTTATCGCATCCTCAAGAGTAACAGCCATTCCTGATTCAGGCTGTGGAATACCAAGTTTCCTGATAATCTCTCCGAATCTTTCGCGATCTTCTGCAAGATCAATTGTTTTTGGAGAAGTACCAAGAATTTTCACTCCTGCCTTTTCAAGCTCATCTGCAAGATTTAAAGGAGTCTGACCGCCAAACTGAACAATTACACCAAAAGGCTTTTCCTTTTCATAAATGCTTAAAACATCCTCTGTGGTAAGAGGCTCAAAATAAAGCTTGTTTGAAGTGTCATAATCTGTGGAAACGGTTTCAGGGTTGCAGTTTACCATTATGGATTCAAAGCCTGCATCACGAATTGCAAATGCCGCATGAACACAGCAGTAGTCAAATTCAATCCCCTGCCCTATCCTGTTTGGACCTCCACCAAGAACCATGATTTTTTTATTGTCACTTACAGACACCTTATCTTCTGCATTATAGGTTGAATAATAATATGAAGCATTTTCAACCCCGCTTACAGGAACAAAATCCCAGGCTTCAGGAAATCCAAGTTCAATTCTTTTATCACGAATTGATTTTTCAGGAATTTCAAGAATTTTTGCCAGATATTTATCTGCAAATCCGTCTTTTTTTGCCTGAACAAGAAGCTCATCAGAACAAAGACTGCCCTTGAATTTCAAAATTTTTTCTTCCAGTTCAACAAGTTCTTTCATCTGCTCGAGAAACCACAGCTTTATATTGGTTTTTCTGTTTATTTCAGAAAGATCTGCACCTTTTCTTATTGCCTCATAAATAAGAAACTGACGCTCGCTTGTTGGAGTTGAGATCATTGCCATGAGTTCATCAAGTGATTTTTCATTAAAATCCTTTGCAAACCCAAGACCGTAGCGCCCTGTTTCAAGGGAGCGGATTGCCTTTAAAAAAGCTTCCTTGTAGTTTTTTCCTATGCTCATTACTTCGCCCACAGCACGCATCTGGGTTCCAAGTTTGTCTTCCACCCCAACAAATTTTTCAAATGCCCAGCGTGCAAATTTTACAACCACATAATCTCCTGAAGGAGTATATTTATCCAGGGTATTGTCCCTCCAGTAAGGGATTTCATCTAAAGTCATGCCGCTTGCAAGAAGAGCTGAAATAAGGGCAATGGGAAATCCGGTTGCCTTGGATGCAAGAGCAGATGATCTTGAAGTACGGGGATTTATTTCAATAACAACAACCCTGTCTGTTTTTGGATCGTGGGCAAACTGGACGTTTGTCCCGCCAATAACCTCAATTGCCTCAACAATTGAATATGAGTATTTCTGAAGCCTTTCCTGAAGTTCTTCACTTATTGTAAGCATTGGAGCAGTGCAGTAGGAATCTCCTGTATGAACACCCATCGGGTCAACGTTTTCAATAAAGCAAACTGTAATCATCTGGTTTTTGGAATCCCTTACAACTTCAAGTTCAAGCTCTTCCCAGCCAAGAACAGATTCCTCAACAAGAACCTGATGAACCATACTTGCAGCAATCCCCCTTGATGCAGTTATACGGAGTTCTTCAACATTATATACTAAGCCTCCGCCTGTTCCCCCCATTGTATAGGCAGGACGGATAACAACAGGATAGCCAAGTTCTGCTGCAACTTTTTCAGCCTCCTCAACAGAATTTACGGCCCTGCTTCTTGGCATTTCTATTCCAAGACGCTCCATAGTCTCCTTGAAGGCTGTACGGTCTTCTCCCCTTTTTATGGCTTCCATATTAACGCCGATAACCTTGACATTGTATTTGTCAAGAATTCCCTTTTCAGAAAGTTCTGAGGAAAGATTAAGTCCTGTCTGGCCTCCAAGGTTTGGAAGAAGAGCATCTGGTCGTTCTGTTTCAATTATTTTTTCAAGAACAGGAATTGTAAGCGGCTCAATATAGGTTTTATCCGCCATTCCAGGATCAGTCATGATTGTTGCAGGGTTGGAGTTGACAAGCACGATTTCATACCCAAGGCTTCGAAGCGCTTTGCAGGCCTGGGTTCCTGAATAGTCAAATTCACAGGCCTGACCTATTATGATTGGTCCGGATCCTATGATCAGAACTTTATTTATGTCCTCTCTTTTAGGCATGTCTCCTCCTTGTTTGAAATTTTAAGCCGGCTTAAAAACGCAGACCGGCATTTATTTTTTATTTAAAATATTTATGCAGAAAATAATCCTGAATCGGTATAGTAGGTGAAAAAGATAAATTCAAGAAAAAAGGCAGACTCCGGGGGTTGTTTTTTTTATCAAGTCAGCATAAATAAACCTGGTTTTACTGTCACGCAATAAATTGGAAATATTATTGAACTTTAAAGAAAGATAAAAAATGAACAAAAACTCATCAAAAAACAGGTATATTGCTTTAATCACATTAGTATTTATATGCTTTTTTACTTTTTCATGCGGAACAATTCTCCACCCTGAAAGAAAAGGTCAGACTTCAGGCAGAATTGATCCGGGTATTGCAGTTTTAAACGGAATAGGCCTGATTTGCTTCCTTATTCCAGGGGTTATTGCATTTGCTGTGGATTTTTCCAACGGCACAATTTATCTACCCAATGGAAATTCCTTTAATACAGATTATGAAAAAAACATTGATAAAATGAAAAAAATTAAAACAGAGAAAGAGCTTACAGATAAAGAAATAGAAAGTATTGTCCAGAAACATACAGGCTTTAAAATAGACCTTGCCTCTGCACAAATCAAAGCAGTTTCTCCCAAATAGCATCATAAATTCCGTTTTTCAGTGACAAACTGCAGAGCAAAGAACCATTGTTTTTGAAAAATTTCTGAAAAAAATCCGCTTTCCAAGAACTGAACTAAAAAAATCCTCTTTATAATTAAGGGGATTTTGCGTAATATTTTCTATTTTTAAACCCATTATCAAAACGTGGTAGTTAAATGATTGACCCAAAAGAATTTTTCCATCAGGGAACACTGACCATCTGCAGCACTCTTGATGAAGACAAAATGCTTGATGACTGTTTCAGGTTCCTGAAAAATTATATCCCCTTAAACGGGCTTATGATAGGAGTTTATCATACGGATTCAGGAAGTGTTGAAGTTATATCATATACTTCCGAAATAAACCTTTCCTTCAAGGCACAGGAACTAAAACTCTCAAAATCTGATATTGAATATGTTGAATCCACAATCGGTTCAGTTCTTCTGCTGCAAAAACTTGAAGACAATCCTGTTGGAATAAGAATGAAAAAAGCCTTTAATCTTCCTGAACTTTCATCGGTTGTGTTAAGGCTTAAAGTCGAAGATCAGCGGATAGGAGCAATAATTGCATTTGCAGAGGGAAACAAAAAATTCACCTGGGACCACGGAAAAATCCTTTCAATTCTTCATGACCCTTTTGCCATAGCAATTTCAAATATTTTAAGATTTAAAGAGCTTTCAAGACTAAAGGATTTATTAAAAGACGAAAACATATATCTTCACGAGGAACTCAGGAAAATTCAGGGAAACATTGTAATCGGACAAAATTCCGGGCTCAAGGAAGTTATGGAAATGGTATCCCAGGTTGCACCCCTTGAAAGCAAGGTATTGATTCTTGGAGAAACCGGAGTTGGAAAGGAACTTATTGCCTCATCCATCCACTACAATTCAAAAAGAAGAAACAAGCCTTTTATAAGGGTAAACTGTGGTGCAATTCCTGAATCACTTATAGACAGCGAGCTCTTCGGCCATGAAAAAGGATCTTTTACAGGTGCTTTGACGGCAAAAAAAGGAAAATTTGAGCGTGCAGATAACGGGACTATTTTTCTCGATGAAATTGGAGAACTTCCTCTTCATGTTCAGACAAGACTTTTAAGGGTTTTACAAACTGGAGAATATGAAAGGGTCGGCGGAACCCAGACACTTAAGGCCGATGTAAGAATAATTGCAGCAACAAACAGAAACCTTGAAGATCTTGTCCATAAAGGACTTTTCAGGGAAGATTTATGGTACAGACTCAATGTCTTTCCAATTTTTATTCCTCCTTTAAGACAAAGAAAGAATGATATACCTGTATTGACTGACTATTTTATAAAAAAAAAGCTCAAGGAGCTTAATTTACGACTTAATCCATCGGTTTCGGAAAAAGGTTTTTCAAGGCTTGTCCATTATTCATGGCCCGGGAATGTAAGAGAGCTTGAAAATGCTGTTGAAAGGGAACTTATTAAAGCACAGGCAAAAAAAAGCGAAATTTTAAATTTCAATGAATACGAAAACAATAAAAACAGCCCTGAAAAATCAAAAGATTTAAATAATGAAAGTTCAGACGAATTATACCTTTCAATTGAAGAAGTTTTAAAATCACATATTGAAAAAGTACTTGAAGCCACAAAAGGAAAAATTCAGGGGGAAAACGGAGCTGCAAAAATTCTTGATATTCACCCAAGCACTCTTCGTCACAAGATGACAAAACTAAAAATTGAATTTGGAAGAAAATCTAAATAGGTGCTGAACCAAAACTTAGAAAAAAGGCCGTTTTCGTTCAGCAACTAAATAGTGATTGGCCGAAAACGAGAATTTTTTGTTCAGTTCAAGGAAGATAAAAAATTTAACCGCAGGAATACATGGAGTATTTTGAGGATTAAATTTTTTATCTGACACCGAAATGGACAAAAAAGGCCGTTTTCGTTCAGCAACTAAATAAGAATAATGCAAAGAAATCAGTCGTCCAATTTATTAAAACCTTGTAAGCAATCTGATTTATTAATGAACTCCAGAAAAATTTCACCGCTCAAAGGCCTGCTGAAATAATATCCCTGAAATTTAGTACAGCCTATAGATAAAAGAAGAACAAGGGCAATTCCCCTTTGAACAGACATGAATAAAGATATACGCCTGAATGTTTCAAAAAAGTCAGCAGCACTGTTTGCAAAACCAGATAAATCAAGTGAAGTACTTTTCATGACTGCCATTCAAAATAATCCTTAATTATCAATAAACTATAAAACCTTAACAAAAAAATTTTTTCACATACCAGCATAAGATTCGAAACCTGATAGTAAAAATATTCTAATTTCAGCATTCAATCCACTTAAATACAATAAAATTTTCGCGGGAATCAGAAAAATAACATTAAAAACATTTATTCTTGTTTTAAACTTAATGTTATTATATTTATTAATAATCTAATTCAGTTTTTAATTTTCAGACAACAAATTCATACTCCTTAAATAACAAAAAAAGCTTTATTCAAAAAAATTGTGTTTAAAGTATTTGGAAGGCCTGGGTTCCGGGAAAGTCTCATTTTTTCAATACAAATAAATATTGGGAGAGCATCATGCTAAAAATGATGTCCTTTAAACAGAAGCTGATACTGATCATTGCACTGCTTATTTTAATACCAATACTTACACTTTCCGGCTTCAATATTTATCAGTTCAGAGAGATGAATAAAGCTGCTGCAGAAAATGCGGCAAACGGAATCAGACAAGAGGCTGAAAATACTCTCCAGCTTGGAATTCAGGCAGCAAAAAACGATGTAGAAATTATTATTGAAGACATAACTGAAAAAGCAGCAGCCCTTTCAAGATCAAAAAATCTCATTAACTTTATTGCGACATCTGAGGGCAGCCTTGAAGAAATGGATGAATCTGTAAAAACAAAAATCAATTCAATTACAGATTTTCTTACAAGCATTTGTGTTAACCAGATAAAGCTTATTGAACAGGCACCTGATCTTCAAACCAGAAAAAAACTCACTGAAATTGCAAAAAGTTCTGCAGCATCTGAAATAGTTAAAGTAAAAATAGGAAAAAGAGGTTATTGCTATGCCCTTGATTCCAATGGTGTAACAGCTGTACACCCTATTGATAAACTCAGGAATGTCAATGTAATAAAAGACCTGAAAGTCACAAGCCTTGAACCTGTAATAAAAACAAGGGACGCATCTAAAACACAGCTCTTGACCTATACCTACAAAAATGAAAATAAATTTGTTTCATATAAATATGTTCCCCAATGGGACTGGATTGTAAGCACAAGCGGTGTATGGCCCGAACTTGCTCAGGAAGCATCTGGAGCACTGAACTCAGAACTTGATGGGATAGTGAATAATACAACTGTTAAAATAAACCAGTCTGAAAAACCTCTGATTTCAAGAATAAGGCTCATACGACCAGACGGAGATGTTTTTTTCTCATTTTCAGACCGGCAGATGAATATTGGCACAGAAAACGTTAAAGATCAGGAATGGTTTAAAAATGCTGTAAAATCAAAATCAGTTTTTAATACAGGTGCAATAATCCCTGAAAATTCCGAAAAAACAGTTATGATTGTTTCTGCTCCTGTTTTTTATGACAAAAACCTTAAAGGTTATGCAGTTTTGGAGATGGACTGGGATATAATATGGGAAAAACTTTCCGGTTATCAATACGGAAAAACAGGCTATGTTTCACTGACAAACGAAAATGCTGTTATCCTGTCCCATCCAAAATACAAACTCCAGGATAATATAAACCTCACCAATCCTAAATTTGGAGAACTTTCTAAAATTGCAGCAAATGATTTAATTCCGGGCAAAACAGGAATAAAACAGTATTCATTCGAGGGGGTTGAAAAGATCTTTGCATTCTGCCCTCTTATTATTGAAGGTAAAAACTATTCGGTTGCAGCAAATATTCCTGTTAAAGAATTTCTCCATTCTGTTGAAACCCTTAAAAATGAATCAGAAAAACGACTTTCAAGGCTATACAGAATTATTATTCTAAGCACTCTTTTCTTTTCAGTTTCAGGAATACTGACCGGCTTTTTCTTCAGCTCAGGAGTTTCAGCCAGGCTTTCAAAAATAAGCGACAGCCTCAAGTCAGGCTCAGGAGAGCTTTACAATGCTTCTGAACAGATTTCAGACTCAAGCCAGCAGCTTGCACAACAGGCCTCAAAACAGGCAGCAGGAATAGAAGAAACATCAACTGCTCTTGAGGAGCTGACAGCAATGATAAAGAACAATTCACAAAATGCGGCAGAATCTGAGACAATAATGAAAGAAACAATAAATGCAATGATATTGTCTTCAAATGGAATAAAGGATTTGTCTCAATCAATGAAAGCCATATCAAAATCAAGCGAAGACACATTTAAAATTGTTAAAACAATTGATGAAATAGCTTTTCAGACAAACCTTCTTGCCCTCAATGCAGCAGTTGAAGCGGCAAGAGCAGGAGAAGCCGGAGCTGGATTTGCTGTGGTTGCAGACGAGGTCAGAAACCTTGCATCCAAGGCATCAAACGCTGCAAAACATACATCTTCAATTATCGAGGAAACAGTTAAAAAAATTGACTCAACCACGCAGTCTGCTGAAAAAACTTTCACAGATTTTTTTACACTTCAGGAAAATGCTGAAAAAATAAAAACTCTTATTTCAGAAATTGCCTCTGCTTCAATGGAGCAGTCCAATGGAATAAATCAGATCAGCGATTCAACAGGCCAGCTTGACCAGGCAACCCAGCAGACAGCAGCAAATGCTGAAGAGTCAGCTTCAGCATCAGAGGAACTTAGTGCACAGGCCGAACAGATGAAAAATATTGTTGAAGAACTTTTAAAAATAATTAATGGTGAAAAGGGATGAAACTCCAGGAGATCTTGAGTATTTTTAACCTGAATTGAGCGATTTCAAGTTTTGTGAATATAACGGCAAATTGTATGAGGCTGTACTTTTGTTATGGGTCATGCATTTTAATGCATAAGATGGGGCAAAACATGAATATACCAAATTCTCAAAAATCAAAAAGCATTCATCTCATCCTCAGGATATCTCGCATGCTTTTTCAAAACTATTCCAAGCTTTTTCATTTTGCTTCTTAAAGTTGAGGGATTCATTCCAAGAAGTCTTGCTGCACCGTCTTTTCCTTCAATTTTGCATCCGGAAATTTCAAGGGCTTTTTTTATGTGAAGCCTTGTCATATTTTCAAGGGTATCAAATTTTTTCAGGTTTCCTGCTGGTTCATTTTTTTCCGTAAAACTGCTTGCAGACAAAATATTTTCAAATGAGACAAGCCCGTTATTCATTCGAAGAATCAGTGATCTTTCTATAATATTTTCAAGCTCCCTTACATTTCCAGGCCAGTAATAATTCTCAAGTTGAATTACTGAAGATTCTGTAATTTCAGGGGTTTTTTCAAGATTCATTTCACATGATTTTTTCTTCATAAAATACTCTGCCAGATCTTTGATATCTTCTTTTCTCTGCCTCAGCGGCGGAATGTAAATTGGAAAAACATTCAGTCTGAACCAGAGGTCTTTTCTAAACCTTTTCTCCTTAACCATTTTTAGAAGATCGCGGTTAGTTGCGGCAATAACCCTGACATTCACCATTACAGGAGAACTGCCGCCTACCCTGTGAAACTCCATGGTCTGCAAAACCCTCAGCAGTTTTGCCTGTGCACCGAGAGAAAGCTCTCCTATTTCATCTAAAAAAACAGTGCCCTTGTCTGCCTGTTCAAAAAAACCTCTTTTTCTTGTAAATGCACCTGTAAAAGCACCCTTTTCATGACCGAAAAGCTCGCTGTCCATAAGGCTTTCAGGAATTGCACCGCAATTTACCTTAACCATTTTCTCTTTTCGTCTGTGAGACATTTTGTGGATTGCATTGGCAAAAAGCTCTTTACCTGTTCCTGTTTCCCCTGAAATCAGAACAGGACTGTCAAGACAGGCAACCTGGTTTATAAGATTAAAAACATTTTTAAGGCCTTTATCTGTACCGATTATTTCCTTTGCAGAGACATTTTCAAGGGAATATTCAAGAAATTCCTTTTCCCTTGAAAGCTCTTCATTTTTTCTTAAAACCTCTCTATGATGCAAAAGATTCAATACTGCACCAACAAGCTGTCTTTTAACAAGCTGCATTATTTTTATGTGAGTCTCATCAAAAATATCAAGTCCCTTTGCAACCATCCCGAAACCGCCTATAAGGGGCAAAACAATATCAAATGCTATAAGCATCACCGAAAAATCTTCACCTGAATTGAAAAGACGGGAGTTTACCTTTTTTTCAAAGTGCATCCTTATTTTTTGGAGAACAGAGCTTTCACTGCTTTTAAGAACAACAACCTCATTAAGCCTGATGTCTTCAGGTCCAAAAACATCGATATTTTCAAACTTTATTTTTTCGTCGATCAAGACGCCTTTTTTTTCTGTAGCCTCTGCAAGATATGATAGAAGATTTTTTCTGATATCATAGGTAAAAACATGAACAAGATCAGAAGGAACATACTCTTTTAAAAGCAAAAGGGTCTTGTGCAGTGACTTTTCAAGGTCAAGACTTGAATACAGAGACATTGTTATATCCTGAATCAGTCTTTGATTTTTTTCTGACATCCAAAACCTCTAAATATAGCAGTTCATTTAAATAACAAAATCAAAACTACTTTATTTAGCGGTTTTTTTCCACAAAAAACAAAACCCCCTGTGAAAAAGGCAAAATTTTAGTGGTACATTTATTGCTTAATATTAACTGACCGGAAACTGGAATTTTTTGTCCAGTCCATGAAAAAAAAAGATGAAAAATTAAACCTTTAATATACATGGAGTATTTTGAGGATTTAATTTTAAATATGACGCAGAAATGGGCAAAAAAGGCAGTTTTCGTTCAGCAGCTAAGTATGAAATCAAGTAAATATTAAGGCAGATTTTAAACCCAAAACAATATTCAGGAGTTATGATGAGCATTAAAATTAAAAAGGTTCTTATACTTGGAGCGGGTACAATGGGGCAGCAAATTGGACTTCAGTGTGCTGTCTCAGGTTTTGACGTTACAATTTACGATATAAACCAGGATTTTATCAAAAAGGCAGAAGAAAGGCTTCCCCGTCTTGCCAAAAATGTTGCAAACTCAGGCAGATTTACACTTGAGGCAGCAGAGGAAGGAATTAAGAGGATAAAATTTACAACAGACCCGGTTGAAGCCGGAAAAGATGCTGATATTATAAATGAATCAGTACCTGAAGATCCCAAGCTAAAAGGCAGGGTATTTGCACAGTTCAATGAGATATGTCCTGAACATACAATTTTCACAACAAACACATCTTCACTTGTCCCTTCAATGTTTGCAGATGCCACAGGCAGACCAGAAAAAGTAGCAGCTCTTCATTTTCATGACCTTCAGCTTACAAATGTTGTAGATATTATGCCCCATCCGAAAACATCGGAAGAAACACTTGAAGCGGTAAGACAATTTACAAAAGACATAGATCATTATGCAATTGAGCTGAAAAAAGAACACCATGGATATGTATTCAACAACATGCTTTCAACTCTTTTTGCAACAGCTCTCTCTCTTGCCAGCAAAGGAGTTGCAACCTACGAAGATATTGACAAGGCCTGGATGGGAGTTCTCAAAACGCCAATAGGTCCTTTTGGAATGATGGATTCTGTAGGACTTGAAACCGTATGGAAAATAACTGACTTCTGGGCAACAACTCTTAATGACAAGCAGGGCATGAAAAATGCCGAGTTCCTTAAAAAGTTTGTTGATGAAGGAAACCTTGGAATTAAAACCAAAAAAGGATTTTATGAATATCCTGATGCAGCATACTTCAAGCCTGAATTCATGGAAGGCATCAAGTAATTACTGATTGGCCGAAAACTAAAATTTTTTGTTCAGTTCAAGGAAGATGAAAAATTTAACCTTTAGGATACATGAAGTATTTTGAGAATTAAATTTTGAATCTGACACCAAAATGGACAAAAAAGGCGGTTTTTGTTCAGCAACTGATTACTGACTGAAAACCACAATTCTTTATTCAGACCAAATCTGAATGTACAGAAACATAAGGTTTTCGGTAAGCACCCAAATAAAGATTCTACACTGCCGGCTTTTTAAGCCGGCACTTATCTTATTCTTCATCTGGACCAGAAAAAGATTTTAATTATCCAGATAACCTGATAAAATCATAATATTTTTAAATTTCCTCATTTTAATATTTAGTGATTGAACGAAGACAAGATTTTTTGTTCATTTACGGAAAATGAAGTTTAACCTTCAGGATACAGATATATTTTGAAAATTAAATTTGAATCCTGACCGTAAAATGCACAAAAAAACCAGTTTTATATACTGGGAAAGATCAAAAACCTTATTACACAATTTATTTTTTATATTACGCAGATATCCTGATAAAAAATAATTTATTTATAAAAAAGCACTGACAATTTTCCATAGACCCAAAACAATTTCATTTAACATAATTTCACAGGGTGAAAAAAATGGAATCAGAAAACTGCCCAAACGAAACAGATATTAAATTCAAAACTCTTATAGACAATATAAAAAATATTCCTGTCCAGGGTTACAATTCCAAAAGAGAGGTTGTTTACTGGAACAAGGCAAGCGAAGAAACCTATGGGTTCAAACAGGAGGAAGCTTATGGAAAAAAGCTTGAAGATCTAATAATCCCTGATGAAATGAAAGAAGATGTTGTTAAGGGAATAACCCTCTGGATGGAAGAGGGAGTCCCTATTCCATCAGCAAATCTTATTTTAAAGGATAAATCAGGAAATGATGTAAACGTTTATTCAAATCATATAATGATCTCAGATCAAAATGGAAATCAGCAGATGTTTTGCATAGACATCTGCCTGAATGAACTGAAAAAAAAGGAAGATGAGCTTTATCTAAACCAGACATTTATAGACGCGGTATTTACAAGTATCCAGGATGGGATAGTGATACTGGACAAGAATCTTAACATAAAATTCATTAATCCCGTTGTCTCAAAATGGTACAACAAATGCGGAATAATACCAGATACAAAATGCTATGATTTTTTTCCATACACCACAAAGTCATGCGAAGAATGTCCTGTAAAAAAATGCATGGAATCAAAAAAAACTGAAACAACAATAGTTGAAGTATCAAAAGACCATACCAGGAAAGAGATTCTTGAAATTTTCTGCTATCCAATAATAAATGAAAAAAACAGGGAAATTCTTGGGGCAGTCAAGTTCATGAGAAACATCACCAAAAGAGTGCTGCTTGAAAAACAGCTGCTGCATTCACAGAAAATGGATTCCATAGGCCAGCTGGCAGGGGGAATAGCCCACGACTTCAACAATCTTCTTACAATAATAAACGGATACTGCGAACTTCTACTGGATTCAACCTCTGATCCCGGTAAAAAAGAATATCTTGAAAATATTTACAAGGCAGGGCTTAAGGCCGGCAAACTAACAAGCCAGCTTCTTGCATTCAGCAGAAAACAGATAGCTGCTCCAGAAAAAATAAAGGTCAAAAAAATAATTCAGGACAACATAAAAATGATTGAAAGAATGCTCGGTGAAGACATAATCATCAAAACCGATTATGATTGCGACTTTGACACAATTTTATTTGATCCGGTACAGTTTGAACAGATAATCATGAATCTTGCAGTAAACGCAAGGGATGCAATGCCAAAGGGTGGAAGACTCCACATAAAGACAGAAAATATTACAGCACAAAAACTTGTTATAGAAGACACGGAAATAAACCCTGGAGAATATATTTTAATTGAATTTCAGGATACCGGCCATGGAATGGAAGAAAGAACAATAAACAGGGCATTTGAGCCTTTTTTTACCACAAAAGAGCCAGGCAAGGGCACAGGTCTTGGACTTTCAACAGTATATGGAATAATAAAACAGAACAAAGGCTATATTTTTATTAACAGTGAAAAAAACAAGGGCACTGTATTTACCATACTTATTCCACTGTGCGATTGTGAAATTATTCTAGACCAGGATTCAGCCAGGTTTGAAAAAGATCTCAAAGGCAGTGAAACAATTTTATATGTTGAAGATGATGAGTCTGTAAAAAATATTACCTTATCCATGCTAAGGGATTTTGGGTACAAAGTATACTCAGTGAATTCACCAATAGAAGCAATAAATGATTTTGAGGAAAAATACATTGATGCTGATATTTTAATCACAGATATTGTGATGCCTGAAATCAACGGAAAGGAAATAGCTGATTCAATAAAATCAAAAAATAAAAAAATAAAAGTTCTTTTTGTTTCCGGATATACAGATGACAAAATAGCAAGACACGGAATTATTCCAAGCGGAATAAATTTTCTTCAAAAGCCTTATACACGAAAAGAACTTGCAAAGAAAATCAGGGCCGTACTAGATTAAAATCATTTTTTCAGGCTTTTTTTATTATTTGCCTGATCATATCCCTGAAAATAAGCCTGTGAAAAAAGTACATTGACCTCCAGTAAAGTCTCCCTGCAAGTCCGTTTGGAATGAAATAGGCAGTTACAACAGCATTTTTTTTCTCAACGAGAAATTCAAGCCAGCCTTTGCCGGGGAGCTTCATTTCAGCAAAAAGAAGTATCCTTCTATTTTCAACAATATCAATAACTTTCCAGAAATCCACAGAATCTCCAACCCTTAATTTCTTATTATCCCGTCTGCCCCTTCCAAGGCCATAGCCCCCTGAAGCCTTGTCTATGGCACCCCTGATAGACCATAAAAAATTATACCTGTACCACCCTCGTTTTCCTCCCGACTTCATCATTGTTCAGTTTAAATTGAAATTTCATAGTGCAAACTGCCTAAAACCCGGTAAGGAAGTCAGACATTCCAAGTGCATCATTTCTTATGGTGTCAATTTCAATAAGGGAAAGATCCAGCCCCTCTTCTTCAATTATTTTTTCTATAAAAAAGTTTGAATACTCTGGCCCAAACAAACTGTATTTAGACGAAATATAAAGGGCAAGCCTTATGATTGCAGATATTTTTTCTGATTTTCCGGCTTCATTTTCTGAATATACAAAATCAACCGATTTTTTTATAAAGTCTTCCGGAAAATCCCATTTTTGAAGCATCTTACGGCAAAAAATAAAATGATGCTTTTCAACTGTTGAACAGATCAGTTCCTCAGACATTTTCTGACTTTTTAATTTTTTTCTTTCAATTTCAGATGTAACAACTATCATAAAAAGCCTTCCAAGATTACCAAGAAGCGCCATGACAAAAGGATTGCCCTTGTCAGCGGAAATAAATTTTTCCGCAAGGGTCTGTGCCACAAATGAAGTCAAAAGAGTAAACTGAAAAAGACTTTCCAGGATATTTTTATATCCTGGATTATTTGAAACAAACATGTCTCTTGCACATATTGCGGCAATGATCTGATGGGTTTCTGAAAGTCCAAGCCTTGTAACAGCTTCCGGAACAGTTGTATTTTTCTCAACCCCGCCGAAAAATGCAGAATTGGAAAGTCTTATCAGTTTGGCAGAGATTGTCATGTCCTTGTTTAAAAGATCTGAAATTTCCGATAAATCCGCATCCTTTTCAACAAGAGCCCTGAATTTTGTAAAAATATCCGGCAATGTTGGAAGTTCAATATCAGATTTCAAAATTTCATTTTTTACTTTTTCATGGAGTTTCTTTTCTTCTTCTTCATAAGAAACCGGTTTTATGCCGGTTTTTCTTTCAAGTTTCTTGTAAAGAGTATCCTTGTCAAAGGGACTGAGAAAAAATTCATCGCATCCTGCCTTGAAAAACTCGATAACAGTTTTTCTCTCAATAACATCTGAAACAGCTATTATCAGGAGGCGGTCATTTTCTTCCACTTCACCTTCGGCCTCCTTTCTCCTGATTTCAGAAATAATTGTTTCATTTTTAAAGTCATCAAGATAATCGTTTATAAACAAGGCATCATAATTTTTTTCAAGGTCGCTGCCCAAAATTTTTTTGAATGCATTCCTTCCGGATCTGAATACATCTGAGGGGCCGAAATCAAAAAGCATTTTTTTAAGCTTATCAGCTCTTTTAGAGTCATTATCAATTATCAGAAATCTCAAATAAAACCTCTTGAATACTCTTATTAATAGATTATGGATATAAAAGAAAATCCAAAAAAGAGGTAAATCATGAACAGGACAGCAGGACAAACAAGTTTTATTATAATTGATTTTAAAAAAAACAAAAATGAATTTATTAAACAGCTGCTGAACAAAAACGGCCTTGTTTGTCCATTCCGGCGTCGGATTCAAATTTTAATCTTCAAAATACTCCATTTATCCTTATGGTGAAATTTTTCATCCTCCTTAAATGAACAAAAAATTCTTGTTTTGGCCAGTCACTAAATATATTGAAAAGTCCAAAAAGTTCTAAACAAATTATATTTAACCGGGTATAAAAGATTTCATCCTGCAAATTGTTTTATCAATGATAAAAACAGGCAGAATTTATTTATATTCAAAAACAATCCTCTTTTCCAAGAGGATAAAACTTTAAGGATTCAGATGACAAAATCATCTGAAGCAGGTTATGGATTTATATATAGAAGCTTATCTGTGTCTTCCGGTTAACGACTCTTTTTTTTACTCTGTTCCGTCCCGCCTTGAACCAGAGGTTGAAACAGGAAAAAGGATTATTGCACCTTTTGGTCATAGGAAAGTAACTGGATATATAAAAAAAATACTAAAAACAAAACCTGAAATAAACTCTGAAATTAAAGATATTTTCGAAGTACCAGATAAAATTTCCTTTTTTTCGGAAAAACTTTTACATCTTTTTGAATGGATTTCAAATTACTATATTTATCCTCCAGGGCTTGTAATAAAGTCAGCCCTTCCCTCTGGGATAAATCCGGATATTTCAAAAATTGTAAAGATAACCAGTCAAGGACTTGAACTTTTAAATGATCCAGAAAATTACAATGAGTTCAAGGTCTTAAATATTTTAAAAGACAATGAAAAATCAGAAAAGGAACTTCTCGGCTCTGGATCTGATAAAAAAACCCTTTTAAACCTAAAAAATAAAAACCTGATTGAATTTGATTTTGTTGTTCCAAAACCTAAAACAAAAGAAAAACTTGAAAAATTTCTTATACGACAGAAATCTGAAACAGCACTTAATCTCACAGACAGACAGCTTGAAGTTCTTGAACAAGTCCCCTTTGACAAAGAAATTTTAAAGAAAACAATAACATCCAAAATAAAAGGCTCAGCATCTGTAATAAGCGCTCTTGTTAAAAAAGGACTTTTAAAGGAAACTGAGCAAAGGGTTTTAAGAGATCCGCTGGGGGAAGCTGTTGAAAAGGATATACCTCCTGTCCTGAATGAAGAACAAAGGTCTGCCTGCGAAAAAATAAATCCTTTTATTGGAAAGGATTTCAAAAGATATCTTTTGTATGGAATAACCGGAAGCGGAAAAACCGAAGTTTACCTTAGTCTTGTAAAACAGGCCCTTGAGCTTGGAAAAACTGCACTTGTACTTGTTCCAGAAATATCTCTTATTTCCCAGACCGAAAGAAGATTTAAAGCAAGGTTTGGCGATAATACTGCTGTAATACATTCAAACCTTTCTCCCGGAGAAAAACTTGACCAGTGGACTCTTATTGCTGAAAAGAAAAAAAATGTTGTTATCGGAGCAAGATCTGCAATTTTTGCTCCTCTTGAAAACATTGGAGTCATAATAGTTGATGAGGAACATGACCAGTCATACAAGCAGGATTCTTCTCCGGCATATAATGCAAGGGATATGGCAGTTGTGAGGGCAAAAACGGAAAGCTGTCCTGTGATACTTGGATCTGCAACACCTTCTGTTGAAAGCTACACAAATACAAAAAACAATAAATTTGAAATCCTTTACTTAAAGAAAAGGGCAAACAATGCGAAACTTCCAGAAGTCTCTGTTTATGATTTGAAAAAATCTGCAAAGGATAAAGGAGCATACAGATTTATTTCATATTATCTTGCTCTTGAAATAAACCAGAGACTCAAAGAAAAGGAACAGGTTCTTCTTTTCCTTAACAAAAGGGGATATTCAAGCTTTGTACTATGCAATCTATGTTCCGAAGCTGTAAAATGCAGATTCTGCTCTGTCACAATGACATATCACAAATCAGATGACAGCCTTGTCTGTCATTTCTGCGGATTCAGGCAGAAAGTTCCAAAGGAATGTCCAGACTGTGCAAATCCAAACCTGGTTCACCTTGGAACAGGAACTGAAAAAATTGAAAAAGCCTGCGAATTTTTATTCAAAGATGCAAGAATTATAAGACTTGATCAGGATACAACAAAAAAAAAGGGAGAACTTGTTAAAAAACTCAAGGCAATCAGAAAAAAGGAAGCCGACATAATAATAGGAACCCAGATGATTGCCAAAGGCCATGATTTCCCAGATATTACACTTGTTGGAATTATAAATGCAGACCATGGATTCAATTTCCCTGATTTTCGTGCAGCAGAAAAAACATTTCAGGTTCTGTCCCAGGTTTCAGGAAGAACAGGAAGGGGTGAAAAAAAGGGAAAGGTCATAATGCAGACCTATAATCCAGATCATTTTTCCATTCAGACAGCAAAGACCCAGAATTTTATAAATTTTTACAATCAGGAAATAAATTTCAGGAAATCTCTTTTTTATCCTCCTTTTGCAAAAATTGCCCTTGTTAAAATTTCAGGCACAGATGAAAAGCTTACAGATGAGTTTTCAAAAAAATGTAAAAATAATCTTATGGATATCAGGTTAAAGTTTAATTCAACCATTACTGTACTTGGACCTGCAAAATCTCCGGTTTACATGGCTGCAGCAAGATTTAGATTCCAGATTCTTTTAAAATCAAAAACATCAGGTGAATTGAATCTTGTTTTAAAAAAATTTAAAGAAGGTTTTTCATCCTTTCCATCGGATATAAGAATGACCTTTGACATTGATCCCTATTCAATGATGTAGAACATCATAAATTTTTATCCATAAAAGAGCGGATTAATATTGCCAATCTGGAAAAATCCTTTTCAAGCTTTGGCATTAAAAGTTTAAACAGATTGATATTACCGTCATTTCCGGCCTTTTCCATTTCATATGCTGTATTTTTTAAAATATTTGCACTGATGTTTGCAGCAGCACCCTTGATTTTATGGGCCTGCATTGATGCTTCATCCAAATTTTGATTTTCAACAAAATCCTTTAGAATTTTAATCTGAACAGGAATATCCTCAAGAAAACCTTCAAGAACAGCATTGACAAGGTTAATATCATCCATAAGACGCAGGCTTAAATCCCCTGGGTCAAAAATTTTTTTATTTTTTTCAAAACTATCTTCAGACAATAAATCTGAAGTTCCAGAACCTGATTGTTCACCAGAAATTATATTCTGGTTTTCATCTACTTTTTCTGGATACTTTTCTGCAACCCATTTTTTTACTTCCAAAACAAGCAGTTCCGCGTCAACAGGCTTTGAAATGTATCCGTTCATTCCTGCTTCAAAACATTTTTCTCTATCACCTGACATGGCTCTTGCTGTCATGGCTATAATTGGCACATCAGGATTAAGTACTCCCTGTCCCTGTCTGATTTTCACTGCCGCTTCAAAACCGTCCATCTCGGGCATCTCAACGTCCATCAGCACAAGATCATAGTCTTTAGCAGCAAGAGCTTCCAGAGCAAGCCTGCCGTTTTCAGCTTCATCTATAGTAATACCGGTTTTTTTTAAGATACCAGAGGCAACCTGCCTGTTTGTGAGGTTATCCTCTGAGAGCAAAATTTTAAAATCCAGACCTGAAAAAATATCAGTGAAACTTTTATTGAAACTTATCGGCTGTTTCTGTGAAAATAAACTGTCTTGAGTTTTTTCTGACAATCCGGATATACAACTTTCAAGTTCAGAGGGTTTTACAGGTTTTGTAATAAGTCCGTCAAAATTTAAAACTTTAAAATCCTCGGATTTAAGACCTGCTCCTATGGGAGTCATTATTATAATCCGTGAATATTCAAATCTTTTATCTGATTTAAGGTCAACCACCAAAGACTGCCCGCTTCGGGTGTCAGGACTTATTCCCGCAAAAACTATATCAAAGGGCCTGTTTTCTTCAATGGCTTTTCCCATAAGTTCAAAAGCTTCACTGCTGCTTCCAGCTTCCCATACATGAATATTCCACATACTCATTTTTTCCCTGAGAAACCTCCTTACCCATAAATTACAATCTGCAACAAGAACATTCATTCCAGTGAAATCAGGCAGGTTCCTTCTTTCCCCTGAATTTTCCATTTCAAGACATACAGTAAACCAGAAGGTTGAACCCTGGCCCTCAACACTTTCCCCACCTGCATTTCCCCCCATCATTTCAGCCAGCTGCCGTGAAATTGCAAGTCCAAGGCCGGTACCTCCAAACCTTCTGGTTGTTGATGTGTCCACCTGTGTAAATTTATTGAATAAAAATGAAATTTTATCCTTGGATATACCAATACCTGTATCACGGACAGTAAAACGTATTGAAACAAAATTATCACCGCAGTCAGCAGTATTTTCCATTTCAGCAAAAACAACAATTTCACCGGAGTCTGTAAACTTGACTGCATTACCTGTAAAATTTGTCAATATCTGCCTCAAACGTCCTGAATCGCCTTTAAGGATTCGAGGAACCAAAGGAGAAATCCCCCAAACAAGTTCAACTCCCTTTTCATGGGCAGCAACTCCAAGCCCTGGGAACAGATCTTCAAAAAGCTTTTCCAGATCAAATTCAATATTTTCAAGCTCAAGTTTTTTTGCCTCAATTTTTGAAAAATCAAGAATATCATTGATAATATTAAGCAATGCCCTGCCGCTGCTTCTTACAGACTCTGCATAGTGGCGCTGCTCGTTTCCAAGCTCTGTGTCAAGGAGAAGATCAACCATTCCAATAACTCCGTTCATTGGAGTTCGGATTTCATGACTCATGTTTGCAAGGAACTCACTTTTTGCAATATTTGCGGCTTCTGCCTTCTGTGTTGCAAGGATAAGCTCTTTATTGGCCTTTTTAAGTTCCTTTGTTCTTTCTTCAATTTCAAGATTAAGACGAAGAGAATATTCCATGCTGCTTTTATGATTTTCTGCCATTATATCGTAATATTTTTTCTTTATGACAGAGATTTCCCTGTTCAGCTGGTCTTTCTGAATTTTGAGCATATCCCGCAGTTCTTCATTTTTTGCTTCTTCAATGCAGACACTTTCTCCCAGAATAACCAGACTTTCCAGCATCTTATAATCTAAAGGTCCTTTAATACAGCCAATAATTGTGCATTTAATTTCGGAATCAATTTTTTTCAATAACACTTCAAAAACAGCATTCCCATCCTTGAAAAAAATTACTTTTCCTTGAGTCTTTTGATCATCCTGATTAAATACAGATGTTTTATCAAGAAGTTCCACAAAACAGGAAGGAACAGATCTTTTCAGTATTTCAACAAACCTGAATGTTATTTGAGATTTATCTTCAAATTCATCAAAAACCATATCAATATCAGTCAAAAGAATCCTCCTCTTCAAGACAAAAAATTTTTTCTGCAATTTGAATAAAATCAGGTAAATCAGAAGCAAGAAGTTTATAAGCTGTAATATTATCTTTCATATGCACCAGAAGGGGCTGGGACAATTCTTCCTTTATATCGATGAAAACATTGTAGCCAATTCTTGATACCAGATAGTTTGCAATCTGAATAACAGCTGGAATAGACATTGGATCAACGTCTGTAAAAATATCGTGATGCCTTTTTATACCGTCCTGAATATCTGAAGGCAGATGCCATTCCTTGGCAAAAACAAGTCCTGTAAAAGTATGGTCTGTTTCAAGAACAAGTCTTTCACTGAGTGTTATACTTTTTTTACTTGCAGACCTGTAAGCTTTACAAACTTTATAAAACTCATCCGGAACTGCCTGATCCTCAAGAATAAGTCCGATATCATGCAAAATTCCGCTTAAAAAAGCATTTTCACCTTTTTTCCCGAAAATCCTTTCTGATATCATCTGGGAACAAATTCCAACTGCAACACTATGCATCCAAAGCCTTGTTCTTGAAAAAAGCTCTTCACTTCCCTCAGTAATAAAAAGAGTTTTCAATGCATCAATAACAATAAGATTTCTGATGTTATCAATACCAATATAAGATACTGCCTCTGCAATACTTGTGACTTTTGTTCTCAAGGCATAAAATGGGCTGTTAACATGTCTTAACACTCTCATTACAAGGGTTGGATCAAGTTTAATAACTTCCTCAAAATCATGAAAGGTAGAGTTTTCATCCTCAATCATCTGTGTAACCCTTATTGCAACGGCAGGAATGGTTTTTACAGTTTTAAGCTTTTTCAATAAAGCCTTTGATGTTACAAACTCATTATTGTCTGGCATGATAATTCCAGTCTGAAAAATAGAAGTTATTTGTTGTTCCGGCAGAAAATGTTTTTTTGCCGTGTTTTGGTCAATCTTTATTTGTAACTTTCAAGCTTGGTTCAAAAACTCGGATAAAGTGTGTTGGTATATATTTGAAGCTCTTTTTTAAGAACTTCAAATATTTCATTGAAATCTTCAGTATTTTTCAATACTGATTCATGGTCATTTTGAGAAGCTGATTCACTGATTTTGAGTGCTGCCTCAGCAAGGCTTTCTGAGCCAATATCTATAGCAGCACCCTTGAGAGCATCTGAAGCCTGCAAAACTTTTTCCAAATTCTTTTCCTTAGTTTTTTCAATAATGTTTTTTATCTGGGCAGGCATATCATCAAGAAAACCCTTAATAATTATTTCACCAAGTTCATCATCACCCATGACCCTTTCAAGAAAAGCTTTTCTGTTCCATATATTTCCCTTTGTTTCTTCAGGCTCTTTCCTGTTTTCCTTACCTTCCTTTACTATCCACTTTTCAATGATTTCAGCAAGTGCACGGGGGGATACAGGTTTTGCAATATAATCATTCATTCCTGCACCAAGACATTCCAATCTGTTTTTTTTCATGGCATGGGCAGTCATGGCTATAACTGGTACATTGGGATTAATTACTTTTCCCTCTCCGCTTCTGATTATCCGTGTAGCTTCAAGCCCGTCCATTTCAGGCATCTGCATATCCATAAATACAAGGTCATAATCTATCATTGAAAGACTTTTCAAGGCCTCTTTCCCGTTTCCCACTGCATCAGCAGAAAACCCCATTTTTTTAAGAAGTCCAAGTCCCACAAGCTGATTTGTATAATTATCTTCAACAAGGAGAATTCTCTTATTCAGACCTTTCAAGACAGGCAGTCTGTCCTTTACACTATGTCTTGTTACAATCCTTTTACTGTCAGAATCAAGTGCAAGCATTTCAATGAGAACTGACTTTAACTCAGCCTTTTTTACCGGTTTTGTAAGATAGGCTGCAAATCCGGCTTTTTTCATTTCTGCGGTATCCCCCCTCATTCCAAGGGATGTAAGAACCGCAAGCTTCATATCCTTATTTACAGGATCAGACTTTATAATTTTTCCAAGCTCTTCTCCGTCCATTCCAGGCATCTGCATATCGATTATGCCAATTTTAAAGGGAGTTCCTTTTTCATTTTCTTCATTTATTTTTTTCAAGGCTTCTTTCCCGCCTTCAGCCCCGGATGCCACCATACCCCAGAATTCCATTGTTTTTAAAAGGATCTGACGATTTATCAAATTGTCATCAACAATAAGAACTTTTATGTTTTCCAATGGAACAGGTTTGAGATTCTCTGTTATTTTTTCTTTTGCAATCTTTCTTAAAAATGCTGAAAACCAGAAGGTTGAACCTTTTCCTTCAATGCTTTTAACCCCTATTTCTCCTCCCATCATTTTTACAAGCTTTTCAGAAATGGCAAGACCAAGACCTGTACCGCCAAAATTTCTTGTTGTTGAAGAATCTGCCTGGGTAAACAGATTAAATATAAGATCAGTTTTATCCTCTGGGATTCCAATTCCTGTGTCCATTACTTCAAATTTAAGCATTGCATCATTTGCAGATTCATACATAAGTGAAACCCTGATACTCACCTGACCGCTGGAAGTAAACTTTATTGCATTGCCTGCAAGATTTATAAGTATCTGCCTTAGTCTTCCGGGATCACCTTCAAGATATACAGGTACATCAGGCTCAAGACCGCATACAAGTTCAAGGCCTTTTTCATTTGCCTGAACAGCCATTGTAGAAGCAAAGTCATCCATCATATTCTGAAGATCAAATTCAAGCTTTTCTAGATCAAGCCGGTTTGCCTCGATCTTTGAAAAATCAAGAATATCATTTATCAGGGAAAGAAGAGATTCTCCGCTTGATCTGACAATTTCAGCATACTGGCGCTGCTCCATGTCAAGGTCTGTCTCAAGAAGAATTCCTGTCATGCCTATAACCCCGTTCATGGGAGTTCTGATTTCATGACTCATGCTTGCAAGGAATTCACTTTTTGCAATACTTGCCATCTGGGCTTCAACTGCCATCTGGTTTGCTCTTTCAGTAACCTTTTCCAGTTCTTGATTGGCAGCTTTCAAATCTGACTCGTATTTTTTTCTTTCGGTAATATCAATCATTACAGTTAAAACATATTCCTGCCCACGGCTTTTGATAACCTCAGATGAGAAAAGCCCGTATACTGTATTTCCGGATTTATCCCTGACAGCCAGTTCAATATCATTAAATCTTTTGCTTTTTTCCAGAATCCTTTCAAGCTCTTTACGCTTTTCAATATCACCAAAAAAACCAATATCGCATGCACCAAGACCTTTAATTTCTTCAAAGGAATACCCAAAACTCTTTAAAAAAGAATTATTAACATCTACAAACTTTTTGTCCTCCAGTGAAAAAAGGGCCATAACAGCAGGATTATTTCTAAACAGCTTCTCAAACCTCTGTCTTTCCTCTTCGTGAAATGACAAATCCTTTGCTGCTGCAAAAATACAGTCTTTTTGATTCCACCGCCCTCTCCATAAAGTTGTTTCTGAAGGAATAAGAGTTTTGTCCCCTGCTTCAAGTGGGCTTTCAATCATGAGAGGATTCCCATGGTCAAGACTTTCAAGCACCTGTATAATTTCATTGTGTTTTTTTTCAGGATAAAACTTTAATATACTTGAATTCACCATATCAGAATCTTCATAACCAAGTGTTTTAAAAGCCGAAGAATTTGAAAATACAATAAGACCTGTTCTGTCTGTTACAAAAATCATATCTGTAATTGAATTGAAAAAATTCCTGAAGTTTTCCTCACTTTCACGCAGTGCTGCCCTTGATCTGCGGCTTGATGTTATATCTGTAAAAACAGCGGCAAGAGTAGATGAATCAATTATAAAACAATTTATAAGATAATAGCGGTTGGTTTTTTCAAAATGGAATTCGTAACTGCTTTTTTTAAATTCAACAGCATCACAAAAGCCCTGAATCAAAACTGAATCATAATCAAGCTCAAGGACTTTAGAAACGCTTTTCCCAATAACATTTTCTTCTGAAAACCCGGTATGTCCTTCAAAAGCAGTATTCACATCAATGAAAATAAAATCATGTTTTTTATTTTCTCCTGAAACAATATCAAAAAAAGCCACTCCGGAAAGGGCGTTTTCTATGAGAAGTTTATATTTTTCATTAACCTCATTAAATCTTTGGATATAAAAACTTCTGTCAAAACTTCTTATCAGGAAATACAGTAAAAATAGAACTGCAGCAAAAACCAGGGCAAAAACAATTTCTTTTTCCACCCTTAAATAATAAAGGCTTACAAAAGACTCAGGTATTGAAACATTTAAATCTGCTATCAAGGCCTGTTTGTATAATTTCAGGGAAAAAAGTATGATTAAAAGCAAAAAAAGCAGCAATAATATAAATGCAGGAAGTTTTAAATATTGACCGTTCTTTTTCCCAGGTTTTTCCATTTACAGCTCCGGTTAATAAAAATATTTTGTAAATGTT
>JACKCP010000014.1 GCA_020633955.1 Desulfobacteraceae bacterium | reverse complement strand
CATTGAACTCAGGATAATCCCGCTTTTTTATTTCCCTAAAAAAATCATTTTTTAAATTCTGTTTTGAAGCACAGGAATAAAAACAAAATACAAGAACCAAAAAAAATATAAGTTTTTTCATATTTCTCCGCAAAAAATTTTATTTATTTTAAGCCTTTTTAAAAAAGACTCATCATAATTATCAAATGCATTTATTTTAAACTTGTTTAAAATTTTTGATGAATACGCACCTGGTGTTGAGATATATTGATCATTTTCATAGAAAAGAGCGGCATCAACGCTTTTATGTAGATTTTTCATTAATTTTTCTGCTGTTTTCAAGTCAAACCGGGAGAACTTTGAATCAAATACAATGATATTTTTATTTTCCATAAAAAAAAGGCCTGAATAAACACATGAAAAAAAGGAATTTTCCTTAAATGGAACAATTACAGGGAATAAAAAATCATCAAAAACCTCAGGACTTTGGGATATAATAAGTACTTTTTCAAAAAAACTGTTTGCAAGTTCAAGCTCCTGATTGATTTTTGAAATATTTTGTTCTTTATTGTGAATAAGAACAAAGCCGTAATTATTCATAATTAAAATTCATTGTTGAAGGTATTTGTCAAACGTCCTATTATCTGTGATAACTTTTATACCATCGGAGTCATAAAATGAAAGAAAAACGTGTAATTCTAAATGAAAATGAAATATCAAGAATGTTAACCAGAATGGCCTACGAAATTCTTGAAAAGGTTTCAGCTCAAAAAAATCTTGCAATTGTAGGAATTTACACAAGGGGAGCTTTTCTTGCAAAAAGACTAAAAAAAATAATGGATGAAATCGCAGGCTTTGATTTTCCAATTGGAGAAATAGATATAAATCTTTACAGGGATGACTGGACAAGAATATCTGCACAGCCTGAAGTGAAGGAATCAAAAATTTATTTTTCAGTTGATGACAAGGAAATTATTCTTGTAGACGACGTTATTTTCACTGGAAGAACAACAAGAGCCGCAATAGATGCACTTCTTGATTTTGGAAGACCAAGCAGAATAATGTTTGCAGCACTGATCGACAGAGATCACAGAGAACTTCCAATCCAGCCCGACGTCAAAGGCAGATTTATTGAAACTGAAAAAAATGAAAGAGTAAATGTTTCAGTAAAAGAAGCTGACGGCGAAGACTTGGTATTTATAACCGGAGAAAATTAATGGGATTAAAGGAACATAAGAAAAAAGCACTTAAAAAGTTAAATATAGCTGTTGTGACTGTTTCCTCATCAAGAAATGCAAAAACTGATAAAAGCGGTGAATGGATTGAAAAAAGAATAAAAAAAGAAGGCCATCTTCTATCAAAAAGAATTGTTGTAAAAGATAATTTTACAGAAATAAGTTCAGCTGTAACTGACCTTATTTTTTATGATAATCCCCACTGTATAATCACAACCGGGGGAACAGGCCTTTCAAAAGACGATATCACAATAGAAACACTATCACCCCTTTTTACAAAAGAGCTTACAGGTTTTTCGGCTGCCTTTACGTCAATAAGTCTTGAACAGATTGACTCTGCTGCTATTTTATCAAGGGCAAAGGCCGGAATTGTAGGAGAAACTGTTGTTTTCTGCATTCCCGGAAGCCTCAATGCCTGCAGACTTGCCTGCAAGGCTCTTATTTTCCCTGAAGTAGAACATATTGTACATCACATAAGATCTTGAAATAAGGAGAAATAATGGAAGAATTAAAAAAATTTATTGAAGAATGGAAAGACTCAGGAGCAAAAACAAAGGACAGTTTTATTATTTTCAAGGATCTTCTTGAATCAAAGGGAGATGTTGAACTTGAGCTCAATGCAAGGCCAGGGATAAGCTATTCTCTCAGAGGAAAGAAAAAAGGGCAGTCAAGACCATTGTTTGTCCTTCTTGATGTAATTGATGATGACCCTTCTGAAAGATGGCTTTCAGTATGTTTTTACGGAGACACAATAAATGACCCCGATGAGCAGGGTGACTTTGTTCCGGGAGGTCTTCTTGGGGAAGACGGACACTGCTTTGATCTTGATGAAGGAACAGAGGAAACAACATTATATATTAAAAAAAGAATAGAAGAAGCCTACGATCAGGCAAAATAAATCTGATTATTACCAAAACGGATGCTGTCTTTTTTCTAAGCCGGTTTCACACTAGATATTTTTTATCTCCTGCCTTGGGAACTTGGCAAGAATGAGGCTCAGAAGAAATACAGCAGCCGTCACAGTTTACATTTAACTGCCAAATTCTTAATTGATCTAAAAACCGGAGATTTTAATAACCATGAAAATAAAAAAAGCTGTTTTCCCGGTTGCAGGGCTTGGAACAAGATTTCTTCCTGCAACAAAGGCAATGCCAAAGGAAATGCTTCCTGTTGTTGACAAGCCTCTTATTCAGTATGCAGTTGAAGAAGCTCTTGAGGCTGGAATAGAACAGATTATTTTTGTTACAGGACGCGGTAAAAGTGCCCTTGAAGATCATTTCGACTATTCATACAGACTTCAGAACACCCTTTTGACCAAAGGTAAAGACAAGCTTCTTGAAAGTGTTATCAATCTTGTCCCTGAATCAGGTACTATTATTTACACAAGACAAAATGAAGCAAAGGGGCTTGGACACGCAATCTGGTGCGCAAGGGATATTGTAGGAGATGAACCTTTTGCCGTTTTACTTGCAGACGACCTTATAAAATCTGAAAAACCGGTTTTAAAGCAGATGATAAATGAGTTTGACAGGGTAAGGGCATCAATTGCAGCAGTTGAGGAAGTTGACCCAAAACATACTGACAAATACGGAATAGTAGACGCTGATGAAATGGGAAACAGTCTTGTTCAGGTAAAAAAAATGGTTGAAAAACCAAAGCCTGAAGAAGCTCCTTCAAACCTTGCAATTATTGGAAGATACATACTGACACCTAAAATTTTTGAAATTCTTCAAAATACCCAAAAAGGCGCAGGCGGAGAAATCCAGCTTACTGATGCAATGTCAAAACTCATGGAATCCCAGCCAGTATACGGATACAGGTTTGAAGGCAGAAGATTTGACTGTGGAAGCAAGGCAGGATTTCAAAAGGCAAACTTTGCATTCTGCATGGATCAGCCTGAAATTAAAGATGAGCTTATTGAATTTATAAAAGATTATATTAAGTAGTGATTGGGAGAAAACGATAATTTTTTGTTCAGTTCAAGGAAGATGAAAAATTTAACCGCAGGAATACATTTAGTATTTTGAGGATTAAATTTTGATTCTGACGCAGAAATGGACAAAAAAGGCCGTTTTTGTTCAGCAACTAACTAACTTACAACGGTTAAAATAAAAACCAGGCTTATACCTTAAAAATATCAGCCTGGTTTTTAGAACAATATCATTTATTTTCTCAGCATACTTTTATCATCCAGTTAAAAGGATCTGGTTTTTTTCCATACTGAACATCAGTGAGAAGATCAAAAAACTTTGCTGAAATTTTTCCAGTTTTTCCCTCACCCACAACTATTTTTTCATCTCCATAAGCAATTTCTCCAACCGGAGATATAACAGCAGCCGTTCCGCTTCCGAAAACCTCATCCAGTTTTCCGTTTTTATGTGCATTTATTATATCATCTATGGCAATTCTTTCTTCACGAACCTTGTATCCTTCTTTTTTTGCCATTGCTATTACAGAATTCCTGGTTATACCCGGAAGAATACTTCCTGTAAGCTTTGGAGTTACAATTTCTCCATCTATGACAAAGAAAATATTCATTGAGCCTACTTCTTCAATATATTTCTTTTCTATGCCGTCAAGCCATAAAACCTGGTTATATCCTTTTTTTGATGCTTCTTCCGAAGCATAAAGACTTGCCGCATAGTTTCCTGCTGTTTTTGCTTCTCCTACTCCTCCTGGAACTGCCCTCACATAATCCTTTGTAACCCAGATTTTAACAGGATCAAATCCTGCTGAATAATAGGCTCCAACAGGGCACATTATAATAAAAAATCTGTAATGGTCTGAGGCTTTTATTCCAACATATTCATCTGTTGCAATTATTGCAGGCCTTATATAAAGAGAAGTACCTTCCTTTGAAGGAACCCAGTCCTTATCAATTTTTATAAGCTCCTTTAAGGAGTTTAAAACAAACTCACCGTCAAATTCAGGAATGCACATTCTTTTTGCAGACCTGTTCATTCTCTTGAAATTCTCATCTGCTCTGAAAAGAACTATCTCGCCTTCGGGATTTTTGTAAGCCTTGAGTCCTTCAAAAATTGCCTGGGCATAATGAAAGACAGATGTTGCCGGAGAGACTGTAAAAGGGCCAAAAGGTACAATTCTTGGATCATGCCACCCTATTCCTGTTTCATAATCCATAATAAACATGTGGTCAGTAAAAATTTTTCCAAAACCTAGCTTGTCCTGAGCCGGTTTTTCCTTTAGTTGATTAGATTTGGTGATTTTTAAATCCATGGCCGCTGCTCCGTTAATTGGGATTTGACTTAAATATTATTAAAACAATATAAGTATTTTTTAAAAAAAATTTCAAGACCTGATTTGACATTTAACAAATTAATGGTATTTTCAATTTTTTATTATTAATTAACGGAGATACAAAATGACAGAAGATATAAAAGCGGAAATTAAACCAATTGAACTGAATGAAAACAGCACTTTTCAGTTCAGGTGTCATCCCGGAGTAAGCTGCTTTACAAGCTGCTGCAGAAATATAAATATAATGCTCACCCCCTATGATATAATCAAAATTAAAAACAAAATGAGCATAGATTCATCAGAGTTTCTTGCAGTTTATACAGAACCAAACCTTCTTGAAAAAACTGATCTCCCGGTAATTACAATGAGAATGCTTGATGATGAAAAAAAATCATGTCCATTTGTAAGAGACGGTGAGGGATGCATTATTTACGAGGACAGGCCGACAATCTGCAGATATTATCCAGTTGGTTTTGGAGCTTTAAGCCATAAAATGCAGGAAAATGAGGACAAGGACTTCTTTTTTCTCATCAAGGAACCAATGTGTAAAGGCCACCTGGAAAAAAATGAAATGACAGTAAAAGAATGGCGTCAGGATCAGGGAATAGAGGAAAGAGACAGAATTAATTCAGGATGGATGGATCTTGTAGTAAGAAAACAGACAACAACTACTACTATGAAGTTTACTGAAAAAAGCAAAAAACTCTTTTTCATGGTCTGCTATAATATAGATTCTTTCAGAAGATTTGTATTTGAAAGCGGATTTAAGGATATGTACAATCTGGATGAAACACTTCTTCAAAAATTTGATGATGATATAGAACTTCTTCAGTTCGGATTTGCCTGGCTTAAAGCCATGTTTTTCCAGATTGATCCTTCAGGAATTTTTCAGGTTGATCCTGAAAAAGCGGAGCAGAGAATTAAAAAATAAGATTTATAATCAACTTTTCAGTTTAATTTGGAAAAACAAACTGGCTTTTTCTAAGTTTTCACCTGGATAGTTCCTTTATTTATTGTCAAAAAAAAAGCCGCATATTTATAATGCGGCTTTTTTATAACTGCTTTAAACAGGATTTATCACTTTCTATCGAAATAATCCTTTGTGGTTTTAACAATAACAGGTGTAAGAGCAATAAGTGCTATAAGGTTTGGGAATGCCATAAGACCGTTAAAAACGTCTGCAATTGTCCAGACGAGGTTAAGTTTAAGCATTGCGCCAATTCCTGCAAAGAGTACAAAAACTGCTCTGTAAGGCATTATTGCCTTTTCTCCGAAAAGATATTCAATTGATTTCTCTCCGTAGTAGCACCATCCAAGAATTGTTGAAAAGGCAAAAAGAACAAGACCGATTGTTACAATGTATTCACCTCCGGGAACAGCTGAAAGCTGGAAGGAGTATGTTGTAAGGTCGGCACCGTTTCTACCTGTTGTCCATGCTCCTTTAAGAACAATAACAAGACCTGTCATTGTACATACAATAATTGTATCGATAAAAGTCTGTGTCATTGAAACAAGAGCCTGTGTTACAGGATGCTTTGTCTTTGCAGCAGCAGCAGCAATTGGAGCACTACCAAGACCTGATTCGTTTGAGAAAACCCCCCTTGCAACACCCATTCTTATTGTAAGCATTACAGCAGAACCTGCAAAACCGCCTGTTGCAGCTGTAGGATTGAATGCATGCTGAAAAATAATTGCAAAAGCACCTGGAATATCAGAAAAGTTTACTACCAGCACAATAAGACAGCTTATTACATAAAAAAGAACCATGAAAGGAACTATAAATCCAGTAACCCTTCCTATGCTCTTGATACCGCCGATAACAACAAGTCCGACAAAAACCATTGTTACAAGTCCTGTAACCCAGAAAGGTACATTAAAGTTTGCATTAAGTGCATCTGCCATTGAGTTTGACTGAACCATATTTCCAATACCAAAGGCTGCAACAGCAGCAAACACTGCAAAAAGAACACCCATCCATTTCCAGCCAAGTCCGTTTGTAATATAATACATTGGACCACCGCTCATATTTCCGTTGGCATCCTTCTCCCTGTACACAACAGCAAGAACAGCCTCACCATACTTGGTTGCCATACCCACAAGCCCTGTTATCCACATCCAGAACAGAGCTCCAGGTCCTCCAAGAGCAATAGCTGTAGCAACACCTGCAATGTTACCTGTACCGACTGTTGCAGACATGGCTGTCATAAGAGCCTGAAAATGGGATATATCACCGTCTTCGTCATCATCATCTTCTTTTCGCTTGATAAAAGCCAGATAAAGTGATTCCCCAAGAGTTGTAAACTGAAGTCCTTTTAATCTTACGGTAAGCCATATTCCTGTTCCTACAAGCAGAACAAGAAGCGGAGCCCCCCATATCCAGCCGCTGAGCATTCCCATAAAATTTTCCAGAGATTTCAGAAAAGCGTCCATAAACCTCTCCCCTTTTTAATTTGGTTTACATTAATGTCAAATCGATTATCATAAACAATCAATATCTGGAAAAAACAGTTCTTTTCAAGTTAAATTCATATTTTTCCAAAAAAAATTGTTTAACTTGAAAACAAAAAAGAACATCGTTTTTATCCGCAACTCAATAATATGCTCGAAACATCTAGCTATGTAAACTTTTTTTTAAAATCCATAAAACGAAAGGCTTGACATGAAAAAAATTCTTATTTCATTTTTTATCATAGCAGTTGCAGCAGGAGCTGGTGCTTACTTCTACCTTGCAAAAGCTCCTGTTCTATTATCTTCAGCACCGGAAGAACTCCTTCCAAAAGATACTGCTGCTTTTGTGCAAATAAAAAATATTGAAAAAAATATAGATAAAATGGCGAAGACAAAGCTTGGAAAAAATTTTGAAAAAATTGATTTTATATCAACGGCACAAAAGCTGGAGCTTTCAGAAGAAACAATAGAAAAACTTAAATCAATTAAAAAAAATGTAACTTCAGAAGTTAACAAAAAATTTTTTTATAATTTTTTCGGAAAAAACTTTTCCATAGCTCTTGTATCATTAGATTATAAGACTGGAGAAAACAAGCCTTTCAATCCTGAAATGATCGACGCGGCCTTGCTGATTGAACCTAAAACAAATGCTAAATTTTCCCAGATAATATCTGAATCCATTCCAGAAATAGAAAAAAAAGAAGATTATAATTATAATAATTTTACTATATCAAAGGCAGGATACAAAGATATCTGTGATTTTTATCACTTCATTAAAAATGAATATATTGTAATTACTCTTAATCTTGAAACCGCAAAAAAAATTGCTGACATTAAAAAAGACGAAACATCTCTGGCATCAACAAAAAAATTTGTTGATCTCAAAAATAAAATAAACTCAGAAAAAAGAGACTTTTTTTTCTATTCAAACACAGACAAAATTTATTCAAAAATTGAAGAACTATCAAAAAAACCTGATTTCTTTTATTTGGAAAATTTCAGACAAAAATTGAATAAAGATTTAAAATCTTTGATTTTATGCGGTTTTGATAAATCAGACTCTATATATGAGTCAATTTCAGATGCTGAATTAACTTATGAAAATACAATTCCAAAGGAAAACGCAAAGAAATTTTTAGCAATGATTCCCGAAGATATTGTAAGTTTTTCATGGCAGAACAATTTTGATCTTGAGAAAATAATAAAAGATTATTTCAATGACGATGAAAAAAGAAAAGAATTTGAAGATAAGCTCTTAATGGAGTCAGGTATTGATAACCAGTTATTTTACAATGGATTTAAGGGAGAACTTGGACTAATTTTCGCAGATACAGATACCCAGGGAATGTTTCCAGTCCCATCTTTAGCTTTTGTATTTGATAAAAATGCAGGAACGGTTTTTGACAGATATTTTGATTTTTTACAGAAAAAACAAAACAACTCCATTCCTGTACAGGAAAAAACAATAAATAATACAAATATTAAAACTGTTCCACTGCCTCTTGGAAAAGCAATTGAACCTTCCTGGGGGTACTTTAATGACTATTTTATTTTAGCTATGAATTCAGATATTTTCAGCCAGATTATAACAGCTTCAAACTCTGAAAAATCAATAGAAAACAACAAAAATTTCAAACTAATAAAAAAAGAACTTCCAGAAAAATTTCATATGATCTCATTTCTCAACACTGTCAAGCTGATGGATAACATAAAATCTTCAGGAGAATCGCTTATAAGACTTGCGGCATTTAAAGCCCCGGATCTTACAGATAAAGGAAATATAGTTCTTAATGAAGTTATTTTTCCTTTATGTGATGGGCTTTCTGTTTATGAAGCCTTTGGAAATGCAAATGTATTTGATAAAAATAAATTTCATGGAAAATCAATAACAAAAAAATCAGAATAAAACAAAAACCCCCTTTACTGAAAAAATGGTGAAGGGGAGTTTTTATATATTTATCTGAATATATAAATAAAAAATCTCTTTTTTGACAAATAAGTATTTAGTGATTGGTCGAAAACTAAAATTTTGTTTCATTCAAGGTAGCTGTTCAGTTCAATTTAAAACGGCTGCTGCATTCTTTCTGAGTCTCATTCTCGCTTAACCTACCAGGCAGGAGATAAAAAAACTATCTACTGAAACCGGCTCAGAAAAAATACAGCATCCGTCGCCAAAAGGGATTTTTTCTCAGTTTTTAATCTGACGCCGGAATAGACAAAAAAGGCAGTTTTCGTTCAGCAACTATTTATCTGGATAATAAGTTGCTGCCGCATTATCAGATTCCCACACAGTTACTCTTGATACACTTATATCCTTATTCTCAATTCTCTTTTCAATTTCATCTGCAATATATTTTGCAAGAATTTCTGAAGATGCATTGATATTTTTAAAAGGCTCCAATTCATTAAGATATTTGTGGTCAAGATAACCAAGAATTTCCCTCAGATATTTTTTTATTATCCCGAAATCTATTACAACTCCGAATTCATTGAGTTTTTGAGATTTTATGTAAAGTTCTGTTCTCCAGTTATGTCCGTGGAGATTTTCACATTTTTCTGTAACATTTGAAAGCCTGTGTGCTGCTGCAAAACTTCCGGTAACCTTAAGTTCGTACATATTTAAAATCCTTTTAAAAGATTTTTTAATTTGTTTGTAATCTTGTTTTCATCAAGCTTGTTAAATTCCTTTAAAAGCTTTTCCTGTTTCTTGTTTATACTTGTAGGTGTTTTGATATGGAAAATAACGATCTGATCACCTCTTTGTCCTGTTCTAAGAGATGGAACGCCTTCATTTCTGAGTCTAATTTTATCTCCAAACTGGGTACCTTTGGGAATTTCTATTTCAAGCTCACCGTTTATGGTAGGAATTGTTATTTTGTCTCCAAGAGCTGCCTGAATAAATGTAATATCAACATAACAGATTAAATCTGTTCCCCTTCTTTCAAAATGCTTGTGGGGTTTTATTGTAATAAAAATATAAAGATCACCGTTTGGTCCTCCGCCTGAACCTGCCTCACCTTCTCCTGACAGTCTCAATTTTGAACCATTATCAACGCCCTTTGGAATTTTTAAGGATACTTTTCTCTTTTTCTGAACAACTCCCCTGCCTTTGCATTCCCTGCATGGATCTTTGATTATTGAACCTTTACCCTTGCAATAGGGACAAGTTGATCTAACAGTGAAAAAACCCTGTGATTCAGTATACTGTCCAGATCCTCCGCATCCAGGGCATACTTCTGGAGAAGTTCCGGGTTCGCTTCCTGTTCCAGAACACCTTTCACATTTTTCATTCTTCAGAAGTTCCAGCTCCTTGTCCGCTCCAAAAACAGCATCTTCAAATTCTATTTCAAGATCATATCTTAAATCAGATCCACGCACAGCACCTGATCTTCTGCGTCTTCCCCTTCCAAACCCGAAAAATTCCTGAAAAATATCTCCAAAATCTGAAAAAATATCATTAAAATCTCCAGCTCCTGAAAAACCCGCACCATTTAAGCCTTCATGTCCGTACTGGTCATAAATTTTTCTTTTTTCCACATCTGATAAAACTGCATATGCCTCAGATGCTTCCTTGAATTTTTCTTCTGCTTCCTTGTCACCGGGATTACGATCAGGGTGATATTTCATTGCAACTTTTCTGTATCTTTTTTTCAAGGTATCTGAATCAACATCCCTTTCAACCCCTAAAATCTCGTAATAGTCTTTTTTTGTTGTCATTATTAAAAACCTGAGCTTTATGTTTGTTGTTTAAAGTTTAAGTTTGTGCTAAAGATTTTGCCGTTCTCAATTAAAATTGGCTTCCGAGCCTAAATTTTCCGGAAGCCAAAATTTCATATAATAATTAATACATTAAACGGTATTGTCAATGAATAAGAATGAACGCCCATTTATAAAAAGCATGTTTGACACAATTGCCCCATGGTATGATTTCCTTAACAGATTCTTAAGCCTGAGACAGGATGTATCCTGGAGAAGAAAGGCTGTAAAGTCTCTCGGGCTTGATGAAAAAAACCCAAAAATACTTGATATGGCCTGCGGAACCTGTGATATAGGCCTTGAAATTTTAAGACAGAATAATTCCGCTCATATAACAGCAGCAGATTTTTCATGGGAAATGCTCAAGTTCTCGAAGAAAAAAATAAGTATTAAAAATAAATCAAAAAATTTTTCCCTTATTTCATCAAATGCTCTTTTTTCCCCATTTAAAAATGAAATTTTTGACGGTGTTACCATAGCATTTGGAATAAGAAATATTGTAAACAGACAAAAAGCTTTGGAAAATTTTTATTTTTCTTTAAAAAAAGGCGGAAAGATAGCCGTGCTGGAGCTTACAACTCCTGAAAACAGATTTTTAAAAAGCCTTTATCTTTTGTATTTTTTAAAAATACTCCCCTTTATTGGAGGACTTTTTTCAAAAAACTATCATGCATATTCCTATCTTCCAGAATCTGTCATAAACTTTCCATCTTCAAGAGATTTCTTAAAAATTATGAAAAATGCAGGTTTTAAAAATGTAAAATACAAAAATTTTACATTTGGGATATGCACTCTTTTTACCGGAGAAAAATAAAACCAAAGACATCTTATTTAATGATTGGCGGAAAACGATAATTTTTTGTTCAGCACTTATTTATTTAAAATCAGGATTTTTCAGTTAAAATTTTACCCGGCAGGGACTCCTGCCGGGTAAAATTTAATCTTATCTGAAATAAACAGAAATTTCTAATTTTCTATTATTCACTGCCAAAACTTATTAATTTTTCATTTTTATAATAGTGTTTTGAATATCCTTATCGTTTTTAAAAGGATAATCTATTGAAAAATGAAGACCTCTGCTTTCTTTTCTTTTTCTTGCACACTTGATTATCAGCTCTGCAACAAGGGCAATATTTCTTAACTCAATAAGGTCAGGAGTAACCTTGAAATCCCAGTAATACTCATTTATCTCCTCCTGAATTGCCTTTATTCTTCTTTTTGCCCTTTCAAGTCTTTTGTCAGATCTTACTATTCCCACATAGTTCCACATGAAAAGCCTTATCTCATCCCAGTTATGGGAAACCATTATGGCTTCATCACTGTCTGTTGTACCCGATTCATCCCAGGTTGGAACATCTTCTATGGGAATACTGAAATCTGTTGTATCAAGAGCATCTTTAGAAGATCTGTCAGCATATACAAGGGCTTCAAGAAGGGAATTGCTTGCGAGCCTGTTTGCACCGTGCAGTCCTGTACATGCAGTTTCACCAACTGCATAAAGATTTTTTATGTCTGAATGACCGTTAAGATCTGTTGCAACACCTCCGCACATATAATGTGCCGCAGGAACAACAGGTATATAATCTTTTGTCATATCTATATTGTATTCAAGACATTTTTCATAAAGATTTGGAAATCTTTTCTTAACAAATTCCGGATCTTTATGTGTAATATCAAGAAAAACAGAATCATCTCCGGATTTTTTCATTTCATGATCTATTGCCCTTGCAACAACATCCCTGCATGCAAGATCTTCAAGAGGACTGTATTCTTTCATGAATTTTTTTCCTCTTGCATCCCTCAGCACTGCACCTTCTCCGCGTACAGCCTCTGATATGAGAAAGTTCTTGGCCTTGGGATGGAAAAGACAGGTTGGATGAAACTGAACAAACTCAAGATTTGCAACACTTGCACCGGCACGATATGCCATTGCTATTCCGTCTCCTGTTGCAACATCCGGATTACTTGTATAGAGATAAACCTTTCCGCTCCCTCCGCAGGCAAGAACTGTTTTTCTTGCGCTGAAACTCTTAACCTTGTTCGTGGTTTTATCAAGAATATAGGCTCCGGTACATTCTCTTTCACAGGTTGTTACAATAACGCCTCTGTTAATTACAGTTGCTTTGGTGATCAAATCAACTGCAATATGATTTTCATAAACATCAATATTTGGGTGGTTTTTTACTTTTTCAACAAGTACATTCTGAATTTCTCTTCCTGTCATGTCAACTGAATGAACTATCCTTTCTGCAGAATGTCCCCCTTCCCTTCCAAGATCAAGTTTTGTTTCATCTGTTTCAACCCGATCAAATTTAACACCCATATCAATAAGTTCCTGAATCATATGAGGACCTTCAGAAACTACCATTTCAGTCACTTCCAGACTGCAGAGACCGTCACCCGCCTCCAGGGTATCCTTAACATGCAGCTCAAAGGAATCACTGTCATCAAAAACAGAAGCCACTCCTCCCTGTGCCTTTGAAGTATTTGTTTCAAATATATCTTTTTTTGTAACAACACTTACTTTTCCACTGTCAGCTACCTTCAGTGCAAACATAAGACCTGCAACACCGCTTCCTATAACAAGAAAATCTGTTTTTATTTCCATTACTGTTCTTTCATATAAGTATTATTTCAAATGGGGAAAGAAAACTTCCTTATTTTGTCAATATAGACGTTAAAAAAATAAATACATATTACCTGAAGTAATTAAATTTTTATTAGTAAAGCCTTTATAAAAATTTAAATTTAAATCAATAAGTTTTTAGTACAGTCTGCTTGTTTTTTTCTTTTTTGTACTAAGTCCAATTATAAATCCAGCAAGCAGAACACCTGCTCCAGCAAGAAATATTTTAACATTTCTTTCCATAAGCTTTGATTTAAGCTCCGAAGCAGCAATATTTCTTTCTTCAAGAAGTTTTGATTTTTCCTCGTATTCTTTTTTAAGATCAAGATAACCAGCTGCTTCTTTTTTCAGGCTTATATATTTTTCATTAAGCTCTTCAAAATCTTTTCTTACAGCATTGAGTTGAATTTTTAATTCAGAATTTTCTTCCCTTAAACTTTTAAGCTCTTCCTTATTTTTTTCATTTTCTGAAGAAAGGTTTTCAAATTTTGATGTAAGAGAAGTAAGCTTTTGATAGTAAGGCTGCTCATCCTTTAAAAACCTTGTCAAAATATAGCCTTCAAGACCACTTTTTCTCTTCACCTTTGTCCATTGATCTCCATATTCAAGAACGTCAAGCTTTTCTCCAGATGGAACCATCGCCACAATTTTATGCTGGGTTCCCATTCCTGTCCTCATTGTCACTTCAAAGGAATCAGTAACATAAAGATATGCAGCAAAAACTTTTGTCGTCAGTGAAAAAAATATAAAAAACAGAATAATTTTTTTCATGTTCTTTTCCTTTTTATTTTAAATTATTTTTCCTTTAATTTTTATGCAAAATAGAATTTCTTGAAAATTTTTTAATTGTCAATATGATATTATCGCTTTAAAACCAGAAATCAAAAAAATTATCAAGGCAATACAGATGATAACCTATGATTTAATTTGTAAAAACGGACATAATTTTGAAGGCTGGTTTGAGACAGGCAGTGATTTTAATTCACAGCTTGAAGCCGGTCTTATATCATGTCCCCTTTGCGGAAACACCTCAATATCAAAGCTTTTAAGCCCGGTTGGGTATATTAAAAAAACCGGACAGGCAGCTTCTCAAGTAAAAACAGAGGCAGATGAAAACATTAAATTAATAGAAGAATCATTGCAAAAAATTTCTTCATATTTTGAAAAAAACTTTGAAAATGTAGGTTCTGATTTTACAAAAACAGCTTTAAAAATACACTATGGAGTAGAAGAACCAAAAAATATCAGAGGAAATGCAACGGAAGAAGAAAAAAAAATACTTGAAAAAGAAGGCGTTACATTTTTAGATATTCCGATACTAAAAAAGAATGAAGTTCAATGACCCAAAAAAAAACAGCAAATAAGACAAAAAATAAAAATACGCATGGGAATCTAAAAAAATTTTTTATATCCGTTTTTATGATCTTATTTTTATGCGTATTATCTTTTACAGCCGTTTATCTTATATTTCCTCCACAGAAAAAAGATTTTAACAAAAACTTATGCCAACAAAAAGTTTTTAAAAAAATTTCTGTAAAAAAACCTGCTAATGGCAATATGGAAAAAAAGAGCTTAAAATCACAAGAGGATTTTTTATATGAAATTTATGATGAAATTGAAGAAAAATCCATTCCTGATAAAAAATCAGATTACAGAGGTCTTCCAAAAATCTGTTTAATCATTGATGATATAGGTTTTGACAGAAAAAACGCATATGAGCTTTCAGATTTAGGAATAAACATAACTCTTTCGGTTCTTCCTTTTACTCCATTTGCAAAGGAAATCATTAATAAGACGTCCAGTTCTCAGGTTGAATTTATGCTCCATATTCCAATGGAACCATTTGAATATCCGCAGATTGACCCTGGAAAAGGCGCTCTTTTATCAACTATGGACCCTGATACAATAATTTTCACTCTTGAAAAGGATCTTGATTATTTCCCGTTTATAAAAGGAATAAATAATCATATGGGATCAAAACTTACTGAAAATTCAGATATAATGAATCAGGTCTTTACTATTATAAAAAAAAGAAATCTTTTTTTTGTTGACTCTCTTACAAATCCAAACAGTAAATGCAATGAATCTGCTAGAATGTTCAGAGTTGATTTTGCCAAAAGAGATATATTTTTGGATAATATTCAAAATGTTGATTATATTGATGGCCAGATAAAAAAATTAAAGGTAATAGCACTACAGAGAGGTTATTCAGTTGGTATAGGCCACCCTTATGATTCAACTATTGAAGCAATTAAAAAAAATATTTATGAAATGAAAAAAGAGTTTGAGTTTGTTAAGGCCTCATCTGTTGTTAAACAAGTGCAATAGTGATATAAAAATTTTATTAATTTTAACCTGAATTACAGAAGCAGACAAAATGAAAAGACTTAAAATAAAAGAAATAAATTCCTGTGAAAATCCTCCTGAAAAAGCACTGATTGGAGGCTGGGTAAGGACACGCAGAGATTCAAAAACATTTTCATTTATTGAAATAAATGATGGATCATGCCTTTCAAATATCCAGATAATTGCTGATTCCTCTATTGAAAACTATGATAATATAGCAAAGCTTACAACCGGATCATGCATTTCAATTTTAGGAAAAATTGTTGAATCTCCTGGAAAAGGACAGAAATGGGAAGTTCAGGCGGAAAAAATTGATATACACAACAACGCTCCTGAAGATTTTCCTTTGCAGAAAAAAAGGCATTCAGACGAATTTTTAAGAACCATAGCACATTTAAGACCAAGAACTAACAAGTTTAGTTCTGTTTTCAGAATAAGGGCCGAACTATCACAGGCAGTGCACTCATATTTTTATGAAAAAGGTTTTAGATATATCCATACTCCTATTCTAACTGCCTCAGACTGTGAAGGAGCAGGTGAAATGTTTTCTGTTTCTTCTGATTCTGTAAAAAACGGTTTTTTCTTTTCAAAACCTGCAAACCTGACTGTTTCAGGTCAGCTTGAAGCTGAAATGATGGCTCTTTCTCTTGGTGATGTATATACATTCGGACCAACTTTTCGTGCAGAAAATTCAAATACATCAAGGCATGCAGCAGAATTCTGGATGATAGAACCTGAAATGTCCTTTTGCGATCTTGAACAAAACATGGATGTAGCAGAAGATTTTATAAAAAATATTATTACAAGAACAAGGAAAAATTGCAGTGAAGATCTTGAATTATTTAACAGATTTGTGGATAAAACTCTATTTGAAACTCTTGAAAACATACTGGAAAACAGATTTGTAAGAATTACCTATAAAGAAGCTGTGGAAATTTTAAAAAAATCTGGACAAAAATTCGAATACGATCCAGTTTACGGAGCAGATCTTCAAACTGAACATGAAAGATTTATAACTGAAACAGAATTTAAAAAACCTGTTTTTGTATACAATTATCCAAAAAACATAAAACCTTTTTACATGAGGCTCAACAGCGACAATGAAACAGTTGCTGCAATGGATCTTCTTGTACCAAAAATTGGAGAGCTTATAGGAGGAAGCCAGAGAGAAGAAAGATTTGATATTCTTCAAAAACGTATGGAAGAATGCTCGATAAACAAAGAAGAATACTGGTGGTATCTTGATTCCAGAAAATACGGAAGTGTTTATCACAGCGGATTTGGAATGGGTTTTGACAGAATTATGATGCTTGTTACCGGAGTTTCAAATATAAGAGACGTTATACCTTTTCCAAGGACACCCGGTTCAATAGAGTTTTAATCAATTAATTTTTTATTTTTAGATATAATTTTTTTGTGATATAAAAAACAAAATGCCGTTTAGAATAACTCAGGAGGTCACCTAAAATGGATGTTTCTAAAAAGGTTCTTATTGTAGATGATTTTTCAACAATGCGTAGGATTCTCAAAAATATATTAAAACAGATCGGCTTTACAAATATTTCCGAAGCAGACGATGGAAGTACAGCATGGGAAGAGCTTCAGAAAAATTCTTTTGATCTGATAATCTGTGACTGGAACATGCCTAAAATGAGCGGCATAGAACTACTTAAAAAAGTCCGGGCTGATGATACATACAAGGATATTCCTTTTCTCATGGTTACTGCTGAAGCTCAAAAACAAAATGTTATTGAAGCAGTTCAGGCTGGGGTTTCCAATTATGTTGTAAAACCTTTTACAGCTGAATCAATTTCAGAAAAACTTGAGAAAATTATATCCTGATTATTATCAAAACAACAAAAGGATTTGAAAATATACAGGCCTTTTTTTTATTTGTTTAAAGGCCTTTTTTTCTATTCCTTTGTAAATTTGATGCTTATTTTATAATTTCCAGTTTCAATATCATCAGGAATCATATTTCCGTTTTCAATAAGCAGAGTTATTACTTTTGAATTTGAAGGATCTCTGAATAATCTTTTAGTTCTTCTGTCTCTCAATCCTCTATCAAGAACAACGGCATTTTTTCTTGAATTCCTCAAACCAATAATCTTGGCTCTAAGTTCACCTGACCTTGACCCTCCTCTCCTTTTTTCCCCCTGCTCCATTAGTCTTAAATCCAAAGGTTTTCCAATCTTTATTTCCATTTTATTCCCCTTAAAAAATATATTATATTATATAAACAAATGATTTTATTATTAATTATAATATAATAATCGATTAATTTTCAAAAAAGCTTAAATAATGGCAGCCATAAAAATAATTTTTTTCATTTATGGAATGATGACAAATTTAAACTTCAGGGTATATGGAATAAATATTTTGAATCTGACTCAAGATTTATTCAAAACCACAGTTTTACTTCAGCAGCGAATTATTACTTAAATTTGGATTTTGAAAAAAAACATTCCCTCATTATAATTGACATAAAAAACATCGTTTAATATCATAACTGAGTCGAATATTTTCAAATTTGTCCATCAAAATATTTTTCTCGTATCATAAGTTAACAATATTTAAAGCTTCAGATGGACTGATTTTTAAAAATTAACGTAACTTGTTCAGTTCAATTCAGAACGGCTTTTTCTCAGTTTTTAAGCTGAATAGTTACAAATTAAAATTATTAAATGTAAGTATAGTTTTATGCATATTATTCTGCTTCACCAAAATCTATTCAAGAACAAAGGAAAAAAATGTCTCAAAATAATTCATCAATTTCCGAACTTACTCTTAGAATATTAAATGCTGTTGAAAACTTAACTGAAGATGAAAAAAAGGAATTTCTTCTTCTTATCGGCGATCAGAGAAGGTTTTCAAGAAAACCTTATTTGATGGAAGTTTCATATAAAACAAAAAATTATGAATTTAAAGATTTTATACTTGATATAAGTCCTGGAGGAACATTTATTGAAACAGAGAATAATTTTTTTACAGGCCAGGAGCTTGTTTTAAAACTTTTTTTTAAAAATTTAAAAAATCCTTTTGAAATCAAAGGCTGTGTTGTCTGGCACAGTTCAAACGGAATTGGGGTAAGATTTATTTTTGAAACAATTGAACAGCAGCAGGAACTGATAAATATTATTAACGATATATAAAAGACCTAAATTACCCTAATTAGTAAGGAAATTCTATGGAATCAGTATTAATTGCATCCAGAGAAACAAAAGAACTTGAAAAAATAAACAATGTTTTAAAAAAGCATTATAAAGCCATAATAATTACATCTGCTGAAATGATGAAAAAAAATCATACAAATTTTGATATAATGCTTCTTGATCATAATTTTACTGAGCATTCAGCAATAGATTTTTTAATGGACATTAATATTCACAAAAGTGTTCCAGTTCTGTTTCTTACTCCAGACAATGACCCACAATGTGCTGTTGAAGCATTAAGAGCCGGTGCATTCAACTATATTGTAAAGGCTGGAAATTATATTTCCATCTTAAATATTGCAATTAAAGACGCCATAAATAAATTTGATGAAAGAATAAAACTTAAAGAAAAAATAAACGAACTTCAGGAAAAAATTAATGAGCTTGAAGAAAAACATGGAAGAAATATTCGAACTGAGGATGATATAAATATTCAGGAAAAAGAACCTGCAAAAAAAGAACTGAGTCTTGTTGAAGAAATTATTTCAAGATTTAAAAAAGGTGAAATAAATTTACCTTCTCTTCCACAGATTAATATTGAATTTAAAAAACTAATTTCCAGGGGAGCAAATATTAATGAACTTGCCGCTCTTCTAAAACAGGATATAGCAATTTCTTCAACACTTATTAATATTTCAAATTCAGCACTTTACAAAGGTGTTGAAGAAAACAAAACACTTGAAAACGCCATATCAAGACTTGGTCTTTCAACCACAAGACAATATGTTGAAGTTATATCAAACAGGAGTCTTTATACAGCTAAAAATAAAAAATATTCAGGCTTGATGGAAAAACTTTGGATGCACTCTCTTTCATGTGCCTATGCTTCAGAACTTATTTCAAAAATATTAAATCTTAAAACAGAAAATGATACTTTTACCCTTGGACTGATTCATGACATTGGAAAACTTGTACTTCTTCAGATTATTGGAGAACTAGAAATAAAAGGTAAATTTACAAAAAATTTAACTGACGATGGACTGAACGAAACACTAAAAAATTTTCATGGAAGATTTGGTGCAGTTTTACTTAAGAGATGGTCTTTTCCAGAAGAATTTATACAGGTTGCAATGTACCATGACTCCATACAGGAAATAAAAAATCCTTCAACAGATTTTTTTATTGTTCATTTTGCAAATCTTCTCGTTAATTCAATAGGTTTTTCAATGTATAAACAAGATTATATTGATCTGGAAAATTCACCTTCCTGTTATGCATTGAGGCTTAGAACATCTGAAATTGAAGATCTCAAAATTAAGGTTATGGAATATATGGGAGTTTTTAAAAATGTTTTATAAAAAAGATTGGCTGAAAATTAAAATTTTATAATAACTATAACCCCAGCCAAACAAATTAAGTTTTAATACTTGCCCTTAGGGGGATTAAAATAACCATGATTAAGATTTTTATAATTTTTTTTAAGGTGTTTTATTAAATTAATTATACCAAAAGGTATTAAATCTTCAGCTTTATCACCAAACATCTGCCTGAAATAAAGTTTTGGATCATAATTTAAATTTCGCCACTGTATAAAATCAATTTTAAAGTTTTCAATTATTTTAAAAAGTTCCTTCATTTCAGGCTCTGTATCTGTAAATCCAGGCATATTAAGATAATTTACCGATACAAATTTGTTTTTGTCCTTTGCTGTTCTAATTGTTTGTAGAACATCTTCAAACTCATATTTGGGTCTGAAATATTTAAGGTAATATTTTTTCTGAAATGAATTTACACTAACTCTTATACTGTCAAGTCCGGCATTAAAAAGCTTTTCCATTATTATTGGAAGGCTTCCGTTTGTATTCATATTAATAGTGCCTTTATCTGTCTTTGATCTTATTATTTCTATTGCAGGCAGAATAACCTCCCAGGCAAGAAGAGGGTCTCCTTCACAACCCTGACCAAAGCTTAAAACACAGTTTTCAACATTTTCTATATGACTCAAAGCAACTTCTGCTATTTCTTCAGGTGAAGGAGTAAAATTTATTCTGTTCTGACAGCTTGATATAAACTCGTCTTTCTGAAGTGAAATACAGCCAAGACAGTTTGCATTGCAGATCCTTGATGTTGGAAGAGGTGCTTCATATCTTTTAAGAAAAAAATTTTTTGCAGCAGGACATCCCCATTCCAAGGCACATTTTTTTATATGATAAATAAGCCTGTTTTTAGGATATTCCTTTATTTTTTCATTTAAACCCTCTTCTACCTTTTCTATTGGCATTAAAGAAAGATTTTGTCTGTCTTCTTTATCTACCTGATAAACAGCACTTACAAAATCATCATCTAAACCGCCAACAGCTCCATATGAAAAAAGCGGCAAAGGTTTCGCATCCTGATTTTCATCAAAGGCAGAATTCAGTGTAATAACATATCCAGGGGAATTAAATGCAGCCACCGGAAAAATTTTTTCTTTTACATTATAGGGATTAAACTCAACTATTTCATATTCATTTGATGAATTATTAAATAAAATCGGAGCTCTGTCTGGCAGAAACATGAGTTCACTGTAATCTGGGATTTTAATGGAATTTTGTTCATTTAAAACATAAAGGTCATTACATGCCATTCCAACGGCAGAATAACCTTCAAGTTCAAATATTTCACCTTTTTCATTCGCCACAACAGCAGACGCTCTGTATTTCATCTTAAAAAATCCTTAAATTTTATAAAAAAATAAACACTCTGCTCTGCTTTAGTAAAATAGAATTATTACTGCAATTAATTTTTAACTAAAACTCAACAAAAAAATTTTATAAGACAATTTGTAACTTATTAAAAATCTGGAGAATCCATTTTTTCAGGAGGATCTAAAAGAGATGGTTTTATTTTTTTTATTCTTAGTAAAAGTTCATCAGATATCCTTGAATTGTAAAAAGAAAAAATCTGTTTTATCTGACCGTCATTAAGACCTATCACATCCTTTAAATTAGCATTTTGAAAATCGCTGTTTTCAAGATCTGCCATATCAAAATCTGCTTTCTCAAGATCTGCACCCCAGAAAACCGAGTTTTTCAAATTTGAATTTGCAAAAGATGAATTATTTAATTTTGATTCTGTAAAGTCAGTATCTGAAAGATCAGTTTCAATCATTACACAATTTGTCATATTTGAATTTCTTATATTACAGTTTGAAAGATCCGCCTTCCAGAAATATGCTTCCTTTATGTCTGATCCTGAAAGATTTGAAAATGAAAGGTTTGCATCTTCAAAATTTCCCTTTGACAGCTTTGAAAACCTCAAATCAGCCCAGCTCAAATCGGCTCCCCAGGCATAGCATCCAGAAAGATTTGTATTTCTCAAATCCATATTTCTAAGAAAACAATTGCTTATATCTATAGAGCTTACTCCAAAACTGTTAAGTCTCCTTAAATTTCCCCTTATTCTTCTTGATGCCTCTTCACTGTTCCATCCCCTGAAATCGTCTATTTCATCCTGATATCTTCGTTTTTCAACCTTGTTTTTTCCTTTCTGCTGAAGCCAGAAAATAACAACCCCGAGCATAAAAATATCAAAAACAACGCCGTGGGCCTCAACCATTAAATCCCTTAAAAAGCCAATATCATAAAAACCATAATAAACAGTGACTCCTGTAACAAAAAAAAGAATAAATACAAATATAAAGGCTGTTATAAGTACAGGATTAATTATTATATCCTCGTAAACATGATAAATGTTTTTTATTCTATCTGTCTGAAATAAAAATTTGACAAATTTAATTAATGGATTCTTTCTTTTTATCATTATTATTTCTTCTTTATTTTTTATATGAAAATTTATATAAGCGGATAAAGTAAAACTGACTTTTTTACCCATTCAGCAGACAGAAACAAAATTTAAATTCAATAATAATCCATAACCACTAAAGATAAAATTTTTCAGTTACCTTAAATGAACAAAAATTTCTTTTTCCCGCCAAAAAATATTTATATTTTTCAGAAAATTTTACACTATCAATAATAAAAAAAAGAACAAAAAAATAAATATTGTATTTTATTTTATAAACTTATATTGTGTAATGCTTTTTAAATTTAACAAAAAGAGAAGGTTATGAAAGAACTAAAAAATTTTCAGAAAAAATATCTTAAAGCACTGGCACACAGCTTAAAACCTGTTGTTTTTCTGGGTCAAAACGGTGTTACTGTAAACTTTATTGAATCCGTAAACCAGGCACTTGAAAAACACGAACTTATTAAAATAAAGTTCATTGATTATAAGGAAAAAGAATTTAAAACTCAAATATCTGAAACAATAGTAAATGATACAAAGGCTTTTTTTGTTTCAATTATTGGAAATACCCTTATTTTATACAGAAAAAGCAAAGATGAAAAAAATCAAAAAATAAATCTGCCTCAAAATAAATAAGACTTAAATTCATCTAAAAATTACTTTTTCTTATATTTAAGGTAGTAAGAATTAACTTTTTTTACATAATTTTGAGTTTCAGGATAAGGAGGTATTCCGTTATATCTGTTTACAGCTCCAGGACCTGCATTATAAGCTGCTAAAGCAAGATTTAAATTTCCTTTATAATTATCCAGAAGTTTTTTTAAATATTTTGAACCAGCCATTATATTTTCAGAAGGATCAAAGGGATTTCTTACATTATATTTTTTTATAACAGGCGGCATAAGCTGCATTAATCCCTTTGCTCCCTTTTTTGAGACTGCATTCTTTATAAAACTTGATTCCGCTTTTATTACAGCCTTTATAAGTTCCTTTTCAAGAGAAGTAACTACTGAAACATATTTTAAAATATTATTGAGATGAGTATCTGTTACAAAGAATCCATAATTATCATTTTTTCCTGATTCATTCATGTAAAATTTATAATCAGGTGATGTCGGAGTATTTGTAAAAGACAGAATTCCGTTTTCATCCACATAAACATAAATATCCGAATATGCCTGTGAACAGATTATAAACATAAAAAAAACAATAAAATACAGATATTTAACCATTTTATAAACAACCTCTCAAATTAATCAGAAAAACTTGAGCTGATTATCCCTTTTTACACTATTTTTAATATTATTTTTAACAGTTTTTTTATTTATCAGATTATATTCAAGATCATTTAAAAAAACCGAAGGAAAAGTTTTATTTATTTTACCGAAAATTTTAATCTGCTCCGGTCTTAAAACATAAAGTCTTTGTTTTGCTCTGGTAAGACCTACATAAAAAAGTCTTCTTTCTTCATCTGATTTTTCTGACTCACCATTTTTTATAAAAGGAATATTTCCGTTAAAACAGTTAGGAATAAAAACAGCTTCAAATTCAAGTCCTTTTGAAGCATGAAGAGTCATAAGCCTCACTTTTTCACCTTTTATTCCAATATCTGATATTTTTAAAAGTTTAATATTTGTCAAAAAATCACTTATACTATTAAATTCATTAGAAAATTTAATAATATAATCAATTTTATCCATAAACGAATAATCTTTTTTAAATTTCTCAAGATCAGTATTTTCCATAAGATAATAAATTATTTCATTAATTTTTTTGTTCTCTGTATCAACTCTTATTTTATTTAATTTATTATAAATTTTTTCATTTACTCTAATATTTTCCTCAATATTCTTAATCTCATTTTTTATGTTAAAAGGTTTTAAAATAAGATCTGAAATATCAGGCTCCTTAACAATCATTTTCAAGTATGAAAAAAGTTTTTTAAGTCCTGTTTCTTCACTTAAATTTTTTTCGTTAATACTGGAAAAAGGAATGGAATTTTCTTCCAGAACAGATGAAATTACAGACATTTCCTTTTTTGTTCTGCATAAAACTGCAATATCAGAAAATGAAAAACTGCTTATATCCTTGAAGTTTTTTTTGTAGGTAATTAAAGAGTCAGTTCCTCCCACAAGATTTTGAATTTCATCTGCTATAAATTTAGCCTGGAGTTTTTCAGAATCTGACACAATAATATTTATAAATTTTTCACCTTTGATGCCGGAATAGACCTTGTTTCTTTTATTTTCAGCATCAATTTTTTCTATCACCTGAAAAGAGGCATCAATGATTGTCTCGCTTGATCTGTAGTTTTTTACAAGATTAATTTTTTCAACATCTTCAAAATCTTTTGAAAACCTTGTTATAAAGTCAGTCAAAGCACCTCTGAATCCATATACAGACTGATCAGGATCTCCTATAGCGAATACAGAAGAAGAATTGTCTGTTATTTTTTTTATTATTTCGTACTGAATTTCATTTATATCCTGATATTCATCTATTAAAAAGCAATTGTATTTTTTCTTTACCAAATTTCTAAATTCTTCATCTTCATTTTTTTTGAGAAAATTTATCAAAATATCATCATAATCTATTAAATTATTTATTCTTTTTATTTGTTCATATTTACTGATTATTTCATAAAAATCGTAATCTTTTTGTATAGAAAAATCAGATGACTGTTTGATTTTTGAAAGAAAGGCTTCCACTTCTGTGTATTTCGTTTTCTCACAATATTTTTTACAAAGATTTTTAAGAACATATTTCTTTGCAGTATCGTCTATAATATTGAAATCATTATCTTCTTCAAAACTTAAAGCAAAACTGTGAAAAGTTCCTGTAAAAGGTTTTTTATCGTATTTCCTCTTTGCTATTCTTTCCTTCATTTCATTGGCTGCCTTTACTGTAAATGTTATTGCAGCAATATTTTCGGGATTGAATTTTTCTTTTTCACAAAGATGAAAAAATCTGTTTGTAAGACATGTTGTTTTTCCGGTTCCAGGACCTGCGGTTACGACAATATTTTTTGATTTTGAAGTAACAGCCTTTAACTGCTGGGTGTTAAGTTCTTTATTTTCAGTAATTTCTTTTTTTTCATCTTTTTTTTCATTGAAAAGATTTTTTGCTTTTGAAAAATGATCTTCATTTTTTTTATATTCAAAAACTTTTGAATCTTTATTTATTTTTTTGAAAAAGCTTTTCTGTCCTTTTGAAAGAAATGAATCCAGCTCCTTTTCATCGAAAATTTTTACCTTCCCGAACTCTCCGTCATATCCGGGGCTTATATTTAAATTTTTATTTCTCATTCTAGATATTGCTTCAGATAAAAGAGGAATATCTGTCCTGTCCAGAATTTCCTTTTCACAGTTCCACAGAGCATCAAATTCTGAGCCTGCTTCTTTTATAACCCTTTCATAAAGGGACTGAACCTTTTTGGTATTGGGACCTGTTTTTGATATTTCTGACAATATATCCGTAAGAGGTACAATGCTTTTAAATGAAGGCGAGTCAATTTTTATCTGTTCAATATCCTTTCTGTCTGAAAGTTCAATTATCCTGTAATAAACTCCAAGAGTTAATTTTTTACCGCACACAGGACAAATCCCTTTATTTTTTAATGTTTCCATTGGAGAAAGGCATATATTGCATTTTCTGTGGCCGTCAAAATGATATTTTCCCTCTTCAGGAAAAAACTCATAGGTTCCCTTGAACCTGTTTTTATCCTTGTTTTTAAGAGCATTTTTCATTTCAAAAAAAGACATTTCACAGTCAAAAATATTTGCTTCTCTTCCAAGTTTTCCGGGTGAATGTGCATCGGAATTTGAAATAAGACTGTATTTATCAAGATCAGAAATAAAAAAATTCATGTCCGGGTCAGAAGAAAGTCCTGTTTCGAGAGCAAAAATTTCTGAGCTAAGATCTTCGTAGCATTCTTCTATTTTATCAAAACCAGATTTTGAGCCGAACAGCGAAAACCATGGAGTCCATATGTGTGCAGGAACAAGAAAACCCCTTTCATCTGTTTCAAGTATTATTTCTAGAAGATCCCTTGAATCAAGGCCAAGTATAGGCCTTCCGTCTGATTTTATGTTTCCTATTGCATCCAGTTTTGAATTGAATTTTTTAACTGATTCAAGTGACGGAAAATATACAAGGTTGTGAATTTTTCTTACTTTTCCGTTTTTTTTGTAAATAGAGCTTATTTCAGCCTGAAGCATAAACCTTATGGTATGATTAAAAGATTTGTTAACTTCATCCTTTAAATTTTTTTCAATATCTTTTTTTAATACAAAAAGACCTGAAGATTTATCCTCCAAAAGTTTTGATTCGAGCTCCTCAAACCATGCAGGATGTGTAAAATCACCTGTTCCGACAACGTTTATCCCTTTTTTTGAAGCATAAATATAATTTGTTTCAAGATCGGAATTTTTTGCTGTCGCCATTGAATATTTTGAATGTATGTGAAGATCTGCCAGAAATTTCATATTATTATTGCCTTATAAGCCTGTTATTATATATTCTTAATGTTTGTACCTAAATTGAGTGTTTCATATTTTTAAATAGAAATTTTTTCAATTACTCAAGACCTTTATATTTAAAAATCACTCAGTTCAGGCTGTGTCTAATAATCATACTCACCTGTAAAAGGAGTTAACCATGGGTCTTCTAACCTCAACATCTTCCTTTTTAAGATATAAGATTGATGATGAATCACAAGAACTTTCTTTGGAAAAAATAAGACTCTGTCTCAAAGAAAACCAGTTTCCAGAAATTGCAGATTCAGAAATATCAGAACCTGTTTCAGGATGGACAAGTTATGAAAATCATTTTGATCCTGACTTTGAATCAGACCATATAAAATATGGAAATTATATAGTTTTCTGTTTAAGAATAGATAAAAAATCAGTTCCTAAAAAAATAATTGACAAACACATGGTCCTTGAATCAAAAAAAATAATGCAGGAAACAAACAAGGATTATCTTTCAAAAAATGAAAAAAGAAAATTAAAAGAAGATATTCTTTTAAGACTGAGCCTTCAGATGCCTTCTATTCCTGACGTTTATGATGTTTTATGGATGCCTGAAAAAAAGGAGGTTATTTTTTTTACCACTCAGAAAAGCGTTAACGAAATTTTTGAAACACTTTTCAGACTTACATTCAAAACTTCAATTGTTCGTCTTTTTCCATACACAAGGGTTTATTTCGATGACGGTATTTCTGATCCTAAAAAAGATTTATTTTACTCTTCATCACATATAAATATTCAGGAGTCTTAAATGATAGATATTGCTGTTGCATACAACAAATACAAATTTGCAGGTTTTGAATTTTTGACATGGCTCTGGTTTGTAACTGAAACAAAACCTGAAATAATTGAAGATATTACACCTGAAATTAAAGATTTCTCTATAAATGATAAAATTGTAATTGAAAATTTTAAAGAGGACTCTGCAGAAAAAATAACTATAAACGGTGACAAGGCCAACCTTGATGAAGGAATCCTTGCAATCAAGAAAGGAGCTCTTGTTACAGAGCTTAAAATTATTTTTAAGACAGGAGATGATATTGAGGTAAAATCTCTTATAAAGGGTGAAAGTCTGGATATTTCAGGATTCAATGTTTTAAAATACAAATTTTCAACTGCACCTGAGGAAATTGAAGGATCTGTTATTGAAAAGGTATACTTTTTAGAGTTATTGACAAACCTTGTTGATAAACTTTTCCAAAAATTCATTTTACTAAGAATTTCAGAGGAATGGAAAAATGGTGAATTGTCAAAAATAAGTCAGTGGATTGAAAAACGAAGAGGAAGTTATTGACAATAAAACACTCAGTATAAAAAAAGTTCAAATTTTAGATATTTTATTGTAAATAAAATAATAAATAAAAACAAAGATTTAACCAGGTAATATACAAATTGACAATATATAAAAATAAAAGGTTTTAAAATATGAAAATAAAAATAGAAAAACAAAGACTAAAAAAAGTTCTTGAAAAAATACAGGGAATAACAAGTCAGAAAACTTCTCTTCAAATAACAAAAAATGTTATTATAGAAACTGTGTCTGATAATGAAATATCTATTAAAGCTACAGATCTGACTTCTGAATATTTTTGTACAATGGAAGCAGAAATAGAAAATAAAGGAATAATAGCGGTTAATTCAAGAAAATTTTTTGATATAGTTAAATATTTTCCAGATGACTTTATTCCTATTGAAGAAATAGATTTTCAATGGATAAAAATTGGTACAGAAGATGTTTTTTTTCATTTAGTAGGTGCATCACCAGAAGATTTTCCAGGAGTATCAGTTGATTTTAATTCTAATTCTATAGAAACTGATTCAGTACTTTTTAAAAAAATGATAACGGCTGGAAATTCAATTCATCCTGAAACAAATGAATTAAGACCTTTTATTTTAGGCATTAATATTTATTTTTTAAACATGGATCAATCCTCTTCTATAAAAATGTTTTCCACAGATACAAAAAGAATTGTGAAATCTGAAATAAGAAGTGAGTTATTAATTCCTGAGGAACTTAATTCAAAATCAGTTCTTGTTCCAAAAAAAATTATTCCGGATCTTATAAAATTTATTGATGATGATAAAGTAAACCTTTCTTTTACAACAGAATTGTTTACAGTCAGACAGGGTAAAGAAATTTATTCTGTTAATATTTTGGAAGGTGATTTTCCAGACTGCAGCGGCTTAATTGTTCCAGATGAAGAATATGGAATTGAAATTGATAAATATATTTTAAATGATATTCTCCAGAGAGTATCTATAGTTGCTGATGAAAAAACTCCCATAGTTTTTTTTAATTTTTCAGATAATACCTTAACTATTGCATCCAGTAATCCTGAACTAGGGGAAGCAAAAGAATCAACAGGAATTGTTTTTGATAGAGAAGGATTTGAAACAGCTTTTAATGCAAGATATATTATGGATATTTTAAAAGACATCCAAGATGATTCAATTCTTCTATATTTAAAAGATAAAAAATCTCATTGTATCATTAAAGGTTGTGAAAATATTGATTATGCAGCAGCTATAATGCCCATAAAAATTTAATAATTTAAGGAAGTAAAAAATGTCGGATATAAAAAGAGAATATAATGCAGGAAGTATAAAAATACTTGAAGGTCTTGAAGCTGTAAGAAAAAGGCCTTCAATGTATATTGGAAATACAGATGAGCCCGGTCTTCATCATCTGGTATATGAAGTTGTTGACAACAGTATAGATGAAGCCATGGCGGGATACTGCACAGAAATAGATATTAAAATTCATACAGATAACAGTGTAACAGTAACAGACAACGGAAGAGGGATTCCTGTTGATCTTCATGAAAAGGAAGGTGTTCCTGCTGCAGAAGTTGTTCTTACAAAACTTCACGCCGGAGGAAAATTTGACAATGATACATACAAGGTCTCAGGAGGTCTTCACGGGGTAGGTATTTCAGTTGTCAATGCCCTTTCTGAAAACCTTGACATGACAATCTGGAAAAACGGAAACATATACAATCAGAAATTTTCCAAAGGTAAAAAAATAACTGAGCTTGAAATTATTGGTTCAACTGATCAAAATGGTACAAAAATTCATTTTTCTCCTGACATAACAATAATGTCCACCAATAATTTCAACTATGAAGTTCTGTCAAGAAGAATGAGGGAATTAGCCTTTCTTAACAAGGGAATAAGAATTTCCATTGAAGATGAAAGATCAGATGAAAAAAACAGTTTCATGTACGAAGGCGGAATTAAGACCTATGTCGAATTTTTGAATAAACACTGCTCTGCCATTCATGATCCGATAATTATAGAAGGAACTGATGAAGATGTCTTTGTAGAGGTGGCAATTCAGTATAATGATACTTTTAACGAAAAAATCTATACTTTTGCAAACAACATCAATACCTCTGAAGGAGGATATCATTTAAGCGGGTTTAAAGGTGCTCTTACAAGAACCTTGAATAATTATGCAAACAGCGACAGTCTTCCAAAAAATCAGAGAACCAAAATATCCGGGGATGATGTAAGGGAAGGACTTTCTGCAGTAATAAGTGTAAAACTCAAAGAGCCGAAATTTGAAGGTCAGACAAAAACAAAACTTGGAAACAGTGAAGTAAAGGGTATTGTAGAATCTCTTGTAAATGAAAAACTTGCAATATATCTTGAAGAAAATCCTTCAAATGCAAGAAAAATCATTGCAAAGGCTGTTGAGGCCGCAAGAGCAAGGGATGCTGCAAAAAGAGCAAGAGACCTTGCAAGAAGCAAGTCAAATATTGGAGACACCACTCTTCCAGGAAAGCTTGCAGACTGTCAGTCTAACAAACCTGAAGAAAAAGAACTTTATCTTGTTGAGGGTGATTCTGCCGGAGGTTCTGCAAAGCAGGCAAGAGACAGAAGATTTCAGGCTATACTTCCCCTTAAAGGAAAAATATTGAATGTTGAAAAAGCCAGGTTTGACAAGCTTTTAAAATCAGATGAAATAAAAAATATGATTACAGCCCTTGGAGCCGGGATAGGAAGAGACGATTATGAAATTGATAAAATAAGATATCATAAAATTTTCATAATGACTGACGCCGATGTAGACGGTGCTCATATAAGAACCCTTCTTTTAACCTTTTTTTACAGACATATGCCTGAAATAATAGAAAAAGGGTATCTGTATATAGCCCAGCCTCCTCTTTACAGAATAGGTAAAGGGAAAAAGGGAATCTATCTGAAAAATGAATCAGGATTTAATGAATATCTTGTATCGAGATTCTGTGAATTTAAATATGTTGAATCAGGAGAAGAAAACAAAAAACTTGAAGACAGTGAAGCTTTTGAATTTATTTTAAAACTTATAAGCCTTTATGAAAATCTTGCTTCACTTGATAATATGGGATTTGAAAAAAGAATTGTAAAAATTTTGCTTGATGAAAAAGTATCTGATAAGGATTACTTAAGGGATGAAGAAAAAATGAGTCTTTTAAGAGATAAATTTGAACAAAGCAATTTTGTTATAGATGAATTTATCTGGAATGAAGAAAAGGATATTTTTGAACTTACCCTAACTCCGCCTGAAGTTGAAGAAGATCATGAATCAGAAGAGTCTTCAAGAGTAAGAGAGAAAAAACCGGTAAGAATTTCAAGAAGACTTGTTTTTTCAAAGGAATATCAGAGTATACTGTCAGACTGGAGTATAATTGAGAAATATTATAATCTTCCTTTTCATATCGGAACAAAAGAAGGTACTTCTGTTGTAAAATGTGAAACTCTAAGGGAGTTTTACAACAAGGCTATGGAAGAAGCAAAAAAAGGAGTATCCATTCAGAGATACAAGGGTCTTGGAGAAATGAACCCTGATCAGCTGTGGGAAACTACAATGGATCCTTCAACAAGACAGCTTCTGCAGGTTAAGGTAGAAGATGCTGAAGCAGCTGATGAAATATTTTCTCTTCTAATGGGCGATGAAGTTGAGCCAAGAAGAAATTTTATTAAAACACATGCTCTGGAAGTTTCAACTTTAGATTATTAAATTAACGAGGTTTTATTGTGAAAAATTTAAAGCTCTCTTTAAAAATTGGTTTAAGTCTTGGAACTATTCTTTTTATTGTTGCTGTTTTATTTGGTGTAACAATAATTAAAATGAAGTCTATACAAAATGAATCCCTTATTCTTCAAAATGAATTTATGCCTGATGTTTCAATTTATACAAACATTGAAAGAAATCTTAATAATACAGTTTATTCAATGCGCGGATATATTTATACAAGGGATAAAAAATTTCTTGGAGATGTTGAAAAAAGTTTTTTAAATGTAAAAAAATATATGGAAGAAGCAAAAAAATTATCTGAAAAGTCGTTTAATATACCTGGAATTAAAGATTCTGCCAGAGTTTTGAATAATCAGATAAAGGTTTTTGAAGAGTTCATTGAAGGATCTTCAGATAAAATAGAGAATATTCAAATTCATAGAAATAAATTAAATGAAGCATCTGAAATATACAGAACCAATTGTCTTGATTTTTTGGAATCTGAAAAAGAGATGTATTATGGCGAGGTTTCCAGTAAAAATCCTGATAAGGATAAAATTTCAGAATATTTTGACAAGATTTCATCTCTTAATGATATTATTTCTTTTGGAACACTTCTTGAAAAAAAGGCTGAAAAGGCTTTTGCAGAAAGAGATATATCTCTTTTAAAAGAATCTGTAAATATTTTTGATCTTATCTTAAATGATGTTGATATGCTTGAATTGTCAACTTCAGACAATGATTCTCTTGATAAAATAAAGGGTATAAAAAAAGGAGCTGTTACATTTAAGGAATCAGCAAATATTCTTATTTCAAGTTGGGAATCTCTTAATGTTTTCGAGTCAAGGTTAAGTGATTCTGCTGAAAAAATACTTGAAACAGCTTCGCTTTCAGTACAAAAAGATATAGAAAACACAATAAAATCAGTAAAAAATACTGTTGATAAAATTAATCTTGCTTCTAAAAGAATTTTAATGGGTTTTGTCTTAACTTTTTTGATAAGCATTGGTTTTGGTTTTTTTCTCACCAGAGCAATTACAAAACCTGTATATGAGAGTCTTTATTTTTCAGAAAAAATGGCAAAAGGCGACTTTACTGCCGAATTAAATCTTGACAGAAAAGATGAAATCGGAAAACTGATGATGTCTTTTAACAGAACAAAAGAAGATCTGGGTATAATGATGTCTGATATTTCTGATACAGGCAATTCATTATTTGAATCCTCAGATGAACTTAATAAAATATCTGAGTCTGCTAAGGATACTGTTTTAAAGCTGGTTGATAAATCAAAATCTGTAACAATTGCAGCAGATAAAATGAGAGATAATATGATGAATCTGACAGAAACAACGGATTATACATCTTCAAATGTAAATATGGTTTCTGTTGCAGCAGAAGAAATGAATTCAACTATAAATGAAATAGCCATAAATACTTCAAAAGCAAGAGATATTACAAGAAAGGCAGTTGAAAGAAGTGAAAATACCAGCAATCAGGTTATGGAATTAAAACAGGCAGCAGATGAAATAAACCGGGTTATAGAAGTCATAACTGATATATCTGAACAGACAAACCTTTTGGCTTTGAACGCAACAATTGAAGCTGCAAGGGCTGGAGAAGCTGGTAAAGGTTTTGCTGTTGTTGCCTCTGAAATTAAAGAACTGGCATCTCAAACTACAAAGGCTACTGAAGAAATAAAAAATAAAATTTCTGGGATTCAGAATAATACCGATATTACGGTAAAAGGAATTGAAGAAATAAGTTCAGTAATTTCAGGAATTGATGAGATAGTTTCTACTATTGCTTCAGCAGTTGAAGAGCAGTCTGTTTCAACAAATGAAATTGCAAAAAATATTTCTCAGGCTTCAACAGGTATTGATGAAGTAAATGAAAATATTAAGGAAAGCTTTGAATTTGCAAAATCAATAGCATCAGATATTTCTGAAGTGGATGTATTTGCTGATATGATAACAAATAGAACTAACAGGTTATCTGAAAGTGCTGAAGTTTTGGGAAAATTTGCAAATAAATTAAGAGAAGCTGTTACAAAATTCAGATTTTAATAAATTTATTTTTAATTGTACTATAACGGCTATTATTTGTTCTTTTCAAGTTAGATAAAATTTTTAATCTTAAGGATTTATGGGGGATTTAGATGGTAAAGATTTTCAATCTGACTTAGAAATGGGTAAATTAGTCCAGTCACTAAATAAAAAAACTGTCTATTAAGGACAGTTTTTTTATTTTATGATCTTCTAATTTTAAGTTGAACTGAAAAAGTTTAAAGACTGCTTTCAATTATAGATTTTGTTTTGTAAATAAGACCATTAATACTGTTTTTATCCAAATCTTCAACATTGATTGGTTTATGAATTATTAATTCAGCCCTTCCAGGTAAAAGATCAGTTGTTTTTGATGGAAGAATTGAATGTGTTCCTTTTATTGTAACTGGAAGTACAGGTATTTTCATTTCAAGGGCAAGTTGAAAAGCGCCTTTTTTAAAGTTTTTAACTCTTCCGTCAAGACTTCTGGTTCCTTCAGGAAAAAACAGGATGGATTTATTTTCCTTTATCAGATTTTCTTTTGCATTGTTTATTCTTTTTATTGCTTCATCAGGCTTTGATCTGTCTATGAAAATATGTCCTGCAACTTCACAAAAATAACCTATTACAGGAACTTTTCTTAGTTCTTCCTTCATTACCCATTTAAAAGGAATTCCAAGCCATCCATACAATACAAATATATCATACTGGCTTGAATGATTTGCAACAATTATATATGATTTATCCCTTTCAATGTTTTCCTTTCCTTTAATTTCGGTGAAAACCGGAGTTGCAAAAAGGCTTAATCGAGACCATATAACAGCTAAAAGATCCAGATATTTTGGACAGAAAAATGCTGTAAACGGTATAAAAATAAAAATAGCAAAATTCATTATTATGAGAAAAGGAACAAAAAAAAGCCATTTATAAGGCTGGTATAGATAGTAAAGTAATTTTAATAAAGGTGATCTGTATTCTTTAAATTTTAATGAAATATCAGTAAATATCATAATTTATCCTTTATATTATGCCAGAATTCGTTAACTGATTCTTTCCAACCGGAAATCAGTTTGATAATATCTGTATTTTTATCTTCAATAATTTTCTTTGCTTTTAAGTAAGGATCTTTAGAAATTATTTCATTAAAATAACTTCCAAGCCTTTCATCTTTTGTTGGATCCTTGGTTGGATTAATTTTTAAGGCATAAATAAGATCCGAGTAATGTGCTGCTTTGGACCATTCAAGCCCTAATTTTTTACCTATCTGCTTATACTTTTCTTCAATATCTTCTTTTTCTTTTTTTAGTCGTGAAAGAATACTGGACAGATCTGCGTCTTCATTAAGTCTTTTATTAAAACCCTCCTTTGTAGAAATTATTGAATTTATTGTTTTTTGAAAAACTTTTGAAAAATTTATGGATGATCTCCATTTATCCATTTTTTCATGCAGATCATCAGGTACGCTTAAAGTCACTTTTTTTGCCATTATTACCTCCGTATTAAAAAAATAATACGTATTAAAATTTAATTATGTATTATTTAACAGAAGAAAAAGCTATGATCAATACTAATGAACTGGTATATGAATAAATTTTAAAATTTAAATAAAAATTTTATATAAAAAATGATAATGAATTTAGCTGTTTATATTGTGATGAAAAGGATGTTTAAATATGAATAAACTTAAAGAGTTAAAAATTGTCTTTGAATCTGAAAATGATCCGGAAATGATATCTGAGCTGATTGCAGACTGTTTTTACAGAAACAGTATAACCGGAGTTGTTATTGAAACTCCTGTGGAACTAAATGATGAATGGGGAGATGATCCGGTTGTGAGTGATAATTTTTCGGTTTCTGGTTATATAAGTTCTCTGGAACCTGAAAAAATTGAATTAATTAAAAAAGATGTTTCAGAAATTTTAAGAGATTTTAATGTTAATACGGACTTTCAAATAAAAGATATTTTAGAGGAAGACTGGTCCAGTTCGTGGAAAGAGTTTTTTTATCCAGTTGAAATTTCAGAAAATATTGTAATAAAACCTACCTGGAGGGAACTGGAAAAGGACTATAAAATAGTTATAAATATTGATCCTGGGATGGCCTTTGGAAGCGGATCCCACGCAACTACAAGTCTTTGTGTAAAAATGATTGAGGAAACAGTAAAAAACAATGATACTGTTCTTGATATTGGATGCGGATCCGGAATTTTAATGATTGCCGCAGAAAAATGCGGAGCCTCTTTTGTTACCGGAATTGACAATGATGTAACAGCTGTGGAAATTTCAAAAGAAAATATGAAACTTAACAATACAGATCCTTCAAAATATGATGTATTCACCTCCAACCTTTTAAGTTCTGTAAAAGGGAAGTTTGATGTAGTCACTGCCAATATTCTTGCCGAGGTAATAGTAGAACTAATTCCTGATCTTTTTTTTGTTTCAAAGGAAAATACAAAATTTATTTTTTCAGGAATAATTGAAGATAAAAAGGATATGGTAATAAAAAAAATGGAAGAATTTAATATAAAGCCTGAAAAAATATACAATGATAATGGATGGATTGCAATCAGAGGATGTTTTTGAATACTATCTTTTGGCTGATTCAAAACGGTCTTTTGTGACAGTTTTCTGATGTCACTGTTTTGGTTATATTTAAAAAATCTGTTTGATTCTGTTTTTATAAAAAAAGAATTTTAATAATCGGAAAAAAATAAATGAGATATAAAAATTTGTATTTAAATATTAACAACCCGGGAACTTATCTTGGAAATGAAGTAAATGCTGTAAAAAAAAATGATGAAGAAGTTCTTTTAAATTTTGCTCTTGCATTTCCAGACCTCTACGAGATCGGATCATCACACTTCGGAATTCAGATTCTTTACGATATTTTAAACAGTCACAAGGATATTTATGCTCAAAGGGTTTTTGTTCCGTCACCCGACATGAGAGATCAGCTGATAGAAAATAATATTTCAATCGGAGGACTTGAAACCAAGAAACCATTAAAAGAATTTGATATTATAGGTTTTTCTCTTTTATATGAACTAAACTATACAGGAGTTCTAGAAATTCTGGATCTTGGAAATATACCTTTTTATTCTTCACAAAGAGATGAAAGTTTTCCCCTTGTAATTGCTGGGGGACCTTGCATGGTAAATCCTGAGCCTGTTGCGGATTTTTTTGATTTCGTGCTTGTAGGTGATGGAGAAGAGGCAATACTTGAAATATCGGAAAAAATAATTGAATGGAAAAAAAACACCAGCAGAAAAAAATACGATCTCTTGTATTCGGTAAAAGATATAAAAGGTGTTTATGTTCCTTTGTTTTTTGAAGATAAAAAAAATAAAAATCTGTTTAATGATTATAAATATGACGAATATTCAAAGGTTGAAAAAAGAAAAATCACTGATCTTGAAGACGCACCTTTTCCTGTAGCACCAGTAATACCATACGGAAGACCTGTTCATGACAGATTAAGACTGGAAATTTCAAGGGGATGCACAAGAGGCTGCAGATTTTGCCAGGCTGGAATGATTTACAGGCCTGTAAGGGAAAGAAGCGTTAAAAAGCTTCTGGAAATTGCAGAAAAATCCATTGAAAACACCGGGTATGAGGATTTATCTCTGTTATCTCTGAGTACGGGAGACTACACCTGTTTTCCTGAATTATTGTTTTTTCTCATGAAAAGATACATGAAAGAGGCAAGGTCTGTTTCTCTTCCTTCTATAAGAGCCGGAAGGCTTACAAAAGAGCTGATGGAAGAAATTCAAAAGGTCAGAAAAACGGGTTTTACAATAGCACCCGAAGCAGGCTCACAAAGACTGAGAGACGTCATTAACAAGGATCTGAGTGAAGAAGAAATTGTAAATACTGTAAAAAGTGCCTTTGACATGGGGTGGCAGATAATAAAGCTTTATTTCATGACAGGTCTTCCAACTGAGACAAAGGAAGATCTTGATGAACTGATTATGCTGGTAAAAAAACTCAAGTTTCTTCCTGAAGCGAGAAGATGTCAGATTAATGTGAGTCTCACAACGTTTATACCAAAACCCCATACTCCTTTTCAGTGGGAAAGACTGTTAAGCCGTGAAGAGTCGATGGAAAACTTTCTTTATCTTAAAAACAACCTTAAAATAAGGGGAGTGAGTGTAAAGTGGCAGGATCCTGAACATACAAGACTTGAAGGTCTTTTTTCAAGAGGTGACAGATCTCTTGCTCCTCTCATAGTGAAGGCATATGAATCAGGATGTCATCTTGACGGATGGACAGAGCATTTTAATTATGAAAAATGGATTGAGTGTGTAGAAAGTCTTGGAATTGATATAGACAGGTTTATAGATAAAAGAGATACCAAATCAAGCCTTCCCTGGGATAAAATAGATATTGGAGTTACAAAAAAATATTTATTGAGAGAGCTTGAAAATTCAAAAAAAGCTGTTGTTACAAAGGACTGCCGAATTTCTGACTGCAGCGGATGCGGTGTATGTGACTTTAAAAAAATATATCCGAAAATTTTTGATAAATCAGGTGTTATTGAAGAAATTAATGAAACAGCTCTGTTACCCGATGAAATTGGAAAAAATATTTACAGACTTAAAATTTTATTTGAAAAAAGAGGAAATGCGGCGTATTTCGGCCATCTTGAGTTAATAGGTATATTTCAGAGAGCTTTTGACAGAAGCAGATTAAAATTTGATTTTACCAAAGGTTTTCATCCAAAACCTAAAATGAATTTCAAAGACGCCCTACCCCTTGGAATGGAAAGCTTTTGTGAGGTAATGACTGTTGACTGTTACGATACTGATATTGAAAAACTTCTTTTTAATCTCAATAAAACCCTTCCTGAGGGTTTATATGTAAAAGATATCGAAAAAAGAGATAAAAAATTCAAATTTTATCCTGATTATATATCTATATATGAAGTTAACTTGAATAATATAGAAAATTATGTAAATAAGATAAGTGAATTCAATTTATTAAATACTTTTGAAATAACTCTTTTAAAAAAGAAAAAACCACGGGTTTATGACCTTAAATACTGGTTTGGTAAAGTTGAAATAACAGACACAGGTAAAATAAAAATGAAAATTTTATCTGAAAATGGTAAAACATTAAGACCTGAAATTTTTCTTACCCATGTTTTAAATTTCGATAAAGATGATACAAGAAAATTAAAAATATATAAAATTAAAGAAATGGACAAAGTTTAATGGAAAAAGAGCTTATTATTAATGCATCTTTGCATGAAACAAGAGTAGCTCTTCTGGAAAACGGTATTTTATCAGAACTTTTTATAGAAAGGGGTATTGACGAGAACATTGTCGGAAGCATTTACAAGGGGAAAATACAGAGAGTACTTCCCGGTATGCAGGCAGCTTTTGTTGAAATAGGTCTTGAAAAAGCGGCTTTTCTTTATGTAGACGATGTTATTCAGACCGATAATCTAAACCTTGAAAGCGAAGAATTTTTAGAAAAATTCAGTGGAGAGTCTGCTGATGAAAATTATGATTCTGATAATTTTTCTGTTACAGATCCAGAAGAGGAAAATTTTAAAATTCAGTCTGTTTTAAAGGAAGGTCAGGAAATTGTTGTTCAGGTATCAAAAGGCCCTATGGGTACAAAGGGTGCCAGGGTTACAACTCATATTTCCATACCAGGCCGCTATCTTGTACTAATGCCCACAATAAACCATATAGGTGTTTCAAGAAGAATTGGTGATTCTTCTGAAAGAGAAAGACTTAGAAAAGTTCTTGAAACTGAAAGAATGAATAATTATGGGTTTATCTTGAGAACTGCGGCAGAAGCTATCGAGGAAGAAGCCATAATAAGGGAAATGAGATTTCTTGAAAAATTATGGAAATCAATAGTTGAGAAAAATAAAATTAAATCAGCTCCTGTTTGTCTTCACAAGGATCTTTCAGTTACATTAAGAGCTGTCAGGGATCTTCTTACCCATGAGGTAAATAAGGTTGTTATTGATATTAAGGATGGCTATAAAGCTGTTAAAAATTTTTTAAAAAAGCATATGGTGGATTTCCCTGTTAAATTAGAGCTTTTTCAAGGAAAAGAGCCAATTTTTGATGCCTATAATATTGAAGGTGATATTCAAAGAGCATTAAAAAAGAAAGTGTGGCTGAAATCAGGGGGCTACATAATAATTGAACATACAGAAGCTCTGGTAGCAATAGATGTAAATACCGGCCGTTATGTAGGTAAGCAGAATTTTGAAGAAACCATTTTAAAGACAAATCTTGAGGCAGTTAAGGAAATAGCCTACCAGGTAAGACTTAGAAATTTATGCGGTATAATTATTATTGATTTTATTGATATGGAAGAAACTGATAATCAGGAAAGGGTATTCAGAGCTTTAAAGGAGGTTTTGAAAAAAGACAAGACAAAGACTTACGTTCTTCCAATGACAGAACTCGGACTTATTCAGATGACCAGAAAAAGAGAAAGAAGATCTCTTAATTCAACTCTTTGTCAGGCATGTTATTATTGTGAAGGAAGAGGATTTTTAAATTCTGGTAAAACAATATGTTATAATATAGTAAGAGATGTCAAAAGAAAAGCTGTGGATATGCAGGGAGAATCTTTTACAATAAGGTGTAATCCTGAAATAGCGGCACTTCTTCATGGAGAAGAAGCAAAAATTCTTCAGATAATTGAAGAATTTACAGATAAGCCTGTTGTGGTCTATCCTGTTTCAACATATCTGAGAGAACAGTTTGATATAATAGAAAATTTAAGAAAACCTGAGTCATGGTAGTATATTTGGTTTTTTAATGTTTTTTTATTTATCTGATGGAAAAAATTGACAAATCCGATATATTGTGTTTATTTGTTCAGGTTATTGTTGAAGATAAATGATTAAAATGTAACAAATATTAGAAATTACAAGGAAAGTTATTATGAAACGCACATTTCAGCCCAGCAAAATTAAAAGAGCAAGAAGACACGGATTCAGACACAGAATGTCTACAGTTGGGGGAAGGGCCATTATCAGAAGAAGAAGAGCAAAAGGCCGTAAAAGACTCTCAGCTTAATAAATCAAAATTTGAAAAACTGGTATTTTTACTGATAGCTGAATACCAGTTTTCTTATATTTGAAGATAAAATTTTAAATTTTAAGATATACTTTGGCAGAATACAAATTTGAAAAATCCCGTCGTCTTTTAAAAAGACATGATTTTTTGAAACTTGCAGATATCGGAAATGTCAGTCATTCCAAATACTTTCTTGGTATTTATGGAAAAAAAAACAAAAATTCCGATTTGGGCAGGATAGGTATCACTGTGTCTAAAAAAGTGGGAAATTCTGTTGAAAGAAACAGAATAAAACGTCTTGTCAGGGAATACTGGAGGCTAAATAAACACTCATTGCAATCAATTCCAGATATTAATATCATTGCCAAAAAAAGTGCATCATCTCAGGATTCCAAAGAAATATTCAAATCTCTTTTTATTCTTTTCAAAAAAATAGGTGAAAGTAAAAATGATTAAGAAATTTTTTCTTTTGCTGATACGCTTCTATCAGCTGGCAATATCCCCATATCTTGGAAATAATTGCAGATTTTATCCGACCTGCTCTGCCTATTCATATCAGGCTATAGAAAAATACGGGATCTTCAAAGGTTTGTTTTTATCAATTAAACGAATACTTAAATGCAATCCTTTTCATCCTGGAGGTTATGATCCTCTTATATAAGGATTGTTTTATTAAAACTTTTTAAAATTTTGATGAGGAAATATGGAACAGCTTCGTCTTTTACTCGCTGTAGTTTTGTCTTTTATTGTTTTTTTCGGATGGAATTATTTTTATACCAAAAATCAGACTCCTCCAGAAAATCAGGCCGTTTTAGAACAAGTAGTTGCTGGTGATACCAAAATTGATGCCGGTGAAAATACTGATACCATAGGTAAGTTGAATTCTGATGAAAAACAGAATATAATAAGAAGTCTTCCAGTAGATGAAAAAAAATATATAGTTGAAACAGATAATTATATAGTTGAACTTTCAAGTATTGGTGCAAAGATTATAAGTTTCAGGCTTAAAAATTATAAAGAAAGAAATAAAGATAATTCTCCTTTGAAAGAAATGGTGGAATATGATTTTTTGTCAGGGAGTTTTTTTGCTGATTTAAAATCTGATTCAGGGATAGATCTGAAAAAAGCTAATTTTTATTCAAAAGAGAGCTCAGGTAAGGTTAAATTTGACTCAGAAAATTATGATCTTGTTTTTGAATACCAGACTGAATCCGGCTTTAAAATTAGAAAAAAATACAGTTTTTATAAAAAATCTTATCTTTTTGATTGTGATATAACAGTAATTAATAATACAGGTAATCCTTTCTCTAATCAGCTCAGTGTTTCAATAAACTCTGAAAAACCAGAAGCAATACAGGTTGGTTTTGTTGGACCAACTGTTTACAGGAATAATAAACTTGATCAGATTAAAATTAAAAATCTTGATGAAGAAGGAAATTTTACTTCCAGAATAGAATGGGGAGGACTTGAGTCTATTTATTTTATAACTGCAGTAGTTCCTGATTTTGATGAAAGTATAATATGTGACTTTTCTGTTTTAAAAGATAAATATTCTGGTTCTAAAAAGGAATTTATTAAAGCAGATTTTATTTCAACCCCATTTAATCTTCAAAATGGTGAAAAAAAGATATTTAATTATCACTTTTACGTTGGTCCAAAAAGTATGGACACTTTGAAAGCTGCAGGTTTTAATCTTGAAAAGTCAGTTGATTTTGGATTCTTTGATTCTATTTCAAAGCCATGTCTATGGGTACTTAATTATATTTACAAGGTTATTCCAAATTATGGTGTTTCCATAATAATTCTAACTCTTCTCGTTAAGATAATATTCTGGCCTCTTGGAACAAAGAGTGCCAAATCAATGGAGCAGATGAAAAAAATACAGCCTCTGATGAAGGAGATTAGAGATAAGTATAAAAATGATAAACAAAAAATGAATCAGGAAGTGATGAACTTATATAAAGTCTATAAAGTTAATCCTCTGAGCGGATGTTTACCTATTCTGGTTCAGATTCCTATATTTTTCGGGCTTTACAGAATGCTTTTCAGTGCCATCGAGTTAAGACATGCACCTTTTATGTTTTGGATTCAGGATTTGTCGGCTCCAGACAGATTATTTGATTTAAGCTTTGCTATTCCTTTTATGAAGGAACCCTATGGATTGCCCCTTCTGACAATTATAATGGGTGCATCAATGTTCTTACAGCAGAAAATGACTCCTACCGGAGGTGATCCTACACAGGCCAAAATTATGCTTTTCATGCCTGTATTCATAACAATAATTTTTGTAAATCTTCCCGCAGGTCTTGTACTTTATATGCTTGTTAACAATATTTTCTCGATGGGACAGCAGTATTATGTATCCCGTTCCCTTTCTAAATGATGGAGGTTTTTTATGGCTGTTCATAAAGAATATGAAGGTAAAAACGTTGAATTGGCAATTGAGGCTGCTTCCAACAGTCTGGGTATTCCGGCTGATAAACTAGATTATGAAGTTATTGAATATGGAAATAGCGGATTATTTGGTTTTATTGGTGTAAAAAAAGCAAAAATAAGGGTAATGCTTTCATCTGAAGAAAGCAGTGATAAAAATGTTAATTCTCTCGTAGATGAAGCTTTTTCTTCAGGAAAATCAAGCGAAAAAACCAAATATGTTTTTAATAAGTCTGATAAAAAGAAAAAAGATGAGACCCCCAAAAAAAATGATAAGTTTTTTGGTAAAAAAGTCAAAAAAGAAGAGCCTTTAGATGACTTAAAAAATACTGTTCCTGAAAAAGAAGCTGATGAATATAATGAGCAGGTTTTTGATTCCTATGAAGATGAAGACGATAATGAAAATTATACAGGTGAGGTTTCAGAAGAAGCAGTAGAAAAAGGCAGGGAAGCTCTTGAAAAGATATTACCTTTACTTACTGAAAGCTTTGAAATTTCTCCCGAAATAAGAGCTAATGAAGTTTTATATAATTTAAAATCTGAAAATCCGGGAGTCGTAATAGGAAAAAAAGGCCAGAATCTGGAGGCTATGCAATTTCTTGTTGATAAAATAGTTAATAAATTATCAGAAGGAAGAGTCAGGGTTCTGATAGATATTGAAGATTATCTTGAAAGAAGAAAGCAAAATCTTCATTCAATAGCATTAAGATATGCTGATAAGGTTAAAAAGTCTGGCAAGCCTGCAACCATAGGTCAGTTATCTGCCTATGAAAGAAGATTTATCCATATTGCACTAAGAGATGACAGACGGGTAAGAACCCAGAGTATGGGTGAAGGTTATTATAGAAAACTTGTTGTTTTTCCTTCGAGAAGACCAAAGGCGAAAAGACGGATTCCAAAAAACAGATAATTATTTTGAACCGGAATTTCTTGCTCAGGGAAGTTCCGGTTCACAGCAGGTCAGATGATTAACTCCCAATTTAATTCAAACACAATAGCAGCTGTTTCCACTCCACCAGGCAATGGCGGTATAGGCATAATAAGAATTTCAGGACCAGAGTCTTTTGATATTGGTCTTTTTCTTTTTAGAGGAAAATCAAATAAAAATTTTTATTCACTTAGCAAAGATAATATTAAATATAGATATCTTTATTATGGTTTAATATTTGATCCTGAAAATAATGTAACAATTGATGAAGTATTGATTGTTTTCATGAAAGGACCAAATTCTTATACAGCAGAAGACGTAGTTGAAATTCAGTCACACTCCGGTAAATTTGTTCTGGATAGAATCTTGTCTCTTGTTTTAAAGTATGGAGCAGACCCTGCTGCTCCTGGAGAATTTACTAAAAGAGCTTTTTTAAACGGCAGGATTGACCTTACCCAGGCTGAAGCTGTTATGGATATAATAAAATCTTCAAGTGAAGCTTCACACAGGGCTGCATCAACTCTTTCAAATGGATATTTAAAAGATAAAGTGATTCAGTTAAGGGATATGTTTGTTAAAATTGAATCTCAAATTACTGCCTTTGTTGATTTTCCAGATGATATGGAAGATAATTTTAATAAAAATTTTTTTAATGAAATACTCTTTGATATAAAAAGAGAAGTTAATGATCTTATATTAAATTATGATAATTCTCATCAACTGAGAGATGGTTATAAAATTACAATTGCAGGACCTCCAAATGCTGGTAAATCCAGCCTTCTTAATCGACTTGTATCAAAAGAAAGGGCAATTGTTACTTCAATACCAGGAACAACAAGGGATATTATTGAAGAAACATTAAATTTGGATGGTTTTCCTTTTGTTGTTTCAGATACTGCAGGTATTAGGGAATCTGAGAATGAAATAGAGCAAATCGGTATTTTAAAAACCAGAGAGCTCCTTGAAAAATCAGATTTAATTATTTTTGTAATAGATGGAAATGTTTTTTTTAACCCCCTTGATAATGAGCTTTTTAATGAAATAAATCAATATCCTTATATTTTTGTAATTAATAAAATTGATCTTTTACCTTCAGATGTTTCACGTGAAACATTTTTATTTGATTCTATTGAGCCTGTATTAATATCAGCTGCAAAAAACAAAGGTATTGATGATTTAAAAAGAAAAATAATTAATTATTTTGAAAAGAATTTTAAATCTTCTGAATCATACCTCATTCCAAATAAAAGACAGTACAAAATTTTATCTGACATTAATTCCAGTCTCGATTCTGTTATTCATTCTTTAGATGATTTGTGTGAAATAGAGCTTATTTCATATGATTTGAATTATTGTATTAAATTATGCTCGGAATTAATTGGTGAAACAATTTCACCAGATATACTTGATAAAGTCTTTGGAGATTTTTGTATTGGAAAATAATTATTTATTGTTTTAATTTTTAATAATTCAGTATGATAGTTAGCAGTAATTTTTATTATCAAGAAGAGAGTAAAGGTAGTTTTTTTTATCAGCTTCAAGATTTAAAAATTTTATTCCAAATCCTGGTATTATTATTTTTTTCTCAGGCATATTGGTATTTGACCATACAACTTTAGCATCAAGCCAAATTCTATTTTTTACTTTTGAGTAGAAATTAACCTGTATATCTTCATTTATATTAATTTTATTTTTACATATTATAAAAGCTCCCATTATACTTATATCTTTGGTTTGACCCTTAAATATTTCATTGGTTCCATTATTTCTTTTAACTTCAACGTATACATTTTTTGATATTCTTTCATATTTTCTTAAATTTGCAGTTTTAGCAGATTCAAATGAGTTTATTATTCCATCATTATTAATATTTTTTGTTTGACGTTTATTTTTTTCAACCAGTTTAATTATAATCCATAGAAGTGTACCAATCATTAATAAACTTGTTATAATTTGAAAAATTGATGAATTCATTTTTCCTCTATTAAATTTTTTTGAAATAAGATTTAAATTATCAAAAAAATATATATTTTACTATAAATAAAAGAAATATTTTGTTTCACGTGAAACAATAGAAACTTGAATAAAGGAAATCTCTCTGATAATAACAAAATAACATTTTTTTATATTTTATAAATAAGGAGTCTGGTTTGGATTTTACAAAATATTTTAAAGCATATGAAGAACTTGCCAATTCAATAAATAAAGCATTTACTAAAATTGCAGATGATTTTCCAAAAGAAGTGCATTGCAAGGCGGGCTGTTCAGACTGCTGTCATGCTTTATTTGATTTAACTCTTATAGAAGCAATATATATAAGTAAGAAGTTCAGAGAAATATATACTGATGATATTAAAAGACATGAAATTTTAGATAGGGCTGCAAAGGCTGACAGGGAAATATATTTATTAAAGAAAAAAGCCTTTGATGATCAGAAAAATGGAGCTTCAGATATAGAAATAATTGGAAAAATGGCAATGGTAAGAGTTAAATGTCCTCTTTTAAATGAAAAAAATCAATGCGATCTGTATGATTTCAGGCCGCTTAACTGCAGGGTATATGGGGTTCCGACTGAAACAGGTGGTGCAAGCCATATTTGCGGTAGAACCGGATTTGTTCAGGGTGAGAAATATCCGACAATAAAAATGGATAAGTTATATGAATATTTATATCATATATCAAATGATATGGTAAAAAACATGAATACAAAATTTATAAGAATGGGTGACATGCTGATGCCTGTATCAATGGCTCTGATTACTGAATTTGATGATAAGTATCTTGGTATAATAAATGAAAATGATGTGGACTCAGAAGAAGTAAATGATAATAAATAGAAAATAAAATATTATAAAAAAATAAAAAACCATGATTTAATTTTAAATCATGGTTTTTTATTTTAGTTATTGATCGAAATGGAAAAAAGATAATTTTTCCTTAGCTGATTTTTAATTTTTAAATACAAATTTTCCGCCAATATGACCTGCTATACCCGCAGCTGCAAGCATTAATATGTGCAAAATAATGTAAAATCCTCCGCTGGCATCTGGCGAAAAACTTTTCCATAAAGCAAGTAAACAGCTCAAAAAAGCAACTGTTCCGGCTGAAGCAATTTTAGCCTTGAAAATTCCAGTCATGGCCTTTTTATATCTGTTTATCCACTCAACATATCCAGTATAAAGAACCACAGGCATAAAAATAAAAACAAGGCTTATATTATAATAAGCAGCCGTGATAAGAGATTCATTTCCAAATACAGATCCGCAAATAAGGAAAAAAACAGCTGCGGGAATAACTCCGTTTGGAATATGAACTGATATAGGGTGAAGATGATGATCAAGAATTGCCTGGTCAACTTTTGCTTTTAAACCTGAAACCTTTTTATCTGTTTCTTCTGTTTCCTGGAAAATTTCCTCTTCTTGTAAATCATCTTCTCCATTTATCAATGTAAAAGCAGATTTATCTGCACCGCATACCGGACAGGTATCAGGCGGTTCTTCACCTTTATGGATATAACCGCAAACACCGCACTCCCATTGTTTCATTTATAAACTCCTTTTTTTGTTTAAATTTTTAATAGTATCTGACAAAAAATTTGTTTTTATATATTTAGTTGCTGAACGAAAACGGCCTTTTTTGTCCATTTCTGTGTCAGAATCAAAATTTAATCCTCAAAATACTCCATGTATCCTAAAGGTTAAATTTTTCATCTTCCTTGAACTGAACAAAAAATTCTCGTTTTCGGCCAATCACTATTTATCAGATTTAAAATTTAATTTTTTACTTGAACTGAATAAATGTATCCCCCTTGGATCAGCCATATATTATGACTGACAATAATAAATATATTCCTATAGTTCAGGATAAATTATAATATTTATTAAGGCAAAATTAAAAACTGAGAAATTGACTAAAAAATTAATATTTAATAAAAATAAAATTCTGGTTTTAAGTTGATATATATATTATGTTCCAATAAAAAATTTTAATAGTGAATAAATATAAAAGCTTAATAACCGTTAATGTTTTTAACAATAACCATTCAAAAATTCAAAGTAAAAATGAAAGAAATAATATCAGCTTTTAGAAATAACAGCATTTTTAAAGAGTTCAATAACAATGAGCTTTGGCAGCTTGCGGGTGAAATGGAAAAAGAAATATATGTTTCAGGAGAAAAACTTTTCTGTGCTGATGAAAAGGCCTCAAATATATATATACTGGTTGACGGCCATTTTTTGGTTGATCTTCCGGATAAAAGAGCTTTTACTCTTATGAATTCGGGAGACATTATTGGAACAGAACCTTTTCTTGATAAAAATTATTATGTCACTACATGCACATGTCTTTCAAAAAATGGAGTTTGTGGAGTTCTGACTGGAAAAACTCTTGTTAATGTGGAAAAAAGATATGCATCAATAAACTCCAAACTTATCAGGCTGAAAAACGAATTCCTCTCCAAAACAAAATATTTTAAGAGATAAGAATGGAAATAAACCCATATTTGTTTGCAGTTTCAGGATTGGTAATAGTTTTTTCGGGATTGGCTTTTCTTTCATTTACTGTTTCCAATCTCCATAAAATTTTATTTTTTTTTGAAAATTTCAGTATTAAAAGCTTTAAAGAAAAAAAAATAAAAACACCTTCCTTGACAAAAAATATAATAACTGAAACTAGAAAAATGTATTATCTGTCAGGACATAAGACCGACTCTTTTTTTCTTCCTGATCTGATTGAAAAGGCTGTAATGAATGGTCAGGAGAATCCATGGATAATTATAGATTTTTTAATAAAAAAAAACTTAATATGTCCGGATGAAACAGGTAAGTTCTTTTGGAACGATAAATCAGCATGCTGGAAACAAATTTTTAAAAAGTGAATAAAATTGGAAAATATTATAATTTCTTTTATTGAAAATACAGGCTTATATTATTTTACATACAAGCATTTTGTAATGCTTTTAATTGCCTTTTTTTTTCTTTATCTTGGTATTTTCAGAAAATATGAGCCACTGCTTCTTGTTCCAATTTCATTTGGAATGGTTATAGGTAACATACCTTATCCTCCTTCAATGTCCCTTGGAGTATACAGTGATGGAAGTGTTTTATATTATTTGTATCAGGGAGTATCTCAGGGAATTTATCCTCCACTGATTTTTATAGGAATAGGAGCAATGGCTGATTTTTCATATATTTTATCACGGCCTGTTCTTATTCTTCTTGGAGCGGCAGCACAGGCAGGTATTTTTATTACATTTATTGGAGCCTATTATTTTGGATTTTCTCCTGAAGAATCGGCTGCCATAGGTATTATAGGTGGTGCTGACGGACCTACTGCAATTTTTCTTACATCAAAACTTGCTCCTGAACTTATAGGTCCTATTGCAGTGGCGGCATACTCATATATGGCACTAGTGCCGGTAATTCAACCTCCTATAATGAAGCTTCTTACAACAAGAAAAGAAAGACTTATAACAATGAAGTCAGATTTCAGGGAAATTTCAAAAAAGGAAAAAGTTATTTTCCCTGTGGGAGCTCTTGTTTTATGCTGCCTTATAGCACCTGGTTCACTTCCTTTGCTTGGAATGCTTTTCCTTGGAAATATTCTAAAGGAAGCTGAAGTTACAAACAGGCTTGCAGAAGCTGCTAAAGGGCCGTTGATTGATGTTGTTACAATTCTTCTTGGAATAAGTGTTGGAGCAAGCACCCAGGCTGATGTTTTTTTAACAAAAAAATCTATTGTTATTTTTGTTTTGGGTGTAGTTTCTTTTGCAGTTGCAACTATGTGCGGAATTTTGTTTGCAAAATTAATGAATATGTTTTTAAAAGAAAAGATAAATCCTTTGATTGGTGCAGCCGGAGTTTCAGCTGTACCAGACTCTGCAAGAGTGGCACAAATTGTGGCAGCAAAGGAAAATCCGGGAAACTATATTTTAATGCACGCAATGGCACCAAATATTTCCGGCGTAATTGGCTCGGCCATAGCAGCCGGAGTTATGTGGAGCCTTATTGGCAAGTTTTAAATATAAACATAAAAATAAATAAGTCTGGAGGATTTTAAATGATTAAAGAAAGAATTGAAGACAATATTCTTATAGCTGTTTTAACAGACGGTAAAACTAACTCAATTGATTTTGAAACTTTAAAGCAGATCGATGCCTGCGTTGAAAAAGTCAATAATGATGACAATATAAAAGGTCTTGTTTTGACAGGGGAAGGAAAATTTTTTTCAAGCGGATTTAATCTTCCAATGTTTCTTGGATTCAAGGATGTGGATGAAGCAGTTGATTTTTTCAATCAGGAAGAAGAAATGCTTGTCAACTATTTCATGTGTAAAAAACCTGTTGTATGTGCAATGAACGGACATTCTGCTGCTGCAGGCATGATCTTTGCCATGGCTTCAGATTACAGAATTGTTTCAGATCATCCAAAAATCAAGCTTGGAATGAGTGAAATAAAAATCGGACTTCCTCTTACTCTTGCACAGTCGCAGATAATGAGGTTTGGTCTTGATACAGATAAAAAATTCAGAGATATAATGTATTTCGGTGAAATGTACGGACCTGAAAAATCAAAGGAACTAGGTCTTGTTGATGAGGTTGTTGCTGCAGATGAGCTTCTCAACAGAGCCAAGGCTATTGTCTCCTTATGGATTGATACTCCAAACCGTCCTTTCATAAGAATGAAAGAAGTTCTTAAAAAAGAATTTGCGGAAAAAATTCAGAAAAGACTCAAGGAAGAAAACTGGCAGGAAGGAATGACCTGTTTTTTTGAAAAAGATGTAAGAGATATCCTTTCTTTTGTACAGGCAGGTCTGGATAGATAAAGTTTAATTGTGCAGGAAAACTTCCTGCACAATATCATTAAAATAACTGTTCAGTTCAATTTAGAACGTCTGCTGCATTCTTTCTGAGCCTCATTCTTGCTTAATCTCCCAGACAGGAGATAAATACAATCTTCCTGAAACCGGCTCAGAAAAAAGACAGCATCCGCCGCCAAAACAGCTTTTTCTCAGTTTTTAAGCTGAATAGTTAAATTAGACCTTACAATAAAAACTGAAATTTTTGTTAGATTACATTTATTTATTAATTCAGAATCTGAAGCAGGTACAGTTAGTTTTGGTTCAGCAATAATTATTTATATTTATACAAAGCAATTCTGGCTTTTTAAATATAAATAGAGTAAATTTTAAAATCGGTGTGTAAAATTTGTTTAACTGTTCAGTTCAATTTAGAACGGCTGCTGCTTTCTTTCAAAGCCTTATTCTCGCTTAAGCTGCCAGGCAGGAGATAAACTATCTCCTGAAACCGGCTCAGAAAAAATACAGCATTCGTCGCCAAAACTGCTTTTTCTCAGTTTTAAGCTGAATAGTTATAAATTTGTTTAAAATTAAGGAAATAATAAACATTGCGGAGTATTAAATGGATTTACAGGATTGTATAGTTTTCCTTTTGGCAAAAAATTCTCAGGCAGGATATAAATTCTGGGCAGATTATATTTCAGAATATAATGTAACAACAGTTCAGGCAATGTTTCTTATTCTTCTTAACAGACAGGATGGAATAACTTCACGTGAAATGAGTTCACTTGTCAAACTTGACAGTGCAACTGTTTCAGGAATAGTTGACAGGCTTGTCGCTCTTGATCTGGTTGAAAGAAGACCAAGCCCAACAGACAGACGTTCTACATTAATTTATCTTAAGACTGACGGCAGAAAAAAAGGTGCTGTCCTTGACAGGTTGTTTGAAAAGGCCCATAAAGATTTTTTATCCTCACTAACAGATGAAGAAGAAAGTTTTTTAAGAAATATTTTGAAAAGACTTTTGGAAAAGCATTCAGGTCTTGTTTAAAAAGACTGTGACTAAGAAGTGCTTTATAAAGGCATTTCCCAAATTAAAGGATCAGTTTTTTTAGTGGTTTTTCAATAAATAAAATTCGTATTTTTGAAGAGAAACAAAAAAATAAATTTCTAATATTGATTTTATATTAATTTATCTTGTATACAAGATAATTGTATGGAAGATAATTTTTTAAACCAACATATAAAAGGGGAGATAAAAATGATTCTTTTCAATCCCAAAGAGCACAACATAAAATACAGTGATGAAAAAACACGAGACATGATGCAGAAGGTAATTGACTATTTTGAAGACAAGGGTCTCAAGTCAATTAAAAAAGACTGGCATGAAAAGGTCTGGAACCATGATTTTGTAAAATTCATGAAAGAAAACCAGGTCATGGCAACTCTTATGACTCCTTCAGGATACGGAGCTGAAGATTCAAGATGGGATACTTTCAGAAACTCCATGTTTGCTGAAGTTTCTGCATTTTACGGAATCACATACTGGTATACATTCCAGGTTTCAATGCTTGGACTTGGACCAATCTGGATGGGATCGAACGAAGAAGTAAAAAACAAGACAGCAAAACTTCTTCAGGACGGTGAAGTATTTGCTTTCGGACTTTCAGAAAAAGAGCACGGAGCTGACATCTATTCATCTGATATGATGCTTTATCCTCAGGAAGACGGAACATACAAGGCAAACGGGGATAAGTACTACATTGGAAACGGAAACGAAGCAGCCATTGCTTCAACATTTGGTAAAATTGCAGACAGCGGTGAATATGTATTTTTTGCTGCAAACAGCAAGCATGAAAAATATGAGTGCGTTAAAAATACAGTTAATGAGCAAAATTATGTTGCTGAGTATGTTCTTCACGATTATCCGATCACAGAAGCAGACATAATGGAAAAAGGTCCTAAAGCCTGGGACAACATGCTCAATACCATCAACGTATGTAAATTCAACCTTGGATGGGGTTCTCTTGGACTTGCAACCCATGCATTCTATGAAGCCATCTCCCATGCTGCGGGAAGAAATCTTTACGGCAAATATGTAACAGACTTTCCACATGTAAAAAGAATTTTTGTGGATTCCTACAGCCGTCTTATTGCAATGAAAGTATTTTCTGAAAGAGCAATAGACTACATGAGATCAGGAAGCGAAAAAGACAGAAGATATCTTCTTTTCAACCCAATGGTTAAGATGAAGGTTACAAGAGAAGGTGAAGGGGTTGTTCAGGCTCTATGGGATGTTATTGCAGCCAAGGGATTTGAGGCAGAGCCTTTCTTTGAAATTGCGGCCCATGAAACCCCAATGCTTCCAAAACTTGAAGGTACTGTTCATGTAAACATGGCTCTTATCGTAAAATTTATGAACAACTACCTCTTTAATCCTGGTGAATTTCCTGAAATCGGAAAAAGACACGATACAGTCAATGATGATTTCCTTTTCAATCAGGGACCAACAAAAGGTCTTGGTTCAATTCAGTTCCATGATTACAACAAGGCTTATGATTCAGCTGATACTCCAAACCTTGCAGTTTTCAAAGAGCAGATAAAGGCATTCAGAAATTTCCTTATCAAGGCAACTCCTGATAAAAATCAGGCAAAAGACATTGATTATCTTCTTAATCTCGGAGATATTTTCTGCCTTATTCCTTATGGTCAGCTTATCCTTGAAAACAAGGATCATATGGGAGTAACAGATGAGATGCTTGATCAGATTTTTGATTTCATGGTAAGAGACTTCTCAAAATATGCTACAGATCTTATGATGAAACCAAGCAACAGCGATGATCAGAGAGAGCTTGCAAAAGCAATCTTGAGATCACCTGTTCCAAACCCGGAAAGATTCAATAAAATCTGGGATGAGGTATACAGCCTTAAAGATGCATACAGAATGAAAGATCAGGATTTTTAAGTAAATCTTCTCCATAAAGAAATAAGGCTTCTGAAAAAATCAGAAGCCTTATTTACTTTGCCTGTGGTTAGAATTAATGTCTTATTCCTGAAAAAGATTTGTTCTTGCAAGATTTCTGACCGCAAGAACAGCAGGGTGCTTAAGACGCCGCTCATGCGAGACAGCGAAAAATTTTATGGTTTCAACCTTTGAGCTTCCTATGACCATAACTCCGTACTGCCTGACAACTTCCTCTGCAATAACAGAAGGAACCGGAAAAACCCCAAGCCCTGAATGTCCAAAAGCCTTAAGAAGAGAAGTGTCTTCAAATTCAGCAACAATTTTGGGCCTGAGCTGATTTTTTGAAAGCCACTGGTTTACAACAGCCCTTAAAGATGTTCCTTCTGAGGGCATGAGGAAAGGTGCGTTTTGAAGAGATTGCGGAAAATTTTCCTTTAAAGCTTTGTAAAGAGAAGGACTTGCGCAAAAACTCACACCAGACTGTCCCAGCTCATGATTGTAAGCCTTTACTCCAAGTTCCCTGGGCAGAGTCTGATCTGCAATCACAAGGTCAAGATGATGAATTGCAAGCTCGCCGAAAAGCCGGTCAGGCTTGTCATTATGGCAGATAAGCCGGATTGGCTCTGAAAGATTAACTGCTGCACTCAGCAGCTGATAAGCCATGGATTTTGGAACAGTATCCACAACTCCGACTCTGAAAAAAAAACCTTCACTTACAGCACCGTCTCTTACAAGAAGTTCTATTTCATTTCCTATCTGGAAAATATCATCAGCACGGGATAAAACAACTTCGCCTGCCTGTGTAAGTTCAAGTCTTTTCCCTACCCTTCTGAAAAGATGGGTATCCAGTGATTTTTCCAGTTCACCGACCTGGTGACTGATAGTCTGGGGAGTTATATTGAGCCGTTCGGAAGCTCGGATTACACCCCCTGATTTTACGACATTCCAGAAATAATAAAGCTGTTTGTAGTTTAACATTTTGTGAACCCGTTGGTAATTATCAGTTTATATCGAACAATATATCAAAATAATACGACTTTTATTTTATATTGGCAAGGTGTATAAAAATTTTCTCAAAACCTAAGAATGCTAATAAACAAGGTATACAGAATTTTAAAAGCTGAATGTCGAAAAATATCTAAAAGACATGAAACTTATTATCAGTACAATGAAAGGATTGAGATGGAGTTAATTGTCATAGTTTTAATTTATGGATCAGCAGCTTTATTTCTAAGTTCAAATCTATGTCTTTCTGCCGTTTTAAGCGGCATATCAAATTCCGAAAGCTTTTCATGCGGGTACGGCTCTACAGAAACCGAAAAAAAGGATATGAAACCATCCCCGGGGCAGGAAATTCCGGCCTGCATGAAAAACTCAAATACAAAGTCTCCCCTGGTTGGAATAATCATGGGTTCCAGATCAGACTGGGAAACAATGATCCACGCTGCCAAAACCCTTGAAAAACTCGGTATTCCCCATGAAGTTGAAATTGTTTCAGCACACCGTACTCCTGACAGACTTTTTTCCTATGTGGAATCTGCGGAAGAAAGAGGAATGGATATAATTATTGCAGGTGCAGGCGGTGCAGCCCATCTGCCGGGTATGGCTGCATCAAAATGCATTCTTCCTGTGCTTGGAGTGCCTGTTCAGTCAAAGGCTTTGAATGGGATGGATTCCCTTTTGTCCATAGTGCAGATGCCGGCCGGAATTCCAGTTGGAACTCTTGCAATTGGAAGAGCGGGAGCTGTGAATGCAGCTCTTCTTGCTGCAGGTATGCTTGGAAGATTTTATCCGGAAATTCGTCAGTCTCTTATTGATTACAGAAAAAATCAAACCGAGGAAGTACTGGCACAAAGTGATCCTGGAAGGGATTACTAATGAAAACAGGTATACTTGGCGGAGGTCAGCTTGCAGGAATGCTTGTCATGGCAGGAATACCACTTGGATTTGATTTTACAGTACTTACACCAGACAGTGAGTCCTGCGCAGCACAGCATGTAAAACTGCTGCTTTCAGATTTCACTGATAAAAAGGCTCTGCATGATCTGGCAGACTGGTCTGATCTGATAACCTTTGAGTTTGAAAATATTCCGGCTGAGTCAATAAATTATCTTGAGCGGTATACTGATGTACGCCCTGGGCTAAAATCACTCAAGACATCCCAGGACAGACTCCATGAAAAAGAATTTTTTTCCGGTCTTGGAATACCCTGTGTACCTTTTTATCCGGTAAATTCTCTAAAAGATCTTCATAAGGGTGCTGATATACTTGGACTTCCTGCAGTATTAAAATGCCGCACCCATGGATATGACGGAAAAGGTCAGGTTGTTTTACGTCATATTGAGGACTCTGAATCAGCCTTTAATCTTCTGGGCAGTAAGCCGGGAATACTTGAAAAGCTTATTGATTTTGACAGAGAGATTTCAGTTGTTGCTGCCCGGAGCATATCCGGGGAAACAGCTTTTTACACTATATCAGAAAACATTCATCATAACGGAATTCTTCATTTTGCAATGACTAAGCCTTGTGATCCTGTTCAGGAACAGGCTGAATTCTATGCCCGACTTCTGCTGGAAAAGCTCAATTATTCAGGAGTTCTGGCTCTTGAATTTTTTCAGACTGGAGACAGTCTGATTGCAAATGAATACGCTCCAAGGGTTCATAATTCAGGCCACTGGACCATAGAAGGAGCAAAGACAAGTCAGTTTGAAAATCATTTAAGGGCCATATCAGGGATGCGCCTTGGCTCAACAGCTCTGAAGAGTGTTGCAGCCACTGTAAACCTTATTGGTTCTGTTCCGGATAGAGCACAGATACCTGGAAACAGCAATATTTATCTGCATGATTACGGCAAGGCACCAAGACCGGGGAGGAAAGTGGGCCATATTACTGTATGTGCAGACAACATGAGGGATCTTGGTAAGCTTGTGCCGGAATTTTTAATCCGGCAGCAACTGATGAAGTGATTGTTTTTTCCTGAATTGGTCATAATCAGAATTTTAAAAAGGAGGAGATGGATGAGAGATTCAACTTACAAGGTAGCTGCAGGACCGGAAGGTTACTTACCGCCTGCTGCCGCTGTAATGGGTGTTGAGCTTCCCGACCCGGGACAGGCTATTATGGAAGGTGAGTGTGTTGATCAGGATACAGCCATGAAGGCAATAGCCAGTAAGCTTGTTTCTGCTGAAAATCCGGTTTTTTTCCCGGGCCCGCTTATTTTATGGGACTGGAAACCCGGTGTAGCGGAAAAGGCGGCGGCACTTAAAGATCTTGCCGAAGCAGTGGGTGCGAAGATGATACCTATGCCAGATTATCGGCCAAAATATCCGATGATAAATCCTGCTATTGAAGTCAATCCGAATCATCCGAACCTGACAATAGTCCATAACAAGATAGATGTATGTCTGTTTATTGGAGTTCACTGTCATTACGCAAACATTGCATTGAAGATAATCAGGGGAGGAACAGACTGCTATACAATTGCGGTTTGTGCCGAGGCAGGTCATGAGGAAGCCATGATATCACTGCGTGACGCAGGTATCTGTGAACTTCAGCGTTTGCGTGAACTTGTAATTGAACTGAAAGGCGGGATGAGCAGATGATAGAACAGAAAATTGTCGATCCGGATTACCTTTTTTTTGAGGCGCAAAGAACGAGTCAGTACATTACCGGAAGTGAGGCTGTGAGAGAAGCTATAAAAAGAGCCAATGTGGATATGGCCATAGCCTATCCAATCACTCCCCAGTCTGAAAGCATGCATCTGGTTGGAGACATTTATGCAGAAGGCTATGTAAAGGAATATTTGAGAGGTGAAAACGAGTTTGCTGTAATGTCATCGGTTGCAGGGGCGTCAATGGCCGGTGTAAGGGTTTTCACTGCAACAGGAGGTCCGGGAACCATGAGGGCCTTTGAAGTATTTCCAACCTGGGCAGGAGCAAGGCTTCCTGTTGTATGTGCCTTCATGACCCGGGGAATCAACTCTCCTCTTACAATTCAGCCTGACACCATTGAAATGGCATATCTCCTTGAGACAGGTATTTTAATGCTCCATGCTGAAAATGCACAGGATCTGCATGATATGCTTTTAATGGCCTTTATGGTGGCTGAAAAAACAGATGTGCACATTCCTGTGGGAGTGTTTGCAGACGGTTTTTTTGTAACCCATACAAGGGACAGGGTTGATACTCTTCCTGAGGACTTGAAGCTTCCGGGATATGATCCTTATACTGCACCGGTTCCTGTCATGGATATGGAAAATGTTCCTGTAAGACAGATGCGCGATCCCTTTGTAATGAAGAGCAACTTCATGAGCTATGCCTGTCATGCTTCCTGGCAGCAGGAGATAGATGCCGCTGCAGAACGCTCACGTAAATACCTGAGACAGTATCTTGGCTCTCTTATAGATGTTGAAAATGAGGATTCAGACATCCTTGTCATAACTTCTGGTACAGCAGTAAGCCAGAGCCGTGAAGCCATAATTACTGCCCGTGAACAGGGACTTGATGCGGGTCTTGTGAAGATAAAAACAATACGCCCATTCCCGGGAGAAGAAATTCGCGCTCTTGCATCAAAGGCAAAGAAAATAATTGTACCCGAATTCAACAGGGTTGGCTGGCTTGCAAAGGAAATCCGCAATGTTATTGACGAACCCCGCAAGGTTGTCGGTGCACCAAGAGTTTTCGGAGGAATGACAATGCCGCCGGAGCTTATACTCGATGAAATAAGGAGGATCAGATAATGAAAACCGGAATGCTTAAAATATCTCCGGGATTTGAGGATATCATGCCTGAAGAATACCGGGAACTTGTGGACAACGGTCCCTACGGTAAAAACTACGGCATAGGTGATCTTGGATCTTTCAAGGAGCTGCTTGAAGAACATCCCCTTTGTGCAGGCTGCGGCCTTGCCCTTTCCTTAAGGCTTACACTTGCTTCACTTCCCATGCCTGAAGAAACTGTGATTGTAGGTTCCACAGGATGCAGTGCCCTTGCCTTTCCACAGGTGGCCCTTCACAATATTCATTCTCTGTTTGGTAACCAGAATGCTGTTGCTACCGGAGTGAAGCGTGCCTTAAAGCTTCGTTTCCCGGACAAGGAAAAAGATGTGGTTGTTATTGCAGGAGACGGAGCCACGGCAGACATAGGTCTTGATATGGTTATGCAGTCCTGGCTGAGAAGGGAGAACATCACCACAATAATGCTTGATAATGAGGCCTATGCAAACACAGGGGGTCAGGAAAGCGGAATGTCAATGCCCGGAACCGTTCTTAACATGGCACCAACCGGTAAAAAATTTCCCAAGCTTTCCCTTCCTGAAATCGCACATACTTCAGGCTGTGACTATGTAGCAGCAGTTTCCCCTGCAAAGCCAAAGCAGCTTGCAAAGGCTGTAAGGCGTGCAATTCTGGTGGCCCGTAAAATAGGACCCACCTACGTGCAGATATTCAGCCCGTGTCCGACAAATTACAAGTTAAACCCCAAAGAAACCGTTTCTGTAATCAGACAGAGGGAAAAAGACGGCCTTTATCAGACAAAAGAGTTTATATCAGAGGAAGCACAGGCATTTCTCAATACTGTTGAGGAGAAAAAATGAAATCAATAGAAAAAAACTTTATACGTATGTCCGGCCTTGGGGGCCAGGGTGCAGTGACAGCGGCACATATACTTGGAAGCGCAGCCAATAAAGACGGACTGGAAAGTACTGTAAATCCCTTTTTCGGTGCTGAAAAGCGTCTTGCTCCTGCGGAAAGTTATGTGCGCATATCTTCACAAAAGGTTTATGAAAAGGGAGAGGTGCTTTATCCCAATACAATAATGATTTTTCATCCCCATGTCATCACCATGGGCAAGTGCTACACCATGCCTTTTTTTGACGGTCTTCAGGAAGGCGGAGTTCTGCTTATAAATTCTGATGAACCGCTTTCTCTTCGTGATGAGGATCTCAGGCTTCTTGCAGATCTGAAAGCAAAAATCTACTACGTCCCTGCAACAAAAATTGCAACCGAAGTTGCAGGATCAGAGCTTTCTACAAACATAGCAATGCTTGGAGGTCTTTACGGTATAAAAAAACTTACCTCGATTAAATCTCTTAAAGAATCCATGATGGAGCGTTTTGGCGGAGGAAAGTTTGTAGCTTCGGGAAGCACAGCAGCTCTTGATGATGCAGTAAAGGGAAAATTTGCAAAGGTAAGTCAGATGATCGAGAAAAATATGGAGCTGATTGAAGCTGCAGGCGCGGCTTTGACTGAGTTTTGCCCAGCAGAAGAAAAGGAGGACTGATTTATGTATTTATCAGCCAGAGTTGATAAAGAAAAGTGTATCGGATGCAGACTTTGCATTACAAGTTGTCCGGAACCCAATGTATTTAAATTTCTGCCGGAAGAAAAGCTTGTGGAAGTAAATGACAGCAGATGCAAGGCATGCGGTCTGTGCACCACAGTTTGTCCAAAGGATGCCCTGAAAATCAGCTGATCATTCAGTTTATAAGTGTGTTTTTATTTATTCCGGGGGACGGCACTGATGCCGTCCTTCAAAAATTTGAATGCACATTAATTTAATGCTGCTTTTATAAGTGCAGCCGGGGTTAGGAGACTCAACATGTGTTCAGATAATAATTTTGACGATCCTGGTGCAATGCTGCTTAACGGCCCGCGCACCAGGGCCTTTATTACAGGAAGTGAAGCTGTCTGCGAGGCTGTGAAACGTGCCTGTGTTGATATGGCAATTGCCTATCCCATTACTCCCCAGTCAGAGAGTATGCATCTGATAGGTGATCTGTATGCAAAGGGTTATATAAAAGACTATTACAGGGCTGAAAATGAATTTGCGGTAATGGCTGCAGTTCACGGTGCAGCTCTTGGCGGCGGAAGGGTATTTACGGCAACAAGCGGACCCGGAACGCTCAGGGCCATGGAAATGTTTCCTGTCTGGGCAGGAGCAAGACAGCCCATAGTCTGTGCATTCATGTGCCGGGGTGTTTCTCTTCCTCCTTCAATTCAGCCTGAAAATATTGAAATGGGAATGCTTCTGGATACAGGAATGCTCATGTTCCACGCAGAAAACGGTCAGGATTTTCATGACATGATTCTGCAGGCCTATCTTATTGCGGAACAGACAGATGTTCACCTTCCTGCAGGTGTTTTTGCAGACGGCTTTTTTGTAACCCACACAAGAGAAGAAATGATGCTTCCTCCGGAAGACTTCAGGCTTTTGCCCTATGATTCAAATCTTGCTCCGGTTCCAACCTTTGATATGGAAACTCCGCCTATGCGAATTACAAGAGATCCTCTGCTTAACAAAAGCAATTTCATAAGCAGCAGTGCCAATGCAAGCTGGCATCAGGAGATTCTTGCTGCGGCAGAAAGGGCAAGAAAGCATATAAGGCGTTTCATGGGAGGACTTATTGAAGTTGAAAATCCAGGTTCAAAGGTATTTATCGCTGCTTCAGGAACAGCTGTTTCACAGTCAAGGGAAGCCATCCGTATTCTTCAAGGAGAAGGAATTGATGCAGGGCTTATCAAGATAAAATCCATTCGTCCTTTTCCTGAACAGGAACTCAAGGATGCAGTTGAAGGAGCAGATCACATAATAGTTCCGGAATTCAATGCCGGAGGCTGGCTTGCAAGGGAGATCAGGGCCTCTCTGGATCGAAACACCAGAGTAACAGCCGGGCCAAGGGTTTTCGGGGGTATGACCATGCCTCCCTGGCTGATTGCAGATGAAGTTAAATCGGCTATTCAGGCCGCAAAGGTAAATGGAGGGAACTGATAATGTCAAAAAAAATAATAACTCCGGCACCTTCTCTGGCAGATATTCTGCCTGATGATTACAAGGCTCTTGTATCAGACGGTCCACACGGCAGATCTCTTGGAATTAAAGATCTCGGAAGCTTCAAGGAAATTACCGAGGAGCATCCCCATTGTGCAGGATGCGGTGTGTCCTTGGGCGTGCGTCTTTGTCTGGCTTCGCTTCCTTTACCTGAGGATACAATAGTTGTCGGCACTCCAGGGTGCTCATTTTTTGCATTGTCACAGTCTGCTCTGAATTATTCAAACACCGCTTTCGGCAATCAGAACTCGGTTGCATCAGGTCTTAAGCGAATGCTGAAGATCCGCTATCCTGACAGAATAAAGGACGTTGTTGTCATTGCCGGAGACGGAGGCATAGCTGATATCGGTCTTGACATGACCCTTCATTCCTGGCTGAGAAAAGAAAATATTACAACCATAATGCTTGATAATGAGGTTTACGGAAATACCGGCGGTCAGGAAAGCGGAATGTCACCCCATGGTCAGGTTCTGAACATGGCTCCAAAGGGTAAAAACTTTGAAAAGATTCCCATGTTTGAAATGGCAAAGACATCGGGCTGCGCCTATGGAGCCAGAGTAACCATTGCAGATTCAAAAAAACTTGGCGATGCTGTCTGTAAAGCGGTTTTGATTGCAAGGGAAATTGGACCGACCTATGTTCAGATATTTACACCCTGCCCCACAAATATGAAGTTTGATCCTTCAGACACCATAAAAGTTGCACGTGAAGCAAAAAATGGGGCATATGCTTTTGAG
>JACKCP010000013.1 GCA_020633955.1 Desulfobacteraceae bacterium | reverse complement strand
AATCTTCAAGACTCTCATCTTTTAAAACCTTGTCAAGGTAAATTTCAGCTCCAAAGCCTCCTGCAATGGAAGAAAATGCAAGTGCTGTAAAAAGTCCGCCTTTTCCAAGTGATTTACCTGAATTGACCAGATCCTTTTGATTTGCATTAAAATATTTTTTATAAATCTCAAGGTTTGTTTTCTGATCAACTTTGGGTATATTTACGCCCTTTTCATTTAAAAGGCTGTAAAATTCAGAGCCTCCAAGCTCGTCAAAGGTTTTTCCAAGAAGATAGATTCTGTCGCCTGAAAATTTAAATCCTGATGTTACAGCTTTTTTACAGTCATCCATTACCCCTGTTGCTGAAAACTGCAGGGATTCCGGTGCTGAAACCTTTCTTGTCTCTCCGTAAGGCCCTTTTAAATGTCCGTCAACATACATGCTGTCCTTTCCTGAAAGAAGAGGAACCTTGTATTCAAGGCAGATATCTTTCAGTGCAAGACAAGATCTTACAAGTTTTGCGGCCTTTAGTTTTCCGTCAGGATTTGTTTTTTCATCATATGTTATTGCAGGCCAGCAGAAATTATCAACACCCCCTATTTTTTCAGGGTCTGCTCCTGTTACAACAAGCCTTCTGAATGCTTCGTCAACAACAAGTCTTGTCATGTTATCAGTATCAATATCTGAAAATCCGGGATTTATTGTCTGGGTGAATAAAAGACCTTTTTCACTTTCAAGATTAGGCCTTATTACTGACGCATCGGATGGAACATTTCTGTTAACTCCAGTAAGAGGCTTGATCACGCTTGTTCCCTGAACTTCGTGATCATATTGTCTTGTTATCCATTTTTTGGAAGACATATTGGGAGAAGAAATAAGTTTCAGACAAAGACTGTTATAATCCTTTGGAGGTGTAATTACAGGCTCAGTCATTCCCCTTGATTTGGGAGATGACCACTCTGCTTCAAAAATCCACTGGGGAAAACCTTTTTCAGGAAGATCAATATCTACATATGCAATTGTATCTTCATTCCATTTAACATGAAGCATTCCCGAATCTGTATATTCTCCGATTACAGTTGATTCAACCTCATGCTTTGCTGAGAGTGAAAGGAATTTATCAATATTTTCCTTTGTAACAGCAGCAGTCATTCTTTCCTGTGACTCTGAAATCCAGATTTCCCAAGGGTCAAGACCTTCGTATTTAAGCGGAACCTTTTCAAGATTTACAACGCACCCTCCGCTTAATCTTGCAGATTCTCCGATTGAAGATGAAAGACCTCCGCCTCCGTTGTCTGTTATAAATGTCATAAGTCCAAGATCCCTTGCTTCAAGAAGAAAATCGTGCATTTTCTTTTGTGTGTACGGATCTCCAATCTGAACATGACCTGCAGGAGTATTTTCAGAAAAAGTTTCTGAAGAGGCTGTTACACCGTGAATTCCGTCTTTTCCAACCCTTCCTCCGCACATTACTATAAGTTCACCCGGAGATGTCTTTTTTTCATGACATGGTTTGTTGTTTACTTCCTTTGGCATAAGTCCGAGAGCTGTAACATATACAAGACATTTTCCAATATATCTGTTGTCAAAATAGACCTGACCAAAAGTTGTTGGAACACCGCTTTTGTTTCCACCGTCTTTTACACCTTCAATAATTCCGTCAAGAAGTCTTCTCGGGTGAAGTTTTGGTTTCAGCTCCCCGCTGTAATCCCGTAAACCTGTGCAGAATCCATAACTTCCCATTATAAGCTTTGAACCAAGGCCTGTTCCAAGGGGATCTCTGTAAACACCTACAATTCCTGTAAGAGAACCGCCGTAGGCTTCCATGTTTGAAGGGGAGTTATGGGTTTCTCCGGTAATTGTATAATTGTATGTATCATCAAAAACAGCAGAGCCAGCATTGTCCCACAAAACTGAAACAACCCAGTCAAGTTCGTTTTTAAGCTTGATTGTAGGCTCTTTGATACAGGTTTTGAAAAGATTGTCTATTACATATTCTTCACCTGTATCTTTATCTTTGTAATAAAATTTTCCCTGAAAAGTATTGTGATTGCAATGGTCGCTTCTTGCCTGTGCAATAAATTCAAGTTCAAGGTCTGTTGGATTTGAAAGATTGAATTCTTTTCTTTTTAAAATTACTTTTTCATCGAAAAAATATTCTCTTATTACAGGAACATCATTTGGATTTAAGGCAAGGTTTCTTTCACTGCTGATCCTGTTAAGCTCTTCATCACTTGAAAACCTGATTTCCTGAACTTCAGGCTCATGATTTAAAATTACCTTTGGGATCATTTCCTTTGGATAACCGTTCTTTAATACAGATTCCCTTGAATAAATATTCCATGACTGGATTGTATCGTTTGCAAGAAGTTCAGACGCAAGAAGATCAATTTTTTCAGTTGTAAGATCTCTGCCTTTTATGCAGTATCTTTTTCCTGTGTAAACTCCGCAGTCTTTTGGAAACTGTTTTGACAAAATATCTGAAATCGCTTCAACTGCAGTATTGCCTGCTGTATCGCACACTCCCGGTCTGAAACCGACTCTTATGCAGAAATCAAAATCTTCGTCAATATTTGAAAATGAATAATTTTCAGTAACAGGATTTGAAAAAATTTCCTTAGACACAAATTCAAACTCTGTTTTTGATATGGGAAGATCAAAAAGCAGAACATTAATTGTCCTTACCTTTTCAAGTTCTATATTAAAATAATCCTTTGCCTTTTTTCTTAAATTTTCTCCTTCCGGATCTTTGAGAGAATTTTTAAGAGCTGTTTCCAGCCTGTAGATCATGTGCCGTGCTCCTGTTATGTTAATTTGAAAATAATCTTAAAATATCATTGTAAAAAGCAAAAACCATAAGGGTAAGAAGAAGGAAAAGCCCTATCTGCTGTGCAACTTCCCTTACTTTTATGCTGACCGGTTTCCCTGTCACCATCTCTATTAAAAAAAACATAAGATGTCCACCATCAAGAACAGGTACTGGCAAAAGATTTAAAAGCCCCAGGTTTATGCTTATGAGGCATATAAAAATCAGAAAACTTGTAAGCCCCTGTTTTGCCTGGTCGCCAGCCATCTGTGCAATCATGATTGGCCCGCCAAGATTGTCTTTTGAAATTGTACCGTCTATCATTTTCACTATACCAACAAATGTAAGCTCAATAACCTTCCATGTCTGGCTAAGACTTTCTGACATTGCAGTAAGAGGACCTGCTTTCTTATGTTTTGAAATATCCTTTGCTGCAATTCCTATCAGTTTTCTCTCAAATGATTTCCCAAGATGATCCTTCAGCTCCTTTATTTCCGGCTGAATGGTCTTTTTTATTAATTCATTGTCTCTTTCAAAAACAAGCTCAATTGCAGATTCAGACCTGGATATTGCATCTGAAACATCATACCAGGTAGTAATCTTTTGAGAATTAATCTCGATGATTTTGTCACCCGGCTCAATTCCAGCCTTAAGAGCAGGTGAATCAGGTGCAATACTGCCAATCACAGGAGGAAGATATGGTTTTACCCCGATTGAATATTTTTTTATTTTTTCTCCAAATATAGACTCTGAATCAAGAAGAACCGGCTTTAATACTACTTCGTTTAAATCATTTCCCCTTTTCACCTTTAAAATCAAATCGTTTCCCTTTGATTTTTCTATTTTTTTTTCAAGTTCAGACCATGAGGTAATTTCATTATCATTTATTGATACAATTTCATCTCCAATACCAAGCCTTTCATAGGAAGGTGTTCCAGGCTCAGTCTGCCCAATTACTGGAGGATAAAAATAGGTGCCGTAAAATAAAAACAATCCAAAGTATAAAACAATGGCAAGAAAAAAATTAAAAAAAGGGCCTGCAGCAACAATTATAAATCTTTTCCATACTTCCTTGTGGGTGAAAGAGTATTCTTTTTCATCTTCAGTTAATGGAGCATCTGGTTCTTCGCCTATCATTTTAACATATCCGCCAAGCGGGATTGCAGAAAGCATGTAGTCGGTCTCGCCTCTTTTCCATCCGAAAACCTTAGGCCCAAATCCAATTGAAAATTTTTCAACACCAACTCCGCATAATCTTGCTGCAATAAAATGTCCAAATTCATGAACAAAAATTAAAATACCGAGGACTATCACAAATGAAATAATTGTAACCATTATTTGATTCTCCGATTTACCAAATTTTTGTCTTTTTGATAAAGTTAGTGATTGTTTGCTATATATTCAAGTGCTTTTGATCTTGCCTGGTGGTCAGCATAAAAAACATCTTCAATAGATGAAAAAGAAAATACATTATGTTTGTTCATTACATTTTCCACAACTTCAAAAATCTGATCAAACCTGATTTCTTTTCTTAAAAAGGCATAAACAGCTTCTTCATTTGCAGCATTCATTGTACAGGGCATGGATTTTCTTACCAGTGCCGATTCAAAGGCAAGACTGAGCGATCTGAATTTTTCAAAATCCGGTTTTTCAAAATTTAAATCAAGCATGGAAAAATCGGGAAATCCAAAATTTGTTTCATACCTTTCAGGCCATGAAAGGGAATATAAAATTGCCTCTCTCATGTCAGGCTTTCCTAGCTGGGCAATTATGCTTCCGTCAACATATCCAACCATTGAATGAACAATGGACTGTGGATGAACAACAACCTCAATCATTTCCGGGGGAAGATCAAAAAGAACACAGGCTTCTATAATTTCAAGCCCCTTGTTCATTAATGTAGCAGAATCTATGGAAATTTTGGCTCCCATGGACCAGGTTGGATGGTTCAGAGCCTGCTCCGGTGTAATATTTTTAAATTCCGAGATATCCTTTTTCCTGAAAGGACCTCCTGATGCAGTAAGAAATATTTTTGCAGCCTCTTTTTTCCGGTTTCCCTCAAGACATTGAAAAATTGCACTGTGCTCGCTGTCAACAGGAAGAATTTTTAAATTTCTTTTCTTTGCTTCATTTATGACAATATCTCCTGCAGCAACAAGAGATTCCTTATTTGCAAGAGCAATTTCCTTGTCTGCATAAATGGCTTCAATTGTCGGTTTTAGTCCCGCACTTCCAACAATGGCTGAAACCACAACATCAACATTCTTTAATGAAACTGCTTCCTTATAGCCTTCATCACCGAAAACAATTTTTGTGCTGATACTGCCGCCTAATCTCGACTTAAGATCCATGGCATCTTTTTTTTCAAGAACTGAAGCAATTTCAGGCCTGAACTCCATTATCTGCCCAGCTAAAACATCAATACTTGATTTACATGAAAGGGATGTTATTTCAAACTTTTCAGGAAATCTTCTTACAATGTCAAGAGTATTAAGGCCGATTGAACCGGTTGATCCAAGAACTGCAATTTTTTTCATTACAAACCCTTAAAAAGTATAAAGAATATAAAACACCGGCACAGCAAACAAAAGTCCGTCAATCCTGTCAAGAATCCCCCCGTGTCCGGGTAAAATATTACCAGAATCCTTAACATTGAATACCCTTTTTGTCATTGACTCAAAAAGATCACCCAGAGGAACAAGGGCTCCGGCTGCAACACCGCATAAAAAGGCAGTAAAAAATGAAAGCTCTTCAAAAAAAATGATTTTGCAAAAAATGGCAGCAAAAACAGAAAGAATGAAACCTCCTGTAAATCCTTCAATTGTTTTTTTAGGACTTACATTCTCCATAAGCTTGTTTTTACCAAATTTTCTTCCTGCATAAAAAGCACCTGTATCAGAGGCAAAAACAGAAATCAAAAGAAAGAAAATTCCTTTAGGACCTGCTTCGATCATTATTCTTGAAGCAAATGACAAAAAAAATGATGAATATAAAAACCCTGTTAAAATGTATATGCTCCCCTTAAAGTGAGACTCTGTTCCGTCAAACCCTTTTAAGAGCATAAAAAGAATCACTCCGGCAGAAAGCATTGCTGCAAGAATATGAAATGATGGCGGGTAAAAAGAAAAAAAGTAAAGTACCGGAATTAAAAGATAGGGAACATTTTTGGCACTCTCCAGAGAATAATGCTTTATGTCGGTTATTTTCTGCCATTCATAAAAACCAATGCATGAAACACCAAAAAGAAGAAGGCTGAATAAAAAAGCCCCTCCTTTTAAAATAAGTACAATCAGGAGAGGCAATGCAACCAGAGCTGTAATCCAACGGTTTTTGTGTGAAGTTTCCACAGTTTATCCTTTTTTGTTTTTAAACTTTTCCAAATCTTCTGTCTCTTGTCTGAAATTGTCTTATGATATCAAGGAATTCTTCCCTTGTGAAATCAGGCCAAAGCGTATTTGTAAAGAAAAGTTCAGCATAGGAAAGCTGCCACATCATAAAGTTGCTCAGCCTCATTTCACCGCTGGTTCGTATAAGAATATCAGGATCTGGAAAACCCTTTGTATATAAATTTGCTGAGATTGTTTCTTCGCTTATATCATCAGGACTTATAACCTTATTTTCAACATCAGCAGCTATTTTTCTTACAGCGTGCAAAATATCATTTCTTCCACCGTAACTTAGACACAAATTAAGACACATGGTTGAGTTTGATCTTGTTTCATCCATGAGAGCATTAAGCTTTTTCAACACCTTATCAGGGAGTTTTTCAAGTTCTCCAAAAGCATTGAGCCTTATATCATTTTCTAAAAAATTACTTCTTTCATTTTTAATAAATCTCTCAAGAAGACTCATAAGGGCAGATACTTCAGTCTTTGGCCTGTTCCAGTTTTCTGTGGAAAAAGCATACAAAGAAAGATACTTAAGTCCGATTTCTCTTGAAAGCTCAACTATCCCCCTTATTGCGTCTGCACCTTTTTCATGCCCTTTTACCCTGTTCATAAGCCTTTTTTTGGCCCATCTGCCGTTGCCGTCCATAATTACAGCAATATGAACAGGGAAGTTTTCATCAGAAAGGGAGTATTTTTTTAGAAAATCTTCTCTTCTAGAATTCAAGAATTTCCTTTTCCTTGGCTTTATTCAGCTCTTCAATTTCCTTGATATGTGAATCAGTAAGCTTTTGAACTTCGTCCTGGCCCTTAAACATCTGATCTTCAGAAATTTCTCCGTCTTTTTTAAATGACTTCAGGTCCTCGTTTGAATCTCTTCTGATATTTCTGATTCCAACCTTGTAATCTTCGCAGATTTTACTTACCTGCTTAACAATTTCCTTTCTTCTTTCCTCTGTAAGGGGAGGAATAGAAAGCCTGATAACTTTTCCGTCATTTGATGGAGTAATTCCAATATTGGCCTTTAGAATTGCTTTTTCTATATCATTGATTGCAGTAGAATCCCAGGGCTGAATAACAACCAGTCTGCTTTCAGGAACAGTTACTGAGGCAAGCTGATTCAATGGAGTCTTTGCTCCATAATACTCAACAGATACTGAATCCACAAGACTTGCTGAAGCTCTTCCTGTCCTTACTTTGAGAAGTTCATGTTTGAGAGCTTCAAGAGCTTTTTTCATTTTATCTTTTGTTTCTTTTAGAACTTCGTTAACCATAGCCTTACCCTTTGCTGTTATTTCTTATGATGGTGCCGACCTGAGTTCCTGAAATAATACTGTCTATTGCACCTTTTTGTCTCAGATTAAAAACACACAGAGGAAGTTCATGATCCATGGCAAGTGAAATGGCAGTCATATCCATAACCCTGAGCTGCTTTTCAAGTACTTCCATATATGTAAGATTTTTATATAAAACAGCGTCCGGATTCTTTTCCGGATCTTTATCGTAAACTCCGTCAACTTTTGTTGCCTTCAAAAGAATTTCGGCATGAATTTCGTGAGCCCTCAATACTGCTGCTGTATCTGTTGTAAAATAAGGGCTGCCTGTACCAGCACCAAAAATCACAATTCGTTTCTTTTCAAGATGCCTTACAGCTCTTCTTAAAATATAGGGCTCTGCGACCTCATCCATTGAAATAGCACTCTGAACCCTTGTGGGGATACCTCTTTTTTCAAGGGCATTCTGCAATGCAAGACTGTTCATGACAGTTGCAAGCATTCCAATATGATCAGCGGGTGCCCTGTCCATTCCGTAGGTTCCTGCTGCAACACCTCTGAATATGTTTCCTCCGCCTACAACTACCGCAACTTCAACATTTTTGTTGTAAAGTTCTTCAAGCTCGGAAGCTACATATTTAAGGGTGTCAGGGCATAAACCATAGCCCTTGTCACCCATAAGTGCCTCACCGCTCAATTTGAGAAGAACTCTTCCAAATTTGGGCTCAGACAATTATCAACCTCCGATCTGAAATCTGGAGAATCTTTTAACAACTATGTTTTCACCTACTTTAGCTACAAGCTCAGTAATAACCTCCTGAACTGTAACCTTTGGATCTTTAACATATGGCTGGGTAAGAAGACATGAATCCTTGTAGAATTTTTCCATTTTACCGTCTACAATTTTTGAAATCATGTTTTCAGGTTTACCCATTTCTCTTACCTGATCTTCATATACTTTTCTTTCCCTGTCGCACAGATCTTTTGGAAGATCTTCTGGAACTATTGCACCAGGAGCTGTTGCAGCAATGTGCATTGCAAGGTTTTTACAGAAATCAACAAAATCTTCATTCTTTGCAACAAAGTCTGTTTCGCAATTAACTTCAACAATAACACCAATTTTACCACCCATATGAATATATGCCTCAATTCTTCCTTCTGAGGCATCTCTTCCGGCTTTTTTCTGTGCTGTTGCAAGACCTTTTTTACGAAGAAAATCTATTGATTTTTCAATGTCACCACCACACTCTTTAAGTGCCTGCTTGCAGTCCATTATGCCAGCACCACTTTTATCACGAAGCTCTTTAACCATCTGAGCACTAATTTCTGTCATCTCAAACTCTCCTTAATTATTTTTTATCTCCAAAAAACAGCCAAATCTATAGAATGAATCCAGATTGAATCATTAAGACAATCAGGATTCACTTTAATATTCAAACCATCAAAATCAAATCAGTTGCCAAACCACAAAGCAATGCTTTAATTTAACAACAAATTATTATTCCGATGCCTCAGAAGAAGTCTTTTTTTTCACAACCTCAACTACAGGCCCGCCATCTCCCTCAGATATAACCTTTCTTTCTCCTGGCTTAAGATCTGCAGTCTTTTCAGGTTTTTCATCATGTCCCTTATCTGATTCAGACTGGGCTCTTTCTTCATATCTTCTTCTGCCTTCTATACATGCATCGGCAATTCTTGAAGTAATAAGAGAAATTGAGCGAATTGCATCATCATTTCCAGGGATTACAAAATCAATATCATCAGGATCACAATTTGTATCAACAAGAGCAATAACAGGAATATTAAGTTTTTTTGCTTCCTTAATTGCTATTGCTTCATTTTTTGGATCAACAACAAAAAGTGCACCTGGAAGAGTCTTCATATTCTGAATACCGCCTATGTTTGCATCCAGTTTTACTCTTTCCTTATGCAGCTGAATTTTTTCCTTGTTGGGGAAAAGTTCAATTCTTCCGTCATTTTCTATTTCATGAAGATACTTAAGACGTTCAACACTGTTTCTTATTGTTTTGAAGTTTGTAAGCATTCCGCCCAGCCATCTGTTCTGAACATAAAACATTTCACAGCGGTTTGCTTCTTCATAAATCACATCTCTTGCCTGTCTTTTTGTTCCAACAAACAAAACTGTTTCCCCTGCTTCACAAACTTCTTCGATAAAGTCATACGCTTTTTTAAACATTTCTAAAGTCTGCTGAAGATCAACAATATATATTCCGTTTCTTGCACCGAATATATAAGGTTTCATTTTCGGGTTCCAGCGTCTGGTCTGATGTCCGAAATGGACACCTGCTTCAAGAAGTTCTTTCATTGATACGTAAGCCATAATTTTCTCCTTAGTTTGGTTGTTCATCCGCACTCCTCGTCTTTCATCCCGACCTTTTAGGCACCGGGGATAAAAATTAGAATGCGTGCTTTATGTAAAACAGCTTTTAATAACAAATATTATATTCAATTTCAAGAGGCTAAGTTCTATTTAGACTCTTTTTATAACTGCGACCCTGTCTCTTTGACCGTAATCCCTGACCATATCAACAAATGATAAATTCCTGTTTTTTTCTGTAATTTTTTTTATTCCTTCTTTTTGATCAAATCCGGCTTCCAAAATCAAAAAACCGTCTTTTTTTAGAAACTTATCAGATTTACCTATTATTTCATCAATGCACAAAAGACCGTCTTCACCTCCGTCAAGGGCTAAAACCGGTTCATAAAGTCTTACTTCAGGCTGAAGCTGATCTATATCCAGAGTTTTAATATACGGAGGATTTGAAACAATAAGATCAAAAGAGTTTAAGTCCCTAATCCCTGAGAACCAGCTGGAATTAACAAAAAAAATATTTGATGAAACATTATTTTTTACAGAGTTTAATTTTGCCGTTTTTAAAGCATCCAGTGAAATATCAACAGCAGTTATAAAGGAATTTCTGAAATAGTCTGCAAGGGAAACTGAAATTATCCCGCTCCCTGTTCCAAGCTCAAGTATTTTAAGCTTATCCTGTTTTCTGTCAGAGAAAAGATCTATTACAACCTCAACAAGTTTCTCTGTGTCAGGCCTTGGAATCAAGACATTTGAGTCAACATAAAAATCAAGATCAAAAAATGACTTTTCATTGGTTATATATGAAACAGGCTCAAAATCAACACGCCTCCTGATAAATGATTTGAAAATTTCCAGCTCATTTTTCAAAAGAGGCTTGTCAAAATTTGTATAAAGACTGATTCTTGAACAATTTAAAACACTGCAGAGCAAAAGCTCTGCTCCAAGCCTTGGGGATTCTATATTTTTTGATTTGAAATATGACTCAGTCCAGCCTAAAATTTTTGAAATTGTCCAGATATCCGATGAAATTTCATTTTTACTGCTGCTCATCCTGCAAAGCCTTTGCATTGTAATGAGCGAGAAGAGCATCTGTGAGCGGGTCAACATCACCTTCCATTATCTGATCCAGTTTGTAAAGAGTAAGATTGATCCTGTGATCCGTAACCCTTCCCTGGGGATAATTGTATGTACGTATTCTTCCGCTTCTGTCACCTGTACCGACCTGTTCTTTTCTATCCTGGGATCTCTTCTGATTCTGTTCTGTTATCATTGCATCAAGAATTCTAGCCTTCAGGACTTTCATTGCCTTGTCTTTATTCTTGTGCTGTGACTTCTGATCCTGGCATGTTGCAACAACTCCTGTGGGAAGATGGGTAATTCTAACAGCAGAATCGGTTGTATTAACAGACTGACCGCCAGGTCCTGTTGCTCTGAAATAGTCAATTCGCAAATCTGAAGGGTCAATGTGAACATCAACATCTTCAGCTTCAGGCAAAATAGCTACGGTAACTGCAGAAGTGTGAATCCTTCCCTGTGTCTCGGTTGTGGGCACCCTTTGAACCCTGTGGGTTCCGCTTTCATACTTGAAAATCCTGTAGGCATCTTTTCCTTTAACGTGGGCAATTACTTCCTTAAAACCACCGGCACCGGAAAAACTTGCGTCCATAAGTTCTATTTTCATGTTTTTGGACTCTGCATATCTTGTATACATCTTGAAAAGATCAGCTGCAAAAAGCCCTGCTTCATCTCCACCGGTTCCAGCTCTTATCTCAAGGATAATATCCTTTGAATCATTGGGGTCTTTTGGAATAAGAAGCATTTTGAGCTCCTTTGAAATTCTTTCCTTTTCTTCTTCAAGAACCGGAAGCTCTTCATAGGCCAGATCCCGAATTTCAGGATCCTTGTCTTTAGTAAGCTCTCTGTGCTCAGCTATTTCAGCATTGATATCCTTATACTCCCTGTATTTATCCACAAGGGGAATAAGTTCACCATGCTCTTTCATGTATTTCTGATAATTATCTCTGTCCTTGATAACATCCGGATCGCTCAAGAGCTGCTCAAGCTGCTCGAATCTATCTAGAACTCCTTCAAGTTTTTCATACATAATGACACATCCGTAAAAAAGAAAAAAAGCGTTCTTTTCCTATAAAAAGAGAACGCTTTTTCAGAAGTTTGACAAAAAAATTTATTTTTTTGTAAGCTTGTCCTTGTAATCGCCGAATTTTTTTCTAAATCTGTCAACACGACCTTCAGTATCAACAAGCTTCTGCTTTCCTGTAAAAAAAGGATGACATTTTGAGCAAATTTCCACGCTCATGTCTTTTTTTGCAGATCCAACTTCCAAAACATTGCCACAGGCACATGTTATTTTTGTTTTTTCATATTCAGGATGAATTCCCTGCTTCATTTTCTTTCTCCTGTCTCACTTTATTTTTTTAAAATTGAAACTGAACAAAAAATTATGACTTCCGTTCAATTACTTAAGTATTCATTGATTCCAGAAAATCTTCATTATTTGAAGTTCCGCCCATTTTATCAATCAAAAATTCCATACTGTCAACACTATTTAAGTTGGCAAGCAATTTTCTAAGTATCCATACCCTGTTAAGAACACTTTGATCAAGAAGAAGATCCTCTTTTCTTGTTCCAGACTTCTTGATGTCGATTGAGGGGAACACTCTTCTGTCAGCCAGCTTTCTGTCAAGCACAATTTCCATGTTGCCTGTACCTTTGAATTCTTCAAAAATAACCTCATCCATCCTGCTGCCTGTATCAATAAGAGCAGTGGCTATAATTGTAAGACTGCCCCCTTCTTCAACATTTCTTGCTGCACCGAAAAATCTCTTTGGCCTGTGAAGCGCATTTGAGTCAACACCGCCAGAAAGAACCTTTCCACTTGGTGGTATCACAGAGTTGTATGCCCTGGCAAGTCTTGTGATGGAATCAAGAAGAATTACAACATCTTTTTTATGCTCAACAAGTCTTTTAGCTTTTTCAATAACCATTTCAGCAACCTGCACATGCCTTTCAGCCGGCTCGTCAAATGTAGAACTTATCACTTCCGCATTAACGTTCCTTGCCATATCGGTTACCTCCTCAGGTCTTTCATCAATAAGAAGAACCATGGGAATAACATGACTGTGATGTGCAATTATACTGTTGGCAATATTTTGCAGAAGAACTGTTTTACCAGCTCTTGGAGGAGATACAATAAGTCCTCTCTGACCAAAACCGATTGGGGCCAGAAGATCCATGATTCTCATGGAATAATTATCAGGTGATGATTCAAGCTGAATTTTTAAATCAGGATAAAGAGGGGTAAGGTTGTCAAATAGTGTTTTTTCTCTTGCTATATTGGGATCTTCGTAGTTGATTGCCTCCACCTTAAGGAGAGCAAAATATCTTTCTGTATCCTTTGGCTGTCTTATCTGACCCGAAACAGTGTCTCCGGTTCTTAGATTAAATTTTCTTATCTGTGAAGGAGAAACATAAATATCGTCAGGTCCTGGAAGATAGTTATAATCAGGAGCTCTCAAAAAACCAAAACCATCGGGAAGAACTTCAAGCGTACCCTCTCCGTATATTGCTCCGTTTTTGTCAATATGATGCTGGAGAAGTGCAAAAATAAGCTCCTGTTTCAGCATTCCTGCAGGACAGTCTATTCCATAGCTTTTAGCTAGAGAAGCTAGGTCGGGCACGGTCATTCTTTTAAGAGACGTGAGGTTTACCGAGTCCAATGTTTTCAAAGACTGTTTTTTTTGCCCGCTGGTTCTAGTAGATTTCATTTAACCACCTAATAAGATTAATAAAGTAATTTTCTAATAAATTTATTACGAATTGCTTTCAAACAAAATTATTTGCTGCTTATTCCAATACATTTCTGATGAATTTATTTTCAGGAAGAGCCTTTTTGCTGTTTTAACAAATATGACGGCAGGTTATTTTTTTAAATTAAATCACTTACCAAACAAAGTCAAGGGTTTAATTAAGATGATTCAGAATTTCCAACACCTGTTTTTCAAGCTCTTCAACACCGCTTTCATTATAAATAACAAAATCAGAGTTAGATGCTTTTTCATCTAGAGATATCTGTGAATCAATAAGCCCCAATGCACTTTCATAAGACTGTCCATCACGTTCCATAACTCTTTTAACCTGAAGCTCCCTTGAACAGTAAACAGTAACAATACAGTCAAAGTAATGTTCCATTTTCGCTTCAAAAAGCAGCGGAGCTTCAACACAGAAAACCCTTTCTCCGGCCTCAAGACATCTTTTTTCTTCCAGCGCCAGCAAACTGAAAACTTCAGGATGAATAACATCCTCCAAAACCTTTTTATCCCCCGGATTCTTTATAAGCCTGTCCCGTAAAAAAGCCCTGTCAAGATCACCCGAATCATTAACTGCAGATTTTCCAAAATATTCAACTATTTTATTAAATGCAGGCCGCCCCGGTTCCACTGCAACTCTGGAAAGGTGATCCAGATCTGAGAATGCTGTATTCTGCCTCTTAAAAATCTTGGCAACTGTTGACTTACCGCTGCCGGGCCCGCCTGTCAATCCTATGCGAACCAATTTCTTCCTCCCTGATGAAGCATATAAATTTATCAAAACGTTTTAATACTATAATCTCAATTCATTGCAAGATTTTTTTATTATTTTTTAAATTTTTTTACTGTACTCCTGTCAATTATAAAAATAAAAAGCCTGAATTAAGAGATTTACAATATTTAAAAAAACTAATATATGTGACAAGTTTAATCTTGCTTGACAAAAAACACTTATCTTATTAGGTAATTTTTTAACCTTGATTGATACATGTTTCTAAAAAAACAATGCCGGCCCTGGATAACGGCCGCATAGTTAATATTAAATTTATTGTAAGTATAAAACTTTATATTTAAAAAAGGAGAAATTATGAACATCCTTATTTTTGCACCAAACGGCGGTGGAAAAGGAACCCAGGCTTCACTTATCAAAGGCAAATACAATGTTTCCCACATTGAATCAGGCGGTATTTTCCGTGAAAACATCAAAGGCGGAACAGAGCTTGGTAAAAAAGCAAAGGAATTTATTGACAAGGGCGATCTAGTTCCTGATGAAATTACAATTCCAATGATTCTTGATACACTTAAAAAACCTGAAAATGCAGGCGGATGGCTTCTTGACGGTTTCCCAAGAAACAAGGTACAGGCAGAAAAACTTGATGAAGCACTTAAGGCTGCCGGTATGAAGCTTGACTATGTTGTAGAAATCAAGCTTGACAGAGAAATTGCCAAAGGAAGAATCATGGGCAGAAGACTTTGTGAAAATGATAACGGCCATCCAAACAATGTAAATATAGACGTAATCAAGCCTGATGGCGATAAGTGCAGAGTTTGCGGCGGAGCCCTTTCTACTCGTGCTGACGACCAGGATGAAGCAGCAATCAACAAGCGTCATGACATTTACTATGATGAAGAAAATGGTACCCTTGCTTCTGCTTACTATTTCAAAGCTCTAGCAGATAAAGGTGAAACAAAATACATTGTTCTTGAAGGTGATGCTCCTATCAATACTGTTAAAGAAGCTCTTATGAAAGCTCTTGACTAATTTGAAATTAAACCGCAGTTTTTTCTGCGGTTTTTTATTGCAAAATATTAATCCTTGTAGTACACCTATAAAGTTTAAAAAAATCTATGCAAAGGGGTGATTTACTTGAAGGATATCGAAGTTAAAGTTCATGATGAAGATCTGGAAAAAGCTCTTAAAGTACTTAAGAAGAAAATCCAGAATGACGGACTTTTCAAGCGTCTTCGTCTTAAAAAATATTATGAAAAGCCAAACGAGCTTAAAAGACGTAAAATGCGCGAAGCAAGACGCCGTCAGCGTATTGCCGATTCAAAACGCAGAAGTTTCAGAAAATAGTTTTACATATCCTTTGTCTAAGTTTTAAAAACCCGGTCTCATGACCGGGTTTTTTATTACTAGGAACAAAAAAGCTAAAAGCACCGAAAATGGACATCAGCACTAAGATAAACTCTCTTTTTTCAAAAACAGCCGCTGGAATAAAGCCTGGTCTTGAAACCACAAAAAATCTGCTTGCAAATATTGGAAACCCTCATAATAAATACATGACTATTCATGTTGCAGGAACCAACGGCAAAGGATCAACTGCCTCTTACATTGCAAAAATACTTGAGGAATATGGTTTAAAAACAGGTCTTTACACATCCCCCCATCTATATGATTTCAGGGAAAGAATTAAAATATCTCAGAAGATGATAGACAATGACTCACTGGAAAAACTTTTCCATGCAGTTGAAAAGGCAGACACAGGCAAAAGAAAGGCTACTTTTTATGAGTTTACCACTGTCATGGCTTTCAAGTATTTTGAAGAAAACAACGTTGATGCTGCAGTTATTGAAACTGGAATGGGCGGACGGTTTGACTCTACAAATGTAATCAATCCTCATTTATCAGTTATCACAAATGTTACAATGGATCACAGCGATTATCTTGGAGATAAAATAGAGCTTATTGCAGCAGAAAAGGCAGGAATAATAAAAGATCATGTTCCTGTGGTAAGCGGTGAAACCGATGAAAAGGTTCTTGACATCATTAGACGCGAAGCCTCATTTCGAAAATCAGCTTTTTTTGCAGTGAACTCTCATTTTAAAATAAAAAAATTTGAAAAAATGTTTTTCCTTGAAGATAAAGACTGCCAAATAGCCCTTTCACCAAGACTGAAAGGATACCATCAGATAGTTAATGCTGGAACAGCAGCTTTCAGCTGTCTTCAATTGAACAGATTTTATCCGGAAAAATTTAATATAAAAAAAATTCATATTGAAAATGGAATAAGAAAAACTTCATGGAGAGGAAGACTTGAAATACTATCGAGATCTCCTGAATTTATTGTCGACTGTGCACATAACCCTGATTCTTGCAGGGTTTTAAAAGAATATCTAACTCAAAAAAACAAAAAAATTATTTTTGTTTTTGGTTCATTAAATGACAAGGATTACATGCTGAATTTAAAAATCCTTGAACCCATTGCAAAAACATTTATTTTCACAAAACCGGACTCACCAAGGGCACTTGATCCAGGCGATCTCACAAGCCTTTCCAAAATCAACTCCCTACTTGAGCCAGATCCGCTAAAGGCATGCTTACGGGCTGTTGAAATCGCAGCAAAAGACGATATTATATGTGCGGCAGGCTCAATTTACCTTTCAGGGAAAATAATTGAAGCCTTTGACAGTAATCTGCTTAAATTCTAATTAGCGGCTTAACTAAAACGGCCTTTTTTGTCCATTCTAAAGTCAGATTCAAAATTTAATCCTCAAAATACTCCATGTATCCTAAAGGTTAAATTTTTAATCTTCCGTAACTGAACAAAAAATTTTGGCGACGGATGCTGTATTTTTTTCCGAGCCGGTTTCAGGAGATAGTTTTTTTATCTCCTGCCTGTGAGCTTAAGCAAGAATTAGACTCATAAAGAATGCAGCACCTTCTAAATTGAACTGAACAGTTACACTTTTAAAAGCTAAATCCTGATTTTTTTAGCACACTCATAAATACCTATTGCTGCTGCAGAAGAAGCGTTAAGCGATGTAACCGGTCCTCTCTGATCAATTTTAAATATAAAATCAAGATTTTTTCTAACCAGAGGCCTTATACCTTTTCCCTCACTTCCTACAACAAGTGCAAAAGGCGGTGTTATTAAAGAATTTTCAATTGAATCACTGCCATCCCCGTCAAGCCCGCCTATCCAGAACCCATTTGTTTTAAGATCTTTTATTGTATTGACAATATTTGTCTGAACAATCAAGGGGATATACTCAAGTGCGCCTGCTGAAATTTTAGAGGCAAAAGGCGTTGGACGAACAGACCTGTCCTTTGGGATTATAAGAACATCTGCACCAAGACAAAGTGCAGAACGGGCTATTGAACCAAGATTCAATGGATCTTCCAGGCTGTCAAGAATTACTGCAAACTTATTTTGAAATAGTTTTGAATTTAAAAATTCATCAAAATCAAGGAACGGAAGAGAACTTACATCTGCTGCAATACCCTGATGATTTTTGGCTTTGGTAAGTGCTGATATTTTATCTTTGTCAGCTGATACAATCTTTATATTTCTTTTGTCAGCCTCTAAATAAATTTCCTCTGAAAGACTGTTTTTCTCTGTTATGTAAATTTTATGTATTTTTCTTTTACCGGCCTTTATTGCGGCAAGAATACTGTGAGGGCCGAATATAAATTCATTTTCTGCCATTAAACTGCTCTTTCAGTTGATATTCTTTTCAATTAGTTTTTTAAGTTCTTTTGATGCCTTTCCAAAGTCATCATTTACTATTATATAGTCAAAAAACTTTGAAGCACTCATTTCATTTTCAGCAGCTTCAAGCCTTTGCTTTATGATTTCTTCGCTGTCAGTTCCTCTGCCCACAAGTCTTTTTCTGAGTTCGTCAAAAGAAGGAGGATTAATAAAAATCAATACTGCATCACTAAATTTTTCTCTTATCTGCCTTGCTCCCTGAACATCAATTTCCAGAAGAATATTTTTACCCTGTTTAACAGATTTTTCAAGATAATCCTTTGAAGTGCCGTAATAATTGCCGTGAACAAAGGCATACTCAACAAATCTCTCTTCTTTTATCCAGGTTTCAAATATCTTTTTATCCGTGAAAAAATAATCATGTCCTTCCACCTCTCCTTTTCTTGGCTCTCTTGTTGTATATGAAACAGAGAATGAAAGATCATTGATTTCTTTTATAAGAAAGTTGCAAAGAGTTGATTTACCTGCACCGGAAGGTGCTGAAATTACAAAAATTCTTCCTGCCATCATACCTCCTCTTCTTCCTCTGGGGAAACAGGGTCTTCTTTATGATCTGTCAAAGCAGCATATCTGTGGGAAATTGTCTCAGCCTGAATTGCAGATAAAACAACATGATTGCTGTCCAGAATAATAATAGATCTTGTTCTTCTGCCATGGGTTGCATCCACAAGCCGCCTGTCATCCCTTGCGTCGTCTTTAAGCCTTTTCATGGGGGCAGAGTTGGGAGATAAAATTGCCACAACACGTTCAGCTACAACTGTACTTCCAAAACCAATGTTTAATAGAAGCTGATTTGATTTTAATTTCTGGGATAAATTTTTCCCTATGGAAGAATTGGTCATTATAAGCAGCCCTTAGGTTTTATTGATTATCTACTAAAAGAAATAAAATTCAGGTTCTAAACCTTTACATATTAATCAATTTTTAAAAGAATTTATAAAAAAACTGCAAAATATAACTGCCTGGATGAATAATTTAGAATAAATCATTTTTTCTGGCAGTAATTTAAAAATTTCCCCCCTTTTTAAAACATAATTAAATTTTATTCAACATTTTGAACCTGCTCCCTTAACTTTTCCAATTCAGATTTTATTTCAACACAGTTTTTTGAAATAAGAACATTCCCCTGCTTAACCCCAAGAGTATTTATTTCACGATGAAGCTCCTGAAGTAAAAAATTAAGATTTCTTCCTGGAGGATTATTCGACTCCATATATTTTTTATACTGAACAAGGTGACTTTTAATTCTTAAAATTTCTTCTGATACATCTGTTTTATCAGCAAGAAAAGCAGCTTCCTGTGCAAGTCTGGTCTGGTCAATCTCAATGTCTGAAGAAGCAACAAGTTCTTTTATCCTGAGACTAAGCTTATTGTAATATTCCTTTGCCCCATTTTCAGATTCAGTTTCAATTTCCTTTACCAGTGACTCTATTGTTGAAAGCCTTTCACAAAAATCATTGTAAATTACTTCGCCTTCAACCTTTCTCATTTTAACCAGATCAGAAAGCATTTCATCCATTACTTCATTTAACAGGCCCAGATATTTAGAATTATCCTTTCTGTCATTTTTTTTCAGCACACCCTCTGATCTCAAGATCTGCTCCATTTTTACTTCTTCAGAAAGCCCCAGTTCATTTTTAAGCTTTTCGTACATATTATAATAGGCTCTTGCCCTGTCGTAATCCAAATAAAACAAGGCATCATTTTCACTTAAATCTTCAATATGAAACTTAATTTCTACTCTGCCCCTTGAAATAACAGCACTAACCCTTTTTTTGATTATTTCTTCAAGATCAGCAAAGTCAGAAGAAATCTTCAATGCAATATCAAGGAATCTGCTGTTATAGGTTCTTGCTTCAATAAATATTTTTACATTATCTACTGATTTTTCAGATCTTGCATATGAGGTCATACTTGAAATCATGGAAAACTCTCTTTCATTAATTTTACCTTAAGCATAAATACAGGAGATAAAAAAACTATCTTCTGAAACGACTCAGAAAAAATCCGGAATCAGTTATTATGGCAAACTGGTTTCTTTCTAAGTTTTCAGCTGAATAGTCACCATAAAACAAACTTAATTCAGACTTTAAGAGAATTTAACAGCAAAAGATATCTTCTTGATGTCATAAAGAATTCACAAACTTCCCTTTGCCTGTAATCGGGATAAGTCCATTCAAAAAAAACCAGGTGATCTTTTTTAAATGTGAATTCAACTTCTGCGAAGACATTTTTTCCAAGATAAATTCTGTGGGAAAAATTTTTGAATGTTGATAATACATATTTGTCTGGGGTTAAAATTCCCGGGTCTAAATTCAGTGTCCGCCTGTCTTTTTCAAGATATCTGTTTTCAATTTCATAAACTTTATGTTTGATATCCTTAAGACTTTCCTGGCTCACAGGATTTTTAAAGCAAATAAACCTTTTTTCAAGATTTTTACCCATTTCGTCCTCATAGTAGCCCGAATGATAAAATTTTGACCAGGCACTAATAAAAAAACAGCCCCCGAACTCATTTTCAAGCTCTTTTAGGGCAAGAGAGAAAATCTTTTTATTGCCTGTCATAAGGGCTGTTACTATAAGTCCTTTTTCCGGAAAAAAAGGTTTACTCATGAATCTTATTTTTCATCAAGAGACAGTGCTTCTTCCGGAAGCATTACAGGGATACCTTCCTTTACAGGAAATTTCAGCCTGCATTTTTCACACACAAGAAAATTTTCATCTTCCGATTCATAAACATCACCCTTGCATACAGGACATGCAAGTATGTCAAGCAATTCTTTATCCAAACCCATTTTAATTTCCTTTCAGATTAATATATTCCGCCGTTAACACCGATTACCTGTCCTGTCACATATGATGCTTCTTCAGAACATAAAAAGCCAGCAACAGATGCAACTTCTGCAACAGTTCCAAATCTTTGCATAGGTATTGTTTCAATTATTTTTTCCCTGTCAAGGGCTTCTGTCATTTCGGTTTCAATAAATCCCGGACTTACTGCATTTACAGTAATGTTTCTTACACCTATTTCCTTTGAAAGGGATTTCACAGCTCCTATAAGACCAGCCTTTGAAGCCGAATAATTTATCTGCCCTGGAACTCCTGCCTGACCAGAAGTAGATGAAATACCAACTATTCTTCCCCATTTGTTTTTAAGCATCAGTTTGACTGAGGGTTTTGCAAGGTTAAAAAAAGCTGTGAGATTTACATCTATTACTCTGTCCCAGTCTTCATCCTTCATTCTTACGGCAAGTCCGTCTTTTCTTATCCCTGCGTTATGAATTAATACATCAAGTCTTTTTTCTGTTTCGGTTATTTTACCAAACTCATCTTTACATGCCTTCCTGTCTGTTACATCAAAACAGGCAAGACGCCCCTGGCCGCCAAAATTTTCTATTTCTTCAAGAACTTTTTTTGCTTCATTTTCAGAGGATGAAAAATTTATTATTACTTTAAAACCCATTTTTGCAAGTTTTAATGCAACAGATTTTCCTATTCCCCTTGAAGCTCCTGTCACAAGTGCGATTCTTTTTTCATTTTCCATCTAATGACTCCCTAAAGTGATGATGTAACTTCATTTACACAATCATACAAAACTTCAATTTCTTCTTTTTCTATGCAGTAAGGAGGCAGAAAATACAATACATTGCCAAGCGGTCTTAAAAGAAATCCTTTATTTAAAAACTCCTTTTTTAAATATTTGCCAACCTTGTCAAGGTATCCTCCATTGGAGGTCTTTATATCAAGGGCCATAATTGTTCCGCAGACCCTAATTTTTTCAATATTGTTGTTATTTTTAAACTTGTTTATCTGTTCTTTATGCCAGTCTTCAATTTTTTCAAACTGCCTTTTCTCAAGTAAAAGTTCTAAAGATGCAACGCCTGCTGCGCAACCAATCGGATTTGCAGTATATGAATGGCCGTGAAAAAAGGTTTTTAAAGGATCATCCGAATAAAATGACTCAAAAATTTCATCTGTACAAAATGTTCCCGCAAGTGGCATGAAACCGCCTGTAATACCTTTTGAAACACAAATCACATCAGGATTGGTATTTGCCTTTAAGCAGGCAAACAAATCACCGGTTCTTCCAAAACCTGTCATTACCTCATCATAAATAACAGGGATTTTATGTGATTTCATTATTGCTTCAATTTTCTGCAAAAAAACCGGCCTTGTCATGTTCATTCCGCCGGCACCCTGGATCAGGGGTTCAATTATAAGCCCTGCTATTGAGCTGCCATCATCTATTAATATCTGCTCCAGCTTTTCAATTACAGCATTTTCTTTTGTTTCTGCCTTATCGTCTCCTTCAAATGTTGAAGGATATTCAAGATAAACTGTATCAAACATAAGCTCTTTAAACTGATCTGTAAAAACGGATCTTCCTCCAACAGACATAGCCCCAAGGGTATCCCCGTGGTAGGCATTTTCAAATGAAATAAATTTTTTTCTGTTATTGTCGCCTATGTTTTTCCAATACTGAAAAACCATTTTAAGACCAACTTCAACAGCTGTTGATCCATTGTCTGAGTAAAACATTTTTGTAATTTCAGGAGGTAACAGTTCAACAAGCCTCCTTGATAAAATTTCAGCATTTGAATGGGTGAAACCAGCACAAATAACCTGTTCAAGTGTTTTTGCCTGCCTTGCGATCGCATCAGCAACAACCTGATTCCCATGACCGTGAATTGTAACCCACCAGCTTGAAATTGCATCTAAAATTTTTCTTTTATCCTTTGTATAAAGATATGCGCCCTCGCCTTTTACTATTTCTATGATTTCACCAACTTCCTTCATTTGTGTAAATGGAAGCCAGAAATTTGAATTATTGTTTTTCATGTTCACTCCAGACTTAATTATATGGACAAAAAACTCTAATTTATTTCAAACCTGAACTTATCTTCAAATAATTTTCCAAAATCATTCTTTTTTGAAAAATCAAAATTCCCAAAGGATAAAACAGGAATTTCTGTAATTTCCTCGATTATTTTCTCATTATCATAATTCAGTTCACCGTTTAAAATTATGCATGAAATGTCAATGCCTTTATTTTTTAAATGCTCTATGGTCAAAAGACTGTGATTTATTGTCCCAAGTCCTGATCTTGCAGCAACAACACAGGAAAGGTTTAAATCTTTTATAAGATCTGACATAAAATAATCTTTTTTTATAGGAACCAGAACTCCTCCTGCACCTTCACATACAAGCCTTTTATCCTTAATTTCATTAAATCTTTTTAAAATATTTTTTATCTCAATATTTTTGTTTTCCCTGACTGAAGCTGCATATGGAGAAAGTGGGTTTTTTAATTTGTATGCTTCATCAATAAATTTTTCTTTTTCAAAGCCGGTAATATTTTTTACAACATCTTTATCACTGTCATCACCTGTCTGAATTATCTTCCAGTACGAAGCATTCATTTTTTTCACAAGAACACTCGACACAAAAGTTTTACCAATTTCGGTGTCAGTTCCTGTAACAAAAATTTTTTTTGGAAGAATTATTTTTTTCATTATTTTATGCCTTTTACAAAATAAACTTCATAGGTAATTACAATATTATTGCCAGTCTTATTATCCCAGTATCTTATAATATTCATAAGTTCTTTTTTGGAATATGATTTTTTACCTGTTTTATGACCTGCCCCGATTTTTTGCAATGACTTAAAAAAATCAAGAGATGATTTGTATTTAAGTTTTATTTCTTTTTTAAAAATTTCATATGAACTGAAATTCCTGATTGAATTTTCAATTAATTCAGGGTCAGGCATTAAATTTCCGGTAAATGGCAGGCCTAATTCACAGGCAACTTTTTTCCATTCAAAAAAAGACCCTGGTCCCTGAAATGCAAGATATAAGAATCCGCCTCTTTTAAGAGAAAAAAAATAATTTTTCAAAGCATTTTGATAATCTTCAAACCATTGAAGAGTAAATGAAGAGACTATCAAGTCAAAATAATTTTCTTTTTTAAAATCTTCACCGTTAACCGCAAAAAAATACCTTTTCACATTAGGACCAAGTTTTTTTCTGCATTCCAAAACCATTTCAGGAGAAATATCAGAAAAATAAATTTTTGAATTATAAAAAAGATCATGAATATAAATACTTAAAAGACCTGTTCCACAACCAAATTCAATAATTTTTTCAATATTTTTTTCACATATACCATCATTTATCAGCTCATTTTTTAAAATTTCAGCACCTTTTTTCTGCGCAGCAGCATAATCATCATAGGTAGATGTGTTTTTAGAAAAACTTTTTCTTATTAAATCTTTCATTTCTATTCCACACCTAAAAAATCGATTATTTTTTCTGTCAGTTCATCTTCATAAATAAATGGCAGTGCATGATCTCCGTCTTCAAATTCAATCATTTTCGCACCTGAAAAATAATTTTTCAAATATACTCCCCTTGAAAAAGGTACAACCATATCTTTTTTTCCATGAACAATTAAAATATTTTTTATTTTTTTGATGGATTCAAGATCTGGAGCTTCGCTGTTTATTCTTTCAAGGTCTTTAAAAAGAAGAGGTACATCAGGAGTTAAATCAAAATCTCCCCTTAAATCATGGCCGTTGTAAAAATCTGTTAAAAGCTTTTCAGGTTCAAGATAAAGCTTTTTCTGCATGAACTTCATAAGAAGCCTTGATCTTCTCGCCTCCCTTGCCTCCTCTGGATGAAATTTTGTAAAACCGCTTATTATTACAAGAAAATCTGCCTGGCTTAAAACTGATCTTTCAAATAAAAAAAGCCCAAAAGAATGGGATACAAGAATTTTTTTGGATTTTGTCTTAAAATTTTCTATTTTTCTGGGAGCCCCAAAGTACCCCCGGTCTGGAAGAGTGACTTTAAAATTTTTTTCAAGCCTTTCTTTCCATCCTTTCCAACATGACGAAGAGAGTCCCCAGCCGTGCTGGAGAATAAATTCAGGCAGATCTTTTTTGGTATTCATCAAACACACTTAAAGTATAGTCTATATCGTTTTTACTGTGAGAGGCAGATAAACTCAGTCTTATTCTTGACATATTTTCAGGTACAGTCGGAGGTCTTATGGGAACTGAAAGTATTTTTCTTTCCTTTAAAAACATGGAAAGCTCAATTGCGTTTTTTTCACTTCCTGTAAGAACCGGAATAATCTGGGTAAAACCATCAATAACTTCAAACCCGAGATTTTTAAGGCCGTCTCTTAAAAGAGCAGCATTGTTTAAAAGCCTGGATCTTTTATCATCTAAATCAGGAACAAGATCAAGAAAAGCTGAAATTGCACCAATGTTAAAGGGAGAAAGAGAAGTTGAAAAAATTAGAGACTCACAGAAATTAACAAAATATTCATACATTGTTTCAGAACATGATACATATGCTCCAAAAGAGCCTCCGCCTTTTCCAAAGGTACCTATTACGATATCAGCTCTTTTTGCAAATCCCATGTGATTATCACCAAAAACACCTGTTGCATGGGCTTCGTCTGCAACAAAAATACATCCGTATTCTTCGCTTAGATCCGCTATTTTTTCAAGATCTGGAATATCTCCATCCATACTGAAAACCGATTCTGTTACAATAATTTTTGAAGAATATTTTTTGTCTTTTGTTTCTTGAAGAAGCTCTTCAAGGTGATCAAGGCTGTTATGTCTGAATCTTTTAATTTCTGCTCCGCTTAAAATGGCACCTCTTACAAGACTGTTATGGTTTAAATAATCTGAATAGATTATGCTTTTTCTGGATGCAAGAGAAGATACAACACCAATATTTGCCTGATACCCGGAGTTTAAAACAATGGATTTATCCATTTTTTTTAAATTTGAAATTTTTTCTTCAACTTCAAAAAAAATTTCCGGACTTCCTGTAACAAGCCTTGATGCGCCTGTTCCGCATCCATATTTCCTTGCGTATTCACAACCTCTTTCAATAAGAATCGGATTTAATGAAAGCCCAAGATAATCGTTTGAACTTAAATTCAAATAGATATTGCCGTCCTTTTCTATTCTTCCATTATTTAAAGGCAGGTATGAATCAAGCGCTCTTTTCTGGTTTTTATTTATCCTTGACTGAACTTTTCTTATATAAAAATCAAATTTTTCCATTACAATGCATTTTCTCTTGGCTTAAATCTTGTTTTCTTTTCTTTTTCGGCAAAAACATTCAATTCAACCGGCTTTACAAGAATTCTTTCCTCTCCTGCAAATTCCTTTAACTCTTCAATAAGAAACTTTGTAATGTTGACATTTAAAATATCTGGAAGCTCCATTAGAACCTGGGCTCCGGACTGGGTAAAAACTTCAATGAAAACCTTTTTTGTTCCAGGATATTTTCTTAAAATGTCCTGGAGTTTTAATATATCTTCAGGCGTATGAAAAACGGACTCAAGTGTAATATAAATACATCCGCTCAGCATTTCTTCTGCAAGATCAGCAGGGTAAATTTCCTTTGCAATAAGGCTCAATCCCTTTTCATTTTTCTGCACCTGCCCTGCTATCATAAGCACGCTGTCTTCAAAAAAATAGTCTGACACTTTTGCATAAAGATCTGAAAAAACGACAACTTCAAGAAAATCCTTAAAGTCTTCAATTGTAAGAAAAGCCATTTTATCATTTTTTTTTGTATAAATTACCTTGGTCTTGTTTACAATTCCCCCAACTATTGCGATATCACCGTCATTTAACTCATCAAGAGTTGATGAGTTGGCATTGGAATATGTTTTTATTACATCTTTGTATGAGTTCAAGGGATGGCCTGAAATATAAAATCCAAGTGCTTCCTTTTCCTGCAAAAGAAGGTCCTTGGTATCCCATTCCTCAATATCTGGAATTGAAGGCTTTTCAAACATTGCTGAAAAGGTTTCATCAGAATCAAAAAAACCCATTTGAGGATTTGATTTGTCCTTTTTTACTCTCTGCCCGTATTCAGAGGCCTCTTCAATAACAGAGACAAGCTGTGATCTTTTCACTCCTGTACAGTCAAATGCTCCGCATTTTATCAGAGCTTCCAGAACCCTTTTATTAACCTTTCTTAAATCGCATCTTTCACAGAAATCAAAAATATCTGCAAATTCTCCGTTATTAGTCCTTTCTTCAACAATCTGGTCAATTACCGATTCTCCAACATTTTTTGTTGCTGCCAGCCCAAATCTAATTTTATTGTCTTCAACTTTGAAATATGTATCAGACTTATTAATGTTTGGTTTTAAAATTTCAATTTTCTGAAGTTTACATTCATCAATGAATTTCACAACACCGTCAATTGAGTTTATTTCACTGTTTAAAAGTGCAGCCATGAATGCAACCGGAAAATGGGTTTTCAGATATGCAGTCTGATATGAAATAAGAGCATAGGCAGCACTGTGGGATTTGTTAAATCCATAGCCTGCAAACTTTTCCATAAGATCAAAAATATATTCCGCCTTATCCTGATCTATATTGTTATCCTTTGCTCCATTTAAAAATTTTGCTCTATGCTCATCCATCATGGATTTTATCTTCTTACCCATTGCTTTTCTCAATCCGTCAGCATCTGCCATGGAATAATTTGCAAGAACACTTGCAATTTTCATTACCTGTTCCTGGTATAGAATTACCCCGTAAGTTTCCTTTAATATTGGCTCAAGCTGTGGAATAGTATATACAATAGGCTCTTCCCCGTGTTTCCTTTTCACAAAATCATTTACCATTCCACTTTCAAGTGGACCTGGTCTGTAAAGTGCAACAAGTGCTGTTATATCATTGAAGCATCCGGGTCTTAAGCGTTTTAAAAGGTCTTTCATACCTGAACTTTCAAGCTGAAATACCCCTGTTGTATCTCCCTTTTGAAGAAGATTAAAGGTAGCCTGATCCTCAAGATCAAGATTTTTCAGGTCCGGCGGAACAAGTCCCTGCTTTTCAATTAATCGAAGTGCATCTGCTATTACAGTAAGGTTTCTGAGGCCAAGAAAATCAAATTTTACAAGACCGATTTTTTCAACATACTTCATGTCAAACTGGGTCATTGTTTCATCATGCTTGCCTGAATATAATGGGAGGTAGTCTGACAAAGGCTTGTCTCCGATAACAACACCAGCTGCGTGGGTGGAGGCGTGCCTTGTAAGTCCTTCCAGAACTTTTGAAACTTCAATAAGTTCCATTAAATCATCTCGTTCCTGAACGGTATTCATTATTTCAGGTTCCTGGTCAATTGCCTCGTCAAGACTTATCCCAAGTTTATCAGGAATAAGTTTTGCTATATGGTCTACTTCCTTTAAAGGAATTCCAAGGGCTCTGCCCACATCCCTTATTACGCCCCTTGACTTCATTGTTCCATAGGTGATGATCTGTGAAACCTTGTCTTTTCCATACTTTTGTACAACATAATTAAAAACTTTTTCACGCCCGTTTATACAGAAATCAACGTCAATATCAGGCATGCTTATTCTTGCAGGATTTAAAAATCTTTCAAAAATAAGATTGTGCTCAATCGGATCAAGGTCTGTTATTCCCATTGAATATGCAACCATACTTCCGGCGGCAGAACCTCTTCCCGGTCCAACAGGTATATTATTGTTTTTGCTGTATCTTATAAAGTCGGCAACTATTATAAAATAAGCAGCAAAGCCCATTTTCTTTATTGTATCAATTTCGTATTGAAGTCTTTTTCGGTACTCTGCCTCATTTACATCTGGGTTTCTTTTTCTTACTTCTATAATTCTTTTTTCAAATCCTTCCAAAGCCTCCCGCTCAAACATTTCAGCTTCAGACTCTCCCTTTTCAAGTTCAATGGCGGGGAAATGATAGGTATTGAAATCAAACTCAACATTGCATCTGTGTGCAATTTCATATGTTTTTTCAATGGCACCTTCGTATTCACCAAGATCACGTTTCATTTCTTCCGGAGTTTTTACATAAAGCGAATTTGTTTCAAATTTAAACCTTGTCGGATCATCAATGGTTTTTCCAGTCTGGATGCAAAGAAGAATTTCATGGGCTCTTGCATCTTCTTTATTTAAATAATGACAATCATTTGTTGCAACCATTGGGATTGATAATTCTTTTGAAATTTTTGAAATTTCTTTATTTACTATTTCCTGTTCCCTTAAACCGTTTTTCTGAATCTCAAGAAAAAAATTATTACTGCCAAAAAGCTGACTATAGTAAATAGCCTTTTTTTTTGCACCTTCAATATCATTTTTCAAAATCAGCTGCGGAATTTCACCTTTGATACATGCTGACAATGCTATCAGCCCTTTTGAATATTTTTCCAAAACCTCATCATCAATTCTTGGTTTATAGTAAAAACCTTCAAGCTTTGCTATTGATGCCAGTTTACATAAATTCTGATAGCCTTCGTTATTTTCGGCAAGAAGAACAAGATGGGAAGAATCCTTATCCTGGGGTGTTTTATTTTTGAGACTTTTTTTTGCCACATAACATTCGCAGCCTATTACTGGATGAATACCTTCCTTTTTAGCAAGATCATAAAATTCAACAACTCCAAACATAGTTCCATGATCTGTAAGTGCAACCGAGTCCATATTGTTTTCCTTGAGCTTTTTAAAAAGCTGCTTGAATCTTATTGCTCCGTCAAGAAGGCTGTACTGTGAATGCAGATGAAGATGTGTAAATTTTAAATCAGACATTTTTACCCCTTTGGATTTTTCAACAAAACTTCAATATACAAAATAAAAATCCGGACAAATGCTTTTAACCTTTATCCGGATTTTTATAAAACTTAGATCTTATCCAAAAAATTTGAATAAAATAATTAATTCTAATTTATTCAACCCTGTAGTTTGGAGCTTCCTGGGTAATGATAACGTCATGAACATGACTTTCTCTCAATCCGGCAGGACTAATTCTTACAAATCTTGCCTTTTCCCTTACCTCTTCAATTGTTCTGGCTCCTATGTAACCCATTCCGGCCTTTACACCGCCGATAAGCTGGAGAATATTTTCTGCTATTGTTCCCTTATAAGGAACCCTTCCAACTATACCTTCCGGAATAAGCCCTTCATCAGACTGCTTGTCGCCAAGATAATATCTGTCCTTGCTTCCTGACTTCATGGCTTCAATTGAACCCATACCTCTGTAGGCTTTGTAGGTTCTTCCCTGGTACAGAATTGTATCTCCTGGACTTTCTTCTGTTCCTGCAAGAAGACCTCCAAGCATTACGCTGTGTGCACCTGCTCCTATTGCCTTGATAATATCTCCTGAATATTTGATACCTCCGTCAGCAATAAGAGGAACACCTGTTTTATTGGATACTGACTTGCAGTTCATTATGGCAGTAAGCTGAGGGACACCTACACCTGCAACGATTCTTGTTGTACATATTGATCCAGGACCTATACCAATTTTTATGGCATCTACACCAGCCTCAACAAGGGCTTCCGCACCTTTTGCAGTTGCAACGTTTCCTGCTATCACCTGCTGGGATGGAAAAGCTTCTTTTATTTTTCTTACAGAATCAAGAACATTCTTGGAGTGTCCATGCGAAGTATCAATACAGAGTACATCAGCTCCGGCCTGAACTAGAGCCTCTACCCTTTCCATCATGTCACCGCCCACACCAACGGCTGCTCCAACCCTCAATCTTCCCATTTCATCCTTGCAGGCATAAGGATATTTTTTTATTTTTTCAATATCCTTGATTGTTATCATTCCAGTAAGTGTGCCTGTAGAATCAACTACAAGAAGTTTTTCAATCCTGTGCTCATGAAGTTTTGCCTTTGATTCCTCAAGGGTAATACCTTCCTTTACTGTTACAAGCTTATCCTTTGTCATAACTTCGCTTACAGGCCTTGAAAAATTCTTTTCAAATCTCAAATCCCTGTTTGTAACAATACCGACAAGCTTTTTACCGTCTACAACAGGAACACCTGATATCCTGTATATTGACATAAGCTTCAGAACTTCTGATACAGGCTTTTCAGGAGAAATGGTAACCGGATCAACAATCATTCCGCTCTCTGATTTTTTTACCTTGTCAACCTCAACTGCCTGCTGATCAGGAGTTATATTTCTGTGAATTATACCGATTCCACCGGCTCTTGCCATGCTGATGGCTGTATCCGATTCTGTTACTGTATCCATGGCAGCACTTATTACTGGAACATTGAGCTTGATTTCCCGTGTAAGCTGTGTTCTTGTATCACAGTCCGATGGCAGAACATCAGAGTAGTTTGGGACAAGCAAAACATCATCAAATGAATAAGCTGCTTCCGGCGGGATATTTGTCATAATTGGCCTCCAAAGGTTCGTTTATTATAAACGTTTGAATATAAAACAAAAAATTATTTACTTTACTTATTAAAGTTGGACTATTAACTAACAAAACTGAAAATATTTGGCAATCTAAAAAAATGAATTTATTATCTCCTTTATTATCTGAGATTATAAAATTTATTTTACCAAGGTTTTACTAAGGACAACATAAAAATGATTCTTGAAATTAATACCCAAAATCCTCAAAAAAGACTTATCAATCAAGTTTGTGACTGCCTGAAAAACGGAGGAGTAATAATTTATCCTACCGATACATATTACGGCATTGGATGCGATATTAAAAACAAAAAAGCAATTGAAAGAGTAAACCTTATAAAAAAAAGAACTAAAAAAACTCCTTTCAGCTTTATCTGTTCGGATCTGACCCATATCAGCGAGTATGCAAAAGTTTCAAATATTTCCTACAGAATACTTAAAAGACTTCTCCCCGGACCCTACACTTTCATTCTTGAGGGTTCAAAAGAAGTTCCGAAAATGATGCTTACAAACAGAAAAACAGCAGGAATAAGGGTTCCAGACAATAACATCTGCACCGAAATTGTAAAAAACCTTAAAAACCCTGTCATTTCAACCACAGCCTCTGATGAGAATGAAGAACCATTTGAGTTTTTTGCACAAATGGCAGATCATTATGAGAATCTTGTAGACATAATCATTGATGGAGGAGACGTCCCAAACGGCCCCTCCAGTGTTATTTCACTCATCAGTGATCAGCCCGAAATATTAAGAAGAGGAATAGGAATTGTTGATGAATTTGAATAATCCCATATTTTCTATTTCAGGGTCATTAAATTTGTGTTTTTAAAAACAACCTCACTTAATTTTGAAACAGACTCATTCAATACTTCCTTTAAGAAAGAAAATTTTTCTTTCGGAGGATAAACAAGACTGTAGTCATTATTTTTGATTCCCGCCTCCAATGCAGTATAATCAAGAGCTGTTTCAAAATTTCCAGTCATGTCTGCAAGACCATATGAAACAGCGTCAGATCCAGATATTATTCTGCCGTCTGCATATTCCATGACTGTTTCTTTATCCATTTTTCTTCCAGATGCAACATCTTCGACAAACTGAGAATGAATTTTATCCACAAAATCCTGCAAAAACTTTTTTTCATCATCTGTGATAGGTCTTGTGGGAGAACCTGTATCTTTAAACTTTCCGCTTTTTATTACAACTGGAGAAATACCGATTTTATCCATTACTTCTTCAATATTTGTATATTCCATTATTACACCGATACTGCCTGTAATTGTACCGGGATTTGTCACTATTTTATCGGCTGCACATGCAATATAATATCCGCCAGATGCTGCAACGCTTCCAAGAGATGCTACAACTTTTTTTTTCTCTTTAAGCCTTTTTACGGATTCATAAATCTCCTGTGAAGGCGCAACACCTCCTCCAGGGGAATTAATTCTTAAAACTACAGCCTCAATATCTTTTCTTTCCCTGAAATTTTTCAGATTTTCTATTACAGATTCCGACTCAAATATTATTCCGTTTATTTCTATTACACCAATGTTATGTTTCCCTGATTTTTTTTCAGTCATTTTGGATACACCTGAAACAAGTGAAATAATAACTGATGATGAGCACATTATTAATGTAAAAACCAAGATAAAAAACAGATACGGATGTCTTCTTGAAAACATGTTAAATATCTCCTTGTCTGATAATCGAAAAATGTTTTGATTGTTCTTAGATCAGATTCAAAATTTAGACCTTAAAAAACAATAAAACTCCTTAAAGACAAAACTTTGAATTTGAACACTAAAAGCTTTTAGACTCTTTAAAACCTAAGTTGTGACTGGCCGAAAACGAGAATTTTTTGTTCAGTTCAAGGAAGATGAAAAATTTAATCTTCAGGATACATTGAGTATTTTGAGGATTAAATTTTGAATCTGAGGCTAAAATGGACAAAAAGGCCGTTTTCCTTCAGCAACTAATTAAAAAAAACGGATACCTCAAAATAAGGTATCCGTATATTTTACAAAATCAAAAAAATTTAAAGAACCTTCTTACTGCTTGTTTCTAGCTTCTTCTTTTTCCTTGATTTTTTCTTCTATATTTTCCTTGAGCATTTCACCAAAGGCAGAAGTTGGAGGAACGTCCTCTATTTTCTTCATGTAATCCTTAAGTATAGCCTCGTCGTCATCCATTCCAAGACGCTTTACAGAAAGACCTATTCTTCTTTCTTCGGTATTCACGTTCATAACCTTTGCTTCAAGGTCTGAGCCTATCTGGTATTCTTTGGAAAGATCTTTTTTCTCATTTTCAACCTCTGAAATGTGAACAAGACCTTCAACACCTTCTTCAAGCTCAACAAAAATACCAAAATCAGTAATATTTGTTATTTTACCACTGATCTTTGAACCTACTTTATAGGTTTCAGGAGCACTTTCCCATGGATCAGGCTGAGTCTGCTTGATTCCAAGCGAGAATCTTTCATTTTCCTTGTCAATATCAAGAACAACTGCCTGAACAGTATCGCCCTTCTTGTATACTTCACCAGGATGCTTGATTCTCTTAGTCCAGGAAATATCAGAAATATGAACAAGTCCGTCAATATCATCTTCAATTCCTATGAAAAGACCAAAATCTGTAATGTTCTTGATTTTGCCTTCAATGATTGTTCCAACAGGATACTTGTCGCTTATAAGATCCCATGGGTTCGGCTCAACCTGCTTCATTCCAAGTGAAATTCTGCGGCTTTCAGGCTTGAGGTCAAGAACAACTGCCTCAACTTCTTCACCAACAGAAACCATTTTGGAAGGATGCTTTACTTTCTTGGTCCATGACATCTCTGAAACATGAATAAGACCTTCAATACCTTCTTCAAGCTCAACAAAGGCACCGTAATCTGTAAGACTTACAACTCTTCCCTTGACTTTGCTTCCTACAGGATACTGCTGTGCTGCAGTTTCCCATGGATCAGGAGTAAGCTGCTTCATACCAAGAGATACTCTTTCCTTCTCAAGGTCGTATGAAAGGATTTTAACTTCAATTTCATCACCAAGAGCAAAAAGCTCAGAAGGATGCTTGACTCTTCCCCAGGAAATATCTGTAATATGTAAAAGACCGTCAACTCCGCCAAGATCGATAAATACACCGTATTCAGTGATATTCTTGACTGTACCGGTCATTACTCTTCCGATTTCCAGCTCTTCAAGAGTAGCAGATCTCTGTTCCTGTCTCATGGATTCAAGAATCACTCTTCTTGAAAGAACGATATTGCTTCTGCGTTTGTTGAATTTAAGAACCTTGAACTTGAATTTCTTACCTACCATCACGTCCATATTCTTGATCGGACGAAGATCAGCCTGTGAACCAGGAAGGAATGCCTGTACTCCGATATCAACAGAGAAACCGCCTTTAACTCTGTTAATGATGATACCTTCAACAATTCCGTCCTTTTCATGGATTTCTGCAATTTCATCCCAGACTTTCTGCTTCTCGGCTTTTTCCTTGGAAAGGACAACTTCTTCCTCGTCCTCATCCCAGAACTCGATCATAACTTCGATCTTGTCGCCTTTTTTGACTGTGATCTCGCCGTTTTCATCCTTGAATTCCTCAGCGGGAACTGCACCTTCGGATTTGTACCCGATATCGACTATTACAGAATCCCTGCCGATAGAGATAACCCTTCCGGTTACCACTTCACCTTCCTGAAATCTGCTGAAGCTGTCTTCATACAGATCAAGAAGTTCTTCCATTGTTTCTACACCTTCAAATTTGTCCTGAACATCTAAATTTTCGTTTGCCATTATTATCAATTCTCCCTGGATATATTTTATGCTCTCTTCTGGCAAAGAAAGCATAATCTCACTTCTTTAACAAATCAGAGTTAATACTTCAAGAAAAAACAAATACTTTTATGTTTTCAATTAATTGTAAAAATCAGGATTTAATCAATTTTTTCATACAAAGTCCAGCTGCTATTACAAACCTAAGTTTTATATTGTATTTATCGGCTGAATAAAAACTATCTATTTTACCAGTTTTATCAGATTTAAAATTTAATCTAAAAAACAGCACTGCATATATTGAGGCTAAATTTTTTATGCCCTCTAGAGAAAAAAAATTTTTAACATTCAGCTCAAAACTGAGAAAAAAGTCTGTTTGATGTAAGTACGAATGCTGAACTTTTTAAGCAGGATTCGAAAAAAACGCTTTTACATCTTCTCCTTAGAGGACATCAAGAATTTTACCAAAGAAAGAATAAAGCAGAAGTCTTGGTTTAAACTTAACAATTCCCAAAGTCAGATTTTTGCCCACTTACTATTTATAATTCCAATCATCTTTTCCCTGACTTCATTTACACCAATTAATGTTGAATCAATTAAAAATGCATCAGAGGCTGGTTTAAGAGGAGAATGTTTTCTTTTCATATCCTGACTGTCACGTTTTTCAAGATCAGCATAAACTTTTTCATATAAAGGATTTTCTCCTTTATCCTTAAGCTGATTGAATCTTCTTCTGGCTCTTGTTTCAATATCTGCATCAAGGTAAAATTTGATTTGAGCCATGGGAAAAACCTTTGTTCCCATATCCCTTCCTTCAAAAACACAGTCAAACTCTTTTCCAATGTTTCTTTGAATATCAAGAAGATAATCCCTTACCTTTTGATAGGATGAAATAATTGATGCTCCCATTGATATTTCTTCTGTGCGTATAAAATTTGAGACATCTTCATTATTCAAAAAAATTTTTTCACCAGAGGGTCTTATTTTTGAATTCAAGTTTTTACAAACTTTTATTTCATCCTTAAAATCTATATTATTTTTTTTCATATAAAAAGCCAAAGCCCTGTATATTGCACCTGTGTCAACATAAACAAAGCCAAGGTCTTCTGAAATAATCCTGCTTAAAGTTGTTTTGCCCGCAGCAGCAGGTCCGTCTATTGTTATTGTTTTCAATATTTATCTAAAACCTCTTTAAGACAATTGATAAAAAGATTATTTTCATTTTCAAGACCAATTGTAATCCTTAAAAATTCTGGATAACCGTAGGAACTCATTGATCTTGCAATAACACCTTTCCTTAAAAGCTTTTCGTAAACATCATCAGCCGATCTTTTGAGATCAGCAAGAATAAAGTTTGCATCACTTTTAAAGGGAGTAATTCCAAGCTTTTCAAGTTCTTCAAAAAGTTTTTTTCTCTCAGTAAAAATAAGGGTTCTTGTTTTTTCAAGAAAATCTTCATCATCAAGGGCGCAAAGTGCTGCTTTCTGGGAAATCAGACTTGTGTTAAATGGCTGCCTTATTCTATTCAGTATTTCTGAAATAAAAGGATTCATCACTCCGTATCCAATTCTTAAACCAGCAAGGCCGTAAGCCTTTGAAAAAGTCCTCATGGAAACAAGGTTTTCATACTTTTCCATCAGCTCCCATGAACAGTAATAAGACTCGGAAAACTCCATATATGCTTCATCCGAAGCTACAATTACGTTTGAAGGAATTTTTTTTAAAAATTCTTCAAGTTTTTCCTTTTCAATAAAACTGCCTGTAGGGTTATTTGGATTTGTTATAAAAATAATTGATGTATCCGGATTGCAAAGCTCTGCCATTTTATCAAGATCAAGGCATAAATTTTTTAAAGGTACCTTTACAGGTATTCCTCCTTCTGACCTTGTTGAAATTTCATACATAAGAAATCCCGGATCTGGCATAATGACATTTTTAGTATCATTTACAAAGGCCTTGCATAAAAGTGCAATTATGTCATCAGATCCGTTTCCAAGAACAATATTTTTTGAAGATATATTAAATTTTGAAGAAATTTTATTTATAAGCTCGTATCCGGAACTATCAGGGTATCTGTGAAGACTGGTGCAGAAGTTTTTTACAGCCTCTACTGCTTTAGGGGAAGGGCCCAAGGGGTTTTCATTTGAGGCTAGCTTGACTGCATTTTTTATGCCGTACTCCCTTTCAAGCTCTTCAATTGGTTTTCCTGCCTTATATGGTTTGATTTTTTTTATATACTCCGGCGGATCAATATTCATAAGTACTCCGTTTAATAAAATTTATCAGGATAATCTCAGAGTATTTAATCAAATACATTGGGCGAGTCAATTTTTTTTAACGAAAACATCTCCGGTATCGGTATGGAAGATAACAGTACGTCCTCTTGCTCCCCCGGTATCTTCTGATATTACCGGTATATTAACCCGTGCTAAAAATTTTTTTGCACTGGCAATATTTTGCTCACCTGGGTTAAGACTCATATCTCCTGATGTAAAAAGCCTTCCTCCCCCGAATATTTTAGCAATAAGGTCCTGAGATCTTGAGCCGTTTGAAAGCATTTTTTCATAGATGGACTCCATTGCAACATTGCCGTATTTTGGAGTTGCAAGCCCCCTTCCTGTCCAGGTTGGAAAAATAAAATGATTCATGGCTCCAGATTTATATTTAAAATCCCAGAGACAGACACTTACACACGAACCCAAAACTGTTTTAATTTCTGAAGCTTCCCTGGAAAATACTATTCCTCCGGTTTTAAGATAAATTCTTATCTTCTCATTCACAGTATTATAAATCCTTCACCAGACTCAATATCAGCAGCTTCCTCCTGATTTTTACCAGCAATTGGAAGTTCAATTTCAAACAATGTCCCATTCCCTTTTCCAGATGAAAAATCTATTTTACCTCCGTGATTTTCAATTATAGCACCGCATACGCACAACCCAAGGCCAACACCGCTGTATTTCCTGGATAAACCCGAGTCAAGCGGTGCAAATCTTTCAAAAATTTTGTGATGATTTTTTTCTTCAATCTCGTACCCGTCATTATAAAAAGAGATCAGTGCATGTTCATTTCTTCTAGAAACCGTAAGTTTTACATTTTTTTCTGAGAACTTTAATGCATTGTCCAAAAAATTTTTAAAGACAAGTTTTAATTTTTCCCTGTCAGCATATATCTTTATTTCATCTATAAATTCTGTCTCAACATGCCTGCCTCTTGATTTTATTTCATCTTCAAAGGATCTCTTAACTTCATAAACAAGCTCACAAAGATCAAATCCAGACAAAAAAGAATTATTTTCTCCTCCCTCAAATGATGAAGCAGTTAAAACATTGTCAAGCTGCAAAGCAAACTTGATTGCTTCAAGCCTTATGGTACTTAATACATTTTTTATTTCGCCTACAGAGTCAAAATCCTTTTGAACCACAAGTTTTGAAAGCCCTGAAATTGCAGAAACAGGATTTTTAAGTTCATTTCTTATTATTGAAAGAAAATTTGTCTTGAGATGCTCTGAATCAAATAGTTTTTCCCTTGCTTCTTCAAGCTCCAAACTTAATTTTGCTATCTTGTTATTTTTTTCTAAGAGCCTGTTTTTTATTTCCTCAAGCAAAAATTCATCAGTCATATTATTTTTCATCAGATTTTCTACCTTTACCGAAAAGAATATGCTTAACAGTTTTTAAAAGATAATCCTTGTCAAAAGGTTTAACTATCCAGCCTGTAGCACCCGCATCCCTGCCCTTTGTAAACAGATTTTCATCTGCCTCGGTACTTATTATTACAACAGGTTTAAATTTGGAATTTTCATTTTCTCTTATTTTTTTGACAAGATTTATTCCGTCAATTTTTGGCATATACACATCCACGATAAAAAGATCATAGTCTTTTGATTTGAGATATTTCAAAGCATCTTCACCATCGCAGGCTGTATCTACTTCAAACTCATCGGAAAGACTCAACGAGGCAAAAAGCCGCATTGAAGGAGAATCATCTGCAAATAAAATTTTTTTCATGGATGAATTCATAGTATAAATCCGCTTTTATTATTTTTATTTATAAAGCCAAATATTTGTTTCACTGATTTAACCGTTTACCTTAAGAGCCAATTTGTCATCTTTAATCAGTAAGCTCCAGCTCTTCCCTTGAAAAAAGAGCTTCAGTTGAAAGAATGAGAACAACCTGTTCTTTGTAGCGAAAGGAACCAACCAGATATTTTTCGGGAATAAGAGCACCTGATTCAGGATAAGGCATTATTTCTTCACTCAAAATTGTTTCCACCTCACAAACCTTATCAACCCTGAATCCGACTTCATAAGAGGGCTCTTCTCCATTGATACTGACAACAATAAAAACAGTTTCCTTAGTATCATTAAGATAAGGCATTTTAAAAATAAGCCTTAAATCCACAGCTGGAAAAAGATTTCCCCTTAAATTCATTATACCTAAAAAAAAATCCGGCATTTTAGGGAGCCTGGTTATTCTCCTTGATTGGACAATTTCAAGGATCTGACCTGATGGTACAGCAAATTTTTCATCCATAAGCTGAAATATCAAATACTCTTCAGACTGCTCATGCTTCATGACCAAACCCTTTTAAAATTTCACAAAGTCCTTATCCAGATAATCCTTTTGAGCATCAACCGGCTTAGACTTATTATTAAAAATTTTATTAAAACTGTTTTCTTCTAAACTGACAGTATTTTTTCTTTCAAAGGGATTTTCGTATATATTGTTTTTGCTTTTCAAAAAATTTTCGACCAAATCGGTATTGCAGGTTTCATCTCCATCATTTACAATAAAAAAATCTACAACCTCTCCAAGTTTTACAGAAAACTCTGACAGTTCCTTTGCGTAAAAAGCCATTTCTTCCGAAACCTCGGCATTTTTCTGAATAATCTGATCAAGATAGGTTATTGCCTCAGCTGTATGATTTACAGCATCGCTTTGCTCTCCTGTAGTAATTGATATTTCCTGAACCAGATCAGCGGTTCTTTTTATTTTATCCAGGGCGTCAATTGTCAGGCTATTTGTTCTGTCAGCTCTTTTAACGCTGTCGTTTGCAACTTCAGCAATTTCAAGGGCGGCCTTATGGCTTTTTTCAGCAAGATTTTTAACCTCCTTTGCAACAACGGCAAACCCTTTCCCGTATTCTCCTGCTCTTGCAGCCTCAATCGCTGCATTAAGAGCAAGAAGATTGGTCTGCCTTGCAATATCTTCAACAATTTGAATTTTTTCTGCAATATTTCTCATATCAATAACAGTCTGCTCTACAAACTTGCCGCTTTCCTCAGATGCTTCAACCATATTATTTGCAATTTTCACTGTTTCTTCTGCATTAACTGCGTTCTGCTTCAAAGTTGCTGACATTTCCTCCATTGATGAACTGCTTTCTTCTGCTGCCGCAGCCTGCTGTGCAGCTCCAGATGCAATTTCATCTGCAATTGAATAAAGGCTTGTACTTCCGGTTTTAACCTCGCATGAAATCATTCTGGCCTTTAAAACTATTTCATGAAGCTTTTCATACATAATCTTTAAAGCCTGTTTAACAGAATCATTTTCATCTTCTTCAAGAAATTCAAATCTCAAATCCCCATTTGAAATTCTTTCAGCAGTTTCTGAGACATATTTTAAATTATTACAGATAATATTCAAATAATCAGCAAGTAAGCCAAGCTCATCTTTATTGGTTATTTCCAGTTTTGCATTAAATTTACCTGCTGCAAAATCTCTGGAAGCAGTCAAAATAAGCTTCACTCTTTTTTTAAGAGAAGAAATCATCAAAAATACAGCACATGAAAAAACAGCAAGAAGAATTATCCCGCCTCCAAGCAGTTTGTATTTAACCAGATTAACAACCTGTGGCATTTCATCAGAATAAAATATTTTATTTCTAAGATTGTCCTTTAAAATTGTATGGATTTTGGAAATGGATTCAAATATAGAAAGAACTTTGAAGTTAAAAAAACTCAAAAAATCCATATAATTTTCAAAATATCTGCCATCTATGGAATTTTGCCTTACACGCTCAAGACTGTCTGCAAGAATCTGATAGTTTTCAGACAATTCTTTTATATAATCATTTTGACCAGGAAGAATTTCAAGTAAACTGGTTTTAAAATCATCTGGAAAAATTGTTCTTAGTTTTTTTTCATTTTCATTAAAAGGAGACTCAGAAAAGGCCTCTGGTTCATTAAGATATGAAGACTGTTCTAAAATCAGACTTAAAAGAAAGTCTTCATTCTTATCAAGTTTTGAAATCAATTCGTTACCATGGATATTTTTTTCGTGAACAAAAACAATATCCTTTAAATTCACAACACCCCAGCAGACAAAAACGATGAACAAAAGACTCTGAATAAAAAAGAATAAATAAGTCTTAATTAAAATTTTAAGATCTCTCCAGTCTGCCATAGCAAATCTCCAGTTTAAACAATTCTGTAACAGAGAAAAAATTTATTTCATTACCATTAACAACTCAATAAATTCCGGGCTAATTTTTTTTTATTCAGTGAGTGAAATAAAACTGTCTTTTTATCTATTCCTGAGTCTGAATAAAAGATTGAATCTCAAAAGAGTCGATCTATCCTGAAGGCTAAATTTCTCACTTTTTTTGAACTGAACAAAAATTAACGTTTTCGCCTAATCACTATTTACAATTCAAAACTGTGCAATTTTAAGTGTATTCTCAAGAACAGCTCCTGAAACCGTATCCTGATTTTTTTTACCTGCACAAATATTTAAAAGCCTTATCACATCAAGAACATAGGCAAGACTTCCATCATAAAGTACTGCTGCCCCTGTAATACCGTCGTCTTTATTATACCAGTTCCTTATTGATTTTATTACAGCCTGCTGGGCTCTCAAAAGCCTTTCAACAACAAAACCCGCCTTTCTCTTGCCATGATCAACCACAATTACCTGCCAAAAGCTTTCATCACTTGATTCTTCAAGGCTGTAAATGTCTGAAATTTTAAAATAAGGAATAAACTCATCCCTGAGTTTTAAAAGATTTCTTTTTCTTTGTCCTTCTATCTTGTATCTTGAAAAATCAAAACACTCTTCAATGTGTGAAAGGGGAACTGCAAAACACATATTCCCTGTTTCAAACATTAGAACATCTACAATTGCAAGGGTCAGAGGAAGAAGAATTGTTATTGTAGTCCCACAGCCTTTAACAGAATCAATCCTGATTTCACCGTTAACCTCATCAATTTTTTTTTTAACAGCATCCATACCTATTCCTCTTCCGGAAATGCCGCTTACCTTTTCTGCAGTTGTAAATCCCGGAATAAAAATAAAATCAAGAATATTGTTTTTTGAAATATTCTGGGTTTTATCTGCAAACCCCCTTTTTACAGCCTGCTCAAGTATAAAATCTTCATCAAGTCCTTTTCCGTCATCTGAAATTGAAATTTCAACTCTGGATTCCTTTGTTCTTGCTGAAATAACAATTCTGCCAGTTTCGCTCTTTCCTTTTTTCAGTCTTTCTTCAGGAGATTCTATTCCATGATCTATACTATTTCTTATAAGATGAACAAAAGGATCCCATATTTTTTCAATTATACTTTTATCAAGTTCGGTATCTTCCCCATAGGTATAGAGCTCTACTTTTTTATCAAGAGAAGCAGACAAATCCCTGACAAGCCTTCTGAAATGACTGAATTTTGTTCCTATGGGAGTCATTCTCAAATCAAGCACAGAAGATCTCAGTTCCTGGACAGACTCTTCCATGGCTTCCGCAAGTTCTTTCAGAGGATCATCCGGTCTAAGGCTCATTTCACGGTAAAGCCTTGACTGATTCATCACAAGTTCTCCAACAAGATTTACCATGTCATCAAGTTTTTTTGTTGAAATGGCAATACTGCTGTCTTTTTTTCCAATATATTTATTAAGTTTATCAGAGATATCCTCTGTTTTTTCAGGTATTGTCGAGTGTATTTCTTCAATTATTATTTCACTGTCATCTTCAACAAAAAGAAAAATATCCTTAATTTCTTTAAGAGAAAGCATGGTTTTAATTCTTATATCAAAGGAAAGGTATGATTTTTCAGGATTAATTTCAAAAAGATCAGGCACATTTGCAGTATCACACTCAATTGTGCATTCCCCAGACTCAATCAGCTCCTCAATATTTGTATATGGATCAAGCCCAATTTCAAAAATCTTTTCCATTGGGCGGAAAAAAATCCTGTATTCATTTAATACGTTTTGCTTTTTTTGTTCTTTTTTTCCAGGTCCTGTTACTGATTCAGCCAGTACTGCAATTTTGTCCTTAATTCTTAATGCAGTTTTCAGCTCTATATCCTTATTTTCATAAAGGACCTTAAACTCATCTGCACACTCAAGAAATATGTCTGTTATTTCCTTTCCAGCTTTTAAAGCTCCATCACGGACTGATGCGATAATATTCTCAAGAGCATGCCCAAGTTCAGCTGCATTTTCAAAACCAAACATGCCGCTGCTGCCTTTTATTGTGTGGACTGCCCGAAAAAGAGAGTCTGCTATTCCAGTATTTCCAGGTTCTGACTCCAGGTCAAGGGCAAGGGTTTCCATTTCTGAAACAAGATATCTGGACTCTTCAAAAAATGCATCCTTTATGCCGCTTGGATCATTCACTTTCCTGGCCTTTTTCTTATTTTGTCGATAATATTTGTAAGATTTTCAGGCTTGAAAGGCTTGTCAAGCCAGCCTGTTGCGCCTGCTCCCCTAGCTTTTTTTACATTCCCCGGGTTATCAGGATTGGTCAGAACAATAACCGGCAGAAATTTGTAATTTAAATTCTGTCTTACTTTTTCTACAAGTTCAATCCCGCTCATTCCCGGCATATTTATATCTGTTACCATACAAATAATGTCTGAATCTTTTTCAATTATATTTATAGCGTCTTCTGCATTTACAGCTTCTTTGACCTCAAATCCCTTTTTTTCAAGAGAAAACTTCATAAGCATTAAAGTGCTTGGAGAGTCATCTACAATCAGTATCTTTTCAGGCATGGTCCTTCACTCTTTCATATAAAAAAGTTTTGAGATTATTTCCCGGAAAAGATGCAAATTCAAAAATTTTTGAATTTTTTTTCATTATAATTTCAATGTCTTTTTTTATACAGGTTTTTACAAGAGATATAATAAGCTGAATTCCGGCAGTATCAGCTCTTAACAGATCATCTGATCTGATTTTGATAAGGGAAATATTATCAATGAATTTAAGAAGTTCAGTTCTTGCCTGGCTTACATCATAAATTGTGAATTCATCTGTCAGATGTAGAACAAGTTCGTTTTCTTTATAATCTGTTTTAAAGCCCATAAAAAATCCTTTTTTATGGTTTAAAAAAAACCATACCCTGATTTTTTATCCTTTGGAGAATTATATAGTTTAACGGCATTATCCACCTCAGACAACAGCTCTTCCTCATCCCAGGGTTTGGAAATAAAAAGATTTACAGTAGATTTGTTGATGGCAGCTTCCGTTATTGCAATATCTGTAAAAGCCGACAAAATAATTCTTATGCTTGAAGGGAATAAAATGCTTATTTTTTCAAGAAGTTCCACCCCGCTCATCTCTGGCATTCGATAATCGGAAACAACCACTGCAGGATTATTTTCGCTGGCAGCCTTAAACACCTCAAAAGGGTCCTGGAATACAAAAATATCAAGATTTGAATTCCTGAAAAGCCTTTTAATTGAATTTAAAACATTTTTTTCATCGTCTACAAAAAAAACTGTCTTATTCATTTTCATCACGAATCCATTTTATTTAATTTAAGGCCAATCACTATATATATTTATGAACTGTTCAGTTTAAATCTTTCCAGTAATCACAATAAAAAAACTGAATCTTACCTTAAAGATTAATATTTATATTTAATTAAAGCAAAAACTTTTTCCACAAAAGCATTCTGACTTTAAAAAATTCACTTGTCTCTTTCATCTTTTATTTCATAGCTTATGCCTTTTTCATTAAAATAGATCTTTACCTTACTCAATGCATATTCTGAAAACAAATTATCCTTTTTCGGATTATTTAAGGGGGCCAGACGAATAAGAACTTTTTTTACTGAATGATTCTGTGAAATTTTGTTTAATACAAACTCTACTTCTTCCCATTGATCAAGAATATCATAGTATGGGCCATATAATGTCATTTTCATTTCCCTGCCTTTAATTACAATTACAGCAGAGTGATCAAACTTTGATTTAGTTTTACATGAATAAAGACAAAAAATTATTAACAGACTAAAAATAAGACCGTTTATTTTGAACATTTAAATTTTTACCAGAAATTTGAAACGATTTTAAAAAAAGTCCTAAAGACTTTAAATCACTAGATGATCAACTAATTGTACTAAAATATAAGAAAAACAAAAAACGGGAAGAAATACTTTTCAAATTAAAATCATATAAAAAAGATTATAAGATCAATCATCTACAACAAAGTCATCAACTATTTTGAAAAGATCCGAAATAGAAAAAGGAATCTGCAGAAAGGCATCTGCACCTTCTCTGGCGGCCAGGTCTTTATCATGCTCGATATCTGAAGAAAAAACAAAAACAGACTTTTTGTTTTTCTCTTTTACATACCCTGCAATTTTGCCGGCGCACACTCCCTCGTCCCTGTATCTTGAAATAACAAGATCGGGAACAACTCCAGATCTCTGCATATAGTTAATAGCATCATCATCACTAAAGAAAGACATTATATCTCTGTTAACACAAAACATCATTACATCTTTTATGAGAGAATTAACCATATGGTTGTTTTCAACAACCATGATTTTAACATTTTCCATACACAATCGATCTCCATCAGGCTACATTGAAAAAGTGCATTTCCAGTACATCTTCATTATTATCAAGTTTTAGAGTGCTTTCTATTTCATTTATTGTATCCTCAACAGCCTTTACCCTGAAATATCCTGCAGGATTGCCCTGTGCAAAACTTTTTGCCATGAGAGCAAGGAGCTTTACTCTTTGGTAAAAATAGCTGTCCGGTTTGACTCCGTTGATGTACAAAGCCTTTTCTCTGACATTTAAATATTGTCCTCCCCAGTCAGCAGTCTCAAAAAAAACATGTTCTGCATTTTTTAAAACAGCCTCCCTTCTGTATCCTTCCACAGGGTAGCCTTTTATAAAAGCCCGACACATAACCATAAGGAGTTTAAGCCTTTCAACAAAAAAATCTTCTCTTCTCATTGTGTCATCTGGAGATAAGTTAAAGTTAAAATCAGACATAAAAAATTCCTAAGGTTAAAATATTATTCTAGAAATATCTGGAGTGACTAAAAGAAAATTAATTTTTAAATCAATATACAAACAATACCAATATTCAGCAAGAAAAATTTATGCTAAGTTTTCTAAAGAAAAGCATAAAACCCTTTTTTAACCGGAGACAAAAATGAAAATTGAAGCACTTATCGAAGAACTCAGGAAAAACCCAAAAATAGCAAATGCAGGAATGATTCTTACACATACAGGAATCGTAAGAAACACCTCAAGGGACGGAAAAGTAATTACAACCCTTGAAATAGAGCCTGATTTTTCAATAATTGAAAATATTGTAAGCTCAAATAAAAAACTGCCTGGAATAATTGATATCAAATATTATATGCACAAAAAAGCAACCCTTAATGTTGGAGACGAAATAATGCATATTGCAATTGCTGGAGATATCAGGGAAAACACAATTTATGCAATGACAAAAACACTGAATGAAATTAAGGAAAAAGCGGTTATTAAAAAGCATAATTTCAAACAATAACCTTAATAACAATCAACCTAAAACTAAAATTTTTTGTTCATATGCGTAAAATAAAAAACTTAACCTTCAGGATACATAAAGTATTTTGATGATCAAATTTTGAATCCTTGGCAGAAATGGCTCAAAAAGGCAATTCCCCTTAATCCTATATATATTTGTACAGGAGAAAAATGAAAGAATTCACACATCTTGATTCAAAAGGCAGAGTTAATATGGTAGACATTTCCGATAAATATCCAACAAAAAGGACTGCAGTTGCAAAATCTGAAGTTCATACAAGAAAGGATACCATAGAAAAAATCATTTCAAATGGTGTGGCAAAAGGGAATGTTGTTGAAACAGCAAAGCTTACTGGAATTACAGCCGCAAAAAAGACTTCAGAACTTATTTTTCTCTGCCATCCAATAAAAATTACGGGTATTGACTTTGATTTTAAAATAAATGAAACAAGTATAGAAATTTTTTGTAAAGTCACTGCAAACGACCAAACTGGCGCAGAAATGGAAGCATTAACCGGGGTTTCTCTTGCGGCACTTGCCATTTATGATATGTGCAAAGCCTACGACAAAAGAATGACAATTACAAACACCATGCTTCTAAAAAAAACAGGCGGTAAAAGTGGTGATTTTGTCAGATAAAAAACATCTTATTTAAGGCAGATAAATTGAATTTATTAAGTAAACTTCTCAAAAAATCAACAACACTTTTAAGTATCCTGTTTTTTTTATTTGGAATCTACTCACTTGTAAAAGCCTATTCCATAACAAATCCTTTTTTCTTTATAATTGTATTTTTCTCTTCAAGTTTTATTATTCTTTTAAGCTTGGCAATATTTATTGCATCAATATTTATTGCCAAAGGACAAAAAAAGATTGAACCGACTGATTTTTAAGGCTTTTTTACCACCAGACAGTTGTCAGATATCTGTTTTCATCTTTATAATTCATAAAAACATTCCAAGGCCTTGCACCTTTGTAGCTTCCAAGAACATCTTCGGGAGAAAACATCCCTTTTTCATCTGTGGTTGTCCAGAAAACTTCTCCGGAATCAGGATTTTGAATCATTACCTTACTTCCTGCTACCGGAAAAGCACCTTTTTCCTCAAGGCATTCTTTTTTAACACCAGTTGGCCTGTAACCTATCACCTCATCTTTTTTGCTGTTCTCAGAAATCATATAAGACAATGCCCAGTCAGCCAGTCCAAGTCCCCATACAGGTGTTTCAATAACAATAAAAACAATTCCTCTGTGCTGCTTTTTTGTAATTTTATGTACTGGAGCTTTTTCAAGACAATATGGAATACCAACAACACTGAAATATTTATTTTTCTCCTTTAACTCATAATCATAACCAACTTTTTCATCTACTATTGTTTTTTCCCCAACAACCTCCTTTTCAACCTCAGGCCACATTGCCGTAGTAATGGAAGCACACCCCGAAAAAACAAAAACAGAAAAAAACATTATTAAAAATAAAAATTTATTTTTCATGGCTCCTACCCTTATTATATTTAATCTAATGGAATAATTGGAATCATACCCTTTTCCTTCATTATATCCTGCCCTGCCTTTGATAAGGCCACATCGATCAGTTCTTTTGCAGAATCTGAAGGTCTGCCCTTTGTCACAAATGTAAAAACCTGAAAATATTTATATTTGGGGTTCATTGGAGAAATTTTATCTATGTCAAAAATTTTTATTTTATCAGATTTAACAGCAGCACCATGGGATATAAAAGACACAGCTCCTTCCATTGCTCCGACTCCTGGAATGGTTGTAACTGAACAATAAGTCATAAAGTCATATTTTATAGGTTTTATTCCCATAAAAAGCCTCTCAAAATTTTTATATGCACCCGTATCTTCACAGGGAATAATTTTTACAAGAGCCATCTTCTCTCCGCCTACCTGACTCCAGTTTGAAAGTTCCCCTGAAAAAATACTCCTTACATCTTCATAAGATAGAGAGTCCGGAGCAGCAGACTTATTTCCAATTACTACAATAGGGTCTTTACAAAAGGGAATTGCCACATATCCTTTTTCAGCCATTTCAAACGAAATTGGCAATGTAACAGCAGCTATCTCAGAAAAACCGTTTTCAAGCCTTTTCAAAGCAGTATCTGAAGATACAATTTTCAAATCAAAAACTATTCCTTTTTTCTCCTTCAATATTTCAATTACATCTTTACCAAGAGCTTCTGCAATCTGAGCTGAGCAACTGAATTTCAATTTGTCCTGAGCATGAACATTATTTAAAGAAAATGAAAAAACAATAAAAAAAACAAAAAAACAAAACAGATTAAAAGCTTTTGTATACATTGAGTTTCTCCTTAAATTAAATTACGATATATCATTGTGCTGAACCAGAGCAGTTTCGGCACCGGATTCAAATTTTATCCCCAAAATACTGCGTGTATTCCAGCGATTAAATTTTACATCTTCTGTAAATGAACAAAAAAATCTGTTTTTTGCCAAATCACTATATTTTATGTAACTATTCAGCTTAAAAACAGAAAAAAAGCCGGTTCGGCGACGGATGCTGTATTTTTTCTGAGCCGGTTTCAGGAGATATTTTTTTATCTCCTGCCTCGGAGCGCAGCGAGAATGAGGCTCAGAAAGAATGCAGCAGCCGTTCTAAATAAACTTAACAATTACTATTTTATAAACCTTTAGCGCAGGATCAAAATCAATCAAGTCCAGAAAATTAAACCAGCGAAACATTCAGAAACAATATTCACAAACAAATAACATATTTCACGCAATCAATATATCTTTAATTAAATGATTATTCTAAAAAAATATCATCAAACAAGATAAAACTAAATACACATATTTTACTTTTCAAAAATAAAAAAACACTTTACCTTTATTCTATTTGAAATTTTTTATTCATTTTTAAACAAAAATAAATGGATTAACACTCTTATGATATGGCAAATAATTATTAGACTATTTAATAAACTCAGCCTTATTAACGCGTACAACGGAATAGGAATTTTTTTTATCATTTTGATCGCAGGCACACTTGGATACTCTTTTTTTGAATCTGAAACCATGGGTAACGGTTTATGGTGGTCCATTGTTACAATGACAACTGTAGGATACGGAGACCTTTTCCCCAAAACACCCCAGGGAAGAGTTCTTGCCGTTTTTGTCATGTCAACCGGGATAGGTATACTTGGTGCTATCACTGCAAGCTTTGCAGGATTTATTCTTGAAAAAAGACTAATGGAGATAAAAGGTATGAAACAACTTAATCTTAATAATCATTTTTTAATTATTGGCTGGAATTTCAGGGGAAATGACATAGTGGAAGAACTTCAGGCTGACAAAAAATGCAAGGGAAAGGATATAGCAATAATTGCAGATCTTCAAGAATCTCCGGCACAGGAAAAAAACAGGGTCTTTTTTGTCAGTGGAGAACCAAACTCAAATACCCTTGAAAAGGCCTGTGCAGCCAAGGCTCAGGCTGCAATCATTTTAACCAATGAATTAAGTGATCCTTATTCAAGAGATGCAAAATCAATCTTGTCATGTCTTACATTAAAAAAACACCATCCAGATATTTATACTTCAGTTGAAATTTACGACCAGAAAAATGCACAGCAATGTCAGTTTGCTGGCGCTGATGAAATAATATTGTCCGGGGGGCTTTCAACAAATCTTCTTGTCCAGTCTGTACTCGATCACGGCGTGACAAAGTGCGTTCATGAACTTCTTAGCAACAGAAAAGGACAGGAGATTTATAAAATTGGCCTTTTAAAAGACTTTGAAAACAAAACATTTGCCCAGGTACTTTCAGAATGCAAAAAAAATTATAATATTCTGGTAATTGGAATTGAATCTCAAAATATGAAGTCCATAATCACCAACCCGTCTTCCGACACAATCGTAAAAAATGGTGACAAACTTATTATAATAGCGGAAGACAGGCCCGAATGGTAATTCACTCGGTATTTTTACCAGTTGTATTAAAAAAATCCATAAAAGGCTTAAAAAGGCTCATTTCATTCATTGTCTTTTGTGCCATACCCGAAATATCCATCCCAAGATCAAGCATTTTACCAAACTGCTCATCAAACATTGATTTCTGATAAAGGTAGTTATTTATTACCTGCTGAAGATATTTTTCAAAGAAGTCACTCAAAACATTATCCCCATAACAGATAATAAGATGAAGCAGAGGTTCAGGCAAAAGAGCATTTTTCTTTTTTGCCTCCTCAAGAACAATCTGTGTTAAGATAAAAGCTGTAACATCTTCTTCAGTATTCACATCAATAACTTTTACCATTTTTCCTGTCTTTATAAGGTCTCTTAACTCCTGAAGAGTAACATATTTACTTAAAACAGTGTCATACAGCCTTCTGTTTGCATATTTTTTTATCAAAACAGTTTCCATAACCGCATCCTTTTTTTGCATTGCAAAATATTATTTTTTATAGTAAATATCCAACTATTATTGACAATGATTTAAAATTCATTATAGTTTAATTGTGCAGCACACAAAAAAGTTAAAATTAAAAACCAGAGAGGAGCTATATAACATGAATAAAAATTTTTTAAAAGAATGCCTTAAGTTTAACCAGAATAATTTAAATCATGCATATATTACTTTTGAAAAATACCAGGAACATGGTGAAAAATTCACTGAAAACATGTTCAATATGCCATTCGCAAAGGAGTTTGGCGGACAGGGAATGGAGATGATCAATCAGTGGAAAAATATTTACAAAGAAGGACAGGTAAATATGAAAAAAATGATTGATGAGGGCTTTAAAAATATTGAAAGAATAATTGAATAAATATTATAAAAAATGCGGCTGTAACTGAATTTATTGAGGATCCCCCGTCCTCACCAGCCAAGTTTCAGTTAGGCCGCAAATTTATACTTTATATTTCCCAAAATCGTCTTCAGAAAGATTTTTAAGATACTCTGCCCATTTTTTGCCTTCTTCACTTTTATCTACAGGATCTGCGTTTTCAAAATCATCATGCTCAATTGTAAAGCTTTCGCCTGCAAGTTTTATAACGTTTTCTTCCATATATATTGGAGCTTTAAATCGAAGTGCTAGCGCAACAGCATCGCTTGGTCTTGAATCAACTTGAAATGAAAAATCTGGATCTTTCCTGCTTTTATACCATATATTTGAGTAATAAACACCCTTTTTAAAGTCATAAATGGTTATTTTTTCAATATACATCCCAACATCACTTATAAAATTCCTGAAAAGATCATGTGTCATAGGACGTTCAGGAACATCTTCCTTTAATGCCATTACAATTGAAGCAGCCTCAAAAAGTCCAATTATAATTGGAACAGCTTCACTTCCGTTTATTTGCCTTAAAAGCAGTACAGGAGCCTGTGACTCTGAGTCAATCCCCATTCCTGCTACCTCCATTTCATAAATCATAATAACACCTGAATTTTTCTAATTTGTTTGGCGAACGAAAACGGTTTTCTGCCCATTCAGTTTCAGCCTAAAAACTTAATCCTTAAGATTATTCATCTATACCAAGGTCAAATTTTTCACTTAAACTGAAACAAAATCATTTTCGGACAATAAAGAATTTAAATCTGTTATAAAGTAATTCTTTTTTTCAAAAATACAATCCGTATAAGATTTTATGATTTCACTTCTGAAAGCCTGCCTTTAAGCGAATGCCCAAGTGTTTTGACAATTTGAACATCAATAATTTCACCCTTGAATTTTTTATTTTCAAATAAAGTGCTCAGCGGCTCTTCAACATGCACAATTCTGTTACCAAATGTTCTTCCGTTTAAAACAAGTGTCCCATTATCTGTAAAGCTCTGTCTTTCAACAAGGATCTTGACAGTTTTATCCATAAAAGCTGAATTTTTATTTTTTGTTATTTCGTTTTGGATGTCCAGAAGATTGTTCAGCCTTTCTTTTTTTATGGCATCTTCAATTTTATTTTCAAATGACTGGGCTCTTGTTCCAGGCCTGTCTGAATAAGCAAACGCAAAAACATTATCATACAAAACTTCTTTTAACAGACTTAATGTATCATTAAATTCCTTTTCAGTTTCTCCAGGAAAACCCACTATAATATCTGTGCTAAGTTCAATCTCAGGACAGACCTTTCTCAGTGCCTCAATCCTTTGAAGGTAATGTTTTACCGAATACTTTCTGTTCATATCAGAGAGAATCCTGTCAGAGCCTGACTGAACAGGAATATGAAAATGACTGCAGAGTTTTTCTATATCTTTAAAACAATCAACAAGTTTATCTGAAAGATCCTTTGGATGGGAAGTGGCAAATCTTATTCTCTCAATACCCTCAATTTCACTTACCATATGTAAAAGATCAGGAAAATCCGGCATATCATCTTTTTTGCCGTAGCTGTTAACATTTTGACCCAAAAGAGTTATTTCCTTCATCCCCTTCAGGGAACGGCGTTTTATTTCTTCTATAATATCATTTGGATCCCTGCTTTTCTCCCTTCCTCTTACAAAAGGAACAATGCAATATGTACAAAAATTATTACACCCTCTCATAATTGAAACAAAGCCAGACGGAGTTATTTCATCAGGTAGATTTGGATTTCCTCCTGTCTCAATTACTTCTCCATCTTCAGTGGTATCAGAAATTTTCTCACCATTTTCTGCTCTTCTCACAAGATCAGGGAGCCTGTGAATTGCTGAAGTGCCAAACACAAAATCAACATAGGGGGCTCTTTTTAATATATTTTCCCCTTCCTGCTGTGCAACGCAGCCTCCAACCCCTATAATTACATCAAAATTATCCTTTTTCCTTTTTTTTATCCTGCCAAGAAAACTGAAACCTTTATCAAAGGCTTTCTGTCTTATGGAACATGTATTTAGAATAACAAGATCAGCCTTTTCAGGATCATCAACACTGCTATAGCCAAGGGGATGCAAAAGACGAACAATCTGTTCTGAATCATATACATTCATCTGGCATCCAAGAGTAAAAACATATACTGACTTCATAAAACCCCAAATCAAACTATTTCAAAATTAATTATATCTTTTAAAGAATCCATAATTTCAGCAACATCTTCTTCAAATCCAGGAGGAGTCATCACAACAACTTTCCCTAGAGATGCATCAACCGTACTTGTAAGACCTGAGCCCTCATATGCTTCAAAAATAAATTTTAAAAGAGCAATATCCTTTTTGTCCATTTTCAATTCTATTAACTCACACCTGTTCATTTAATCCTGCTTATTGCATTTTCTTTTAATTTAAATTAAATAATTTCTGAAAGAAAAAAGTCTTTTTGTTCATTGGTGATGAAATTCAATATTAAAAAAACACTTCCCCAAAGGATTGTTTTTTTTATTAAACTGAACAAAAACCACTGTTTTCTGCCAATAAAAAATAAACTACGAGCGCATCATGACAAAAAGTTTGATACACTCAATCTTTTGAATATATATTCTTTTACAAAAAAAGCCAACTCTGAAAAAATGCAATGACCTTAATTCAAAAACCAATATGGAAAACTTTCAAGCCTTCACCGGAAAAAGTTGAAGGAATAAAAAAACTAACAGGATTAAGCGATCTTTGTTCAACCATTATTGCAAACAGGAACCTTACAACACTCAAGGAGATAAAAAGCTTCCTTTATCCTGATTTAAAAACAATCACTCCGCCATGGGAAATAAAAGACCTTGAAAAAGCGGCACAAAGAATCCTTAAAGCCGTTTTAAATAATGAAAATATTCTCATTTATGGAGATTATGATGCAGACGGGATTACATCCACAGTTATTTTGTATAAATTTTTAAAACCTTATGTCAAAAATCTCTTTTATTTTATCCCGCACAGGGAAGCAGATGGATATGGTTTTAAAGTAAAGCACATAGATTCTTTTAAAAGCAGAAATATCAGCCTTATAGTAACAGTAGACTGCGGATCATCCGATAAAGAAGCAGTTGATTATGCAAGAAAACTAAATATTGACACCATAATAACAGACCACCATAAAATACCTGATATACCACAAAACGCCCATGCCGTTGTAAACCCATGGAGAAAGGACTGTAAATCAGGACTTACTCACCTTGCAGGTGCAGGGGTTGCCTTTTACCTTCTCATTCAACTCAGAAAAACCATGAGGGAAAACAATTTTTTCAAACAAACAAAAGAACCATCCCTTGTTCAGTTCCTCTGGCTTTGTGCATTAGGTACAATCGCAGACGTTGTACCCCTGGTAAAAGAAAACAGAATCTTTGTAAAATCAGGACTTGATTATATAAAAAGCTCCGGTGATAAAAGCATTGAGTTAATTTTTAAAGCATGGAACCTTGATAAGAATTTTATCTCCTCACAGGATATTGCTTTCTATGCAGCTCCAAGAATAAATTCAGCAGGAAGACTTTCCCATGCAAAAATATGTGTTGAGCTTTTTCTTTCAGACAATCCAAATGAAATTGTACAAATATGCAATAAACTTACAAAATTGAACGAAGAAAGAAAATCAAGGGAAAATGAAATTGTTCAAGATATCGAAAAAAAAGTCACCCCTATTGATCTTAAAAATAAAATTCTGATTTTTTCTTCACCAAAATGGAATCCAGGGGTTTTAGGTACTGCTGCAGCAAAAGTTGCAAGGAAATTCAACAGACCATGTATTCTTGTAAATCAAAGCGATTCTTTAATGAAAGGTTCTGCAAGAAGCATTCAAAACATTTCCATTTATGATATTATCTCTTCTAATAAAAAATATCTTACAGGGTTTGGAGGACACTCTCAGGCTGCTGGCCTTGCACTTGATCCAGCAAATTTTGATGACTTCTCAAAATCAATTATTAACTATTCAAATACAAATATTTCATTAGAAAGTCTTATTCCACTTCATGAGGCTGAAGATGTAGTTTTATTTGACCAGCTTTCAAAATCTTTTTCGGATGAAATGAATTTGCTTGAACCTTTTGGCCAGGAAAACCCATACCCCGTTTTTATTGCAAAAAATATTATTATTGAATCAAGAATGACCATAAAAGCTATCCATTCAAGACTTGAACTCCTTCAGCCAGAATGTATAGACCAGAACAGAATGACTGGTTTTATATTCAATTGCTTTGAAAATCCACCTTCCCGTTTGAACCAGGTTTTGATAAAAGCAGTATCAGACAGGTACGCAAAGAACAAATTCAATCTTTTCATTGAGGCTTGGGAATAGTTAATAAAAATTTAATATAAAATTTTACTTGCTTTTAGTTTTTTATATAATGTATGTAAAATCGAAATATTTTCCCGACCACAAAAACAGAAAGGGAATATAATGGCGAAAAATTTCAGACCAAGCTCACGTGAATCCCAGATTCTTTCAAAAATAGAATCTTCAAGAGAGCGTGAAAAACAACAGATGATATACCAGCTTAAAGAAAAATCCGAGAATCTGAGCAACTCAATATCAATGAAGCTCATTGAAAAGGACCTGATTGAAACAAACAATAAAAACGGACTGCAGAAACAGATTCAGGCCTGCCTTGAAGATCTTTCAAAGGCTGATGACTTTGACATAGATTACAAAATCGCACCTATCAGAAGTATAGTATCAAATCCGAATTTTGTATCTCTGTACCTTACAGCCTTTATCATTGAAGATCTTATCAATCACAGGGATATAATAGATATTTATGGTGATGATGCAGATATTTACAATTGTGTTCATAAAGAAGTAAAAAAACATCTTTTATGATTTGTTGCATAATTTTTTTAAAGTATCTATTCCAGATAAAAATACCTTCTTAATTTTTAAGAAGGTATTTTCTAAATCAAGCTGACTGCTTAGTTTTTTTTATGATCCACAGCTTCCACAGCATCCAGAACAACCGCCATGCACCTTAAGGGATGATTTAATTGTAAAGCCTGTTTCTATATAATCAATTTCAACAGGACTTACATCTTCTAATAGTTTCTTTTCAATCAGAAAATCAATTCCATTTACTTTAAAAGTTTCATCTCCATCCTTTTTTTCATCAATAGCCATTAAAAGTTCGGGGCCAGCACATCCGCCTGGATGAAGAAAAACCCTCAGGGGTTTGAGTTCTTTATCTGCAAAATATGCAGCAATTTCTGCCTGTGCTTTATCACTCACATTAAACATTAGTTTCTCCTGATTATAATTTTATTAAAAAAATAAACTTACCCGTTAAAACCTTTTTCTTATTAAAAAATTTTAGGCTTACATGAACATTTCATGCAATAAGAAGAATCTAACAGCGTTTTATAAGGTGTCAAATTTATTTTTTAAATACAATCATATAAAAAAATTATTTTTAACAATATCAAGACCGCCTGTTCAACATAAAACTAAAAAATCAAGTTTATGAAAAATTCCACCAGCGTTACAGTAAGTTTAAGCAGAACACTTATAGAAAAATATTTTTTCTCATATGGAAATCAGTTTGCAATACTATCAAATATCCATTTTACAAACTCACTGTTCCCGGAAGAAATATCAAAGGAAATTATACATGGCACTTCATAGGAATGAATTTTTTTTACATGCTCAATCAAATCACTTTCATTCTCTGAGGTAGTTTTTGCAATAAGAGCAACTTCAAAATTATTTTCAACTTTATTGTTCCACTTATAAAACGAATTAATTGTCCCAATAATATTAACACAGGCAGCAAGATTCTGGTTTACAAGATCCATTGCAATAAATTGCGCTTCATCATTATTTTTTGCAGTGATATAAACAATTTTCGCCTTCAAAACACCTCCTGCAAACGTTCAAGTTCATAAAGCATACTTTTCATGTCATCAAAAAAAGGTGCCTCAAATTCAAGAGCTTCTCCTGTGATTGGATGTAAAAAAGAAATATAGGCAGAATGAAGCATCTGACGTTTTACATATTTTTTTACAACCACCCTGGTTTTATCTCCCAAATGTTTCATTGGATGTTTGAAACCGTAAATTTCATCGCCAATCAGAGGAAAACCTTCAGAAGAAAAATGAACCCTAATCTGATGGGTACGCCCTGTTTTGATATCTGCTTCGACTAGAGATATGTCTTCAAAACTCCTTACAAGATTAAAATAAGTAAGTGCATATCTTCCATTTTTAGAGTTTACAGACATTTTTTTTCTTTCTGTCAAATGCCTCCCTACAGGTTTTTCAATTATGCCTTTTGCTGCAGGAACTCCATGAACAAAAGCAAGATATTTTTTATTTACTGTTCTTTCTTTAAAAGACTGTCCAAGCCTTTCTAAGGCCCTTGGGTTTTTAGCGATAACAATAGCTCCGCTTGTATCTTTATCAAGCCTGTGTACAATCCCTGGTCGCAAAGAGTCTTTTGGAAAGTCAACATTTTCAAAATGATATAAAAGTGCGTTAACAAGAGTATTGCCTGAATGCCCTGGAGAAGGGTGAACAACCATGCCAGGAGGCTTGTTTATAACCGCAATATGCTCATCTTCAAATATTATGTTTAAACTGATTTTTTCTGGTTCTGCATAAATGGGCCGGACTTCTGGAATCCGGCCGCAAACTTTGTCTTCTGATTTAACTTTATAGGAAGGCTTTACATCTTTATTGTTAACAATAATATTTTTTTCAAGCACAAGATTTGATGCAAAATTTCTTGAGCAGTCCAAGTGAGCACTCAAAAAAACATCAAGTCTTTTTTTAGAATCTTTCTCCGAAACTATCAGCTCAAACTCTCGGCCTGATAAGGCTCCAGTATCAATATTTACCATGGGAGAAAAACCTGTTTGAGCAAGTCTTAAATATTCATCTTTTCAAGACTATTTTTTTTCATTTGAAAAAAGTTTTTCAATTTCCGACATCATTGTTTTTTCATCTGCATTTCTTGCAAGACAAAGCTCTTTTAGAAGAAGACTTTGAGCTGTATCAAGAAGCTTTCTTTCACCAAAGGAAAGATCTTTTGTAATTCTTAAAAGAAAAAGATCTCTGAAAACTTCAGCAACATCATAGATAGAGCCGGTTTTCAGCTTGTCCATATACTCTCTGTATCTACGGTTCCAGGTCTGGCTGTCCCCAGGCATTGAATCAGTATTTTGCATTACTTCATATATTTTTGGAATATCATCTTCTGCAATTACTTCCCTGAGGCCAACTGATTTGACATTTGCTGTGGGAATCATAATTACCATACCGTTTTCAAGAATTTTTAAAATATAAAAATCCTGCTTTGTCCCTCCAATTTCCTTTGTCTCAATTGACTCAATACGTCCAACGCCATGAGCAGGGTACACAGCAAGATCCCCTACGGAAAAACTTTTTGATGAAACCTGAACCATCTCTTTTTCTTCCATTTTGCCACCATTTAATTTTGGTTTAAAATTAATTTACGAAAGAGTATTTATAGCACACTAAGGAAATGATATCAAGTAACTTAAAAAAATAAGTTTCTGTTTTTTATATATATTCAAAATCAAGTGTTTGCAGCCCATACAATAAAAGTACCTGTAAGCATAAAAAATAAACCAAGGTTTCTAACCTGTTTTTCCTCCATTGAAAGAAGAATTATGACCAGTTTTTTTAATCCAGAAGGAAAAAGAGAATAAATCAGACCTTCCACAACCAGAACCATACCAATTAAACTAAAAAAATATTCCATCTAAATTCCCGTTTCATAATTTCCCAATTAATTTTTCAAGTAATTACAGGCAATGGATAAAACTTACAACCTGATATTTGGATCCAAGCCAAATATCTAAATATGATTAATACAAATATATACTATAAATCAAAACAGTTATATTAAAAATAAAAGCTTATAAAATATTGCAAATTTAGAGAATTAAAAAACTATTAATATCAAAACAAAAATCATTGTAGAAATTATACCAGAATTTTTTATAACCTGAGTTGAGAGTTTCATATTTTGCCGCATCTTATACTTTAAATTACATCAAACATGGCAAAAATATAAGCTTATACAATTGCCTTAAATACATCAAACTTGAACGCCGCTCAATTCAGGATTTATAACTAGTGATTGCCCGAAAGCGAGAATTTTTTGTTCAGTTACGGAAGATGAAAAATTTAACAGCAGGAATACATTAAGTATTTTGAGAATTAAATTTTGACCTGACTTTAGAATGGACAAAAAAGGTCGTTTTCGTCCAGCAGCCAAGTATTCAATTTCAGGTAAAAACCCTTAACAAGGGCTTTTGTATTGACACCTCTTTTTTAAAATAATATTTGAAACTAGAAAAACCTTTTTCTTAACAGTAAAAGATTGCAGAACAATCAGTCTTTATTAAGTTTAACCCAAAATATTATCAATAATTTAAGGATTAAAAATGGAATTTGAACCTGTCATAGGTCTTGAAGTTCATGTACAGCTTAAAACAAATACAAAAATATTCTGCAGCTGCCCTGCAAAATTCGGAAGCAGTCCAAATGAATCAACCTGCCCTGTATGTCTTGGAATGCCAGGCGTACTTCCAGTACTGAATAAAAAGGCAGTGGAATTTGCTATAATGGCATCCCTTGCAACCAATTGCCAGGTACAAAAAAAATCTGTCTTTGCAAGAAAAAATTATTTTTATCCCGACCTGCCAAAAGGATATCAGATATCACAGTTTGAACTTCCACTTGCACTTTCAGGATATCTTGAAATTGAATCTGATATAACTGGAGATAAAAAACGAATAGGCATAACAAGAATACATATGGAAGAAGATGCAGGAAAGCTTATTCATGATTCATCAATGCCAGTAAGCTATGTTGACCTGAATAGAGCAGGAACTCCACTTATAGAAATAGTCAGTGAACCAGATCTTAGATCAGCAAGAGAAGCCGGTAACTATTTAAGACAGCTCCATGCAATTGTTAAATACCTTCAGATAACTGACGGTAACATGGAAGAAGGAAGCTTCAGATGTGATGCCAATGTTTCTGTCAGACCAAAAGGCAGTGATAAACTGGGAACAAGAACAGAAATTAAAAATTTAAACTCCTTCAGACATGTTGAAAACGGAATTGAGCATGAAATTGCAAGGCAAATTGCACTTATTGAAGACGGACAATCTGTAGTTCAGGAAACAAGACTCTGGAATCCAGACAAGTTTAAAACCTTTTCAATGAGGGGCAAAGAAGAGGCACACGACTACAGATATTTCCCAGACCCTGATCTTGTTCCTGTTGAAATAAACGACGAATGGGAAAATGAGCTTAAACAAAAGCTCCCGGAATTACCTGAACAGAAAAAAAACAGATTCATAAATGAACTTAAAATCTCAGAACAGCAGGCAGAAACCCTTACATCATCCAGGGAGTTATCAGAGTTTTTTGAGACATGTGCAAATATTGTTCAAGATTCAAAATTAACTGCAAACTGGCTTTTAGGAACTTTTTTATCATATCTGAGGGAAAACGGAATTGAAGCAGATAAATCAGAAATTTCTCCTGAATTTGTTGCAGAAATCCTGACTGCAATTAAAGAGGGAAAGGTAAATGATAAAACTGCAAAGGAAATTTTTTCAGATTCATTGAATACAAAAAAATCCCCAAGCCAGATAATTAAAGATAAAGGTCTTGAGCAGGTTTCAGATGAAGGAGAGCTTGAGGCTGTTGTTGATAAAATTCTTGCATCAAACCCGGATGAGGTTGAAAAATACAAGGCCGGAAACAAAAAACTTATCAGCTTTTTCATGGGGCAGGTTATGAAAGAAACAAAGGGCAAGGCAAACCCAAAACTTGTCAACCCAATGATTGCAAAAAAACTTGGGTGAAAAAACCAACAATCGTATCTTGTATTAATTGTGCCAGGTTTAATAAAAAAACCTGGCATGTTTTTTAATTTTTAAATCAATTCCTGAATTCATCTGAAAACCTGTCGGAAAGCTTTTGGCGGCGGAAAAATCAGACCCAGAAAGATACAAGCAGCCCTTTCAATTAAAACTGAACAGTTTAATTCTTATGTTCAAAAAAAGGTGACACATATTCAGGAACAATAACTTTCAGCATTTTTTTTATGTCTTCATCTTTTTTCATTTCAGCATATTTTCTTAGCTCTTCAAGATTATCTGTTATGCCTGAGAACTCAAATTCACGGCTTTTCAAAACCATTATTTTTCGATGATCAGTTGGCATAACATCCTCGCCCTCTGTCAAAAGTTCTTCATATAATTTTTCACCTGGCCTCAGACCAACATATTCAATTTTTATATCAACATCAGGTTCAAAGCCTGAAAAGCGTATCAGATCCCTTGCCATCTCATCTATTTTAACAGGCTCACCCATATCCAGAACAAAAATCTCACCGCCATTTCCCATTGCTCCGGCCTGAAGTATAAGCTGACATGCCTCAGGAATAAGCATAAAGTATCTTATTATTTCCGGATGGGTGACTGTAACAGGACCGCCGTTTCTTATCTGTTTTTTAAACAGGGGGATAACACTTCCGGCACTGCCGATGACATTTCCAAATCTTACAGTTAAAAAAACTGTTTTTGATTTTGTTTTTCTATTTTTATTCTGTACTATAATCTCACATACCCTTTTAGATGCTCCCATTACATTTGCCGGATTTACAGCCTTGTCGGTTGAGACAAAAACAAATTTTTCACAATTGAACTCACAGGCAATGTCGACAATATTCATCGTGCCAAAAATATTATTCTTAACAGCCTTCCACGGATAGACTTCAAGCATTGGGACCTGTTTATATGCAGCAGCATGAAATACTATTTCAGGCCTTCTTGAGGAAAAAACTTTATACAGATCATCTTTTTCCTGAATATCTCCAAGTACAGGCACTATTGTTTTGCCTGGAAATGCCTTTTTTAATTCAAGGTCTATTTCATATAATGGATTTTCAGCTCTTTCAAATAAAATAAGCTCCTTTGGGCTGTACTTAAGAATCTGACTGCACAGACCACTTCCTATTGAGCCGCCAGCTCCTGTAACAAGAACAACCTTTCCACCGATATATCCACCGATTTTTTCAGCATCAAGCTTAACAGGCTTTCTTCCCAGCAAATCTCTGTATTCAACGTTTCTTATGGATTTTATTGAGACATTTCCGTTTATCAGTTCAACAAAGCTTGGAACTATTTTATATCTTGCATCAGTCTCCTTGCAAAGATCAACTATTCTTCTTACTTCAGATGAGTTTGCCGATGGAATTGCAATTATAACCTCCTCAACCCCTGCATTATCAACAAATTTTTTGATTTCTGAACTCAATCCAAACACTGGAAGTCCGTGAATTTTTCTTCCTGTCTTTGCAGGGCTGTCATCTAAAAAACCTATAACCTTATAGTCGAGACTGTGGTTATCCCTTATCTCACGGTAAATTTTCTCACCACAGTCACCAGCTCCTATTATAATAGTTTTTTTGAGCTTTTTTTTATTTTTTGGAGAAACAAAATACGCAAAAAAATCTCTTGCGCTGCTCCCCTCTCCGATATAATTGAAAAAAAATCTTATTGAAAGCCTTGATCCCGAAATCAGAAGAATGGTAAGACACCAGTCAACAAAAAAAACAGATCTCGACAATCCTTCAAACCTTGTTGTGAAAAGAATAATAACCACAAAAAAAAGACTTGATAATGTTGAGGCTTTTAAAATATTAAAAAGATCTTTCGTGCTGGTATAACGCCACATCCCCTTATATAGATCAAAGAAATAGAAAAAAAATATTTTTGTTACAAATGCAAGAGGAAGAAGCCAGTAAAAAGACTGAACAAGACTAAAATTCAGTCCGTAATCATACCTGATTTTAAATGCTCCAAACAGGGAAATGCATATTAAAATCAGATCAGATAAAAAAATTATATAAAAATTACGGTGTAATTTAAATTTCATACTAAAATCCAAACATAAATTAAAAAAAATAGAGATGAGTTTTATAAATTTCTTTCTTTTGATACAGCTTCATATGCTTCCTGAATTTCTCTGAATTTTTCATTGGCCAATTCAACAAATTCATCTGGAAGTCCCTTAGATACTATCTTGTCTGGATGATATTCGCTGACTAGCTTCCTGTATTGCTTCTTTATATGGGCTGTATCATCTGACGGAGAGCAGTTAAGCACCGCATAATAATGACTTGAGTTAATTTTTGAATATTTTGACTTTATTGAATTAAATTTTGCATCTGAAAATCCAAATAATAAAGATGTATTTTTTATGAGGATTTCCTCATCCAAAATTATTGAACCGTCACTTGAAGCAACACGGAATAAAACATCAATCATAAGTTCGAGGATCTGCTCCTGATCTTTAAATGCATCGTAAAACTGCCTTGAAAACGATTCAAATGACTCTGAAGAATGCCTGGCAGCCCTGAATATATTTATTGCAGCGTTTTTACTTGAAGAATCAAGCTTTAAGTCATTATCCATAAAATCTTCAACTGCTTTTATTTCAGAGTCGGTAATCTGACCGTCCGCCTTTGCTATTTTTGCAAGCATGGAAAAGGCAGCCACAAAAAAAATCATCTCTTTTTGCTGAGTGGCTTCTGTGTTATAAAAATCTGAAGACTTTTTCCCACCAAAGCCCTCAAGATACTTTTCATCTGATTTATCAAACCTGTGGCCAAGTGCGGCACCAAGGATTGCACCAAGCGGTCCTCCTAGACCAAGGCCTATTGTTCCGCCAATTAATTTTCCTATCCAGCCCATATTACTCCTGAAATTTAAACATAAAAAACAGCCGGCAATTAATATTTTTAAAAGAAGCTTTAAATAAAAGCAATTAATTTAAGTATTTACATTAAACAACCAACTAATATTTTAAAATATAAAAACTACCGGAGTTATAAAACAAATAAATGATGAATTCAATCATTAACTTATACCCTGATATGAGTTACATTTTTTTAAACAAAAAATTAGCCATTAAAGATAAAAACTTTAATGGCTAACCAGTGATATGACGGAAACAAGGATTTTTTGCTCACCACAAATCAAAAGAACAGCAGATAAATTGAATATTGAGTTAATTCAACCAATCATAAGCATTCAACCATATAAGGGTTTATTATCATTACAGGAACATTAGATCTTTGAAAAACACTTTTTGCAACACTGCCGAATATAAATCTTTCAAGACCTTTTCTTCCATGGGTGCCAACTATTACAAGGTCAATAAGATTTTTGGAAATATAGTTCATTATTTCGTCAACAGTGTCACCTAACACAACCCGGTAATGGGGTTTCATACCAGGAAAAAACTCCTTTATAAATTCTTTCATCTTTATCTCAGCTGCCTTGAGAACTTCAGTTTCCATTGCTACCAGTGAAGGGTGAGGTACATAAATGCTTTTCAAACTTTCAAACATCCGGCAAACAAAAAGCAGGTGAATATCTGCATCAAATTTATCTGCCATCATTTTAACATAGGGGACCATTTTGCCGGAAATTTCTGAAAGGTCTGTCGGAAAAAGTATTTGCTTAAATTCTTTCATGGCCGACTCCTTATTTTGAAGATTTATATTTAGATTCTACAAAATTTCAAATTTTTCGGCAAGTTATATAAGCAAAACAATTCACAGCCTTTAATTTAAATATAAACGGCTTGGCCATTCTGCGGCATTCTTTCCAAGTCTTTTTCTCGCTTAAGCTGCAGGCCAGGAGATAAAGAAACTATCTCCTGAAAGAAACCAGCCGGAAAAAATACATCTCTGTTCTTCGATCAGACTGGCTTCTTTCTCAGTTATCAGCTGAACAATTACAACACTTCCCTTCAAATTCTTTAAAAACCAATTCAGCAGCTGATTTAATATATTTTTCTTTTTGAAAAAGACGAACCAATAACATTAAAGGTATTTTCAACTATAAACAGTGCGTTTGCATCTTCGGTAAAAACAATTTCCTCAAGCCTTTTAAGCTGAACATTATTTATTACAGTCATCAGAACATTCTTAGGCTGCCTCATGTAGGCACCATAACCGTTTATAAAGGTTGAACTTACACCTAGATTTTTTATAATCTGGTCGGCAATATAGTCAGAAAAATCAGATATTATAAATACAACCTTCCTCTGGTTGAATGCTGAAAGAACATATTCAAGAGAGGCTGATGTCAAAAGAACAAGAATCATTGATGCAATTATAATATCTGGCTTAAAATATAAAAAACTGATCCCGAAAATAACTGCATTGAAAAACATATATGACTTACCAAGACCTATGTTAAACTTCTGGTATAAAATAATTGCAATTATATCGATACCACCATTGGAACCAAGGCTTTTTAACACAATACCTGCACCTATTCCGCATATAACTCCTGATGTAAGTGCTGCATAAAACTGATTTACTATTCCTGCATCATGGGAAATAAATTCATAGGCAAGGGTAAGTGCAATGGTTGCATAAAAAGTGTAAAACATGAATCTTTTACTGATATATAAAAAACCTACAATAACAAGTGGAATACTTAAAATAATAAACCAGATGCCAGGCGTAAGAGTGTTAAAAAAATAATATATCAGAGTTCCAAATCCAAACAGCCCGCCAGGAACAAACCCGTGAGGAACAGCAATGGCCTTTAAACCATAGGCATAAATGATGGACCCTGATGTTATGAGAATCAGGTTCCACCAGACTGAATACGAATAATCACGAAGAGTCATGACTTCCTCCAAAAAATAAAAAGAGCGAAAATTGAATTAATTCCGCTCCGTTAAAAAATATAAATTTGAAAAAATTTATTCAGCTTTTTCTATCAGCTCTCTATGCAAAACTAAAATAGCTTTTTGAAAATCCATTTCTTCAACAATAAACTGCATATCAACCTGCCTCATACTCTGCTGAACCGCAAGGATATTTATCCCTTCTTCATACAAGGCTTTTGCAGAAGCACAAAGAAATCCTGGCACAGACATGTTGCTGCCTATTGCAGATACCATTGCAACTTTTCTTACAGACACTTCGGCTGATGGATATTTTCTTTCAATGGAATCTATCAGCTTATTAATTTTTTCAAGGGAGGCAGTCACATAATGAGTTATGGTATTTGCGTTAAGATTTTTTGCTACATATCTTATTTTGGAATTATAAAAAAACTCCGATATAATAAAATCTCTGTCATACTGGCCTACTGTATCCTGATCAAAAACTTCAACTCCATACAGGTTGGATCTACCTGCAATAATCTCAACCCGCGGCTCCGAACTTTTGTAATCACTGCTGATTATGGTACCGGGATGATCTGGCTCAAAAGTATTTTTAACCCTCAATGGGATGCCAAGCTGTCTTAAACCCTTAGCAGCTCTTGGATGAATGGCCTCCATTCCAAGGTCCGAAAGCTGATCTGCCACATCATAATTAGTTTTTCCTATGGTTCTTACCTTATCTTCGCCAACAATTTTTGGATCCCCGCTGCTTAAATGAAACTCCTTATGAATTATTCCCTCAGATGCATTTGTGATACAGGCCACCTTTGAAAAAGTTATTTCACTGTACCCTCTGTCATAGGTATCCATGATACCTTCACTACACCTTGTATAACCAGTTACAACAGGAAGTTCTGCTGAAAGATCAATATCACTGAAATAATGCCTGATTTTTTCATCAAAGGACATGTTTTCATCTTCCATCCATCCAGTTAAATCTACAAACCTTGAATTAATACCTGCATTATTGAGTATAAGAAAGCTGTTATGGGCACTGTGAGCTTCTCCAAGAGCACTGAGCATTTCCCTTATTGCACTCAAATGCTCCTCAAGCTGAAAATGACCAAAGGAACAAAGCCTTGTAAGATCAATAAGACAGCTTCTTACACCTTCTATTCTTTCCTTGACAAACCTGTCTGCAAGCTGAAGGTCAAGCCCTAAATGTTCAAGAGATGCATTGATTTCACACATTCTTACCCCAACTTTAGTTATTGCGTCTCCCCAGGCCCAGGAATCATCTCCGTTTGAAAACAGCCCATAAACACCAGGCTCACTTGTTTTTTTATGTTCCAGAAGCATATCAGTTATACCTGCATATGCTGAGACAACATAAATCCTTCCATAAGGATTCTCTTTATCTTTCAGTATTATATTATTTAGAACTTTCTCAAAGTCGGACATGGAAGTCCCGCCGATTTTTTCTACAGTATGAGACATATTAACTCCCTGAAATATTATTAAAATTTACACCCTTTATTTAAAACCTCCAAAGCAGGTAATCAATAATGAAAACATGCCGGTTTAAAGAATCCTAAGGGTTAAAAATAACTGTTTTGTTTAAAAACTAACTGAGGCGGCATTATTCTTGACACGAATTATACTTAAAACTGCACTCAGAAGCCAGCTCCTCTCATTCATTCAGCTGCTTGACAAAAGCTGTCTTTTTGCACATTCTTAATTAAGATTAAAAATTTATTCCCAAAGACCCCAGGTTCTGAGAATTAAATTTTCATCTTCAGTAAATGAACAAAAAATTCCAGTTTTTTGCCAATTAATGAGTAAATCAGCTTCGTTCCCAATTTTCATCCACATAGCTGCATAAAATCTTTTACAGGAACTGACACAGGTTTTTTCTTTAAACTTTTTAAAAAACCTTATTTTTGATTTGCATAAATATTGTTTCGAAAAGATATGATGAATAAAAAAATAAAACATAACCAAAGCCTTGACTTTGTCCATAAAAGTAATTTTCAGTAAACAATAATTTTTGTTTTGTTAAGGATGATTCAAAAATATAAACTTTAGCATACCTACGTATTTAAGAATTAACTTCTGAATCGGACTCTCATAACATACAAAATATGAACACAATCAGATTATGGCTTCTAAATCCCCCTTTTTGACAAGTTAAAAAAATTCAGCCTTTCTTGTACTTAAGGAGTATTTTAAAGACTGAAGTTTTGTTAATCCAAAGTGATTGCTTATTAATATCAAAGATAAATATATTGTCAAGGCAGGTGATTTTTCAGGAATATGTACTTATGATCAATAAAATACTGCCTTTTGCCCATTTCTGAGTCAGATTCAAAACTTAATCCTCAGAATAAGTTATTGTGTTACTGCTTTTTAATTTTCTATCTTCTGCAGATGAACAAAAAATTCTAGTTATGGCCCAATCACTAAATATAACAAAAACTATTTCACAAGTCTTATCCTGTGGGTTTTCTTAAGTTTTTTCCAGAACATTTTTATTATTATTTCTGCAATTTCAAACTCTTCAAGGTTTTGTCGGCCTGAAATTTTAACGCAGTCATCCAAAAGGAGATTGTTTTTTGGCCAGTAATACTTGGATAAAATTGTTATTCCCATTACAAGCAAAACATCAGGCAGCTCATGTTCACTCATGTTTGAAATAATAACCCTGTCCTTAAGGGGAACAGTTTCTAAAAGATCATCAACAACTGATTCAACTGAAGCAGAGCTTGATGAATTATCCGGAGCCTTGACATGTATAGGAGAAGCAAGTGCTTCAGGATTAGTTTTCATAAGAAGAATATAAACAAGGGATTCAAAAACAGCCTGAATTAAGTCTGCTTTGCCAGACCTTATAGAATCATCTGTTTTAAACATTAGAGATGATATTCCGTTTTCAAAGACAAAACTTCCAATCCTGTCAGAAATCTCGTGTATACTTCCTGAAGTAATATCTTGAAAATAGAAATGAATATTATTCAAAAGACAGTAATTCTTAAGATCAATCAGGGAGTCTGATTCAAGAAAGGCAGTTTGAGACAAACATATAATCCCATCTGCAAGCTCAGCATTTTTGAAATCAGCATCTTTTTCAGAATCAACAGTTTCCAGACAAAACTTCTCTGTGTTCAGCCCGGATTTTTCAGTGGTATATCCCCTGGTTTCAATTTTATATTTCAAGGCTGTTTCAAGAATTTTTTTTTCACCCGACGATATTCCACTGCAGATAATTGTAGTAAGCATAAAAAACCTTTGATTAAAGCTGAAAATACTTTTCTTGTTTTTTGCCAGATTAATCTGTATTTATCAGCATATTTTTTTTATAAAATCAGTTCCTGAATCTTAAACCGAAGTTTCAGTCAAAATAAGCTATAGTTTAAATTAAAATTCAAGAGGTAAAAATATGATATTTGGAAAAAAAAGTAAAAAGAAAATAAAATCTGAAGAAAACTGGATTGAAGAAAACCTGAAAAAAGAAATCAAAGATTCAAAACCAGTAGAAACAACTGAAAAAAAAGGATTTTTATCATCACTAAAAAAAGGTCTTTCCAAAACCCGTGAAATTCTTACAACAGATCTTGATGATCTTTTTACAGGAAACAGACTTAATATATCCCACCTTGAAGAGCTTGAAGAAAGACTTATTTCATCGGACCTTGGAGTTAAAACATCCATGGAGCTGATATCCCTTATTGAAGAGAATGAATCAAAAATAAAATCTCCTGAGGAACTCAAGGAATTTATCAGAAAACAGCTTTTACTGTTCATGAAAAAGCCTGAAGATAAAATTTATGAAAAACCCCATATAATTCTTGTAACAGGCGTTAACGGAGTTGGAAAAACAACAACCATAGGCAAACTTGCCCACAAATTTTCAAGTGAGGGCAAATCTGTACTGATCGGAGCTGCAGATACATTCAGGGCTGCTGCAATTGAACAGCTTGAAAAATGGGCAATAAGATCTGGAAGCGATTTTGTTAAACATAAGGAAAAAACAGACCCTGCAGCTGTTGCCTTTGACAGTGTTGATGCAGGGATTGCAAGAAAGAAAGATGTCATCATAATTGATACAGCAGGAAGACTTCACAACAAGGAAAACCTCATGAAAGAACTTATAAAAATAAGATCTACAATAAATAAGCGTCTTGAAGGAGCACCCCATGAAGTTCTTCTGGTTGTCGATGCTTCAACAGGCCAAAACGCACTCAATCAGGCAAAAATTTTTAATGAGGCTGTAAAAATAACAGGGATTGTAATTACAAAAATGGACGGGACTGCAAAAGGTGGGATAGCTGCTGCAATCCAAAAAGAGTTTCAGATTCCAGTTGAATACATCGGAGTTGGGGAAAAGATTGAAGACCTTCAAAAATTTGATCCACAATCTTTTCTTGATGCAATTTTAACTTAAAAGAAATTATTTAATTTGTGATTGGCCGAAAACGAGAATTTTTTGTTCAGTTCAAGGAAGATGTAAAATTTAACCTTTAGGATACATTGAGTATTTTTAGGATTAAATTTTGAATCTGACGCAGAAATGGACAAAAAAGGCCGTTTTCGTTCATCTACTAATTTGGAAAAGATGTTTGATTATTTTTGAGACCCATTACTGCCGAAGCTTTAATGCATGAGATAAAAAACTATCCCATGAAACCGGCTCAAAATAAAACATCTATTATTTCACAAACTGGCTTTTTTTCTCAGTTTTAAGCTGAATAGTTACAAATTTTTTTTAATTCCATGCCAAACTCTGCTATTTGTGGGCTCCGCCTGGAAACCTTCTTTTAATAATTGAAACAACTTCTTCTGCACTTGATTCAATTGGCTTATTGCTTACATTTATCATTGTAAACCTGTTCTGCCTGTAAAGCTTTCTAACAGCCTCTACTTCCTTAAATACTCCCGATGCAGAAGAATAGTCTATGCCCGTATTATCCATACCTACCCGTCCCCTTCGGATTCTCCTGTGTGACATCAGCTGCTCTGCATCAATAAAAAGTGCAATAACTCTTCTCTTGTCAACATACAAAAGCTCCTCAATCAACGGTAAATCAACAACAACTGGAACATTTGCAACCTTCCATCCCTGAAATGCAAGATACATGCTTAAGGGAGTTTTCCCTGATCTTGAAACACCTACAAGAATAATTTCAGCCTGCTCTAAATCATGGGGATTTACTCCGTCATCATGGGATACTGCAAATTCAATTGCATTTATCCTGTTCATATCTACCTGATTAAACCGCCTGAATCTTCCCGGCTCGCAAATAGGCTTTGTATTAAATTTTTCCGAAAGTATGTCAAGAAGAGGTCCCATTGCATCAATAACAGCAATATTATGTTTTGAAGCAAAGCTTTCAAGATGGGCTCTTATATCATCTGAAACAAGAGTATGAAGAATTATGCCTCCAACTTCCAATGCATCTAAAACAGCCTTTTCAACCTGCTCTCTTCTCTTGACATGGGCAATTTTCTTCAGCTGGCATCTGTAATCAGGGAACTGGACAAGAGCTGACTTCAAAAGCTGCTCACCGTTTATCCCCTCTCCGCATGATATTACAAAAACAGGCGGCCCCTGTTTCTGGGTAAAATTTTTTTTCATGATTTTTCCTTCTTAAAAAGATACCTCAGCATAACTGTATTTTCATCAATTTTATCAAATTTTTTCAAAACAAGATCACAATTAATTTCTTCACTAAAAACAGAAATCCCTCTGCCAAACATTAAGGGAGAAATGGTAAACACAGCCTCATCAATAAGACCCATCTTAAAAAAAACTGTATTTGTTGCAGCACCTCCGCATAAAACAACCTCTTTAAAACCCTGGCTTTCAAGTTCCTCAAGAAGAACCAGGGGATTTCCGGAAAAAAATCTGACACCAGCATCTGCAGTTTTTAATTCATTTTTCCCCATTACAATATTGAGACGGTTTTTAAGGGGTGCTTTCAAGGTTTTAAAAGTATTATTTCCCATAATAACAACACCCGCTTTTCCAGACAAATCGAAAAAAAGCTTTTTATCTGCAGCTGAAGTCCAGTCTGTATACTCACTGGAAGATCTGGCTGTAAAACCGTCTGCAGTGAGTGCCATTACAAGGATAACCTTAATTTTAGGCATTTCTGTATTTTTCTTCATAAACCTTCATAACATCTGAAAGAGGATATTCATTTAAAAGAGAAGCAGCAATTTCCTTTGCTTCAAGCCTGTCATTCAAGTCATCTTCTATCATACCCTCAAGCATCAGTCGAATTAAAGAGACTTTTGCATCTTTATACCTGATTGCCTCATCAAGAGATTCAATCAGCTCCTCATCAGGCTCAAAATCATCAATATTCAAAAGATTAACACTTTCAAGAACATTGTTTTTTTCAGGGTCAGGGATATTTTTAAATTTATTTACAATATAGGCCGGAAATTTTGATAAAACCTTATCCATTTCTAAAAACTCCTTTCATTCTGGTACAGATACTGCTTTAATCTTTTGTTAAAGACAATTTATTAAATTAAAAAAAACATATTAAAAAGAAAAAAACATGAAACATTCAAAAATTTTTCAAACAACTATAATAATTTTTTTTATATTGTCATCCCATGGATGCGACAATAAAGAAACAACTAAAATCAATAACGACAAAATTTTGACATCAGCCAGATCAATTGGCCCTGAGGGAGGTGAGGTTGAACTTGAATTCTCCCAAAACCGAGCAGTTGCAATTTTTCCTGAAAATGCATTAAACAATTTTGAAACCATAAGAATAAAACGACAGACAACCCTGCCCTCTCCACTCGAAACTCAAGCAGCTCAGGCAGGCGACTGTATTAACTTTTCTCCTGAAGGAATTATCTTCAACAAAAATATCACACTGGGAATTCCTTATTTTGAAGACCTTTCAGAATCAGTTGATAAAATAGGTATAAAATACTTTGATCCCATCCAGGGAAAATGGACGGAAATAAGCGTTAAACACAAAGATACTGATAAAAAAATTGTATATTTTGAAACAAACCATTTTTCAAACTACATATCCTATATAGAAGACGAACTGCCATATTATCCAAATAACGAACTTGTAAAAGGTGAGTATTTCACAGGAAGGCCTTATTATTACACAAATGCCGATGGAACAACCCAGCTGAGAGTCAAGGGATGCATCAACCGAAAAGATCTTATGTGCGGAGAGCCCTGGCATTTGAGCATGTTTTTACACAACGGCAACCAGATAATAAAAATTATTGACAGATTTTTCACTTTGAATCATTTAAGCGGGTATCCTGCAGAACTTTCAGAAGACGGATCATTTATCACATTTGACAGCTTCAGTATGTTTCCAAAAGTTTTGGAGTCTGGCGATGCAAGATTATGGGACTGGCAGTGCGAATTTGTAAAAGAGCATACTACATTATTAAACTATGAGGTATATTCAGATGATGATCCCCAATTTATCCAGGATCAGGCAGGTGAAAAAGTTTATGCAAAGATTAGTGCAGTTGACCAGAAAAATGTTAAAATTGAATGGGATATAAATATTATCCCCCAGCTTAAGCCTGGTAAAATTCTGTCCATAAGGTTTGAAGCAAGGTATAATCCTGATGAATGAAGAAAAAAATAAAAATAAATATTTAAAATATTTGATTGGAGTTCTTGTTTTATCAATTCTAGTTGCTGGAGGACTTGTCTATAACGACTATTACCAGAAAAAATTCAGGTTCAAAGGCCTTGGGGAAATATATCAGACAAGAAACAGGCAGTATCGGCTTTTTACAGAGAGAAAAATCACAGAAAACAATAAAGGCAATCCAGCTAAAGAAGAAATAAAAAATCTGCCCTCATTTAAATGCAGGTTTTCCACATCTCTTAACGACGGAAGCTACCTTTCCATATCCTTTGATTTCAGATTCAGCAATGCCGAAGGCATTAAGGAAATAAGAAGAAAATGGGAAAGAATTTCCTATGCAGCATCAATAGCTGTGTCACCCTATTCAGGACAGGAAATAAGCACTGGAAGCAAAGATGAAATTCTTGTTATAATAGAAAATCAGGTCAGAAAACGAATTTTTTCAAATATTGAATACATTTATATTGATGAATTTATACTGAGAAACTAAAACCTGATTTGAACAGTTTTTCCTTGACGCATTCCCATATTAGACGTAATTCAGTTTTTTTACACTTAACCAGTTAGAGTAAATATATGTTGAAGAAAAAAAAACTTAGAATCTGCATAATAAGCTACAGAAGCAATCCCCACTCTGGAGGACAGGGAGTATATGTAAGAAACATTGCAAGGGAAATGGCTGAAATGGGGCACCAGGTTGATGTTCTGGCCGGTCCACCAGACCCTCTTTTAGAGGGGAAGGCCAACCTTATTCCTGTAAAAACTCTTGATCTTTATGATCCTGAAAATCTTTTCAGAGTGCCAACTGCAAAAGAGCTTAAAGAACCAGTAAACCTGATGGAATGGATCGGAGTAAGTACAATGGGCTATCCCGAGCCTTTTACTTTCGGATTCAGAGCCTATGACTATCTAAAGGATAAATTCGACAAATACGACATCATCCACGACAATCAGTCCCTTTCATACGGAATATGGGCTATTAACAGAAAAGTGCCTGTAATTGCAACAATTCACCATCCAATGACAGTTGACAGAAAACTTGCCATTGCAAGTGTCAGGGCTCCGTGGAAAAAAATAAAGCACTACAGATGGTATTCATTTATTGGAATGCAGAAAAGAGTTTCAAGAAAACTTCCAAAAATCATAACAGTTTCAGAGTTTTCCAAAAATGATATTTCCCGTGAGTATAAAATTGACAAGGATAAATTTATTGTTGTTCCAAACGGAATAAACCTTGATCTTTTCCATCCCATGGAAGAAATAACCAGGGAGCCAAATACCCTGATCTGTACAAACAGTGCAGATACTCCCCTAAAAGGCCTTTATTATCTTCTCCAGGCAGTATATGAAATTTCTAGAAAAAGAGAAATAAAGCTTACTGTCATTGGGAAGCCAAAGGAAAACGGTGGAATAGAAAAACTTATCAAAAATCTTAATATTTCTCATCTTGTAAATTTTACAGGAAGACTGTCACACCATGATTTTGTAAAGGAATATGCAAAATCAACCATTGCTGTTGTTCCGTCAGTATATGAAGGATTTGGTATACCAGTAGGAGAGGCAATGGCAACGAAAACACCTGTAATTACAACTTCAGGGGGAGCACTTCCAGAAGTTGCAGGAGACGCGTCAATTATTGTACCCCCAAAAGATCCAAAGGCAATTGAAAATGCAGTTAATTATCTTCTCGATAATCCGCAAAAAAGGAAAGAACTTGGAGAAGCCGGATACAACAGGGTTCACTCAAAATTCACATGGAGACAGGCTGCAGAAAAAACAATCAAGGCCTATGAGGAGGTAATTTATGATAACCGTTGATTTCAAATATCTTCCAATGAAAAAAGGAGCAAAAGTCCTTGATATTGGAAGCGGCCCCGGCAGACACACTGCTGCTGTTTATTCCCGTGAAAATGTAATGTCTGTTGGAGCAGACCTTAATTATGATGATCTTATTCTTGCAAAGGATCGGCTTGAATACCACGACAAACTTGGTTTTTCAGGCGGAGGGACCTGGAATCTTGTGGCATCTGACATAACAAAGCTTCCCTTTGAAGACGAATCCTTTGACATAGTAATATGTTCGGAAGTAATGGAGCATATCCCGGATGACGACAAGGCCGCATCTGAAATACTCAGGGTTCTTAAAAAAAACGGAACCCTTGCAGTCAGCGTTCCAAGAATGTGGCCCGAAAAAATCTGCTGGATGCTTTCAGATGATTATTTCAATGCAAATCAGGGGCATGTGAGAATTTACAGGAAAAGTCAGATTAAAAATATTTTTAGAGACAAAAACTGCAGGTTTTTAAGATATCATTTTGCACACAGCCTTCACTCTCCCTACTGGTGGCTTAAATGTCTGGTAGGTCCCCGCCGTGAAGACAGCAGAGCTGTAAATATCTACAAAAAATTTCTTGAGTGGGATATTATAAAGAAGCCGTTTATTACAAAATTTCTTGATAAAATTTTGAATCCCGTCTGCGGAAAAAGCATAGTTTTATATTTTCAAAAAAAATAGGATGAAAATGGACAGGGAAACAATAAAAACAATAGTTCTAAAATATCTTGAATTATTCAACAAATCCGATTTTGAGTCCATGACTCAAATTCTTGAACCTGATATTTCCTTTGAAAATCTTACACAAGACACTTCCATTGTTAAAACAAACGGGATCAAGGAATTTCTGGAAATATGCAGATCTTCAGCCAGAATCTTTGAATCCAAACAAAAATCCATGATTACAATTGCAGTTGAAAACAATACTGCAACAGCTGAAATCTTTTTTGACGGAATACTTGCTGAAGATATTTCCAAAGATATTCTTAAAGGAGATGAGATAAGAATTGAGGGATACAGCGAATTTGAAATTTCTGAAAACGGGCTTATATCTTCAATAAAAGATTTCAGCAGATAATTTTCGTGAAACAGTCATTTTTTCAAAATATCCCTGAAAAAATAAGGGAAGAATTTTTTGAAACAATAATTGAAAGTAAAAATATAAAAATTGAAAAAATTGTTTCAAAAGGTCACTGCTCACCAAAAAATTTCTGGTATGACGAAAAAATGAATGAATTTGTCCTGGTTCTTCAGGGAAGTGCACTTCTTCAGTTTGAAAAAAATTCAAAAACAATTTATCTCAAAAAAGGCGATTTTTTAAATATTGAGTCCCATTCAAGACACAGAGTCCTTGCAACTGACAAAAACATGGAAACTGTCTGGCTTGCTGTTTATTATCAATAAAATGCATCATTAGAATCAATTATATTTCCATCCCAAAAAAAATCCTATATTATATAAACATTCAAATTTTTAACTTTTTTTAAATGACTTATAAGCATTTAAAAAAAGGATTTATTTTAACTTGTGATTTACAAGAAAAGTTTTTCTACTCTTTTCAAGTGAAAATTTAACCAAACTGGATACCAAAACATTCTGAGGTTAAATTTTTAATTAAACTTGCCAAAGGGTAAAATCAGTTTTTTGTTCATCACCTGACCGCTGAAGGTCAGATCAAGATTACAAAACAGGGAGAGTTGAGATTTATGAGAAGAAACAAGGGTTTACAATTTTTTAAGGCTATTGTTCTTGCATTTTTTTTGGCATTTTTCTTATGTGCCTGCAGTAGCAGCAGTGATTCTGACAAAAAAGACAATGAAGACAACACACAGGTACCAGCTGCAGAGCAAAAAATCACAATTGCTGATATTTCAGCATCTGAGCCTGTTGAAGCAAGTCTGAGTTCTAAAACAATTACAGCTTCAGGAGGAACAATAACAAGTCCTGACATATCAGGCTTTAAAATTGAAATTCCCCAGGGAGCAGTAAGCGAATCCATTGAAATTTCAGTAGAAACTGCTGATATTTCAGGGCAGGCAGGCTTACCTGAAAATCTTGATATTGGAACTGAAATGTTCATCATTTCAGCTTCTGGCTCAGATAGCTGGAATGAATACAAGCTGTTCAACAAACCTGTAAAAGTTACGCTTCCAATATCTCAAACAAGCCTGGACGGCTGGCTTTTTTTCTCCTACAAGTCAGACGGAACCCTGGAAGCACTTGGCTTTGACTCTTTGGATAAAACCAGCAAAACAATTACATTTGAAGTAAGAACTTTTGGTGCCACCCAGTCTGGAGGTAAAGTCCCCGCATCCTTAAAGACTTCCCAGAATGCAGGCAATGTAATAAAAAGTGTTTATGTTTCCATAGGTACTTCAAAGATATGGCAGGCATTTCTTACAGGTGCTTTGAATATAGACACAGGTTTCAGACCCTCAAAGGAAGGATGGTATATCCCTAACTACGGAGCTTATTACAAATCCTCAAGGGGCGGAAACTGCATGGGGATGTGTACCTGGTCAAATTACTGGTTCAGAAAACACGGAAGCGGATTCCGTTCAAAGTATCATGATGCACAGCAGACATCAACCTGGGTTGATGATTCAACAGCAATTGAACTTGCAAGCAGGGCCCATGCGGCAGAATCTGGGATATGGAATGAATATGTCAGCCGGGAGCTTTCTTCCCAGAGAGCTTCTTCAGCAGATGTTGCAAAGGCATATATTGGATCAGTCTATGTAACAGGAATCCCTGCTCTTGTTGGTATGTATCAGGCTGTTAATACTTCTGACGGCCTTAAGCTCAATGCAGGACATGCAATTTCAGTTTATAGGGCATCAATAGAACAGTCCGGCGAATGCAGGCTTTATGTTTATGACCCCAATTACCCAAATACAGACACAAGATATATAAAATATATTGATGGAAAAGGTTTTTATATTTACAACGGAGGCCCAAGTTCAAGCGACCCAGGCTATAGTTACAATTATTTCAAACAATTCGGATACAGCTTTGCAGTAAGTGATTCTGTATTTGATGCATTAAAAACCTCAGCAGACAAAGGTTTTTCAGATGACAGCGTTTTTCCACAGATAACAATAACATCAATTGAAGCAAAAAATATTTCAGAAAACGTTCTTGAAACAGAAGATAAAACTGACAACGGTGAAATTTTATACAAAACAAAAGACAATGCAGTTGTAATAAAAGGTACTGTACTTGGTGGCAATGCTCAGGTTGAAGGTTCGGTTGTAGATAACATCAATGTAATTGTAACAGACAATGCCTATTCATCATCTGTAAAC
>JACKCP010000012.1 GCA_020633955.1 Desulfobacteraceae bacterium | reverse complement strand
GTCTTTTCAACAATAAAAATTTTCGTACAAAAATAAATAACCTTGCTGGAGGCAGTGCAGCTTCAATGATAAATATTTCTAAAGCCAAATTAAAAGAACTTAATATCCCAGTACCCCCAATAACCCTGCAAAACAATTTCGCAGAAAAAGTAGAAAAAATAGAAATCCAGAAACAAAAAATGCAAAAATCCTTAAAAGACCTGGAACAAAATTTCAGTTCCCTGATGCAAAGAGCATTTAAAGGAGAAATCTAAAACATGGAATCAAACTTCTCATACCTTGAAAAGGACAAAAAATACAAAGATATTCAAACTGCCTGCATTGAGGCTGAGAAGTCGTTTGCTGTTTCATATTCTTCTGCTGCTCTTCAGATAAGAAAAGCTCTTGAAATTGCTGTAAAATGGACATATTCCCATGACGGCGACCTTAAAATTCCATATCAGGACAATCTTTCATCATTAATTCACAATTTTGATTTCAGGGAAATTCTTGATGAAAAACTTTTTCCAAAAATAAAATTCATTATAAAACTTGGAAATATTGCAGCACACACAACAACTCCCATAACAAGGGACAAAGCCTTAGAATCATTAAAAAATCTTTTTGATTTTATTTCATGGATTGATTTTTCATATTCAAAAGATATAAACCAGACACCTTTTAATAAAAATCTTATTTTTGACGGTGATTTTTTTGAGAAAAAAACCAAAAAAATCATGGAATCACTTTTTAGGGAAGAAAAGGATTTTGAAAATCAGTCAAAAGGCCTTGAAAATCAGCTGAAACCAATAAAGGAAAGAGAGTTTTATTCCAATTTAAGAAAATCCAATTTAAAATCAAGGCATTTTAAATGTGATGACATAAGCGAATTTAAAACAAGAAAACTCTATATTGACCTTGATATTGAAATTTGCGGATGGAAAATTGGTTCAGACTGCATTGAAGAGGTTGAACTTGATAAAATGCCTACAAGTTCAGGCAAAGGATATGCAGATTATGTTCTTTATTCAGACAATGGAAAACCACTTGCAGTAATTGAGGCAAAAAGAACTTCTGTTGATGCAAAAAAAGGAAAAATCCAGGCAAAACTTTATGCAGACTGCCTTGAAAAACAATACAATACAAGGCCTCTTATATTTTTCACAAACGGTTTTGAAACCTGGTTCTGGGATGATACTGAGTATCCCGAAAGAATTGTTTCAGGATTTTTTACAAAAGATGAACTTGAATGGATTTTTTACAGACAGAAAAACAAAAAACCAATATCAAAAGTAGAAATAAACAACAATATTACAGACAGGCCGTATCAGAAAAAAGCCATTCAGTCTGTGTGCGATACATTTGAAAGGGGACAAAGAAAAGCTCTTCTTGTAATGGCAACAGGGTCTGGCAAAACAAGAACTGCTGTTTCAATTTCAGATGTATTGATAAAAAACGGATGGGTTAAAAACATTTTGTTTCTTGCAGACAGAAGGGAACTTGTAAAACAGGCAAAAAAAAGCTTTTCAAATCTTCTTCCTGATATGTCAATCTGCAATCTTCTTGATAAATCAGACGACCCCAAAAGCAGGATGATTTTTTCAACATATCCAACAATGATGAATGCAATTGATGAAACCAAGGGTATTAACGGCAAAAGGATTTTTACTCCCGGACATTTTGACCTTATTATTGTAGATGAAGCTCACAGGTCTTTATACAAAAAATATCAGGATATTTTCACATATTTTGACGGATTTCTTCTTGGACTTACAGCTACTCCAAAAGACGATATTGATAAAAACACATATTCAGTATTTGATGTTGAAAATAAAGTACCAACCTTTGCATACGAACTTGAAGAGGCTGTAAACGAAGGATATCTTGTTTCATACAATTCAATAGAAACAAAAATGAAATTCATGGATGAGGGAATTCATTATGATGAGCTTTCAGATGAGGAAAAAGAACTCTGGGAAGAGACTTTTGATGACGGAGTAACAGATATTTCAGGTGAAGCCTTAAACAGTTTTCTTTTTAATGATGATACTGTTGACACTGTTATAAAAAACCTCATGGAAAAGGGAATAAAGGTAAGCGGCGGAGATGAAACAGGCAAAACAATAATTTTTGCAAAAAACACAAAGCACGCTGATTTTATTTTAAAAAGATTTAATCATCTTTATCCCCATTTTAAGGGAAAAAAAGCAGCAGAATCAATATATAACGGAATAAAATATGTTGATGAGGTAATTGAAAAATTTTCTGAAAAAACAGTTTTCCACGTATTGCTGTATCAGTTGACATGCTTGACACAGGAATAGATATTCCTGAAATTGTAAATCTTGTTTTTTTAAAAGTAAGGTCAAAGGCAAAATGTTCTGGCAGATGATTGGAAGGGGAACAAGGCTTTGTCCTGACCTTTTTGACCAGACCTTGATAAAAAATCCTTTCTTATTTTTGATTATTGCTCAAATTTTGAATTTTTCAGGGTAAACAAAAAAACGGAGTTGAGGCAAAGGCTGTAAAATCCCTTACAGAAAATATTTTCAATATCAGGGTTAAAATTGCAAAAGAACTTGAACATATTGATTTTCAAACAGATTATTACCAGATTAAAAGAAATGAATTTATCAACTCCCTTTTAAAGGAAATTGAAGCAATTGATGAAGAGCGTTTTTATGCAAAACAAAGAATAAAATTTATCCATAAATACAAAAATAAAAATACCTGGAATTCCATTTCAGACAAAATGGTAAATGACCTTGAAAATGAAATTGCTCCAATAATTTTTTCTACAGATGAAAATGACCTTGCAAAAAGGTTTGACTTATTGATTTATCAGATTGAACTTTTTTATCTTCAGGGAATGAATATTTCAAAACCAAAGCAAAAAGTTTTTAACACTGCCGAAAAACTTGAAAAAAAGGGAAATCTTCCCCAGATTAAAAAACATGAAAAACTTATTGCAGATATTCAGACACAGGAATTCTGGGAAAATGCAGATATTTCAGATTTTGAAAACATAAGAATTTGTTTAAGGGATTTGATTGTTCTTCTTGAAAGGGAAGACACAAAAATATATTTTACTTCATTTAAGGATGAAATTAAGGAAATTTCTGAAAACAGTGCAGAATTTATTTCAGATGAATTTTTAAGCTACAGAAAAAAGGTAAGTTCATATCTTAATAATCACAAAAACGATATTGCAGTTTACAAACTGAGGAACAACAAACCTCTTACAAAAGATGATATAAAACATCTTGAAAAAATTCTTTTCAAAGACCTTGGAACAAAAGACGACTACAAAAGGGAATTTGGAGAAAAACCGCTTTTAAAACTTGCTGCCGAACTTGTGGGACTTGAAAAAAAAGCTGCCTATGAACTTTTTTCAGAATTTATTTCCAACAATCTGCTCAATTCAAACCAGATGGAATTTGTAAACCTTATTGTGGACTATATTGTCAAAAACGGAAGCATTGATAAAAAAATATTAAATGACCACCCTTTCAATAAATACGGGAGCATAACTGTTTTGTTTAAGGACAAGACTGATGTTGTAAGGAAAATTGTTAAAAAAATTGATGAGTTTAACCGGCGGATTGAGGCCGGGTAGGTTTTGTATTCCAAAGCCGGTGTCTTGAACCATCTGTTTAATGCCATTCATTCCAAAGCCGGAGCTTTGGAACGAGTAAACGAGAAATAACCTTCATCTACTCACTGCTCGCTCCCAGGGTCACCTTAGGAGCGTTTTCAAATTTTAGATTTCATTCTATACCGCAGTTTTGTAACCAACAAAAAATATTTTCAGTATCTACTATTTCTTCTGAAATTTTTCTAAAAATACAATACCCACAAAAACAAAAACTATTGCTATATTTTTCACTTCTCAAAATTTATATATCAATTTTTGATACTATATATTAAAATTTAATATTTATATAAAAAAATTAACCAACCTTATTTTTTTCTAAAAAAACTTCAATCAAAGGGTTTACAATTATCTAAAAGTACATATAATGTTTCATTATTAATTCAAAAAATGGAGTGATTATGGACATTTTTAAAAAAAGAACAATCAACACAAAAGAAAAAAGTAATATCTCCAAAAACCCAAAATATTATTTTTTAAAACACACCTTTCATTATTTTTCATACTTCTATTCAAAAAAATTTTAACAAATAGCAATAATCATACCTAAAAATTAAAAGTACGCACACTTAAACAAATTCAAAAATATTTTTTTAAAAATTTAAATAAAAAAAGGAAACAAGACATGGAAAACAAGAGAGAAAGAATAAGAATAGTAGAAGATCGACCAAAAAGACCTCCTACCAACCTAGCCAAAGTTATAAAACTTATAAAAGAAGGGGAAGGTTTAACTCCTATTGATCAGCATGACGACAACACGTATAAATTCGGAACCCTAAAAGATGAAGACCTTATTGAGATACTTAAGGAATGCGGATACATTAAATAACAAAAACAATTACAACTCTTTTATGTTAAACAAATTCATCTTAACACCAATAAAATTTGTTTTTATCATCAGAAAGGGTTTATAATGTTTAAAAAGTTAAGAATATCAGAAAAAGCAGAGTTAAAACTCTACACTCGAGTTGTAGTCGAAATTCCAGGTAAGGCATATACCCTTATGTTTAGAACACCAAAGAAAAACTATTACGCAGTATCTCTTGAGAAAAACGCAACAGGTCCTAAAGATTTATATGATGTATCTTTTGCGGCATTAGATGAGGAGTTTGAACCTTCTTATGAGCTAACTGGAAGGGGAGAATCTATTGTTGTCTTCAGGGCGGTTACTGCTCAAGTTAAAGCTCTAATGGATCATGTAAACCCAAGAGGTCTTACTTTCTCACCGTATAATGATAACTCCAATTTAGATACTCGCTCCCAAGGTGACCTTGGGAGCGTTTTCACTGACTCAACATTTAAGACCTGCCACCAGATATCAATTTCCTCACTTGAACAAAATAAAAAAGTACCTAGTTTAAAACAATGAAAACAACACTTACAAATAAAACGGAGAAAAAAATGGATTTAAAAACATATTTTGAAAATACAAAGGGAACAGGCATTATTTCAACAGCAGATTCAGAAGGAAATGTAGACAGTGCAATCTATGCAAGGCCAAATATTATGGAAGACGGAAGTCTTGCACTTATTATGAGAGACAGACTTTCACACAAAAATATTCAGTCAAATCCAAAGGCTTGCTATATGTTTATTGAAGAAGGTCGCGGATATAAGGGAAAGCGGTTTTTTCTTACAAAAATAAAAGAAGAGGAAAATACTGATCTTATTGAAACCCTGAAAAGAAGAAAATATAAGGAAGATTCAAACCCTGAAGTTGGAAAATTCCTTGTATATTTTAAAATTGAAAAGGAACTTCCTCTTATCGGAGTATAAAAAGTTATAATTTATTCCAATTATTTTTTGTTCCAAAACTTGTAAGCTTTGGAACAAAAAAAATCCAATTCAGTCCTTCTCAAGCAGACTTCTATAAGTATTTTGAGTAATTTTTAAAACATTTTCCGCAATATGTTTTCTTGTTTTACTGCTCAATACTTCTGTAACAGACTTTGCATAAAAGGATTCAAGCTCCATTTTTGAAGGGAGTTTATTTTTATGCTTTTTGACAAGCACACTGAAATCAGTTTCAAAATCATTTAAAAACATATCTGCATCGCTATTTGAGCCAATATCATCAAGTATAAATTTTTCCTCGCCTTGTCCTATTTCAAACCTCCTCTTGACAAAAGCAAGAAGCTCCCTGATATTTCCAGGCCATTCATAATTTTTAAAAAGATCCATATTATCCTCAAAAAACTTTTTTACTTCATATCTTTTTTTTGGATCATTGGATTTTTTATAAATATAATGATCCACAAAAGTAATTATGTCTTCTGTAATATCTTTTAATGGAGGTATTTCAATTTTTACCTCAGAAATCCTGAAAAACAATTCCGGCCTTAATTTTTCCTTTATAAGAGCCTTTGATCCTGCTGCAATAATTCTTACATTGCCAAGCCTTGTAATTTTAGTTCCAATTGGAGAGAATTCACCCTTTTCAAGAAATCTCAAAACCATCATCTGGCATCTTTCTGGCATTTCATGGATTTGATCCAGAAAAAGGGTCCCGCCTGAAAGGGACTCAAAAATCCCTTTTTTATCTGACAATGCACCTGTGAATGACCCTTTTTTATGTCCAAACAATTCCGAAATAAGATAATTTTCCTCAAACAAAGCACAATTTACAGCTCCAAAATTTTTCTTATTTCTATTACTTAAATCATGAATAAAAAAAGCTGCTCCGTCCTTCCCGGAACCTGTTTCACCTTTGATTAAAACATTTAAATCTGTCCTTGAAAGCTGATGAATACGCTTTTTCAAATCAAGCATTGGCTTTGAAAAACCCTCAAGAACAGGGGTGTCATAATTTTTAAAGGCTTTTACATTTTTTTCATACTCCATATAATAGTTTTCACCGCTTAACCAGTTTATTACTTTTCTCAAATATTCCGTATCAAACTCGCCAGAATCATTTTTACCAAGAAAGGCTCTTGTCATAAAATATCTTACATAATCAAGATCCTTTTTTTTAGACTGGACAGGGTCTTTTATTTTTATAAAAAAAATACGGCTTTGATCTGAGCTGAATTTTTTTTTCAAACCTTCAACCTCTTTGCTTTCTTCTACATAATACCACTCAATTTTCAAATCTTGTTTTTTTGCTGTCAAACCATGAATTAAATCTGCAATTTCATCTTTTTCAGACTCATAAATAAATGGAACTAAAATTTTGACCATAGTTAGCTGGTCATATTTATTGTTTAATAAAACAAGATTTTTACATATCCTGCTTCTTCCTGACTCAATTAAAATATTTTCAGACTGTGCAATTTCTAATGCAAGCTTTTTATCCTCTGAAATTTTTTCCAAAAATGAAATATCAGGCCAGACAAGACTTATTATTGAATTTTCCATACAGCACCTTTTAAATATTAATTTTTAACAACAGATATTAAAAATTAATATTTTTTAAAAAAATTGTCAAACTGATTTTTTTATTAAAAAGCTTTAAAATAAGGCTTTACAATTTTTTTTTATGTGGCATAATTTGTGTTAAAATAAAATTTAACAGGGAGAAGTTATGGCTAATTTAAACAAAAAAACAATCCCCTCACAAGAAGAAATTGAAATTTACACAGAAATAGGAGAACTGCTTTTCAGAGCTCAACTTGACAAGGCTCTAAAAGAAATTGAAGCAAGAAAACTTGATTCTGCCTCAAATAATTACATAAACACATGGAATACAATATGGCTTATTGCCAGCGAATCCAATATTCATAATTTTTTGTACTATCTAAAATATGAGGAAATTGATGATCTAACACTTTGCTCAGCTTTTGAAAATATAGACGAAACAGCATTCATTATTTTTTCCTCAGTTCTTTCTGAACATAAAAAAAACATGTTTAAAAAAACAATAATTTCTAATAAAAACAAGGATATTGCAGAGTGCAGAAAAAAAATTTCTACTCTTTTTCTACAATTTAAAGGTCATAGGGTATATGGCATTGATACAATTTATTTTTTTTCAAATCACATGCCAGGAGAAAGACTCCCTTTTTTTACTGAAAAAAAATTATCCCCTGTCACATTCAAGTTTAATCAATGGTCAGCTAGCATCCCTGAATGCCTTCATGTTTTGAGCAAAATCAGAAAAGACTTTGTCACAAAAGACTTTGGCCTTGGAAAAGCAATGAATTTTCCACATGCACCTTTTATATCATATTGCATAAACCATCTCCTTGATTTTGAAGATCCTAAAACTTACGAAAAAGACATAAAAAAATATGCTGACATAACACTTGAAAATGCAAAACTAAAACTTGGCTTTATAAGAACTGGAATTTCAGGAATGTTAACAGGTTTAATGATAAAGCCTGAAAAACTTTTTGAAAATTTATCAAAATATCTTGAAAAAAACACCAGCTATAATGAGTATCTGTTAAAAAATATTGACATGCATGAAATGATAAAAAAAATACATGCTTTGACAGATGAAACAAGAAAAGAATACCCGCCGATTATTAATGAAAAAAAACTGTGGGAGATTTCATTTGAAGAACTCATGGAATTAATTCTTTATTTGCACATATCTCTAAAAAAATACGGACTTTTCTATCTTGACAACCTTGAAGATAAAGAAATAAACGGTGATTTTCAGAGTATGTACTACACAAATACACAAGAAAAACTGATAAACAAAAAAAGCTATGAAATCCTTTTAAAAACACTTTCAGTTGACGGTATCCTGGAGACTGTAAAAGACTATTTCTTTTTTGATTATCAGAAAAAAAGATTTTTAAATAATCTTAAAGACAAACTGGACATAATATGTTTTATTTTTATTTCCTTAATAGAAAAAAAATCTTTAGATCTAAAAAGAGGCTCACATAAAGCCTCTCAAATAATTGAAAAAATAAAATTAATGAATGACCCTGACTACTCAAGACTTATTCGTAAAATGGGTCATTTGGAGAATTCATCAACATACTTGCTTTTATAATAAAAAAAGGAGAAAAAAATGGCTGCTATTTTTAAAAGAGGAATAACAAACGAAAACTTTATAAATGCATTGAAAGATAGTTTTAACAACAACGGACTATGGAAAAAAATACTTGAAGATAAAGATATTGCAATAGGTATAAGAGATAATTATATAAACATTTATTATCAGGGAAACAGTATTTTAAAGCTTGGATACTCAAACAATAAAATTTCTACTGAAACACATTACAAGTATCTTTTAAGCCCGGCTCCCTCAAAAGGAAAATCTGTCTTGATAAAAACAGAAACCAGCAGTTTTTTTGAAGAAAACACAGATGAGTTCATAAAAAATTATTTTATAACAAAACGAAATGATATCAAGGCTCTTAAAAAATCTTCTTCTGTTTATGGGGGAGTTGAAAAAGAAGGAATTCAGAAAATACTTAAAAGCAACAATAATATTATTGATCTTGAAATAGCACTTACCCATGAAGACGAAACCATTGAAAATCATTTGGGAACAGGAAACAGAAAAACTGCAAAAAGAATAGACTTTGCAGCAATCCAGAGCCTTGAAAATAACTATGAACTTGTTTTTGTTGAAGCAAAGGATTTCTCCAATAAAGAACTTCGTGCAAACGATGACAATGTTCCTGTTTTAAATCAAATAGCCATATATGAAGAACTTCTTGAAAAATATAAAGATGACATCTTAAATTCATACAAATTAATATGCAAAAATTTATGTGAAATTATTCCTCAAGATATTCTAATGGAAAGATACGGGGATTTTGTTGAAAAAATAGCCAATGGTGCTGATCTAAAGCTCAATACATCCCCTTGTCTTGCAGTATTTGGATTTGACCAGGATCAAAGAGATGGAAAAGTCTGGTCAGTACATAAAAAGAAACTTGAAGACAAACTTGGCAGCAAACGACTCTTGCTGAAAGGAAATCCATCTGATTTTAAGGGAGGAATATCTGCTCCAAAATAATTGATAACTGAGAAATACTTCCCCTTATAAAATATTTTGCTCAATACTGTTAAAAAGACGGATTGCTGGAAAAACAAAAGCAAAATTTTTTCTGAGCCGGCTGTGCCAAAGCTTCAGCTATAATGAGGCTCAGAAAAAATACAGCAGCCATTCTAATTTAGTGATTGGCCGAAAACGAGAATTTTGTTTCATTCAAGGAAGGTGAAAAATTTAACCACAGGAATACATGGAGTATTTTGAGGATTAAATTTTTCATCTGACTTAAGAATGAAACAAAAAAGGCCGTTTTCGTTCAGCAACTAATTTAAACTGATTAATTTAAAAGGATTTTAAATGGCAGAAATAACAATCCACAGAGGAACCAATGCAATAGGCGGAAGCTGCATAGAAATCAAATCAGGAATAACCAGGATTATTTTTGATCTTGGTAAGCCTCTCATGGAAAACGGAGGCGGAGAAATTGATGAAAACAATTTAAATAACCCGTCAATTGAAAATAAAATTCTTCCAAATCTAAAAGGTCTTTATAAAAATGACAAACCAGATATAGAAGCTGTATTTATTTCCCATGCACACCATGACCATTGTGGCCTTTTAAACCAAATAAATCCTGAAATACCTGTTTACATGAGCAGGGGAACACGTCTTTTAATTGAAACCGGGAATGTTTTTTACCCGGAATCCCTTAAAGTACATATTAAAAATATAAAAAATTTTGAACATTGGAAGCCTCTTGAAATAGGGCCTTTTAAAATAACATCGTATCTTGCAGATCATTCTGGATTTGATGCTTCTTCCTTTTTAATTGAAGTTGAAAACAAAAAAATTTTTTATTCCGGAGATTTCAGGGGACATGGAAGAAAATCAGTTCTTGTAGATAATTTTGAAAAACATCCTTTTAAAAATATTGACTGCCTTATTATGGAAGGAACAACCCTTGGGAATAATCACAAGACAATCTATGCTAGTGAAGCAGACATTGAAAATAACCTTTCGGGAAGGTTTGCAATTCAAACAGACATTGGGTTTATCCAGGCAGCAGGAAGCAATATTGACAGAATTGTTTCAATTTACAGAGCCTGTTTAAAAAGAAAAAAAATTTTTGTTATGGATTTATATACATATTATATTTTAACCCAGCTGAAACAAGTCAGTCCATCCCTTCCTCCACACAAAAACGATAATATAAGGATTTATTATATAAAAGGACACAGTTGTGCAATTGCTGAAAGTCTTGGGGCTTCATTTTTGTATGAAAACAAACACAGAAAAATTGAATTAGATGAAATAATGGCAAAAAGAAAGGATATTGTTTTAAGACTCCCCCTTAAAGCCGCAGACAGAATAGCACAAAAACTTGCAGCTCAACAAAAATTTCATTATTCTTTATTTATTTTTTCCATGTGGAAAGGATATCTTGACAATGATGATTCATATGAGGCTTTCTGCAAAAAATACGACTTGACAATGAAGCATATACACGTAAGCGGACATGCCTATTTAAAAGATTTGAAAAGATTTTGCAAAGCTTTGAAAGCAAAAAAAATTGTTCCTGTTCACACCCTTCAGGGAGAAATGTTTTCTGATTTATTTGACAATGTTTACAGATATGAGGACGGAGTTACTTTTGAAGTTTGATGAAGCCTTACTTTTGCGAATGGAGGTATTTGCAGACCTCCATCCATAGGGACTTCTTTAAATTTTCCACAAACCTAACTGCGAGAGTCGGTCTATAGATTTGAGATAAAGGTAAATCTCCTAAGCCGGATTCAACGTATTCTTTCAATTCTGAGAGAACAGGGATTTTGCCTGGCTTGACCTTCCTGGTTCTTTGATAACCTGAACTGTGGTTTCGTCAGCATTGATTAAAGGGCCTGATAAAATTTCTTTTTTCACTGCTTCTAACTCAAGCTCTAAACTTTCTGCAATTTTCTGACACAATTTGATTTTGATTTCATTTTTACAAGCCTCCATGGTTTTATTTTTCATGGCATGTATTATAAATGTTCTTTTTAGACTTTTGTTGACAAAAAACACCGTACTATCCTATAAAAAATCAATAACTGAAAAAAGAGCAATGCCTTATATGCAGGATATTTAAATATAATATTTTAATGAATCCTGCACTGTATTTTCTACAAAGACTCATAAATTTCAGCCGGAATGCTGTCAGGACAAAATATGAAACATGCCAGCTTAAGAATTGCAGGAATCCTTGTTTTTTTTATTTTCTGCATCCCAGCTCTTCTTTTGTCTGAAGAAAAACCAATTACTCCTAAGCATGAATTTCCTCCTGTTATGGAACTCAGCCTCACTGAAGCAATCCACCTGGCACTCAGACAAAACCGCACAATTGAAAGTGCTTATCTTTCAAGAATAATGGAAAAATTCCAGCTGGCACAGGAAATGAATCGATTCTCACCAAACCTGGATATCAGCCCTCAGGCCAGTACAGCAACAACAGGAACTGCAACAGACTATAACTCTGACACCCAGGATTCCAGCAGATCCCGCACAGACAATGCAGAGCTGTCACTTATCAGCACTGTCAGTCAGAAAATTCCTACAGGGGGAGAAATCATATTTGCATGGGAAAACGGTTATCAAACCAGTTATAACAAAACTGACAGCAGCTCGGGTGAAACCCAGACCGGACTATCCCAATGGTCTGTCGGGTTCCGCCAGCCCCTGCTCAAAGACGGGGGAATTGACTACAATATGGCCCCGTTGAGACGTGCGGCCATGCAGGAAGAAAATAATATACGATCACTGAGAGATACTCTCATAAACACAATTTCCGGGGTGATTCAGGATTACCGGACTCTTTTATCCCTTTATCAGGACATGGAGGTACAAAATGACGCACTTGACAAGGCAAAAAAGCAGCTTGACCTCACCCGAACCATGATTGAAACAGGAAGACGTGCACCAAACGAAATACTTCAGTCAGAAGCCAACCTTAGCAGACAGGAACTGGCATTTGAAGAGGCAAAGGCACAAATGGATAATGCACACCTTGCTCTGCTGCAGCGTCTTGAGATAAGTGGAAATACCAAACTTGTTCCAACTGAAAAAATCATATACAAACCAGTACACCCTGTTTTTGAAGAATGCCTTGCACTTGCACTGGAGAGGGACAACTCATACCTTTCTGCACTAACCTCCCTTGAAATGGCAAAAATCGAGCTTTCCGACGCCAAAAATCAGAGACTGTGGAATCTTGACCTGGAAGGAGGCTATAAAGACGGCTGGAATCACCGAAAAAACGATCCTTCCTATAGCCAGGAAGACTGGTGGCTTGGCCTCAACCTGAAAATTCCCCTGCCAGTTTATGGAGACAAGAAATACACGAGGGAAATGCCTTTGCTTTCCGCAAGGATACAGCTCCGTAAAGCCAATATGCAGCTGCTCACTACCAGACAGTCACTTGAAAACAATATTCGAAATGCCGTTCGTCAGGTGGATTCAAGCCTCAGACGGGTAGAACTGGCTTCAAAAACAAGACAGTTTTCAGAAGAGAACTTCCGTATAAGCGAACTTCAGTTCAAGCTTGGAAAAATTTCCAACACAGATTTTATCCAGGAGCAGGACAAACTCCGGGATGACAAACTGGCGGAAATAAGAGCCATAATGACTTACCAGAACACCCTTACAAGCCTTGATGCCATGATTGCCACCACACTGGATACCTGGGATATTGAGTTTATCACTGAACGTGCTGACCTTGAAGCAGAATATCTCGGCGGAAAAACATGGATGCTTCAATAATGACTTCCAAGGAAAGACTATGAGTATAAAACCTGATTTTCAAAAAGATTTTCACCAGAGCGTTCTGGACAACATGAAAGATGGTGTAATGGCCCTGAACTTTCAGGGAAGAATCACCCTTTTCAACCCTGCAGCTGCGGCCATACTGGGACTTGATCCATCTCTTGTAAGGGAACATGCCTTTGCCGAGGTATTTCTTGCTGCTGAAGAAAATAATGATGCCTTCAACCAGATGATTCTTGATGCTGTGACCAGAAAAAAAGTGGGACATCGGCAAACCGTTGACTTTATACGTTCCGACGGCAGAAAAATGACATTAAGTCTTTCCTCATCCTGGCTTCAGCGTGAAAACGAAAAGGAATCAACCGGTGTTGTTGTGGTTTTTTCTGACATTACTGAACTAACAGCTCTTCAAGAGCAGGAAAGGGAAAACGCCAGAAAACTTGCCAGGGCATATGAAGAAATAGAAGCCAGCAATCTAAGGCTTACCGGACTTCTTAAAAGGGTGCAGATGGTAAAGGGACTGGCCACAGCAGCCATCATCTTGTTTTTCGTGGGACTTGGATATTTTCATTTTCAAGGTTTTTCAAAAATATCTTCTCCTGAAAGAAACACAAATCATGCACAAAGAATGTTGCAGGGAAGCCGGGATATCCACACAGTAACATCCAGCCCTGTTTCCTCAAGCATTTCACTCTCAGGACGCCTGCAGCCTGTTGAGGAAATAATGATTACGGCTCCATTTGATGCAAGAATCCTTGAACGCAACTTTTCCTTTGGTCAGGTTGTAAGCAAGGGAGATCTTCTTATGGTGCTTGATACTTCAGAAACAAAAATAAAACTCCGGGAAACAAAAACTATTTATATTAAAGCTCTTCAGAATTACGACCAACTGGCATCATGGGAAAAAAGCACGGAAATGGCAAGGGCCAGACGAAACCTGCAAAGGGCAGAAAGCAGCCTTGAAAACAGCATCCGCAAGGTTGAAGAAGCTGAACTTCTTTTTGATAAAGGAATCATTCCGGCTCAGGAACTTGACAGGGCAAAGCAGCAGGTAAAAACAAGCCGTATGGATCTTATCTCCAGCAGGGAAGAAATGGATTCCACCCTTAAAAAGGCCAGCAGTGCAAACCTGAGCATAGCCAAAATGGAGCTGGACAACGCCAGTATACGGCTCAAAGAGCTTGAATCTCTCATTTCCCAGGCCGAAGTCAGAGCTCCTGTATCCGGTGTTGTGATTCAGCCTGTTACAGAAGAAAGCAAAAAACAGTCTCTGGATCAGGGAGCCAGAGTGGAGAAAGGCACAGCATTGTTTGCACTTGGTGACCTAAGCGGTCTCAAGGTTTTTTCACGTGTTGATGAAGTGGAAATCAGGAGGCTGTCTCTGAATCAAAAGGTAAGGGCAAGGGGTGATGCCTTTCCTGGCGTCATTCTTGATGGATATCTTTCCCACATATCAGCCCAGGCCACCTCAGCAGGCAGTATTGGAACCCCTGGGTTTGAAGTACAGGTTACAATTCCTGAACTCACCAAAAACGCTGCTTCAGCCATAAGAGTAGGAATGAGTGCAGACCTTGAAATTCTTGTTTATGATAATCCAAAAGCATTAATGATACCTCTTTATCTGGTACGCACCATGGGCGGCGATGCCATGGTCAGGATTATGAATGATGACGGGAGCATTGAAGAAAAAAAGGTGTCAACAGGCATAACCACCCTTGATTCAGTTGAAATCATTTCAGGTCTTAAGCCTGAAGATCATATACTTGGATGGGCACCATGACACTGCTGAAACTTGAAAACATAAAAAAATCCTTTAACCTTGGACCTTTACAGGTAAATGTTCTCAGAGGTGTGAGCTTTGAAGTGAAAACAGGAGAAATGCTTGCAATAATGGGCACTTCAGGCAGCGGGAAGTCTACCCTTATGAATATCATAGGTTTTCTTGACCAGCCAGATTCAGGACGTTATCTGCTTGAGAACAGGGAAACAGCCAGACTGTCCGACAGTGAGCTTTCCGCTATACGAAATAAGAAAATCGGTTTTGTCTTTCAGCAGTTTAATCTTCTTGGCAGGCTCACGGCCCTTGAAAATGTGTGCATCCCACTGGTTTACAGAGGTATTCCTGAAAAAGAACAGAAATCCATGTCAATGGAAATACTGGAAAAGGTCGGGATGGCAGACAGGGCTGGACATAAACCAATGGAACTCTCAGGGGGGCAGCAGCAGCGGGTAGCCATTGCCCGTGCTCTGGTTGGATCACCTTCAATTCTTCTTGCAGATGAGCCAACCGGTGCACTTGATACTCGTGTAGGCCAGGAAATAATGAATCTTTTTCTGGAGCTTAACAGTACAAGACAAATAACCACCCTCATCATTACACACGATCCCCGTATTGCCGCCCAATGTCCAGGAACCATTCTCATGCAGGACGGATATATTGCAGACAGGGAGGAAAGCCAATGATCATCAAGGCTAATCTCAGGGAAGCAGCACGCTCCCTTATATCCTCGCGTCAGCGTTCCATACTTGCACTGCTGGGTATTGTCATAGGAATTGCTTCGGTTATTGCACTTGTTTCAATTGGAACTCTTGCACAGCAGGAAAGCATGCGCCAGTTCAAGGAAATGGGCACAGACATACTCTCCATACAGACTGCTAACGACCGGGGCGAAGACAAATCAAAAGGCTTTAAACTGCAGAAAATTCTCAAAATACCTGAAAACCTGTCTTCCATATCAATAGTTGCACCATATGCCTCCTCATATGGAGAGCTGAGAAAAGACGGAAAACGTATTAACATTCCGGCAATGGGGGTAACCGAATCTTTTTTCCAGATGAACAGACTCGCTATGACAGAAGGACGCTTTATCTCAGATCTTGACGGCATTACACCCCATGCATGCCTGAGCAGCAACCTTGCAGCCAGACTTAAAGCACAGGGTATTGAAACAAATCCGGGTAGCGAGCTTTATTACAATAATCGTAAAATAACCGTGATTGGAACAATTGAACCAGTAGCAATCGGACCCATGAGACCATATGAAATTCAGGAAGGTATTCTACTGCCGATTACGGCTCTTCTTCACATGTCACCACAGAGCATCATAAGCACTTTCATGGCCCGCCTTTCGCCTGGATTTACAACAGCTCTTGGAACTGAAGAAATAAAAACCTGTTTTTCGGATCTTACTGAAAGCATGAAGCTTCGCATAATTAGTCCTGAGGAGATGATCGCCCAAATGGAGCGCCAGTTTCAAATGTTCACACTGCTTCTGGGAGCTATTGGAAGTATATCTCTCATAGTAGGCGGTGTAGGTGTCATGAATGTAATGCTGGTTTCTGTTACTGAAAGAAAAAGGGAAATAGGTATCCGCAGAGCGTTGGGGGCGAGAAAAAAAGACATCCAGTGGCAGTTTCTAATAGAATCTGTTCTCCTTTCACTTGTGGGCGGTTTTGTGGGCAGTTTCATCGGAGTTGCAACTTCCTGGGGAATTGCCAGATTTTCAGGATGGCAGTTTGAAATTGTCCATGGAGCACTGATCCTTGGTGTAGGGGTGTCTGTAGCCATTGGTATTTTCTTCGGATATTACCCGGCACGCCAGGCAGCTGCACTGAATCCTATTCAGGCACTGCGCACAGACTGATATTAATTAGTGATTGGCCGAAAACGAGAATTTTTTGTTCAGTTCAAGGAAGATGAAAAATTTAACCACAGGAATACATGAGTATTTTGAGGATTAAATTTTAATTCTGACGCAGAAATGGACAAAAAAGGCCGTTTTCGTTCATCAAACTAATTAGCACTTAGAATTAGACTTCATAAAGTTTTTAAAGATACAGACTTAAAAACAGAAATAAAATGTATTACAGTAGAAAGTGCGATAATAATGAAAATTTCAAAATCCATATCTGCAATCATAACCGCCTGGTTTTTATCCACTATTTTTATGCTTCTTTCTGCCTGCACCCAGAAACTGCCGGCCCCAGGCTGGATTGCCGATCTCGAAGAATTTCCCCAAAATGCTGGTCCTTATATATCCCATACTTCCCTTGAAAACTTCTTTATTCCAGAATATGCACAGACAGATCTTGCCAACGCCTATGAAGCAAGATACTTCTATCCCTGGGATTCCCCAATACTGCCTGAAGAGGAAAACCCCTTTGTTAAAATCAAGCGTTTTGAAGACAAGGTTCTTTATGGTGAGAATCTGCTTCCAAAACCCCATGGATGGCTTGATGAAATGAAAAGGCACATGGATAATGAAAACTGGCCTTCCATGGAAAAGCCTGCTGTGACAGTTCATGCAACAGCACTCAGGATGCTGCCGACGGTAAGCCCCCTTTTTTACAATCCAAATGATCCCGGTGAAGGATTTCCCTTTGATTATCAGCAGGATTCAATGATCCCTGCAGGTACACCTCTCCTTGTACGACACGTATCCCTGAATAAAGACTGGTATTTTGTCAAGGCGCCATGGCTTTCCGGATGGGTACGTCCAAATGAAATTGCCTGGGTGGATGAAGATTTCATAAAGTCCTTCCGGTCTGGAAAAAAAATCACTTTTATTCAGGATGAGGTTCCAGTTTTCACAGAAGACGGTGTCTTTGCACTGCATGGTCGAGTGGGGATGATACTTCCCCTTCATCAGTCAAAAAAAAGCGGAGAAGAGGAAAAACTTTTCGCGGCAATACCTCTCAGGGAATCAAATGGCTTCGCAGTCCTTGCCAAGGGAGTAATTCCAGGTAAACTTACTCAGGCCTGGCCACTCCCAGCAACATATAAAAACTTTCAAACCCTGGCAGACGGGCTTATAGGAAAAAGTTATGGATGGGGAGGTCTCTATGAAAACAGGGACTGCTCTGCTCTTACGCAGGATATCTTTGCAGCCTTTGGAATCCCCCTTCCCAGAAACTCCAGAGAACAGGCACAGGAAGGACAATGGATTTCCCTTTCAGGTCTTTCAGCTTATGAAAAGGAAAAACTCATCATTGAAAAAGCACTTCCCCTGAAAACTCTTTTGTTCATGCCAGGCCATGTTATGCTTTACCTGGGGCAAAACCCTGTATCTCATGAGCCTGCAGTAATTCACAGCCTATGGGGCCTTCGCACCCGTGTTTCCGGCCGGACTGGAAGATGGATAATAGGAAGAACTGTAATAACATCCCTCAAACCAGGGGATAAACTCCCTCATCTGGCCCGCCCCGATGGCCTTATTCTTGAGCGGATAACTGGAATGAGCCAGATATGCAGCCCCTGAATTTAAACAGTGCTGAACAAAAAAACACAAGACCTTACTAATCTTCTGTTGTAGCTATTCAGCTTGAAAACTGAGAAAAATGCGTTTTGGCGACGGATGCTGTATTTTTTCTGAGCCGGTTTCAGTAGATAATTTTTTTATCTCCTGTCTGGGAGCTTAAGCGGGAATGAGGCTCAGAAAGAATGCGGCAGCCGTTCTGAATTGAACTGAACAATTACCTTATGTTTTAGTTCAGCAGCAGTTACATAACAAGAAACATCTCACAATTTTCACAATCAAATTCCAGCTGAATTTTTCCCTTTTCATTTTCAAGATACAAAGGCCCTCTTACAGTATTTTTCTTATTTTTTGTACAAATTCCAAGACTGTGTCTTATGCAGTGCTTTGAGTTCATAAGAAAAACCTTTCCCAAAGGATTTTTCAGCTCAAATGCCGGATCAACTTTTTCAACGCCGTGTTCCTTATAAAAATCCATACTTTTTTTATTTGAAACATTAGAGGAATAATCAAGATTTTTTTGTGGGTATGAAAAATCATGTGAAGGCTGTATTTTTTTTTCTGTTCTTTTAAAGGATTCAACTCTTAAAATTTCTGCCTTTTCAATGAGTTTGCGCCTTAAAGAATTAAGATCTCCTGATGAAACAAAATATGGATCAGATTCAATTTTAAGATCTTTTAAATAAAAAATGGAATTTCCAAGCTTTGAGAGCTGATTTTCATATAATGAAAATGCATAATCCCTGTTTTTTGCTTTTATTTTTTCTGTTTCAAAAACAGCACTTGTCTTATTTTTATCCTCATCTTCACCATACAAAATAAAACCCTCTGGAATTTCTTTAAATAAAAGACTGATTCCTATTTTTCTTTTTGAGGATTCTCCCATAAGTAATTTTGTAAACTCCTGGTCATAATTTCTGTAAACAGAAAGACCCTTTGACAATAAAAGCTTTTTAAGATCTGTTCCAGGCTTTGGGAAAATTTTGCCATTTTCAAATTTATTTACCTTTATTCCCTTTAAAACAAAGTTGTTATCAAAAAAGCATAATCCGTCATTGTTTGAAATTTTTGAGTCTGTTTTTAGTGTAAAAAAATTATTTTCTATCCTGTCAACTGTACCGATTTTTTCTCCTATGGATTTTGGAGTATCAAAGGATTCAATTTTATCTCTTTTTCCATATAAAAAATAACTGGTTGTTCCCCTTGAAAAGGTTTTCAATGGATCAGGACTGAAAAAAAGTTCAGTTTTTCCAGATGACAATGGTTTTAAATCATTTCTTTTTGAAATTATTGAATCAAGTTTTTTCCTGTAAAGCCCTGTAATATTCTTAACATAGGAAATATCCTTAAGGCGTCCTTCTATTTTAAAAGAAGATATACCCGCATCAATCAAATCTTCAAGACTTTCGCTTCTGTCCATATCCTTCAGGGAAAGAAGATGTCTGTTTTTTTCAATTATTTTTCCATCTTCTTTGCAAAGATTCCACTTCAGCCTGCATGGCTGCCCGCAGCTCCCTCTGTTGGCACTTCTTTTTCCAAGGTAATAACTGAGATAGCATTTTCCGCTGTAGCTTACACAAAGAGAACCATGAACAAAGGCTTCCAGGTCAACACAAGTATTTTTTGAAATTTCTCTTATCTGATGAAGTGAAAGTTCCCTTGCAAGAATTATTCTTTCAAAACCTGAATTTTCAAGGAATTTGATTTTTTCCAGATCCCGATTATCGGTCTGGGTACTTGCAAAAAGGGGAATTGGAGGAAGATTCAGTTTTAAAATACCCATATCCTGAATTATCAAGGCATCTGCACCAGCACTCCATAATTGCCTGATTTTGTTCTCAGCCTTTTGAAGCTCATCATCAAACAAAATCGTATTAAAGGCTATGTAAACCCTTGAATTGAACTTATGTGCATAAAGGACAAGCTGTTCAATATCTTTGACAGAATTTGACGCAGCCTCCCTTGCTCCGAAAAATTCACACCCAATATATACTGCATCTGCCCCATGATTTATGGCTTCTTTTCCAAATTCATAATTTTTTGCCGGAGCAAGAAGTTCTATTTTTTTCATTATTTAAAGCCTCCTGAAATTTTTTAAAACTACTATAAAGATTGATCTAAAACCAGAATTTTTGTTCAGCTCAATTGAAAAATTCAGCTCCAGTAATATCAGTGTATTCTGAGGATTTGGTTTTAAATCCGACTTTCTAAAAAAACCGGTATTTTTTATCGTGCATTGCACAATAAAAATTTGACAATCTTTTTTTGAATATTATTTTATTACCATGAATAAAAGAAAACACAGACACACAAAATATTTTGCAATGCAAAAAGGAGATAAAAAAATGAATGCAAACGAAGTAGTTAAAAACATAATTGGATTCAATGAAAACCTTCTGGAGAATACATACAAGGCAATGAATGTAATTTTTGACAAAAACCAGAAAATTGCAGAAGAAGCACTTGAAAAAACAGCCTTTCTTCCTGAGGAAGTAAAAGCCTTAACCAGAAAATACTTTGCAGCTGTAAAGGAAACAAGGGAAAATATCAGGGAAACCATTATAAAGGGCAATGAACAGCTTAAAAATTATGTTTAGACTGAAGTCTGTTTGATTTAAGTAAAAATGCCTCCCCTTTCCAGGGAGGCATTTTTGTTATCTTCCGCTGAGCATTCTACCTATGCCCCCAAGAAGAGACCCTTCACCCTGATCGCTTCCGCCTGAAGAAGGTGCGTGTGCAATAATTCTGTCTGCCATTCTTGAGAAGGGAAGACTCTGAAGATAAACACTGCCTTCTCCTTCAAGTACGGCAAGAAAAAGGCCCTCTCCCCCAAAAAACATGGACTTAAGTCCTCCGGTTTTTTCTATCCTGTAGTCTATCCCTTTTGTAAATGCTACAAGACAGCCGGTATCAACTAAAATCTTTTCATTTTTAAGCTCTTTTTTTATTACTGTTCCTCCAGCATGGACAAATGCCATTCCGTCTCCTTCAAGCTTTTGAAGGATAAACCCTTCACCTCCGAAAAATCCGGTTCCAAACCTTTTGACAAACTCTATTCCAACTTTTGTTCCAAGGGCTGCACAAAGAAAAGCATCTTTCTGGCAGTATAAAGTATTGCCTGTTTCCTGCATATTTACCGGAATAACAGCACCAGGATAAGGAGCTGCAAAGGCAACCCTTCTTTTTACATCTCCGGTATTTGTAAAATGGGTAAGAAATATGGACTCGCCTGTAAAAACTCTTTTGCCAACCCCTTTAAGAAGTCCCATTACACCCTTTTCAGACTCTGTACCATCACCCATCTTTGCTTCAAAACTGATATTGTCCTCCATATAGCTCATGGCTCCGGCCTCGGCAATTACAGTTTCCATTGGATCGAGCTCAACTTCAACTATCTGCATGTCATTTCCGAAAATCTCATAATCAAGTTCATGGCATTGCATAATTATTTCCTTATTTTAGAAATTGAAAGTTTTAATATATCAAAGACTTCAAATTACAGGATTAATAAAAAATCACTTTTAAATTACATTCCGATATAATAAAAACCAAAGGATCAATAATCAACTTTTATTGTTAGAAAAGACACAGGATAAAAATCCTTGAATTTTTTAAACAAGGATTTAATTATATAGTGATTGCCCGAAAAAAAATTATTTGTCCAATTCAAGAAAGATGGAAAATTTAACCTTCAGGATACATGTAGTATTTTTAGGATTAAATTATGAATCTGGTACAGAAATGGACAAAAAAGGCCGTTTTTACGCACAATGTTTTAACAATTTATCATACGGATAATTTAATGCAATACAAACTGCTGTTAGTTGATGATGACGAAAATATTCTTGCAGGATATAAAAGACATTTAAGAAAAGATTTTGAAGTCCATACTGCTGTTTCCGGTAAAAAAGGCCTTGAACTTCTATCAAAAAAAGGCCCCTTTCATGTTGCAGTTTCCGATCTCAGAATGCCAGACATGGACGGCTTTGAATTTTTATCCCAGGTAAACAAAGCAAACCCCATGACAATATGCATAATGCTTACAGGATTTGCAGAACTCCAGGCGTCACTAAAGGCTTTTAATGAAGGCTATATTTTCAGATTTCTAACAAAGCCCTGCAAGATAAACATACTTGAGCAGACAATAAATCAGGGAATTGAAAAATATCTTGAAAAAAAAGAAGCGCAGGAGAAGTCATCCAGTGCTGAAAAAAAAGATAACCTGAAAAGAATACTGATAATAGACGACGATGAAGAGGAACTGAGTCTCATATCTTCAGCATTAAATCATAAAAACGGAATTGAAACAATAACGGCTGAAAACACAAATATTGCTCTAAATCTTTTAAAGGTTTTGAAAATCAATTTAATCCTTATAAACTCATCTACAGCAAAATCAGATAATTCAAGTTTTTTAAAAAAAATAAAAACAGCCTACCCGGATATCAATATTGCAGTTACAACATGGTATGAGTCAGAATCTTTGAAAAACCAGCTCTATCCTCTTGGAATTGAGAGATATTTTGAAAAACCCATGAACCTCGACAACCTCGCTGAAATAATCACAGAAGAGTTTTATTCAGGGCCCAAAGGAATAATTGACGGAATAAGCATTTCAACTTTTCTTCAGATGATTGAAATGGAAGAAAAGACCTGCACCCTTAAAATAACCCAGGACAACAAAAACGGAACCATGTACTTTAAAAAAGGGTCTCTTATTGACGCCTCATTCAGGCAGAAAAAGGGCAAAGAAGCTGCATATGCAATAATAAACTGGGAAAGGGCAGAAATTGAAATTGAAAATTTCTGCAACAAGAATGAAAATTTAATTAATACATCTCTTATGAGTATTCTTATGGAAGCTGCCAAAATAAAAGATCACGGGGAAGAAAATGACAGCAGTATCAACTGATAATTCGGTATTCTCAGAAATTGAAAAACTTTTGATTAGAGAAAATGTTGTTTCAGAGCAGGATATCTCAAAAGCAAAATCTGAGACACTGGCATTCAACAAAAAATCAATGATGCCTCTTGGGCTTATTCTTGCAAAGGAAAACGGACTTGGGGAAGCAGAAGTTGCAAAAATATTAAACAACCCTTCCCTTTATGAGAAATCAGCAGAGATTATTAAAAAGGACATCAGCCTTAAAACCACTGACATCTCCCAGATGATAAAAAAAAACGACAGTGCCGCAAGACTGTTAACGGAGCTTGCGCAAAAAAATATAATTTCAGCAAATAAAAAAAATGCTCTTTTAAATAAAATTCTAAACCTTAAAATAACAGCCACAACTCTTGCAGATATGGGACTTGTACCTGAAGACGCTCTTGAGGCTGCCTTTAGAAAGAAAAAAAAGAAAATGAGCCTTTGTGAAATTCTATATGAACAGCACCTTGTAACCCTTTCCGAACTCAACCACATATTCATAACCCTTGACAGCTCACTCAAGCTTGGGAAAATCCTTGAAAATCTCGGCCTGATAAATGATAAAATTCTTGATGAAACCCTTAAAGAGCAGTCAAAATCCGGAATGTCCCTTGGAGCCATACTTGTCAATAAAAACAAAATATCTGTACAGCAGCTTTATTTTGCTCTTTCAATTCAGTACAATATTCCTTTCAGACAATTATCAAATTTCACATATTCTGACGCCCAGAAAATTGAACTCAGAACCATTATTGACAGAAAATCAGCAGAGCAAAACCTAATAATCCCTGTTCTTCTTTCAGGTGAGAACTTAATGCTCGGAGTTTATAATCCCTGCCAGATAGCAGACATTAACGATATAATGTCAAAATACGGCAACCTTAAAATAAGCTGCGTTCTTATAACACACAACAAGTTTGAACAGCTCTATGCTTTGCTGTACGGTGAAATTCTCAATACAACAAACAATCTCATTGCAAAAGGTCCTGCCTTTTACGAAAAGAAAACATTAATTTCCGACCCGGATTCACAGTACAGAATCATAAATGATCTTTATGAAAAATATATTAGACTTGGAAAAGATAAAAAAGGTTCAACCTTTAATCCGGACAGAGTAACATTCCATGATTTCATAAAGGAAAACTATTTATCAATCTGCTCCAAATACAATTGCAACCATGTTTCTTTCTGGTTTAATGCCTCAAACGAAAATATAAATATAATGGCATCTCCGGTATTATCAAAAAGCTGAGCAGACAAAACAGAAAAAACATCAGGAGTTTTCAGTGAAAATTATTACAATAACCAGCGGAAAAGGCGGAGTAGGTAAAACAAACATTGCAGTCAATCTTGCAGTATCCCTTGCACACCAGGGATACAAAACCTGTCTTTTTGATGCTGACATTGGGCTTGCAAACGTAAACATACTAATGGGTCTTGCAACAGCCCACACCCTTGAAGATGTTATTTCAGGGAAAAAAAAACTTAATGAAGTCATAATAAAAAACTGGAACAAAATTGATATTATCCCTGGCAGCTCAGGAGTTGAACAGTTTGAAACACTTGGAAAGAAAGCACTTGATAATCTTTTGAATCAATTTTCCGGCCTTGAAGGCTACGACTATATAATTGTGGATACAGGAGCAGGAATCTCCAAACCGGTAATTTCATTCTGTCTTGCATCATCACTGCTTGTTCTTGCAATGATACCTGAACCAACATCCCTTACCGATGCATATTCACTTTTAAAAGTACTTACATTCAATGGATATAAGAACAGGGTCAATATAGTTGTCAACAGATGCAAAACTCCAAAGTTCGGAGAAAAGGTTTTTGAAAAATTTAAAATTACTGTATCAAAATATATAAAGCTTGATTTAAATTACCTTGGAATGATTCCAGAAGATGAAAAAGTTTCGGATTCTGTTTCAAACCAGTCTCCCTTTTTAATAAAATACCCGGAAACACAGGCATCTGGAGCTGTAAGGGAAATTACAAAAAAAATCTTAAAAGCAAAACATGAATCTCCAGTAGAAATAAAAACCTTTGATTCATTCATAAAAACCTGCTCTGATTTTTTCAAAAGCAGCCTGAAGCTTGCCAGACAGCAGCCTGCAGCAGACAGCCCTGAAGAGAACAGGCCTGAAGAAAATAAACCCCTTGAAAATAAAGATGAAGAGCTGAAAGCTGCAAATAAAGCCGAAAAAGAAATCCCTGAAAATATAAACCCTAAGGATATACTTGAATTTCTTAAAAAAATCGTCGAAAATACAGATAAAATATCAAAAGAGCTTGAGTTTATTAAAGAGAGCCTGAAAATCAACAAAACTCCGTCATATGACAATTATCAGATAAAACCTGAACCCCAGGAAAAAGAAGAAAATCTGGAGCCGCCTGTTTTAACCCTTGATTTCGAAAAATATGTAAACAAGAAAAAATAACATTGCAGGTAAACTATGAATCAGTCAAAAAAAAACATTGATAAATCAATAAGAATAATTTCAGCTTCAAAAAGTTCGGATGAAAATAAAAGAATTGCTGATTTTCTGGCTGAAAATAAAATTTCTCCGGTTTTTGCTGATTCAGGCAAGGAAATAATTGAACTTTCTTCAAAAAATCACTTCCCCTTAATTTTCGTTGACTCTGAAATTGATGATATAAGCCTTAAAGAGCTCCCGGAAAAAATAAATTCTTCAAAAAAAACCGTTAAAAGCATTTTGATTATTATCCTTCACAAGGATAATACAGGCCTTATTCCAGAATTTAAAAAAAACGGTTATGACGATTTTATGGTCAAACCCCTTGACAAAAATCTTTTTTTATCAAGACTGGAAAACCTTCTTAAACTGAACAAGCTTGAAAATACCCTTGCAAGGGCTGTAAAATATATCCAGTCTGAAGAAAAAAAAAGTCCAACTGACCTGAGAAATATATCACAGGATATCATAATCCAGTGGGGCCGCCTTGAAACCCTTGGCAGACTTACTTCAGGCATAATGCATGAAATAACAACTCCGGTTCAATACCTTACTGATAATCTTCACTTTCTTGAGGAATCATTTCCTCTCATTCTAAATGCACTTAATCAGTTTTCAGAAATTATTGAAAGTGCCAAAAAAGGTAAAATCGATGAAAATCAGATAGAAGCAGCTGAAAAAATTCTTACAGAATCAGATATTGAATATTTAATAAACGAACTTCCACAGGCCGTTAAACAGTCTTTGGGGGGAATCGAGAAAATTACAACAATTCTTCTTTCAGTTCGAAACATGGCAAGACAGATTGTTAATGAAAAAGTATCTTCTGATATCAATAAAATTGTTGAAAATGCTGTAATTATAACAAAAAACATATGGAAAAACTCTACAGAACTTCAGACGGATCTTAAAAAGGATCTGCCTCCGGTTCAATGCGAGCCGGGTGCTATAAGCCAGGTAATAGTCAATCTTATTGTTAATGCAACCCATGCTGTTGAGGAAAACACTGACAGAAAAAATCACCTCATAAAAGTTGAAACAACTCTTGAAAACAGCAATATTGTTATAAGGGTAAGTGATTCCGGAAAAGGAATACCAGAATCAATAATAAGCAAAATATTCAATCCTTTTTTCACCACTAAAAAAATTGAAAAGGGAACCGGTCAGGGACTCGCAATATCAAAGACCATTATAGAAAGGCATAAAGGAAATATTTCAGTTTCATCAACCAGTGAATCAGGAACTGTTTTTACTGTCAAAATTCCAATAGATTCTGAAGCGGAAAACCATGTTGAAAAAAAAGAACCGCAAACACTTATTAAACAGGCAAAACCCGATAAAAAACCTGTTATACTTTTTGTTGATGAAGATAGGGATATGCTTACAAGTCTGGAACGAATGCTTAAGACCACAGAAAATGAATGGACAATTCTTTTTTCACAGTCCCCCGAAAAAGCCCTTTCCATTATGGAAAAAAAGCCTGCAGACATAATTATATCAGAATATAATATGAAGGAACTGAACGGATATGAGCTGTTAAAAAGAATAAAGGAAAAGTTTCCACAGACAGACAGAGTTATTCTTTCCGGGGAAACAGATGAAGACAAAATCATGAAGGCTGTTCCAATTGCCCATCAGTTTATTTACAAGCCTGTAAATTCTGTAAAACTTAAAAAAATGCTCACTAGAACCATTGCAATGAGAAATATTTTAAAGGACAGAAATCTGCGCCAGACAATTTCAAAGCTTGATTCTCTTCCAAGCCTTCCTTCTGTTTACAATGAGATAGTAAAAGAACTGAATTCACCTGTTTCATCTACAAAAAAAATTGGTGAAATAATTTCCAAAGATCCTTCAATGACTTCAAAAATACTCCAGCTAATAAATTCAGGTTTTTTTTATCTTCCATCCAAAATTTCAAAACCTGACGAGGCTGTAGTAATTCTTGGAACAGATGTTGTAAAATCACTTGTTCTAAATCTTGAAATATTCTCAAAAATAAAGCTTTCTAAAAATTTCAGAAAATTCCAGAACGATTTATACTATCATTCAATGGCAACTGCTAAAACTGCAAAGGAAATTGCCATTATGGAGGGACTTTCCGATTTCGATGCAGACCAGGCTTTTATGGCCGGGCTTATCCATGACTGTGGAAAACTTATTCTTGCATCAAATTTCCCTGAAAAATTTCAGCTTGTTCTTGATAATTCAGATGAAACTGATTTTGAAGCTGTACGAGAAGAAAAAAAAATATTCAAGGCATCCCACGAAATAGTCGGGGCTTTTTTAATGGGTGTGTGGGGACTGCCCCTTGAAATAATTGAAGCTATTTTATATCACCATTCCCCTTCCATGTCTTCTGACAATGAGTTTACAGTTACTTCAGCGGTTCATGCAGCAAATATTATAGAACTTGAAAAAAAAGGCAGCCTGAAAACAAAATATGAAAATGCCTTTGATGAAAATTATTTTAACAGAATTAAAATTTATGACCGTCCTCAAATATGGAAGGAAAAATTTTTGGAATCACAACAGGTTTAGTTCCCGAAAAAAATTATCAGGACTCTTTCTTGTTTTTATCAATCACCTGCCTCAAGGTTTTTGCCATTTTTATTTTCTGAACAGGTTTCATTAAAAAGCTGTCAATATTTAAAGTTTCTGTATTCCCGTTAATTTTTTCGCTGAAACCAGTGCATAAAATCACTGGAATGTCTTTTCTTATCTCCTTTAATGCACTTGCAAATTTATCTCCTGTCATATTAGGCATTGTCATGTCTGTGATTACAGCTGAAAATTTATCGGGATTTGACCTGAATGTTTCAAGAGCAATTCTGCTGCTTGTTTCTGCTGTCACTTCATAACCCAGATTTTCCAGCTGATGTTTCTGCATTTTAACAATTGTTGGCTCATCATCTACAAGCAGGATATGTTCCTTTCCCCTTGGAAGAGGTTCCTCTGTTTTTATTACAGGCTCATTCACACTTTTTTTCCTGGCAAGAGGAAGATAAATATTAAAAACTGTTCCCTTATCAGTTTCACTGTAAACAGAAATATGACCATTATGTTCCTTTACAATCCTGTGAACTATGGAAAGCCCCAGACCAGTGCCTTCGCCTTTGATTTTAGTTGTAAAATAAGGTTCAAAAATTTTATCGAGATGACTGGATTCTATTCCGCACCCATTATCACTTACACTGAGCCATGCATACTTTCCCGGTGTTATGTCAGGATAGGTCACAGCTGAAGATTCATCAAAACTTACCGGTTCAAGCCTTACATCAATTATACCTTCCATTTCATTCATTGCATGCATTGCATTTGTTATAAGATTTACTATTACCTGATGAAATCTGGTTGCCTCAGCAAACACAACAAGAGGCTCACTGCATACATTTTCATGAATTTCTATTGAGGAAGGGATTGCAGAACGAAGCATTTTAACAGCTTCTTTAACCAGAGGATTAATCTGAAGAGGTTTTTTTATGGTTTCATCATTTCTGCTTATGCTCAAAATCTGCTTTGTCAGATCTCTTGCGCGCATTCCTGCCCCAAGAACTTCCAAAAGATTCTCATGGAGATTTGTTCCCGGCCTTGCATCATCCATTGCAAGCTCTGCATATCCGATAACGGAAGAGAGGATATTATTGAAATCATGAGCAATTCCTCCGGCAAGAGTACCTATGGATTCCATTTTCTGTGCATGAATAAGCTGGAATTCAAGTTTTTTCTGTACGGTCATATCCCTTAAAAAATTAAGAGTTGCCGCCATTCCTTCCCATTCCAGATCAACACTGCTCATCTGCGCATAAATCTCTGCTCCATTTTTGTTTACAATTCTGAAAAAACTGATTAGTGGATTATTGTCTGTTCTTTCATTGTTTTTAACAGCAAAGGCTTCCCTGTCTTCAGGATGAATCAAAACAGTGAAATCTGAATCCATAAGCTCTTCATATGTATAACCTGTAAGCTTTTCAGTTCTGGAGTTAAAAAACTTTATTCTATTTTCCCAAAGCACAAATATTGCATCATTGGCATTTTCAATGAGCATTTTGTATTTGTTTTCACTTTTTATTATATTTTCTTCAGCAAGCCTTCTTTCGGTTATATCCCTTACAAGAGATATTATTGCTTTCTTACCGTCAATTTCAAAAAGCTGGGAGCTGACCTCAACCGGAAAGACCTCACCGTTTTTTGCTTTATGCTCATTTTCAAATACACTAATGTTTCTTGAAGCAACACGTTTTCTCTGAACTTCAGCCTTGCGCCTTAATTCATCTGAGGCAATTATGTCAGCAGTAGTCATATTGAGGAACTCATCCCTTGTATAACCGTATCTTTCACAGGCGGCACTGTTAACCTCAATAAAGTTTTCAAAACCCTCATCAAGGCAGGGATGAACAAAAACAGCATCTTTTATTCCTTCAAAAAGAGCTTTGTATTTTGATTCGGATTTTTTCAAAGATTCCTCAATCAACTTTCGCCCTGTTACATCAAAAATTGTACCAATGCAAAATTGTGCATTGTCGTTTTCATCATAATGTGTAGCACATCTTTCCTCTACATATTTTATTCTTCCATCTTTCATCATAAGCCTGTGCTCAATGAAATAGGGTATTTTTTTTCTGAGTGATTCCTGAAAAGAATTATTAACCATATCCCTTTCGTCAGGGTGAATTTTTTCTATAAAATTTTCATATGTTGCCTCAAATTCATCAGGATTTATTTCAAATATTTCATAAATCTGATCCGACCAGAACAGCCTGTTTGTTAGAAGATCAAGTTCCCAATGCCCAAAACCTGCTATTTTTTCAGCTTCCTTTAGCCTTGACTCACTCTTTTCAAGTGCTTTTTCAGATTTTTTTCTTGCAATTATTTCCCACATCTGCCGGGCAAGCTGATTTAAAATCCCCACACTCTTGTCATCAAATCCTCCTTTCTTGTTTCCAAGGCATAAAACAATTCTTGTATCAATATCTGTAAAAGGAAGAATAAACAGGTTTCTTAACAAAGTCTTTTCTCCAGTAAAGCCATTATTTATCACTTCTTCATCAAAATTGTTAATCACACAGGGCCTGTTATCACTACTAAATCTTTCAAAAAAATCATCCTGAACACCGCTAAAACAGACATTATTTTCATCCTGATTTTCAATTTCCAGGCGAGTGTTCAATCCAAAACTGTGGGTATTATCTTCATAGACCCTGTAAAAGGCTGTTTCACTGCCAGTTATTGATTTTGCTTCCTCAAGAAATTTTTCAATTATTTCATATGCGCAATGATCTACACTGAACTCCATGAGCCTTAACTTCATCTCATCTACAATCTGGCCTGTAATATCTGACACAAGAACAAGCATGCCAGTTATTTTTTTATCTTCACCAGTAAGAACTGACACAAACTTTCTTACCCTGACAGAAAATCCCTGCCTGTGGACGCAATTGCAGTTTATTTCAAATGAAGAAAGTTTCCCAGACTTGAGCATTTGTGCCTGAACACGGTACTTTTCCTTATCATCAGGGTGTATGAGTGCTGCAAGATCAAGGTTTTCAAGCTCTTTTTCCCCATACCCGAGCAATGAGCAGTATAAAGGGTTACAGTGCAAAATTTTATATTCAGGATTTGTTAAAACAATTCCAATCCCAGCATTTTCAAATATTTTCCTGAACTTTTCTTCGCTTTTTCTGAGTTCTTCCTCGGCTTTTTTACGGTCGGTAACATCTTCTCCAATGGACTGGCAAACCAAAAGCCTCCCCTTATTTCCAAAAATCCCCCTGTTTGTCCAGCGCTGCCAGTATATCTCTCCGTCGGCACCTGTTACCTTATGCTCGTGACTCCTGGTGGGACATTCGGGTGACAGTTCAAAAATATCTGATAAAACCCGTGCTCTTTCCTCCTGGGGAATCATCTCCATAAAATTTGACCCAACAAATTCATCACTGGACTTATTGAAATAATCACAATATGCCTTGTTTACATACAAAATTTCTCCCCCAGGATGAAATCTGCAGATCATGACAGGAGTATCTTCTGCTATTGAGCGGTAGAGGGCTCTGCTTTCAAGCAAATCCTTTGTTCGCAGATCAACAATTTTCCTGAGTCTTAAGTTGAACAGAAATAATGACATGCAAAGAGTAAGAAGAACAATTGCACTTAAAACCATAATTAAAACAAAATCATATTCACCCTCAAGGGGAGAGATAATAAATTCTGCAGCAACAACATCTCCTACCTTCCTGTTCCACCCTCCGGACCATTCATATCTATTCAAAAGCTGAGAAGGTGCATCCTCGGGCTTTCCATGGCATTTAAGACATTGTTTTTTTACCTCAAGAAAAGGAGTAGCATAAATGAGCTGACTTTTTCCGTTTTTTTCAATTATTTGACTGTATTTTTTTCTGGATTTATCCTGATTAAACCAGGAAATAATCTTTTCCTCAAATTCATCGGCCTTATTTGCATCATTTCTTGGATCAGCGGCAGCCATTTTATATTTTATTTCCGGCAATCCTGATTTTTGTCTTTCTTCATTATAGTACCTATGAAAAGTCCTTGATATATAAGAAGATGAAAGAAGCTCAGGAGAATAAAAACCATTTGGGAGTTCTCCTTCATTCATAAGCCTGTAATAGGCCGGCAGCAGATTTTTTTGTACATACTTGTGGAAAGCCCGGCACTCAAGCATTGTATCTCTTACTCTTTTTTCAGCCTGATTTCTCACATATCCGGTTCCAAGCATGAAAAGAAGTACGGAAATTCCAAATACCCCCAGGCCTGTTAAAAATATCATTAACAGTTTTTTATGTCCTGAAAGAAATATGCCATATATTTTTTTTCTATCTTTCATAATAAACCCGAATAGTTAAATATTTTGATATTAAATCTGCAAATATTAATACTTTGTTGGATTTCATGATTTTATTAATAGCAGCTGAACGAAAAGTACCTTTTCTGCAAAATCATGAAGCACTGAAGGCTTTACAATTTTGACTCCTCAACTGAGTTAAATGGCATCAATCATATCAGACTTATAGTCTGATAAAATTTGCAGCTATATGCAGCAAGTCTGAAAATCCCTGAATCAGGGGTTTGTGTAAATAAACAAAAACTTCTGGTTTTCAGTTAATCACTAATTAAATAAATTTATATGCGAAACAAAAAAATGATTTAAAGATAATAAGGAAAAATAAAATATTTTGAGTTGGTTATACTAATACTACTTTGGTATTGAAATAGATGCAACACTTAATATTTCAATGAGATGACAAGACAGAAGAAACCACGAGTCATTAAATAGTTTCGAGCTTTTTTTGCACATCTCTGGCTCAGATTTGAAATTTAATGCTCAAAATACCCTGTATATCCTGAAAGGTTAAATTTTTCATCCTGCATAAATGAACAAAAAATTTTACTTTCAGGGCAGCAGCTGAATATACATAAGTTTTTATGTAACCATTCAGATGAAAACTGTGGAAAAAGGCTTTTTGCTGCAGCCCTTCCCATTTAAAATGAATAGAAGAGCTTTTATTTTAATTGTTTGATAAAACCGTCATAATCCAGTCCAAGTCCGGTACAATCACTGCATATTTCAAGATCGTCAATGGAAACAACCCTGTTTCTTCCTCTGTTTTTAGCCGTATACAAAGCATAATCAGTTAATTTAAACAACTGGGAATGGGAATTTATTTTAAGAGCCGACGGTATATGCCCGCATCCAATACTTACCGTGAAAAAAATATAGCCGGCATCTGTTTCAAGAGGAGACTTCTCAAGCTGAGTTCTGATTTTTTCCCCTAAATATCTATAAGCATGGAAAGAATAGACTGACCTTCCAGATAATCCCTGAGCCAGCATTTATCCATTTTTGAAATTATAACACTCTGCCATTCTCCTCTTTTTCGGCTTTCAACAAGTTCCCTGTATTCAGGACTGTTTATTTTTGATCGAAACATATTGAATTTAGGCATTCTCAATTGTGCGTATTCGGGCTTTTTTGCCCACTCAAAGGGATAATCCTGAATTATATAATCAGGTGTAACCTCAATTGTCTGAAATATCCAGACACGGCTTACTCCTGTAATAAGACCAAGATCCGCCATAAGATCAATAACGCCTTCAGGCCATCCCTTGCCGGTGGTAAGCTCTTCCGAACTCCTTGCAATGGCAGACAAAAGGCTTTCATTATAACTTTTCTGCTCAAGGTTTATATCTGCAACCTTGCCTATTCTCAGGCCTTTTGGAATATTCATACATATGGCCCCAATATTATTATTTAAAACGGTGTAACTATTCAGCTTAAAAACTGAGAAAAAGCCGTTCTAAATTAAACTGAACAGTTACTGAACATTTAAATTTATTTTTCATCCCGCTTACATCTCCAGTCAGACATGCCAGAGGACTTTTATAACATTGTATACACTTAAATCACCAGATCAATAAAAACAAATCTAAAAATCTGTACCAAACTGAAATTACACAATAAAAGATATATAGCTTACCCCAGAAATCTGGATATGCTTTATGTCGTTTACAATTTTACCAAGCATTATCATTCCAAGATTTCTCAGTTCATCCTGATCAGATTTTAAAATATTGGAAGGAAGGTTGATATTGACTACATCAGATACAGATCTTCCTATGATTGCTTCAGTAAAAAGACCATGCTCATTTCTTATTATTTTAAAAAGAACTGTATGGGAAAAATCCTTCTGCTCTGATATAAGGTGCATAAAAGTCTCCTCACAGGCAAGTTCAAGACGTGTAAGCTCTGAAGAAGATAAATTAAGAGAGTCTGTATTTGACCTGATTTCCTCCATAAGATCTGGCAAGGCCTCTGGATTGGCATTAACTGAAAATGATATTTTTTGTCTTGGTGCAATTCTTATTAAAATACTCATGACAAATGCACTTAACCCTCCCATGGCAACTCCATTTCCAAGCATGGGTCGAAATGACTCAGGGATAAGCTCGGGAAAAAAAAGTCCGGTTTCAGCAATCAATCCAACTGTAATTGAAATACCTGTCATCAATCCTGTCTGGTTATTAAGACCTGAATTGATAATAAGCCCGATTCCGGCATAAAAAAGCATTGAGGCTATGGCTATTAGCATTCCTCCAACAACAGGACTTGGCATATCAAGAATTACAGCACCTGCCTTTGGCATAAATGCAAGAATTCCAAGAACCAGTGCACCGGCAGCACCTACAATTTTTGAAGCAACACCTGTCATTTCTATAAGGGGAATATTGTCACAATAGGTTGAAACCGGAGCCCCGCCTCCAAGTCCTGAAAAAAGTTTTGCCATTCCATCGCAATAAAGCCCTGATCTTATAAGATCATATGATATTTTTTTATCCCTTCGGGAAACATTTTGTACAAGCATTATATTTCCTGTTCCTTCAATACTTCCTGCCAGAGCGGCCATAAAAAATGCTGCAAATATTGGTAAATGTTTTAATTCCAGTGATGTGCAGAGTCCGGGCCATGAAAAATCGGGTATTCCAAACCATTGAGATGCGTGGAAATGATTAAGCTCAAGAATTCCAAGAAACCCTGAAAGAAGATATCCGGAACCAAGTGCAAACAGCGGAGTCCAAAGCCTCAGTCTTCTGTTTCCAAAAAGCATCAGGGTCAGCAAGGTGCCAAGAGTAACAGTACCAACAAGATAGTTTTCAAAAGATCCGTATCCTGAGCCTGAAGGATCTCCTCCATGCCACAGATCAAGTCCGATGGGAACAAGGTTTACTCCAACAAGAACAATTACTATTCCTCCTACTGCCGGTGTTACAATATGCCTGAAATACTTAAAAAAATATGAAAACAAGAAAACCACAGGTACAGTAAGAACAGTCATTGTTCCAACCAGAGCAAGTCCTCCATCCTTTGCTGCATCAATGGAACATGAAAGAAAGGCACTGTATGAACCCATGAAAATTATAAATCCGGTACCAAAACGTCCTATTTTCAGAACCTGGATCATGGAAAAAACCGCAGAAACAAGAATTGTTATAAAACATGAAAAGCGAATCTGTGCAGGATCAGCTCCAGTAGCTTTCCCAAGAACATTTGGAATAAAAACAACAGCATCAAAAATAAGGGCAATATGGGTTACTGCAAGTAAAAGAACAGTGCCAAAAGGCGGAGTTTCATTTTCTGTGTAAAGAATCTGGTCGGGTCTGCGTAAAATACTTTTCATATAAAAAACCTGCAATAATCATTAATAATCATGAGGTAAATATTATAATTTTTTCCACAATACCACTTTTTTATGGGGAAAATATTTCCTGCCTGATTTATTGCTGAAAAAAATCAAAAAAAGCAATTACCCTTTAATTACAATGCATTTGAGATTTTTTTCATAAAAAATTAAAACGGTTCATTTTTTGCTTGCTTTTATTTCAAAACAAGGAGGAAATTATGACTATAAGCAATGACATATCCATAACTTCAAGTATTTATAGTAAAAAAACTTTAAAATCAGACAATTTAAAAAAAGATTTTTTTGCATCAATACTTGAAAAGCAGTCAGAAAATTATTCTGGAAAAGGTTTTTTAAGTGAGTCAAAAAGCAGTACTTCCATGGAAGAACTGATTGAAAAATTCAGGGAAAAAGGATTCAAGGGACTTTTCAAGGCAATAGAAGAAGAAAAAATAAAAAAACTCAGGGAAGAAATACTGAATGAAATGGGTTTTACTGAAGAAGAACTTTCAGAACTCAGCCCTGAGCAAAGAGCAAAAATTGAAAAACTTGTCTCGGAAGAAATTCAAAGGAGAATGGCCCTTGGTTCCATGGACGATGAAAAGAAAAAAACTCACCAAAAGCCTGAATCTGAAAATCCTCAACCTCCGGTAAATGTTTTTTCCGGGGCAGATATGTTTGAAAACAAAGGTAACTCAACTCCTTTTTTAAATTTAATTCCTCTAATAAATCTGTCTGAAAAGGATACTGACAATATGGAAGATAAATTGTGATTGACTGAAAACGTGGCAAAAAATAATAGTTTCTTTACAAAAAATAATCTATTATTTAGTTGGTCAACTAAAAAGGAAGTTTTTATTAACACCTTAATCCATACAGGAGAAAAAAATGAAAAAGATTTTATTTTGCTCACTAATTATTTTTGCCTTAACTGCCTCCTCACCTGCTTTTTCAGAATCACTTTTTTCTTTTTCCGGCGGTTCATTCACTCCAAAGGAAGATTTCATGTCTGAATTTGACACAGGATACACATTTGCAGCAACTTATACGAGAAATGCCAGCGACATGTTTGCCTATGGAATTGATGTAGCCTTCAGTCAGACAGAGGCAACGGCCGATCTGTACGGATCTGAAGATAAAGTAACCCTGTCAACCCTTGGCCTTGAAGCTCTTATATATATCCAGCCAAAAGATGCAAGAGTCCAGCCATATGTCGGTATTGGACTTGGACTTTACGGCAATAATATAACAGGAGAGCTAAACGATGTTGAATATTATGATGAAAGCGGTTCTGCAGTTGGTTTTATAGGCAAGGCAGGAGTAAGGCTTTTCCTTGACAACAAATTTTTTGTAGGCGGCTATGCAAAATACTACACAAATGACCAGGAATTTGAATATTACAATGGTGACACTGAAACAAAAAATATCGGTGGAACATGTTTTATGTTTGAAATCGGTGCAAAACTTTAAATTAAAAGAAACTGTTCATTTCAATTTCGAACGGCTGCTGCATTCTTTCTGAGCCTCATCTCGCTTAAGCTCCGAGGCAGGAGATAAAAAAGCTATCTCCTGAAACCGGCTCAGAAAAAATACAGCATCCGCCGCCAAAACGGCTTTTTCTTAGTTTTTAAGCCTAATAGTTACAATTAAAATAATTAGTGATTGGCCGAAAACGAGAATTTTTTGTTCAGCAACTAATTAAATCCGGATGCTCCCTTCCAAAAGAGAAGGCATCCGGACAAAAATAAACATTATCAAGCTCAGTATCTTTGAATTCTAAAGATTAAACATCCCATCCTTCTAAAATATAAATCTTTAATTACTGCCTGAAATTTTCTATATATCATCTGACTGAAAAACATGTTTTTTAACATTCAGCAAAGCTAAAATTTATTATGATCAATTCAAGGAGGAAAAATGAAACAGCTTTTTGAGCCTGCAAATATTGGAAATATCAAACTGAAAAACAGATTTGTCCGGTCTGCAACCTGGGAGGGGATGGCAGAAGAAAGCGGGCATTTAAACGATAAAATTTTTGAGATCTATGAAAACCTTTCAAAAGGCGGAGCTGCTGCCATTATCACTGGATATGCCTATGTTCTAAAGGATGAGCAGCCAAGCCCCAGAATGTTTGGTGCATACGATGATTCCTTTATTGAGGATTACAGAAAACTTACAGATATTGTACATAAAAACAACTCAAAAATCATTCTCCAGCTTGCCTACGGAGGATCAATGACCTGGTTTAATGTCGGCCAGAGAGAAATCTGGGGACCCTCTGCTGTTTTGAATAAAATTTCCGGAGTAACCCCAAAGGAAATGACAAAAGAGGATATAAAAACACTTGTTAAAGCATTTGGAGAATCTTCAAGAAGAGCAATGGAAGGTGGTTTTGACGGTGTTGAAATTCATGCTGGCCACGGCTATCTTTTAAATCATTTCCTTTCTCCAAATTTTAATATCCGCAAAGATGAATATGGAGGAACAAGCGAAAACAGGGCAAGAATAATATATGAAATTTTTGACAGCATAAGAGCCCATACTTCAAAGGATTTTCCTGTTCTAATAAAACTTAACTGTTCAGACTTCATGGAAAATAAAGGATTTTTATTTGAAGAATGCAAAGAGCTTTGCAAAAACCTTTCAGAAAAGGGAATAACTGCTGTTGAAATCAGCGGAGGACCAGTTTTTAGAGCGCCAAAAACTGAAAAAGAGCCAACAAAACAAGTTACCCTTTCATCAAAAGAATCATATTTCAGTGAATATGCAAAAGATATTGCTTCAGAAATTGATGCTCCAGTAATTCTTGTGGGCGGAAACAGATCAGTTGAAGTTATGGAAACGATTTTAAATGAAACTCAAATTGAATTTTTTTCATTATCAAGACCGCTTTTGAGCGAGCCAGACCTTATAAACAAATGGGAAAAGGATAAAACCGCAAAACCACGATGCACTTCATGCAGCCTTTGTTTCACCCCTGAAGGAAATATGTGCATTCTTGACAGAGAAAAAAAATAATTTCTGTCAAACTTTTTTATAAATAAGGTTCCCATAAAATATTCCCACAGGGAACCTTTAAAAAAACAATAAAACCAGTGGTTTATCAAAAAACCACTTATCCCGGATTTTACATTTCAGTAAACTAAAAATCAAAATTTTATTAAGACACCGACATTTTCTGGGGTTATACATTCTCACTCTGTAACAAAAAATACCCACAGTTAAAAATTTACAAAAATAAATATATTGATAAAAAAATATTTATTTTATAAACAATGTTTACAGTAGCCTCTTTTCAAGATTTGTTACATTTCATGCACAAATTGAAAAGAGCATGAAACCTTTTAATTTAATGACTGCCCGAAAGTGAGGATTGTTTATTCAGTTACAAAAGATGAAAATTTAACCTTCACGATACATGGGGTATTTTCAGGATTAAACTTTGAATCTTTAGCTGAAATAGGCAAAAAAGACCGTTTTCGTTCAGCCACTATTTAATTTTTTATTAAAATTAACTTTTTCAATCGGGGTGTAAAATGAAAATTTTTTTAAATCTTAAAGTCTGGACCAGAATGACAATTGGATTTGGACTTCTATCAGCAATAATATTAACAATGGGACTTTCCTGGTATTTTTCGGCTAAAGCAACAACAAAAAACATAGGTGCAATTGCAGATATAAGCCTGCCGAGCCTTAAATCACTTTCATCAATGGAATATCAGTCAGAAAAAATTGTTACAGCACTCAGGACATTGTTAAATCCTGACAATTCCCTTGAGGTAAGAAAAAAACAATATGAGCTGATAGATGAATCAAGACAGACCTACTTAAATGCAATCAAGGCTTACACTGAAATCAGCCAGTCGGAAGAAGAAAAAAATCAATGGGAGATATTCAAGTCAAACCTTGCACAATGGAAAGAAACTAATGACAAGTTTTTAAATCTTTCAAAAAAGCTTGACAGCACAGGGATTTTAAATCCTGATGAACTGATATCAAAGCTTCAGAAATTTCGCGGAGATCATTATGTTCTGATGGACAAAACACTTGAGCTGATAATGACAGACAGTGAATTTGATGGCGGGGATGACTGTAACACATGCAGCTTTGGTATATGGATAAAAAATTTTTCAAATGAAAACAAAGAAATTACAAGGATAATAAACAAAATAAAAGAACCCCATATAAACTTTCATGAATCAATAAGAAAAATAAAAAATGAAATAAAAACAAATAAGGAAAATGCCTTTATAATTTTCAAGGATGAAATGAAACCTTCTGCTCAAAAACTATCAGCCGAAATTGACAATCTGATTTCTGAGGCGGAAAAAGCCTATGAAATAGAAAAACAAATGACAAATCTTGCAATGGTTGAAGCTCTCCCAATCCAGGAAAAAACAATTTCAAGCCTTAACCAGGTATCAGAAATAAACCTTAAATTAGCAGATACTTCAAAAAGAAATGCTGATACCCAGGCAAAATCAAATATGAAATCTTCTCTTGTTTTTCTTTTTTCAGGGTTCATATTTGCGGCATTTTTTGGAACCATGGTCACAAAAAGTATTTTAAGTCCTTTAAAACAGAGCGGAGAACTTTTTAAAGCCATTTCAGAGGGTGATTTCACCAAAGATATCCCCAAAAAACTTCTTTCACAAAAAGATGAACTTGGAGATATGGGAAGACAGATAAATGAAATGACAAATTCTCTTAGAAAAATATTCAGAGAACTTAACAGCGGGAGCAAAACACTTGCCTCTTCAGCAACTGAGCTTGCAGCTGTATCAGAACAGACAGCACAGAGTGCAAACGAATCAACAAGAAGAGCTGAAACAGTTGCCCTAGGAGCCAGAGAGCTTACAGAATCGGCTCAGTCAATGGCTGAAAAAATGGAAAATTCAGCACAAAACCTTAATTCAGTTGCAACCGCAATGGAACAGATGACTTCAACAATAGCAGAAATTGCATCAAACACATCCACTGCAAATAAAAACACTGAAGAATCAGTTAAACAGGCACAGCAGTTTGCAGAAATAATGAAAAATCTTGGCAATGCTGCCATGGAAATTGGAAAAGTAACTGAAACCATAAGCAATATTTCAGAGCAGACCAATCTTCTTGCTCTTAATGCAACAATTGAAGCAGCAAGAGCCGGAGAAGCAGGAAGAGGATTTGCTGTTGTTGCAGGTGAAATTAAGGAACTGGCAGCTCAGACAGCTGAAGCAACAGACGATATCAGCAGCAGAATAACAGGAATTCAAAATGCAGCACAAAAGGCTGAAAATGACATAAACACAATTGTTAAGGGAATTACTCAGGTAAATGATATTGTTTCTGCAATTGCCTCAGCAATAGAAGAGCAGACTTCGGCTGTAGGTGAAATAAGCTCAAACATTAATTCTGCTTCTGACATGGTAAATGATGCAAATTCCCAAAGCAGTCAGATGAAAAATGTTTCCGAAGAAATATCAAGAGATATGGCAGAAGTAAGCAGTTCTGCTGTTCAGGTTGAAGGAGCAAGCTCACAGGTCAAGGAAACTGTAAAGGAACTGTCATCTCTTTCAGAAGAAATTCAGGCAATGGTAATGCAGTTCAGAATTTAACCAGGGAAAAATATTAAAAATATTTTACCAAATATGCTGATTTTACAAGGCATAAAAAAATGCCTTGCAAAATCAGTTTTTAAGAGTTTATTTTATTTCCAGTCTTCAAAATCGTCATCATCGTCAAATGGAATAACCTTGTCAGGTGAAATTTCATGCCCTTTTGCCGATCCGCTTCTTACTTTTGCCGGAGCATTGCCTGTATAGCCGTGACCTCCAATATGATGTCCCTGGGAAGAATGTACTTTTTTCATCCTTTTTGAAGAAGAGTGGGTACTTTTCAATTCATAGGTACCTGTAACAAGCTTTGAAAGCTCTGCAACAATTGATCTCATCTGTTCTGCCTGGGCACTCATTTCCTCTGAAGCAGAGGCTGATTCCTCTGCATTTGCAGCATTTGTCTGGGTAACCTTATCCATTTGAGATACAGCCATGTTTATCTGCTCAATTCCCTTTGACTGCTCATTGGATGCAGCTGCAATTTCTGCAATAAGATCAGCAACCTTTTTATTGCTTTCCCTTACCTTGACAAAAGCTGAATTTGTTGCATCTGTTATATCAGCACCTTCCTTGACTTTCTTCACTGTTCCCTCGATAAGTGCTGAAGTGTTTTTAGCAGCTTCAGCAGCACGCATTGCAAGATTTCTTACCTCATCTGCAACTACGGCAAAACCTGCTCCTGCCTCGCCTGCCCTTGCAGCTTCAACTGCGGCATTAAGTGCAAGAAGATTTGTCTGGAAGGCTATTTCGTCTATGGTTTTTATAATTTTCGAGGTTTCTTCGCTTGCTGCTGAAATTTCAGACATTGACTGACTGAGCCTGTCCATTGAAGAGTCTGCTTCAACAACAATTTTACCCGCCTCTTTCATAAGACTGTCTGCCTCAATGGCATTGTCTGCATTCTGCTTTGTCTGACTTGCCATTTCTTCAAGAGAAGATGATGTTTCCTCAATTGAGGCTGCCTGTTCAGAGGCACCTTCGGCCAGAGTCTGACTTGCAGTAGAAACCTGTCCTGCTGCAGATGCAACCTGCTCTGAACCGTCGTTTAGTCCGTCAATTATTCTGTTAACTGGTTTTGTAATACTTCCGGTAATAATAAAGGCTGCCAGAATGCCTATTATTACTGCAATAATAAGCCCTACAATCATTACAACAACAGATTTGGCAAGAGAAGATGCAGCACCATTTGCAATAGTCTCTGTTCCTGAAATTGCAGCATCAGCTGTTTCTACACAAGCCTTTATAAGTTTAAAACCTGCATTTCTTCTTTTATCATTTAATTCAGTGTTTAAATCCCAGTACCCGAGTAAAGACTCCATACCTGCTTTGTATTTTAAAGCATTATCATTCATTTTTGAAAAAAGTTCTATATCCGAACTGTCGTTTGAACGGCTTCTAAGATCTGAAATAATTGATTCCATCACAGAAAAATTTTTAAGTGCAGACTTCATATATTCCCTGTCCCTTGAAGCCTGAAACTGATAAGTTTTAATTCTTGTATCATTGTAAATATCGACAAGGTCATTTGCCTTGTTTATTTTATAAACCCTTTCCCTGACAATATCCTGCAAACCACTTCCAGAGCCTGTTTTTTCTGACAATACCGATTCCATTTTTTTATTCTGTCCGTCAAGATAGGCTGAAGAAAAAGCAAAAAAACTTTTTGCAACTACGGCAAGAGCCTCCCTTTCCTTTTCTATACCAATATTTGAATGCCGGGTTTCCTCAAAATATTTTCTATAATCGCCTATTGCTTCTTTTGATATTTCAAGCTGCTTTTTTAAAACAACAAGAGAAGGAGATTTTTTCTGGAGCTCTTCACCCCTTGCTATTGCAGAATCAATATTTTTCATCTCCTTTAGAGCTTCTTCATAATACTTTTCAAGATTTGTATAACCATATCCCCTTACCGCATACATAAGACGGTTTGCAGCACCACGAAGATCAGCGGCAATAACTACTTCAGGAACATATTCATGAGCAAGAACAACACTTTCAGCCTTTACCTTCTGCATATTGTAAACCGCAATAGAACCAAGCAGAACTGCAATTACAATCAGCACCCCAAAACCAAAAGCTATTTTCATCCCGAGTTTCATGTTTTTAAACATAAATTACCCCCTTTATAAGATTGAGTGAGTTGACTTAACACAAAAAAATCATGCTAGAATTTCCTTTAAAACATTTCCCAAAGTGACTCTGTCTACAGGCTTATTTAAAATTTTCTTAACTCCAAAAGGCACCTCTCCATTTAAAAGTTTTTCGCTGAAACCTGTGGAAAGAACCACAGGGATCTGAGGACTTACAGAAGCCACTTTACTGGCAAGCTCATCTCCCCTTATCTTAGGCATTGTCATATCGGTTATTACTGCATCATATTTCCGGGGATTTTCCAGAAAAGCCTCCAAAGCCTTTTCACTGTCTGTAAAAACATCAACTTCATAACCCATGTGTGCAATCATTTTTGCGGCAATTTTTACAATATTTTCATCATCATCAACAAAAAGAATCCTTCCCTGACCCAAAAAAGTTTCATTTGTTTTTTCCGTCTGGGAAGAAACCGACAAGGCTGAAGCAACTGGAAGATAAATTTCAAACAAAGCACCCCTGCCGATCTCACTTTCAACATTTATGAGACCTCCCATTTTTTTTACTATTCCATATACAATAGAAAGCCCTATTCCGCTTCCTCCCATGCCTTCCCTTGTTGTAAAAAAAGGCTGAAAAATTTTCTCAAGATGTTCTTTGTCAATCCCTTTTCCAGTATCCCTCACATAAATTTTTACAAAATCGCCTGGACCCGGGTTTTCTTCAATTTTTAAAAGATCTGACCTGTCTGCAGCTTCAAGTCCTATTACAATATCACCGCCTTTTTCATTCATTGCCTTTGCAGAATTTGATGCAAGATTCATAATCAGCTGATGAATTTTTGCCTTGCTTGCACAGACAGGGCCGAGATTTTTTGTAATATTTTCCTTTATTGAAATTGTTGAAGGAATTGTTGATTTTAAAAATACAATCACCTCCCTTAGCAAAGGTTCAATATCAACAGGTTCTGATTTTTCTCCTTTTGCCCTTGAAAAGCTTAAAATCTGTTCTGTAATATTTCCCGCCCTCTGGGCTGCTTTTAAAATCTCATTTATATATTTGGATATATCCGATTTTTTGTCGGCCATTTCAGCAGCAAGCTCGCCATATCCAGTTATTACATGAAGAATATTATTGAAGTCATGGGCAATTCCTCCTGCAAAATTACCTATTGCCTCCATTCTTGAAGATCTTTCAAAACTCTGCTCAATAACTTTTTTTTCAGTTATGTCCTTTATGCTGATAAGATAACCAAGATTATTGCCGTATGCGTATTTTGAAACACTGTAAAACCCGTCTTTTCTTTTTGGAGAATCTATTGGAACCTCTGTCTCTTCTATTGTTTCCGGAATAAAAAATTCTGAAATTTTATTTTCATGACTAAAGGAAAACCCCTTTACATTTAAAAGACTTAATAATTGGGCATCATCTTTGTCTCCGTCATCAATTGAAAATATTTTTTTAAAGGTTTTATTGCAGTATTTAACTTTTCCAGACCGCTCACAAATGAGTATTCCGTCGGGAGATTTTTCAAACAATAACTCCAGTGCCTTTTCAAAATCATTTTCACTTTTCTTTGCCCTGGATTTTTCAACAGCCTGATTTACATATTCAAGCAGCACTTTTTTGGTGACAGGTTTGGTAAGATAGGCACTCAAACTTATCTCAAGGGTTTTGGCAGCTGATTCAAATGTTGGATAGGCGGAAACAAGAATTATTTCGCAGAAGGGAAAAATCTCTTTGATTTTTTGTGAAATCTCTATTCCGTTTTCACCGCCTGAAAGTATTCTGTCAATCACAGCCGCATTGATTTCCCTTGACTCCAAAAGAGTTTCGGCTTCTTCAAAAGATGCAGCCGAATATGCATCATAGCCGTTTGCTCTTAAAATTCTTTCAAAGGAATACCTTATACTTTCTTCATCATCAATTATCAGGACAGAGTTCATTTTTCCTCCCATAACAGGCAGATTTCAGATAAAAATACAGCCTTGATGGCAGTTTTGTATTTTAAGGATTATTTGTCACTATTCAGCTTAAAAACTGAGAAAAAGCCCTTCTAAATTGAACTGAACAGTTACGATTATTTTTTGTATCCTACCCGGAAATACTTTAAACCTGACGGTTTAGTTTCAGATTGTATATTCAAAAAACATGCCTGATTTAAAAGGGCTTAAAACAAAGGATTTGGGGGTTTAAAATGTGTCACTTGACATATGTGTAACATTACACTTGTGTCACTTGCACTGTATCATATATTCATTAAGCTTTCTGTAAAGAGTCTGCCTGCTTATATCAAGAAGCCTTGCAGCCCTGGCTTTATTATAACCGGATTTTTCCAGTGCATTTATTATTAACTGCCTTTCATCTGAGCACTCTTCAAGATCTTCCTTTGCAAAACTTCTTATTTCAGAAGGAAGGTGATCTGGAAAAATTTCATCCCCCCTGCACATCACAAATGCATGCTCCAGGCAATGTTCAAGCTCCCTGATATTGCCCGGCCACTGGTACCTTGAAAAAAGCTCAAATACTTCAAAAGAAAGGGTTTTTATATTTTTATCCATTTTTTTGTTAAAAATATTTTTAAAGTGCTCAAACAAAAGGGGAATATCATCAATTCGTTTTCTCAAGGGAGGCATTTCAATATTTACAACATTCAGCCTGTAGTAAAGGTCTTTTCTGAATTTGTTTCTGTTAATTCTTGCAAGAAGATTTTTGTTTGTGGCAGCTACAATTCTTACGTCAACCTTTATTGTTTCATTGCCTCCAACAGGTTCAAACTCCTTTTCCTGCAAAAACCTCAAAAGCTTGAGCTGAATCTCTTCCGGTATATCTCCTATCTCATCAAGAAACAATGTACCCTTATCCGCCAAAAGGAATTTGCCCTTTTTATCCATAAGTGCACCCGTAAAAGCACCTTTTACATGGCCAAAAAGCTCACTTTCAAGCAGATTCATTGAAATTGCAGAGCAGTTTATTGCAACAAATGGATGTGAAGATCTTGAACCCTCAAAATGAAGAGCTTTTGCAGCAAGCTCTTTTCCTGTACCTGTTTCTCCTGTTACAAGAACTGCAGTATCAAGATCCTTTAATGTTTCAATAAGCTCAAATACATTTTTCAGAGACTGGCTCTTTCCAACCATCAGGTTTGAATTTTTTTTTCTGAGCTCTTTTTCAAGTCTTGAAACCTTTGTGATATCCCTTACCACAAGAAGCCCGCCCTTGTTGTTTTTAAGGGGAACACCTGAAACAAGTACAACCTGTTCCGGCCTGTCTTTTCTGGTGCAGGTTATTTTCTTTTCAAGTATTTCAGTTTTTCCATTTACTGCACGCCCAATTATATCTGCACACTGACCGGAGCATGAAGAAAATGCATCATAAATACTCTTTCCCTTTATTTTCTGAATACCAAAACCGCAGATTAAATTTACGGAATCATTTGCCTCGGTTATATTGAGACTCTCATCAACTGTAATTATTCCGTCTTTTACTGTTCTGAATACAGCCTCAAGATTATGACGGTAAATTTCCCTTTCCTTTTCAATACTCAAGTTAAGGTCTGAAATGAATTTATGATTAAGTGCTTCCCTTGCCACATTTAAAAGAATGTCTTTTTTTACAGGCTTTGAAAGATAATCGTATGCCCCAAATTTCAGTGCAGAGGCAGCTATATCAAGATCAGGGTTTCCAGTAATCATTACCACTGGAACATTTAATCCCAGATTTTTAATATGGTGTAAAATCTCACTCCCGCTTTTATCCTCAAGAATCTGATCTGCAATAACAAGGTCAAAATCCTTTTTTGAAATTTCATCTTTTGCATCCATAAAGTTTCTTGCACAGCTTACATCATAGCCTTCATTTTTCAAAAATCTTTCAAATGTAAAACAAAGACTTTCTTCATCATCTACAACAAGAATTCTTTTCATAATTATTCTCCTGTATTTTTATTCCAGACAGGAAGCTCTATTCTAACATTTGTATATTCTTTAAAAACAGATTCTATTTCAATACTTCCAAAATGCCTTTCAATTATTGAGGAACTCAGGCTCAGACCAAGTCCGGTTCCTTTTCCCTTTGGTTTTGTAGTGAAAAAAGGAGATTTTATCTTACCAATATCTTCAGGAAGAATTCCCATTCCTGAGTCACTGATTAAAATAACCACGTACTGCCTTTTGCCCTTTTTTAGTAAATCGCCACTGATTTTTAAAACTTTATCTTTGGACTTTCGAGGGTATTTTTCATTCAGAGCATAACGGGAATTTAATAAAATATTAAAAAAAACCTGCTGAAGCTCTCTGGGGCTTCCATTTATCACTGGCAGATTTTCTGGAAATTCATTTATCAGATTTATCCCGTCCTTTCTTATCTGAACCTCTGCAAGATAAAGGGTCTCCCTTAAAATATCCCAGATATTTACTCCAACAAATTCTTCTTTGTGATTTCCTGCGAAATTTAAAAGGCTTCCCGCAATTTTTGAAATTCTCTCACCTTCCTTTATTATCCTGAAGGCAAGATCATTATCACGGCCTTCCTCTTCAAACTCGTCGCTTAAAATCTGTGCATAATTTATTATTCCGTTTATTGGATTATTTATTTCATGGGCAACTCCTGCGGCAAGTTCACCAATGAGGGCAAGCTGACCTGCACGTATTGCCTCCTGCTGGAAAATTTTTCTTTCAGTTATGTCAAAAACAGTAGAAAGAAGACTTGGACTGGAGTTTAACAAAAGAATATCACCCGAATAAAGTCCATAATATTTTTCTCCATTTTTATTGAAAAACTCAATTTCAAAATCTAATATTCTTCCCCTTGTATTGATTACTGAATAAATCCTGTCTCTGGTTTCCTTTGTTATTATTCCAAGTTCTGAACCATTAAAACCAATAAGCTCATCTTTTGAATATCCTGTAAGCCTTGTAAAGGATGGATTAACATCAATATACTGTCCGGTTTTCAAATCACTTATAGACATTGCAGCAGATCCCAGCATAAAAACCTTTGAAAATTTTTCCTCGGATATTCTTAAATCAGTAAGAGCTTTATATTCTTTTGTAATATCCCTGGTAAATCCCTCAACAAAACTTTCCCTGCCGTTTTTTGCAAGAGAGGCACTCATCTCAAGCCAGACAGTCCTGTTATCTTTTGTTTTTCCCTGGTAGACAAAATTCTGAACTTTTTTATTATTACTGAGGAGTTTAACAAACTCTTCACGTTTTTCAGGCTCAATATACAAATCCTTTGCAAGGCTTTTGTAGTTGTCATAAGCCTCCTTAACATTTTTGCAGCCTAAAATATTTGCCATGGCAGGATTTATATTGACCGGTCTTCCATCTATTGTTGTTTTAAATATTCCCACAGGAGAATTATTGAATATTTCCCTGTATTCCTTTTCCTTTTTTTTGAGCTCCTTACTTTGTTTTTTTATTTTTTCCTCGGAGACTTTCTGATCTGTAATATCATCATAAACAGCTACAACATTTTTATTTTCAAGCCTGTAAACATAATTATCCCTCCATCCTGAAATTCTTGAATCAGAATAAAAAATTACAGGAAACCTGCGGGGTATACCTGTTTCAAAAACATTTAAAAAGCAGTCAAAAAGACCTGTTGGAACAACTCCTGGGAAAAGTGTTTTCACACCTTTGCCAATTACATCTTCCTTTTTGACCTTTTCAAGCTTTTGGGCAGATTTGCTGAAATCTTTTATTATAAAATCATTTTTCTCTGGATCATATTCATAAACAACAACGCAGCTTTTCATATTATCAACAAGCTGGGTAAGATTTGCTTTTTTTTCAAAAACCTTTTTTTCAGCTTTTTTCAAAACTGTTATGTCATCAATAAGAACAAGAACAAACTCATTTTTGTCATGATTTAAAAGACTTGTTGAGACAAGAATATTTTTATCCCCGGCTTCAGACTCCAGAAGCCCTTCAACCTGAGAACACATTTCCTTTGATTCAAATGTATTTGAAATGGATTTATTTATTGCACATTCACTGCATGCAGCAGAAAAACCGCAGCCCCATGCACATTCGTTCCTGTGTCTGCAGCAGAACAATTCTCCTGGAGTAAGGTTTTTTATCCTGGCTCCATTTTCCTTATAAATCTTCTCTGCAAAGGAATTTATTTTTACAATGTTTTTATCCTGGTTTACAACGGCCATTACCATGGGAAGACTGTTGTAAATAGCCTTCAACTCTCTTGTATATTCAATTATTTCATTTAGGTAGAGATTTCTTTCATTCAAGGCTTCAATATTTTTTAATCCCTGGATTATGTCTGCGCCTATTTTTGAAAGGAAATCATATTCATAAGTTTTTTTTGGGTCATTTTTTTCACTGGAATCAATATTTACAAGAAGATATCCATAGCTTTTTTCTTCAGATTTTAATTTTACACACATGGATAAAAAATTTTTGCAATTTTCCCTGAGAACACATCCTGAACATGAACCATGAGACTCAGTTGCAAAACTGCATTCCTCATGATCTGAATTCAAGGCACAAAAAGGCAGAAATCCTTTTTCAAATTCAGTTTCCATATTTTTTAAATTCTTCGCTTCTCCTGAATATGAAAAGGACAAAAACCCCTTAAGTTCTTCTTTTCTTATTATAAGTGCATTATTGTAAAGTCTTGAATTCACAAGTTCCCTGCAGATTTTATCAAGCATTTCGCTTTCACTGAAATGTGAAGATATAATCCTGCTCAGCCCTGTTAAAAGATTTAGGTACTCTTTTATTTTTGCATCTTTTTTTTCCAAAATCCTACCCCTGAAAAAATCCTGTTTTTCAGCTGAATACTTAGCCAATAACTATTTAATCATCGCCTCAATTCTTGCTGCCAGCTCTTTCAGTGAAGAAGCCCTTGACTTCATTTCTCCCGAAGCTGCTGCAGACTCCTCAGCTGCTGAAGCATTTTGCTGGGTGACCTTGTCCATCTGTGAAACTGCAATATTAATCTGCTCTATTCCATCAGCCTGCTCTTTTGATGCTCCGGCTATTTCATTTACAAGTTTTGCAATATTCAGGGAGCTTTCCAGAACAGAATCAAAGTCCATTCTAGTTTCCTTAACAAGAATTGTACCGGACTGAATTTTACTGCCCGACTCTTCAATAAGAACTGAGGTGTTTTTTGCAGCTTCTGATGCTCTTGAAGCAAGATTTCTGACTTCATTTGCAACAACTGAAAAACCTGCACCGGCCTCTCCAGCCCGTGCCGCCTCAACAGCAGCATTTAAAGCCAGAAGATTTGTCTGAAAAGCTATTTCATCAATGCTTTTGACAATTTCAGAAGTTTTTGAGCCAGCCTCTGAAATATCCTTCATATTTTTTTCCATTCTTATCATGGACTTTGCAGCCCTCTCAAAAACAGCCTTTGTATCCTCAACAATTTTATTTGCCTCATTGGAATTTTCGGAATTTCTTTTTGTCATGGAAGACATTTCCTCTAAAGATGAGGATGTCTGTTCGATTGAGGCAGCCTGCTCAGAGGCTCCTTCTGCAAGATGATTTGAAGAGTCTGCAACTTCATTTGATGAAGAAAGAACCTCATTGGCATTATCATTCAATTCAATAATGTGGTGCTTCATTGGTGAAATTATTGTTTTATTTATAAAAAATATAAGAAAAACAACAAGAATGGAAAACAGGATAAAAAAAGATGAAAAAATCCAGATTATAAATTTTTTTTCTGAAGCAACTATATTTTTAATTTTTTGAGAGTTTATACCAAGCATATATCTGCCGGTCTTTTTATTTGAAAACCCTTCAAATTCACCAAAATAAACAAGATAATCACTGTCGCAATAAAAACTTCCTGGTAAAAACTCATTTTTATCAAGATTTTGAATTTTTGAAAAAAACTCTTTATTATAATCATTCTGGCTTAAAATTAAATTTTTTGTCTTTGGGAATGAAGAAAATGATTTTGCTGTTTCAAGATCCTTTTCGTCCATAAAATACAGAAAATAAATATCTTTTTTTTCAAGAAGCCTTTTAATTGAATTCAGACCGCCTTCAAAATTTATAATTCCAGTTATTTTCCCGTTATCATCAAAAACCGGAAAAAGGCCTTTTAGTCTCAGCCCCAGGGGAGATATTTCCATTGCACAAAAAGATCTGCCTGTATCAATCACATAGGAAAAACCATCTGAATATTCCAGCTTTTCTCCATAGCTTTCAAAATTCCACGACTTTAAAAAGGATTTTTTATCTTTTGTGATAATATGAACCGCAACATTTTTAAAATTTGTATTTTCCTTAAATACATTGCCAAGACTGGAAATAACCCTGTATGCCTTTTCCCTGTCACCCGCTTTAAGAGCCTGTCTTATTTCAAAATTCTGTGCAATCTGAAGGGCATTTGTAAGCCAGACATCTTTTTTTGCATCAAGGATTCTTTCAAACTCGTTTTTTATTTCAGATGCCTTTTGTTTTTCAATCTCCTGTTCAAGATTTTTAAAGTGGAAAAATACAAAAAAAGTACCGATTACAAGAATGGATAAAATACCAGAAAAACTTATTGTGAAAAGTTTTGAGTTTAGCTTCATAATATCTCCGGCATTGATTGAAGAAAAGTTGATTATCAAAAAACAGAATTAAGGATAGGAATTTATTTTAAACAATGTTTTCAATTCAAACAAGGATTAATTACCGTGGTAAACTTTCATGGTCATAACAAAAGATAAAACAATGGCTTAAAAATATTTATGTAAAAACAAATTTAGTATATAGTATACAAAACAATTAATCTGACAATAAAAAGAATTTTATGAATAATAAAAAACACCCGAAATACTACGCTGGTATAGGCGCCTCTGCCGGAGGACTTGAAGCCCTGGAGCTTTTTTTTCAGGATATGCCCCCAGATACTAAAACAGCCTTTATTGTTGTTCAGCACCTCTCTCCAGACTACAAGAGCTATATGGTTGAGCTTCTTCAGAAAAAGACAGCACTTGAAGTGAACCGTGCAGAGGATGGAATGGAAGTTTTTGCAGACAGCATTTATCTCATTCCACCCAAAAAAAACATGACTATTTTTCACGGGAAATTAATTCTTACAGAACAAAATCATACAAGGGGAATTAATCTTCCCATAGATATTTTTTTAAAATCCCTTGCAGAAGACAAGGGTGACAAATCAATAGCTGTAATTCTTTCAGGAACTGGAAGCGATGGAATGCAGGGCGTGAGAACAATAAAGGCTGCAGGCGGTATTATCATGGTTCAGGAAAGCGAATCCGCCAAATTTGACGGCATGCCAAAAAGTGCAATCTCAACTGGACTTGCTGACATAATTCTTCCGCCTGAAAAAATGGCTGCAGTAATATCTGATCTTGCAGATCACAGCATAAAAAACTTAAGCGGAAAAAACTTCATAAAAAAAGATGAAGACAGTCTGACTAAAATTTTTTCTATTCTGCGTTCAAGATTCAAGACAGATTTTACATTTTACAAATACAGTACTGTTTTCAGAAGAATAGAAAGAAGAATAAGTATTAACCGCTTAAACGGAATTGAAGAATATCTTGATTTTATAATGGAACATCAATCCGAAGCTGAAACCCTTTACAGAGAACTTCTAATAGGTGTTACAGGTTTTTTCAGGGATACTGAGGTTTTTAATTTTTTGTCCGAGGAAATAATTCCTGAACTCATAAAAAAAAATTCAAAAAAAGGATTAAGAATCTGGTCAGCGGGCTGTTCAACAGGAGAAGAGCCTTATTCAATAGCTATTTTATGTGCCGAGGCAATGAAAAAACTTGAAATTGACTGCGACATAAAAATATTTGCAACAGACATAGATAAAACCGCTCTTTTAAAGGCAGGCCAGGGAGAGTACCCTGAAAGTCTTGCAGCAGACATATCCCCTGAAATCCTGACCAGATATTTTGTAAAAAAAAACGATTCCTTTTCAGTGTCATCCAAAATAAGGGAAATGGTCATATTTGCAAGACACGATATAATTTATGATCCACCCTTTGCAAAAATGAATCTTATCAGCTGCAGAAATCTTTTGATATATCTTCAGTCTGTTCTTCAGAATAAAATCCTTGAGTTTTTTAATTTTTCCCTTTCAGAACAGGGAGTTCTTGTTCTTGGTACAAGCGAAACAACAGGAGAGCTCTCCGAATATTTTTCCCCGGTGAACCATAAACTAAAAATATACAAAACCCTTAACAAAAAAATCCCTGTTCACCCTGGAAAAAACAACCAGGTTCCTGCACCAAGACTTGCAGGCTCATATGCAAAAGAAATAAAAGATTATCAAATTTCTCCTGCCAGAAAAGGATATGAAGAAAAAATCCTTGAAAGACTTATGGAAACACTATCCGGGAATTTTCTTCCTCTTACCCTTGTTGTAAACGACAGGCATGAAGTCATTCGTATAACAGGAAACACAAAGGATTATTTCAGACTTCCCTCTGGAAAAATGTCAAACGACATAACAAAAATGGCCTGTGAAAGCCTTGCAGTACCCCTGTCAACCGGTCTTCAGAAAACATTTTCAAAAAATGAGGAAATAAAATACTCAAAAATAAGAATCAAATCAGAAGATAAAATAAACTCCATTGATCTTACTATAAAACCACTTGTTAAAAAGAACAGGGATGAGGCACTTGCAGCAGTTATAATTGAAGAAACTTCCGACACCAGCAATTCTTTGGATTCAGCATGCAATGTGTATGACATGGATCATGAAGCAAGGCAGAGAATTGCAGATCTTGAGCAGGAGCTCCAGTTTACCAAGGAAAATCTCCAGGCAACAATTGAAGAGCTTGAAACATCAAACGAGGAACTTCAGGCCACAAATGAAGAACTTCTTGCAAGCAATGAAGAACTTCAGAGTACAAACGAAGAGCTCCAGTCAGTAAATGAAGAACTTTACACTGTAAACAGTGAACATCAGCAGAAAATAATTGAGCTTACAGAGCTTAACAATGATATGGACAATCTTCTTGCTTCGACACAGATAAGCACATTATTTCTTGATGAAAACTTTGAAATAAGAAAATTTTCAAATGAAGTCAGAAAAATTTTCAATATAATGGATCAGGATATTGGAAGACCTTTGAAGCATATAAACCACTCAATTCTAAACTGCGATCCTTTATCCATTATAAAAAAAGTTCAGAAAACAAGCGAGCCTGACGAAACTGAAATTATAACAAATAAGAGCAGGCTCTATCTCATGAAAACCATACCCTATTCAATAGGCCCGTTATCTTTTTCAGGAATTGTTGTAACCTTTATTGACATAACCAGAGTTAAAAACACAGAAAATCAGCTTAAACCTGTTGGTAAAGGCCAGGGAATCGGTCTTTCCACTGCAAACGGAATCATAAGAAAAAACAATGGTTTCATTGAAGTAAAAAGCGAAGAAAAAAAAGGCTCCCTATTTTCAATATATCTGCCAATAAATTAAGTAGTGATTGGCCGAAAACGAGAATTTTTTGTTCAGTTCAAGGAAGATGAAAAATTTAACCGCAGGAATACATGGGGTATTTTGAGGATTAAATTTTGAATCTGACGCCGGAATGGACAAAAAAGGCCGTTTTCGTTCAGCAACTAAGTAAAGAGATTAATCATCAGCAAGACATTGGGGACAAATACCGTAAAAATCAAGCCTGTGAGACCTGATTTCAAAACCTGTTTCCTTTGAAACCTCTTTTGCAAGCAGATTTATATCTGTTTTTGCATCAATAATTTTCCCGCATTTTTCACAGACAACATGGGGGTGGGGATTTGGATTAAAACCGTCGTACCTGCTTCCCCTGTCTGCAAAACCGATCTCCATTACTTCATTATACTGTTTTAAAAGATTTATGGTTTTATAAACTGTAGCAAGACTTGTGGCTGGATGGTCTTTTTTTACTATTTTATATATTGTTTCTGCTGAAGGATGCTCTAAACTTTCTGAAAGAATTTTTACAACTGCAATTCTCTGATTGGTCAGCCTGTTTCCTTTTTCCTTTATCAAACCAATCATTTTTTCAAATCTGTCTTTTGATTGTTCCACTTTAAAACCTGCCTTTAAAAAGTTTAAATAATCCAGCTAGTGATTGGCCGAAAACAAGGAGTTTTTTGTTCAGTTCAAGAAAGATAAAATTTAATCGTCAGGATACATTAAGTGTTTTGAGGATTAAATTTTAAATCTGAAGCCAAATGGACAAAAAAGACCGTTTTCGTTCAGCAACTAGTTAAATTAGCTCCAGCATTACATTATGTCAAGTTAAAGCTATTTTAAAGAGGTTGGATAATAATTCAGTGCAATACCTCTTTTTGGAGGTATTGCTCTGACTTAGGAGGAGATTAAATTTGACCTTTTATTAAAAAGAGACCTGCCAAACCATGAAGAGGCAAAACACAAAACAGGTCTCTTATTAATCAAATAAGGTATTGACGCCTGCCTTTAATTGTGTCCCCTGGGCAGACATCAAAGACACCTGTAAACAGAAGTTCAAGTCAAACCAATTTACCTTTCAACTACCATGGCCATTCCCATTCCGCCGCCAATACACATGGAAATAAGGCCTTTTTTATAATTTTTTCTTTCCATTTCATGGATAATTGTAACCATCTGTCTTGCACCTGTGCATCCTATTGGGTGGCCTATTGAAATTCCGCTTCCAAGGGGGTTTGGAAATTCAGGATCAATTCCAAGTTCCTCCATGCACCCTAAGGCCTGGGAAGCAAAAGCCTCGTTCAGCTCAATAACATCCATGTCAGAAACCTTGAGACCACTCATTTTCATTACTTTTTTTACAGCAGGAACCGGACCAAGTCCCATATATGCGGGATCAAGTCCGCCTGATGCAAAATTATTTATATAGGCAAGGGGAGTAAGTCCAAGGGCTTTTGCCTTTGATTCGCTCATAAGAAGAACTGCTGCTGCACCGTCGTTTATTCCTGATGCGTTTCCGGCAGTTACACTTCCGTCTTTTTTAAAGGCAGGCTTTAATTTTGCCATTTTTTCCATATCGGTTTCCATTGGGCGCTCATCTGTATCGGCAATTTTATCGCCTTTTCTTGACTTTATTACCATCGGGACAATTTCTTTTTCAAAAATTTTATCCTTGATTGCCGCCATTGCTCTGTTATGGCTAAGAACTGCAAGCTTATCCTGCTTTTCTCTTGAAATTGAATAAAGATCTGCAATATTTTCTGCAGTTATACCCATGTGGTATCCATTGAAAATTTCATAAAGTCCGTCATAAACCATAAGGTCAAAGATTTCTCCCTTGCCTGAGACCTCCATTCTGTGTCCCCATCTTGCCTTGGGAAGAGCAAGGGGAGCATTGGACATAGATTCCTGACCTCCTGCAATTATTACTTCAGATTTTCCTGTCATGATTGAAAGTGCAGCTTCAGCAATTGCTTTAAGCCCTGAACCGCAGACCTTGTTAACTGTATATGCACTTGTTTCATAGGAAAGACCTGCCCTAACCATTGACTGTCTTGCAGGGTTCTGGCCCTGGGCCGCCTGAAGAACGTTTCCCATTATAACTTCATCTATTTTTACAGGAGTAAATGACTCATCAAAGGATGAACTTTCATTTTTTATTTTTGTCTGAAGTTTTACAGGACAAAATTCGGATTCTTCAAGATCAGGACGAAGCTTTACCCTTTCAAGCACGTTTTTTATTACAGCACTTCCAAGGTCTACAGATGTAAAAGATTTTAATACGCCTCCAAATGCTCCTACAACCGTTCTTGCTCCAGACACTATACAAACTCTTTCCATAATATTTTCCTTAATTCTTTATAAACATTATTGCTCATCTATATAAAACCGCCATGCACAATACCAGTCATCCGGGTGATTGTCCGGCGGACATCCAATACATTCGGTTTTAATTCTTTTATCAATTTCCCTTGCAAAATAGGCATACTCAACAAGACCTGCAGACTTGCATGGATAATCATCAAGGCCTCTTGCCTTTCTTTTTTCCTGAACCCAGCATTTGTTCATCTGAAAAATCAGACTGTTTTCATTTTCCCAGACTACGGACTGGATATTTACATTTGAATAAAGCCTTGATCCAAGTGCCTGTTCAAGGCCGGTTAGTCCTGAATGTTCAGGAATATCTAAAAGTTTTTTAATAGACCTTGCCTCAAAGGGTGAGAAATTTGACCAGCAGGAATCGTTGCACCTTTTTGCATCATTCATTCCATGCTCAAATTCTACATCCTGAAACCATATTCCGTCATTTGCAATCCAGTTTAAAGAAAGTGCCTCAATGAGATTTTCCATTTTTTTCTCTTCAAGTGAAAGAAGGGGAAGGGGAATCCCCTCCTTTATTTCAAAATCAAGAACCCGGCCTATTTTCTTCATCTGAATTTCAAGACTTTTTTCAAAAACCCTGTGAAGAGTTTCATATGCAATATCATCTCCCATCTGGTGTCTTACCTCTGAAAACCACAGAAAATGATGCATAACGGTTCTATGGATAATATCAATAGCATACTCTGCTCTTTCCTTTTTTCTCTTGTCTTCCATTGAGTAACCTCTTATTTTCCCCAGTAAAAAGAATCCTCCATCAATGTTACTGCCCTGTCGCAGTTTTCAATTGATGCAAGTTTACCAAGACTAACAGGAAGAATTGTTTTAATAAAGAATCTTGCGGTGTTGACCTGTCCAAGATAAAAAGGATCAGTTTTCTTTTTCTTGCCTATCAAAGGATATGCAGCCTTTGCTCTTGAAAGAAGCATCCAGGCTATTGAAAGATCTCCTGTTGCCTCAAGAAAAGGGAATGAAAATGAAAATGCATTTAAAACTTCATCGCCTTTGAGTTTTCTTGCAAAATCAAGGGCTGTTTCACCATAATATTCAAGGAATTTTGTCATTGCTTCGCACATTGGCTTAAGCTCGTCAATCTTTGAAGCCTCTTCAACTGTAAGTCTTATTTCTTCAAGAAAATTCATGAAAGGCTTTCCGTCTTTCATTCCAAGTTTTCTTCCTATGAGGTCTATTGACTGAATTCCGTTTGTTCCCTCATAGATCATGAAAATTCTTGCATCTCTTAATAGCTGTGCAACAGGATATTCCTCAATGTAGCCATATCCTCCGTAAACCTGGATTGCATGGGAACAGACCTCAAAACTCTTGTCTGTGAAATAGCCTTTGATTATTGGAGTTAAAACCTCTTCCATTGCAAAATAGTAGTCTTTTTCTTCTTTTGTCTTTGCAAGATGTCTTTTATCCTGGCACATGGCGTTGTAATAAATAAGACTTCTCATTCCGTCCACATAGGACTTCATAAGAAGAAGCTGTCTTTTCACATCCGGATGCTCAATAATTGAAGCAGGAGCTGTTCCTGCAGGGTCCTGAATTCGTTTTGTCTGCTTTCTCTGTCTTGCATAATCAAGTGCATACATATATGCAGCCGATGCGTTTGCATGACCCTGAAGTCCAACCATCTGCCTTGCTTCATTCATCATCTGAAACATTGCAGCCATGCCTTTGTTTTCTTCACCTATAAGGGTTCCTATGCAGTTGCCTTTTCCTCCAAGGGTAAGAGAACATGTACAGTTTCCGTGAAGACCCATTTTTTCTTCAATTCCTGTACATACAACATCGTTGAACTCTCCAAGGCTTCCATCTGGATTTATTCTGAATTTTGGAACATAGAAAAGCGAAATTCCCCTTGTACCCTCAGGGGCGCCTTCAATTCTTGCAAGAACAGGATGAATAATATTTTCAACCATGTCCTGCTCACCGCCGGAAATAAAAATTTTGCTTCCTGAAATGGAATATGTTCCGTCTGCATTTTTTTTGGCTGAAGTTGTAAGAGCACCAACATCTGACCCTGCTTCAGGTTCTGTCAAAAGCATGGTTCCAGACCACTTTCCTGAATACATGTTTTCAAGACACTGTTTTTTCTGTTCTTCTGTTCCAAAGGATTCAATAAGTCTTGCAGCACCGTGGGTAAGCATATTGTAGAGCATGAATGAATTACATGCTCCATAAAAAAACTCGTTTGCAGCCTTTGATACTATTTCAGGCATTCCCTGTCCGCCCCATTCAGCCTTGTCAGGCATTGAAAGCCAGCCGCCTTCGCAGAAATTTTTGTAAACCTTGTGAAATTCCTTTGGAACAGTTACTTTTCCCTGATCAAAAACGCAGCCTGCATCACTCAGCTTCTGAAGAGGAAGAATTTCATCGAGGGCAAGCTTTCTTGCCTCGGATATTATCATTTCAACTGTTTTTTTATTGAATTCCGAAAAAACATCACTTGATAAAATTTCTTCTTCTGTCTTGAATTGTTCAAAAAGGACAAATTCAATGTCTTTCTTATCTGCAATCAGCTGTGCCATTTAAGGCTCCTTTCATAATAAAGTTTTTTCTTAACTGTGCAGTTTAAATTGGAACGGCTGCTGCATTCTTTCTGAATCTCATTCCCGCTGAGCCTCGAGACAGTAGAAATATTTATCTACTCAAACCTGCTCAGAAAAAATCCAGCATCCGTTCTTGCAATAAACTGTCTTTTTCTTTTCCCTGTTTCAAATTTTATAAAGCTATATGAAGCTGATCATGATCTTCATGCAGCTGATGTATCAACATTTACTGTGCAATATGGCCTTTTAACCCAGATATTCATCTTTTCGGCCTCTTTAATAAGTTCTTCTCTGAAATCTGGATGAGCTATGCTTATCAAGGCTTCTGCCCTTTCCCATGTTGATTTGCCTTTAAGATTGACCATCCCAAATTCAGTAACAACATAGTTTGTTATACTTCTTGGAAGTGTTGTAATTGTTCCGGGAGAAAAAACAGGCTTGATTCTTGATTTAACTTTTCCGTGCCTGTCAGTTACTGTTGAGGTAAGGCAGATAAATGATTTTCCACCCTTTGAATGATATGCCCCATATGCAAAGTCAAATTGTCCCCCAGTTCCTGTAATGTGTCTGAAACCTGAAGATTCTGAAGAAACCTGGCCATAAAGGTCAACTTCAATTGCATTGTTGATTGATATCATTTTGTCATTTGCTGAAATTGCAGCAAGATTATTTGTATAATCAACAGGGTAGCTTGCACATTCCGGATTTAAGTGAAGGAAATCATAAAGTTCCTGACTTCCAAGGGCAAAAGTATATACCGATTTTCCCTTGTTTTTGAATTTTCTGGTGTTTGTAAGTTTTCCGGCCTTATACATGTCAAGATATGCATCTGCAAACATTTCTGTATGCACACCAAGATCCTTTAGATTCGACTGAGCAATAAGTTTACCAACAGCATTTGGCATTCCGCCTATTCCAAGCTGAATACATGAACCGTCTTCCATTGTGTTTACAATAATTTCTGCTATTTTTTTATCAGTTTCGGATATTTTAGGCTCGGGAAGGGTCAAAAGACGAGGATTATCTGATTCAACAACATAATCAACTTCTGAAATATGGATAAATTCTCCTGCACCTCCAAGACATACAGGAATATTTTCATTGACTTCAACTATGACAATATCTGCACTGTCAATCATTGCCCTCTGGAATGAGTTTGCAATACCAAAATTAAAATTACCAAACTTATCCATGGGAGATGCAGCAAGAATACAGACATTGTTTTTTATGTTTTTTTCATAATAATGACTGGGGCCTTCATGATATACAAAAGGTATAAAGTGGCAGTTACCGCTGTCATGACATTTTCTGTCTCCGCCGCTGAAGTGCCAGTTATTGTAAATAAAACTGCTGCTCTTATCTTCTCTGGATGAAACAGCTGCAACTCCGGGAAAAGCAAGAGCCCTTATTTTAACATCTGAAATTTCGCCTGCTCTTTTGGCAAGGAACTTGTCAATTGTTACCGGTGCTGCACAAAAAGCACCATAATCTACCCAGTCTCCTGATTTTACTAAAGCTGCTGCTTCAGCAGCATCTATTTTTTTGCTCAAATAATTTTTGCGATGATCCATGATCTCTCCTCCAGCATAATAAGTTTAATCTCCTGAAGGAAGAAAAGCACGATCTGTGCCACAAACAGCGTTTATAACATAAAGCGCACAAACATCTGTTAATACTGATTTTTAATAAAACATGGGGAGATATAAAAAAACAGGCAGTATGTAACCATACTGCCACACAAACAAAATACAACACCCTCTTAACCAAATAAATACAATATCTAAAAAATAGCGTGGTAAAAAAGTTACACAATAACACTATTCAAACACAAACTACTCTATCCCGTATTTTTTTATTTTCTCGAAAAGGGTTTTTCTGTGGATTCCAAGAAATTCTGCTGTCTTAATTCTCTGCCACCTGTTTTTTTCCAAAGCCTTGAGAATTACTTTCTGCTCATAGTCTGCTATTATTTCAGACAGATTTTTGGAAAAATCAATTTTTTCGGTCTCCTCACTGCCAAGAGTGTGAAACCCCTTTAAAACGCCGGGATCACCAATTGCAGCATACCTGTTTATGATATTCTGAAGCTCCCTGATATTTCCGGGCCAGTCATATTTCTGAAATGAATCAAGGAGGCGGCCTGTTATTACAGGTTTTTTATCCATTTTAAGGGAAGATATAAAATGATCTGTCAAAAGAGGAATATCATCAAGCCTTTCACGTAAAGCAGGAAGTCTTATGGGAATAACATGAATCCTGTAAAAAAAATCCTCCCTCATATTCCTTTCCTTTACAAGTTCCTTTAAATCCCTGTTTGTGGCGGCAATTATCCTGAGATCAGGAATTTTAACCTCTGTTCCGCCAACAGGAGTATAGCCTGCACCGTCAATGGCACGCAAAAGCTTGACCTGCATGTTAAGACCAATTTCGCCAATTTCATCAAGAAAAAGAGTTCCCCTGTCAGCCTGATCAAGAAAACCCTTTTTATCTGAATCAGCTCCTGTAAAAGCTCCTTTTTTATATCCGAAAAATTCACTTTCAATGAGTTTTTCTGAAATTGCACCACAGTTTACAGGTACAAAATTTTCCCTGTTTCTTTTACTGAGCCTGTGAATTTCACCGGCAACAAGTTCCTTTCCTGTTCCGGATTCTCCATATATTATTACATGGGCACTTGACTCGGAAGCCTTTAAAATAAGCTCATAAACATTCTGCATTTTTGAGCTTTTTCCGATTATATTGCCAAGACGGTATCTTTCACGCATGGAAGATTTTAATTTTATATTTTCATTTTTAAGATTTTCAGCGTTTTCCTTTAAAAGGGCTTCATGGAACTTTCTCTCAGTAATATCAATCAAAATGGTCTGTGCCCTGGAAATTTTATCAAAGGGAGTCAAAAGAGGAGATGTAACAGATGAGTACCATTTATTATCATAGGGACTGAAAATCTCTTCCTTTACTATTTCACCCTTAAATACTTTATCTATTGAACACCAGGGACATGGGGATTCAAAACCATGGAGAAAGTTAAAGCACTTGCCTGCATCACTTATCTCGCCTCGTTTTTCAAGTGCCTTATTCATAAATTCAATTTCATGATTTTCATTTACAATATAAATAAGACCTTCAAAATTTTCCAGTATAACAGAAAGCTGGGATTTGCTTTCCTTAAGCTTTATTTCAGCTTCCTTTCTGTTTGTAATATCCATGAAGGAAGCAATGCTTTTATCTGTTCCCGGTATCATCCCGACTTTCATGTAAATATATTTGAGATTGCCTTCCTTATCTATTACCCTGCACTCATATTCTTCAGGAATGTTGTTGTTTTTCTTTCTTCTTCCGTAATGATAGCTCTGCATTTTGCCCACATCATCCTTGTAAACAAAAGTAGACCATTTCATCTTGTTTTCCAGCTCTTCCTTTTTAAAACCGGTCAGCTGGCAGAATTTTTGATTTGCATATAAAATGAGCATTTCATAATCAATTATGATTGTTCCTGTACCTGTATTTTCAAAAACGCTTCTGTACATTTCCTCATTTAATGCAAGCTCCTCAAACTTTTCAGGATCGCAGACTCCTGACTGAACCTGAAAATAAAGCAGACAGATTTTTTCAAGAAAATCAACTGCAAACCGTGCCTCTTCTTTACTAAACTGATTATCAGAACTGAAAATACAATACAGCAAGGTATCAATATTTTTAGTTCTTACTTTAATAAAATTTAAACAGCCGCCTTTTTTCACAGAAAAATATTCAAAATCTTTTTTTACTTCATCTTTAACACCTGGAATATGGATATAACGATTTTTAAAATACTCCACTTCTCCATTTTCATTTAAAAAGGCAATATCAAAAAATTCAAGCCCGGTTATTTCAAAAAAGCCTTCAAGAAATTCAAACAAATTTTTACTATTTGCAGCCAGACTAAAAAAACTTGATAAAGGGATTAAAAAACTGCTATAAAACTTAGACATTATGACCTCATAACTGACATTGTTTTTTTTGTTACTTGTATCCAATAAAAAAACAGACAATTTTTTTGTGGAATAATAATTTGGTATCCTGGAAAAAACAATGTTTAAAAATTAAAATTATCCTTTTTCAATTTTTATAAAATAATTTTTATCCAGATATCACAAATAAAAGAACCTTCTGTGAACCATGTTTTTGTCTTGTCTTAGTAAGACTCTTTTGCAATAAAACACAGGTTTTAATTCAAAAAAATAAATATTTATTCTGCCACAATGAAAAAAGAGGAGAAACTATGAAAAAATTTATTACTGGTTTACTTGCATTTTCACTGCTGCTTGGAACCAATGCTCTGGCAAAGGCTGCGGAAAGGGACATACTGGACTTAAGCCTCAACAGAGATGCGGCTGTAAGCGTTAAGACAAACAATAACATTATGATGAGTTTTGGAGGCCATGCAAGAATAATTCCCACTTCAGAAACAGACTGGGATTTTGGAATGGCAGACAAGGCAAAAGGCGGCTATCTTGGAGGAGCACTCAACTCATCATTCTTTAAAAACCATGTAAATGAATCGGGCTGGATTAATAACGAATATATAAGAACTGAAACAAGGCTTACATTCAATGCTGTTCCCGAAGATGAAAAATGGAGTTTTTTTGCAGCACTTGAATTTGACCGCCCCCTTGATACTGCATCTGTTGATGAAAGGGGAGGAAAAACCGATGACCACAGTGACTACGGCCTGGAAAGACTTCATGTGACAATGGCGCTTCCATTAAACATGAGACTTCATGCGGGCTGGGATATCTGGGGACTTGACCATGGTTATGCAGCCGGTCTTGTTTATGCCGACGACAACCCCGGATTATGGATTACAGGAGGAGATCAGAAACTGAACTGGAATTTCGGTTATTTCAAGCTTGATGAAAGCAATTTCCAGACATCTTTTACAACGCTGAAGGACACAGAAGATTCAGACAGAACCCTCATGGCAGGCTACATTACCCTGAACCCTTCAAAAGAGCAGAAATTTCAGTTCTTTTACGGACTTGACAGAATAAGAAATATTACCTCAAAGGATCTTTACGGAGCCCTGACTAAAACAGGCATTAATGCTGCTCCAAAAACAGACTCCCATCATCTTGGAATGTACTATAACGGAACATTTGGAAAAATCAAACTCTTTGGAGAAGCAGTTTATCAGCTTGGAGAAGCAAAAGGCGCAAATCTTACAGATTACAACGGCAAACTCCATAAGGACTATGATATAAATGCCTATGCTCTTTCAGGAGATATTGCACTTAATCTTGATTTTGGAATTAAACTGACTCCCCATGCAGGTTTTATATATACATCGGGTGATGATAATCCAAACGACGGAAAGCTTGAAGGCTACAACGGAATTAATAATGTTCAGAGATTTTCAGGAATCTTTGGGGGCGAGCATACAATTCTTGCGGATACAAACATGGTATTTGGATCGACAATTTATGGATTTATACCTGAAATGCACGGAAACGGAACGCCTGTATACACAGGAGGCCAGCCTGCTTTTGGTGCACTTGGAGCAGGAAGAGGAGACAATCCCGGCATGCTGATGACTTCTCTTGGCATAAGTGCTTCACCAAAACCAACCTTAAGTTTTAAATCAAACATAAACAGTTTCTGGTGGAATGAAGACATAATGGTCAAAAATTTTGTTGTACCTGGAAGCCAGAAAAAAGTTGATTCAGGATATGCAGGAACAGAATGGGACAACCTTGTGACACTTGTTCTTTCAAAGCATACATTCATCCAGGGACAGGCAGCATTTTTGTTTCCAGGCGAAGTTATTGAAGATGTAACAGAAGCACTTGGTGCAAAAGCAGATGATACAGCAATGAGACTTGCAGCAGAACTTATCTGGAAATTCTGATAACAATCTAGTGATTGACCGAAAACGAGAATTTTTTGTTCAGCAACAATCTATTCAGATGCGGAAACATGGGTTCATGTTTCCGCAGTATCTTACAAATTCCCCCGGGAATAGCAGACCTCACCCTGACCCGATGATATTTTAAGTCCAACCTCTTTAACTCCCTTTGGAACCTGGACTTTCTGATTTGCCAGAGGAACTCCGGAAAACAAAACCTTTGATTCATTTTCAGCATAAACAAGAACATTGAAATCCGGGGTAAGACTTCTTATTTTTGTAAATTCCACATAGCCCTTTTCCCCAAACCAGACTATTTTGACTCCTCTTTCATGGGTGATACAATTAAAACCTGCAAATAAAGGACTCACAAAAAAAATCAGTGCAAAAACAATTGATAATGCAAATATCTTTTTTTTCATAAAAAACAATCCTTTTTGTTGTTTTTCTAAAAACTGTATCCCGGCTTTTTATACAGTTTGTCTTTTTTTTCTTCAATATCTGGATAATATACCTGATATTTCCAGTTTTCCTGTTCAATTTCTTCTATTGCCACTGAAACTGAATCAGCTGAACAGCCAAGAATTTTTACTGCCTCGTCTGTAATTTTTAATGCGAACTCCTGTTTTTGCTCCAGACTTCTTCCCGGATACATCTTTACAATAATATGGGGCATGTCATCCTCCTGAAATTTTAACCTTAAAACCCATTTTTTCAAGTTCCTGCTTTAATACTTCCCTGTTGTCTGTCTGAATTTCTATTATCTGGTTTTTTACTGTTCCACCTGAGCCGCATTTCTGCTTCAAAAGCTTTGCTATTTTTTTAAGCTCATCTTCATTTTTATCAATTCCTGCAACAAGGGTTACGCCTTTGCCTTTTCGTCCCTTTGATTCTTTTAATAGTCTTATTACTCCATCATTTGGCAAATGTGTATTTTTTGCTGAATCTTTTTTATTTTTTTTGCAGATGCATTCAGCCTGAGGCTTTTTACAGCCTTTGCAAATTTTGCCATATTCTGTTGAATAAACCAGATTCATATTCAGTTATCCCCATATCCGTCCGGATTATTTTTCTGCCAGTTCCAGGCATCTTCTGCCATTTTTTCTATTCCAAACATTGCTTCCCATTTTAAAAACTCCTTTGCATAATTTGTATCAGCATAGCATTTTGCAATATCACCCGGTCTTCTTGGTTCAATTGAATATGGAATTTCCTTTTTGCACGCCTTTTCAAATGCCTTTAAAACCTCTAAAACAGAATAGCCTTTTCCTGTTCCAAGGTTAACACAAAAAAGCCCTGGTTTTTCCATTATTTTTTCTATTGCTCTTACATGACCGAGGGCAAGGTCTTTCACGTGAATAAAATCCCTTACACCTGTTCCGTCTTTTGTTGGATAATCATTTCCAAATACAGAGAGTTTTTTCAATTTCCCAACAGCAACCTGAGTAATATATGGAGTAAGATTATTTGGAATTCCCCTTGGATCTTCTCCTATAAGTCCGCTTTCATGTGCTCCCACCGGATTGAAATACCTTAAAAGTGCGATATTCCATGACTTGTCGGATTCATAAAGATCTTCAAGGATCATCTCAACCATTCTTTTTGTCTTGCCGTATGGATTATAAGGCTTTAAAGGAAAGCCCTCCTTAATTGGAACCTCATGGGGATCACCGTAAACAGTTGCAGATGAGCTGAATACAATATTTTTTACATTGTACTCCTTCATTTTTTCCAAAAGCAGAATTGTGCCAGATACATTGTTTTCATAATATTTCAGGGGAAATTCAACAGATTCACCAACAGCCTTATATCCTGCAAAATGAATTACTGAGTCAACCATTTGATTCATAAAAATTTTATCAAGAATTTTTTCGTCACGAATATCTCCGATAACCAAATCCAGATTTTTCCCTGATATGCTTTCAACACGTTCAATTGCCTTTTTACTGGAATTTTCAAGGTTGTCTACCACAACAACTTCATAACCTGAACTCAAAAGCTCAACACATGTATGACTTCCTATATAGCCTGCTCCGCCTGTAACAAGAATTTTTCCCATATAATCACCCGATTTCTTCAGTTGAATAAAAAATTTCTATTTTTTTAAATACCTGTGGTTTTTAATTATTTCAATCTTTGTTTTTTTGTAGCTATTCAGCTTAAAAACTTAAAAAAAGCACTTTCAAAGACGGATGCTGTATTTTTTCTGAACCGGTTTCAGGAGATAATTTTTTTATCTCCTGACTGGGAGCTTAGTAGAGAATGAGGCTCAGAAAGAATGCAGCAAATTTGAAAATCGCTCAATTCAGGTTTAATAAAAAACAAAAAAGACCTCACGGAAAAATCCTGAGGCCTTTGATATTTTTAATTATTATTATGGCCTAATCCTTTTTAATGCTTTTCCTCCATACAAACCCCACAGCAACAAGACCCAGTCCGAGAAGAATCATTGTTGATGGTTCTGGAGAATGGGCTAATGGTGCTTTTTCATATTCCAGAGTAAATACGGATTCTTTAATTTTAAAAAAACCATCTCCAAAGTGTCCACCACCATTAGTAATTAAAACCTCAAGCAAAGAACCTTTCTCCCAAGAAATTTCAAATTTCGAAGATATATCAAAATAAGTACTTAAAGGCTCATCTAAAAACCTAAAACATTTAAACCCCCAATAACCACCGCTTTTAAGAAATCCCACCCCAACCCCTTGAACACTAACCTCATTTCCATCATCAATATAATATCCTGAAATATCCAAAGAAGCATTACTTTATTAATCATATCAATGCTGTTTCCTTAAGAAACATTTTTATATTCAAAGGAGAATTTACTGGTTTTATTGTTAAATTTCTTGGGAATTTTCGTCCATCCTGAATAGATTTCAGTAAATCTGCAAAAAACTTTTTGCAACGATATTATTATTTTATTTACATATTCAGAGGCGATAAAAAAGTAAGCAAATTCTGTTTTCATCCTTTAATGCCTGTGAAAAAATTGACTTTTTGAGGATGTTTACATTGTTTGATTTTTTTCAATTTCAATATCAACTGGAATTTATAATTATACCCGTAAAATTTTTAGGAGAAAACTTTGGGTATAAAAATCCTGATAAAAAACTGATTTAACGCTTTTCTCCAGAAAAATTTTCTACCATAAGTCTGTTTTTCAATTTGTTATAATCTGTTTCCCAGGCCACCTCATATGATAAAGATTCAAAATATTTCAGTGGGGATAAAGTTGTGTGCTGTAAAGGTTTGAAACCAAAAATTCTGATTCCCTGAGTCAAGCTCAACTTTTACTATCCTTAATTTCAAAGGCTCTTCATCAAGTGCGAAATCCCGGCATTTTTACGTGACTGATAAGAGGCTTCAAGAGTTATGATACCTTCAGTTTTTCTGAAAGAGTTAAATTCTTTTTACCGAATCTATTGATTCGCTGATACTCTTAAGTACAAAAAACTTGAATCCATCGATAAAATAAGTTTAAAAGCCAATATGAAGGATATCCACGGTCAAGCAAAAACAAGATCATCTGGTGTTAACTTTAAAAAATAACGCTTTATGTTTCCTTTCACCATAGCTTTAGTTTTAGCTGAGTATCTAAAGAAATTTCATTTAACACGTCAAATATTTGAGGAGGCATTTGCTTTGGGACACATTCTCCACCTTTGCTGGGTTTCCATACCTGTGTAAACTCTTTCTTTTATTGGATTTTCATCAGGTAATCGTTATTGTTAAAGCTGTCATCAGGCTAAAAAAGATTAAATCCCTCCCAGGTTTTAATCGGAAAGTTTTTATAATAATAGGTTAATAAATCATTTTAATTCAACAAATACTTCATATTTCAATTTTTTTTTTCTGCTTTGTGAAAAAGGAAACTTTGTAAACATGTGAGTTTGTGTTTCTTCTAAATTATCAAAAAGATTACACATACTGCCATCAGGTCCTTGCCAACAAAAACTTTCAAAGAATAAATTATTCAAATTTATAGAGAAAAGTCCATCTAATCCAAAATTCACATAGACAGGCTGCTCCCATTCCACACTCCAGCCCTGATGAAAGCCTGATTTATTAAAAAAAATTCCACCTGAAAATCCTATAGAGGTTCCTCCAACAGCCTGAATCAATTCAGGACTGTCAAAGTCTAAATAAGCCTTAATTAAACCTTCTTTAATATCATCATTATTAACCCAGTTTTCATGGGTTCCTATTGTAGCCAAATAAAAAGTACTGGAACTTCCTTCTTCCAAGCTAAAAGCCATATCACTTAAATTAGGGTTAATATTTGCATAAAGTTCTAAGAAATCAGCTGTTCCTGAAACATCAATACTGGAATCAGCTCCCATATCAAAATCATAGGAAGCGGCATTGACTTTGCCGATAAATAAATAAACCAATAAAAAACTCCATAAAAAAACCTTAAACCGTTTCATAAAATCATAACTCGTCATAAGTCACCTCTTAATCAAATATTTAAATCGAATATAAATTTATAGTTTAAAAAACAAACTCCAGTCAATAAATTTATATCTCAATCAATAAACAACAGGAGATGAATATTCAAAACCATAGCCGTAATAATATCCATGCTCCAGTCCGGCATAGCTTTCGGCTCGTTTTGACCACCTGACCCTGGCATCTATGACCCGGTGTTTTTCAGGTCCTTTTGACTCAGGGCTGTAATTGAGCATTTTAATTAAATAATAATTATCCGGGTTTAACTTTGCCTCCATTTTAACATACATTCCTCCCTTGCTGTAATTGTAGGTAAGACCATAGTAATAATTTTCCGGATCTTTTTCCGAGCAGATCTGAACGGGCAGCTGACAGTCATACCGCTCATATCTTCTGTTGTTGCTTTCCGCCATTTTCCCTCCTTTAGTTTTTTGGGTAAAACTCAAATTAACGAATTAAAAATATACAGTATTTATATGACTATGAAGTCATCGGCTTCAAATTTCATTTTTTTAATAATTAAATAACATAAAACCTTAATACTTAAACAAGAGCTTCTCTAGTTAACTTTACTATTCAGCTTAAAACATAGAAAAAAGCCAGTTTGCTGACGAATCCTGTATTTTTCCAGACCGGTTTTTATCTCCTGAAACCGGAAGCTTAAGCAGGAACGAGGCTAAGAAAAATTCAGCAGCCGTTTCGATTTAATCTGATCAGTACCATTAACAAGAAAAAGCAAAATTTTATCAATATTTAAATAATTTATATTATATTCAGCTTATAACAATGTCAATTTGAATAAAAGCACAAACCCATTAAAAATATTTATTAGCTTCTTTTAAATAAGAAAAAAAAATGATATCTAATCTTAATTCTTTTACAGGCGGAATCAGTTCAAAAGTCCGGCCATTGATACCGCTTGAATATTACTAATACAATCTGAATCATAAAAGGCATAGAAATGAAGTTTTTACCTTTAAAAAAAATGATTTTATGTTTTATTCTTCCACCTCTTCTGTATGCAGCAACAATCTATTGCTCCAATAATTATTTAAAATCCGATTATGAAAAAAAAATAAGAAATATTTTACTTTTAAACTCAAATGAAATTTATGAAGGTAAAATATCCCTTGAAAAAGCCATTGAAAAAAACATCAGCCAGTTCATTGAAACAGACACCCTGCTTAAAAAAAAAATAGTAAATCTTGAAATTCTTATTATAGAAAAATCAGGAAAAATAATTTATCCAAAACCCAATTTACCTGCAAACAGGCTAAACCAGGAGTTTGAAATAAATATCTCAAACACAGCCAAGGAAAATTTCACTATTCTTGAAAAAGGAATAGATACCAAAATAACCATCAGCCTTCCTGACTGGCTCAAAACATCAACAGGAGTCATCTATTTTTCCATTGGTCTGATTTTATTTTTAATTCAATATGTTAATGCGGTAAAAAAAACCAGGGAATATGAAAAAGAGAAACTTGAAAGAATAAAAAAACTTGAGCAGGAAGAAAAAAAATACAAAGAAAAACTCATTGATCTTGAAGACGAAAAAAAAGAACTTGCAGAAAAAATAAACGCACTGAAACAAAAATACAGTGAAAAAAAATCAAGCGAAGAAGAAATGCTTGATGAAATAATTTCCCTTGAAGAAAAATTAAAGGCATTTAATGAAACCCAGGCAAAAAAAGAGGAAGAAATCTCAGAAATGAGAGAAAGGCTTGAGGAGCTGGAAAAAAAGAAAAGCATAATCCACAGAAAAAAAGATTTTGATTTTCTTTCCAAAAGATTTGAAACCCTATATAAAAACGTAATAATGGAAAAAAAGGCATATGAAGGTTTTGGAGAACTTGAAGAAGAGCTTCAGATAAAGGCAGAAGAACTCATACATCTTCTGAATAACGAGCCTGAAAAAGTTATTATCAAAAGGAAAGTCTTTTCCGGAAAAAGAAATAAAACCACTTCATTTGAAGTAATCTTTGGATATACAGGAAGGCTTTATTTCAGCAAAAACAAAGAAAATAAAACAAAAATTTTATTGATAGGCACAAAAAATACACAAAACAAAGATATGGACTATCTTCACAACCTATAGAAAATACTATGTACAAATCATTTTATAAATTAGACAAAAAACCATTTGAAACAAAAACAGACCCTGCCTTTTTATGGCATGGCGAAAAACACAGAGAAGCCCTTGCCACATTAAGATATGGTATATTGAACAATATGGGCTTTCTTTTGCTGACAGGAGATGTCGGAACAGGAAAAACAACACTTATAAATGCTCTTACAGATGATCTTCCTCCTGGTGTCATTCATATCTATATTTCAGACCCAAACCTTGAACCACTTGATTTTTATAACTATATTGCCTTTTCTTTAAACTTTAAAATTGAAATTAATACAAAATCAAGCTTTTTGATTATCTTTAAAAAGTTTCTTTTAAAAGCAGCCCAGGCCAACAGAAAAATACTTTTGATAATTGACGAGGCACAGCTTTTATCGGATGAACTTCTTGAACAGACAAGACTTTTATCAAATATAGACAGAAGCAGCACTAATATTTTAAATATTTTCTTTATTGGACAGCCTGAATTCAACCATACTCTTCTCAAGGAAAAAAATCGTGCTGTAAGACAGAGGATTTCACTTAATTATGATATAAAGCCATTTAAACCAGAGGAGACCAGGGAATATATCAATTACAGACTGAAAATTTCTGGTGCTCAATATGACATTTTTTCAAGCTCAGCAATAAAAAAAATACACTCTGCATCCGGGGGATTTCCCCGCAGAATAAATATCATATGTGATCATTGCCTTTTGTCTGGATTTGTAAAAGACAAAACAATAATCACAAAAAAAATTGCATCTGAATGTATAAGGGACTTAACACTTCCCGATGAATCCGGGTCTTCTGGAAAATCTTTCAACACCATTCATCGCAGAGAAAAAAGGTTTAAAAACATTTTGCTTCATTCAGCTGCTGCTGTGCTTTTTTTTGTATTATTTTTTTTTGTATATATTAATTTTGAAACATTCAACAATGTTTTCCTCAGAATAAAAGAACTCAGCAAAACACAAATAACTGATAAGGGGATTAATGCTCAGATTAATCAGCAGGAACAAAAAGCAGAAATTCTTCCTGAAAAAATAAATATTAAGCAAACTGAAACAGCTGCAGTTTCACAAGAAACACAAAATGTCGTAAATCATGAAGCTCAGCAGGAAACTGATCTAGAACCTGAAAAAGACGAAATAATTAATGAAGACATTATTCAGGAAAAACCAGCAGCTGAAAATGAAGTAATTGAACAGGAGGCAGAAGAACTGCCAGTACCTGAACTTCCGCCCTTTGAGGAAAAAACTTTTATAATCAGGTTTAAATACAATACAAATGAATTTGAAGATTCTGAACTTTCAAAAATTGAAGAATGTGCCAATATTCTAAAAAAATATCCAAATTCAAAAGCAGTAATAACAGGATACACAGACTCGGAAGGATACCCCCAGTACAATCTCAAACTTTCTGAATTTCGTGCAAACATAGTAAAAGGATATCTTATTGGAAAAGGCCTTTCCCCTGAAAAAATTGATTCAAAGGGAAAGGGAGATAAAAATCCAATAGAAGAAAACACTACTTCATGGGGAAGAAAAATGAACAGAAGGGTTGAAATTTTGGTTTACCAGAACTCAAAATAACCTGTATTCAAAACATAAATTCCAAGCATAAGGTTTGTTACTCCATGTGAGATTATTGGAGAAAAAAGATTTTTGGTTCTGTAATACAATAATGCGTAAATCAGACCTGCAATTATTCCTGGAAGCCATCTGTAATGTTCAAAACCAAAGGCTGTTGAAACAACTATAAATGAAAACCAGGAAAAAGATCCAAAGGGAATCTTTTTTATATCAGGATCAATTAAAAATCTCAAAGCAAAGGATCTCCAGAAAAGCTCTTCAATTACTGGAACAACAATAGATGCGCCAAGAAGCCTTATTGAAATCCATATATATACAAGACTGATTTTTTGTTGAAATTCATATGGATTCAAAGAGTCATCCTGACCCATAATGGGATAAAAACCTTCAAGCCCTATCCATATGAAAAAAACAAGAACTCCTGCTCCTAAAGCAATAAAATCAAACTGAAATCTTATTTCCTTTTTTATTGTCTCCCAAAAACAAATAACGGCAACAATAGTAATTATTGTTTTGGCAGGATAAATATAAATATCTCCAATGCCTGTATATGGAAGAATGTAGGTTGATACTGCAAAAATCAAAAAAGGGATTGTATAAGGCAGATAATCTTTTATTAATCTTTTATCCATAATCTTATTTTTTTTCCGGAATAGTTATGTCCATATATGGATTTTTTACGGAATCATTGATTTTAATTTTACCCTTAAGCTCTTTTTCAATTATTTTTCGGGCATCTTCAATGCTTTCAGTTTTTCTGCACAATACTTCATCTCTGTAAACAACACATAAGCTGTTATCCACAACAGAGGCATTGATATAAATTTTTCCTTCTTTTCTTCCAGCTGCTGACTTTTTAACAAGCAGTTCAAAAGCCTTGAAAACAAGATCATAATCGGCTTTTATGATTGTTGATCCAGAAAAATGACCAGATATTTCATCTTCTTTTAATTCAAGTTCCTTTATCAGGTTTTTCACAAGTCTTTCAAAATTTACATTTTCGGGATTAAACCTTACAGCACTTCCTCCAAAAAGAGCTTCCTGCATTTCAAGCTCCAGGGCAAAAAGCTGCAATGAGGTTTTTTCACCTATTTCAACCTGGAAATCGTCTTTATCGAGCAGTCCCATGGTAAGCATGCCGTTTTGCTCTTTTATCCAGATTCCGTTTTTTAAGATTGTTTTTTTTTCAGACATGACAACTCCTTCTGAGTTATATAATTTTGAATATGGATTTAAAATAATTGGTTTTATTCATTGTAAGTTTTGTATTTTTAAAATTATGGTATGCATGATTAAGGTTAAAATAAAGATTATATTTAATGTTTAAAAAATACAATATAATTTTTGTAACTATTCAGGTAAAAACCTAGAAAAAGCCAGTTTGCTGAAAAAAACGGATGCTGTATTTTTTCTGAGCCGGCTTCAGGAAATATTTTTTCCTCAGAAATTAATTCCATTGAGGAGTTAAAATATCTGTCTCATCAACAAGTTTTTCAGGAAAAGTCATGATATTTTCTTCTGGAGTGTCAGTATAATCAGTTATTTCAGTGGAAGTTCCAAAATCTGACAGAATTTTTTGAATTTCGTCTTTTGTTTCCATTGAAACATCTGACTTTAAAGCTTTTTCTAAATATTTCTTTGAGTCTGATAATTTACCCAGCTTTAAGGAAACAAGTCCCAGATGATACTGGAGGATACCTTTTTCCGGAGAAATTTCCCTGGCCTTTTCAAACATCCATAAACTCTGTGAATATGCACCCTTTAGATAATAAATATAACCAAGGGTGTCGCAGATAAAATCCTTGTCTGGCTCAAGATCATAAGCTTTTCTTGAATAATCAAGTGCAATATCCAGATCTTTTCCCATATCAGCCAGAATCCATGCATAATTGCTCATTAATAAAGGAGATCCAATCCCAAGTTTCACAGCTTTTTCGTAAACAGGAACAGCCTTTTCAAATAAATTTCTTTTAATATAATAATCCCCAAGTTCCAGAGTGCAATCACTGCATCCGGGAAACCTGTCCAGACATGATAAAAGTATTTGCTCCATTTCTTTAAAATTATCCTGGAGTTTATATAATGACGCAAGCTTTAGATATACTCCTTCAAAATCAGACCCGTTTTCAATGGCCTTTTTCAAAACAGTTTCAGCCTTTTCAAAATCATGAACTTTTATAAAAAGAGAAGCAAAAATATATATTTTAACAGGATCTTTTATTTCAGATGGAAAAAATTTATCAAGCTCTTCTTTGGCAGAAGTATATTTACCCTGTTGTGCAAGGAGTGAAATATATCTGTAAAAAACATCTTCAACAAAACCGTTTTCATTTAAAACTTCTTTATAAATTCCAAATGCTTCATCAAAATCTTTTAAAGCTTCCTTTGTTTTTCCAAGAAAAAAACCTGAAGAAAGCTCACTTTCAATACCGTAAGCCTCTGAAAAAAGATCAGAAGCCTTTTCAAACTCACCCTTTTCAAAAAAACAAAGTCCTTTTAAAATATAGACCCTGGGATTAAAAGCCTCGTACTCTTCTATTTTATCAAGGTATTGAAGACAGAGTTCATACTCCTTTAGCTTATAATGAATTGAAGCCATCATAAAAAGAGAGTCCCTGTGGGAGGGTGCCAGAACAAGTGCATTTGTAAAACTTTTTTCTGCAAGCTTTAACTGTCCTCCGGCAAAATAAGCTATGCCCAGCAAATAATTGGCATTCACAAGATAGGGCTTTTTCTCACAGGCGTCCTTGAGATAGGAAACTGCATATGAAATATTACCTTTATAAAGCCAGTATTTTCCCATGAGCAAATTATAATCAACAATATTTTTTCCTGATAATTTTTTAATTTCTTCAAGAAGAAGTTCTGCTTTATCGGTTTTTTTCAAAGAGATTAATGTATCAGCAAGAAGCATTTTAAGCTTTAAATTTTTTGGATATTCAACGGCGTATTTTTCAAGAGAATTACATGCCTTTTCGGACTGGGCTGTTTTAAGATAAAAACTGCATAAATATATTTTATGATCAAGGCCTGCATACTCATCGGATACTGCTCTTAAAATATATTTCTCAGAGGCTTGAATATCACCTTTAACAAAATAATAATCAGATAAAAGGATGTTGTCTTCTGGTGTAAGAACATAATTGTTTATTACCCTGGAAATATAATTTTCTGCCTCACTAATATTTTCAGATTCATAAAGCCCTATGGCAAGTTTGATAAAAGCCTTTGAACTTCCATTTGAAAGAAGAACAGCTTTTTTATACATTTCGCATGCCTTTTCAGAATTTTCCGATACAAGATAAATATCACCGTACAAAATATTAAAATCAGCATCATCCTTCATAAATAAAAAAATCTGCTCTGTAAGCTCAAGAGCCTTTCTTTCTTCTCCTTTAATAAGATAAATTCTTGCAATATCCTTTTTGAGTTCATGGGAATCAGGTAATTTTTTACTGGCCTTGAGATAATATTCAAGAGCTTTATCAATTTCTCCAAGCTTTAGAAAAGCCCTGGCTGTTTTTTCAAGAAGTTTTGTATTCTCAGGATTTTTTAAATAGCTTCTGTTCCAGAAATGAATTGCCTTTTCATATGAATATTCTTTATAGGCCAGATCTCCTTTTTCCTCAAAAGAAAAATCTTTTGTGTCTTTACAGCCAAAAAAAACTGAAAACAGGATAAAAAACAAAAGCAGTAAAACAATTTTTTTTTTCATTTTCTTGATCTGCCTATAAGCATTACAACTGAAATAACAAGAAATAATAAAAACAGCAAAATTTCATACTTGTTATTTATTAAAAATTTAAAACTTCCAATGAAAAACTTGAAAATCCAGGGCAGTTCACTGTTTGATTTAAAACCGCTTTCCATATTCACTTCATGATAAGTGTAAACTGTATCATTTTGTTTTTTATTTGCTAAAACTGAATTATCAGAGGTAATGCCAGTCATGGAACCTCCTGACATATCTTTATTAAACAGAGGCGCTGAGGCAAGTTCCGATTTTGGACTGTAGGTTATAACATCTGAAAGGTTTTCACCAATTTTCTGCCTTAAAGAATAGATTTCCTTTTTTTTAATATTTGCCTGGGACAATGAATTGAATGAAGTCTTTTCAGTAAAGGAAGGATTATTCAACTTGTTAAATGAATCTGACTTTTTTCTGAGATTTTCATACTCCTCCAAAAGATTTTTAATTCTTAAATTCACGGCAATAAGCCGGTCAAGATATTTGGATGGTTCAACTGATTCCTTTGAAATTTGAGACAGAGGTATATCTATTGCGGCTGATGCAGCAAAAGGAACCTTATTTAAAGAACCAGGCAAAAGAAGATCACATTTCCCGTTTTTGGAATTTTCGTAAATCACATATTTATCTGAACAGGGTTCATTTTTTCGGCAATCAAAAAAAGATATATCCCTCGATTTATTTTCGGCATACCAGCAAAAACAAACTGAATTTAAAGTTATAAGTATAAAAATAACAATATAAAAAAACTTGATGACAAGATATATATTTATATTGTTATTAGGATTTTTAATTGACATAAAGCCGGATTCCATAATATTTATCAACATTAATTTCGTGTTTACATAAAAAAAATTTTTTATTTTGTCCATGATTTAAATCTCCGGAGGATATTAATGAATTTTCTTACAAGGGCTTTAGCATTATGCATTATCATTGTTATGAGCAGTGCATGTACCGACGACCAGGCCAAAAAAGAGAAGTATTTCAATAAGGGAGTAAAATATTTCGATTCAGGCGAATATAAAAACGCCGAACTTGAGTTGAAAAATGCCCTTAAAATTGACAATAACTACCTTGATGCACTTATTAAACTTGGCGAAATTTCACTAAAGCTCGGTAATCCCCAGCAGGCATTCAGCCTTTTTGTACAGGCAGAAAAAAACTCTCCGGAAAACCCTGATGTTCTTATAAATCTTGCAAAATTATTTTTTCTTGGACAAAAACCTGACGAGGCTCTTACAAGAACAGAGAAAATTCTTGATTCCGATAAAGACAATATTTCTGCACTTTATCTTAAGGCAGAAATTCTTTTCGCAAAAAAAAACTACCCCGAAGCAGAGCAGTATTATAAAAAAATTCTTGAAATCGATAATAAAAACACCCCATCCCTCCAGGGACTTGCAAAAATCAGCATAATTAACCGAGATTTTGAAACAGCAGAAAAATATCTTATTGAGGCGGTTAATTCATCTCCGGATCAAATTGGACCAAGATATATTCTGGCAGGTTTTTATATCAGTTCAAAAAAATTTAAGGAAGCTGAAAACCAGCTTATAAAAACAACAGAAATCAAACCTGAAAACCCTGATGTTTTTCTGTATCTTGGGAATTTTTACCTTAGAATGAATAAAGCATCTGAAGCTGAAAAATCCTATATTAAGGCCATAGAAAACTCAAAGGACAATATAACACCATATCTTGTACTTGCCCGCTTTTATGATATTTCAGAAAAAGACGAAAAAGCTCTTGAAACATACCAGAAAGCAGTTGAAGTAAACCCTGAAAGCCTTGAGGCTAAAATCACCCTTGCAAGGTTTGAGTATAAAAATAAAAATATTGAAAAAGCCGAAGAACTGATTTCAGAAGTACTCAAAAAAAGACCCGGGCTTTTTGGTGCAAAAATGCTTGAAGCAGAAATACTTTTATTTAAAAAGAATTTCATGGAAAGCATTAATATTTTGACAAAACTTGAAAAGGAAGAGCCAAATTCTGAAAGAGTCCAGTATTTTCTTGGACTTGCAAATATAGGACTTGGCAATACTGACCAGGCAGCTTCCTACATAGTAAAGGCTACAGAACTGAATCCTTCTTATATCAAGGCAAGACTTTTGTTATCTGAAGTTTACTTTCAGCAGAAGTCATTTGATCTTGCAAAAAATCAGGTTGAGGAAGTTTTAAAACTTAACCCGAATAATATACGGGCTCTAATGATTCTAGGCAACTCAAACACAGCATCAGGACAAATAGATGAAGCAGAAAAAAACTTCCTCAAAATTACAGAAATTGACAAAAACAATGCCCTATCCTTTTACAGACTTGCAGTAATCAAGGCAGAAAAAAGAAATTTTGATGAGGCTGAAAACTATCTGAGCAAAGCAGAAGCCATTAATAAAAATTTTCTTGAACCTCTGGCTCTTCATGTAAAAATAAAATCATTCCAGAAAAAATTTGAAGAAGCTGAAAAATTATGCACCACCAAACTTAAAGATCTGGATAATAACCAGCTTAAAGCTCTTGTTCTGAATATAAGGGCAAGTGTTTATCTTGCTCAGAATAAAGTTGATGATGCAAAAAACGATTATATGGAGTCAATAAAAATCTTCCCGGATTATTTACCTCCATACGGCTCTCTTGCATCTATTTATCTTTCGCGCAAAAATATTGATGAAGCAAAAAAACAATACAATACAATACTTGAAAAAAATTCAAATTCAACTTCAGCACATATGATGCTTGGAATGATTGCTGAAAACGAAAAGAACTTTGAAGATGCAGAAACTCACTACAGAAAAGCACTTGAAATTAATGAAAATTTTGCACCAGCTGCAAACAATCTTGCATTTCTTTTAGCTGAAGTAAAAAACAATTATAATGAAGCTCTTGATTTTGCAAGAAAAGCCAAGTCAGTTATGCCCGAAGACCCTGCTGTAATGGACACACTGGGTTATATTTACTATAAAAAAGGACTTTATGGAAATGCTGCCGGTGAACTGACTGACAGTCTTAAAAAGGCAGAAAATCCTATAGTTTACTATCATCTCGCGCTTGTTTACGAAAAACAGGAAAAAACAGAGCTTGCAAAAAAACAGCTTGACCTTGCATTTAAGCTTAGTGAATCCTTTGAAGGTTCTGAAGAGGCAAAAAAACTTTATGAAAAATTAAAGTAATTAGTGATTGGCCGAAAACGAGAATTTTTTGTTCAGTTCAAGGAAGAAGAAAAATTTAACCGCAGGAATACATTGAGTATTTTGAGGATTAAATTTTTAATCTGACGCAGAAATGGGCAAAAAAGGCCGTTTTCGTTCAGCAACTAATTATTCAAACTAAGGATAAAGATTATGAATATTTTAAAAAATATCCTGATTTTAATATTTATTTTGTGCATGATTCCAGGATCTTTATTTTGTGAAGAGTTAAGCCCGGAAAAAATAGCATACAATTCCTTTCACAGGGACAGGGGAAGCAACTCAATTTCTTCTTCACAAATGGTTTTAATTGATGAAAACGGAAAAAAAAGATCAAGAAACTTTACCCTCAAAAGATTTGTGGAAAACAAACTTGAACATCAGCTGATAAGGTTTCTGACTCCTGCAGATATTGAAGGAACCGGATTTCTTGCAATAGAAAAAGAAGGTTATGAAACAGACCAGTTTTTATACCTTCCAGCACTTAGAAGAACAAGAAGAATTGTTTCTTCACAAAAAGATCAACGTTTTGTCAACAGCGATTTTACTTACGAAGACATGGAAAGACATCCACTTGATGATTATACCTATAAAATCCAGGGAGATGCAAAGGTCAATAACGTTGACTGCTACATTCTTGTTTCGCATCCAAAAGAAGGAACAAAGTCACAGTACGGCAAAACAATAAGCCTGATTCACAAGGAATCCTTTACTCCAGTACTTATTAAATTTTTTGATAAAAAAGACCTTCATGTAAAAACATATAAGGTTTTGAAATTCAATAAAGTTCAGGGAATCTGGACAGAACTGACTGTATCAATGGAAGATATTATCAAAAATCACAAAACATACATTAATACAGAAAAAATTTTATATAACACTGATTTGAACAAGGATGAAATATCCCAGAAAATGCTTGAATACTATTAAAAACACTTAAAAAATATGAAAATTTTAAATTATAAACTCTTTTTAATATTAATTGTTTTTTTTGGTTCTGCAAATATTTCAGCAGCTCCCTTAAGTGTTGTCCAAAATATTTCTTTTTCCAACAAAATTGATCATGAACTTTTGAAAGTTGTTTTAAAAAA
>JACKCP010000011.1 GCA_020633955.1 Desulfobacteraceae bacterium | reverse complement strand
TTTGAAGGACGCTGCGGAATGGCTGCCCTTAAAATGAGGGATAATAAGAAACCCGATTTTGCAGAATTTGGAAAATTTGTTTGTTCAAACCTGCCTGTATATGCAAGACCATATTTTTTAAGATTCAGGGAAAAAAAGGATGCTACCGCAAGTTTCAAACAGGTCAAAATCCATTTAAAAAAAGAAGGATTTGATCCTGAAATTATTTCAGATGATCTCTATTTTCTTGATCCTGAAAAAGAATATTATGTAGAACTTACAAAAAGCTTATATAATGATATTACTGCCGGAAAAATCAGGTTTTAGTTTTTTTAAAATAAATATAAAACCAGAGAACAAGCTAAGCATGATATATAATTCATTATATTGAAATGTTTTATAATATTTACAGGCTTTATTCTTACCTTCTCAGAAAAAATACAGCATCAGTCGCCAAAACGTCTTTTTCTCAGTTTTAAGCTGAATAGTTACAAGCAGATTAAGAAAAGTGATTGTTTTTACTTGAACATCTCAATGTCAATAAAAGATGATCTCTATACATATAGAGTCAGCTTAGGTTTCATATCAATCAACATATTTCAGGGACATTTATTATGAGAAGAAAATTTGTATTTGTACTCACAACAATAGTAATTATTCTTTCAGTTGCAGGTTGTGCCGACATTGGCAGACGTAATTTATCTTCGTTTGAGCAAAACAAAATTTGTTATGATCGTCAGAAAGAGCCTTATACATTTGTTGTTGATGCGCATATGCATTCCAGACCTTTTGGAGGGACTCCCGTTCCTTTTTTTGAATTGACTGAATATTTTAATAAAACAGGCGTTCTTTTTGTTAACATGTTTGGTATCGGACAGCTTTTACCGGTAAAGTCTCCGTGCACTTATTATTTGGATTGCCCCGGCACACCAGTTCTTCCAAGTATTAAAAACGATTTTGCAAATGCGGCAAATTACCTTGAATGTAAACCTCAGGGGGTACAAATAATCTTAGCCATGACTTTTATGGATTTGGCTGATCCTGAAGGCATTGTTGAAATGATTCGTTTATATGACAAGGAATATCCAGAAATATTTAAATGGGCAGGTGAAGTAAATCTGGTTAAGCAGGCTTTATTTAATAATGGACACAGGCCTGTAACAAAAGGTGAAATAGATAAATGGGCAGAGTTCATGAAGCTGCTTAAAGATAGAAATATTCCCATAACCTTCCATTCTGATTTAGGCAATAATGATGAACCGACAAAATTTCAGGATTTAATGGCCTATGTATTGCAAAAATATCCAGACAACAAAATTGTATGGGCCCATATGGGATTATCAAAGGAATTATCTGCAATGGATGTGGCCGAGCATATTCAGATTATGAAATCATTTTTGGATAAAAATCCAAATTTGATGCTGGATGTATCATGGCGTGTATTGGATGATAATTATTTCAGCAAACCAGCCTACAGGGATTTATACGTTAAATTTTTTAACGAATATTCTGAACGAATTCTGCCAGGTACAGATTTTGTAGCTTCCCGGGATAAAGACTTTAATGTGTATAAAAATGAGTTGGAGGTAAACAGCAATATCTTCAGGTATGTAAATGATGAAGCTTTTCGTAATATAGTTTTAGGAGAAAATTACTTTCGTTTATTAGGTTTGAATTATCATGCTCCTCAAATTTGTGATTGAATATAATGGATAACTAAGCCCACATGAATATTAACGGTGAAGTTGTTGCAACAGACAAATAAGGGTTTGACCCTGAAAAAGAAAATTATGCAGAGCTTACAAAAAGCTCTTAGAACTATATTGTTGCCGGAAAAATCAGGTTTTAGTTTTTTTAAAATTTAAAATTCAGATAAAGAAATCTTACAATTGTACATAGAACAATTGTAAGAAATATCGGCCTTATAAACTTTGTTCCTCTTTTTATTGCCATTCCAGAGCCAAGCCTTGCGCCGATAATCTGACCTGCAGCCATTGTAAGTCCTATGCTGTAGCAGATGTTGTCTCCTGCGGCAAAGGCAATAAGAGATATTATATTGCTTGAAAAGTTCATTATTTTTGTGTGGCCTGTTGCCTTTGTCATGTTGAATCCAAGAAAAAACATAAAGGCTGCTGTCCAGAGAGAGCCTGTGCCAGGACCGAAAAAACCGTCGTAGAAACCGAGCATAAGGCCAAATATTACATAGAACAGTTTTTTGTTCAGCTTTGGCCTGCTGTCTTCAAGGTGGAGATTTTTAGAAAAAAGGGTATAAATAAATATTATCAGAAGAAGTACAGGTATCAGTGGTTCTATGATTGAGGCATTGGTTTTTTGAACAAGATAAGACCCGAAAAAGGCTCCTGTAAAAGTAAAGACTATTCCCGAAACCGAATCTTTAAGAGAAGCCTTTTTGTTTTTTATATAATTGTATAAGGCGGAAAATGTTCCAAAAGTCCCCTGAAGTTTGTTTGTTCCAAGGGCAAGCTGGGGAGGAAGTCCTGCAAGCATGATTGAAGGCAGTGCAATAAGTCCGCCGCCTCCTGCTATTGAATCGACAAAGCCTGCAAAAAATCCGGCAAAAAATAAAAAAATAAATGTAACAGGGGCAATACTTGTAAAGTCCATATGTCTGACTAACAAAAGGTTAAAAAAAGGACAATTGATCAAATTTACAGAGATTTCATCAATTAATCTATATAGTGATTGACCGAAAACGAGAATTTTTTGTTCAGTTCAAGGAAGATGAAAAATTTAACCTTTAGGATACATTGAGTATTTTGAGGATTAAATTTTGAATCTGACGCAGAAATGGACAAAAAAGGCCGTTGTTCATCTACTATATAAGTGATTCTGCAATCTAGCCGCAGGCTGAACTAGACAGCCTTTTTTACTCATTTCAGCCTCACCTTTAAATAAAAAATTCCAGTCTTTGGTCAGATCAATACCTTGAGCTTAACAAACAGAACCATGGTCCTGAAAAATCTTGGCGGAATAGATCGGTATCCAGCACCGCATTTTGTCAATGCATTGAAAAATGCCTGTCTGATTCAAAAACCGCCGAAGAATTTATCAAACCAGCTTCAAACCTGAAATGTGTTTTAGTTTGTAAATAATTACTGATAGCTGGCTGACCGGGAAACAAGATTCGGGTGTTTGTCAGTTATAGAGATGTCCACTTTTTAAACTGTCCAAACTAATTCTAGGACTAAGCATTCTTTTTCTGATTCTCACACTTGTTGTTCGAGGCAGAGATAAAAAACTATTCTGCCCAGAAAAATACAGCATCCGTATCCAAAAGCGGCTTTTTTTCAGTTTTTTTAAGCTGAATAGTTACTCATTTTTAAGATTATAAAAATATGGAGAACTGAAAGATCATTTTATACAAACGATGCATTTTTTACAGCCGGTCTTTATATCGTCCTTTGAGTTAACTGTCTGTAAAAGATCTTGAGTTTCTCCAATATCATGTATTCTAGCCTGCTCCTGGTTCTTAATATTGGGAATGCGCAACAATTGATTTAATATTCTGCTGATAATATGCTTCAGTTGTTATTCTGAGAAACTATAGTAAATAAAGTTTCAGCTTCTATTCAGCTTCCCCATTTTGGTTTGGTATATTCATAGATATTAATGTTGCACTCCTTAGCAACTGGCATGTTTCCGGATATATGGGGAAAGTCTTTTTCTGTTCTGTTTAGCTCTTGCGTATTTATGGGAAGTAGCGCAAAGATTACAGATATTCAGCTGGTGAAGGTCTTAAAAATACATTTTGACAATTAATCTGAATTAAAATGCAAAGATCTTGTACACCGAAAAGTAATGGTTAATCGAATAATGTTCTTTCATATTATCGAATAATCCTTGTAGTATTGTGAAGGCACAATCGTTTACTTGGTTGGCCAGGCGGCCCGGAGCCTAAGGACAAAAATTGACAGCTGAGGAGCCATTGCAGATAAAAGCCCAATCTATTCAAATAACCCTGTTAAAATCAGACAAAACTCCTTTAATAAATACTTCCTGTGAGTTTTTGAAGCGTGGCATATGATAGGCAGCTGGTTGCCAGGAAACTGATATCTCTTATGACTGACAAAGAACTCCTGAAAAGGTTTACAGAAGAATATGTGTTCATGAGCAAAAACTTGTGTCTTGCATAGTTTGTGAGCAGAACCAGTGCTTATGCTGATGAAAATGCTTCTGGCTGATACTCTTTGGTAAACCAAATTATCCGTGAGATTGCATTTGAAGAATCATGCGTAATAGTAGGCAGATGTGCTGATTTTATTTTGAAAGACCATCCCTTATGCTTCAGGATTTTCATATACGCCTCTTATGACAGTCGAAAAAAACAGATTATGCAAAGACTGAATGTCAATACTTCAGATGCTGAAAAAATGATATCTGAAATTGATCATGAAAGAGAAAACTACTGCCGTTACTATACTGGAAAGCACTGGCGGGAAATGAACAGGTATGACCTTGCTGTTAACAGCTCTTTATTTGATTATCAGAGTATTGCTCAGATTATTGCGGAAGCTGCAGAAAAATATATAAGCATTCGCTGAAATAAAAAGGCAGTTCATGTTCAGCCACTATTTACCTGTGAGAGTAAATTAATAACGAATATCTATGGATTTTTTAAACTGTATTTGCAATAAAAGACCTGATGGTGTTTGAATCTGAAATTAAGGAAATATAAATGTCTTTTAATTTTTTCATACTTTTTTCAATTACTGTTTTTGTTGCTTCCATAATACCCGGGCCAAGTATGCTTCTTGCTCTTACCCACGGAATGAATTACGGAGCAAAAAAAAGCATTGTATCTGCTCTTGGTAATCTTACGGTTACACTTATTCAGGCAACGGTTTCAATTATCGGCCTTGGGACTGTTCTTATTGCTTCTGAAACAGTTTTTCAGATTGTTAAATTTGCAGGTTCGGCATACCTGATTTATATGGGAATAAGCATGGTTGTTTTTTCAAAAAAAGCACAGGTGGAAAATAAATTTGAAAAAGAAATTAAGTCTTTTTCCCTCAGAAAAATGTATCTCCAGTCAGTATTTGTAACCGCAGGCAATCCAAAGGCAATTATTTTTTTCACAGCTGTTTTTCCCCAGTTCATAAATCCTGATGCAGATTATGCTTCTCAGTTTTTGATAATGCTTTCAGGGTGTTCTGTAATAGCTTTTTCATGTTTCATGATTTATGCTGTGGGAGGCCAGAAAATTGCAGCAGTTTTTTCAGGCGAAAAATTAAGGGCTTCAATGCAGAAAATAGTTGGTTTTGCATTTATATCTGCAGGGATAACACTGGCATTGAGTCATAAAAGATAACTTCTTGTGGCGGAGCAGAACTTGATATTGTGCAAAAAAGGCAGTTTTCGTTCAGCCGCTAACTAAAGATTTTCCCTGAACTGCTTATAAAGAAGGTATGCTCCCCATATCATTGAAATTCCAATAATTATTTTACCTGTAACAAGACTTGCAGATGCAATTGTATGATAGTGTGCTATCAGTCCTGATTCCTTTAAAATAAATTCCCAGTCATGAAATCCATAGGGAGAGGTTCTTCCTGTATTACCTCCAAGAAGCGGAAGCACAAGTGCTTTTGCATCATTTATATAAGGTGCTATATCAATGAAATTTTCTCCAAACCACCAGAAGGCAAATGAAGCTGCAAATGCGTCTCTTGTTTTGAAAAGAAATGTCAGTATGCATATTAGAGGAACAAGAAGCTGGCCCAGGGTTCCTCCAAGTGAAGTAATAAATCTCCCAAATGGTCTGAAAATAACATGTCCTGCTTCATGGAAAGGAAGATTTATAAGATGCCAGAAAGATTTCATTGAATAATCGGAATCAAGGGGGATGAAAACAAGTTTAAGGCTTAAAATAAAAAGAGAAATAAAAAGGGCAGTCCTGAAAATAAAAGAGACTGGTGAAAAATCATAATTTACTGAAAATAAAATATCTTTCAGGGCAAGTGACAGCGAACCTTTTTTGTTGTAATTATTTATAAATTCTGAAGAAGTAGGCTGATTTGTCTTGTTATTAAGATATTTTTCATATTTTGCAAAAATAATTCCGCAGCTGATACATTCATTGTTTGAAGAGTTTTGTTCAAAACCGCATTTTGGACATTTCATATTTTTATCTCATGATCTGAATTTTTAAGTTTTTTCAGGCTTAATTTTTTCTCTGCAATTATAATTCAGCTTTTTACCGGAAATTAATGATTTAAACTTATATTTTATAAATTGTCAAAAAATCTATGAAAACATAAATTTCAATATATATTTTTTAAAAAAATCCAAGATAATTTAAATGCAGGGGGCATGTCAAAAAACTGTACGGAGAAATGCATGATCGAATAATGTTGATATGTAATATTTTGGTGGTATCATTACCTCTTGTCCGGACAGACATGGAAAAGTCTGGTCATGAGAATTAAAGGTGAAATAGTCCGGATATTTTAATTACAGGAATCTGCCTCAGGGTTATTTATGAATAAAAAAGACAGGTTAAGCTACGAGAAGAAACTGAAGCTCCTTAACGGCATGGCCATGCTGATTCAAAGCTGTGTTAAGGAAAAAGAGCTTTTTGATGTACTTTACTGGTATCTGCCAAGTCTTTACCCTGAAACCAGCGGCGGTATATTTCTGAAAAATGAAAATGATTTAAAAATGGAAAAGGTTTTCAGCTGGGGTGATAGTAAATGCATTGAAATATCCTGTATTCCTGATACTGAATTTTGTCCGGCTGTTAAAAGAGGACGACCGGTTGACACCTCGAAATCTGACAGTGAAAAGCTTTCTGAAAACTGCACCGGCAGAGCATATTGTGTTCCACTGCTAGATGCGGTGGGTGTTTTCGGGATTTTAAAGATTGAAAGCAGGGAAATTAACGGCAGCAGGCATCAAAGAGGACTTGGTTTTATAAGTGCAGAATTTATTGCTCTTGCCATATCAAATCTTCGTCTTAAAAACCGCCTTCGGAAAATGACACTGATCGATCCCCTTACAGGCCTTAATAACCGCCGTTATCTCGATGATGCTCTTAAGAGTGAAATTGAAAAGGTAAAACGCTCCGGATCAAACCTTGGAGTTATAATGATTGATCTGGACCACTTCAAAGAGCTTAACGATTCCAGAGGGCATGACGCCGGTGATAAAGTTCTGAAGGAAGTCAGCCGTACACTGAAAAAAGGTGTGCGTAAATCAGACGTGGTGTGTAGATTCGGAGGTGAAGAATTTATAATCCTTATCTGCGGAGGAGAGTACAGAGAATTTTTAAACCGCACCGAAAGCCTGCGTGAATCCATAAGCAGCCTTTCAGTTGTCCATAGGGGAGATCTGATTGATTTTGTTACAGCTTCATTTGGGGTAGCGTCTCTTCCTGAACACGGCGTGGATGCCGAAAGCATTTTAAAAGCTGCGGATAAAGCACTTTATACTGCAAAAAGCAGCGGGAGAAATAAAATAGTAGGTGCATCTGAGACAGGCTTTATGTAAGTGTTCAAAAAAAATACTTTTTGGATATGACAGCAAGACAGCTGTATTCAATCCATAAAAAACAATCCGATAAAAACTTTTTAATTTAAGGCATGATTTAACAGCTTAAGCTCAGTGCTTACAAGCTTTTGAGATGTATGTTTGTGAAACTGCGGGGAGTTGCATGTCCGGTTATTGAAAATACAATAAGAGATTTTACAGGGTAAGTGGTTGGAAATTAACAAATATTTTAATTTATCAAGTAAAGATGGAGGTTTTAAATGTCTGCATCAAGTGTTGTTATTATTTTTACAATATTTATTGCCCGTGTTTCTGACGTAGGACTTGGGACGATACGGCATGCTCTGATTATTCGCGGAAAAAAGCACTATGTTTTCATTATTGCTTTTTTCGAAGCACTTATATGGGTTTATGCTGTCTCTCGTGTCATGTCATCAATCCAGGATCCTTTTACTTCACTTGCTTTTGCCTTAGGGTTTGCAACCGGGACATATGTCGGTATGACTATTGAGGGGCTGCTGAAAATTGGAGAGCAGGTAGTCAGAGTATTTTCAAGATCAGGGCATCTTGTTGCACAGCAGCTGAGGGAAAATGATTTTCGCGTGACTGAGTTTGACGGAACCGGACGGGATGGCATTGTTCAGCTGCTTTTTGTACAGGCAAAACGAAGAGAAGTTGCACGTGTTATGGGCATTGCAAGACATGCAGACCCAAATTGTTTCATTCTGCTGGACGATATTCGTTCTGTTCATGTGGCAAGATAAAGTTCAGGTGAAATCGTGAAAGTTGAATGGAAATGACAATATGACAACATATGGCTTTATTGGAACCGGGCTCTCCTTTTTAATCTGTTTTAAATCTGAATGATTAATATAACTGTATTAAGGATGCAGGATTTTTTTTGTAATTATCAAAGAAAGATCCTGCCATTCTTTTTATTTCATTTCGGGTAAGCAAACCGTTTCTTATGTTAAAAATCCTCATACATACAGCTGTTGATAAATCTTCAAATTCAATGGGTTTATATACCAGGAAGTATGCTGAGAAGTCCCTGGCTGTTTTATGTATTTGAGGCTGTCACGGCCTCTCTTATCACCACGGCAAGCTTTTTCAGATCAATGGGCTTCATCAGAAAATACTCTGTTTTGCTTTTAATCTGATTCATTTTTTCGTTGAAACCGGTATATACAATAACAGGGATATCAGGTCTGATTTCCCTTATCTGCTCGATGAGTATGTCGCCGGACATTTCTGGCATGGTTATATCTGTAATTACAAGGTCAAAGAAATCAGGCTCTTCCCTGATAAGTGTGACCGCACTTAAAGGGTTTGTTTCGCAGCTGACGTAATAGCCGATGTTTTCAAGAAACTTTCTTTCAAGATCAAGAATTGAAATTTCATCATCAACTAAAAGAATTTTTTCGTTTCCACCTTCCGGAGCGGCAGTATATGTTTTTTCAATTTTAACCTGTTTTTCAGTTACAGGAAGATAAATATGAAATTCTGCGCCTTTATTGAATTCACTGTAAACGGTTATGTAACCCTTGTGAGACTTTATTATTCCATGAACAACTGAAAGTCCAAGTCCTGTTCCCTTGTCCATTTCTTTTGTTGAAAAATACGGGTCAAAAATATTTTTCAGATCTTCACTTTTAATGCCTGTCCCATTGTCTTTTACAATAATTCTTATGTATCTGCCAAGATAGAATTCAGGGAACTGATTCTTATTTGAATGGTCAATTTTTATTTTTTCCAGAGTAATTTCTATAAGCCCTTTTTCCCGGTCGATTGCAGAAACTGAATTTGTAATGAGATTTAAAAGTACCTGGTGGATTTTTATAGGATCTCCGGCTGTTTTATAATCATTTTCCTTTGCATTTATTTTAATGCTTATTTCCGGCGGTATAGAACCCTTAAGCATGGAAACCGAATCAAAAATCAGAGCCTTTATATCAATATCGTCAAAAATTACCTGACTGTTTCTGCTGAAGGAGAGAATCTGTTTGATAAGACCTTTGGCTCTTGTGGAGGCTTTCAGTATCTCTTCCAGGTTGGATTTCAGGGAATGTGTGTCATCGATCTCGTAAAGACTGAGTTCGGAGTAACCCATTATTGCAGACAGGATATTGTTGAAATCATGGGCAATTCCGCCGGCAAGCTTACCGATTGCTTCCATTTTATTGGTCTGGAGAAGACGGTTTTCAAGCTTCTTTTTTTCACTTATATCAATAAATGATGCTCTTATTGAAACAAGATCTCCTCTTGTGTTTTTTACTTCCTTGACAGTGAGTATCGTATCGGCCGGGGTTTTGTCATTTTTTATTATTTTCTGTTCCAGATCATTTATTTCACCTTTTTGAGAAAGCTCGCTCATAATTTTTTCTTTAGAAAAACTGTCTGTGAAAAATTCAAAAATGGCTGAATTCAGCAGTTCACTTTCTTCATATCCCCCTGTGTCAGGATAGTTGTCACATGAGTTAAAAAACAAAATTTAAGTCAGGGGGCAGAAAGCAAGAAAAATGGTAGGATATGCAAAGTACTCAGATGAGTTTAAAAAAGCTATTGTAGAAAAGTACCTGTCAAACTCTGAAAATTCTGCTAGTTTCATAGCAAGAGAAGCCGCTATTCCAGTATCGACATTAAAAAACTGGTTAAATAAATCCAAAGAATCGAAAGGCTTTGCTATGAATAAAAAGAACTCAAAAAAATTAAAGCCTGAAGAAAAGTTTGATATTCTTGTTTTAACGTCCTCAATGAATGAAGCACAAAAAAGTGAATATTGCAGAAGCCATGGCCTCTATCCTGAAGAATTGGAAGAATGGAAGTCTGAATGTATCAAATCTTTTAAAACAGGCTCTAAAGACAGCGATAATAATAAGCAGCGCAGTAAAGAAAAAGAGCTTGAAAGAGAAATTAAAACCCTTGAAAAAGACTTGAACCGTAAAGATAAAGCCTTATCAGAGACAGCAGCCTTATTGGTTCTTAAAAAAAAAGCCCAGGCAATCTGGGGGGAGCCAGAGGAAGAAAAATAAGTTTTGAAAATCGTCAAAAGGCAGTTTTTCTTATTAAAGAGGCTAATCAATCAGGTGCATCTTTAACTAAAGCCTGTGAAATATTAAATATATCAGTTCGTACTTTTAAAAGATGGCAAAACGAGGATACCGTGAAGGAAGATCAGCGGAAATACAGAAAAGATAACCCTGCAAATAAACTTGGAGATAATGAACGTGCCAAAATTTTAAAAATATGCAACAGCCCTGCTTATCAAAGCCTTCCGCCATCTCAGATAGTGCCGACTTTAGCTGATAAGGGATTATATATAGCCTCAGAGGCAACTTTTTACAGAATACTTAAGAAAAAAGGTCAGTTGGAACACAGAGGCAAAGCAAGACCAAAAATATCAAAAAAGCCCAGAACCCACACAGCAACAGGGCCGAACCAGGTATGGACATGGGATATAACTTATCTGCCCACATCAATAAAAGGTATGTTTTTTTATTTATACATGATTGTAGATATATACAGCCGTAAAATTATTGCCTGGGAAATCCATGAAGAACAAAGTGACGAGTCAGCCTCTTTACTGATTAGAAAGGCATATATGTCAGAAGGGATAAACGGCAGGGATATTGTTTTACACTCTGATAACGGATCTCCAATGAAAGGTGCGACAATGCTTGCTACATTGCAGAATTTAGGCGTTGTACCCTCATTTAGCAGGCCTTCGGTAAGCAATGACAACCCTTATTCAGAAGCTTTGTTTAAAACTTTAAAATATAAGCCCGGATATCCTTCCAGACCCTTCGAAAGTCTTGATGGTGCAAGAAGCTGGGTTTATGAATTTGTGAACTGGTATAATTTTAAACATAAGCATAGTGCTTTAAAATATGTAACTCCGATACAGAAGCATAATAAGGAAGATGAAAAAATTCTAAGAAAAAGAAAAGCTGTTTATAAAAAAGCAAAGGCAAAAAATCCATGTCGCTGGAGTGGGAAAACCAGAAACTGGAATCCAGTAAAAGAAGTTTCTTTAAATCCTGATAAACCTGATGTTAAAGACATTAAAATGAAAAAGGCAGCTTAATTAAATCTGAAATGTAATCCATTCCTCTTTCCTGTGGCCATGGCCACAGGAAAGAGGAAGGGATTACATAAAAAATATATTTTTTAAAAAGATCTTTATGTTAATTTATTTTTCAAATTTGTTACTGAATACTTAAAAAAATAAATTAAATATTTTTTAATTTTTTTAAATAAAAACTGGACAACTAGCTTGACAAACACCGAAAACGAAAACGTTTATTTGATTAATTTAATCCTCGGAATACGCCATTTATTCGGGGGGGGGATCTTTCTATTGAACAAAAAAATCTTTGTTTCTGGAAAATCACTATTCAGTAATTGGCCGAAAACGAAAATTTTTTGTTCAGTTCAAGGAAGATGAAAAATTCAACAGCAGGAATACATTGATTATTTTGAGAATTGAATTTTGAATCTGACTTAAGGATGGACAAAAAAGGCCGTTTTCGTTCAGCCACTATTTTACATAAAAAAAGCCTGCATGAGTAAAGCGTGCAGGCTTTTAATTTTTTTAAAAGAAAACCTTTATTTCGGAGATCTTCCGTAAATATCATCAAATCTTACAATATCATCTTCTCCAAGATAGCTGCCTGACTGAACCTCAACAATTTCAAGTGGAATTTTTCCCGGATTGTAAAGTCTGTGAAGAGTTCCAAGGGGGATATATATTGATTCGTCTTCCTTTAAAAGAATCTCATCTTCTCCCCTTGTAACAACAGCAGTCCCCTTTACAACAACCCAGTGTTCTGCTCTGTGGTGGTGTTTTTGTGCCGAAAGTTTTTCTCCGGGCTTTACTGTAAGTCTTTTTACCTGAAATCTTTCGGAAATATCTATTGTTTCGTAGTTTCCCCAGGGTCTGTAAACTTTTTTATGAATATCCGGTTCATTTCTTTTGTCTTTTTTGAGCTGTTCAACAATTTTTTTAACATCCTGAACCTTGTCCCTTGAGGCAACAAGAACAGCATCTGATGTTTCTATTACAACATGATCTTCAATTCCAACTGCTGCAACAATTCTGGATGTGGAATGAAGAAAAGAGTTTTTCACATCTGAAAGATAAACATCTCCGTAAGTTACATTGTTGTTTTCATCTTTTTGTTTTGTCTGCCATAAAGCCTCAAAAGAGCCAAGGTCATTCCATTTGCATGAAATGGGAATAACAGCAGCACGCTTTGTTTTTTCCATTATTGCATAATCTATTGAATCTTCAGGGGAAAGGCTGAAACTTTCCCTGTCAAGCCTCATAAAGTCAAGGTCGACACTGCTTTTTTCAACAGCAGTTCTGGAACATTTCAAAATCTCTGGAGAATTATTTTCAAATTCTTCAATAATTGTTTTTGCCTTGAAAATAAACATTCCGCTGTTCCATAAATATCTGCCTGATTCAAGATATTGTTTTGCAGTTTCAAGGTCTGGCTTTTCAACAAATTTTTCAACCATTGAAACCTGGTCTGAAACTGCAGCCCCCTTTTTAATATAGCCGTAACCTGTTTCAGGAGATGATGGAACAATCCCAAATGTTATTACAAGGTCTTTTTCAGCAGCCTCATAACCTGTTTTAATACTTTTTTTAAAGTTTTCCATATCTCCGATATAGTGGTCTGCAGGAAGAACAATTAAAGTAGGGTCGCTGTCAAGTTCTAGTGCTTTCACAGCCGCAGCAGCTATTGCAGGTGCAGTGTTTTTTGCAACTGGTTCCAGGATTATTGAAGGGCTCTCTATGCTGATCTGTCTGAGCTGTTCTGCAACCATGAATCTGTGTTCTTCATTGCAGATAATTATTGGATCTGAAAGATTTTCTATATTTTCAAGCCTTAGAATTGTTTCCTGAAGCATTGTATTATCTGATGTCAGTTCAATTAGCTGTTTTGGGTAAAGCCTTCTTGAAAGCGGCCAAAGTCTTGTTCCTGAACCTCCTGCTAGAATTACTGGAATGAGCATGATTTCTCCGTTGATTTTATAATTGGCTTATATTTTTAAGGATTAATCTTTTTTAGTATTTATTAACTGTTTATTTGAATTTCAGTCAATATTAAATTAGATTTATTTAATTGACACACCTGATTTGTGTGAATAACTTCTATTAATTTTATTATGCATTATAAGTGACGGGAAAAAGAATTGGAAATTAAAATTGACAGAAAAGATATTGCCTTTGATTTTGATGGAGTAATGGCCGACACCATGGGACTTTTTGTAGCTCTCATGAAAAAAGAATATCAAAGGAATGATATTTCAGTGTCAGATATTACAAACTATGACCTTAGAAAATGTCTTGATGTTTCAGAAGAAATTATTATGGATATAGGTTTTAAGATAATAAGCGAAGACTGCTACAGCTATCTAAGGCCCATTGACGGAGCAGTGGATGTTCTGACAGATTTTGTCAGTGCAGGTGAAAAGCTTCTGATTATAACGGCAAGACCTGAAAAAAAACCTGTAGAACTCTGGGTTAAAAACTATCTTGATATTGATGAATCGAAATTTGATGTTGTTGCAACAGGCGATTTTAATTCGAAAACAGATGCTTTGCATGATTTCAGAAAAAAATATCTGGTGGAAGACAGAATTGAAACCTGTTTTCATTTAAAGGAGAACGGGTTTGAGCCGGTAGTTTTTGTCCAGCCCTGGAACAGGCTTCCAAACAATTTTATTGAAGTAAATTCATGGTATGAAATCTCAAATCTTTTCGGCTGATGAATATGGAAAACCAGACATGGGAAAAAGATATTTTAAATTTTGTATCATTTCTTGCAGCTGAAAAAAATGCAAGTGAGCATACAATAACCGGCTACACAAAAGACATTGAGGATTTTTGTCTTTTTATCAGGAAAAACGAAGGCGGACTTTTGCCTGAAGATGTAAAAAAGGAGCAGATCAGAAATTATCTTTATTTTCTTCATTCAAAAAAATACAAGCCTTCTTCAATAAGGCGGAAAATTGCTTCCATAGCTTCCTTTTACAACCATCTTCTTAAAACTGATAAAATTAAGAAAAATCCATGTACAGGAGTAAGTCTTCCAAAGCTTTCAAAGACAATTCCTTCTTTTATAGGAATTGACGATATGTTTCATTTCCTTGATTCAATTTCAGTCAAAACCTGGCTTGATGCAAGAAACAGGGCTGTCTTTGAGCTTATGTATTCAACTGGAATAAGGGTTTCTGAGCTTGTTGGATTGAATGTTGACGATGTTTTTGATTCAGGTTTTATAAAGGTTTTTGGAAAAGGAAGAAAGGAAAGGATAGTTCCCTGCTCATCAAAGTCCTTAAAATATTTAAGAGACTATATCGAGCTTGCGGAAATGGAAATTCACAGAAAGCTTGAGGGAGCACTTTTTTTAAACAGATTCAAAACAAGAATTTCTGCAAGATCAATTGCAAGAATTCTTGACGGACTTATATTGAAAGCCGGGCTTCATTTTAAAACATCACCTCATAAAATAAGGCACAGCTTTGCAACTCACATGCTTGATAACGGAGCGGATTTAAGGTTTATTCAGGAATTTTTAAATCATAAAAGTCTTTCAACCACACAAAAATATACCCATGTCACAATGGACAGATTAATGGAAGTATATGATAAATCACACCCGAGGAATTAGGGGAATCAGGAGTTTTTAATATGGATAAATTCAAGGGAACCACAATTTTAAGCATCAGAAAAGACAACAAGGTTGTTGTTGCAGGAGACGGCCAGGTCACTTTAGGAAATTCTGCAATTAAAAAGACAGCAAGAAAAGTAAGAAGAATTTACAATGATAAAATTATTGTAGGTTTTGCAGGAGCAACAGCAGATGCCTTTACCCTTACAGAAAGGCTTGAGGGAAAACTTGAGCAGTACAGCGGAAATCTTACAAGAGCATCTGTTGAGCTTGCAAGGGAATGGAGAACAGACAAATATTTGAGACAGCTTGAAGCAATGATGATTGCTGCAGATGATTCAAACACTTATCTGATTTCAGGAACAGGAGATGTGATTGAGCCTGATGAAGGGGTAATTTCAATAGGTTCAGGAAGCATTTCAGCACAGTCTGCAGCTCTTGCTCTTTTCAGAAATACAAAAATGGATATTGAGGATATTGTCTTGAGTGCAATGGAAATTGCGGCTGAAACCTGTATTTATACAAATTCAAATTTTACAATTGAAAAAATAGAGAAAAAATAAAGGGAAATTTATTATGCTTAACCTTACACCAGCCATGATTGAACAGGAACTGGACAAATATATAATCGGTCAGAAAAACGCAAAAAAATCAGTTGCCATAGCCCTTAGAAACCGCTGGAGAAGACGTCATGTCGAAGAGGATTTAAGAGATGAAATTTCTCCCAAAAATATAATTCTTATCGGCTCAACAGGTGTTGGAAAAACTGAGATTGCAAGAAGACTTGCAAAGCTTACAGGTTCTCCCTTTGTAAAGGTTGAAGCTTCAAAATTTACTGAAGTAGGCTATGTTGGAAGAGATGTTGAGTCAATGGTCAGAGACCTTTTAAATACAGCAATTTCAATGGTCAAGGTTGAAGAGGAGGAAAGGGTCAGGGAAAAGGCCAGAAAAATTTCCGAAGAAAAGGTTTTGGATCTTCTTCTTCCCGGTTCAGGTCAGAGTGAAGGTCAAAACTCAATGGACGTTGTTGAAACAGCTGAAACCCGTGAAAAAACAAGAGATAAATTAAGGAAAATGCTTGAAAACGGAAAGCTTGATGAAAGAGAGGTTGAAGTTGAGGTAAATGAACGCTCAACTCCAATGGTTGAAGTTTTTTCAAATATGGGAATGGAAGAGCTTGGATTTAATTTCAAGGACATGATGGGAAATATTTTTCCAAAAAATACCAAAAAAAGAAAAATGAAGGTAAAAGACGCCCTTAAAATAATTGAAGATGAAGAAGCGGCTTCTTTAATAGATATGGATGCAGTTTCAAAAAAGGCAATAGATCTTACAGAGCAGTCAGGAATAATTTTTCTCGATGAAATAGACAAGGTTACTGCAAGAACAGGGGGAAAAGGCCCTGATGTTTCAAGGGAAGGTGTTCAGCGTGATCTTCTCCCTATTGTTGAGGGAAGCACAGTTGTGACAAAATACGGAAGCGTAAAGACAGACCATATTCTTTTTATTGCAGCAGGAGCTTTTCATATATCAAAGCCATCAGATCTTATTCCAGAACTTCAGGGAAGATTTCCAATAAGAGTTGAACTCGATTCTCTCGGAGCAGGCGATTTTTACAGAATTCTCACAGAACCTCAGAATGCACTTACCTTACAGTATATTGCGCTGTTAAGAACAGAAGGAATAAATCTCTCGTTTACAGATGAAGCTGTAAAGGAAATTTCAAAAATTGCAGAAGAGGTTAATGCCGGGACTGAAAACATAGGTGCAAGAAGGCTTCATACAATAATGGAAAAGCTTCTTGAAGAAATTTTATATAAAGCTCCGGATATTGATGAGAAAAATATTGAAATTGATGGTGCTTTTGTTAAGGATAAGCTTTCTGACATTAAAAACAATCAGGATTTGAGCAGATACATTTTATAAAAAGAGAAAATTAGAGATGACAGACACTATTTTTGATTCACAAGGCCCTGGAAAAGTAGCTGATATTCTTATTGAAGCTCTGCCATACATCAGAAAGTTTGCAGGCATGACAATTGTTATAAAGTACGGAGGTCATGCCATGGTGGATGAAAAGCTTAAACATGATTTTGCAAAGGATATCACCCTTTTAAAGTTTATTGGTATTAATCCCGTGGTTGTTCACGGAGGCGGTCCCCAGATTAACAATGTTCTGAAAAGAATGGGTATTGAAACAAAATTTGTCCAGGGGATGAGATTTACAGATGAAGAAACCATGGATGTTGTTGAAATGGTTTTGGGCGGAAAGGTGAATAAGTCAATTGTTGCACTTATCTCCGGTGAAGGCGGAAAATGCGTTGGTCTTACCGGAAAGGACGGAGGACTTATTGTTGCCGAAAAAATGCAGATTCTTCAAAAAATTGATGAAAACAAGCCGCCGGAAATTCTAGATCCCGGAATGGTAGGACGTGTTGTTGAAATAAGACCTGAAATTATAAAAACCCTTTCAGACAAGGGGTTTATCCCTGTTATTGCACCTGTTGGAGTTGGAAAAAACGGTGAAACATACAATATAAATGCTGATATTGTTGCATCTGAAGTTGCATCATCTCTCAATGCAGGAAGACTTATTCTCATGACAGATGTTGACGGTGTTTTAGATAAAAATAAAAATCTTATTTCATCAATAGACTCTGTAAAGGCAAAAGAAATGATAGACTCGGAAGAAATTGTGGGCGGAATGATTCCAAAAATTGAGTGTGCATTAAAAGCTGTTGAATCAGGTGTCGGAAAAACCCAGATAATAAACGGAACAAAAAGCCATGCAATTTTACTGGAGCTTTTTACTAACCAGGGTATAGGTACAGAGGTGTTTTCATGTCAGAGCTGATTGAAGTATCCGATTCAAATATTGCAGATACATATGCGCGTTATCCTTTCATGATCGAGCGGGGTGAAGGACTTAAAATATATGATGAAAAGGGCCGCTCTTTTTATGATTTTTTTTCAGGTATTTCTGTGTGCAGTCTTGGCCATTGTCATCCTGAAGTTGTTGAGGCCGTAAAAAATCAGGCTGAAAAGCTTTTTCATGTTTCAAACCTTTATTATACGATGCCACAGACAAGTCTTGCCAAAAAACTTGTAGACTCAAGTTTTGCAGACAGGGTTTTTTTTGCAAACTCGGGAGCTGAGGCAAATGAGGCTGCAATAAAGCTTGCAAGAAAATACGGGTGCGACAATTATGGAATCCATAAAAATAAAATCATTACCTTTTTAAATTCATTTCACGGAAGAACCCTTGGAACAATAGCTGCCACTGGACAGGATAAAATTAAAAAAGGATTTGCTCCAATTCCTGAAGGTTTCGATTATGCCGTATTCAACGATATTGAGTCTGTAAAGAAACTTGTAAGCGAAAATACATGCGCAATCATGCTTGAGCCGGTTCAGGGTGAAGGCGGGGTAAGGCCGGCTGATAAAAAGTTTTTAAAGGATTTAAGGGAGCTTTGCGACAAAAACCATATTCTTCTTATTTTTGATGAAATCCAGACAGGCATTGGAAGAACAGGAAAGCTTTTCTGCTATGAAAACTATGATGTTGTTCCAGATATTATGACTCTTGCCAAGGCTCTTGGAAACGGAATGCCAATAGGGTGTATGCTTGCCTCAAATCATGTAATGCAGTCTTTCGGGCCGGGTTCCCACGGGACAACTTTTGGAGGAAACCCTGTCTCATGTGCGGCCGCAGACAAAGTCCTTGAAATTATAAAAAGGGATAATCTTTGTGAAAAAGCTTTGGAAAAAGGAAGATATTTACTTGATTTAATGATGAAATTAAAGGAAAAACATAAGATTATCAAAGATGTGAGAGGACTCGGTCTTTTGATGGGTGTTGAACTGGATGAAAATTTTGATGTTTCAAATCTTGTAAAAAGCTTTTATGAAAAAGGTTTTCTGATAAACATAATTCAGGGACACATAATAAGGCTTGCACCGCCTTTGACAATAGATACTGAAACTATGGACATGTTTGCAGAAACTGCAGATATTGTTTTTGGCGAATTTTAAAAAACTGAACTATTCAGCTTAAAACTGAGGAAAAATCCGGTTGACTGAAATCCAGCTTAAGCTGAACAATTACAAAAGATAGAGGTTAAATTGAAAAAGGATCTGCTTCATTTAGGAGAATTAAAAAAAGAAGAACTGATTTATTTTATTGAAAGAGCATTGGAATTAAAAGAAAGATTTAAAAAAGGGATAATTGACCGTCCTTTTATTTCAAAAACAATGGCACTTATTTTTGACAAGGCCTCCACACGAACAAGGGTTTCCTTTGAAGTTGCATTTGCACAGCTTGGAGGACATCCGATGTTTTTAAGTTCAGGTGCCACCCAGATGAGCAGAAGTGAGCCTGTAAAAGATACTGCAAGGGTTCTTGAAAGATACTGCGACATTCTTGTAATAAGAACCTACGCACAGGAGCTTGTTGAAGATTTTGCAAAATACAGTAAAATTCCTGTTATAAACGCACTTACAGACCTGTATCATCCATGTCAGATTTTAAGTGACTTAATGACTGTTGCAGAGCATAAGGGTGGAATAAATAATCTCTCAAATTTAAAATATGCCTGGGTTGGAGACGGGAACAATGTTGCAAATTCATGGATAAATGCTGCAAAGGTTTTAGGCTTTGAACTAAGTCTTGCAATCCCTGAAAACTATGACCCTGATAAAGAAGTTCTTGAAAAGGCTCTGGAAACAAACAAAAATATAAAAATATTCAGAGATCCGAAAGAAGCTGTAAAAGATGCAGACATTATTTATACAGATGTATGGGCAAGCATGGGACAGGAAGCTGAACAAAAGGAAAGGGAAAAGGTTTTCAAAAACTTTTTTGTTGATTCCGCTCTTTTAAGCCATGCTGCAAAAGACTGCTGTGTAATGCACTGTCTTCCAGCCCACAGGGGAGAGGAAATAAGTGATGAAGTCATGGAGGGAAGCCAGTCAATAATTTTTGATGAAGCAGAAAACAAGCTTCACATGCACAAGGCTCTTTTGGATATTTTTATTACTAATAATATTAAATAACAGAGGTAATCATGTCAGATATAAAAAAAGTTGTTCTTGCATATTCCGGAGGACTTGACACTTCAGTAATATTGAAGTGGCTCATTGAAACATATGAATGCGAAGTAATAGCCTATACAGCAGATTTGGGCCAGGAGGAAGAACTTGATTTTGTAGAGCCAAAAGCTCTTAAAACAGGAGCTTCAAAGGTTTATATAGAAGATCTTAGGGAAGAATTTGTTAAAGATTATATTTTCCCGGCTTTTCGTGCAAATGCAATATATGAGGGGAATTATCTTTTAGGAACTTCCATTGCAAGACCCCTTATTGCAAAAAAACAGGTTGAAATTGCAAGAAAAGAAGGCGCTGATGCAGTAAGTCACGGTGCAACAGGAAAAGGAAACGATCAGGTAAGATTTGAACTTTCCTATCTTGCTCTTGAACCAAACATCAAGTGCATAGCCCCATGGAGAGACTGGGATTTAAATTCCAGAACTGCTCTTATGGCTTTTGCAAAAAAACATGGAATTGAGGTTCCTACAACTATTGAAAAGCCATACTCAACAGACAGAAATATTTTACACATAAGCTATGAGGGCGGAGTCTTGGAAGATCCATGGGAATCTGCAACTGAGGATATGTATACAATGAGTATTCCTCCTGAAAAGGCTCCTGACAAACCTGAAATAATTGAAATCGAGTTTGAAAACGGTGACCCTGTTGCAGTAAACGGCGAATATCTGTCTCCAGGAGTTCTTTTTGCAAAATTAAACCAGATTGCAGGACAAAACGGCATAGGAAGAATAGATCTTGTTGAAAACAGGTTTGTTGGAATGAAGTCAAGGGGTGTATATGAAACTCCGGGCGGTACAATTTTGAGAAATGCACATATGGCAATTGAATCGATTACACTTGACCGTGAAGTTGCACATATAAGAGATTCCCTTATTCCAAAATATGCAGAGCTTATCTACAACGGATTCTGGTTCTCACCTGAAATGAAAATGCTTCAGACCATGATAGACCATACTCAGCAGGTAGTATCAGGTACAGTAAAAATGAAGCTTTACAAGGGAAATTCCTATATTCTTGGAAGAAAATCGAAAAATTCACTTTATAACCCTGATATTGCAACCTTTGAAGAAGACAACAGAGCCTACAATCAGAAAGATGCAGAAGGATTTATACGCCTTAATGCACTTCGCCTGAGGATTCAGGAAATGATGCGGAGGAGTTCATGAGTTCAAAACTCTGGGGTGGGCGTTTTTCTGTAACAACTGACAAGGCTGTGGAAAAGTTTTCCTCTTCCATAGACTTTGACTCAGCCCTTTATAAGGAAGACATAAAGGGAAGTATTGCCCACTCAAAAATGCTTTCTGAGTGCGGTATCATATCAAGAGAAGATGCCAAAAAAATTGAGCAGGGTCTTTTAAAAATAGAAAAAAGAATAGAATCAGGTGATTTTTTGCATGATGATTCACTTGAAGATATTCATATGCACATTGAGTCTTATCTTACTGAAGAAATTGGCGATGCCGCTAGAAAGCTTCATACTGCAAGAAGCAGAAATGATCAGGTAGGACTTGATATAAGACTTTATCTTAAAACTGTAATAAATGAAGTTGTGGAAGGTCTTTTTTATTTAAGAAAAAACTTTTATGAAAAAGCTCTTTCAAATATTGACACAATTTTACCCGGGTATACCCATATGCAGAGAGCCCAGCCCGTGTCTTTTGCACATCATATGCTTGCATACTATGAAATGTTTACAAGGGATGCCTCAAGGTTTTTTGACTGCTTAAAAAGATTTGATGAAAATCCCTTAGGGTCTGCAGCACTTGCAGGAACTCCCCATAAAATAGACAGAAAAAGAACAACTGAGCTTTTAAGTTTTTCAACCTATACAAAAAACAGCATGGATGCAGTTTCAGACAGGGATTTTGTAATAGAGTTTTTGTCATGTGCGTCAATATGCATGATGCATTTAAGCAGAATTTCAGAAGAACTTATTTTATGGTCAACATCTGAATTTTCCTTTGTAACCATTTCAGACGGTTTTACAACAGGAAGTTCTATTATGCCCCAAAAGAAAAATCCTGATATCCCGGAGCTTGTAAGGGGTAAAACAGGACGGGTATACGGAAGTCTTGTTGCAATCCTTACTTTGATGAAATCCCTTCCAATGGCATACAACAGGGATATGCAGGAAGACAAGCCGCCTTTGTTTGACGGTGCAAAAACTCTTTTGTCATGCATTGATATTTATAACAGAATGCTTCCTGAGATTAAGATAAACAAAGACAGAATGCTTGAAGCAACTAAGTCCGGATTTTTAAATGCAACAGATATGGCAGATTATCTTGTAGAAAAAAATGTGGCTTTCAGGCTTGCCCATGAAATTACCGGAAAAGCTGTTGCACTTGCTCTTGATAAGGGATGTGAGCTTGAAAATCTAAGCCTTGATGATTTAAGGACAATATCAGATGTTTTTGATGATGATATTTACTCATACCTTGATATAGAGGCTGTTGTTGATAAAAGAAAATCGCTTGGCGGTACATCAAGGGAAAATATTAAAAACGAACTAAAAAGTATTGCAGAGCTTCTTGATGAAGAACAAAAGAATTTTAATTATTAGTTTTGTTTTTATCTGTCTTTTTTTTTCAGGCTGCGGAAGAAAGGCAATGCCCTTTGTTACAGACATGGAAACAGTTCCAATGCCTGAAAATTTGAAAATTGTTTCAAAAGATCAAAAGCATACTCTTTTTTTCGATAATAAAGGAAATGCAGATTATTTTGTTTTGGAACTTTCTCAGACAGAATGCGAGTCATGCCCTGATTCTTTTGTAAAGATTGCAGAAATCGAAGGCGAGCGTGATTATCATGTTTTTTCAGATTTTGGGCAGGGCCGTTATAAGCTGAGGCTTACAGCTGTAAAAAATGACATAAAAAGCAAGTCTGCCTTAAAAGAATTTGAGATAAGGTAATGGCTGATGTTTATCTGAGTCTTGGCTCCAATATTGAGAAAAGAACTGAAAATTTAAATAAAGCTCTTTTTTTTCTGGAAAATGAATTTGGTAAACTTAATGTTTCTTATTTTTATGAGACAGAACCTGTTGATTATGAGAAGCAGCCAAATTTCATAAACTGCTGTGTTTTTTTTGAATCGGAAAAAACTGTTTTTGAAATTTTTGAAACAGCAAAAAAAATCCAGGAGAAAATGGGGCAGGGTGAAAAAAAAATAAGGTTTGGCCCAAGAACTATAGATATTGACATAATATTTTATTCAGATGAAATAATTGATCTGCCAGATCTTAAGATACCCCATGAAAGAATGCATGAAAGGGCTTTTGTTCTTTTTCCATTAATGGATATCAATGAAAATTTTGTGCATCCTGTATTTAAGAAAAGTGTTAAAAAATTATCTGAAGAAAAAAAAGTTTTAAGCCAGGGGATAAAAAAATATTTGAAGGATTAAAGAAAATGAAGTTCAGGATTAAAGAAGATTTAAAGAAAAAACTTATGCATCCCAATGCTTTTACCCTCTACAGGGTGATTGCTGTTCCGGTTCTTATTTTGCTCATGCTTGGAGACAGTTTCTGGAATTGTTTTTTTGCGGCTGTTGTATTTATTCTTGCATCCATCACTGATTATCTTGACGGATTCCTTGCAAGAAAAATGGGACTTGTTTCAAATTTCGGTAAAATGATGGATCCCCTTGCTGATAAAATTCTGATAAGTTCTGCCTTTATAATGCTTGTTTCAAAGGGATGGGTTCCTGACTGGATGGTATGCATAATAATTGGGCGGGAACTTGCTGTTACAGGTCTAAGAAATCTTATGACAGAACATAACGACGATGTTTCGGCATCTGTTGTTGCAAAATGGAAAACAGGTTTTCAGATAGCAGCTCTAATTCCTCTGATCTATCACTATAATTTCATTGGAATTGATATGGCATATATTGGAAATATTTTGATCTGGATTGCACTTGTACTGACTCTTGTTTCAGGCTTTGATTATTTTTACAAGGCAAGAAAGTATTTTACCTGAACCTGAAAATTTATAAGCAGATGTGGGGTAAAAAGAACGTTTTCGTTTACCCTCCAGAAAACAGGGGGATTAAACCCCCGTTTTTTTTCAGTCAGACTTCCATTTTTTTGAAAGAATAAGTCTTGCTCCTTTTTTAAAGGAAAGATAAGACCACGACCAGTTAAGAAACACAAAAAACTTGTTTTTAAATCCTGATAAATAATAAATATGAATTACAAGCCAGATAAGCCAGGCAAAAAAACCTGACAGTTTTAATTTGCCGACTTCAACAATTGCCTTGCTTCTTCCTATTGTTGCCATTTTCCCTTTATCCTTGTAAGCAAACCCAAGTCTTTCTTTCCCGTTTATTTCCCTTAAAATATTTTTTGCACAAAATGTTCCCTGCTGCATGGCAACCGGTGCAAGGGGAGGAAGAAGTCCGATATTTTCCTGTTCAAAGGAAGCAAGATCTCCTGTTACAAAAATATTTTTATGACCTGGAATACTCAAATCCTTTTCTACAACAATTCTTCCCATATAATCTGTTTTTGGATTGAGGTTTTTTGCAGGCTCAAAAGCCTTTATTCCTGCTGCCCATAAAACATTGGCAGTCTGGATTTTTTCATTTCCTATAGTGACTGATTTATCATCGATATCTGTAACTTTACTTGAAGTCCAGACCTGAACTCCAAGCTTTTCAAGGTCTCTTACAGCCCTTTCTCTTAATTTTCTTGAAAAATCGTTTAATATGTTTTTTCCTGCTTCAACTAAAATTATTCTTGTAAGTTTTGGATTTGCATTTTTAAAATCCTTTGCAAGTGTAAACCTGCTCATTTCACCTATTGCTCCTGCAAGCTCAACTCCTGTTGGTCCTCCTCCGACAATTACAAATGTAAGATGAAATTTCTGCATTTCAGGGTCATCGGTTCTTTCTGCATCTTCAAATGCAGTTAAAACCCTTCTTCTTATTTCTGTTGCCTGTTCAATCGTTTTTAGTCCTGGTGCATTGCATTCCCAGTTTTCATTGCCAAAATATGTTGTTTTAGCTCCGCATGCCAAAATCAGATAATCGTATGTAATATCTTTGAAGTCTGTTTTTATTGTATTTTCATCCTGATTAATATCCATGAGTTTTGTCTGAAGAACTCTTATGTTTCTGTATTTTGACAGAAGACTTCTTATTGGAGCTGCAATTTCTGCAGGGCTTAACCCTGCCATTGCAACCTGATAAAGCAGCGGCTGAAATAAATGATGGTTTTTTTTATCTATCAGTGTTACCTTGACATCCTTTTTATTACCGAGTGCTTTTGCAGCGTTTATCCCTGCAAAACCGCCTCCTGCTATTACAATATGCAAGTTTTTTCTCCTGTTTAAAATGATTTGATAAAATTTATTCAAATTATTTTTTTTATGAATTAAAATACTGCTTGAAGTTACAATAATTAGTGTTTTAGATTAAGCAATTTTTTTATTTAGTTATTTGGCTGAAACCAGAATTTTTGTTGGCTTCAAGAAATATAAAAAATTTAACCGCATAATGCATGGAATATTTTTTGGGTCAAAGTTTGAATATTACTTTATTGACCGGCAAATACGGTTTTGCTCATGATTAATTTATTAGTTTATTAGCAGTCATTGTTTTTTTTGTTTGTATTGTTTTAAAAAAAAATTAAAAAATGGTTTTTTTCTGTCTTTTAAAATAAAAAATCATTGTTATAATAGTCATTAAAAATTTTTTAAATATTCTTTTTTAAAGGTGAATGTTGATGAAAGAAATCAAATGGAAAAATGAGTTTGATGTTTTGATAAAGGATTTAGATGAACCAAGAAAATTTCTTGCAGAAAAATTAAATGATGTTTTGAAAAAAATATCTAAAAGACCCGGGAGCTTTAATATTGAAGAGCTGAATTCAATTATTGACGGGTTCAGGATACATTTTTCCAGAGAAGAAAAGCTTCTTGCCAAATACAGGTATCCAGAAGTTGATCTCCATAGAAAAGAGCATAAAAGTTATTTAAGATGTCTTATCAAGCTGAGAAGAAGACTTGCTGAAGATCCGGAAACAACTGATAATGAAATGGTCGATCATATTGCAGATGTTTATTCTGACCATATATGTAATTGTGACAAGGAGTATGCTCCTTACCTGAGACTGAGAAAAAAAATTGAGGCTCACAGTCTCAGGAGATAAAAAATTTAAAATCCTTTTTAAATCCTGCTGTAAAGATAACTGGTTACAGCAGGATTTTTTTGTTCAATTTCAGAAATAAAATCCTGATCAAAAATATTGTCTTCATCAATATCTGGAATCTCAAACAAAGATTCTCTTTTTCCCTTTTCCAGAAGAGCTGCAAGTGAATAACAGGAAATATATTCAAATAAGATATCCTGTGGAAGCGTTGCAATGTGAAATCCGGCTGGGTAGTCATATCTTGACTGAATAAGCTCAGATGCGGCTGCAAGAAGAAGCAGGCCTTTTTCGTGGTTTAAAAATGTTTCGGGGTCTTCTTGTTTTTCATTGAAAGCTGACTTTAGAAATTCAGCTCCTGCTTCACAAATGGGGTCAAGCCATTTGTCTTTTAAGTTTTTTGGTAAAACAGCTTCAGCGCCAGAATTTACTGCTTCATCCATAAATGAATTAATCAATACTTCTCCTTGTTTTTTTGTATGCAAAAATCAAGCCTTTTTATCTTTCAATATTTGACAACATTTATCAAATGCTTAAATTTCAAATTAAAGAATTTATTTAATCTGTCAAGACTGATTGGGTAAATTAATATCTATCATAAGGAGAATAAAGCAATATGAGATTTGATAAGCTGACAGTTAAGTCACAGGAAATAATTGCCAATTCCCAGAGTCTTGCCCTGAGAAAAGGCCATCAGGCAATAGAAAATATTCATTTTTTAAATTCAATGATTGAAGACAACAACGGAATAACCTCAATAATTTTAGGGAAAGCAGGAGTTTTAAGGGAAAATTTTAAAAAAAGCGTTGAAGCTCTCTTAAATGAAATTCCTTCTGTTTCTGGTTCAAACAGCGAAGTATACATTTCAAGAAATGCTCACAAGGTTCTGGATGCATCATTTGCCATAGCAGAAAATATGAAGGATCAGTATGTAAGCGTTGAACATATTTTGATCTCGTTAATAGACAATGCAGAAGATAAGATCAAAAAGCTTTTCAAAGCAAACAGTCTTACAAAAGATGTAATTTTAAAAATTTTGGTTGATATAAGGGGAAACGACGTGGTTACAGATCAAAATCCTGAAGAAAAATATCAGGCACTGGAAAAATACAGCAAGGATCTTACAGAACTTGCTAGAAAAGGAAAACTTGATCCTGTTATTGGACGTGATGATGAAATAAGGCGTGTTGTTCAGATTTTATCAAGAAGAACAAAAAACAACCCCGTGCTCATAGGTGAGCCGGGAGTGGGTAAAACAGCAATTGCAGAGGGACTTGCAAGACGAATAATTGAAGGTGATGTTGCAGAAACATTAAAAGATAAAAGAATTATTGCACTTGACCTTGGTGCTCTTGTTGCCGGAGCAAAATACAGAGGAGAATTTGAAGACAGGCTCAAAGCTGTTTTAAAGGAAATAGAAAAGTCTGAAGGTGAAATAATACTGTTTATCGACGAACTTCATACTCTTGTGGGCGCTGGTTCGGCAGAAGGGTCAATGGATGCTTCAAACATGCTCAAGCCCTCACTTGCCAGAGGTGAATTAAGATGTATAGGTGCAACAACACTTAATGAATATAAAAAATATATTGAAAAGGATTCTGCCCTTGAAAGAAGATTTCAGCCTCTGATCATAAGAGAGCCAGATGTTGAAGATACTATTTCAATTTTAAGGGGGCTGAAGGAAAAATACGAAGTTCATCATGGGGTAAGAATAAAGGATTCAGCCATAGTATCAGCTGCGACACTTTCAAACAGATATATTGCAGACCGCTTTCTCCCTGACAAGGCAATTGATTTGATTGATGAGGCTGCTTCCAAAATTAGAATAGAAATAGATTCAATGCCTGCTGAAATTGATGAAATTCAGAGAAAAACCACTCAGCTTGAAATTGAAAGGGAGGCTCTAAAAAAAGAAAAAGATGAGGGGTCTAAAAAAAGGCTTGAAAAAATTGAATCAGAGCTTTCTGCTTTAAAAGAGGAGCTTCTTGAGAAAAAAGGTAAATGGCAGACTGAAAAAGACAAAATCAGGAAGGTCAGAAATATCAGGGAGGAACTGGAAAAACTTGGTATTGAAGCAGAAAAGCTTGAAAGGGAAGGAAAATACGACAAGGTTGCTGAAATAAGATATGGAAGAATGAATGAGCTTAACAGGGAGCTTGAAAAGGCTGAAAAGGAATCAACAGAGGCAAAAAATTCAATTTTAAGGGAGGAAGTTGATTCAGAAGATATTGCACAGGTTATATCCAGATGGACAGGGATTCCTGTAAGCAAAATGCTTGAAAGCGAAATGGAAAAACTTGTTTTTATGGAAGACAGGATCGTAAAAAGGGTTGTCGGTCAAAATGAAGCAGTAAAAGCTGTGTCAGATGCTGTCAGAAGATCAAGGTCTGGAATATCTGATCCTGATAAACCAATTGGCTCTTTTATTTTCCTCGGGCCGACAGGCGTTGGTAAAACAGAACTTGCCAAGGCTCTTGCAGAATTTTTGTTCGACAGCGAAAATGCTGTTGTCAGAGTTGATATGTCTGAATATATGGAAAAACATGCTGTTTCAAGGCTTATTGGTGCTCCTCCTGGTTATGTTGGTTATGAAGAGGGCGGATATCTTACAGAAGCAGTAAGAAGAAGGCCATACTGTGTTATTCTTTTTGATGAAATTGAAAAGGCCCATCCTGATGTATTTAATATTCTGCTTCAGATTCTTGATGACGGAAGACTCACAGACGGCCATGGAAAAACAGTTGATTTCAAGAATACAATAATAATTATGACTTCAAATATTGGAAGTCACCTTGTTCTTGAATATGCAAATAAAGACTATAGTGAAATGACTCAAAAGGTTGGAGAGATACTAAGGGGTTCATTTAAGCCTGAATTTTTAAACAGAATTGATGAAACAATTGTGTTCCATAATCTTGGTAAAGAACAGATAAAGGAAATTGTTAAAATTCAGCTTAAAAATCTTAAGAAAAGACTTGAAGCAAGAAATATCTGTATAAATATAAAAGAAGATGCTCTTGATTATATTGCTGAAGCAGGATATTCGCCTGATTTTGGAGCAAGGCCTCTAAAAAGAGCACTTCAGAATTTAATTGAAAACAAGCTTTCTTTTGCAATTCTTAAAGGTGAAATAACAGACGGAAGCAGGGTGGAGGCTTATTTAAGGGATGGGGAAATAGTCTTTGAATTAATGTAATATTATTTGAAATAAATTGTAACTTATTTTTAAAACTATTCTCTTTCCTGATACAACTCAATAGATTTATTGAGATAATCTATTGAGTTATTAAAACAGTTGTGTTAAAAATAGCACAAAATTTTTAACGGAGGCAAAATAATGATTGAAGTAACTAAAAGTGCAATACAGGAAATAAAAAATTTCTTTGCAGACAAAGAAATTATGCCTGTAAGAGTTTTTGTTGCAAGCGGCGGTTGAGCAGGTCCATCAATTGCACTTGCTCTGGATGAGCAGAAAGACACAGACGATGTATTTGAAATTGAAGGTTTTAAATTCATAGCAGAAAAAGAATTCTTGAAGCAGGCTTCACCTGTAAAGATAGATTACCTTGCAACAGGGTTTAAAGTTGATTCAAGTATTGACTTTGGACCTGGCGGATGCAGCAGCTGCGGTTCAGGCGGAAGCTGTGCTGTTTAAATAATAAATACTTTTGCATTCAAGGCAGTCTTTACTGGGCTGCCTTTTTTTATGACTGATTAAGCATCTCAATAATTTTCAGGTCAGCTTCAGGGAATTTATAATTTTTAAATTCCGAAGGTTTTTCCCAGATCACAATATCATGATCATTAGTGCATAGTTTCTGGTCAATCAATCTTACTTCAAAAAAAACAAGTTTAATTTTTTTTGATTTATATTCATGGATCACTTCATGGAAAAAAGAAACTATTTCTGATCTTGCACACAGTTCCTCCTCAAGTTCTCTTAATATGCAGTCTTCAGGGGTTTCACCGGCTTCAAGTTTTCCTCCGGGGAATTCCCAGTATCCTTTAAATTCACCTGATTTTCTTCTTCCAATAAGAATCCTTTCTTTTTTTTCATTAAAAATAATAGCGGCACAAACAGTAATCATTGATTTTCCCCGTTGTTTGTATTGGTTGGCTGAAAACTGATATTTTTATCCGGTTCCGGTAAAAAAATTATACTTCAGCATAGGTTGTTAAGCTTTTTAACCCGTAAACATTATGGAAAAAAGCGGTTTTGGTTTATTGAAAAGTTATTTGGCAACTGAACAGAAAATCCTTATTTTCGGGCAGTCACTATTTATAAACAGATTGATTTTTAACTAAACTGAGCAATGAATAATGCTTCACATATCCAATGGATAAAATTGTCTGTTCAAATGTTTTCACATTTATATCATGCTTAGATTAACCTCCTGATAAATATGATCAGATTAAAATATTCAATTAAGCTATTTTATAATAAACATTGAAAACCAAACAAATATTTAATCTTGACCTTAAATAAAAAAAAAATTAATATTTTTATACCGTATTTATGGCGGTCCGGTTTCTTTGTCAATTGCTCAAATTATTAATATGGAATAATTGATAAATGGAAACTTTTATACTATTAAATTTAAGAAAGGGTTAGTTTAGATGGCAAACGGAGTAGTTAAGTGGTTCAGTGACAAAAAAGGTTTTGGTTTTATTGAGCAGGAAAACGGTACAGATATTTTTGTTCATTTTTCAGCAATCAATTCAGATGGTTTCAAATCACTGAACGAAGGTGACAAGGTTACTTTTGAAATCAAAGAAGGACCAAAAGGACCTGCCGCTGACAATGTGAGAAAAATTTAATTTTTTTTATATTTTTGGAAATTTAAAGCATCTTCACCTTAAAAGGTCGAAGATGCTTTTTTTTTGCGATTATTAACCCAACGGTTTACTTGAATGAAAAAAGATTTTTTCAGATTTAAAAAAATGGATGAGTTTACAGAATATGAGTGGGAGCTTATATGCTCAAGGTGCGGGCTGTGCTGCATGGAAAAACTTATCGACAGTGAAACAGATGAACTTTATTTTACCTGTGTATCCTGTATTTACCTGGAACTTGATTCCTTACGTTGCAGTGTTTATGAAAAAAGATGCGAGCAAAAAAAAGACTGCGTAAAATTAAGTGTTGATTATCTTGAAAAATATATTAATTATCTTCCCACAAACTGCTCATACAGAATCCTTTTTCTGGAGAAAAAACTGCCTGACTGGCACTATCTTGTTTCAGGGGACAGGACTCTGGTGCATAAACTGGGAATTTCAGCTTTTGGCAAAGCTGTTTCCGGAAAAGATGTTGATGAGGATAATCTGGAAGATTATATTATATATTGAAATTAGAATTTTAAAATAAGGGGAGTAAAAAAATGAATCAGGTTCTGTCTATTTCAGTTCTAGACGGTAGATACAAAAGACATACTTCAGTTTTATCGGATATTTTCTCTGAATTCGGTCTTATAAAGCACAGGATAGAAATTGAAATCAAATGGTTTATTTTTTTAATGGAAGAACTGGAATTTGGTAATCTTTCAGATGAAGACAGATTGTATCTGAATAAAATAATTGAAAACTTCAGTGCTGATGATGCACAAAAAATAAAAGATATTGAAAAGGTTACAAATCATGATGTTAAGGCCTGCGAATATTTTTTAAAGGAAAAATTTGATAATGGCTCAAAAAACCTCTCTGACTTAAAGGAATGGATTCATTTTGCGTGTACGTCAGAAGACATCAATAATACTTCTTATTGTCTTATGATAAAAAGAGGCAGGGAAAAAGCTCTTGAACTTTTTAATCAAATTCTTGATCTTGTTGAAAATCTGGGAATCAAATTTAAATCAGAACCCATGATGTCAAGAACACACGGACAGCCGGCAACTCCTACAACCATGGGAAAAGAGCTTATCAATTTTGCATGGAGAATAAGAGAAGAGCTTGAAACTTTGAAAAACCTTCCGGTTCAAGGCAAAATGAACGGCGCAACAGGTAATTTTAATGCTCATATTTCTGCTTTTCCGGATATAGACTGGGCCAAAGCATCTGAAAATTTTATAAAAAAATATCTTGGAGCTGAACCTCTTTTTTATACAACCCAGATTAATCCCTACTCTTATATTGCAAAAAACCTTCACTCAATTTCAAGGCTTTGTTCAATTTCAATTGATCTTGCCCGTGATATGTGGGGATATATTTCCCTTGGGTATTTCAAGCAGAAAATCAAGGAAGGGGAGGTTGGTTCTTCAACAATGCCACATAAGGTCAATCCAATAGATTTTGAAAACAGTGAAGGAAACTTCGGACTTTGTTCTGCAATGGCAGAACATATTGGTTCAAAGCTTCTTATTTCAAGATTTCAAAGAGATTTGTCAGATTCAACAGTATTAAGGAATATTGGCGCAGTTTTTGGTTATCTTTTTATTGGAGGTAATTCTATTTTAAAAGGTCTTTCAAAAGTTGAGCTTAACAGCGAAGCATTGAAAAAAGATCTTGAAGAAAATCTTGAACTTCTTGCAGAGCCTGTACAGACTGTGATGAGAGCTTTTGGCGAAAAAGATCCATACGAAAAAATGAAAAAGCTTACAAGAGGTCACAGAATAACAAGGAAGGAACTTGATACATTTATTGATTCCCTTGAAAATCTTCCTCAAAATGAAAAGGAAAGGCTCAAGAAGCTTACTCCTCAAACATACACAGGAGCAGCTGAAACCCTTGTTGACAAGTACATAAAAACCTATCTTTAGTTAAGTTTTTTTGAAGGCTGCCGAATTTAAGTTGAAATGGAATTATTGAAAAGCATAGATAATAATAATTGTTGTTTTCTGCTTAAAAGGCAGTCTTTAAATATGGAGGCATGATGAAAAAAAAACTTATTTTTTTTTCTATTGTAATTTTCTTTTTGTCAGTTATTCGTCTATATTCAGCAAATCTTGTTGTTCATTTAAAGGATAATTCAAGGATTTTATCAAAAGATTTTACCCTGCCTCTAGATAATAATGAAAAAAGAGATGTCTATAATCCAAATGTAAGGGTTACTGATTTAAACATATCTCAAATGGAATACACCTCAGATAAAGATAATCTTGTACATTTTATTTTAAAAGATGATCTGTTAACCAAAGTTTCGGAAATCGATTTTGTGGACAGGGTGCCGGGTATTTCTGATAACTATAGCTTGAAAATAAAATTTTTGGATAAAACAGAAGAAAATACTTCCAATGCAAGATTTTACAAATACAGCGGAAACAATACTCCCTCTAAAAAAATATCTGTTTTAAGATTTGACGACTACAACAATACCTGGGTTCCCGAGTACATAGACATATCAATGATTGATAAGATTGAGTTCAGAAAAAGAGCTTTGGTAAAAAAAGAAGACAGCATAAAAAAAGATGAGTCAGAAACTGAAAGCAAAGATAAAAAAGAATCAGGATACAAAAAAAAGGTTTTATTCAGTTCTGATAATTTTCAGGAACAAAGCTTTGCACAAAATTTAAAGGATGCCATGCTGAGTCTTAAAAACAGCAATAATGAATTTGGGACTTCAATTGTTTTAAGGGTTAATTTTGATTTTGATTCCAGCGCAATAAATTCTAAAGCAGCCTCTTTTTTAGATATCATATCAGGAGTTCTAAACTCCCCTGAGCTTGCCGGAGCAAGATTCAGCTTAAGAGGTTTTACAGACAATACAGGCGATGAAAAATACAACCTAACCTTGAGCAAAAAAAGAGCTGAATCTGTCAGGGCTTATCTTCAGAAAAAAAATATTTCTTCCTTGAGAATAGAATCAAAAGGATTTGGAGAGGCAATGCCTATTCTTCCAAATACAAGTGAATATTATAAGAGCCTTAACAGAAGAGTTGAAATTTATCCGCTTTATTTTTGATTGTCATGACTAAAGGACTTCTTCTTGAAATAAAAGATATTACCATTTATTATCCAGGCTCTTTTGTTCTGCCGGGTACTTCTTTTTCAATTTCAAGGGGAGAAAATATCCTTGTGACAGGAAAAAATGGCAGCGGTAAAACCTCGCTTATGAAGGCATTGACAGGCGAGGTTTCAATTTGTAAAGGAAATATTTCCCGCTACCACAAACTTCCTTTAAGTAAAAATATTTCATATATTTCCTTTGAAAATTTAAGAAAAATACTGCGTAAACAGGAAATTCTTGAAGAAGCAGAATATTATTCCGGAAAAGAAATAAAGCCCGATGCTTTTAATGTTTTTGATGAAAACAGATCTTTTTCTAAAATATTTGATCTGAATTCATTCAAAGGTAAAAAAATTGATAATCTTTCAAGCGGTGAATTAAGAAAATTTCAGATTTTAAAAGCTCTGGAAAACGACCCTGAACTTCTGATACTTGATGAACCATTTGACGGCCTTGATTCAAACTCCGTTGATCTTTTGAAAAAATTTGTTTTGGATCTGTGCTGCTCAGATATAGCTGTTATCCTTGTAACACACAGGGTTGATGAAATTTCAGGCTGCAACTTTAAATATCTTGCCGTCAATGATAACAAAGTCTTTGAGATTGACAATCCAGATATTTTAAAAATTTCAGACGGAAAAACTCCTGATTTGACTGAATTTGAAAAATTCAAGCCTGATTTCAAAAAAGAGCTTATTGCAGAGCTTTCAAACTGCAGCGTTCATTACGGTGAAAAAAAGGTACTTGAAAATATCAATCTTCAGATTTCAACTGGAGAAAAATGGGTTGTAAAAGGTGAAAACGGCTGTGGTAAATCAACACTTTTATCTCTTATAACAGGAGATAATCTTCAGGTTTATTCAAATGAAGTCAGGGTTTTTGGTAAAAAAAGAGGGTTTGGGACAACCCTGTGGGAATTTAAAAAAAATACAGGTTATGTTTCTCCGTCACTTCATTTAAAATATGATAAAAAAATTGAAGCCTATAAGGTTTTGATTTCAGGTTATTTTGATTCTGTTGGTCTTTACAGAAAACCGGATAAAATCCATATTGACACTGCAAAATATATTTTTAAAAAATTCAATATTGATAATCTTTTTTATAAAAGTTTTCTATCCCTTTCATATGGTCAGCAAAGGCTTGTTCTTATTTTAAGATCACTTATAAAAGATCCTGATCTTATTATAATGGACGAGCCCTGTCACGGCCTTGACTCTTTTCACAGAAAAATTGTTTTAGATATTGTAAGAACAATCTGCAAAATGCCTCATAAATCTCTGATTTATGTAACTCATTCTGATTTGGAACTTGATTTTAACTATGATTATATTTTTGAATTTATAAGGAAAAAAGATAATCTGGGTTATTATACAAAAACAATAAGAGTCTAAAATTTTAAAGTAGTGCCAATCTATAGTGCCAATTTTTTTTTAAATTTTCTTAGAAACTTTTATTTTCATCAATCACAGCCGAATATTCTTTGGAAATGCCATGGATTTTTCCCCACCCATTTCCCCAACTTAGGTAGGAAAAACAGGAAAAATAAAAGAAAAAGCAGTATAAAACCTGAAAGCTTTTAAAAAGTCTGAAATGGTTTATTTAAAAGGGTTTAGAGTTGATTTTCAAGGGGATTAACTGGCGTGCCCGGCGAGACTCGAACTCGCGATTTCCGGCTTCGGAGGCCGACGCCCTATCCGGCTGGGCCACGGGCACACAGACTAATCAACTAAGTTATGGGATAATAAAAGTCAAGTAAATGTTTTTGTTTTTATGTTTCTTATCTGTTACATTAAACTTCCTATGACTTATTTTTAAGGAGTATTTATGTCTGGATTCAGCAATGGTTTTTCAAACAGTCCATTTGAGGACTACAGGCATGTATTAACAGGACTTGTGAAAAATAAGAAAAAAACTGTCCCCTGGCAGACAAGGGAAAATAAAAAATCATATTGTTCGGTCAAAAAAGATGATGACCTTTTTTTGAAAGAAATGTCAGATGTTGTTCCTGTAAAAGGCAAAAAAAAGATTGGAGGCTCTTTCAATACAAGAAAAAGCTACAATAAAATAGATTACTATTGTGAAAAAAAGGAAGTTTTAAAAAAGCTTGAAAAACTTCTTGATTCGGGAGAGGGTTTCGAAGTATCAAAAACTCCGGAATATTGTGAACTGATTGGAGCAGGAGTTTGTGAGGAAACAGCAAAAAAGCTCCATGAAGGTAAGTTTTCGGTTCAGGCATATATAGATCTGCACGGATTTTCAAGAATTGATGCAGATGAGATTGTTAGAAATTTTCTTGAAAAAAGTTTTAGGGAAAATAAAAACGCAGTTTTAATTGTTCATGGACGTGGTCTTTCTTCAAAAAATGAACCGGTATTGAAAAATCTTGTACAGGAGATTTTGAGTTCCAATTACTGGAGAAGAAGAATTTTTGCCTGTGCCAGTGCAAAAAGTACAGATGGCGGAAGCGGCGGAACCTATGTCCTTTTCAGAAAAAAGCCTCTTTCAAAAAATCAGGAAAAGAAGCTCTTAAAAAAACAGGTATATTATTAATGTATATAGCCTCAGGGATTTTAAAATACAAAATACATGAATGTTTTTCACTCAAGCAGAAACGTTCCCATGTAAAGCCAATAATATCAAAAATTCAAAATGAATTTAATGCTTCAGTATGTGAAGCTGGAAGCCTTGATAAATACCAGATTGCAGAGATTGGTTTTTCCATGGTTTCAAACGATAAAAATGTTTTGAACTCCAAGGTTGACAAACTTTTTAATCTTGCAGAATCATCTGCACTTGCTGAACTTATTGATTCTGAATACGATATTTACAGCTTTTGAATTTTTCATTTGAACTGTAAAAATTTGGTGCACATGTAAATCACCATTTTACATAATGGTCTTCAAGCCATCCCAAAAATTCAACATCCTTATAATTTTTTTCATCAAGTTTTATTTTTCCTCTGAATATGCCTGTATGCTGGATAAAATTTGAGGCGGTAAATAAAAAATTTGTTTTTTCAGTTTTTGTTTTTTTGGGGATGAATTTTAGGTCAATAATATTGTCATTTGACCTGACAGACCATATTTCATTATCTTCTTTTTCAAAATTCACCTGATTTATTTTTATAAATTTATCATCATGCCAGATGAAGTTTTCTGTTTCGCCTGTCTGATTTACTCCCCATGAAAGATTCATTCCAAATTCCTTAAAATCAAGTATGCATGCCGTTGAAGCCCAGTTCCACCATATTTCCCTTCCTGGATATCCAAGACTTCGGTCTGTGATGGCCCTTGATGTTTCTGAAGAAAATTCTGTTTCATTATTATTAAGACCTATTTTGCCTGTGCATTTTAAAGGAGTTTGTTTTTTTGTGAAAAACCACCTGTTATATGAAGTTTTTGAGCAAATTCTTAAAGGAGATGGTTTTTTTTCATTTAAAAATTCTATCTCAAATTTAATATTTTTTGAGTTTACATAAAGGCTGTTTGTAAAAAATTTAATTTCAAGATCCTTTGCTTTAAACCAGGCATCAGAATTTTCTGTATCGGGGTTAATAATCTTTTTGAAAAAAGGAAAAACAAGAGAGCCTTTTTCATGAAGGGTGTTTGTTTCAAGATCATGTATATACACAAATCCTTTTGAAGCATATCCAAGATCTGCAATGGCAGCACCGGCAATATGGTTATCTGTTATTATTCCTGCAAAAATAAACTGTCTGAAAAAAAGGGGCTTTAAAAAACCAGGGATTTTTTTACCCATTTTTGTCTGCAGTTTAAAGTCTTTAATATTTATTTTTGGACCTGATTCAAACAGTTTGAAGTGTGGCTGATTTTTTACGGGGTTGATAAGATTTGTTTCCATGATTAATTTTCTCTTTTGATTGTTTTTTGTTTTCAGGTTATCAGAGTTATGATTTAAAATAAATATTTTAGAATGCTTTAATTTTTTTGTGGAGAATTTTTATGGCAAACAATGCTTTTGATATAACAAATGAACTTATTGATCTTTCAAATGAACTTGGAACCATTTACTCAAGTTATCTTAAGTCTGAGGATAAATCAGGAATTGAAGAGCTTGAAAAAATAAAAAAATTTTTTGGATCAATAAATAAAAATATTGATGATCAGGTTTTAAAAATTGCAGTTGTGGGAGCAATAAAATCTGGAAAAAGCACATTTATAAATTCCTTTTTAAAATCTGACTTTTTAAAAAGGGGAGCAGGGGTAATAACTTCTGTTGTAACCCGTGTAATGGCAGGAAAAGAAAAAAAAGCAGTTGTTTCTTTTAAAACTATTGATGAAATAAATAATGACATAAAAAACTCAGTGGTTCTTTTACCTGAGTTTGAAGATAACGGTAATTTTGATGATTTTGACATCAGGGATATAAACTCAAGACAAAGGCTTGATCGGGTACTTGTTGCACTGAAAAATGAAGATCTTTTTACAAAAGACTCAAGAGAAGCAAAAAGCGTATATCTTCAGTCATATCTCAAGGGTTATGAGCGTCTTGAAAATATCCTTGAAAAAGGAGAGTTTGAGTTTTTCGGTGATAATTTTGATGAATATAAGGATTTTGCAAGCCAGGAGCCTTTAGCAGTTTATGTAAAAGATATTTATGTTGAAATTCCTGGAAATGCTATTGACGAAAAAACAGAAATAGCAGACTGTCAGGGAAGCGACTCCACAAATCCTCTTCATATAGCCCGTATTCAGGATTATCTGTTAAAAACCAACTTTATAATTTATCTTGTAAGCACTCGGACAGGTTTAAGACAGGCTGATATAATTTTTTTGAATATGCTTAAAAAAATGGGACTTACAGGCCAGTCTGTTTTTGTTTTGAATGCTGATTTGTCAGAACATGAAAATCTTGAAGATCTTAAAAGGGTTGAGAAAAAAACTGCAGAGGAAATCTGTCTTTTAAAGCCTGATGCAAAGTATTTTACAATATCTGCCCTTTATGAACTTTTTACTGAAAATGAAGACAGTCTTTCAAAAAAAGATATTTTGAGGCTTGAACAATGGAGGCTTGATAAGGAAAGCTCAATTTTTTTAAAAAACGGGTTTAAAGACTTTAACAATTATTTTAAAAATGAACTTATTTTAAAGAAGCAGTTTTTCTTTTATTCAAGTATTCTTGGGAAAATTAGAGACAAAATAAATGAGTTGAGCGAGCGTCTTGAAATAAAAATAAAAATTCTTGATTCAGGTGATAAAACTGCTGAAAAAGAGCTTATCGATCAGACCAAAAAATTCAGGGAAGTTAAAAATATTATAAAAAATACCATGGAAGGATCAAAGTCCAAATTTGATAAAAACTTAAAAAACGAGATTGATTCCTTTTTTTCTTCAAGCTCCGAAATAACAGGTATGGTGTACGATTTCATAAAGTCATACAAGGGAGAACTTAACAAATATGTTGTAAAAACAGGGGACAGCTCAGTTAAGGTAAATTATTTTTCCCTGTATCAGGATTTCAGACAAAGTCTTGATAATTTTGTTACAAGAGAAATTAATCCACTGGTAATATCTTTTATTAAGGAAAAGGAAAAAGAAATTGTTTCATATTATTATGAACTATCAAAATCCTCTGAATATATGGTTTTTGAAACAAGAAACAATTTTCAGAAAACAATAGGAAAAGATCCTGTAAAATTTGGTACAAATATTCCTTCTCCAGATAACTTCAGTCTTGAGCAGGCATTTGAAATTCCTTCTGCACTTGATGCACTCAATTACAATGTTGTATTAAGAAGCAGTGCAATGGCCGGCTCTTCAATGGTTTTTTTCAAAAATTTGATTAACAGGATTTTTAAACCTAAAAATTCCTTAAACGATGATGCACTTAAAATTATTGAAAAAGGCCTTTTAAAAATAAAAAAAGAAACTGAATCAACCCTGAAAAATCATTTTTTAAACTACAGAGAAAACCTTAAGTTTCAATATGTATTAAAGTTTTCTGAGCAGGTCATGGATGTTTACTTGAAAAGCCTTATTGAATCTCTTGATTCCTATGTAAATGATTTTTCAGATATTCTTGAGATAATGGAAAATAATCAGGAATCTAAAAAAGTTTGTCTTGAGGAACTTGGAAGGCTTGAGTCTCAATGCGGTGATTTGAGTAAAAGGGCAGAAGAAATTACCAAACGGCTTGATTTATAAATTATGCTGACAGATTTATTAAATTTCCGGGCTGATCTGACTGTTCAGTGGATTTTGAGTAGGCATCTGAAACCATATATGGAGATTTTTTATCGTTTTTTTCAAGGCCGGATTTTTCAAGCTGCATTTTAATAAGTTCTTCACTGGCCTTTATTCTTGTTGATGCAGCTCTTGAAGCAATTGCCCTGTCTGATCCTGAAGGATTGGCAGGAGCAAGGGCCGCACTTCTTATAACATCCATTTTCCTTATGGTTGCTTCAGGATTTCCTGCCACAGGAGATGTGTCTATAAGTACATCTCCTCCAACAGCATATAAAATTCCGTCAGGACCTTTCTGGTATTCATAGTTTGCACCCCGTTTTATGTATGGCCCTCCTGCTGCAACATGAGCCATTTCATGATCTCTTACCTCCTGATCCCTTGACTTGAGTTCTTCAATTATTTTCTGTTCATAGGGAGTAAAATCATCTTTTGATGTTTTTATTTTTTTGTCCCGGGTGCTGTCCTTTGAATTATCTGAGCTCGATGTTTCTTCTGAATTTTTTGAAGGTGAAGCAGAGGTGTCCTTATTGTATTTTTCAGTATTTACATAGGGATTGAATCTTTGAGTTATTGAATTGTTGACATTCATTTTTTTCACCTCTTAAAAAATTATAATCATTTTAGATGGCTTAGTAAATTAAATTGTCTCTGTTTTTAAAAGAAAAAATATGATAGTCACATTTAAATTCAAATAAAACAAATGGTGTAAAAAATGACAGAAGAAACAAATATTTCACTTGAAAATCAAATTGCAAACACTCTTTTTTCCTATTCAGTTTCAAGGGATGATCTAAAAAATATTGCAAAAGAAACCATTGAAAACTCAAATGCCGAAGAAGCAACTCTTTTGTATGAGCTTCAGATTTTAAAAATTATCACAGCAGGAGTTTCAATTAACTATCTTATTGAGCCCCGGGAAAAGAAGGATGAAATTTCTAAAATTTACTGGGAGCATATTCTTGAGTTTTCAAAAAGTGTTACAGAGGCAACCAGAAAATATTCAAATGTTGATATTGACTATTTTGAGGTAATAAAAGATAAGCTTAATTATTATCTGAAGGAATTGTCGCAAAATAAAGCTGCAGCCGAGCCTGCTTCTGTAATTGGGCCTGCCTTTGCTGTTCAGTGTCTTCTTCCTGAGGATACATTTGTAATACTTGCTGGTGCCAAACTTTTTAAGGGGGTTTTGGGCGGTCTTAAAATTTATTATGAAAAACAGGGTATTATCTGATAATTTTACAGTTTAAATTGGAAGGCTGCCTGGTTTTTTCCAAGTTTTCGTTAAGAAACCATGCTGCATCAGTGTTTGTTCAACATATGGAAATACAGGATTTTATCAATGGCAAGAAAAGCTGAAATAAAAAGAAAAACCAATGAAACTGATATTTATATACTTCTTGAACTGGATAAAAAGGTAAGTTCGGAAATTTCTACTGGAATTCCTTTTTTTGATCATATGCTTAACCTTTTTGCTGTTCACGGAGGCTTTGACCTTATGGTAGCGGCAAAGGGTGATATTGAAATTGATTATCACCATACAGTGGAAGATATCGGGATTGCACTTGGTGAAGCATTTAAAACAGCCCTTGGAGACAAAAAAGGAATAGCAAGGTATGGCAATTTTTTTCTTCCAATGGATGAAACCCTTGCAAATATTGCTCTTGATATTTCAAACAGGCCGTATCTTGTTTTTAATGTTCCGGAAACAATAAGGGCAAAAGGGCCGTTTTCACCCTATCTTGCCAAGGAATTTTTCAGGGCTTTTGCTGTGCATGCCGGAATTACTCTGCATATAAATGTACTCTATGGTGAAAATGAGCACCACATTGTAGAAGCAATTTTTAAAGGTTTTGGAAGAAGCCTTGCCATGGCCTGCAAAATTGAATCTGATTTTATTCCTTCAACCAAGGGGGTTTTATAATAGTAATTGTCGCTGTATCAGGCAATAATAGTAATGTATGTAATTTTTCTCTTATCTGTTGAGTACTTACAGGCAGGTCACTGGGAACGGCCGGGAAAATATTGCTGAGCCGTCTCAGGCCAGAGATATTTCATTGAATGCAAGAAGTCTTCCCGAGTTTGCTATTACAAAGACTGTTCCTATGTTGTGAAATAAAGACGCTGCAACAGGTCCAATAAATCCGCCTGCTGCACAGACAAACATTATTAAAGTCCAGGTCATTGCAATAACAATATTTGCAGTTATTGTGCTTCTGCATTTTCTGCTTAATCGAATCATTGTCTCAATTCTTCTTAAATCAGGTGTTAACAAAACAATATCAGAAGATGCAAGTGCAATGTCAGTTCCAGAACCGCCAATTGCTATACCAACTGCACCAGCCTTTAATGCAAGAGCATCATTAATTCCGTCACCAACCATTACCGGCCTGTTTTTGTTTTTTATTTCTTTTTTTATTATGGATAGTTTTTCGTGGGGAAGTTTTTCCCAATGTGTTTCATCTAAGGGCAGCAAATCTGATACTGCTTTTGTTGCTGCTTCATTATCGCCTGAAACAAGAAGTGTTCTTTTTATTCCAAGATTTTTCAGGTTGTTTAAAACAGATTCTGCTTCAGGGCGCAGTGTGTCCTGCAAAAGAATCCATCCTGCAAAACTATTTCCAATGGAACAGGCTACCAAAGGGCCGAAGTGTTTTGGCCTTATTTCAGCTTTAATATTATATTGGGCTAACAGGCTTGCCCGCCCCAGAATAACCTGAGTCCCGTTTATTTTTCCTTTTAGTCCAAAACCCTGGATTTCCGAAAGGTCTTCAATTGTTTTCAGGTTTTCTGATCCTGAAGCTCTGGCAATAGAATTACTTACAGGATGCTTGCTGAAAACTGCAAGGCTTGCAGCGGCGTTTTGAACTTCCTCCTTTGTATGTCCATTATAGACTTTTATATCAACAATATTTAGTCTGCCTGTTGTAAGTGTGCCTGTTTTGTCAAAAATCATGGTGTCTGCTTCTGCAAGCTGTTCTAAAAAAGCAGTACCTTTTATGAGAATTCCGTGTCTTCCTGCAGCTGCAAGTCCTGCAACAGTTGTTGCAGGAGCTGAAATTGCAAGAGCACACGGACAGCATACAACAAGGACTGCCATCATGGATGCAACATCACCGGTAATAAAAAGTGTAATAAGAGATATTGCAATTGTAAGGGGAAGATAGGTTCCTGCATGTTCTTCAAGAACCCTTGTAACAGGAGGTTTGGATTGTTCAGCTTCTTTGAGAAGTTCAACTATCTGCCCAAGTGCTGTTTTATCACCCACCTGAGATACCTCTATTTTGACAAGTCCATAAAGATTTATTGAACCTGCCCTGACAATATCGCCTTTTTTTACCTCAACAGGAACTGACTCTCCTGTTAACGGAGCAGTATCAAGGCTTGTTTTGCCATAAACAAGAATTCCATCTGCAGAAATTCTTTCTCCGGGTCTTACAATAATTAAATCTCCCGGAGCAAGATCCTTTGCAGAAACTGTTTCTTCAATATTTTCAGTGTTTATTTTTGTAACTGAGTTTTCAGTCAGTTTTGCAAGTGCATTTATTGCTTCCTTTGAACCAATCATGCTCCTGTCTTCAAGAACATGTCCGATTACCATAATAAGCGGGATTATTGTTGCACTCCTTAAATCTCCTGCAACCCAGGCTGCAAGAAGTGCAACTGACACAAGCAGGTCTGCAACTGAGTGAAGATCAGGACTCTTTATTCCTTTCCATGCATTCCACATTACAGGAATTCCTGCAAGAAGGGCTGCTATTCCATTTAAAAATCCAGCTGCTTCAGCCTGACCATGATCAAGATATTCAATTGTATATGAAATTATTAATATACCTGCTGCCAGAAAAGCAGAAGACAGTCTTATTCCAAGGCTTGCTTTTTCTGAAGTGGTTAATACTGCTTCAAGGTTTTCTTGATATGTGGTTTCTTTAATAGACTGATTTGTTTCCATTTTTTAATCCCCTGGAATAAATAAAGATGATGCAGATTCATCAGGAACCAAAACTATTTTTCCTGCCTGCTGTAATCCCTGTGTGTATGCTTCATGGTGAATTCTTCTTAAAAGATTTTCTCTTTTTTTACCTTTGGCATTTTCTTTTTGGGCAAGTATTTTATTTGTGATTATTTCTGCACGGCTGATTATTTCTTTTTTTACAGCTTCAGCACTGGAAATAATAGATGCTTTTTCCCTGTTTGCATCCTGAATAGAAAGCCTTGCACTTTTTTCTGCCCTTGCAACATCGGATGATGATTGAGCAGATGCACTTTGAGCATTATCAAATGCATCCTTTGCCTTTTTGGGTAAAGATGCCATGATGTCAACCCTTCCTATACGAATTCCAAGCCCGAGTACTGTTGCTGCAGAATTCATTTTATTCATTATTTGCGTTTTGATTTTTTCAGGTTCGGTTATTAAAATCTGTTCTGTTGTTGAGCCTGCACATATATGAATTGCAGCATCACAGAAAATACGTCTTATTGAGGATTTAAGATCTGCAACACCTGTATTTGCTTTTAAAGCATTGGTTATTGAGTATATTATAACTCCTTTTATGTGCAAAATACCTCCATCGCCCATTATTAAGTATCCGCCGTCATCCCTTGGATGAAGTCCTGCTTTATTTCCATTGTTTTTGTTTTCAATAAATGCAAGATCACTTACCTCCAGGGAAAGTTGGCGTTTGAGTGAGGGGATGATGATTATTGTATCAAAAGGTTTTGGAAGAGCAAAAACAAGACCTGGTTCCTTTTTAATTGTGTGTACTTTGCCAAATCTTAGAACAATTGCCTGCTCTCCTGAAGATACCTGCGTTATCCCTGAAAAAAGCCAGGCAGCTGCAAGAATTGTAATTGCAAGGTACAAAAATTTAAAACTTAAATGTATGGATTCAGCCATTGCAGAGGCCGTGCTGTTTTTCTCACTCATCTTTTTTTTCTTTTTTATCTGTTTGTGAAAACTCTCCAATGTAATTTAATGGATAAGAGTCTGTTTTAAGTATTAGAGTGGTCTGTTGGTTCATTAGTTTTTTTAATGTATCAACACCCCTTGTGAACTTGTATAGTTCGGGGTCTTTTTCATAGGCTGATGCATATATTTCAGCAGCTTTTTTTCTTGCTTCAGCCTCAATTTCAGAGGCACTGGTTTTTGCCTTTGCTATTATTCTTCTTGATTCACTATGGGCATTACTCATTATCTGGCCTGCACGTTCTACGCCTTCACTTCTTGTTTTCTGTGCAAGAACACGTCTGTCCTCTATCATTGCCTGGATAGTACTTGCCACAATTGGTTCAGGAACCATCAGTCTTTCAATTCCAGCCGTTTTAATTTCAACACCATAAACACTTTCAGTTTTTGATGTTATGATATTTGCAAGTTCTTTTTCAAAATCATCAAGTTTGAGTTCCTTTTTTTCTGTATTTATAAGATTTTGCATTGTATAGCTTCCAGCAACTGTTTGAAGAGATGATCCAAGAATACTTCTAAGCTGTACTGCTGCTTCAGCTGTATTGTTTCCAAGTGCACTTACAAATGTCTTTACAGATTCGATATTTGCTGGGACCTTCCAGACAACAAATGCTTCTATTACAATTATTGAGCCGTCCTTGAGCTGGGTTGAGTATAGACCGCTTGCTGTTGTTCTAAGTCTTAAATCCACCTTTACTTCTTTTTCTACCGGCGGGGGAAGCCTGAAATAAAGTCCTGGATCAACAATGGTTCTTACTGGTTTTCCAAATCTTGTAAGGACTATTGCCTGTTTTTCCCTCACTGTAAAAGAGACTGCAAACACTCCTGTAATAAAGAGAAAAAAAACAGCAGATACGATTCTTGATATTGGGTTTTTAAAACTGAATTTTATTGTTTTCATTAATTTAATCCGACATTATTTTAACAGGTTCGTTTGTAAGTTTTCTGAAATCTATATGAAATCCGGACTTCCATGGGATATTTTCATCAACAATGTATAGTTTCTTCAGACTGGAAATATCATCAAGTACATTCAGGTAGTTTTCAATTTTATATGCATCTGGATTAATACTGAATGCATGATTGTCCGCAGTAAAAAATCTTGTCTCTATGGTTGCTTTTGAAATTATTTCTTCAGCATCAGCCATTGCTGAGTCAATTATTGATGCAGATTTTATCTGTGCACTTGTTTCAACTCTTTTTGAATTTGAGACTGCAAAAGATATCTGTGCTTTTAGATCATGCAGGGCTGCCTGTACGTTGTAAAATGATGTTGCAGCTTCTATGGGTGGATGGATTGCCTCAAAATAAACTCCGGTTATTTCTATTCCTGTATTTAGAATATCCATCTCTTTTTGAAGACTTCCAAGCATTTTTTTGCCAAGGATTTTTCTGTCCGTTCCAATAAGATCTTCTGGAGTTGATGAGGCAAATACAGACTGAACCCATCTTCCGGCCTGCCTTAATACAAGCTCTTCAGGAGAATTGATATTATAAGATGCGGCTATTGCATCTTTATCTTCAAGACCTGTTCTGTAGTGAATGACTATATCAGCATTTGTCATTTCATAGGGTCTTACACCGCGTTTGTCTTTTTTACCCTGTTTTGTAATGATTTTGTTGCTTGCTGTTAAAAAATAGATTTCACGTCCATGGGATGTCTCCCACAGCCGGTCTTCCCATTTTGTGGTTGCAGCTTCTACATCAAGTTTTTTTCTTGCCTCTGGCATGGCCTGTTTTTCCATGTTTTTTCCTGCAAGGAAAAGTCTTTTTTCAACTCCAAAATCAATCCTGTTTACTTTTCCAAAGGGCCAGGGCAGATGAAAGTGAAGTCCTGGCTTGAAAACTTTTTCAACATGGCCAAACTTTTCATAAACTCCCCTTTCATTGATTGACAGAGAAGTCATACCCGTAACAAGCCATGAAATTAAAGCCAGAAATGCACAAAGCTGAAATCCTGCAATTTTAAAAAAATGTATTGCCCATATTTTTGATATATCTACGCCAAAATATTTTTTTAAACTTTTATTTATCTCTGAAAACGGGTTTTTTTTTGCAAAAACTGTGAATGCAGAAAAATTATAGGAAAAAAAGCTGATTTTATCTTTTGGGGCTTTTATAAGGATAATACTGACAAAGGCTCTTATTGAAATTTCAATAAAAACAAAAAACATGAAATATACAATTATTACAAGCAGCCATGTAAATCCAAGATTTAAGACACTGGATATTTCAAGTTTAAATCCTGAACCAAGAGCTGTCAGTGCAATTAATACAAGTATTGATGCAACAGCTTTTGTAAAAACTGCAATGGATCTTTTTGAAGGTAATTCTTCTCTATCAGATAAGTCTGCATGCCTTTGTATGACAAGAATTGGAAATATATTAATAAAAATTCCAAATCCGCAAAATTTCAATAAGGTTAAGCCTGTTGGTTCATAAGCAAAAGGAAGGTTTTTTATAAAAATAAATGAAATAACTGCCCCGGATAAAGTAAGCAGTAAAATAAACCAGGAAATTGATTTTATAAGAAAAGAATTGATTTTGCTGTTTTTTCTGTAAAAAAACCAGTTTGTTATAAGGTAGACGAACAGGGTGAAGTTTAGAAATGCTGAAAAAAAAATTATGAAACTGCTGTAGGAATTTGTTTTTAATATTATTGGACTGTTAAGTGAATTTGCCTGACTTAAAAGACCAGCCGCAAAAAAAATGGATGAAAAAAATAGGGCTGTCAAACTTCCGGTTAAAAAAAAATGGGGTACATGTCTATTGATTTTCATAATTTTTGGTTCTTTTTAAAAAATATAAAACTCTTGATCCCGGAGAAAATAAAAAAACAGTCCGGTTTAATAAAAAACCGGACATTGATTCAGCCAGAAGTCAAATAATTTCCAAATTATTTGGAAACAGGCGTCATGGGAGAGTATCCCGGTTCAACTCCAAGCCATTCAGCCATTGCAAAGAATATATGAGTGTTGTCAAGAATTCTTGTGCCTTCATGCCAGCTTCCTTCGTATTTTTTTAGAAGGTCTGTGTTTCCGCCTTTTGCATAAAGAGTAACAAGTTCGTTTGTATGATCATTTGAACTGAATTTAATACCAACAGTTTCAGGCTTTGCAGACTGGCAGAGCTGGCGCTCTTCACCTGGAGGGATTTGTCCTTTACCGTAATATTTTTTAAGGCGCATGTAGTTGTTGCCATGGTCTGTTGCAATGATAACCATTGTGTTTTCCCAGGTAATGTCATCGTCTGGCTGGTCTATGAATTCAACAGCTTTTTTGCATGCCATGTCAAAGTTGTACCAGGCGCCAAGCATCCATTCATAATCATTTGCATGGTTTGCCCAGTCAATATCTCCGCCTTCAACCATTAAAAAGAAACCGTCTTTGTCTTTTGATAAAACTTTTAAAGCAGCCTCTGTTGCTGCGGCAAGTGTTGGATTTTTTGTTTCAATACGTTCAAATTCTCCGCTGCCGTCTGTTTTTGGCTGTGGGGGATGGAAATGAACATCGTCGTACTCTGTTCCTGCAGGCTCACCGTATCCGTTTTTGTATGCAGTCTTCTGGGTTGTTTTCGCTCCATAGAGTCCAAAAAGCTTGGTTTTTCCTGAACCAGCTTCAATGTTTGCAACAACAGTACTGGCTGCTGCAAGTATTGAATCATTGCCGTCAACTCCGTTAGCATGTTCTGCAAATACATAATCAGGGTTAGTTCCGTTTTTCATGGAATCATAAATTTCCTGGGAACCAGTGTATTTTGTTGTACCACAGTCCGGGTGCCCTGAACCTATTACAACATCAGGTTTTACAGATGTAAGTATTTCTGTTGCAATTGCACTGTAGTTGCTTCTGTTGACATTGTGGCTTGCAAAGCATGCAGGTGTTGCATGGGAAAATTCAACAGAAGATACTATTCCTATTGCTGCGCCTTTTTGTTCACGTGCAAGTTCTGCAATTGTTTTAATCTGTCCGTTTTCAGGGTCAGAAGGAAGCCAGCTTATATTGCCTGCATCAGTTTTTCTTCCTGTTGCCATGGCTGTTGCTGAAGAAGCAGAGTCTGTTGCAGGATAGAGTGAAGAACCTTCATCAAAACTTTTTCCGTAGTCACGGCCTTTGGCTCTTTCAATTTTAGCGTTTTCACTTCCGTTGTATATGTCTTTTGGTGGCATGGCAAGGTAGCGCTCTGAGGCCATATCACTTGTTTCATCAACTGGAAAAGGCTTTACTCCCCCAACGCTCGAGTTGTAGCCAAAAACTGGATTCATGGCTGTTTCTGTAAATTTTGGTGCAGGCTGGGTATATGTGTCTTTTGTTGGAGATCCAGGGTCCATGATCCACTGTTCATTATTATAGTTTTCATTGTCAATATCAATTCCCTGACGTGCCGCATTCCAGGCCCACATATCGTATGTGGTGACATCCCATGATGTGTTCCATCCCTGATATGGAAAATCAGCGCTTGTTAGGGCCATGTCGTCACCATTTACAAAGCGGCTGTAGGCTTTTTCATGCTCAAGCTGAGAACCGTCAGCTATCATCAGGATAATATTTTTCTTTTTGGCTTCAGCTGCAGGTTCTTTGTCGTCATCGCTGTCAGAGCTGTTACATCCGGTTACAATGAGCAAAAGCCCTGCTGCAACAAGCATGTTCACTATCCTGGAAAAATTTTTCCACTTTTTTTTCATTTTTCTCCTCCACTCCTTTTTAAAGGCTGTTAAGTTTGTTTTGGCTTGTTAATTCTTTACAAATTTTATTAAAAAAATAACTTGTGCCTGAAGGATGAAAGATACCTGCTTATTGTTATGGAATGTTTAGGACTTTGGTAAAAAAGTATTTTGATAATTTAATTATCTGCTTTAAAGGAGATTGGATTTCAGTTCTGGTTAAAAAATATTAAATAGTGAGACGAAAGTTTACAGGCTGACTTGCGAAAGGGAAAAAACGGTTTAGTTAATTCCATTAATTGTGATAAGTGCTGATAACTTATTTGATTTATGTTTGGAAGCTTTTAAAATTGACTTTTATGGTAAAATATAATTATATAAAAAGGTTTATAAAATTTTTAGATGGTGGAAAATAATTTGTCATTTTTTAACACCATCAGTAATTTGATCCTGGTAATTTGTTTTTGTTTGAGGGTTGAATAACAGTCTGCATTTGCAAAAAAATAGTTTTCGTTTCTCAATTATATTTTAGGTAAAGCAGTTTTTTACACTGCTTTTAATCTTTAAACCGCCCGAAGAAGTGGGGTTTTTAGTTTTGCTTGTTCCTGAAACTGTCATTTCCGAAATTTTAAATTCAGTAAATATTGTTGATTTTATTTCCCAGTATATAAACCTTAAAAAGGCTGGCAGAAATTTTGTTGGGCTCTGTCCTTTTCACTCGGAAAAGACACCCTCATTTTCTGTATCTCCTGAAAAAAATATGTTTTACTGCTTTGGGTGCGGAGAAGGTGGAAATATTTTTTCATTTCTTATGAAATATGAAAACCTTACCTTTCCTGAAGCTGCAAGATCAATAGCTGAACAGTACAATATTAAAATTCCTGAAAATTATTCCAGTGCGGCAAATTCAAAAACTAAAAGTCTTAAGGAAAGTATACTAAGTTTAAATAAAAAGGCTGCAAAATATTATAATTATCTTTTAAATAATTCTCCTGTCGGAAATAAAGGGAGTGAGTATCTAAAAAAGAGAAAAATTCCAAAAGATATTGTTGACACTTTTATGTTAGGCATGGCTCCGGAGGGATGGGACAATCTTTATGCCTTTCTCTGTAAGGAAGGGGTTTCTTCTGAAATTCAGGAAAAAGCAGGACTGGTCATAAAAAAAAAATCGGGCACTAGCTTTTATGACAGATTCAGGGAAAGACTGGTTTTCCCAATTTTTGACATTCGAGGGAATATTATCGGGTTTGGAGGCAGGATAATTGGAGACGGAATACCAAAATATCTTAATTCACCTGAAACTCCAGTTTATAATAAAAGCAGTTCCTTATACGGACTTTATCAGGCCAGGGAGCATTGCAGAAAGGAAAATCTGATTTATATTGTTGAAGGGTATCTTGATGTTTTGGCTCTTTATAAATCGGGGATAAAAAATTGTGCGGCCACCCTTGGAACCTCACTTACCTCAATGCATGTAAAAACCCTGAAAGGTTATGCTGAGAAAATGGTACTTGTTTATGACGGTGATGAAGCAGGTATAAAGGCTGCTGCAAGAAGCATTGAAATTTTTGCAAATGAGGGGGCTGATGTTTCTGTTTTTATTCTGCCAGACAGAATGGATCCGGATGACTTTATAAATTCGTTTGGGGCGGATAAATTCAGGGAGGAATCCTTAAATGCTCAGGAAGCCGTTGATTTTATAACAAAATATTATTTAAAACTGTACGGCAATACAATTGAGGGTAAGGTGAAGGTTGTAACAGCTCTTGAAAGCTTAATGAATAATATAAATGATGCGGTTACAAAAAATCTTTATGTAAAAAGAATTTCACAGATTTTAAATATTGAAGAAAGGGCACTTCAGGAAAGATTTGGTCAAAACGGAAGTTCAATTGATAATAAAAATTCTTTATCTGCTAATTTAAAAATTAATTCTGAATATTTTAAAATTGAAATTTCCCTTCTGGCTGCTTTAAGTGATGTTCCTGAGTTAAAAAAAATTTTTATTGATAAAAAAATTGCCGATAAGATTGAAAATGAATCTGTAAGAAAATCCGTAGTTAAAATACTTGAATCTGATAATAATAGTGATTCAGTTTTGACTGTTGATTCAGGCATTGAGCCCATGTTTGCAAAAATAAGGATTGAGCAGGGGAGTTGGAATTTGAAGTCAGCAAAAATATTGGTGATGCAGTTTGAAAATGCGTACAGGAAAAAAAAAGCTGGTTTGCATGTTCTTTCATATTAAAAATTGGATTTTGTTGACAAATCTATAGCTTTTGATTTAAAAAAAGAGTTTTTTTCAATTTAAACCGGGCTTATGGTAAACGGTGAGCAGGAGGACATAAATGACCCAGAAAAATAATGAATCAAAGTTATCTAAAAAAGATAAGAAGCAGGAGCTCAGAGAGCTTATATCCAAAGGGAGAGATAAGGGTTTTTTAACCTATGATGATATATACGAAATTCTTCCTGAAGATCTTGTCTCTCCTGAGCAGATGGAATCTGTGCTCCAGACATTTTCCGATCTGGGTATTGATATAGTTGAAAAAAAAGATGAAGACGATGACGATGATGATAATGCAAGAGAGGCTGATATAGACTCTCTTTCCTTTGAGGGATGTGACAGTTCTGAAGATGATTCAGATGACGAACAGACAAAAAAATCTGCAAATGCCCTTAAAATTGCCAGAGCAAATTTTGATCCCGAAGATACTGATACTGATTTTGGAGCCGTTACAGACCCTGTAAAAATGTATCTAAAGGAAATGGGGCTTGTTACTCTTTTAAGCCGTGAAGGTGAAATTGAAATTGCCAAAAAAATTGAAAATGGTGAATGTGAAGTTTTAAAAGCCATGCTTGCCACAACCATTGGTATTGACATGCTTTTGTCATATGCAAAAAGAGTAAAAAGCGGTGAGCTTAGAGCAAAAAATATATTAAGGGATATAGATGAGGGCGATGTTGAAGGAGAAGAAAATGAAAACATATCTTCATTTATATCTGTTATTGATGATGTTCTGGTTATTTATGATGAAAATGAAAAGCTCAAGGAATCTCTTTTTGAAGAAGGACTTGACAGGGACGAAAAAAAGAAAATACGCAGAAATATATCAAGAAGAAATGAAAAAATATATGAGCTGGTAAAAGACTGGAGACTTGAAAGTTCAATACTTGATAAAATTGAGAACAGCATAAGACATCAGATTACCTGGTATGAAACAATGAATCAGGTTTTAAGTGACTGCGCCGGAGTTTTTGGAGCAAATATTACAGACTTCAGGGAAATTATTGAAAAGGGTGAAAAGGAGTTTTTCAACTGGGGCAAGAACAGGAGCAGATTCTCGGAAGATGAGCTTGTAATGCTTTATAAAGATTGTGTTTTACTTCAGGAAGGAATTAATCTCAGAGAATTTAGAATTAAGGCAAGTTCAAGACAGCTGAAAAAAGTTCTTGCTGAAGTCGATTCTGGACGAAGCGTTGCAAGGAATGCAAAAAGCGAACTTGTGAGAGCAAACTTAAGGCTTGTGGTAAGTATTGCAAAAAAATATACAAACAGAGGTCTTCAGTTTTTGGATCTTATCCAGGAAGGCAATATCGGTCTTATGAAGGCTGTTGACAAGTTTGAATACAGAAGGGGATACAAATTCAGCACCTATGCAACCTGGTGGATAAGACAGGCAATAACAAGAGCTATTGCAGACCAGGCCAGAACCATAAGAATTCCAGTTCATATGATAGAAACCATAAACAAGCTTATAAGAACCTCAAGGTATCTTGTTCAGGAACTTGGAAGAGAACCTACTCCTGACGAAATAGCCGAAAAAATGGAAATCCCGGTTGACAAGGTGAGAAAGGTATTGAAAATTGCAAGAGAGCCTATTTCTCTTGAAACTCCTATAGGAGAAGAGGAAGACAGTCATTTAGGAGATTTTATCGAAGACAAGAAATTTGTTCTTCCCTCAGATGCTGCAATCAATATGAACTTGTCGGATCAGACAAGAAAAGTTCTTGCAACTCTTACTCCAAGGGAAGAAAAAGTTCTCAGAATGAGATTTGGAATTGGAGAAAAGGCTGATCATACTCTTGAGGAAGTAGGAAAAGACTTTTCCGTTACAAGAGAAAGAATAAGGCAGATAGAAGCTAAGGCATTGAGAAAATTAAGACATCCTACCAGGAGTAAAAAGCTGAAAAGTTTTATTGAAATTGGGGAATAATTTTCTTGACATTAAAGCCTCTAAAAGCTATTTAACAAGAGTTTTCATTTGGGGCCCATAGCTCAGCTGGAAGAGCCATCGGCTCATAACCGATAGGTCCCTGGTTCGAACCCAGGTGGGCCCACCAAAATTTGAAAATAGGGGAGTTTTTAAAAGGTTTGATAAATTCAGATACTGAACAAATAAAACAAATATCAAACATTCTCTGAATCATAAAGCGTGGCAGATTTCTGCCACGCTTTTTTTATTTTGGGGGTAGGATAATGGCAAATCTTGATAAAATAATTTCAATAATGGAAGAAATAGCACCTCCTTATCTTGCTGAATCCTGGGATAATTGCGGTTTACAGATTGGAGATCCATTTAAGGAAATAACAAAAATTACAATTTCCCTTGACCCTGATCTGGATGCGGTTGAAAATTGTGTATCAAAAGGTTCAAATCTTCTCATAACCCATCATCCTCTTTTTTTTTCAAATATAAGGTCTGTTGATTTTTCCACGACCACAGGGAGATTAATAAAAACTGCAGTTGCAAATGATCTTGCAGTTTATTCCGCACATACAAACCTTGACAGTGCAAGTAACGGCCTGAATGATTATTTTTTTAAAAAGATTGGACTTTCATCCAAGACACCAATTCTGCCTTATCCAGATAATAATAAACATGGACTTGGGAGGATTTCTTATTTGGAAAAAGAGATTTGCTGTATTGATTTTGCTGCTCAGATTAAAAAAAAACTTGAGATAGACAATTTAAGAATATCAGGAAACTCAGATGTTTTATCCAGTATAATTGGTGTTTGTACCGGCAGCGGCACATCTCTCATGGAAAAGGCCTTTAATCTCGGAGCAAAAATATTTGTCACAGGAGATGTTAAATACCATGATGCACAAAAGGCTTCTGAGCTTGGCATAGGTCTGATTGATGCAGGCCACTACGGAACAGAAAAAATAGTGTGTGAGCTTTTAAAGGAAAGACTGGATCTTGTTTTTAAAGATAAAGGGTTATCTGTAGAAGTTGATATTTTTTACAATAAAGATGTTTTTTTAAATTTTTAATATCGTAAGGGTTGATTTATGAATAACAAAGTCCTTGAACAGCGAGAACTTATGATTAAGCTCCAGACTTATGACAAAAAAATAATTGAGCTTGAAAAGGTTCTTGAAAAAGTTGACGGTGAAATCACTGTCCTGGAGCAAAATTTTTTGGATGAGGAAAAAAAACTTGATGGTTTAAAGGAATCCCGTCTGGAAAAAAAGAAAATGTATGGTATGTACGAGTCGGATTTTGAATCAAATAATCAGAGAATAGAAAAATATGAACAGCATCTGAAAAAGCTGGCAAATCCAAAGGACTACAGAGCTCTTCAGCGTGAAGTTGATGAAACAAGAAAATTAAATGATGAAATTCAGGAAAGCCTGTTAACTCTTCTTGAGGAAATTGAAGAGTTTGATTCTGTTATCAGGGATAAGGAAGCTTCAATTCTTCAGCTGAAATCATTGACCGAGTCACAAAAGGAAGAGGTTCTTAAAAAGGCTGAAAACGAAGCAAGGGAAAAGACGGAATTAATATCCAAAAAAAATGAAATATCTGAAAATCTTGATCCAAAAATTAAAGAAATTTATTATGATACGCTGAAAAAATCTGGTGGAGTAGCAATAGTCCCTGTTTCAAATCAGGTGTGCAACGGATGTTTTTTAAGAATTCCTCCTCAGGTTTTGATTGAAATTAAAAAGGCAAACGAACTTATTTATTGTCCAAGATGTCATAGAATTGTTTATCTTGAAGAAGACAGGCCAATATGATCCTTGATATTTTTTAGATATTCTGGTTATATGAAATCGGCTTAAGTCTGCAAGATGATCGCTGTGGGTTTACCCCCATGGAGGAAAGTCCGAACACCAGAGAGCAGGATGCTCCATAACGTGGAGTCACGGTGACGTGGGGAAAGTGCAACAGAAAGCAAACCGCCGCTTTGCGGTAAGGGTGAAACGGTGCGGTAAGAGCGCACCAGTTCCCTGGGTGACCAGGGAAGCTATGTAAACCCCATCCGGTGCAAGACCAAATAGGGAAGCGATTGAGGGCTGCTCGTCCGATGCTTTCGGGTAGGTCGCTGGAGGTATCTGGCAACAGATATCCAAGATGAATGATCATCACTTTATTTTGCGATAAAGTACAGAATTCGGCTTATTGCAGACTTATGCCTCATCAATAATTGAAGGAATTAGGAAAAGATTTTGGATCAGAAGTATTGCAAAATAACATTTGAAGAAAAGGTCCGGATTTACTCTGAAGATTTTCTTAAATGCTGTCTTTATATCAGCAAATATAAAGAACCTGATATTTTTTTTACCAAAAGACTTTACTCAAAACTCATTGCTACTTCTCAGCTGCTTGAGGATCTTCTGGATTTTCATGGAGCAAAAAGCAACAGGCAGTGGTTTTACTACAGAGAACTCACAGCAACAATAAGGCATATCAGTCTTGCGGCCTATGTCCAGCAGCATATAATAAACAGGCTGGGATACTACAAGCTGAGAGATATAGATGCCTTCCCTGCACAGGCTTCATATACTCTGGATTATTTCAATACAATTTTGAAAAGGATTGCTCCTGTTATTTTAGATGAGGCAGGATTATTGAATATTCCTGTTCCATTGGAATATTTTGATCCCTCTGATTTTCCGGGTGTGGTTACTTCAGAAATGCTTCCAGCTGATATAGATGAGCATGAAAGACCTGAAATTCATTGTAAGTATATTGCAAAAATTACTTCTGAATACCTTTCTGTTGCTGATAAATTTGATCAGCTTTTTGGTTTTTATGCTCCTTATACAATTGAAGATATTTTAAAACTCATTCCTGAAAAGGTAAGTGAGGCTGAAATCAGCAGATATAATATTCTGGTTCATAATCTCCAGTCTTCATATGATTCCTATGTAGCACATGGAGGCTATAAAGGAGACAGTGGAGATATAATCAGGCTTAGAGCTCATATTTCTGTTTGTCTCCATCTTCTCCAGATAATGGAAAGACTTCTGCATTACTATGAACGTCATCTCCAGGACAGAGGCTATAAAGACACATATAAAAAAGTAATGGAGCAGCTGTCAATTATTGTAGATAAAAAATTCCTTTTAGACAGAACAATAAATTACGCATTATATTATGCCAATTATTTTCTTTCTGCTGGAAAAGATATTGCGGAGACCCTTTTAAATGCAAATATGGAGAGAGGGAAAATAACTGTTGGAATCCCTCAGAAGCTTGGTTTTCACAGCAGGCCAAGTCTCATGGTAGCCAAGGTGGTTCAGCATTATGGAGGTGAGGTTGAGCTGCATGTGGGGGATTCAAAATTTGATGCAAGCAGTGTTCTGGATATACAGTGGGCAGGTGGAAAAATTCAAAAGGAAAATATTAAAAATGTTACCTTTGTCGGAGATATAAGAGCCTTGAGCGACCTTGAAATACTTGCGGGCGTTAATTATGGCGAAGATTCCATGGGCAAGGGGGTTCCTCTGCCAAAAGAGCTTGAGTATTTAAGGGAATAACCATGTGTTTTACAAGTGCTGTTATTGTTGGCGGAGGAAAAGGACTTAGAATGGGTTCAGATATCCCAAAGCAGTTCCTTTCCATTGATGGTCTGCCTATTTTATTTCATACCGCACTGGTTTTTGATTCTGTTGAAGAAATAGATGAGGTTTTAATAGTTGTTCCAGAAAATTTAATAGAATTTTGCTGTGATCAGATTAAGGTTCTAAATTTAAAAAAATCATTTAAACTGGTATCCGGGGGAAAACAAAGACAGGATTCAGTCAGAAACGGCCTAGATCAAGTTGACTCAAAATCCTCCAAAGTTCTTATTCATGATGGAGTGAGGCCTTTTGTAAAAAAAGATGAAATCATCTCTGTGATTAATGGACTTGACCTTTATGACGGTGTTATTCTTGGAATTCCTGTTGTTGAAACCATAAAAAAAACTGACCCTGGTAAAATAGTTAACAAAACTATTTCAAGGGAGAATCTATATCTGGCCCAGACTCCTCAAGGATTTAAAACTTCAATATTAAAAAAGGTGCATGAATGGGCTCTTGAAGACGGTCTGGATGTTACAGATGATTCAGCTCTTATGGAAAATTTTGGATTTCAGGTTAAAATGGTTGAGGGAAGCAGGGAAAATATTAAAATAACCACACCTTCAGACCTTGAGTTTGCAAAAAAACTATTTTAAATTTTTTTTAAAATCCTATTAAGTGATTGGCCGAAAACTAGAATTTTTTGTTCAGCAGCTATTTAATCCCTTCCTGAAAATTCAATATTCTACTGTGTAGAATAGTTGTGAAACTTTGAACAAAAATACTAGTTTTGGTTTAATGACTATTTTAATATTTCCTTAATTTTATCAATGGCTTCTTTTGGATTCTTTACCAGAAAAACAGTTTTGTTGATGTATTGGTCAATGAATATTCCTGGGTAAAAATCAATTAAAATAATTTTTCTTCCAAACTTTAAAGCAAATGCTACTTCCGAAACAGTGCCGGGGCCCCCTTTAAATGTTACTACTATATGGCTTGAAAGAATATTTATCTGATTTCTTGCATTTCCAATTCCTGTCAGTATTGGAATTTTTATATAATCTGAGGTTTCATCAAGGCTGGTGCCGGGAAGAATACCGATTGTAATGCCTCCAGATTCAAAAGCACCTTTTGCCGATGCTTCCATTATTCCCTTGTTTCTTCCACCGTTTAAAAGAATATAATTGTTTTCTGCTATATATGTCCCAATTTCATATGCCATTTCAAGGTCTGAAGAAGAGGCTGTACCACCTCCCATTACACCAATAATAATCTGATTATTAAAATCACAGGGGGCCATTCTCAAATGCCTTTTTTAAACCTTCCGGAACTGATGATGCCTTGAATGAATTGTCAATACACACCATTACAAATTTTGCCTCATTGCATAACAGGCTCATATTATTTTTATACATTAATTGATGAAACAAAATAGTTCTGGAGCTTATTTTTTCAATTTTTGAAACAATAACTGTTTCTTCATCGTAATGAACAGGTTTTCTGTATTTAATATTTGCTTCAACTACAGCAAGGTGTTTGTCGTCTTCCATGTTAAGTTTTGTATATGGGTATCCAATGCTCCTCATGTACTCATCACGTGCATAATTATATATGTCGAGATATCTTGAGTTATAGATCACCTTACCTATATCTATATAACTTAAAGGAGGCCGGAAATTTAATCTGTGCTCAGGATAATTCATTGCCATTTCAGTTTATTTAAACTTGCCAAGTATTTTTCTCATAAAGGCCGGAAGATCATCAGGAGTTCTGCTGGTTATCAGATTATTGTCTTCAACAACTTCTTGATCGATCCAGTTTGCACCCGCATTAATCATATCGTCTTTGATTGCAAAGAAAGAAGTTGCATTTCTTCCATTTAAAATTTTTGCAGAGACAAGCATCCATCCTCCATGGCAGATTGAGGCAATGATTTTGTTTTTGCTGTTCATTTCATGAACAAAATTGACCATATCAGAATTACGTCTCATGAAATCCGGTGCAAACCCTCCAGGGATTATAAGAATATCATAGTCATCTGCATTAAGGGATGAGGCGTCTGTATCTGCTTTTGTCTGTGTGCCTGCTTTGCCGGTAAAAACAGATGTTCTCCCGCTTCCACATATCACCACGTCAGATCCTGCCTCAAGAAGTCTGTAATATGGATACCAGAATTCCTGGTCATTGAACTGCTCTTCAACAAAAATTACACTTTTTTTACCTGTAAGTTCCATGTTACCTCCATATTATTTTGTTATATTTGATTGACTTGAAAATTATATGGGGATATTTTCAAGAACTAAGAAAATAACAGATAATAAAAAAAAAAGAAAGATATTGGTTTTGTCAAAAAAAGAAGATAACAGGAAGATAGGAAGAAACGATCCATGCCCCTGCGGCAGCGGTCTAAAATATAAGAAGTGCTGCATGAAAACTGTAAATCCAAAAACAGATATCAAATCATATTACTTAAAAAAATATGGCATCAGGATCAAAACTCCAGAAGAAATTGAGGGTATACGGAAATCAGGTATTCTTGTAATGGAAACCCATAAAGAGGTTGAAAAAATTATAAGACCTGGAATAACTACAGATGAAATTAACACTCTTGTTCATGAATTTACCTTAAAAAATGGTGGAATCCCGGCGCCATTGAACTACAGAGGATATCCAAAAAGTGTCTGTGTTTCTATAAATGAAGTAATCTGTCATGGAATTCCAGGGCCCAGGGTCATAAAAGACGGTGATATTGTAAATGTTGATATAACAACAATTCTTAACGGATTTTATGCCGATGCAAACTATACTTACTTTGCAGGAACACCATCTGAGGATGCAAAAAAACTAGTTTTTAACTGCAGGGAAGCTCTGAAAAGAGGGCTTGAGGTAGTTGCACCTGGAGCTACAATAGGTGATATTGGTTATGCAATCCAGTCTTTTGCAGAACAGCAGGGATGTTCTGTTGTAAGGGAATTTGTTGGTCATGGAGTGGGAATTGAGTTCCATGAACCTCCTCAGGTTCTCCACTTTGGGAGAAGGGGTTTTGGAGTTCCCCTTGTTGAGAATATGACTTTTACGATTGAACCTATGCTTAACCTGGGAAAAAAGGATGTTGAAATTCTGGATGATGGATGGACTGCCATAACAAGGGATCGTTCACTTTCTGCCCAGTTTGAGCAGACCATAGTAGTAACTGAAAATGGCTATGAGAGTCTTACACCTTTTGACTTATAGAATCTCGTGTTGATTAGATCATCAGGTTCTTTGGAAAAGACTTTAGAGCATGTATTAAAAATATTTAGTGACTGTCTGAAAACTGTAATTTTTTGTTTATTTTAGCAATATGAACTATTTAACCTTAAGAATGCATGGCTTTTTTTGAATATTAAAATTTGAATCTGACGCTGGAATGGCCAAAATTCAGTTTTTGTTCAGCAATTTTTCAGCGTTTAGTTCAGATAAGAATAATAATGATAATTATCAGGAGAATAAAAGAAAATGGCAAATTGTTCATGCGGCAGCGGCCTTGATTATTCGCAGTGTTGTGAACCCTATATAAAAGGAAATGTTCAGCCTGAAACCTGCGAGGCTCTTTTAAGAGCCAGGTATACTGCGTATACAATGGGTGAGCTGGATTATATTTATGAAACTATCCATCCAGAGCAGAAGGAGCAGCACGATTCAAAGGCAACAAAAAAATGGGCTGATGAATCAACATGGCTGAGTTTTGAAATAATTGGAATTAAAAAAGGGCAGAAGGAAGATGATGAAGGCTTTATAGAGTTTAAAGTAAGATACAGGCAAAAGCTTCAAAATATAACTCATCATGAAATGGCCTATTTTAAAAAGAATGAAGGAATGTGGTATTTTTTTGATGGAGAGCCTGTAAGTCCTGAAACTTATGTACGTGAAGATAAAAAAATCGGCCGCAATGAACCATGTCCATGCGGAAGCGGCAAAAAATATAAAAAATGCTGCATGGCTTAAAAATTGCTGGTAACATTTCGGCTGAGTTTTAAGGCGTGACCGTTTCAACCAGCATTTTTTGTTTAACTGCAAATTTTCACCGCAGACTTAAATGCGCAAAAAAGTGGATTTTCGTTCAAACTATAAAATAAATGGAGAATGCCTTATTTAAAGAAGCATCTCTCCATTTGATAAATACCTATTGTTTTGGCGTGTCGTTTTTTATTGCTGGAGCAGCTGATTTATTTATTTTTTCAGCTGCCAGTTCATTTTCAAGATCTTTTATTTTATTTTCAAAATCTTTAATGTCTTTTTCAACAGCCTTGAGTTTCTTTTCCTGATCTTTAATTTTGGAATCTTTTTGTGAAATCTGTTTTTTTTGCTTATTTATTTCGTCCTGGATCGTATTGTATTTTTCAACAAGCTGATCATAGGCTTCTTTGGAAATAAATCCAAACATTTCAAGATATCCTGAATAGGACGAAGTCATTATTTCTGCAGAGTTTTCAAGGAATGAAAACATATTTGCACTTTCAAAGCCCTTGAACATAAAATTTTTCGATATTTGAGATGCTTCTTCAAACAGCTTCATTCCTGAGTTGAATACTTCATTGAAATCTGAAACAGGAAATAACTGGGCATTTTGAGGCATAACAAAATTAAAGCCCGAGAATAGATCGCTGAATTTATTTTTTTGACTCATGGTAAACCTCTTTAATGAATTTAGTCGCCTGGGACAAGAGATACAAGATATGTTTCTAGCTGCTTTAATCCGGTTTCCATAGATTCTTTAAAGTCCGACTGGCTTTGACGCATAAATTCAAACCATTCTTCAATAACTTTTTTTGAATCCTCAGGTAGATTGGAGTTTGTTATAAAGGCTTTGGTCAGGTTTTCTGCCTGCTCCTGATAAAGATTTATTACATTGACTGTATTCTCAAAAGAATTTGTATACCAGCCTAGAATATTTTTTAGCATTTCGGTCTGATTCATGAAATTCACCTGTAATTCATATTGTTATAATAAAAAAAATGAGTCCGATGCCCGGACTCATGAAAAAAAGATTACTTGGAATCGTTTTTTGCAGTTGATTTAGTTGCCTTTAATGCTGAATTAAAATATTCTTCCATTTTAGCAAAATTTTCGTCAACTGATTTTTTGAAATCATCACGGCCTTTTTTAAATGCAAGAATCCATTCGTTTATCATTTTCTGTCCTTCTTCAGGAAGGATGGAATTTTTGGACAAAAGCGACTCAGCCATTTTTTCAGTTTGTGACTGCATCATAATCATTGCATTATAGCTGTTTTCAAATGCAGTTTTCTGAAAGTCTATCATCTGCTGCATCATTTTTGTTGGTTCCATTGTTTTCATTTTACCTCTCCTTAGATTTGATTGGATTTGATATAGTTTTTTTTGTGAGAATCTAGATTAAAACTTATGAATAAATTGTAATAAAAAAAAAGAGTATGTCAAGATGTTTTTTATTGCACTGCACAAAAAATTTTTTTTAATAAATAAGCAGTAGGATTTAATAATTATTATAAATAAACTGTATCTAAATCCATAATTATTTTGGATAATTATATTAAAAAGGAAAATATTGTTTTTATCGTTAAGATATCAGGGTTAAATTTGCTTGTGCAAAATTAAACTTTCAAAAGACTTAAGTGTTTTGCTTTGCTATGCATGATCCAATTTAACTCAGTAGTGAAGATCTCATCTTTTCTGATTAAATTTTGAGCACAGGACAGAAATGTGCTAACACCTACCTTTGTTGATAAGCAGATTAAATAAAATCTGTTTAGATTCCTTTTTTTTTGTTATAGGAAAATTTATTAATTATAAATTATAAAATTTGGAGATATTTTAATGATAAGGGCAGGCATTATAGGAGGAACAGGCTATACAGGAGCTGAACTTGTACGTCTTTTAAGCTTTCACCCCGAGGCAGAGCTTACATATATTACTTCACGCCAGTATGCCGGACAAATTTTTTCAGACATTTATCCTGCTTTAAGAACAATTGCTGATATTGAAATAGAAGAGTTTGACCTGAAAAAGGCTCAAAACAGGTGCGATGTTGTGTTTACAGCTCTTCCTCACAAAATTCCAATGGAAATAATTCCGGGGCTAATTGAAAATAAAATAAAGGTTGTTGACCTTTCAGCTGATTTCAGGTTCAGGTCAATTAAATCCTATGAAGATTATTACTGTGAGCATAAAGCAGCTGAATATCTTGAAAAGTCGGTTTACGGCCTTTGCGAAGTTAATTCTCATTTGATAAGAAATGCTTCCCTTGTTGGCAACCCAGGCTGCTATCCAACATGCAGCCTCCTTGGTATTATACCGTTTATTAAACATAAAAAAGTCAATTGTGATGATATTATTATTGATGCCAAGTCAGGGGTTAGCGGAGCTGGTAGAGGGCTTTCGGAAGGTACTCATTTTTGCTCGGTAGACGAGGGTTTTAAAGCCTATAAGGTGATGGCACACAGACACAGGCCAGAAATTGAGGAAAAGATTGAGGAGATAGCAGATCAAAAAGCTGGAGTATGTTTTACCCCACACCTTATCCCGGCTGTAAGAGGGATGCTCGCTACAATTTACATGAGAACATCAACAGATACCTCTGAGTCAGAACTGAGGAATATTTTATGTGATTATTACAAGAACTCAAGGTTTGTGAGAGTTTTGGGCGAAGGAGAATTCCCTAATATAAAAAATGTTTCGGGTACAAATTTTTGCGATATCGGCATAAAATACGATAATGGTTCAAAGCGTCTTATTATCGTATCCGTTATTGATAATCTTGTAAAAGGTGCCTCTGGTCAGGCAATACAGAATATGAACCTTATGTTTGGTCTAGATGAGGCAAAAGGGCTGATGGTACCCCCGCAGGCTGTATAATATTAATGTAATTTTTAAGGATATAAAAATATGGAAGCAAAAATTATTAGTGGTACAAAATTGCGTGAAGATATTTTAGATGAAATTTCAGAAAAAACTCTTGAGCTCAAGGAAAAATTTAATCGTCCTCCAGGGCTGGTTACAATATTGATAGGCAATAATCCTGCTTCAGTTTCATATGTTTCCTTGAAAATAAAAACAGCAGAAAGGGTTGGTTTTAAAGAAGTTCAGGAAAATTTGAATGAAGATGTTTCTGAAAATGAGCTTATTGCTTTAATCAAAAAATATAATGAAGATGAAACAATAGACGGTATTCTGGTGCAGCTTCCATTGCCAAAACATATTAATGAAGAGAGAGTTTTGAATGCCATTGATCCCGACAAGGATGTTGACGGTTTTCATCCTGTTAACGTAGGCAGGCTGATAATTGGGAAAAAAGTTATTTTTGCTCCCTGCACGCCTGCTGGAATAATAGAAATGATAAAAAGATCAGGTATTGATACAAACGGAGCTGAGGTTGTAGTTGTGGGCCGATCTAATATTGTCGGCAAGCCGATAGCTAATATGATGCTGCAGAAAAATGAAGGTGCAAATTCTACAGTAACAATAGTTCATACAGCAACAAGAGATTTAAAGTCTCATTGCATGAGAGCCGATATTCTTATTGTTGCAGCCGGAGTTCCAGGTCTTGTAAAGCCGGAATGGGTAAAAAAAGGAGCCTGTGTAATTGATGTTGGTGTAAACAGGGTGGGAGAAAAGATCAGTGAAAAAACAGGAAAGAAAATTCCAGTTTTGAAAGGTGATGTTGATTTTGATGAGATAAAAAAAATCGCCGGCTGGATTACTCCTGTGCCTGGCGGAGTAGGGCCAATGACAATAGCAATGCTCATGAAAAATACCTTGAAGTCCATGATTGCAAGAGTAGAAAAAAGCTCTGTTTGAATTGACTTTTAATTGGAATATATGCTAATTTTTTTTAAATGCATATAAAACACTAACTCAAAGACTGATTATGGCTGGAAAATATATAGTAAATATTATAAACGGCGGTAAAATAAGAACCCTTTCATTCTCTGGCGGCTTTGCGGCTGCCTGTTTGATTGCTCTTGTAGTTTTTATCTCCGGAGCAATGTTTTTGACTTATGATTATATATCTGTAAAAAAATCCGACCTGCAGCTTTTAAAGGTACAAAAAGATCTTGAAAGAAAAAAGGAACTTATAGAGTCACAGAGAAACAGGCTTCATTATTTTGCAGAAGAAATCAACTCCATACGTGATAACCTTGTTAAACTTGATAAGCTTGAAGAAAAAATAAGAATAATTGCAGATCTGGGCAAAAAAAATGACAATAGGGACGATAATGGAATTTTTGGAATAGGAGGAATTATGCCTGAACCCATTGATTCCAGAATAGGACTTGATAACTCCCACAGCTCACTTGTAAGGGAAATGACTGAAAACTCCGATTTGCTGAAAAATGTTTCCGATGTAAAGATTGAAAGTATGGAAGAGCTTCTGGGTTCACTTGAAGCTAAAAGAAGCATGCTTGCCTCAACTCCCGCAATCAGGCCTGCCAAAGGCTGGATAACATCTCCCTTTGGTTACAGGGATTCTCCTTTTACCGGTAAAAAAGAATTTCATGAAGGATATGATATTGCAAACAGAAAAGGAACTTCAATTATTGCACCTGCAGACGGCATTGTTTCTTTTGTTGGCAAAAGAGGTCTTTTAGGGAATGCGGTTCTTATTGACCATGGACATGGAATAATTACAAAATACGGTCATCTTGATGAGGCTCTTGTCAAGGCAGGTCAAAAGGTGAAAAGGGGTCATCAGATTGCAAAAATGGGTAATTCAGGCAGAAGTACCGGGCCTCATCTCCATTACGTAATATACGTAAATGGACGTCCTGTTAATCCTGAAAAATATATCCTTGATTGATTGTTTTTTAATGAACACTGAGTTTTTACTGTCTTTTTTTTTATAGGAACTATGAAAAATTAAAAAATAAAGCCCTCCTCAATAAATCTTGAAGGAGGGTTTTTGGTTTTGATATTTTGGTATAATTGTTTTATAAATATTTCTTGTTTATCACTGATGATAATGAGATGTTTTCTGGTTTATTTAATCATTAACTGATAACAAGGTTTTTTTCAGTTCAAGGAAGATAAAAAATTAACCTTGCACAATATATGTTTAGTATTTTAGGCAAATTTTGCATCTGATACAGACAGGCTTAGAAAATAATCCTTTTGCAAGGAATTTGACTTAAAAAAAATTTTTTTGTCCAATGTAAATAGTAAACAGGAATTTACATTGGATATTCAGTGGTTATATTGACAAAATATTTATTTAACAAAGTTTTCCTGCCTTTAAATTGATCCTGTAAAATATTTAAATTTGGATTATGGATTGATTAGGTCTGGTTCAACATCAGCAACATGTCCTGGTTGCAAATTACAATTTATAAGGAATCAAAATGATAGTAAATCTGTTAAAAGCTTTATTTGGAACAAGAAATGACAGGCAGCTTAAGCGAATAGCCAGAATAGTTGAAGAAGTTAACAGTTTTGAATCATCAATTCTTGAGCTTTCAGATGAAGAATTAAAAGAAAAGACAATTGAGTTTAAAAAAAGGTATTTGGAAGGTGAAACTTTAGAATCAATCCTTCCTGAGGCATTTTCAGTTGTCAGGGAAGCTTCTAAAAGAGTTCTTGATATGAGACATTTTGACTGCCAGATAGTTGGCGGTGTTGTTCTCCATGAGGGAAATATTGCAGAAATGAAGACCGGTGAAGGTAAAACTCTTGTTGCTACTCTTCCCGCATATCTTAATGCAATAACTGGCAAGGGAGTTCATATAATTACAGTAAACGATTATCTTGCAAGAAGAGACTCCCAATGGATGGGGAAAATTTTTGGTTTTCTTGGGCTTTCAGTTGGAGTTATTATTCACGGCCTCAATGACAGGGAAAGAAAAGAAGCCTATAATTGTGATATAGTTTATGGAACCAATAATGAGTTTGGTTTTGACTATCTTAGGGATAATATGAAATTCAGGAAAGAAGACCTTGTCCAAAGAGAGCTCAACTTTGCAGTAGTTGATGAGGTCGACTCGATTTTGATAGATGAAGCAAGAACACCTCTTATAATCTCCGGTCCTGCAGAAAAATCAACAGACCTTTATCATATGGCTGATCTGGTTGTAAGAAAATTAAATAAAGATACTGATTATACAGTTGATGAAAAAGATAAAAATGTTCTTCTGACAGATGATGGGATTTTAAAAATTGAGGCTGAGCTTGGTATAAAAAATATTTACGATCCTTCTCACATAGAAACTCTTCATCACATCAATCAGTCACTCAAGGCACATACAATTTTTAAAAGAGACGTTGATTATATTGTAAATGAAGGACAGGTTGTAATTGTCGATGAGTTTACAGGAAGGCTTATGCCAGGCAGAAGATTCAGCGAAGGCCTTCATCAGGCCCTTGAAGCAAAGGAAAATGTGAAGATAGAAAATGAGAATCAGACCCTTGCTTCAATCACTTTTCAGAATTACTTTAGAATGTACAATAAATTGAGCGGTATGACAGGAACGGCTGAAACAGAAGCAAAAGAATTTGCCGAGATTTACGGCCTTGAAGTTGTTGTTATTCCAACAAATAAGCCTCTTATAAGAAACGATTATCCAGATGTGATTTATAAAACAAAAAAAGAAAAATTTGAGGCTGCAATAGCAGAAATTACAGAATGTTATAAAAAAGGTCAGCCGGTCCTTGTTGGTACAATCTCAATTGATGTCTCTGAGTTTTTCAGTAAAATGCTTAAAAAAAGAGGCATTCCCCACGAAGTTTTAAATGCCAAGCACCATGAGAAAGAAGCTGAAATTGTTGCTTTGGCAGGCCAGAAAAAATCTGTAACTATTTCAACCAATATGGCGGGACGTGGAACTGACATTGTTCTTGGAGAAGGTGTTATTGATCTTGGAGGTCTTCATATAATCGGTACTGAAAGACATGAATCAAGACGAATAGATAATCAGTTAAGAGGACGTTCGGGACGTCAGGGAGATCCCGGCTCATCAAGGTTTTACCTCTCCCTTGAAGATGACCTTTTGAGAATTTTTGGAGGGGAACGAATAACAAAGGTTATGGACCGTCTTGGAATGAAGGAAGGCGAAACCATTGAACATGGGATTATTTCCAGAGCAATTGAAAATGCACAGAAAAAAGTTGAAGGACACAACTTTGATATCAGAAAGCATCTTCTTGAGTATGATGATGTAATGAATGCCCAAAGAGAGGTTATTTACAGGGAAAGAAAAGAGGCTCTTACCAATGAGAATCTCAAAGAAAAGATTTCAGAGATTATTGAAAGAAAATCATACTCAATTGCAGCAGCATTTATAAGTTCTAAAAATGAAGATAAAACCCAGTCATACGGATTTAATGAATTTAGAGAAAAGGTAAAAAAAGATATAAGTCTTAATCTCGATGATCAGGGTATTGATATTGAAAATTTAACGGAAGATGATCTTGCAGAGCTTATTTATAAAAAAGCCATGGATGAGTACAATAGAAAGGAAAATACAATTGGCTCTGTTAATATGAGAGAGCTTGAGCATTTTATTATGCTCCAGACTGTTGATTCTTTGTGGAAGGATCATCTTCTTAATATGGATCATTTAAAAGAAGGGATAGGACTTAGAGGATATGCACAGCAAAATCCTTTAATTATCTATAAAAGAGAAGGCTTTTCAATGTTTCAGTCCATGATTGAAAAAATACAGGACGACATTGTTAATATTCTAATGAGAATAGAGATTCAAAATGGTTATGAAGAGGAAAGAAGGCCTGTCTTTTCAGAAGTCTCTGAGGATGAAATGGTTTTTTCCAGCGGCAGTGACGCTGATAACGGAGCCAAAACAGTAGTCAGAAATGAGCCCAAAATAGGCAGAAACGATCTTTGCCCATGCGGCAGTGGTAAAAAATATAAGAAATGCTGTGGTGCATAAGCTTGATTTAAGTAAATTTAATGTTTAGGATTAATAAAAAAGAAATAAATCAGAGGGGGAAAGAATGGCAGTAAAAAATCCGGGTACAGAACAGGAGGTAGTATCTGATATCTCGGAAAAGATAACGGAACCTCCTTTATATAAAGTGCTTTTACATAATGATGATTATACAACTATGGATTTTGTCGTTGATATTCTGATAACAGTTTTTCATAAATCTCAGCTGGAAGCTGAAAAAATAATGCTCAATGTTCATAAAAAAGGTGTTGGAATTTGCGGAGTATATCCTTATGAATTAGCCGAAACCAAAGTGGAAACAGTCACAGCTCTTGCAAAAAACAGCGGGTTTCCATTAAAAAGTACAATGGAGAAGGCATAACATATGATAAGCAAGGAATTAAGTGCTACTCTTGGTTTTGCTGTAAGAGAAGCCAAAAAAAGAAGACATGAATATGTTTGTGTTGAGCATGTTCTTTTTGCAATTCTTCATGATGCATACGGAGTTGAAATTATTGAGTCATGCGGAGGAAATATTCATATACTGAAGTCTGATCTCAAGACATATTTTGACGAACACCTTGAGAGCATGCCAAAGGATTCAAATTATGTTCTCCAGCAGACTATAGGTTTTCAGCGAGTAATACAAAGAGCTGTAAATCATGCAAGGGCAGCGGAAAAACAGACAATAAATGTAGGAGATATTTTAGTTTCAATTTTTGAGGAAGAATATTCTCATGCAGTGTTTTTTTTGAAAAAGGAAAGCATTACAAGAATTGATATTTTAAATTATATTTCCCATGGTCAGGGTTCTGAGAGGTCTTCAAAAGACAGGATCGGTTTTGATAATGTAACCCAGGACGATCAGGTGAAAAAAGACAGCTCAGCACTTTCCTTATACACAGTTGATATGATTGCAAAGGCAGCTTCAGGAAAAATTGATCCACTTATCGGCAGGGAAGATGAGCTTAAAAGAACAATGCAGGTTTTATGCAGAAGAAGAAAAAACAACCCTGTTTATGTTGGAGACCCTGGAGTCGGCAAAACAGCAATTGCAGAAGGGCTTGCAAGAAAAATATTTGAGGGAGATGTCCCGGATAAGCTTATGAATTCTAAAATTTTTTCACTTGATCTTGGTGCTCTTTTAGCCGGAACAAAGTTCAGGGGAGATTTTGAACAAAGGCTTAAAAGAGTACTTATTGAGCTTGAAGAAATTGATGATGCTATTCTTTTTATTGATGAAATACACACAATAGTTGGAGCTGGTGCAACAAATTCAGGCTCAATGGATGCCTCAAATATATTAAAACCCTCACTTACCAGCGGAAGTTTCAGGTGTATTGGTTCAACAACCCATGAGGAATTTAAAAACCATTTTGAAAAGGACAGGGCACTTTCAAGAAGATTTGAAAAAATTGATGTATCAGAGCCTTCAGAAGAGGAAACAATTGAGATTTTAAAAGGTCTTAAATCAAGTTATGAAATGTTTCATGGAATAAAGTACTCTGAAGATGCAATCGAGTCAGCTGTAAAACTATCTTTACGGCACTTAAATGAGAGATATCTGCCTGATAAGGCAATTGATGTGATTGATGAAGTAGGAGCAATGACAGCACTTTCTGATAAAAAAATAGATTTTATCAGTGAAAAGGAAATAACAGATGTTGTTTCTAAAATGGCAAAAGTTCCTCTTCAGCAAATGACTGGAAATGATAAAAATAAGCTTGCAAAGCTTGAAAGTGAAATTAAAAAATTTCTTTTTGGACAGGACAGCGCTGTTGAAGCTGTTGTTTCAGCAATAAAAAGATCAAAGGCTGGCCTTGGAAACATGGAAAAGCCAATAGGCTCCTTTCTCTTTACAGGGCCCACTGGAGTTGGGAAAACAGAGCTTGCAAAGCAGGTTGCAAAAACACTTGGCATTAATTTTTTAAGATTTGATATGTCCGAGTATATGGAAAAGCATTCAGTTGCAAGACTTATTGGTGCTCCTCCAGGATATGTAGGATTTGATCAGGGCGGTCTTCTGACTGACTCCATAAGGAAAAAACCACATAGTGTCCTTCTTTTAGATGAAATTGAGAAGGCTCACCCAGATATTTACAATATCCTTCTTCAGGTTATGGATTATGGAAAGCTTACAGACAATAACGGCAGGCATGCAGATTTCAGAAACGTTATTTTAATGATGACATCAAATGCCGGAGCCAGGGAAATGGCATCTAAATCAATTGGGTTTGGAAATATGAAAGATGATTCTCTTTCAAAAGGTAAAAATGCCCTTGGCAGAACTTTCCCGCCTGAATTCAGAAACAGGCTTGATGAAATAGTTTATTTTAATTCTCTTGATAAAGCCATAATGATCAAAGTTGTTGAAAAATTTGCAGCTGAAATGAGCTCTTCACTTGAAGAAAAAAATATTATTGTAAAGGTAACCAGAAAGGCGAAGGAGCTTCTTGCTGAAAAAGGTTATGATTCAACTTTTGGTGCAAGGCCTCTTGCAAGACTTATTCAGACTGAAATAAAAGATAAAATGGTAGATGAAATTTTGTTTGGTGAAATTTCCAATGGAGGAAAAGTAACAATAGGCTGCAGAAACGGCAGTTTTACTTTTACTTTTAAAAAGAGCTGATGCCTGTTTTTGAACTTACTTCAAGAATTTCTTTTCCTCCTCCTGAGTTTGCAGAAAGTTCCGGACTTCTTGCAATTGGAGGAGGACTTGAGCCTGATCGTATTTTAGCTGCATACCAAAAAGGTATTTTCCCCTGGTTTGATAATTTCAGTCCTTATCTCTGGTGGTCACCAGACCCAAGAATGGTTTTATTCACAAAAAATCTGCATATTTCAAAGTCACTTAAAAAATCCATAAAAAAACATAAATTTTCTGTGAGTTTTGACAAAAATTTTGAATATGTAATAAAAATGTGTGCCAGAATTAGAACAAATAAAAATGAGGAAACCTGGATTACAGAAGAAATGGAAAATTCATACATAAAACTCCATGAAATGGGTTATGCACATTCAGTAGAAGTCTGGAATGGCTCTAAAATTTGCGGCGGACTCTATGGTGTATCAATAGGAAGTGTTTTTTTTGGAGAATCTATGTTTACACTTGAACCAGATGCATCAAAAACAGGTTTTGTATATCTTGTAAGGCAGCTTGAAAAATGGAATTTCCCAATAATTGACTGTCAGGTGAAAACGGATAATCTGAAAAGATTTGGTGCCGTTGAAATTCCAAGAAAAGAATTTTTGGGGTATTTAAAGGAGTTGACTGAAAAAAATCCTGCAGTTTATGGTAAATGGTGCTTGGATGATAATCTTGAGGTAATTTGAATAAATGAAAAATACATATCTTTTTTATGATATTGAAACAAGCGGTCTTAGCAAGTGTTTTGATCAGATTGTTCAGTTTGCAGCAATTAGGACAGATCTTGGTTTTAACATTCTAGAAACACATAATTTTAAAATTGCTTTAAGAGACGATATAATTATTTCACCGGAAGCTCTTTTAGTTCATAAGATGGGGCCAAAGCAGCTTAAAGACGGTTTAGGTGAATTTGAGGCTGTAAAAGAAATCCACAGGCTCATGAATACACCTGGAACAATTTCTCTTGGATACAATACTCTTGGTTTTGATGATGAGTTTTTAAGGTTTTCATTTTACAGAAATCTTTTGCCCCCTTATACCCATCAGTTTAAAAATAACTGTTCAAGAATGGATATTTATCCAATAGCAGTGTTTTATTATCTTTTTTCAAATAATTCTGCTGTCTGGCCTGTTTTTGACGGGAAAGTGTCACTTAAACTTGAAAATCTTATTCCATTAAATAGTTTAACAAAGGGAACAGCACACGATGCGCTGGCAGATGTTGAGGCAACACTTAATCTTGCAAAGCTTTTTTCAAGAGAAAAAAAAGTTTTTGAGTATTTAACTGATTTTTTTGTAAAAAATAAGGATAAAAAGAGAAGTGAGTCTGTAGAACAGGCTTTTCAAAGCAGGTTTGGAATACACAGAGCAGGAATTTTTATTCATGGTAAAATTGGGTTTGAAAATAATTTCATGGCTCCTTTTCTTTGCCTTGGAAATTCTGTCCCATACTCCAATCAAATGGTGTGGCTGAGGCTTGATTCTGAAGAAATTTTAAATCTTACAAAGGAAAATATAGAGGAAAAAACTTTTGTTGTAAGAAAAAAATTTGGAGAACCACCTTTTATTCTTCCCTTTTATGACAGGTTTAAATCAAAATTGAGCAAGGATAAATTAAAGCTTTTTATGGAAAATCTGAGTTTTTTTGAAAAAAACCAGGAAATCTTTGCTGATGTCTGTAAATATCACTTAAATTACAGATATCCTGAAATTGATAATGTTGATGAGGATGCTTTTTTATATGAGCGGGGCTTTTTAAATGACTATGAATCAGAAAAATGCAGATTTTTTATTGAAGCAGAACTTGAAGATAAAGTGAAAATTTTAAGCAGCCTTGATGAAATAAATAAAAAGCTTGGTCAAAGAATTCTTTTTAGGAATTATGACGTTTCCTTGTTTGAAGAAATTATGGAAGAAAAAAAGCAATATTTTTCAAAAATAAATCCAGTTGATAGCGAATCTGCTCCTCTAGACTACATGGGAAATAAGAGGATACTGCCAAAGGATGCTGTATCCAAAATTGATGAGTTGCTAAACTCAGATCCAATTGAATCGGACAGGGCCCTTTTAAATGATTTAAGAGCCCATGTTTATAAAAATTTTGATTTATAAAAAGGGAGAACTGGTATGGAAGAAAAAAATCCTGATTTTTATCTGGAGCCTACTTTTTTCATAGACTCTGATCATTTTGCTGTTAAGGCTTTTGCAGCAGAAAACACTGAAGAGGGGATGTCTTTAAAGGAAAAGGCAAAAGCTCTTTTTTATGCAGTTAGAGACCAGATTTATTATAGTCCATATGATATTGATTTTACAAGAAACGGAATGAAGGCAAGTTCAATAATTGAAAGAAAAAAAGGGTATTGTGTAGCAAAAGCTGTTGCATTATGTGCTGTTTTAAGAGCTGCAAATATTCCAGCAAGACTTGGTCTGGCAGATGTCAAAAATCATCTCACTACAAAAAGACTAAAAGAGATAATGGGTACTGATACTTTTTATTATCATGGATATACAGAGCTTTATTTAAACGGTAAATGGATCAAGGCAACTCCTACCTTTAACAGGGAATTGTGTGAAAAATTCAGGGTAAAACCTCTTGATTTTGACGGTGAGAATGATTCTCTTTTTCATGAATTTGATGAGACTGGAAGAAAGCATATGTCATATATCAAAGATTTTGGTTATTTTGACGAGCTTCCTTTTGATGAAATTTTAAGAAGATCTCTTGATGTATATAAAAATCTTTTCACAAAACTTGATAAAACTGTATCAGGTGATTTTGCAAAGGAAGCAGAGGAAGATTTCAAGAGTTAATTTATTGATAAATTTTATTTTATGAGCGGAATAAAGAATTCCGCTCTAAATTATAATTATTAAATCATATCTTCTTTTAAATCATCATCAGCAGGTTTATCTCCAAGCCAGATTCCAAAAAGAGCCTTTTTGAAATCAAGTCCCTGAATAACTCCTTTTTCTGTTCCGTTTTTAGAAACTACCACACCTGTTCCTGGAACATATGTCATCAAAAATTCATCTTCCTTGACTATTTCGTCACTAAAGCACTTGTTGAAGGCGTCTATTTGAGACTGGAGTGCTGCCTGATTACCGTTAGTTGAGGCTTCAAATCCTTCTGTCATAGCACTTTGCATTTTTTCTTTTGAAACAAGGCCTGTTGTAATTACAAGTCTGATTGCCATTGGATCATCAGCATTGATAATGGCATTGGCATCACTTGATTTTTCGTTGAGATAAAGGCCGCATGCATAAACTTTTATAAAAGCTTTTTTTCTGAGTCCTGCTCCGTTTAGAACCATATTTTTACCAGAAATTGTCATCTGATCTGAAAAATTAATACCTCCAACTTCCTGGGCTGAAACTGTCGATGCCAGCATAAATGAAATAATTAAAACAGCTAGTAATCTTTTCATACTTGTGCTCCTTTTGATTTAATTCTTTTAGGTTTGAATTTTGTGTGATTTATAAATAAATACAATGTTATTGGTTATTAACGCAAATTTTGTTTATATTCAAGTAATAACAATTGTTAAAGCAATTTTATTGCAGTTTAAAGTTTGTAAACTAAAAAATATATATATGTTTTTTTCTGTTATTTCATGTTGTTATGCTCAGCTTGTGATAATTGTTCCCCTTAAGTCTGAGATAGCTGCTATTTTATTTTTCTTCATGAATCTGGTTATTCCGCTGATAATTTTTTCGCAGGTTTTGGGATTGATGAAATTTCCTGTTCCAACCTGAACAGCAGATGCTCCTGCAATTATAAACGAAAGAGCATCCTCATGGTTTACTATCCCGCCTATTCCTATAACAGGTATTTTCACCACAGAGCATGCTTCATATACCATTCTCAAGGCTACTGGCCGGATTGCAGGTCCTGAAAGGCCTCCTGTAACATTTGCAAGCATTGGTTTTTTTGTATTAATGTCAATTACCATTCCAGTGATTGTATTAATAAGGGAAACAGCATCTGCTCCGGCATCCTCTGCACTTTTTGCTATTGGTTTTATATCTGTTACATTAGGTGTAAGTTTTACAATAAGGGGTTTGGTTGTTTTCCGTCTTATTTTTGAAACAAGGTTGAAACATGTTTCAGGAGAAGTTCCAAATGCAAGGCCTCCCTTTTTTACATTTGGGCAGGATATGTTTACTTCAATTGCTGAAATTTTTTCTTCCATTTCAATTATTGAGGCAAGCTCTGTATAATCTGATTCTGTTTTACCATAAATATTTGTAATTACAGGTGTATTGAATTTGGATAGAACCGGGAGCCTTGTTTCAATAAAATTCTTTATTCCAATATTTTCAAGACCTACTGCATTCAAGAGTCCAGATGGTGTTTCAACAACCCTTGGATGAGGATTGCCTTTTGAAGGCTCAAGAGAAAGACCTTTTACAATAACAGCTCCAAGAATTTCGGGGTTTATTTCCGTGATGTATTCAAGGCCGTATCCCCAGGTCCCTGAAGCCGGCATTACAGGATTTTTAAGCTCCAGATTTCCAATTTTCACATTAAGATCAATATTTTTCATTTTTCACCATTGTTTAAATATAAAATAAAGAATTTAAAATTATTCGCGGATGTTCAGTTCAATTTATAACGGCTGCTGAATTCTTTCTGAGCCTCATTCCCGCTTAAGCTCACATAAAGGAGATATAAAACTATCTCCTGAAACCGGATCAGAAAAAGTACAGCATTCGTCGCCAAAACAGCTTTTTCCCAGTTTTTAAGCTGAATAGTTACAATTATTCTTTAGCAAAATTAGTCGAAATATCAAACTTAAACCAGGACTTCATATATTGAAAATAAAAATTTATTCTTAAAAATCTCGTTTTTCCCCAATCACTAAGTGTCAATTCAGTTAAATTTTTTATTGTTGCTTATTATTCTTGTTGCAAGGGGACTTTTTTTTAAGTAAGTTTAAAAATATTTAAGGAGATTAAGTTATGGTAAATTCCGGTTTGAAATATCCCTTTGGAAAAAGAATAAGAAAAATAAGGGAAAATAAAAAGTTAACCCTGAAAACTGTAGCTTCCAGCGCGGGAGTCAGTGAAAGTCTTATTTCCCAGATTGAACGTGACAAGGTCTCTCCTTCAATCGATACTTTGATAGCAATAATAGATGTTTTAGATATTGACCTTGAATATATATTTAAAGATTTAAAAAAGAAGAGAAAGGTAAATATTGTTAAAGCAGAAGAAAAAAATATTAGAACCATAGGTGATATTACATACCATCAGCTTTCAGCAATTAGTTCTTCAGAGGGGGATAAAACAAAGGATATTGAAGCCTATCTCATAGAAATACCCTGTGACAGCGAAAAAGGAAGCAGTGAATACGGGCATGCAGGAAAAGAAATGGGATTTATTATGGATGGAAGCGGCGAGCTTGAATATGGAGGGATTAATTACAGTCTAGAAAAAGGAGACAGTGTTTCCTTTGCCTCTGACATTCCCCATAAACTTAAAAATATTGGAAGTAAACCGCTTAAGGCTTTCTGGGTTACAACCCCTCCAAGACTTTTTATTAATAATGATTAATCATGTATTGTAAAAAATAATAAATTTAGGCAATATTGTCTGGCAAAAAATTGCAGTGAATAATTGAAAAATTTAAATATAGGAGATTTTCTTGAAGATGGGAAAAACAATAGCAGAAAAAATATTTGATGCTCATCTTGTTGATACCCCTGAAAAAGGTATAAATGTTCTTCGACTTGACAGTGTTTTCTGCCACGAGATAACAACTCCGGTGGCAATTAATGATCTTGAGAAAAAGGGAAAGGACAGGGTTTTTGATCCGGATAAGATAAAGGTTGTAATTGACCATGTTACACCTGCTAAGGATTCAAAAACTGCGCTTCAGGGTAAAATTCTTAGAGACTGGGCAAAAAGAAATAAAATTAAAGACTTTTTTGATATTGGAAGAAATGGAGTCTGCCATGCCATTTTTCCGGAACAGGGATTTGTCAGACCCGGAAGCACTATAATCATGGGAGATTCACACACATGCACCCACGGAGCATTTGGTGCATTCGCAGCCGGAGTAGGTACAACAGATCTTGAGGTTGGAATCTTAAAGGGTGTGTGTGCATTTAAATATCCTGAAACAATAAAGATTCAAGTTGACGGGGACCTGAGAGAAGGTGTTTTTGCAAAGGATCTGATTCTTCACATAATCGGCAAAATAGGTGTAAACGGAGCAACTGACAAGGTTATTGAATTTACAGGTTCTGTTATATCAAAAATGAATATGGAAGAAAGAATGACCCTCTGCAATATGGCAATAGAGGCTGGAGGAACTTCAGGAATCTGCTATCCGGATGATAAAACTGTAGATTATCTCTGGAAGTTCATTGAATCAGAGTTTGCTTCAAAAGAAGATGCACTTAAGGAGTATTCAAAATGGATTTCAGATGATGACGCAGATTATGCTGAGATAATTAAAATAGATGCTTCAGAAGTTGTACCAGTTGCAACTTTTGGATTTAAACCTGATCAGGTTAAGCCTGTGAGTGAATTTGAAAATGTAAAGGTTGATCAGATATATATTGGTTCCTGTACAAACGGAAGACTTTCAGATCTTGAGGTTGCAGCAAAGGTTTTAGAAGGTAAAAGGATTTCTGATGATGTTAGAGGTATAGTATCACCTGCAACACCTGAAATTTTCAGACAGGCACTGGAAAAGGGAATAATCAAGATATTCATGGACGCAGGTTTTTGTGTTACAAATCCGACCTGCGGAGCCTGTCTTGGTATGAGTAATGGAGTGCTTGCAGATGGAGAGGTGTGCGCTTCAACAACAAACAGGAATTTTAACGGAAGAATGGGTAAAGGCGGTATGGTTCACCTGATGAGTCCTGCCACAGCAGCACAGACAGCAATAAAAGGTTATATTGATAATTCACCTCTTTTTAAGGGTTAGGAAGGATAAAATGAAAAATTTTAACGGAAAAGTCCTTTTTCTTGACAGAGACGATATAAATACAGATGAGATAATACCTGCCAAATATCTTACAGAAATTTCAAAAGAGGCTCTCAAACCTTACCTTCTGGAAGATCTAAAGCTGGAAGGGTTTAATCTTAAAGATATTGAAGATGCCTCTGTTGTCATTACAAGAGGTAACTTCGGCTGTGGTTCTTCAAGGGAGCATGCTCCGTGGGCATTTGAAGTAAACGGTATTAATCTTGTTATTGCAGAGTCTTTTGCAAGGATTTTTCGTCAGAACATGTTTAATTGCGGAATGATGGCCGTATCTCTTGAAAAAGATAAAATGGACATGGTTTTCGATGAATTTTCAAAGGAAAAAGACGTTTATATTGAAACTGATTTTGAAAATAAGAAATTCACAATAAGAGCTGGAAGCAAAAAAAAGGATATATTGTTTTCAATATCAGAATTTGATTCAAAGCTCGTAAAATCCGGCGGCTGGCTTGATTTTGCAGATAAAAATTATTAATTGTTTTGAATAACAGTTTTACAGGAAAAGGCCGTTTTTTCGGCCTTTTTTTGTGGTGCCGCCAATAGTTGAATATTAAAATCTTCATGTAAAGATAGTTTTCAATTTTTAAAACCTGTGATACTTGTTATCAATCGAGTTTGTAAAATTTGAATGGTCGAAAGTGAGGATTTTTTGTTCTGTTCAAGTGTAAAAATTACCCTGTAGAATACATCGGCTGCTTAAAGGATTAAATTTATAATTTGACTTTATAATGGGAAAAAATGTTTTCGCTCAGGGCTGAATTTAAAAAAGATAATAAGGATGAATTAATGCCTGAAATAAAGCTGGTTTTACTTGATTTTGGCGGTGTAATAGCAGAAGAAGGTTTTAAAAAAGGTATCACAGATCTGGCTGTAAAATTTGACTTTGATGCAGAAAAGCTCAAAAAGACTGCCTTTGATCTTGTATATGACTGTGGTTTTACAAGCGGTAAATCAGATTCTGATAAATTCTGGGAACTTTTCAAGGAAAAAACCGGTATATCGGAAGAAAATGAAAATCTTACAGAATTTATTCTTGAAAGGTTTGTGGTAAGAGAAGAAATGCTTGATTTTGCAAAATGGCTTGGACAGAAAAGAATTAAAACAGCAATTTTGAGTGACCAGACAAACTGGCTTGATATTCTTGATGTAAAATATGACTTTTTCAAGTATTTTGACAAAGTTTTCAATTCCTATTATCTGGGAATAACTAAAAAAGATCCTGTGATTTTTGATATGGTTCTTGATGAAATGGGCGAAATTCCTGAAAATACACTATTTGTAGATGATCATATGCCCCATGTTCAAAGGGCGCTGGATAAAAAAATAAATGCTGTTCTGTTTAGGGATATGGATGATTTTAAAAAACATATTAAACATTATTTTTTGGATGCAGAATTTTAATTTTAGGTAATTTATAATTTTTAGGTATACAAATGAAAAGATTTGAAGAATTGTTTGAGGAGCTCAGGTTAAAAAAGGAATCGGGCAGTCCTGATTCAGGAACTGTAAAAGCACTTGAAAAAGGTGTTCATTCAATTGGGAAAAAGATTCTTGAAGAGGCTGGTGAAGTGTGGATTGCTTCTGAATATGAGGGCAGGGAAAAAACGGCTGAAGAAATTTCGCAGCTTTTATATCATGTTCAGGTTATGATGCTTGCCTGTGATTTAACATTGGAAGATGTTTATAAATACTTGTGATCACAGTTTAGAATTGGTTTTTTACCCTCTTTTTTATATACAGAAAGAAAATTTAGGAGAAAAATTCAAAATGTTGAAAATAGCCCTTCCAAACAAGGGAAGCCTGTCTGAGGATGCAGTGACTCTTGTTAAAGCCGCAGGATATTCATGCAGAAGAATAGGCAAAGAGCTCATGGTTTCAGACAGCGAAAACAAAGTTGATTTTGTTTTTCTAAGACCAAGAGATATTGCGGTTTATGTGAGCCGGGGGATTCTTGATATGGGAATAACAGGAAGAGATCTGGCCCTTGACAGCAAAACCAATGTTCATGAAATATTTGGCCTTGGTTTTGGCAAGTCATCTTTTTGCTATGCATGCAAAACAGGAGCTATGCAGTCTGTAAAAGAACTTAATAATAAAAGAATCGCCACCTCATATCCTGAAATAGTAGGGTCTGACTTAAAAAAGAACGGCTTAACTGCAGATATAGTTAAACTTGACGGAGCGGTTGAAATATCCATTGAACTTGGAGTGGCAGATGCAATAGCTGATGTTGTTGAAACTGGGAGAACCATGAAGGAAGCAGGGCTTGAAGTTTTGGGCTCTCCTGTGCTTAAATCTGAGGCTGTTTTGATATCAAGAACACCTGACATCCTTAAAAATAAGGATGTTTTTATTTTTACTGAAAGAATTAAAGGTATTCTTACTGCAAGGGAATATGTGATCATTGAGTATGATGTGGAAGAGAAACTTCTTGAAGAAGCTGCTTCGGTAACTCCTGGAATTGAATCTCCAACTGTTTCTCCATTGAGCAAAAAGGGCTGGATTGCTGTAAAGTCAATGGTCAGAAAAAAAGATGTAAACCATATGATGGACAGGCTTGCAGAAATTGGTGCAAGGGGAATTATTGTAAGCGACATAAGAACCTGCAGACTGTAGCTTTCAGAAGTAATAAAAATAAATAAAGAAGAGTTTTTTATGAGAAATTCAAAGGCCATTATTGCCGGTCATACAAGTAAGCCTTCCAATTTTTGTCTTGCTGCTGCAAGAATTTCTACAACAAAGGGAAGTGCTCTTGAAATTTACAATGAAAGCATGGAAAAAGAGGATACATCTTTAATCGAAAAAGTCCTTGATATGGGACACCATTCGGTAAGTGAACATATATATTTCAATATTATTTTTGATAATGTCTCTGTTATTGTTGAGCAGTTTATAATTGAGTTCAGGCTTGCATCATTTACTGTCAAGTCAAGAAGGTATGTGGATTATAAAAAAATGGGTTTCGTGGAACCAGAGCTCAGATTCAGGGATGATGTTTCAGAAGGTGAGAGGGCAGATCTTACAAAGCTCTATATTGAAGTAATGGAATCACTTTTTTCTTCTTATACTGAGCTTACTGACAATGGAGTTCCAAGGGAAGATGCAAGATTTGTTCTTCCATATTGCTTCAGGAGCAATTTTTACTGCACTGTAAATGCAAGGGAGCTCATGAAGATAATTTATTCTGCCTGTTATGGAAGAGGATCATTATATCCTGAAATTAAGAATATAGGTAATATGCTTCTTGATCAGGCAAAAAAAATTTTTAAGGAGCCCTTTTCAATTTTAGATAAAATTGCAGGCTTTAAAGATAATTTACCTTCTCTTATGAGTGATATTCTAGGTTCAGAGGCTGATGATAATTATCTCCCGGAAAAAAAAGTTGAGCTCTTATCAGGTACAGAAAAAGCATCAAATAAAATGGTTCTGTCTCAGCTTACTGCACATACAGGTATATCGACTGCAAAAGCAGAACAGATTATGGAAAATGATCAAGGTATTTATAACAGAATAATTTCCGAAACCATAAATGATGGAAGATCAAGGGCCCTTGAAAATATAAGCTTTGGATTTCGCATAAACAGAATAACCCTTGCAGGTCTTACCCATCTTGTAAGACATAGAATTCAGTCTATCATAATTCCCGATCTTTCCAGAAGAGTACGATTCAATGATTTTATAATGCCGGAAACAATAACAAAGAATAATGATTTAAAGAAAATTTATATTAAATCCTATGAAAAACATATAGAATCATATAATCTTTTTAGAGAAAAACTCAAATTCAAGGAAGATCTTTTTTATTTTGCATTGGCGGGTATGAGGGTTGATATTGTAACTTCAATGAATGCAAGGGAGCTGTTTCATTTTTTTCGTTTGCGCACCTGCATGAGAGCCCAGTGGGAAATCAGGGATTATGCCTGTGAAATGCTTTCTCTTCTGAGGTCAAAAGAGCCTGATATTTTTAAAAAAGTAGGGCCTGGCTGTTTTATGGATGGAGTCTGTCCCGAAGGAAAATTCAGCTGTAAAAAGATGAATGAAGTAAGGGATTTTATTTCTAAACTATAATTATATTTTTTTTCGATTTATCAATGTCTTTTTTTTTCGGAGAGTAATATTTGCAGCTTGATCCTGAGCTTTGGAAAACCACCAGAGAGGGCATTATCTTACTTTTAAAGCCCATAGCTCTGCAGCCATGAGGATGTTTTTTTTCCCATGTGACATAGTAATATTTACATTTATGACAGCTTATACGGTTATTTACCATGGTTAAAATTGATCTGGAAAAAAAGATTGTAAGAAATAATTCATTATTTAATTTATATAATGAAAAAAGAAAAGCTCTTTTTAGAGAAATATCTCCAAAAGAGAGCTCTCAGATATTGTATCTTCTGCCATGGCTTTTGAGCATCAATCATAGAAAATGTCCTGGATATCTACCTGATTTTAAGGGTAAATTCAAAGTCTTTGGGGTTGATTCACTACCGCAGATGGAGAAAAAAGAGGCTGTTTTCAAAAGAATGTTCAAGGTTGAAGATTCTGGCCAGCTTTATGTTCAGACAAAGGAGACATTTTTTCTTGAAGGCCTTTATACTATAGGCAGTATAGGCACAATTGCACAGACAGCCTATTCAGACTGCGATATCTGGGTTTGTGCAGATTTTGAAAAGATTGGACACCATAACAGGCGTTTTTTAACTGAGAAAATAAATCTTATCAAAGACTGGTTTGATGAAAACTGTAAGATACCTGTATATTTTTTTATTTCAGATATCAAGGATATAAAAAATGGTTACTTTGGCAAGCTGGACAAGGAAAGCTCTGGCTCTGCCCAAAAAAATATTCTGATGGAAGAATTTTACAGAACAACAATTGTAATTTCAGGTAAAACTCCTTTCTGGTGGCTTTGTCTTGATTTTGGAGAAAAGGTTGAATATGATTTTGCGCTTTTCTGTGTCAAAAAAGGTATTGGAGGCGGCTATGAATATGTTGATTTTGGTGATCTTCCATCGGTAAAACCGGAAGAATATCTCGGAGCTTCCCTTTGGCAGCTGCAGAAAGCACTGGCAAGTCCTTTGAAGTCAGTAATTAAAATGGCTCTTTTGAAAAGACAGATAGATGACCCAAACAGAAGGCTTGCTGCTGATCTGTTCAGGGAAAAAATAATGCTTTCAAAACCAGAAGATTTTGTTGATCCAATGACTTTTACAATAGATCTTCTTATGCAGAGTTTTGATACTGGAACAGAACCTGAAAGGCTGTCATTTTTAAAGGAATGCTTTTTTTTAAGATGTAATATGAAGGTTTATGAAAAAAGTGAGCTTAAAAAGAAACTTGTAAATATTTTTCTGAGCAGGTCAAAAATTCCTAAAAATGTTCTGGAAAATCTCTCAAATTTTAAAAACTGGGATATGTCTTCACAGATAAGGCTTGGCAAACGTCTGATTCAGGAGCTTTTTTCATTTTATAAAACAATTTCATCTGCAGGGAAATCAAATCCTCACATTAATAAAAGAGATTTAACTGTTCTTGGAAGAAAGATTGCAGCAATTTATCAGAAAAAAACCGGAAAGGTTAATCTTGTCCCCAAGCCTTCTGAGCAGTTTAATCTTCTTGATATCACTTATGTCTATGAAAGCAAGAACTGGAAAATTTTTGCAGGAAGTGATCGTTCGGTTCCTCTTTTTTCAGACCAGGACATTGTAAAGGCAGCAGCCTTTGCTGTATGGAATGATCTTTTCAGGGTGGGCAGGGTTAGAATGGAGCCAAATCCTACAAGTGTAAGCCTTCAGGAGATAATAAATCTTTCTTTTAAGCTGAAGGATTTTATTGGAAGATGCGACGTACTTGATAATTCTCCGCTTTTTTACCTGAAAAAGGAAAAAATCCAGAAAGTATTTATTGTGGTGAGTTTTGAAGAAATACATTATGAAAAAAATATTAATAATTTTGCTGTAATATACAAAACAACCTGGGGAGAGCTGTTTGTCAAAAGAATTGATTCTCCATACGGGCTTCAGACAGAGCTTAAAAGAATAAAAGAGGAAAATTCCAGTTTTCAGATTGAGTTTTATCTCCAGAGAAACAGCAGTTATTATGAAAAAATTATCAGAAGAACAAGGGATATTGTTGAAAGATCCTTTGTTTTTTAACGAGCTTTCTTGAGTTTAAACTGAAACGGCGTCTTCATTCTTTCCGGTTTTTTTTAGCTGAATAGTAATTTTTAAGGATTGAAAATTCTATTGAATATTTAATACAATTCAGATTTCATAGTTTTTGTTTGTTCATTAAAACTGAGTCTGACTTTTGTTATCCGGTTTTTTAAAGAATCATCTTCTTCAAGTAAAACAGATACGTAGTTTTCAGTAAAACCCTTTAAAAAGCCGGAAGTTTTATCCCTTTGATTTTCAATTAGTACATTTTTTATTCTGCCTGACTGGGATTTGTAAAATTCATCTTTTTTTAAGTCGCTTAAGTTTCTTGTGATCTCGCATCTTTTTTTTGTAATTTTTCCATTTATTTGATTTTTAAATTTTGCTGCAGGAGTATTCTTTCTTGGGGAAAATGGAAATACATGGAGATATGAAACCGGCAGATCTTTTAAAAGGCTGAATGTATTTTCAAAATATTCGTCAGATTCTCCTGGAAAACCAAGTAAAATATCTGCTCCAATTGATGCGTCACTTATTTTGTTTTTTATTTTCATTGTAAGATCATATAAAAATTTTCTTGAATAAGGACGTTTCATTTTTTCTAAGATATAATCATCTCCGCTTTGAAAGGGGATATGAAAATGGGGGCATAAAACCGAATCTGATGATGCAATTTCAATTATTTCATCTGTTATTTCATCTGGTTCAATTGAGCTTATTCTAAGTCTTGGAAATTTGGTGCTGTTTTTTGCAAGATATCTTACAAGAGAAGTAAAATCAGTTTTTTCTTTTAAATCTTTTCCATAGCACCCAATGTGAATACCTGTAAGAACTACTTCCTTGTATCCGTTTTCATTCAGCTCCATGAGTTCTTCAATCACACGGCTGAATTCCATGCTTCTGCTTCTTCCCCTTGCATATGGAATAATACAGTATGAGCAGAATGCATTGCATCCGTCCTGAATTTTAAGATATGCCCTTGTTTTTGATGCTTCATCAGGTGACGGCATAAATCTGAATTGTGTATCAGAACATACTGTTTTTATAATTGAATCTTCAAATGAATCTTTATGTGTAAATTCAGGTATAAGATTTTTTTTGTCCTGGGAAACAATTATAATATTATCATTTATTTTTCTGATTTCTTCAGGTTCCGTCTGAGCATGACAGCCTGTAACAATAATTTTGGCAAAGGGATTTTTTTTAAGTTCTTTTCTTATTTCCTGACGTGACTGCATGCCGGCTCTGGCAGTTACAGTGCAGGTGTTGACAATTACAATGTCTGGCTCTGTTTCGCTGTATTGATAGCCTTTGTTTCTAAGCTGCATTGCAATTGAATCTGATTCATACTGATTGCATTTGCATCCAAGGGTAATAACTTTAAAATTCTTCATTTTTTTTTGCTATGAATCCTGCTCCGACAACTTTTTCATTGTCATATGCAACAACACCCTGGCCCGGGGTTACTGAGCTGACAGGAGAATTGAAAATGATTTTGTATAAGTTGTCACTTAGTTTAATAATTTTGCCTTTTTGACCTTTATGTGAATATCTGATTTTAAATTGTGCTTCAAAGGGGAAATTCTGTGGTTCATAAAACCAGTTAAAATCCTTTGCAATTAGTGAATCAGAATTTAGGTCTTCTTTTTTGCCTATAACTATAATATTTTTTTGAGGATCTGTTTCAATCACATAATAAGGATATGGACCGGGACAGTTAATTCCTTTTCTCTGTCCAATGGTAAAATTATGTACACCCGTATGCCGGCCAATTTCCCTGCCTGTTATATCAATTATTTTTCCAGGCTTTAAATCCAGATTTTTATCCTGCTCCAAAAAAAATTTATAGCTCTTGTTTTTTATAAAGCATATATCCTGACTTTCATTCTTTTCAGACGGAATGAGCCCAAAGTTTTCCGCAATTTTTTTTACCTGGTCTTTTTTAAGACTGCCAATGGGGAAAACAGCATTTTTTATATTTTCAGGTGAAACCATTGATAAGAAATAAGACTGATCTTTTAATGGATCGCTTGCCTTTGCAATAAATTTTTTATTGCCTGAATTAATAAATTTAGCATAGTGTCCAGTGGCTATTCTTTTAATGTTTAATTTATTTGCTTCTTCAAAAAGCAGTCCGAATTTTATCATTTGGTTGCATACAAGGCATGGATTTGGAGTGTAGCCTTTTATGTATGAATTTTTGAAATAGGATACAACTTTTTCGTCAAATTCTTTCTTTATATCAATAAACACCACAGGAATATCAAGACAGCGGCACATTTTGCTGATTTCATCTTTAATCAAATTTTGAGGTTTTGTTTCATAACCGGTAAAAAAGTGAAATCCTGTTACATCAAATTTTTTTTTCTTCAAAATAAAAGCAGCGACAAGAGAATCTATGCCGCCGCTTACTGCTGCTGCTATTTTATCAGTCATTTTTAAAAAAAGTTTTCGTTTTTCGGGCTGACAATCATTGCCTTGACTGGGCATGTTACAACACAAAGTTCACAAACACTGCATTTCTCCTGGTCAAAACATACATACATCTCAGGTCTTCTGATGTAGAGAGCCTGGGTAGGACATACTCCAGTGCATGCTCCGCAGTGAATACACAGTTTTTCGTCTCTTGTTATTTCCTGTGCAGCTGTTTTAACAGAAACACCCATTTCCTTGAGATATTTTACTCCTTCATCAAAACTTGATGCCGGGCCAGAAAGATCAAGTACAAGAAGTCCTTCTTTTCTTGGAAAAATCTCTGCATGCAAAATTGCAAAAGTCAGTCCGTATTCCTTGGCAAGATTACATACTAATGCTTTATGGGTAAGATCTTCTGGAAACCTTAAGATCAAAATTTTTGAACGCAATTTTTTCCTCCATTTTGAAAAATAATACAAAAAATTATACTAAGTTTTTTTGCATACAATTGTCAAATCTTAGTGATATTTATTTTCTGATATTTTTGTTCATCTGAAGATTTTTTAATTTGTATATTTCGGGATGTATTTAAAAAAATAAAAAATCTTTTATTTTTAAAATAGTAATTGGTCTGAACGGAGAATCTTTATTAATTAGGGAAGATGTAAATTGAAAAATATAAAAATGTAATGCTTAAAACTTATGGGCTGATGATAAATTCAGCCAAAAAAAAAGACATCCTTAAAGAAACTTAAGGATGTCTGGAAAGTCTTGAAAAAATATTTGCTATTGGGGAATTACATTTACAGCATTTTTTCCTTTTGGACCCTCTGCAACGTCAAAAATTACTCTCTGACCTTCTGCTAGAGTTTTGAACCCATCCATTTTAATTCCTGTGTGATGAACAAAAACATCTGCTCCCTGCTCTTGTTCGATAAATCCATAGCCTTTACTTTCGTTGAACCATTTTACAATTCCGTTTGCCATTAAACTTTTTCCTTAAATTATTGCTATTAATTGTTGCTGGATTTCAGTCTTAAGAAAATCTGATTTTGGATTAAAAAGATGTGTCCTTAGGAAAGAAACCTTTCTTTGAAAAACTGCCTTTTGTTTTTCATATTTTTGTAAATATACTTTATATTTTATAAAAATAAAAGGTTTTTTTTAAAAAAATATCCCCCTGAATATTCAGGGGGGTATTAAGAAGGAGAACAATGAAAAAATTTTTTAAAAACATATTAAGGATCTTTATTCTTTTTGCCGAGGTTCTCGCCATACCCCTGCAATTACCTTAAATTTTCATTTGTATATTACAAGATTTGTGCCATGTCTATAAATAATTATAAATTATCCTGTTTTAAAGATTTTAACCTGATTCTGCAAGTATCATTTCGGACAGATTAACAAGACCTAAGGCATGTACTGTATAGTAAAAACAAATGGATTCTAAATCACTAAATCCTTTAAGCTGGACATTGGTGAAGGATAAAAATAGAAACATTTCTCACAATAAGTGTGAAAGATTGATTTGCTTAAGTAATTGCAATAATTAAGTATAATTTATATTAAGGATTTTGGTTTTAATCAGATAATCACCGTAAGGATTATTTATGGCTTAATGAAAGATTTCTTTGGCAGCTTAACAAGAATTTTGTTTTATGCATGTTTCGTGGTTGGATTTAATATTTCATTCTAAAAATATTCTATACATTCTAGAGCTTAATTTTTTAACTTCCGTAAATGGACTAAAAATTATAGTTCTCATTATTGTGTATATTTAAAATCCATTCCATGTGTATTTTTTACACATGTGTGTATAAATTATACATCCATGGTTTTTTGAAAACAAAAAACATTTAGATAATTATCTAAAATAAATTTATTATTTTTATTAATTGATGCTCTTGATAAAATATCTTTAACTTTAATTTCAATGTCCCTGTTCCAGTTTATCCCTGATTTGTTTTTTATCTTCGAATTAAAAAAATCATTATAGTCATCAATAAGAAACTCAATTTTCAAACTTTTGTAAAAATTTTTTTGAAAACCAGTTTTATTAAGACTTTTTATTTCTTTATCTGCATTTTCCTTAAGTTCTTTTTCAGTGTTTATAAGCGCAGTTATTTCACCATACAGCCCTTTATTGTACATTGGTTCAATAATTAAAAGTATACCTTTGTTTTTTAATACTCTTTGTGCCTCTTCAATAGCTTTTTTCTGGTTGTTTTTATCAATATGATGAAGTGACTGACAGAAAATTACCATATCAAAAGATTTATTTTTAAAGCAAAGCTTTGTCCCTGAATTTGCCGCATAAAAAAGACGGGATTTTTTTTGGGTATTTATTTTTCCAAACCTGCTCAGAAAAGGTTCTATTCCTGCTGTAAATTTAGATTTTTCTGAAATAGCTTCTGTAATTTTTCCGTCCCCGCAGCCGACATCCAGTATATGAAAATTTTTGTTATCAATTAATGAAAGTATGAGCCGCATTATTATTTTATCAGGGTCTTTAATCATGGTTAACTTCCCTTGGTCTATATTTATAAAAAAAGTGGAGTGTTTTTTTTGATTGAATGTTTTGCCGGGGTAAAGTTTTACCCCGATTATTTTTTCAGCTTAGATGAACCGATAAAATATCGCTTCTTGCATTAACATTTTGGATTGTAACTGTAATATTGTCGCCTGGTTTTAAATTCATACCAGATGTTGCGGGAAGTTTTGATTCCATCATGTAATTTAAAAGCACAATTGAGTAATTGTTAAATTTTTTGTCTGAAATTACCATGGCAGGTTCTTTCTGGCCTCTTTTTTCTTCAAGATATTTTAAAATCCAGTATCTTTTTCTCTGAAACTGAACCCTTCCAATACTTGACATTGTATTGTCAAGCCTTGCAGTTATTTCATCAAGTTCTTCCGTGGTATATGGTGTTTCAAGCCCAAAGGCTGATTTAATCTGTCTCTGGCACACAAGGTCAAAATATTTTCTTACAGGTGAAGTGGAAGTTATATATGAGTTGACCCCAAGTCCGCAGTGTGGTTCAGGTGTTGTTGAAATAATAACCCGGCTCATTTCCTTTCTTTGGAGAAACTGCATTAAAAGAGTTCCTTTATCTCCTTCGTAATGCCTTGTTTCCGGTTTTGCCTGTCCTCTGAAAATTGCTGGTATTGAATTAGATTTCAAAAATTCAGCCATAAGATGATTTGCCATTATCATAAATTCAGAAACAAGAAGCCATGCAGGAGTCTCTCTTTCCAATACTTTTATTTCAATGTTTTTATTTTCATCAACATATACATCAGTGTCTGGAATTGAAATATGCACTGCATGGGATGAAAACCTTTTTTCCCTTAATTTTTTTGCTGAAGTGTACAGTTTTGAAAGCTCTTTTGAAGTTCCTGAATTTATGAGTTCGTCTGCCTCATCATAGGTTATCTGATCGCTTACTTTTATAACTGATGGAGTAATTTCATAGTCTTTTACTGAAAAATCGTCTTCAAGTTCCATAAGGATACTTATTGCAGGCCTTTCTTCCCCTTTTACAAGGCTTGCATTGTTCTCTGATATTTTTGGATGGAGCATGGGGATTTTTTCATCAGGCATATAAATTGAGCTGCCTCTTAGCCTTGCGTTTCTGTCCAGAGGTGTGTCTTTTTTTATGTGAAATCCAACATCTGTAATATGGACTCCGGCAATAAGCTTTCCCTCTTTTTCTTCAAAACTCAATGCATCATCAAAATCTTTTGTATTTTTGCCGTCAATTGTAAATGTTTTTAGCCCGGTAAAATCCCTTCGCTTGGAAAAATCTATGCTGTTATCTTCTTTTTCAAGATTTTTCACTGCTTCCAGAATATTATTGGAAAAATCCTTTTCAAGTTCATATTTTAATAAATCTGTATTTTCATCACTGTCCCAGATACCAAGTCTCACAAAAAGCTTAAATACCTTAAGGCCTGGTTCTATTCCCGCTTCCCTGAAAATTTCCCTTGCAAGATCACTGTAGTTTGATTCGTTTTCAAGAAGATAAAATGAAGAAAGAATTTTTATTAAATCAAGATCATCAGGCGGAGGCTCAGGGGTTTGCTTTCCAATATTTTCCTTAAGCCATAAACTTCCTTTTTTAATTATATTTTTTTTTCTTTCTTCTTCCTGTTTCTGGATTTTCAGCTGTTCAACCTGGTCTGGAGTGAAGGGAAGATATTGTGAATGGTTGAATTTGAAATAAAGCCTGTCATAAAACATGGCCCTCATCAAAGCTGATTTCTGGAAAGGTTCAGGTGCGTCTCCAAACCAGAGTTCCGCTGCTGTATCAATATCTACCCAGTCTGATTCTGAATTTAGAATTTCCCACAGGGATTCAATATCAACTTCCTTTGCATTTTCTTCAGAAAGAGTTGAAAAGTCCTTTAGAGTTTTTGATATGGTTTCCCGGGACTGCTTTAATGAGATTTTTTTTTCAGAGCCAAGAGATATTCTTTTTTCAGAAATATTAACTTCCCTGTTGTTTTCATTTAATATTCTGAGCCTGTTTTTTTTTGTTTCAAGAACAACAGCACTCAAAACTTTCTGATCATCAATATATTCTACAATATGTCCTTCGTTCATAATTATATTTCCATTGTCCCTTCAATTTCCTTAAATATGATTTACATTGATTAATTGATTGTATAATTTATATTTTTTTATTTAAAAACTATGGATCAACTTATGTCTTTCAAGCTTGTCTTACCATATTTCAAGGAACATTTTTTTAAAATTGCATCAGGAATAGTTATTCTTCTGACAGTCGATTTTTTTCAGCTTTTAATACCATATCTGACAAAAAAAGCCATAGATGTAATAACATACAATAAAAACGATTTTAACTCTGTTTTAAAGTTTGGAGTTATTATTGTCCTGTCAGGCCTGTTAATAACTTTTTTAAGATACTGGTGGAGAATTTTTCTTATCGGTACATCAAGGCATATTGAAAAGGGGATAAGGGATAATCTTTTTTACAGTGTGATGAATTTTAAGGCAGACTTTTTTGACCGGACAAAAACCGGCGACATAATGGCAAGGGCAACAAGTGATATAACCCATGTAAGAATGGCTTTCGGAATTGGAATAACAGCTTTTACCGATGCCATACTCCTTGGAGGGGCAACAATTGGAATAATGTTTTATCTAAATTCCAGGCTTGCTCTTTTAGCACTTGTTCCCATGCCTTTTATTGCTATTTCAACAAAGATTCTTGGCAAAAAAATGCACGATTATCACAGTGATGCACAGAAATCATTTTCAGATTTAATGGAAAATATGAGGGAAAGTTTTTTGGGTATAAGAATAATTCGTGTTTTTAATTTTGAAAAATTTATAAATAAGAAGATTGACTCATATTCCCTTGATTATTTTGAAAAAAGCCTCAAAAGAGCTGTAATTACTTCAGCCATAAGACCGCTGATGATTTTATTTCTTAATTTGTCGCTTCTGATAATTCTTTTTTACGGCGGCTTTCTTGTTATGGAAGAAAAAATTACTTCAGGAGACCTGGTCGCCTTTATTCAGTATTTAAGCCTTCTTGCCTGGCCTGTAATGGCACTTGGATGGATGACAAATCTTATGCAGAGGGGACTTTCATCACTTAAAAGAATAGAGGAGATATTAAATTCAGGCAAATCTGTTTATGAAAAAGAAAACAGAAAAGAGGTTATAGAAAAAGTGGAAAATATCAGATGTGAAAATCTTATGTTTTCCTATGAAAAAAATAAATTTGTCTTAAAAAATATCAGCTTCGAACTTAAAAAGGGTGAAGTTCTTGGAATAACAGGACCTCCCGGAAGCGGTAAATCAACCCTTGCAGCTATTATTTCAGGTCTTTATGAGCCTTTAAGCGGTAAAATTGAAATAAACAACAAAGATTTAAAAACAATAAAAATTGAAAATCTAAGAGAAAAAATTTCATATATGCCCCAGGAATCCTTTATTTTTTCTGGAACTTTAAAGGATAATATTGTTCTTGGGCAAAAATACGATAAGGAAAAATTAGAAAACGCACTTAAAATGTCATGTCTTGAATCAGATATTGAAAACATGCCGGACGGACTTGATACAATTGTTGGAGAGCGGGGAGTTACTCTTTCAGGGGGACAAAAACAGAGAACTGCCCTTGCAAGAGCATTTTACAAATCAGGCGATATAATTGTTTTAGATGATCCAATAAGTCAGGTCGATTCCAATACAGCCAGATCTTTACTGGAAAATTTAAAAATTTTATGTGAGACAAAAATTTTAATTATTATTTCAAACAGAATTTCTGCAATTTTAAATGCAGATAAAATTCTTGTTATGGAAAATTCTGAAATAAAAAATTCCGGTTCCCATGAAGAACTTATAAAAGAAAGCAGATTTTACAAAAAATCATGCCAGATTCAGGGGCTTTGCTGAAAAATGAATAATATTAAAAATTTAAAAAAAATAAAAAATCTGTCTGATTTAAAGATTTTAAAGGTGTTGTTTCCTTTCATAAAACCATACCTTCACTATCTTATGCTTTGTGTTTTGTTTATATTTTTAATTACAGCCTTGGACCTTTTAATTCCATATCTTACAAAAAAAGCAATAGACGGATTTATTTTATCAGAAGTCAAAGGAACCACACTTTTATTGGGGATAAAAATAAATTCATTTTTTAATCTTTCACTTGTTTTTCTAGGAGTGATTTTACTTATTTTTATTTTTGATTTTTTTCAGTCACTTTTCATGGAATTTACAAGCCAGAAAATAATTTATAATTTAAGAAAAGGTCTTTTTTTCCACATGACCCATCTGCCTGTTTCCTTTTATGACAAAAACAGTGCAGGACGTCTTGTCAGCAGAGCAGCAGGTGATATTGACAATATGAATGAAATGTTTTCATCAATCCTTGTTTTTATTTTCAAAGACCTTGTTTTAATGATTTCAATTGTTGTTATCATGTTTTTTTATGATTTTAAGTTTGCAGCTCTTGTTGTAAGCGTAATTCCCTGTGTTATTGCACTGGTTCTGTTTTTTTCAAAAATCTCAAGAAAAGCCTTTGCAGTGATGAGGGAAAAAATAGCAGGAATAAACCACAGTTTTTCTGAAAACATTTCAGGGATTAAAATAATTCATACAAATAACTGCTTTGAATATTTTTACAAAAAGTTTCAAAAATTAAATTATGACAATTTCAGAGCAGGAATGACCCAGATAAAAATTTTTGGAATTTTCATGCCATTAATTGAACTTTTCAATATTTTTTCACTTACAATAATTTTAGTTTACGGAGCTTCCAGGATAAATGAAGAACAGATTACTGTTGGTGTTCTTGTTGCCTTTATTTCTTATATGAAAATGTTTTTCAGGCCTGTAAGGGATTTGTCCGAAAAATTCAATCTTATTCAGAATGCACTTGCATCTGCAGAAAAAATTGCAGGAATTTTAAATGAAGCAAAAGAAAAAGACTCAAAAGACGCAAAAGATTTTAATGAGGAAATAAAAGAAATTGAATTTAAGAATGTGAGTTTTTCCTATAAAAAAGGCGAAAAGGTGTTAAATGGAATATCCTTTAAAATAAAAAAAGGTGAGTCCCTTGGAATAGCAGGACATACAGGGGCTGGAAAAAGTTCGATAATAAATCTTATTACAGGTTTTTATGAGCCTGATTCCGGTGAAATTTTAATAAACGGTAAAAATATAAAAATTTATAAAAAACATGAAATAAGAAAAAAACTTGCACTTGTAATGCAGGACCCTGTTGTTTTTTCAGGAACTCTTGCTGATAATCTTATGCCTGAAAATAAAAACGTAAATAAAAATTTCTTAGATAACTGCCTTTTGAATGCAAACTGTATGTTTGCCTTTAAAAATAATAATGGTGCCTTAATGAAAATAAGGGAAGGGGGAAGACCTCTTTCAAGCGGTGAAAAGCAGCTTTTGTGCATAGCAAGAGCATTTGCGGTATCCCCTGAACTTATAATTTTTGATGAGGCGACTTCATATATAGATTCAGGTTCTGAAAAAATGGTTCATGATGCAATGAAAAAACTTATGGAAAAAAGAACCTCAATAATGATTGCACACAGGCTCAGTACAATTAAGCATGCTAATAATATTATTGTTATAAAAAATTCAAAAATAACCGAATCCGGAAATCACAGTGAGCTTATCAGGAAAAAGGGTGATTATTACAGGCTTGTTTTAAGCGGTTGAATTTTTCATCTTTCTTGAACTGAAACAAATTCTTGTTTTCGGAAAATGACTATTTAAAGAACAGTTAATCATATTTTAATAATAACAATGTAATTCATACTCCTTGGTTAATTAACTTTGCCTCAATTAAGTTTTTACTAAGGAGTTTTTTATGAGATTCAAGCTTCAGGAAAGAATTTTTCTGCCTGTTCTGATTGTTATTATTTTTGGGATGGGAAGCCTTATCTTTGTTTCCAATCATTATTCAAAAAATGCAGTAAAACTGATTGCATCGGACAGAATAATTGACAACAGTATTGGAAAGGAAAAGGAAATTTCATCATGGTTTAAAAACAATAAAGCACTAATCAACACCTGGTCATCAAACTGGGTTCTCCAGAGTGCTGCAAAATCAGGTGTTGCAGCAAGGGTTCTTGCAATAAAGGAACTTGAAAAGCTTAATGAGGAAAATCCCAAATTTTCAAGGCTTGCAGTCTTGTCATCAGATGGAACTTTGATAGCTTCCTCAAAAAAAGAAAAAGAAGATCTTCCTGATTTCAGAGAACGTGAATTCTTTAAAAAAGGATTAGTGTCAGATTTTGAAATTTCAAACCCTGTTAGAAGCTCTTTTGACAAAAAAGAGGTGATTTATCTTACTTCAAGGCTTTTGTACAGTGATGTTACAGAGGGACTTCTTGTATGTGAAATTGAGCTTGACGTTTTAAGGGATGAATTTTTTTCAGAAGACAGCAATCAGATAATAAGTTTTACATGCATAACAGATTCAAATGGAAAAATTATTCTTTCTTCAAGCAAAACAATAAATAATTCCATTGATCTTTCAATTCCAAAAAATAATGACCATGGGTTCATATCATTTAATACTAAAGATTATGATTATTTTTGTGCATACAAATTTTTTGAGCAAAAAAAATGGTTTATCGTATCCTTTTCTTCTCCTTCAAAACTTTTTTCTGAAGTAAACAAGCTTGTAAAAATAAATTTAATCATTGCGGCAGCTGTGGTTGTTATTCTAGGCTGTCTTGTTTTTATTCTTGTGAGAAGAATAATAATAATCCCCATAAAAAAGACTGTAAAATTTTCTTCTGAAATAACAAATGGAAACCTGCTTGCAAAGCTTGATCTTAATCAAAAGGATGAAATAGGGGAAATGGTAAGCGAGCTTAATCTTATGGGGGAAAGATTTAAAGAGATATTTCAGATAGATAATCTTAAAAATCTTGTAAATGATCTGGTAGAGGAATCAAAAAATCTGAAAAAAGTTTCAATTGACCTTAATAAAGGCTCCCGAACGGCCTCTGAAAAATCAAAAAATGTATCTGATTCAGCACTTGTCCTCCTTGAAAATCTTGAAGAACTCAACAAAACCATGGCAAATGGTGTTGCAAGGTTTGATGAAATATCTTCAAACTCACAAAATATTTTGAAATCAGCAGATAATGCTCTTGATTATTCAGTTAAAACCAAAAAAATCACTCAAAATGCAGTTGAACTTGTTCATGAGTCTTCTGACAAGATTAAAAGTCTTGAAAATCTTGTGAATGGAATAAATGATATTACAGACACAATAAAAATGATTTCAGACCAGACCAATCTTCTTGCTTTAAATGCAACAATTGAAGCTGCAAGGGCAGGGGAGTACGGAAAAGGTTTTGCTGTAGTTGCAAAGGAAATCAAGGAGCTTGCAAGCAAGACAAAATTTGAGACTGAAAATATTGCACAGCAGATTTTTTCCATTCAGGAGCTTACTTCAAAAACTGCTGAAACTTTTGAAAAAATGGAGTCTGTAATGCTTGAAGCAGATACCAATGCCGGAAAAATTTCCGCTCTTTCTGAAACCCAGTCCTTATCAACATCTGAAATTACAAAAGGAATTGAAGCTATTTCCCTTGGCGTTAAGGATGTTTATGAAAGACTATCCCTTGGAATTTTAAAAACATCCTCAATTTCTGAAAGCATATCTGAAGTTTCAGAGTTGTCCTCCAGGCTTGAAAAAAACGGTGAAGAGCTTAAAACCTGTTCAATAGGTCTTGGAAATATATCAAAGGGAGTAAGCAGTCTTGTAACGCAGTTCCAGATTTAGCAGTCTTATATGCCGATTTTCAATTCTGCTTCTGATTAATGCAGAATTGAAAATCTGGATTTTTTGAAGCTTTTAATCAGTAAAAGATAAAAAGTTTTTTTACTGCTGATTTAAAAACAATAATACTTCATTTGCAAGTTCTGACGGCATTTCAGAATGAATGGAGTGAGCTGCGTTTTTTATGATTTTAAATTTGGAATTTTCTATTTTATCTGCAAGTTCCCTGCATTGGTCAACAGAAAAAAGTCTGTCTTTTTCGGCTGCTATTACAAGAGTTCTTTGTCTGATTTTTTTAATTATTTCTTTTCCATTGTAGCTGTTCATTGCATTGACCTGTTTTTCAAACCCTTCCATGGTCTGGGGGTAAGGATAATTTACATTGTATTCAATACCCTGTCTTAGAAGTTCTTTATTCTCAAAAAAACTGTCGGTTAAAATCCAGTAGAAAAAATTTTTAAACCATAAAGACTGATCCATTCCGTTTTTTTGATATATTACCATATCAGAAAACATTTCCTTTATTCTTTCTCCAACTTCATAAGGACTTGCAGCAATAATAAGATTTTTTATTAAATCAGGGTTTTTGGATGCTGCATCAGCTGCAATAATTCCTCCCATTGAATGTCCAAGCACTGAAACATTTTCAAGTTTCAGATATTTTATAAGATTTGCTGCATCGTCTCCCATCATATCGATGGTAAGATTTTTTTCATTTGATTTTGTTCTTCCTGTTGTTCTGTTGTCAAAAACTATTACCTGAAAATGCTTTGAAAGTTCAGGAATAATTGTTATCCAGCTCTGGCTGTCTGATGCAAGACCTGCAATCAGAACAAGAGGTTTTCCTTTTCCGTGTATTTCATAATAAATTTTTGTGTCATTATTCTCATAAATCATAAATTCTCCAGAAAATGATTTTTCAGTGAAAAACAGGCAGCTTGAAATTATTGAAATTAAAGCTGCCATACCAAGTGTGATCTTTTTAAATTTTTTCATTTTTTCTCCAGTTTTTACAATATAAAACAGATAAAAATCAAAGTTTTATACATCCAGGTCCTTTAAGGAGGCTTTTCCCTCCGGAAACAGGATTTACCTGAATCTGGGCCGGGATTCTTTCTTTCAATGCAGATACATGGGAAATAACTCCGATTATTTTTCCCTCTTCCTTTAAGGATGCAAGTGTTTCAAGGGCTGTATCAAGAGCATCGTCATCTAAGGTTCCAAATCCCTCATCAAGAAAAAGTGAATCAACCCTTACTTTTCTGCTTGCCATTTTTGAAAGTCCAAGTGCAAGGGAAAGGCTTACAATAAAGCTTTCTCCGCCTGAAAGATTTTTGGTCGATCTTATTTCTCCGGCCTGATAATTATCAATAACATTCAGATCCAGAGGCTCATTTTTATCTCTTGTTAAAAGATATCTGTCAGACATTTTTTCAAGCTGGATATTTGCATGGCTTACCATAAGTTCAAATGTAAGTCCCTGTGCAAAATTTCTGTATTTTTTGCCGTCTGCAGAACCAATAAGAAAGTGAAGTCTGTCCCATTTTGAGCATTCGGTTTTTTGCATCTCAAGTTTTTTTAGAAGTTCTTCTGATTTTTCCTTTGAAGAATTATTTTCCTTTAATCTGTGATTTTTCTCAGCTGTATCTGCCTGAAGAATTTTTAAATTTTCTTCAAATTCATTTTTTTTGTTTTCAAGCTCTTCAAAGGGCAGGTCTGTAAGTTTTTTTTCAAGTTCTTTATCAAGTCTTTTTGTTCTGTCGTTAATTGTTGCATCAATTGAAATTTTTTGACTGTCAAGGCTTTTGGCCTTTTTTTCAAGTGCTTCAAGCTCTTTTATTACAAG
>JACKCP010000010.1 GCA_020633955.1 Desulfobacteraceae bacterium | reverse complement strand
TGGTTGTTGTATACTTCAATGATTTTACGCCGGGAACATCAAGGAGATGCTCTGTTTTTTTTCTCCACTCATTAACAACAGAAGAAACTGAAACTCCTCTTACTTCATTTGAACTTAACTCAACAAAAAGCCCTGCCTTTTTATCATCCTCGGTATAAGAAACAAAACCTTTTACAGGATTTTCCTTTTCCCCTTTCTCAATAAAGCTTTTATTTATCATAAACGCTGCATTTTCTATTTCTTTTACAGCAGAAAGCATGACATCCCTTGGAGTTCCTCCGTTCATCTGAAGCTCAACCTGAACCATGTCGGATTCAATCTGAGGGAAAAATACAAACCTCACTATTCCTGTTTTTACACATGCCATTGTAAGAATGAAAATTCCAAAAAAGGCAGCTATGGTTGCATATCTGTAATTAAGACAAACCCTTAAAAAAGGGGAATAGATTTTTTTCAAAAAAAGATTTAAAGCTTTTGTTACAAAGCCCTGTATTTTTTCAAGGGGACTTTTTTTATCTTTGTAATCTGAAGCCTTTAGTGTACTTAAATGTGCCGGCAGAATAAGCTTTGACTCAACAAGTGAAAAAATCAGACATAGAATAACAACATAGCCTATACCCGCCCACATTTTTCCGTTTACTCCCGGAATTGTGATTGTTGGAATAAAGGCTGCCACAGTTGTAAGAACCCCGAAGGTTGCGGGGGTTGCAACGGCCTGTGCACCCTTTATAACAGAATCAACACCCGGACCTTCCCTGTCTATGGTTTCATGGATGCTTTCTCCAATAACAATTGCATCATCAACAACAATGCCAAGCACAACAATAAAACCGTACAGGGTTATCATATTTACACTGGCATCTATGAAGGGAAGAGGCATAAGCCACAAAGCACCAAGAAAACTCACAGGAAGCCCAAGCATTACAAAAAAGGCAATTTTTATCCTCAAAAAAAGAGCAAGGGAAATAAATACAAGAACTGATCCCATTGCCATGTTCTTCATCATAAGCTCAAGCCTGTCCTTTAATGGAACAGACATATCCGCCATTATTCCAAAGGAAACTCCTTCCGGAAGAAGATTTTTATTTTTTTCCACAAACTCCTTAACAGCCTGTGCAACTGAAAGAGTGCTTTCATCGCCTGTTCTGAAAACCTGAATACCTACTGCATTTTTAGCGTTATATCTTAAAAACCAGTCTTCTTCCGCAAACCCGTCTTTTACAATTGCAACATCTTTTATTCTTACTATTGTTCCGTCAGGTTTTGTAATAACCGGAAGATTTTCAAATTCTGAACCAGTTTCCGCCTTTCCGGCAGATCTTAGAAGGATATCCTCCCCTTTTGTTTTTATGCTTCCTCCAGGAAGGTCAACCGAACCTGAGGCAACGGCATTTACAACGTCGTCAAAAGTTAATAAATATTTTTTCAGGGATTTTTCAGATACACTTATTGAAATCTCAAAGGGTTTGGTGCCTACAATATTTACCTGGCTTATTCCATTTTCAGCCAGAAGATCATCTCTTACAAGCCTTGCAAGGGTTTTCATGTTTTTGTCGTCAAGGTCACCGTATAAAACAAGCCAAAGCACTTCTGTTTTTATTATAAGTTCTGATACAACAGGCCTTTCTGTTTCATCAGGAAATGAGTCAATGCCGTCTATTCTTGATTTGACTTTATCAAGAAGTTCATTCATGTCAGCTCCGGTTTCAGCCTTTACAGATACATCTGCATAACCTTCATATGCCGAAGCTTCAATTTCCTTTATTCCTTCAAGTCCCTGGAGAGCATCTTCAACTTTTTTTACTATACCCTCTTCAACATCAGCAGGAGAGGCTCCGGGATATGCAACCTGAACTGAAATAATCTCTGTTTCAAATTCAGGAAAGGCCTCTTTTTTTATCTGAATTGCAGTAAGAATTCCTGCAAGCATGAAAAAAAACATAAGAAGATTTGCTGCAACAGGATTTCTTGTAAACCAGGCTATGATACTGTTTTGCTCATTATTATTCATTGGTTTCTCCATTGATTCTCACAATTGTGCCTTCAACAGGAAATTCCAGTCCTGATACAACTATTTTTTCATTTTCCTTAAAGGTGCCTGTTACAAGAACATTGTCTTTGCTTCTTTTTAAAACATTAACTGTTTCAAATAAAAGCATATTATCATTACCGACTTTCATTATTCTGCCGTCATTTAAAAGAGCAGCAGCTGGAATTAAAACGCTGTTTTTTATTTTTTTACCCAATATTTTCACTTCAGCAAAGTCACCTATTTTAAGTACAGGTAAATTGTTTTTTAGTGAGTATGGATCATCTATTCTTACAACAAGATATTGAAATCTTGTTTCAGGATCTGTTTCTCCTTCAATCCTTGAAATATAGCCTTCCCTTTTTGATTCAACACCGTTTTTATCAAAAAGAATTTGAACTTTCCTGTTTTTAGCAAGCATTACTCCGGGCTTTGGCAGATCTATGAAAAAAGAATCTTCTGATGACATTGCAAGCCTTATTTCAGCAGTATCTGTATTGAATATTTCAAAAAGGGGAGAGCCTTGGGTTACAAAGGTTCCCACAGATACAGACTTTGACGAAACCATACAGTCAAAGGGTGCTTTTATTTTTGTCTTTTCAAGTTCCCTTTCAGATTTTTCAAGCCTTGACTTTGCAGCCTCAAGCATTGACAAGGCATGTTCTATCTGGGGTTTTCTCAATGCAAGATCTGTTGGAATTCCCTGTCCAAGTTCCTTCCAGTCTTCTTTGGCCTGCTTTGCAAGCTCCTTTTCCTTTATTACCTGAAGACTTACTTCAGCAAGTTCTGCCTTTGACTGAACAACGGCATCTTTATAATCCTCTTCATCAATTCTTAAAATAATTTCTCCCTTTTTAAAAAAACCTCCCTTTACAAGCTTTTGAGATACATCAATAACCTTTCCGTTAACTTCTGAGGATATTTCGCTTTTATACAAAGAAGATACTGTTCCGGTCAGCTTTATTTCCACAGGTTTGTCTAAAAACACAATAGAAACAACATCCACTGCCGGAGGATTTTTTATTTGTGCAGGCAAAGCCTCAGGTGCATTCTCAAGGCTGTTCAGGATTAAATAACCTGCTGCTGTAATCCCAATAAAGATAAGAAGTACCTGCTCCTGATGTAAGTGTAAGAGATGGGAAAAGTGCCTTTTCTGATGCTGTTGTTTTAAAATCTGCAGATATAATTCTGTTTTTTGCCGCTCTAATATCAGGCCTTCTCTTTAAAAGGTCCGATGGAATTCCTGTTGGAACAGGTTTTCCAATTACAGGAAGATTGTCTGGAAGATTAATTTTGTCAAAAGGATAATCTCCCATTAAAACCCTTAAAGCTCTTACAGACTCCGAAAAATTTTTTTCCTGTTCAATATATTCATCTTTTGCAGCAAGTTTTTCCGATCTGACAAGCCTTACATCCATTGCTCCGCTAAGACCTGAACGAAATCTTTTTGTAATAATTTCATCACTTTTTTCAAAAGACTCAAGTGTTTCTTTTGAAAGCCTTGTCTGAAGTTTTGATTCTATTGCTGAAAACCATGCCTTCGCAGTCATGGCGCCATATGAAAGTTTTGCACTTTCATAATCTGAATTTACTGCAAGAAATTCGGCAAGTTCTGATTTTTTAAGGGCTTTAATTCTTCCCCACAAATCCATTTCCCATGAAATATCAAGGTTAAGTGAAGTTTTATTTCCTGTTTCCCTGTAAGGTTTATTATTTATTTCAGTAACAGTACCTGACCTTGAGAAATTAAGTCCGCCTGAAACAACCGGAAAAAGATCTGCACCTGTAATTTTAAGAACGCTTTTTGCATAGTTGATTCGTTCTGCCGAAATAAGAAGATCAGGGTTGTGTTCCAGAGATTTATTAACCATGACTTTCAACTGCTCATCATTAAAATCATCAAGCCATCCTGTGCTGTCAATGAGCTTTTCTGTGTTTTCTGAAGCTTCCCATTTTGAGGGTATTTCAATATCAACAGGTTTACTTTCATATTTTTTACCTGAAGCACACCCTGAAACCAGAAATAACGCTGATAAAGATATAATTATTACTGGTTTGAATAATCTTTTAAGCATAAATAATTCCATAATATTTTATTCTTCCCATGGGCCATAATCAAAAACAACGGATAGCCGAAAACATCTGTCTTCTTTATAACTAAAAACCATAACCTACTCCAAAAAAAGTAATTACAGCCGAACTGTCATAAAAATCTATATTTGAATATGTTTCACAAAAGCAAATATGGGTTTTAAAAAACCAGTTTTCCAGATCAAAAGGCCTGTTAAGTGTATATGTCGTTCCAATACTGCCAATAACTTCATGCCTTGTTTTATTAAATTCTGGATGAACAGAATCAAAATCATGAACAGCAAAAACCATTGCCGTTTCAAGTTCCCACTTTTCCCTTGAAAAAGCGTGTGAAATTTGTGCACCAGGTCCTTTAAATGCATAACTTTCACCTGAAATGTCTCCAAAATCATATGAAACGCTTACAGATATTTTGTTTGACCCTTTATCATAAACATCGAAACCAAGACCAAAAGTATGAATATTTCCGTCTCTTTTAAGCTTTTTATTCCTTTTTCCCGAAAGATCATTATCCGGATCATGGGTTGTTAAGGAGTAACTTGCAGACAAATTCCTGTTAAAAATGTTTACCCATGAAAAATTAAAGTTAAATTGCTGTGCAACGGTTTTATCCCTTTTAGCGCCCGTAATAAACGGATCTTTAAAAACTTCCTCTTCTGACATGGAAGCTCCGGCAGTAAAACTACCAAAATTTCCTCCATACTGAAATAAAGAAAGACCAAAATCTTCACCCTCTCCTCCCAGACTGACTGTTGTTCCAGTCGATGCAATGGTGTAGCTCAGGCTTCCTGTTATTATGGGAGCTGTTGCATAAAAATTTTTTGAAGATTCGGATAAAGACCCTATTTTTTTATTTTTACTGTCAAAGGCATCATTCAATGCCATTTTGCCTGTAGAATAAAGCCCTCCAACCATAATAAAGCCGGAAAATGAATTTTTCCCGCTTTCTTCTTCAGCAAATATATTCCCTGGAAAAACTAACGAAATAAAAATTACAAAAATAGATAGTTTTGTTTTTTCCTTAAATAACTCCATTTTTTCACTCCAAATCAGATTAAATTATTTTTTTCACCTGCAATATCAGGCTTTTCAAAATAAAAATCTGTTGGAATTATGTTGAAAATTGTAAATAAATGTAACAATAAAAACTTGCATTAATAGACGACCGGTCATATTATAACCCCATTATGTCGAGACCAAGAAAAAGTACACATATCAGAGAAAAGCTTATTTCAGAAGGAACAGAACTTTTGAAACTGAAAGGCTACCATGGAACAGGGATTAAAGAAATCCTTGACAGGGTAAATGTTCCCAAAGGCTCATTTTATAATTTTTTTGAAAGCAAGGAAAAGTATGTTGCTGAAATAATAGAGAATTATAACATGGAAGTTTTAAAGGAAGTCGATACTTTCATAGAAAAATCCAGCAGAAATCCCCTTGAAAAAATAATAAATGCCTACTCCTATGTAATCAAGGAAATTGAAAAAACCGGACTTACCGGATGTCTTGTTGGAAATCTTGCAGCCGAGCTTGGAGATTCAAGCAAGGAGTGTCTTTTTCAGATGAAAAACGGAGTAAAGCTCTGGAAATCCAGATTTGTATCGCTTTTTCAGGAAGCTCAGGAAAAAAATCTTTTGAGAAAGGATATTTCTGCTGAAAACATGGCAGATATTTTCTGGAATTCATGGCAGGGTGGACTTTTAAGAATGAAGATTGAGGGCAATACAGAGCAGCTTGAAATGATTCTTGATAAGCTGCTCAATACTTTATTCAGAAATTAAAGATAAAATTTTTTTAAACCATAACAAGACGACTGGTCTAATATTAATTTAAAGGGAGATAAACATGACCAACCCATTTGAAAACTGCAGAATCGGAAACATTGAAGTAAAAAACAGATTTATAAGATCTGCTACACATGAAAGCATGGCACAGGACGGACATGTTTCTGAAAACATAATAAATATGTACAAGGATCTTTCTGAAGGCGGCACAGGACTTATAATTACCGGTTATCTGAGCTTTGCCACTTCAGACAGCCATTCTCCTTCAACAATGAGAATTTCAGATGATGAATTTATTCCGGGACTTGCAAGCCTTACAAAAGCAGCACATGATCTTGGTACAAAAGTTGTTGCACAGATCAATCACTCAGGCTCACAATTGTTTTCAAAACCAAAAAACAGGGTTCTTGCACCATCTGATATTGTTGATCCGGTAAATGGAATAAAACCAGAACCTTTTTCAAAAGAAGAAATTGACTCTTTTATAAAAGAATTCGGCAAGGCTTCTTTACGTGCAAAAAAAGCAGGTTTTGACGGAGTTCAGATTCATGGAGCACACAGCTACCTTTTGAGCAAGTTCTTAAGCCCGAAATACAATACAAGAAATGATGAATACGGCGGAAACATTGATAGCAATACAAAAATTATTGTTGAAATCATTAAAGAAATAAAAAAACAATGCGGTAATGATTTCCCTGTATGGATTAAGCTCAACGGCTCTGATTTTGAAGAAAACGGAATTACAGAAAAAGATTTTTACAGGGTCTGTGAAATAATTTCAAAAAACGGCATTGATGCAATTGAAGTAAGCAGCGGAGTTCCTACAGGAAAATTCGGGCCTTCAAGAACAATTAAGCACAAAGCCTATAACCTTGACTTTGCAAAAAATATTGCCTCAAACCTGAAAACGGACACAATTGTTGTTGGCGGTTTAAGGGAAATTGATTTAATTGAAAATATTTTAAAAGACTCTGAAATTAAAGGGGTTTCTCTTTCAAGGGCGCTTGTGAGAGAACCCGGTCTTATTAAAAGGTGGGAACAGGGTAAAAGAGAACCTGCCAGATGCGTAGCCTGCAACGGCTGCTACAATCCAAAAGGAACAAAATGCTTTTTTACTTTAAATGATGAAGAGAAAAAATTTCAGAAAAAAGTGATGAAGCTCATGGGTTTTACAAAATAAAAGCTATGCAGGTATTTACCTTAAAAGTAAATTTTGTTTAAAACGGATATAACCGTTTAATTTTTAAACAAAATTTATCAACAACATTTTAAACATTTTTCACAGGTTTTGAACAAAACAGTTTAAGGGGAAAGATTATGGAAGAAAAAAAGGTTCTTCATCCCTTTGACCAGGCTGTAAGCCTGGTCAGAAACTCAGATACATACACAGGCAGAGACATCTGATACTTTATGAAAACATGGTCGCCTTTATGGAGGAGCGCTTTGCAGCAGTTCTTTGAACTCTGTTATGATTCACCCGGAATCACTTGTGATCCTCTGGCCTGACGGATAAACTACACGCACCGGTAAAAGGAGAGTTTCAGAAAAATGCGCGAAACCCAAAGCGTATAGCCTCCTCGCATAACGCAAACGAAAAAAAACATGTCTGTTTAAAATCCGTTGAAATGAGAAAAACGTTTTTTACCATTTGCTTTATTCGATTTTATTTTATCTTCAATTCAGCAGTAATTGATTTTACTGGAGGTACTGTCACTTTAAATGACGGTTCACTTTTTCAACAAACCTTTCAAATACCTACTACAATGTTGACAACTATATTCAATCCGGATTTGTTCTTGATTTTATTGAAGCTTCAACAGCCAATCAGACCAACAGCGATTTTACCTCCATAATCGGAAACTATTACGGAGGCGGCAATGATGTAATCCATGGGCATGGGCTACCGGTAATTATGGAGATCTGCTTGAAATAAGGATTTACAGGCAAGACAGTGCACTTTTTGATCTCAATTATTTTGAGCTTACCTCAAATACAGACACAGGAGGCAGCCTGGCTTCAGGAAACGAAATGGCCTACATAAAAGCTTTTGATTCACTGAACAATCAAATAGGATCACAGGTTCTTCTTCCTCCTGATGACTGGGGATGGACAGGAATGAACCCTCAGGTTTTCCTTGGTTCTGACTTTGACGCTGTATCATTGTATCAATCGCTTTTAAATATTGACTGCTTTGGAATGGACATGTTTTATATTGATGAAGATGCTCCTCCACCACACTATGCCGGACCAGAACCCGGAGGTATTCTTCTAATGGGAACTGGTATTTTATGTCTTGGTATCGCTGTGAAATTGAGAAGAAAAACCGGTTCTATTAAGAAAAGTTAAGTTTAAAGGATATCAGAGGAGATGATGAAGAAAAACATTTTGTTTTTTCGGACTTTATTAAATTACTGCGATCAATCAAGCGAAATCTGATTTAAAAACTAATGTACTTCAATCTTCTAAATCTCAGGTTATATATTTTAAATAATAAGCAGGGTTAAATAAGCACTCCGGAGCTTTTGTTCCGGAGTGCACTGCTTTAAAAAGTTTATCAGTCCCAGATTCCCATATTTACAGCATCTTTTATCAATTCATCCCTGAAGTCAGGGTGTGAAATGCTTATAAGAGCTTTTGCCCTTTCAATGGTTGATTTTCCCTTCAGCTGGACTATTCCAAATTCAGTTGCAACATACTGAACAAGAGATCTCGGAAGGGTTACTATTGATCCGGGATTAAGAGTCGGTACTATTCTTGAATGTTTTTTGCCTGTTTTATCAGTATATGTTGAACTTAGTCCGATTATTCCTTTTCCGCCTCTTGAGCCAAAAGCCCCGAAAATAAAGTCAAGCTGCCCACCTGTTCCAGAAACCTGCCTGGTTCCTGCAGATTCCGAGCAGACCTGGGTAAAAAGATCTATCTGGACTGCATTGTTTACAGCCACAACCTTTTCATTAAGTGCAATTACCTTTGGGTCGTTGATGTAATTCACAGGATATGAGGCACAAGACGGGTTTGAATCAAGAAAATCATAAAGCTTGGATGTTCCAAGTGCAAAAGTATAAGCCATCTTGTATTTGTCTATTGTTTTGTTTGCTCCGGTAATTTTACCCTGATTGTAGAGATCAACATAAGAATCAACAAGCATTTCTGTATGAACTCCAAGATCTTTGAGACTGCTGTCTGCTATGAGTCTTCCTATTACATTTGGGAGCCCTCCGATTCCCAGCTGAAGACATGAGCCGTCTTCAATTTCCTTCATTATATGTTCAGCTATTTTTATATCGGTCTGGGAAGGAGACAAAGGAGGTACTTCAGGAAGAGGATTTGATTTTCCCTCAACTATTTTATCCACTCTTGAAATATGAATCGATTCCTGATTTCCTCCAAGGCATTGAGGAATATTTTTATTTATTTCAAGAATTACGGTTTTTGCCTTGTCTATGACAGCAGATGCAAAAGAATTTGAAATACCGAAATTAAAATATCCTTTAGAATCCATTTCACTTACACTGATAAAGGCTGCATCAAAATCCTTGTATTTTCTTATGACTCTTGGCCCCTGATGATAAGTGAAAGGAATATAACTGCAAAGTCCTCTTTTATGGAGATTGCGGCTCACCCCTCCAAAGTGCCAGTCACTTAAAATAAAACGCTTTCTTTCAGGATCTTTTTCTGCAACTTCAGGAACTTTTGTAAAACATGTGCTTTCTATGTTTACATTTTCAAGTTCATCTGATCTTTTTGCAAGTGCCTTATCAAGTGTTTCAGGGAAAAGAGCAAACTCGCTGTAATAAATCCTGTCTCCTGAATTAATTATCTTTACTGCATCATCTGCAGAAACAAGCTTTTTTTGGTATTCAGCCCCAAATTCATTCTTCATTTTTTCCTCTTTTTTTGTGTGGGATTAAAATGATCAGCAAAATTTTTATTATGGGGAAATCATATATAGGTCTCTTTTTCAACTGTCAAAAGGTTCCGGGGTTAGCTCCTGAAACTCATGTTTTTAACTAATATTTTGAATATAATTCTGTGATTTTTGTTAATCATGGTGAGCATTTTTATGAAAATCGTCAATTTTATAGACTTCAGATTTTTCCGGATTCGAAAATCTTTGCAATGCCAAATGCCTGGGGAATATTTTTGCCAGACTCGACTTATTCAGTGATTGAACAAAAAAGATCGTTTTCCTTCAGCCGCTATTTATCCAATTTCAAATGATGTAACACCAAAAATTTTATCAAGTGAAATTTCAGGCTGTTTCCCTGTATACATTCTAGCAGTTTCAAAACAAACTTTCATATTGAACTTTTCTGCCAGTGATACTGCAGACTTATTAACTTCTGGTATATCAAGGAAAATTTTTTTGTCAGGACTGATGCAGGATTTTAGAGATAAAAAAAGAGTTTCAGCCAATTCGGGGCTATCTGCATAAAGCGGACCGATCTTATAACCAATTCTGCAGGCACGAATAACACCATAGCCTGAAAGTTTTGAACCAGACATAATGCCGAAACTGAAACTGTCAGGCTGAGCAATCCAGGATTTGATAAAATCAGATCTGACTGCAGGAAAAAAACACTTTTCGTATGAATTGACAGTTTCAAAAGGCAGGGATGAAAGCCTGACAATTTCATATTTTCTTGTGAAAGATCCTCCCCCGCATCCTTCATATCGGATATTTCTGTAGGCAAGTTTGAATCCGGACTTTTTGTAATTTTCCTGCTGAGCTGTTACACCATCAAGACCAATATTTCTTCCTTCAAGATATTTAAGGCCTGCATTCCAGATTTTAATACCATACCCCATTCCCCGATATTGAGGTTTAACAATGTAAAAACCAAGAAAACCAAAGGATTCACTATATTTTATTACAGAGATTGAAGCGGCTGGTTTTTCGTCAACCAAGCCAATTAAAAAACCTTTTGGGTCTGCCTTGTAATAGCAGTCTGAATCATGAAGTCCGGGATTCCAGCCCTCGCCTGCCGCCCACTCAACAGCAATATCAAGTTGTTTTTTATCCATTGTTTTAATTGAAAAATTGTTATTTTTCATTTTTTCCTCAAATAATTTGTATGACCTGGATAATAAAAAACTATAGGATTTTTTCCTGAATAAATCTATTGATAAAAATATAAAACTGAATGTAAATTATGTTAATAATAGATACAAATATCTGAAATAAAAAGATTAATTTTCAACATTTTTATAAACAACATTAATCTTAATCCTGTCGGAACGTCCAAAATCATCTGATACAGAAACAATGTGGCTGCCTTCATCTGCTTGCCACAAAAAAACTTTTTCAGGCTTTGTTTTTCCAATATAATTTGCATCAGAAAACCAGTATAAATTTTCAACTCCAGGACCGCTTGATGCTTTTAAGGGAATTTTTCTGTCATTTTTAAAAATAATATAATCAACACCTGATGAGAGAGAAGTTATTTCCGGAGAAATTCCATAATCAGTAAAACCTGAAACCAGACATTCTTTTTTAAAGGGAGGTACAGTTTTTTTATAAATCCCCCCTTTTTCAAAAAGATTTTTCATATCATCTGACCAGAATTCATATATTTTTATTTCCGTTTCTTCCGGTGTAAATCTGCAGTCCCTTAAACCTGTTTTTTTATCAATAAAAACAGGCCTGTGAAGGTTGGAAACATCAATTGGAGAAACTCCGGGAATAAACCAGGCTTTGGTTGTGTGGGGAGTATATTTTCCGGGAAGTTTTCCGCAGTCTTCGCATACATCAATTTTTTTTACATTGAGATTTTCAGGCATTTCATTACCTCGTTCAGGGGATTTGCAGTTTCTTACATGATTTATTATATCAAAAAATAAAGGGCCTGCCCCTTTTCTTCCGGTAAATGAAGGATTTCCCTCTCCATTGAAATTTCCTACCCATACAATCAAAACATAATTGTCAAAAATTCCTGCTGCAACTGCGTCCCTGAACCCATAGGAAGTTCCTGTTTTCCATGATACTTCTCTTCTTTCTTTTTTAAATTCTTCAAATCCATCCGGCGGAGGGTTTTTTGAAAGCTCATTTTTTATGATAAAAGAGGCTTCCCTGCTCAATACTCTTTTTGTATTTTCACTTGATTTTTCATCTTTGATAAATTTCAGGCTTTTAAACTCACCAAGATTTCCAAGCACACAATAAAGGGAGGCAAGCTCTAAAAGAGTTGTTTCTCCGCCTCCCAAAACCAGTGATAGTCCGTAGAATTTTTTGCTTTTTAATCCCGTAACCCTGCATGAGTATAAAAAATCATGGAGATCAGGATTTTTAATTTTTGAGGCAAGATATACGGCTGGAAGATTTCTGCTCTTTCTCAAGGCATCCATGGCAAAAACAGGTCCTTCAAATTTTCTGTCGTAATTTTCAGGTGAAAAACCTCCAAAAGATGCCGGAGAATCCTTTAAAAGAGTTCTGGAATGAATAATCCCCTGATCCAGTGCAAGAGCGTAAACAAATGGTTTTAAAGAAGAACCAGGAGATCTTTTTGAAGTGCATCCGTTTACCTGACCCTGAATCTCATTATTAAAATAATCTGCCGAGCCTGCCATGGCTTCAATTTCACCTGTTTTATAGTTTACAAGAACACAGGCTGCATTTCTTATTCCCAGAATCTTTTTTTTCTCAATATAAGAACCTGTTCTTTTTTCAATTATTTCCTGAAGTTTTAAATCAAGGGTTGTCTTAAATGTTTTTTTTAAAAACAAATCTTTTTTTTCCATAAAATCTGTAAAATGGGGTGCTTTAAAAGGGATATCACTTATTCTGTAATATTTGAGGGGAAGAAAATTTTCGTCTTTGCCAAGAATTGAAACAAGTCTTTTTTTTGCATTTTCAAGTTCTTTCTCACTTTTTTCCAAGGCCGGATATCTTTTTGACGGATTCTGGGGAATAACGGCAAGTGCGCATGCTTCATAAAAATTAAGATCTGAAACAGATTTATGAAAAAAAATTTCCGAAGCTGTTCCAACTCCTTCAATGTTTCCGCCGTATGGAGCAAGATTAAAATAAGCCTCTAAAATTTTTTTCTTTGAATAATGCCTTTCAAGCTGAACAGCTCTTAAAATCTGGGTGATTTTACCCTTTAAAGATCTTGAGTCAATTTCAAAGCGAAGCCTTGCAGCCTGCATGGTTATTGTGGACGCTCCAACCACCCTTTTTTTCAAAATATAAGTATCTGCAAAGGCCCTTAAAATTGAAACAGGATTAAAACCCGGATGATAATAAAAAAACCTGTCCTCATATGCTAAAACAGCTTTTTCAAGATTTTTTGGGATTTTTTCAATATCTGTGAAAAGCCTGTACTTGTCATCATCTGAAAGCGTGAGCCTTAAAAGATTGCCTGATTTATCCTTATATGCCCTTGACCATGTTTTTAAAGGATAAAGTCCCGGGTCAGGAATTAAAATCCAGACCCAGGACAAAATAATTAAAATCAGGATAAAAACTATTATCTTCTTCAAAATAAACCTGAACCTAAGCTGAGCGTTTCATATTTTTAACCTAAGTTGAGCGTTTAATATTTTCAAATTATTAAATTTTTAATGATTTAAGCCTGTTAAATTTAAAAATATGAAACCCTGCAGGCTTTCCAATTTTGCCACATCTACTGCGTTAAATTGTATCACGCATAGCATAAGTATAGCCTGATACAATTTGCCTTGTATATGCGGCAAACTTGAAAATCGCTCAACTCAGGTTTAAATAAATTTAGGGATTCACAGAAATTTTACCCTGTTTTGTTACAGCATTAAGATTTGTATCATACAAAGACTCCGCCTGAATTGAAGGAATTGTGAAATCCCCTTCAAAACCAGCTCTTACCTTGTATTTAAAGGTTTTAATTTCAGGTGATGCATCAAGATAAAAAACTGCCCTGTCTTCTCTTACATCGATATATTCAGCCTTTTTATACCCTGAATTTTTTCTCACACTTTCAAGATCAGGATAAAAACCTCCGGGGAAAAGATCTGTCAAAGCAATATTTTGTTCTGTTTTTCCTGTAAGGGAGCGTACTTTTATCACGGCTTCATAATCTGTACCTCTTTTTGGATTTTCAAGATTATTCCCATCAGAGTCAAGATACTGCCTCAAAACCTCAATTTTACTGCTCAAAGGCTCAACGTCCTCAACATCATCATAACCGCTCTGGGACACAAGATAGTAAAAAGAAGTCTCTGAATTAACCTTAATTGACTTTATTTTGTTTGAAAATTCAAGCTCCATAATTTTAGATGGCTCAGGAGTCTGAATTTTTTTGATATTGTCTGAATCTGTAAATTCAATTTCAATTTTGTTTTCAATATCATTTTGATCGAGATTAAATGAAAGAGCAAGAATTGTAAGAGCCGACGAAGTTGTATTGAAATCACCTCTGTACAAAGGCTCTAAAAGCTTATTCAGACCTGATTTAAATGCTTTTTCAAAATGAGATGGAAAATGTTTTCCAAGAATATAAATATACAAAGGATAAACATTATTTGAATTAAACCAGTAATCATCCTGATCTTCATATTTTTCAGGATCAAAATTTTCAATTTTTCTGTCAGCCTGATAATCGCTTCTTAAAAGCTTGTATGACGCTGCCGCAAAAACAGAAACAATATCGTTTTTAATTTTATCTTTATCATAATTATCTTCCATATCCTGAAGATGATTTGCCGTTCTTTTTCCAAGTCTTGTCAAAAGATAGACACTGTAGCTTTTAATACGTTTGTCAAAAATTTCATCCGAAACTGAAGATGCCTTGTCTTCAAGCCAGGATATGCTTCTTTGAAGAATTGTTTCAGGAATATCAAACCCGCCTTCTTTTGCTTCAATAAGAAAATGAATTGAATAAACAGATGCAAAATCATGAACTCCGCCTCCCGGCCATAAAGAAAAGCCCCCGTCTGATGTCTGTCTCTGCCTTAAAGCCTTAACTGCATCTGAAACATTATCAGCCGCTTTTATATCAAGTCCTGCCTTTGAAAAAATCAATGCAGGAAAAGCCTTGCTCACAAGCTGTTCTGTACATTCATGGGGAAACTTGTCGAGCCAGGTATAAAGACCTTTTACAAAAATCAGGGGAGATCTTGAAACAAGAATTTTCTGATCTGAAAACTCATTTAAAAGACTTCTCTTAAGTTTGATATTTTCATTTCCTGAACCTGAAAAACCTGAAATCATTGTTGATTTATATGGAACAAAAGGCCTTATACTTAAAGATGATGAAGTTTTTGAGCTGATATTTCCAGATACTGCATAAAATTTCAAATCTGCATTTCCAGGCTTGTTTTTTGCCTGAACAGTGAATTCAACTGTTTTTTCACTGTTTTCATCAATATTTACTGTTTTTGATTTTTCTCCAATAACATTGAGTTTTTCATCAGCTTCAATTTTAACGGTAACCGGATAATTTTTTCCTGAGTTTTCAACAAGGTTTGAAACATTTAAAGTAACCCTGAAACTGTCATTAAAAGTAACAGCAAGTGGTACAGTTGGAGAAATAACAAATGGAGCCCTTACAAGAACAGATTCCTTTGAAAAACCCATAGAAGAATTATCTGCACTTACAGCCATTATTTTAACAGTTCCGTTAAAAGTGTCAGGAACCTTCCATTTTACAGATTTTTTCTCTTTATCAGAGTCTAAAATCCCAAACCATTTTACAGCAGGCTCGTTTATTGTTCTTGTAAAGGGATTTAAATTTGCTGCAAGAAGCTTTGCAGATTCCGCAAACCTTTGTCCTCCGCCTATTCCAAGTCTTTTTTTGATTATGTGAAATTCCGGAATAACAAGGTCTGCAATCTGTGAAGTTTCAACCTCAAGGGCTCTTTTTTTCAGGAAATGGTTTAAAGGATTTGGGTAATTATAATCACCTGCCTGTAAAATTCCTTCATCTGCTGCAAAAAGAGCTGTTTTTGCCTTTTTTTCTGTTGAATAAAAAATTTCAATTTCATCGCCTGGCTTTACTTTTTCCATAACTTCAATCTTTGGCTCTAAAACCCTTTTTGACCTGTCTATTGAAAAAGACTTTACAAAATATGTTACAGGGGATTCAAAAATTGAAGGATCATCAAAAGCCCTTGCCATTGAAACTGAAAAATAGGCATTTCCCTCAAGATTTAACGGAAGCCTTATTGTTTCTGTTGTCTTCGAACTCTCGGCCTTAAACCATTTGTAAGCATATACCATGTCCGACTCTATGGTTATAAGTCCAAACCCCTTATAAGGAGTTGTTATTTCTGCTTCAATAAGCTCACCAGGCTTAAAGTCATTTTTAGAAAGCCTGACTTCCATTTCAGCATTTTTTTCAATTCTTCCCGATTCGTTTGAAGCACCTGCTACAAAATATTCAATTCTTGATAAAAGTTTTTCATTTTCAAAAACTTCATAAACATAATCTCCGCCTTCCTGAGTAAAAAGACTAAGACTTGAGCCTGTTTCCAAAACAGAAAACTCTTCTTCACTTACTGTTTCCTCTTTATTAACAATCTTATATTCGTATGTTTTATCAGGCTTTTGAACAAGAGCTGAAACTTTATTTATTTTTTTAAATTTTAAAAGAAGATTTTCTTTGGAAATTTTTTCAAGATTATTATTTACTGCAATAAAATCTATTTTATTTTCAGAGTCTTTTCTCAGGTATGAAAGATTTGAAGAGGTTTTGTACCCTATGAGATAATCCATGGGACAGACAAGAGCCCTGTTTGATGCGCTTACACTTTTGGCCTCTCCTTTTTCAAAACCTTTTACATCAAATAAAAGCCTGTAAGTTCCCTTTTCAATGGAATCAAAATCAAGATGAAACAGCGCTTTTCCCTCAACATCTGTATTTTTTGAACCAAGACTTCTTGATATTGTTTTCAAGACCCTGTCTTTTGAATAAAAAGGATCTGTAAATGAGAAATCCTTATATTTTTCAAAATAAAAATTAGAGGGAACAAGTTTTAAATCAGCTGTTATTCTGTTGTTTTGTGCTGGTGTTCCAAAAAGGTTTGAAAGACTTACTTCAGCCTTTAAATCTTTTGGATCAAGCCACCCTTTGTCTGACTTTGAAAGTTTTGAAGAAATTTTAAGCCTGTCCGGTTCAAATGTCTCTATCTTGACTGTTTCGGAACCAAGGCTTGACTGCCTGTAACCATTCTTTGAAACAAGATAAAGATCTATATTCCATGTTCCTGTAGGGTCTGAAAGTTCTGTTTTATATGAAACATCAAAAAATCCTGAACTTGAAACCTTTGTCCTTTTTTTAAGTCTTTCATTTCCCCTTGGGTCGTAAATACTGTATTCAACAGGAATTCCTTCAGGTATTTCAAAGCCTTTGTGTCTTACAATTGTTCCAATATTAAATTCTTCTCCTGGCCTGTAAATTCCCCTGTCTGAAAAAAGATAGGCATTGATTCTTCCAGGATTTGCATATCTGCTTCTTACCCCTCCTGTATCAAAGGAAGAAAGATTCAGTCTTCTCTCATAATTATCAATGTCAATGAAAGAGATGTCGTTTCCAGACTTTGCTGTTATTGCAACAGGAAATTTTTCATTTTTAAAATCCTTTAAAGATTTAATAATAACATGGCCGTCTTTATCTGTATAAGAATCAAGAACTGAAACCCCGTTTTTTCCAAGAACTGAAATTTGAGCTCCGTCTACCGGGGATTCCTTTGAAAGAGAGTGAACAAAAATATCCCTTGAATCATCATAATTCTTTTTAACCATGATAAGAAGATCTGTTAAAAGAATGCATCTTCTGTCTTTAATATTGTAATAATCATACCTTTTTCTGGAGGGATCATAGCTTTTGGCTTCAATAAAGAAAAATCCCGGTTTTTTGCCGTTCTGGTTTAAAAATTCTGACAGATTAAGACTTGCATATGTTGCAGATTTAGGATGTGTCGGATTTAAGGGAATTATTTTTTCAAATTTTTCAGAAATATTTTCTTCATTAAAATAATAATTTAAAAAATTAACCTTTGAAATATTTCCGCCTGTCTGGGTTACAAGATGCTGAACCTGATTTTCAAGAAGTCTTGAGACCTCAACCTTAAGTCCCTTTAGTCCTCTTGTTTTAAATGAAACAGTCTTGTCTCCGTTAAGGGATAAAACACCGCCCTCACCAATAATTTCAAGTTCCTTTGGATATGAAGGAGTTTTTAATACCTCATTAAATCCGTTTACCAGATAATATCCTGAGTCTGATTTAAGACCCTTTTCAATTGAAAGATAAATGTCCCTGTTTTCAGGCAGATCAAACTTTATTCCAAATGAACTGGAAGACTCCCTTTCGTTTGGAGCAAAACTGAAATTTACTTTTTGAGCTGTTTCAAGAACTGAATCCGATATTTCTGACGGAGAGTTCCATCTTTTATTGTTTGTTTTTTTGGGAAGAAGCCATAGCTGTACTTTATCTTCAAGCTCTGTTTGCAAAACTTCACCTGTAAACATCAGGACAATTGTCTGCACAGGTTCATTATCTTCATTTTTTACAATCTGAGAGTTTATATTTTCAACTTTAAAAAAGTTTTCCATTGAAGGAACTGCTATTCTTGATTTAAGGCTTTCTCTGGTTGCAGCTTCTCCATGGGAAGTTCTTATTCCTTTTTCAATTACAAGCTCAAGGTACTGGGTCTGTTCCCTGATTTCAAGGGGCTCTGAGTGAATGAAAAGGGTTTTTGCTTTTTCATCAAATTCAAGTTCATAATTTACCGGAGTTTTATTTATTTCAAGCTTAATTTTACCCTTTAAATCAGAATCTTTAAATACCGGATAATTAAATGAAACTGCAAAAATACCTTTGTGAATTTTTTTATCTCTTGGATCTGTATAAAATCTTGATGAGGATACATTGCCTTTAAAATCCGGAGTTTCAAATTTAACGAAATAATCCTTTATCAAAACATTTTTTAAAAAAATCTTTTTATCAAAACTTATTTGATATTGCGTATCTGCCTTCCAGTTTTCTTCTGGATTAAATACAATAAGTTTGTCGTCTTGAAATTCAAAAAAACCTTTTATTGATGGAGTTATTTTTATTCCTGAGTCAATTTTTTTTCCTGAAAGATTTATGTCAGCAACAGAACTGTAATCTGATTCAGATTCCTTTAAAAATCCTATCTGGATTTTGTCGGGCTTTTCAATCATATTTATGTCAGGAGGAACAACCTGGGGTGAAAGGTAATCTGCTTTTTTCTTGGAAAAATAAACACATCCGGCAAGACTTAGAACAATTGCCATGGAAAAAATAAAAACAGCAGTTTTGAAAAGGCCGGGCTTTTGGGTTTTAAGATTTTTCAGAAAATAAAACCAGGGAGGAGGTGTCCATCCTGGTTTCCCGATAATGCAGGCTATGAAACCAAAAATTAAACCAGATATTTTTTTCATGATTATTCACCTTGATTTTAAAGGGTATTCATATAAGGAATTTAAAGAAGCATTAAGCAATGAATGGCCGAAAACTAAACTTTTTTGTTAATCCATCAAACATTTACTTTTAATATTTAAACCACTTCTTTTTAATTATCAAGGCGAAGAATAGAAAAAGAATCTGCCTGAATTTTGTTATGTTGTAAAAAATTAAAGGTCTGAAATTTAAAACTTTAGACCTTTAATTTTTGCAGCCGTTCCAAATTAAGTGAACAGCTGCTGCATGATTTCCAAGCCTCATTCTCGCTAATGCTCCAAGGCAGGAAATAAAAAAACTATTCTCCAAAAACCTGCCCATAATTGACAATATGTTCAAAACCAACAAGTTAATCTGTTAACAAGTAATAAAAACACCTTAATTTATTAAATATTTTTTCAACATTCTATAGTCATAAGCAGATCATTTTTTGAAACTGTATCCCCTTTTTTAAAAAAAATTTTTTTAACAACCCCATTTTTCTGACTTAAAATGGGATTTTCCATTTTCATTGCCTCCATTACAATAAGAGTTTCTCCGGGTTTAACATCTTCATTTTCATGCTTAACAAGACTGAATACAGTCCCAGGCATTGGTGCCAGCACATTGTAAAGTTCTTGACTTTCAAGAGTTTTATCGTTTTTTTCAGGCTCTGTTTTTTTTATTTCTTTTTCCGTCTCATCAAATGATTCAGTTTGTATCTTTGAAACTTCAGCTTCTTTTTTCTGGATAAGAGGATTTGATAAATCATCATCAATATCGACTTCAACTTCATAAAAATTTTTATTTATGAACACATTGAATTTTTTTAAGTTTGATGTTTTTTCAGGATATTTATCCTGATCAAATTTTTTATTTTTAATATCTGGAAAAATAAACTCAACAAGTTTTTGAGAGCTTAAGTTTATTCCATTGCCAGGCATTTTCTTTTCTTCTGAAAAAATACAGTCGAACTTTTTGATACTGCGGATTTTTTTTAAGGGCTTTGGAAGATTTCTTACAGCAGTTTCTGAAAGCCTGCCGTTTAAATCAAGGCAATGGGCCTTTACCTGATCTGATACAATTTTATATGACTCAAGATCATTGTCAAAAACAAGATTGTTTACTGCCTGGGTCACAGCCATTAAATCAAAAGGGAAAACAAAAGGAAATGAACCAAGATCTTTTTTTATGCAGTTTACCAAGCTTAAGGCCTCTTTTCTTTTATCTTCAAATCCAAGTTCCTTTAATTCATTTTCCAGATTATTTTTCACTGACTTTGTGATTTTATAAAAATTAAGCTCGGGATCAGAAAAACATGGCAGTAAATCTCCTGAATATCTGTGTTTTTCATGGATAAATTTATCCATTGTCCTTTTTATATCAATAAGAATTTCAGTTTTTACATGGGGTTTTTTCCCTGTTCTTTCCAATAATGACAAAAAAAACTCAGGGAAAGGATAATCCATTGGCAGCGAAAAAGAAGAAAGTGATGTTTCAACCGAAGAGGCTCCTGCTTCAAAGGCATTGAGACAGGAAATGGCAGCTGTACCTCCATTGTTTTTTGCTGAAAAATGAACAGGAATTTTAACCTTTTTTTTAACCCTTTTAACAATTTCAAAAACCCTGTCAGGATGAACAAACCCTTCTGGATCTTCAATTAAAAGACTTGAAGCACCGTTTTTTTGAAAATCCAGTGCCTTACCCAAAAACTCCTTTACATCCTTTTCCAGAAATTCATGCTGAATTAAAAGACATCCCCTTAGTTCAGCACTTGATTTTTTAATCTGATTGATTGCACAGTCCATATTTGAAAAAAGATTTAAAGGGTCATAAAGCTTGAATATATCTATACCACTGTCACAGGATTTTTTTATGAACTCTTCAATTATATAATCCGGGCATCTGGTTTTTCCTGTAAGATGAATTCCCGAAATTTTCATCATTGAGGGAGTTTTTTTAATATGCTTATTTATTCTTTCAATTCGTTCAAAGGGATTTTCACCCAGATATTCAATAACAGGATAAAAGGTTTCCGGCCCGCCAATTTCCAGTGAATCAAAACCTGCCTCATCAAAAAATGAAACAACGCCCAATATATCCTCTGTTTTAAAAGGTTTTCCCGAGTAAGGATTAATGCATAGTGAGAGAGAAACATCTGTAAGTCTTAAAAAATTATTTTTTATAAATTCCACTTGGATCTCCAGTAAATGAATATTTTCTGATTTTGCAAGGGAAAGCTTTCATCTGCATGAGAGAGCGGTTTTTCATCAAAAGCTTTCTTCCGCTTTTTCCCCACAGGTTTTCTTTTTTTGAAGACAATACATCTTCACTGCGTGACTTTTTTTTAAAAGATATTTTAAATATTCTTATATATTCCCTTACAGCTGCTATTGCCGCAGCACGTTCTTCCATTTCCATATATTTTTCCTTAAAGAGGTATGTTTCCGTGTTTTTTATAAGGCCTTGCCTCTTTTTTAGTGATAAGAATATTGAGGCTTTTAACAAGCTTTTCTCTTGTTTCAGAAGGAAAAATCACATCATCAACATAACCCCTTGATGCTGCAATATAGGGATTTGAAAAAAGATTCTGATATTCCTTAATTTTTCTCTGTCTTTCCTCATCGGGATTTTCACTGGCTTTTATTGCCTTTCTGTGAATAATTTCTGCAGCTCCCGGAGCTCCCATCACAGCAATTTCAGCTCCTGGCCATGCAAAAACAGCATCTGCTCCAAGATGCCTGGAACTCATTGCAATATATGCTCCACCGTAATTTTTCCTTGTTATGAGAAGAAGTTTTGGAACAGTTGCCTCTGAATAGCTCCAGAGCATTTTTGCTCCATGTCTTATTATTCCTCCCCATTCCTGGCCGGTGCCCGGAAGAAATCCAGGAACATCTGCAATAGTGATTATTGGAATGTTAAAGGAGTCGCAGAATCTGATAAACCTTGCAGCCTTGTCAGATGAATCTATGTCAAGGCATCCTGCAAGGTAAAGGGGCTGATTTGCAATTATTCCAACTGGTTTTCCATCAAGTCTTGCAAAACAGGTTATTATGTTTGGAGCAAAAAATTCATGGGGTTCAAAAAATTCATGATTATCAAATATGGTTTTTATTATTTCCTTCATATCGTATGGAGTATTTGGATTTTCAGGAATAAAACAGTCAAGCTCCATTGATCTTTTGGGATCATGATATCTTTTTTCACTTACAGGCGGATCTTCCATATTATTTGAGGGAAGATAGGACAAAAGCATTTTTATTTTTTCTATTGCATCTTCATCACTTTCACATCCAAAATGACAAACTCCGCTTTTTGTGCAATGGGCCTCTGCTCCTCCAAGGTTTTCAGAGTCAGTCTGCTCACCTGTTACTGATTTTACAACATCAGGGCCTGTTATAAACATATAGCTTGTTTTTTTAACCATAAAAACAAAGTCTGTCATGGCAGGAGAATAAACTGCTCCTCCGGCTGTGGGTCCCATAATTGCAGAAATCTGGGGTATTGTTCCTGAAGCCGCACTGTTTCTGAAAAAAATTTCTCCAAATCCTGCAAGAGAATCTATTCCTTCCTGAATTCTTGCACCGCCTGAATCATTAATTCCTATGACCGGAACGCCTGCTTTAAGAGCAAGATCCATAATTTTACAGATTTTTTTGGCATGAACTTCTCCAAGACTTCCTGCCATTGAAGTAAAATCCTGGGCATATGCAAAAACAGGACGTCCGTTTACAAGGCCGTAACCTGTTACCACTCCGTCTCCTGTAATTTCTATTTTTTCCATTCCAAAGTTTGTACATCTGTGTGATGCAAACCTGTCTGTTTCCTCAAAGCTGTCCTTATCAAAAAGAAGCTGAAGCCTTTGTCTTGCATTGAGTTTTCCTTTTGACTTCTGGGATTCAAGTGCTTTTTCGCCTCCCATTTCAAGAGAGATTTTTCTTTTTTCCCTTAATATTTCCATTGGATCTGTATTCATATTTTTTCCTTAAAAAACGCTTATTACTATTTAGTTGCTGAACGAAAACGGCCTTTTTTGTCCATTTCTGCGTCAGAATCAAAATTTAATCCTCAAAATACTAAATGTATTCCTGCGGTTAAATTTTTCATCTTCCTTGAACTGAACAAAAAATTCTCGTTTTCGGCCAATCACTATTTAGTGATTGGCCTAAAATAAAGGTTTTTCGTTCAGCAACTATTTAATTCATAAAACTCCACAATACACCTGCTCCAATTGCAGAACCTATAACTCCTGCAATATTTGGAGCCATGGCATGCATAAGAAGAAAATTTGAAGGATCTTCCTTTTGTCCCATAACCTGAACAACCCTTGCCGAATCAGGAACAGCAGAAACACCTGCAGCTCCGATAAGGGGATTTATTTTACTCTTAAGAAAAATATTCATGATTTTGGCAAAAATGACTCCGCATGCTGTTGCAATTGCAAATGAACAGGCTCCAAGAATAAAAATTCCTATTGCTTCAGATGTAAGAAAAACATCTGCCTGGGTACTTGCACCAACTGTAATTCCAAGAAGAATTGTTACAGTGTCAATAATTGAATTTCTTGCTGCATTTGCAAGCCTTTCTGTTACAACTGCCTCTCTTAGGAGATTGCCCAGAAAAAGCATTCCAAGAAGGGGAAGGGATGCAGGAGCTGTAAAACAGCAGATGATAAAGCCTGCAACAGGGAAAATCATTTTTTCCCTTTTTGAAACCTCCCTTGGCTCCTCCATTTTTATAAGTCTTTCATTTTTTGATGTAAGGAGCTTCATTATTGGAGGCTGAATTACAGGAACAAGTGCCATATAGGAATAGGCTGCAATTGCAATGGGGCCTATAAGCCTTGGAGCAAGTTTTGATGTTAAAAATATTGCAGTAGGTCCGTCGGCCCCGCCGATTATCCCAATGGAAGCCGCCTCTTCAAGGCCAAATCCAAGACTTAATGCTCCAGCAAAAGTTATAAAAATTCCTGCCTGGGCAGCAGCTCCCAAAAGCATTAGAACAGGCCTTGCAAGTATGGTTGAAAAATCTGTTAAAGCTCCGATTCCCATAAATATAAGCGAGGGGTAAATCCCCTTTGTCACTCCCATATAAAGATAACCAAGCACGCTTCCCTCTTCATAAATCCCAAGTCCAAATCCGTTAAAAACAGGAATGTTTCCCATAATAATTCCAAAACCTATTGGAACAAGGAGAAGAGGCTCATAATGTTTTGCTATTCCAAGCCAGATAAACAGCACTCCGGCACCTATCATAATGAGGTGTCCTGGTGTGAAAAGTGCAAAACCTGTATTGCTGAAAAACTGCAAAAAAAGTTCTTCCATTATTTCCTCATTTTTATAGCTGTTAAGTTTAAATTGGGTATGAAATTTTAAAGAACAATTTCACAAAGCCTTTGATTCCATCTATATTTCCTGGAGTCATCACCTATTATGAAATTTGCCTTTAAAAGTTCTTCAACAATAAATCCCGGAGGAGGTGAATTAAGCCCTCTTTTTTCTGCATTGCGGATAAGATCTGAAAGATGAAAAGGTTCCCCTGTCAGTGCGGTGATAGCTCTAAGAGTTACTGCATATTCCCGTAAACCAGAAGAAATTCTCAATTTATTCTTCAAGCCTTCAACAAGAAACTTAAAAAACTGAGCTTTCTTTATTTTTATAATTTCCAGACACCTGTCATACAATTCAAGCATTCTGTGAAGACATGATATTATGAATGCAAGGCCTGCAAGGGAACCAAACACTATAAGCATTCCCGTACCTGCAAAACTCCATCCGTTCAACTCTGATATAAGTTCAAGATTAAACATCTTTATTTCTCCCTGTAATTTGTATTTATGCTGAAATTTTAAATTTATTGTTAATCCTGTAATCTTTTTCAAGCATGGAAAGTTTAACCATTTTGAAATTCTCTGCTTCCATAAAGACTCTGCCGTTTTCATCTGCAAGAATAAGATTAAACGTATCTGTTTTTTCATCTGAAGATATTTTGGTAGTTATACACAAATAATCTTTTCCCCTTTCAACTGGAGCTGCAAACCTGAATTTTTCTGCTCCATATGGAAGAACAAGATTGTTTGAAGTGAGAAATTCAAAAATTCCTCCTGTCTGAAACATTGAATCAACTAAAATAAGATCTGTGTAAAATTTTGGAAAAGACTGTCCCTTAAAAAATTCCCTTGGTTTATTGTGGGAAACCCTTGTAACAAGAGTGCTGTCTTTAAAAGAAAGAATTTCCTTAATGGTTCTGAATGAGCCGTCCATGAAAAGACGTTTTGGGTGGTAAAGAATCTCTTCCGGTTTTTCACTTGATTTAACAGGAAAAAACTCAGGAATTTCAATTTTTTCCTCAAAAGGCTCAGATTCTGTAAAATGGAAAAGACCTTTGTAATGAAGCTTTTTATCTCCTGTTAATACAGCACTTTCAAATCTTGAAGATATCCTGCACTCAATTAAATTATTTTCTTTATCAAGAGAAACGGCTTCAATTTCAATTTTTTTAGGACGTTTCTTTAAAATTTTTATTCCATAGGGAATTTCAAAATCTGTCACAAAGGAAAGCCTTTTATTCCTGCCTTTTGCTGCATAGTGGGCTGCCTCTGCCATTGTTTCTATTCCTGCGGCTCCAAGAAAAACAGGGATGTCTTCAAGTGCGTGATCTTTTAGAAAAATATCCCTTTTTAAATCAAGAACCCTTGAAAACACTATTCTTTCACTGCTTTCCTCTTCAACTGAATCAAGAAACGGAGAAACCATTTCTTTTTCATTCATAAGACCGTCTTTATCAAACTCCTTGTCAGGTCCTGTAAAAACAGCCTCTAAAGTTTCTCTATCCCTTATTTCATTCATAAAGAAATCAACACCCTGATTAAGGGGAAGAAAAGTAAGCCCTCTTGACTCAAGCACTTTTAATACTGTTTCATTTGTTGCCATTCCTGCATCTTTCCATGCAGTCCAAGACATTACCTTGTAGGTTCTTTTCCTGTTTTTTATTTTCTGCTCATTTAAAATTCTTCCGAGCATATCATTTGCACCTGTATAATCTGCCTGTCCCTGATTCCCAAATCTTGCAGTAACTGAAGAAAATCCTATAAAAAAATCATAGTTTTTATCTTCAAAGGCTTTTAAAAGATTTTTTGCACCTTTAACCTTGGTATCAAAAACCCTGTTAAATGATGAAACCTCCTTTTTCTCAATTATCTGGCTTTCCTCAAGGCCGGCGCCATGAATAATACCCTGAATATTTTCATATTCTGATACAGCTTTTTTCACTGATTCATAATCTGTAACATCACAGGAATGATAATTTACCTTTACTCCAAGTGACTTTAAATATTTGATATTATCAAAACTTTCCCTTAATCCAAGAATACGCTTTGCAGCCTTTTTTATTTCAACAGGCTTTTTATTTTTCATTTCTTTTTTAAGGACGGTTATTAAAAAAGATTCATCAAGAAAAGTATCTTTAAACCTTTCCTCAAGTGAGAAAACATCACTTCTTCCAAGAATTATAAGTTCCGGCTTTATTTCACTGGCAACACGTTTAAGAATTTCAAATGTTATTCCCCTTGCACCTCCTGATACTACAACCTTTTGATTTGGCTTTATAAAAGGACTTTTATGTTCGCCGGCAGATTCTTTCATTACAAGCCTGTATAATGAACCATCACTGATTCCTGTTTCAACAAACCTGTCTTTGGATAAAAGTCTTTCAACATATTGATCTGCAATTTTCTCGAAGCTTTTAACCGGATTTTCAATATTAAAATCAACTATTTTAACAACTGCCTGTTCAAATTCCTTACCAATGGTTTTGGCAATTCCTGAAATACCTGAAAAAGCAGGATAAATTTTACCCTTAATATTTGAAGAGTATGGAAAGACAACTGAGCCAAATGAAATTGAAGAAACAAGAAAGCCTTTGTTTTTCATATTTTTGGAAAGATTTTTTGAAATTATAAAAAACGGTTTTACATCTTCTTCGCAGTCATCATGGTTTTTGTCTGAAAAATAACCGTTTAAAGCAGAAAGGTGAATAAATCCGCTTAAGTCATGCTCCTTTGAAATTTTATCCATAACAGACCAGAGTTCATCATGATCTGCAAAATTTACCTTATAATCATTTGTTTCTGCCTTTCCAATGGTGACAGGTATTATGCCGAGATCTCTTATCTTTTCAGTAAAAATTTCTGAAAATCCAAAATCATCGGTTGTTACAAGAAAGCTTTTTCCAACAAAGATATTTGACTCATCTTTTTCAGCCTCAAATTCTGAAACAGAAACTTTATATCTTTTTACAGTAGAAGGGATTGCTTCAAGTGGCTCAGATAAAGATTCATTTTCAGATTTTTTCCCATTTCCTGACTTGCCGCTTAGATATAATGCAAGCTTTTGTATTGTATTAAGCTCCCTTAATTTCAAATCTTCAGGAACTTCAATCCCAAGCTCTGATGAAATTTTACCAAATATTTCAACCTGTTTTACCGTGTCAATTCCAAGATCAGCCTCAAGGTCAAGGTCTTTTTCAAGCATGTCTTCGCTGTAACCTGTCTGGGCTGAAATTATTTTTTTGATTTTTTCTTCATAATCATCAGAGTTTTCCTGATGACTTTCATGATAATTATCTTTTGAACTGTCCAACATAAAAGATGTGTTTTCTGTTTTTGAACTTATATATTCTGCTATCTTTTTTATTGTATTCAGTTCTCTTAGCTTTAAATCCTCTGGTACTTCAAAATTGAGCTCTGATGAAATTTTACCAAAAATTTCAACCTGTTTTACTGTATCAATTCCAAGATCAGCCTCAAGGTCAAGGTCTTTTTCAAGCATGTCTTCGCTGTAACCTGTCTGGATGGAAATTATTTTTATGATTTTTTTTACATAATCATCAGGTTTTTCCTGATAATTTTCTTTTAAACTATCTGAAGCAAAAGATATGTTTTCTGTTTTTGAACCAATATATTCTGCTATCTTTTTTATTGTGTTCAGTTCTCTTAGCTTTAAATCCTCTGGTACTTCAAAATTAAGTTCTGATGTTATTTTACCAAAGATTTCAACCTGTTTTACAGTATCAATTCCAAGATCTGCCTCAAGGTCAAGGTCTTTTTCCAGCATGTCTTCGCTGTAGCCTGTCTGAACTGAAATTATTTTTTTGATTTTTGTTTCCAGAGAAACACTGCCGACTTTTAAATTTTTATCTTTTTCTTTTTCACCGCTTTTTAAAGATTCAATGCAAAGTGTAGAATTTATAATCTGAGGCTCTGGATTTTTAATTCCTGAAATACTTTCAAGCCATTTTTCATATAAAGGATTATTTTCTACATCTGCCTCATCAATTTTTTTAATAAATAAAAAGGCAAAATGAGAACCAAATCCTGCTGAAAAATGCAGTCCGTATTTAAAATTTCCTGTGGTTTCATCTTTAAGCCTTAAATCTGCAAATTCAGGCGGAATTTTTTCAAGATTTGCTATTGCAGGGACTTTGCCTGTCTGGAGGCATTTTACAAGAACAGCATCTTCAATACCTGCCCCAAGAGTGTGTCCTGTATATCCTTTTGTATTGGTTATCTTAACCTTTGAGGCACTGTCTTTAAAACACGCGCGCAAGGCCTTTATTTCTGCATCAGCACTTCCGCCCTTTGCCGGAGTGTATGTTTCATGTGACATAAAAACAGTATTTTGAGCAATTTCACTTATATTAAGGTTGTGCCTTTTTCTTGTCATATCCATAAAAAGGCTCATTTCCTGTGCAAGATGGTTCGTATCTATTCCTGTTGTATGGTATGCGCTGTTTCCAAGCCAGGTTCCAAGTATTTCAGCCTGTCCTTTTAGTCCCCTTTTTTCTATGGTTGAACATTTTTCAATAATCAAGGACACAGCACCGCTTCCTAAAATTGTTCCATGCCTGTCTTTATCAAACGGCTTTGAAGCCTCTTTTACATTCTTTTTAACACTTGCTGCTCCAAGGGAAAGAAAACCTGAACCTATCCACTGATTAAGTTCTGGAGAAGTTGCTCCTTCTCCTCCTATTATAATAACTCTTTCGCATCTTCCGCTTCTGATCCAGTCCTCTGCAACTGCACATGCCTGGGTTGTTGAGGCACATGCACCGCTTATATTGAGATTTGGACCCTTTGCCTTGATATGCTGGGCAAAATGTGCAGAACCAAGAGGGGTTATGTTAAATAAAAGGTTTTTATCAAATTCATATTCAGATGAGTTTTTTCTTTCCTCCCTTAATCTGAAAAACCAGTCTGTAACTTTGTCTTTTGACTCTTTGGATTTAAGATTTTCCATGAGGTGATAATAAATGTTTTCCATTTCCTCATATGGTTTTGAATAAAATCTGTCGCAATAATAGGAATTCATTTCCCTTACAAACTTTTCCATTCCATGAAAAAGGGAAGTCATTATAACTCCGGTTGAAGCCTGCATTTCAAAGGGAAGCTCAAATTTTTCAGCCGGGGACAATTTGTCTGATTTTTTATTTTTTATTTTAACAAGTGGAATTTTTGCATCTTTCAAAGCTTCTATTCCGGCTGCAAAGGCAAGGGAAATGGCAATGTCATAATCATATTCAACTCCGTAATCCTTAAGGTCAAAATATCCAAGCCTTCCTGCAAGCTGAATTACATCGCTTATGTCCTTTATTTTTTTAACTTCCACACTTCCTGTGGGAGATTTTTTTATTCCAGATATTTTTTTATCTGCAAACCTTGATTTTTCTTCATCTGAAAGCTCATCAATAAAATTTTTACCTGAAATAAGGTTTGAAAAATTGTCATCATTAAAAACATTTCCGGACTTTCCGGGAAGACCGACTGAAACTCCTGCTATTGCAATGCGGTCTGTATAAAACCTGAAATTTTCAAGCTTTTTAATTTTTTCTTCATATTTTGTCTTTTCATATACACTGAACAAAACCTTATCCAGTTTGGCCTTGTTTTTTGAAACAAAGCTTTTAAAATCCTCGTCAAATTCAAGCTTGTCATCAGTTTTTTCATTAAAAACAACAACTTTATCTTCTTTAATCTCCTGAACAAACAAATCTATTTTTTCAAGGCTTTCATATTCTTTTGCATCGGACTCCACACATAAATAAGAATTATAGTCATCAAGCTCCATGTGCTTTAAAAGACCTGAAAGAATCTTTCCTGTTCCTGTTTCAACAAAGTTTCTTACACCAAGGTTCATTGCTGTTTTTATTGATTTTACAAACTGCACAGGTGAAATTATCTGATTTACAAGAAGATTTTTTACTTCTTTTTCATCTTCAGGATATGGTTTTCCTGTTACGTTTGAAATAATTTTTGGAAGCAAGGATTTATTGAATCTTACATTTTCCAAATATTTTTCAAGTTTTTCAGAAGCCTCCAAAAGAACCGGGGTATGAAAAGCACCTGTAAGATCAAGCTTTTTGTAAAACACTCCTTTTTTTGCAAGAAAAGAGCAAAAAGCTTCAATTTTTTCAGTAAAACCAGAAACCCCTGTCTGCTTAAGGCTGTTTATGTTTGAAAGATAAATTCCTTCAATTCCTGATTCTTTTATCAGTTCAGCGGTTTCTTCACTGTTTTTAAATACAATTAAAATTTTTCCGGGGTATTTTTTGTCAGCTTCCTTCATAAGTTCAGACCTTTTTAAAAGAAGCTTCATTGCATCTTCAAAATCAAGTGCTCCTGATGCATAAAGTGCTGAATATTCTCCTATGCTGTGGCCAATAAAATACTCTGGATAAAACCCTTTTGACTTCAGGTATTCAAAAAGAGCCGAACTTGCCATAAAAACAGCAGGCTGGGTATTTTCAGTGGAGTTAAGACCAGGCTTTCTTCCAAACATTATCTCAAGTATGGAATAGCCTCTTTTATTTTTAAAAATCTGTTCCCCATAGTCCAGATGTTTTCTGATTATTTCTTCTTTTTCATATAAAGACTTCATCATCTTTGGATACTGGGAGCCCTGGCCGCACAAAAGAACTGCTGAATTTTTTAATATTTCAGGATGTTTTATTGTTAAATCTGCTGTTTTTTCCTGTTCTTTTTCAGATTTTAAAAGCCTTGAAGGAAGGGAGCTTATTATGGCATGTCCGTGATTTGCACCAAATCCAAAAATATTTGCAGCTGTATGAAACTGCATATTTTCATCAAAATCAACTAAATCCCCGGCTGATTTTAAATGTGAACCTTTTTTGATTATTGAATTATCTTTGTCATAATTTCTGTTTGGAAGAATCTTCCTGTTTTTTGCCTGTAAAATAAGTCTTGCAAAAACAACGGCTGGATTTGCTCCTTTAAAATAACCAAGCTCCGGTTTTGTATTTCCAAAGAAAAGATCGTGTTCAAAAAGGCTGTCAAGTCCCTGATTTTCAATCTGATCCATCATAAGGCTTGAAAAACCAAATACGTCCATATATGAAATATTTTTCTTGAAAACACCTGAGTCAGCATAGCATTTTTCTGCTGTTTTTCTTATAAGCTCCTGTGAGGGAGAATAAAGATTATTTGAAGGTTTTGAAGCAAATTTCATGGATGATATTTCGGCAAGAACCGGAAGTCCTTTTTCCACTGCCTTTTCATAGGTGGTCATTACCATGACAACACCTGCCTCGCTTAAATTTACACCGTTTGATCTTTTGTCAAAAACTTTTGTATCTTCCGCAGACAAAAGTCCAAGCCTTTTAAATACCATCATGATTCCAGGATAGAAGTTTGTATCAACTCCTCCTGTAAGAACCACATCATTATCGCCTGAAAGTATTGATTTCATGGCAATATCCATTGCTATTGCAGAAGATGCACAGGCAGCATCAACAATAAAATTTGCTCCGCAGCATCCAAAATAATTTGCAACTCTTCCGCTTACTATATTGGAAAGAAGTCCAGGGGTTGTATCTTCGCAGTTTTCATGGAATCGGTTTCTTAAAGAAGCTCCAAGCTCTGTTTTTATTTTTTCCTTAATATTATTATCAATACCTTTTGTTTCACCAATTATTCTTTCAATAAGAACTGTTCTTGAACGAATAATATTTTCAACATGCTTTGATCCGCTTATGGCTCCAAGAATCACACCTGTTTTATTTTGAGGTGCAAATAAAGTCTCTTTATTGTCTCCACAGGCCTCTTCTATTGCCTGACTTGCTGCATCAAGTGCAAAAAGCTGAGCTCGGTCTATTGATTTAAGGGTGTTTGGAGGGATTTTATATTTAATACTGTTAAACTTGTAATCTTCAACAATTCCTGCCTTTACAAGAGGAAGCCTGAACTGCTCATCTGCCTTTGCATAATAATCATTGTGAAAAATAGTTTCAGGAATATTTTTAAAATCCTTTTTACCGGACAATAGTTTTTCATAGAATTCATCCTGATTACAAGCTCCCGGAACAATTACTCCAAGTCCTGAAATAACAATCCTTTTACTGTCAGGGTTAAGTCCAAGACAGGTAAAAAAATTTCTCTTCAAAGGTTCATAGTTTTCGTTATATTCCTCAAGAACAGCATGATAGTTTATTCCTCCAAATCCATAGGAACTTACCCCTGCCCTTCTTGGGCTGTTGTCCTTTGTTTTCCATTTTTCAGGCTTGGTAATTATGTATAAATCTGAACCTTCAAGGGAGCATTTATCTGAAAGTTCATTAAAATCTGCAACAGGCGGAAGGGTTTTATTTTGTATTGCAAGAACAGTTTTTATAAAACCTGCTGCACCTGCTCCCCCTAAAAGATGGCCTATCTGTGACTTGACTGAGCTTATTCCTGTTTTTCCAGACTTTCCGTAAAAATCTGAAAGAGTTTTTATTTCAGCTTCATCACCAATTATTGTTGAAGTTCCGTGGGCCTCAATAAAGTCTATGTCTTCGCGGCTAATAGATTTGTTTTTTTCAAAGCATCTTTCAAGTGCAAGAATCTGTCCTTTTTCATTTGGGGCTGCAACGGCCTTTCCCTTTCCATCAGAGGATGCTCCAACAGATTTCAGAACCGCCAGGATATTGTCCTTATCCCGTATGGCATCTTTCATTCTCTTTAAAATTACAACTCCTGCACCTTCACCCAAGACAAAACCTCCGGCTCTTTTATCAAAAGGAAATGACCCTTCTGCAGAAAGGGCTCCCATTTTACAGAATCCAATAAATGATTCAGGCGAAAGACTTGAATTTACTCCGCCTGCAATAACAAGGTCTGTTGATTTTGATAATAACTCCCTTATTCCGCAGTCAATTGCTGCAAATGATGTTGCACAGGCTGCATCAACAACATAATTAGGGCCTTGTGTTCCAAGCCAGGCAGCTATTCTTGAGGCTTCAATATTTAAGGTTGCACTGTCTGGTGATTCAAAACTGCTTTCTCCTGAAAGGGATTTTTTGAGATTATCAAGAATTTTTTCCTTTTCTTCCTTAGAAAGTTTTTTATATTCATCTATCTGGTCAAGATGGTATTCAAGTTCAGGATAAAAATATTTGAGATTAAGATTATGGCTTAACTCGTTTCCAAGGCATGAGCCTATAATTACTGCCGCAGATTTTAAAATTTCGCTTGTTTCTGTTTTTATACCTGAATTTTCAATTGCCTGACTGCATGCCTCAAGAAGCATTTGCTGGCTTCTTGAAATTGAGTTTCCTGTTTTTTCATCCAATCCAAATTTTTCAGGATAAAATTTAAAATTATCAGCCATACCTGCAATTTTTGTATAGGCTTTGTCAGGGGCTTTTCTGTCCTCATCAAAATAAAGACTTTTATCAAGCCTTGAATCAGAAATTTCTCTTATGGAATATTTCTTTGAAACAATATTTTGCCAGAATTCCTCTGTATTTGAGGCATCAGGATAAACACATCCCATTCCAATTACTGCAATCTCATCTTCAAGCATTCTTTTTTTAGAAAACAAAACTTCAAGGCGACAAAGATTTTCAATCAAATCTTTTTCGCTTTTCATGTAAACATCATGAATTAAAGCTATATTTTTTGCCCCTGAATGAAAGGCAATACTTGAACCAACGCAGTAATTGCCCTTTTCAAAGCACTCTTCATCACAAAAACTTTCAAAAACAACTTTATTATTATCAGAATCAAATACAGGCTTTATTCCCTTTGCAGCAATAAGAAGGGAGCCGATATTATCTTCTTCAAATCCTTTTTTTCTTTCATTTAAGGAAAGATTTTCTTTTATTCTGAAATTTTCATTTTCTATTATTTTTTCTGAAAAAGGGGTTTTTACAGTTCTTGCGGCAAGACCTACCGTAGTTCCCATGAGCATGGTTTTGTAGTGTTTTGATATTACTTCCTGATATTTTCTTTTAAGGGCCTTTGTTTTAACTATTTCCTCTGAAAAAAGATAAGGTGTTCCAAGCTGAATTGATACTGCCGCACCATTTTTGGCAAGAATTGAAGATATTCCGGAAACTGCACAGGAAGCTGTTTTTGTTCCTATACCTCCTGCAAAAATAACTGTCAGACCTGAAAGATCCAAACCATCTTTTTCCATTAAATAACCGATTCCAAGTTCCCATAAAACAAGGCTTGTGAGTTTTCCAACATGACCGCCAGCTTCAGTTCCTTCAAAAATAAAGCCTTTGCATCCTCCTGAAACAGCATTGTCAAGCATTCCAAGGGAAGGTGTATGAATCCAGGCTGTTATATTATTTTTTTCAAGCTCATTTATCTGGGAAGGACTCCCCCCTGCAAAAAGAGCAAATTTAACTTTCTTTTTTTTAATTATTTCAATGTGAGACAAAATATTTTTGTTCAAAGCCTCTATGCCAATAAGTCCTGCTCCAAATACAGGAACTTTTTGGTTTCCTTCAGATATTATTTCCTCTGCCTTTTCATGGGGAAGGCTTCCAAGTGCAAAAAAAGGCAGACCTCCGTTTTCATAAACCGCAGCTGCAAAATCTGCATTATCCGAAACATTTGCCATGGGTCCCTGGATAATTGGATATCTGCACCCGGATATTTTACAAAATTTTGAATTTTCTCTTATCGGGTTACTGTTTTCTATGGAGTTTAAAAGTTTTGAAGTGTTTTCAAATAAAAAACTTATTACATCTTTAAGTCTTCTTGATTTTTTTACAAACTTTCTGGCAAATGAAGAGTCCTGTCCAAGAAAAAAAAGACTCTGAACGGGATTTTGTGTTTCCTTTGAAAGAAAAGTTACTGTTTTTTTAATTTTTTCATAAAGAGAAATGTCTTTATCTTCAGTTTTTTCCTTAATTTTAAGGTCTTTTACAATTTTTGTTGCAAGCTTTGAAAAAAACCTGAATCTATTGCCTTTGTCATCTTCAATGATATCTGAATCAAATTCCTCAAGATTTTCAAAAATATTTTTAAAACTTTTTGAAACTGGAGCTTCATCTGTTAAATAGAGCTGACTGTCTAAAACAATTCCTGATGCTCCTCCTGAAAAAAGTCCTGCTGTTGTATAAAGACCTGCACCACCGTGAATTATTACAGGATAATCCGTATTTTCAAGATACCACTGCATAAGAACAAAGGATGTAAATTCAGATATTTTCCCCCCTGCCTCCGCACCTTTTAAAATAAGAGCGTCTGCTCCGGCAGCCTTTAATTCCTCATTAATCTGAATATCTGTTGTTTCAATAAGCTTAACTGCCTGAGAAATTGGAAAACAAAAATCTTCAAGTTCAGTTTTGTCAAAATATGAAACAATTACAGCTTCAATATTTTTAAGCTTTTTTGTTTCTATAAATTCAAAAAGATCAAAATTTTCTGCAAAAATCCTTACGCCATAAAGAATACCTGATTTATCAAGCTCTTCTATAATTTCTGCTGCAAGTTCATATTCAATAAATTCTGTATCAAATACAGGAAGACATCCGCTTTCAAATAAGGCTTTGAAATAATTTATGTCTGGTGAACCAAAGGGATTGTATGCCAGAACCGGCAGACTGGAATTGAATATTTTCTTAATCATTAAGCTTTCTCCTGATTTTTTGTTTATTCTTCAAATTCAGGCTCCTGCTTAACAAGAATTATGCCAATCCTCAGTTTATTTATTTAAACACCTGTTTTTAAAAGCAAATATAAAAAAACACACATATCTGTTTTTAAACCAGTCAAAAACATCCTAACTTTCTATGTATGGTTAATATGCACATTATGCACACAGCTGCAAAGCACAGCCTTTAACAAAACCTTATTTTAAAGCCTTTTTATGAAACTACAGGAATGGAACAAACCTTGCTAGAAAAGCACTTAAATTTTAGACAAGGGGAGTAAATTTGGAAAACATGGAAGTATTCTCAGGAAAAATTTATCTGGAAACAGAAATCAGTATAATAGATATTAACCGGCTTTTCTGCTGGTACAGCTCAAATTTTTTAAATCATTCCTCTTTTTTTTCAAAGGGTGAAATAATAAAATCATGTAATTTTCCAAAGCAAATTTTCTCTGAGAGGGAAATTGAAACAATAAATAATTTTAAAACACTTAAAAAACAGTTTGAATGGATGAGTGCAAGAATAGGACTGAAGCGGCTTGTTAAAAAAAAATATCCATATATTCCATATTCTAATATTGAAACCGGTAAGGAAAAAAACGGTGCACCCTGGATAAAATGTCTGCCATACCTGAATGTTTCAATTTCCCATTCAGGCAGATATGCTGTGGCGGCAATAAATGAAAAGCAAAAAACAGGAACAGATATGGAAGAACTTAAAACCATAAACACCAGACATCTTCTTCATGCCGGGTTTTCAAAAAAAGAAAGAGAAAACCTTTACTCAGATAATTACAGGGAAATTTTAAAGCTCTGGACAATAAAGGAAAGCTACCTCAAATATATAAAAAAAGGATTTAACGAAAGTCTTAAAAAAGTGGAAATTATCAAAAATAAAATTTATCACAGAAGCATGCCTGTGGAAAACATATCTAAAGCATCATTTTTTTTATCAGATAATTATGTTTTATCTTTTGTTTGTGAAAATTATGCATGAGAAAAACATGGATTTATTCAGGAGAGGAATTTATATATTTTTTTACGGTTCTTCTGTCAAGTCCGGTTCTTCTTGCAACTTCCTCAAAAGTTGAAAATCTTTCATACAAAAGCCTGCAATACCCGGACATGAGTTCCTGAGCTCCGATTTCACCGTTTGAAAGGCCTGAAACAAGAAGCTCTTCAAGCCCCTTCTTTCCTGCCATACTTTTACCTGAATAGTTTCTGTTCAGTAAAACACTTCTTGTACACTGTTCAAGCTCCCTTACATTTCCAGGCCATTCATAATCTCTTCCCAGCTGATTTTCAATAACGTTTAAAACCATATCAATGCATTCGGGAGAATCTTTTCCAACAATGCGCTTCACTGTAAAAAAAACCAGCCTGTTAAGTTCATCAGGATCTTCTTTTATCCTCTGCCTTAAAGGAGGAACATTTATAATGTCTGAACACAGCCTGTAATAAAAATCATCCCTGAAAACCCTGCCGTTTTCAATTTCATTGAGATTTCTGTTGGTGGCAGCTATAACTCTTCCGTTAAATCTTTCAGACTTATGACTTCCAACCGGAGTAAAAACTCTGTCCTGAAGAACCTGAAGAAGCTTTATCTGAACTGGCTCGGAGATTTCTCCTATCTCATCAAGAAATATTGCACCGTTTCTGCTGCATTTTTGAAAAACACCTTCAAAATTTTCAACAGCTCCAGTAAAAGATCCTTTTTTATGTCCGAACAATTCCGATTCAATAAGAGTTTCAGGAAACTGGGAGAGGTTAAGAGAAACAAAGGAACGTGTAAAACTTTCCTCAAAACACTTTCTTTTTTCATCAAAGGGAATAAACCCGCTTCTGCCTATTGCTATTGCAGCGGTTCCCTTTCCAGTGCCGGTTTCGCCAAGTATCAAGGTTGAAAAATCTTCCATGCGGTTATACAGATATTTTTCATAAAGCCTTAAATCATGGGTAAATACATTGTTCCAGAGCTTTCGTTTAAACTCCTTCATCACCTGGCTCTGCCCGATAAGAGAATCCCTTATAAAATAAAATGCCCTTCTTATCTGATAACAAAGGGCAAAATAAAGATAAATGGATTCATTATCAAAGCCTCTTGATTCAAGCATCCTGTAGGCTGACTTGACAAAGGGAACTTTTATTGTAGTATCTCCGGCCTTAATCTGCTGCTGGATCAGCTCATCAAAACTTTTTCTGAATCTGTAAAAAAAATCGAATAAAAAGGCGGTTTCAACCAGAAATCTGTCATGGCCCTCAAAATCATCAATGGTAAGCTGCTGTTTTTCAAGCTCTGAAATACGAAACATTACTCCCTTGATGGTTTTATCTATGAGATTTTCTCCGGGACCATCTAGAAAAAAACCTGCAATTTCCATATCGAGCCGGTTTCTTTTGTCACTGAAAGGATTTGCTACAACAGCATCACTTACCAGGGTGAAAAATTTTCTCTGTTCATCTGTCAGAGTTATCTTTTTTTTCATTTCAATAAAAATTCTTTAATAAAAAAGCATTGTAACTGTTCAGTTTTAATCATAAAGGCTGCTTATTCTTTCTGAGCCTCATTCCCCCATAAACTACAAGGGTGGAGATAAAAAAACTAATTCCTGAAAACGGTTTAAAAAATAAAAAATCATTCAGCAAACTGGCTTTTTTCTCAGTTTTAAGCCAGTCAGGGATCAAGAATAACCGGATTTTATATTACCCGCAATTCAAATCTCTCAATTTTTTCAACAGATTAAACTCCTGAAGGCTGTTTTATGGTATTTTTTAAAACAATAAGGCTGATCTCCCCTGGCTTCCAAAGCCTCATCCTCGGCCCCCAGGTTCCGGCTCCCCTTGAAACATAAAGATTCATATTATTGATTTGATAAAGACCTGACAAATATTTATACTTGGTTTTTACAAGCAAGTTAAAAGGCCAGATCTGTCCATTATGCGTATGTCCGGAAAACATTAAATCAAAGTCTTTTTCTGATGCCTCTTCAACCATCCACGGAGTATGGGAAAGAAAAATTGAAATTCCTTTTGGAAGACCCAAAACGGTTTTATTGAAATTTTCTTCCATTTCTCCTTTATTTCTTGAGGAAACAGTTAAATCATCAATTCCTGCCAATACAATCTTGTTTTCAAGTTTTACCCATTCATTGGATAAAAGAACAATTCCAGCTTCACTTAAAATTTTTCCTGCAACATCATTTCTGTTAAATCTCAGGGAATCATGATTGCCCCTAACTGCATAAACACCAAAAGGTGCTTTTATTTTTTTCATTGCTGGAATAAATTTTTCTGGATCTGCCTTTCTTTCAAATATATCTCCTGCTATTAAAACAAGATCAGGCTCTATGGATTCTAACTTTAATGCAAGTTTTTCAATCCATGAGGCAGTTATCATCATTTCCCCTGCATGAAGATCTGACAAAACTGCAATTTTAAAATTTTCCAGGTCTTTTGGAAGATTATTTATTTTTATTTCAGATTTTTCAATTACAGGAAACCTTAAACCCTGAACATGGGCTGTTAAAATCATCACAGTTCCGGCAAAAAGGGCAATAACTCTTATTTTTTGCTTATGTTTTTTAAAGAAAAATCCAAAGCCAGATAAAAAATCTGAAATAAAAAAAGCAACTGAAAGACAAATAAGTGAACCCATCAAATGCATTCCATAAATCTGAAGAAGATCTGAATAAAATTCATGATTATAATTTTTTCTGAAAATCCTTGAGATCAGGAATAATCCCCAGGTAAAAAAACCTGATATAATAATAATTTTTCTGAATTCAGGAAATTTGAGTTTAACAATAAAATCAAATCTCAAAAAAACATATATAGTCAAAATTGTTACAAAAACTGTAAGAACTGTACCAAAAACAGAAATAACTTCCTCCTTAAAGATTGAAGTCTTAATTGAGTTTAAAGTCAAAGATCCACATTAATTTGCATGTTATTGTCAGAGACAAATATCCAGTAAAATACAAACAGAATAATCTTATTAAAATATCCGCTTTTTGATAAGCTTTGGGCAGTTTTTAAAAAAACTTTTTGTAATAATAATTTTTTATGTTATTAAAACAATTCAAAATAACATCTGCTTTTTGAAACGTCAAATTACTGAATCAGGATATTTTTATCCTTTGCACAGCGGCTGAACGAAAACCGCCTTTTCATCTTATTTCAAAACTTCAAAACCTTTATAAATCCAAATATTTTTGTTCACGAAAAGACGCTTTTCGTTTACCTGCTGTAACCAAGGATTACGGCATCAAAATAAACTATAAATACAGGCGGTTAAATGGATTGTAAAAAAAATAGACTTCTGGTGGTACAAGGCGGCAAAAAAAGATTTAACAAAAACCTGTCCGTTCCAAATCCGGTTCCTGAAAAGGCAATTAAAAAAGCTGAGGAAATTTTAAGATCAGGGGAGCTTTTCAGGTATGGATGTGACAAACCTTCCCAGTCGGAAGCATCTCTTCTTGAAAGAGACTTTGCAGATTATCTTGGAACAAAATACGCACTTGCAGTAAATTCCTGTTCAAGTGCAATTTTTATTTCCCTTTTATGTGCCGGATTAGAACATGGTGACAAAGTTCTTGTTCCAGGATTTACATTTACAGCTGTTCCAAGCAGTATCATCCATGCAGGCGGTGAACCGGTTCTTGTTGAATGCAAAAAAAACTATACAATTGATACAGATGATCTTGAAAAAAAAGCTTCAGAAGATACAAAATTTTTAATGCTTTCCCACATGAGAGGCCATATTTCTGATATGGATAAAGTTTTAAAAATCTGTGAAAAATACAATATCTGCCTTATTGAAGACGCTGCACACAGTCTTGGAGCAAAATACAAGGGAAAACTTGCAGGAACATTTGGTAAAGCAGGATGCTTCAGCTTCCAGTCCCACAAAATGATAAATGCCGGTGAAGGCGGAATTCTTGCAACAAATGATGAGGAGATTATTGCAAAGGCGATTTTATATGCAGGATCATTTGAAAAATCCTATGAAAAACATTTTATAGATACAGAAAAACTTCCAAAATTTCAGAAAAAAATTCCCACATACAACCAGAGGATTTCAAATCTTACAGCAGCAGTTGCAAGGGCCCAGGTTCCTCTGATTGATTCTAACGGTGAAAAATACAACAAAAACTTCAAAATTTTTTCTGATATAATTTCAAGATCAGAGCATATTGAAATTCCTGAAGTAGAAGAAAATGTTTACAAAATATATGATTCTGCCCAGTTCAACCTTGTAAATCTAGATTTAGGCCAAATTAAAGAATTTGTTAAACTCATGAATATGGAAAATATTAAAATTTCCGTATTTGGAATTGAGTCAGGAAATGCAAGATGTTACTGGAACTGGGAGTATCTCGAACAAAACCACAGCCTTCCAAAAACTAAAAAAATTCTATCAGCAGCCTGTGATTTAAAGCTTCCGCTTTATCTTGAAGAAGAAGATATGAAAACCATGGGAAACATAATTATTGAAGTTCTTGATTATATTACATGTGAAGAAAATAAAATGACCGGAACTTTTTCCTGAATCAGGCATGATGCTGAAATTACCATTAATTTCAGCATCAGACCCTCAAACCACCAGCACCAATAACCAATTAAGAAGCTATTAAATCCATTATTACCAAATATTATCTGGATATGTTGACATAACAATAATAATCACCTAAGCATTGATGATAAAAACTTAGAGGGTAAATTGGATTTGAAAAAAAACACAAAAGAGTTAAGCATAAACAGCAGATTTGATCAGCTGCTCTTTGAGATTTCCTCAAGATTTGTCAACCTTCCTGCCAACCAGGTAGACAAGGAAATAAACAACACACTTAAGACCATTGTTGAATTTCTTGATATTGATCAGAGTATTTTCGGTGAATTTAAAGGGGAAGACGATACCCTGAAAATTATCCACGGATACACTTCATACAAATGGCAGGAAAACAGAGGTATTCTTCTCAATGCTCTTGCACCAAACCTCACAAGACAATTAAGACTTGACAGGGTTGTGAATCACCCTTTCCTGCCAGGAGACCTTCCAGAAGAATGGGACAAGGAAAGAGAATATGTAAGCAGAGTGGGACTCAAATCCTGTGTTGGTGTAAGCCTTAATGTAGGCGGTTCGGTTATCGGAGTTATTATTTTTGAATGCTATCGCCGCCACGAAGACTGGACTGAGCAGTGTCTTCAGCACATGCGCCTCCTTGCACAGGTGTTTGCAAACGCACTGGAAAGAAAACGGACAGACGAAAAACTGAGAAAAGCATTCAGCAAAATAAACGAACTTTCAGAACGTTTAAAAGCTGAAAACGAATATTTGAGAGAAACCTTAAGCAGCCAGGGCCAGTATGATGAAGTTATTGGTCAGAGCAGGGCTATCAAACAGGTACTTGGAAAAATCGAACAGGTTGCCAATACCAGTTCAACAGTCCTTTTTAGGTGAAACAGGCACTGGAAAAACCTTTCTTGCACAGCTGGTACACAGGCTGAGTTCAAGAAAAAATAAAACCATGTTAAAAGTAAACTGTGCAACCCTTCCGGCCAACCTTCTTGAAAGTGAACTGTTCGGTCATGAAAAGGAGCTTTTTCAGGGGCTATTTCAAGAAAAATAGGAAGATTTGAAATTGCTGACAAATCTACCATTTTTCTTGATGAAATTGGAGAGCTTCACCTGGATCTTCAGGCCAAATTACTTAGGGTACTTGATGACGGTGAATTTGAGCGTCTTGGAGACACAGCAACCATTAAAGTCGATGTAAGAATTCTTGCTGCCACCAATCGAAACCTTATTCAAATGGTTCAGGAAGGAAGTTCCGTTCTGACCTGTATTACAGGCTCAATGTCTACCCTATTAAGGTACCGCCACTGAGAGAGCGCAGCGAAGATATACCCTGACATAGTCAAAAGGTTTGTAATGGATTTCAGTAAAGTCATGGGCAGAAATATTAAAACAATACCGAAAAAAAATTTAAAAAGCTTTAATGGGCTATGCCTGGCCCGGCAATATCCGGGAATTGAAAAACGTTGTTGAAAATGCAATGATATCCACCACAGGAGAAACCCTTCAGATTCAGGCTCCTGAATTATCCGTTCCTTCTGAAACCCAGACAGACATGTCTCTTGAAGATGCCGAACGCAGTCACATCATAAGTGTTCTTGAAAAAAAAAAAATGGCAGATCAAAAGGATCTTCGAGGGCTGCTGAAATTCTCAAAGTCAACCCATCCACCCTTTATTCAAAAATGAAAAAAAACTTGGAATTTCACCAAAAAAGCAGACAAAACAGATCATTTTAGCCACAGGTCGATATTTCAACCCTGCCAAATTAAAACGCCAACAAAAAAAAATTCATGAGCTAATTATTTCAAAATTCACCATCATAATTTTTCAAAAAAACTAAAATAATTGAATAATCCATTTTATTTTTTAAGCTGTTTTTTGTACTTAAGGCTATTTTTTCCTTAAACCCCTTTTCCACCATAAATTATTCAGCCTGCAAAGTTGTCATATCGACCCTAAGGTCGATATATAACCCTTAAAAAATTCACACAGACAAGCTGATAAATAAAAAATAACAAATATAAACAACACCTTATATGTAAAAAATATAAATGGCACGCTTATAAGCTTATATAGCAGCAATACAATTATTGCTGAAACCTTTTCACCTGTAAAAAGCTCTCAGCAAAACTTAACAGATGAAAAAACAAAATCTAAAGCAATAATGAATTAATAATCAGGAGGGATAAACATGCGTACAAAAAGAACAATACATGGAAGATTTAAAAAAATTAAGACCAAATCTTTATTTTCAGGAGAATTGATTGACAGAACCCATGAAGTTCTAACCCAGACAATCAATGTTCTGGGAGAAACATTCAAGGCTGCAGCAGAACCTGAATCAGCCAATTTATGCACAGCAAAATCACATCTTAGCGGTGAAACAATCAACCGTTTCTGCCATATTCATCAGTCAAAAAAAGATCTCCACAACAAACAGGATATGACAAGAATGCTGTGCCGCAGAGTTGGATACTGCATTGGCCGCTGCATGGGTGCAGACGCTGTAAATGCAGTAAATGCAGTTTCCTATGAAGCAGATAAAATGAACGGCGGCAAGACTAAATATCATGAAAACTTCCTGAAATGGCTTGATAATTTCCAGAAAAAAAGACATGATTGCAGCCTGTGCACAGACAGATGTAAAAGGAGAAAGACTTCGCCGTCCATCAGAGCAGACACAGATCCTGACCACTATTTGAGGGTTGTGGAAAAAAAGAGAGGACGGGATTATTGTCAGAGGATGCAAGGTTCATATAACCCAGGCTTCTGTTGCCGATGAAATCATTGTTGTCCCCACACGCTCTCTTGGAGCCAATGAGGCGGATTATGCCGTGGCATTTGCAGTTCCTGCCGATCATGAAGGAGTTACACAGATAATTCATCCCCACAACATGCGTAAAAGAGACCATTACAAAAGGGGATTCGATTTTGGAGCAGCAGATTCATATGTTATTTTTGATAATGTATTTGTTCCATGGGAAAGGGTTTTCCTATGCGGCGAATATCAGCACGGCGGTCTTTGTGCTCTTTTATTTGCTCTGTTCCACCGCCACAGTTATTCAGGGTGCAAACCTGCAATAGGGATATTACCCTTGGTATGGCCGCACTTGCAGGCAGAAGTGAACGGAATAGAAAAAACATCTCATGTAAGACATAAATTTGCTGAAATTATTCAGATAACTGAACTTGGATATGCTGCAGGCTTTACAGCTTCTGAACTTGCAAAAACGGAAGTCAATATTCCAGGCCTTGGCCCTGTTCCATACGGTCCCGGATCATATATTCCAAATTCAATCTACTGCAACGTTGGCCGCTGTCTGACAGGAGAAGCAGTATTCCACGAACAGGAGATTCTTTGTGACATTGCAGGCGGAATACCTTCAACCTTCCCTTTGAAAAAAAGACCTTGTAAACGAGGATATTAAGCCTTTCATGGAAAAATATCTAAAAAGGAATCCAGACATATCTGTTGAAGATCAGATTAAATTCTGGATGTATCTTTCTGACATGGCAGTATCAGATCTTTCTGGCGGAATGAATTATGCCAGCTACCATGGCGGCGGCTCTCCTATTATGGAACAGATCGCCATAACAACACAGTATGATATTAAAGAACGCAAGAAAAATGTCAGAAGACTTGCCGGTATGTCACCGGAAACAAAATAACAAAAAAAACAGCTGAGCAGATAAACAAGAACAATTTAAATAAATTTGCCCGGCTGTTTCAGGAGGAAAACATCATGCAGGAAAATAACGACAATAAGGATATCATGCAAAATTCTCCTGTAAACGGAGATACAGATAATGAAAAAATAAAGGATGTCCTCATTGAACAGCAGAGTAAAATCATTAAGGAAATCAATATGGACATAAACTCAGAAAAAGAAATAAATGCTGACTGAGTTATAATTTTATAAAACCAACCCCCAAAAGCCGGAGGCTTTTAAGATTGAACCTTATTAATTTCAACCAAAAATCTCAGCATATAAAAGTTTCCGGCCCAATAAAATAAACAGCTTTTTCTTCAAAAAGCTATTTAAACGAATTATGGTGGATTTTTTCACTAAAAAAAAAAAATAGCTCTCATAACAGGTGCAAGCCGTGGAATTGGAGAACAGATTGCACTTACACTTTCGGAAAACGGAGCATACTGCATTCTTGTAAGCCGTAAAATGGAAGGCCTTGAAAATGTTGTCAGCAAAATCATAAACAGCGGAGGCCAGGCCGAAGCCATAGCATGCAATATGGGTGAACTAGACCAGATAGAAAGCCTGATGGCACAGGTAAAAGACAAACACGGAAGACTTGATATTCTCATAAACAATGCTGCAGCCAATCCATATTTCGGAGAAATGATAAATGCACAGGAATGGGCGTGGGATAAAACAAATCAGGTCAATTTAAAAGGCCCGTTTTTCATGAGCCAGATTGGTGCCCGCCTGATGATGGAAACCGAGGCTGCATTGTTAATGTTTCTTCTGTCAACGGCATAAGACCAGCTCCTTTCCAGGGAATCTATTCAGTTACAAAAGCAGCTTTAATTGCAATGACAAAGGCGTTTGCAAAAGAACTTGCCCCAAAAAAGAATACGCGTCAATGCATTGCTTCCTTGACTTACTTCAGACAAAATTTGCAAGTGCAATAACAGAAAATAAAGAAATTGAAAAAGAGGTTATTGCACAGATTCCAATGAAACGCATGGCAGAGCCTTCAGAAATGGCAGGAGCAGTTCTTTATCTTGTTTCAAGCGCATCATCCTATACAACAGGAACCTGCATTACCTGTGACGGCGGACTGCTTGCCTGATGCAAAGGAAAAAGTAATGTTTGAAATAACTTATAAAAAGGAACAGGCCGACGGCCGCATAATTACAAACAATGTCATTGCACCCAAAATTGCGGCAAAGGCAAAAACAGGGCAATTTGTTATTGTAAAGGCCACAGAGACCGGAGAGCGTATCCCCTGACAATCGCTGATATAGATAGGGAAAAAGGCATCATAACACTGGTATACTATGGTCGCAGGAAAATCAACCGGAATTTTCAGAGAACTCTCGGAAGGAGACTGCTATACGGACATTATCGGTCCCCTTGGAGGGGCAACACACATAGAAAAGATTTGAAATGTCATATGCATTGGGGGAGGAACAGGAATCGCGGTTCTTCACCCTATTGCAAGGGATTAAAACATGCGGGAAACAATGTAACAACCATTCTGGGTGCGTCAATCACGGAACTCCTTGTTTTTGAGGATCGCATGAAAAAAAATTTCAGACACAATAACAGTTTTTACAGATGACGGTTCATACGGAATTAAAGGGCGGGTCACTGATTCCCTTGAAGCTCTGATTGAGAAAAAAAACAAACCTGAGCTGGTTGTTGCAATAGGCCCTGTTCCAATGATGAAAGCAGTTTCTGAAATTACCCGTCCATACAAAAAATTTCAACGGTTGTAAGCCTTAATCCAATTATGATTGATGGAACAGGGATGTGCGGATGCTGCACGGGTCTCTGTTGGAAACAGGACACGTTTTGCCTGTAATGGAAGGACCGAATTCGACGGTCATAAAGTCGATTTTGACGAACTTATGCTGAGGCTTAACGCCTATAATAATTAGTCTATACATTTAAAAACCTTTTTGATTGTGAAGACAGAACAATATTATGGAAAATAAATATAAACCGTTACAGGTTCCAAGACACGAAATGCCAACCCAGCCTCCTGAAAAACGAAGGAACAATTTTTCTGAAGTACCAACAGGCTATACACCTGAGACAGCAAAAATCAGAAGCCATGCGCTGTCTGCAATGCAAAAATCCTGCATGTGTCAGGGGATGTCCTGTTGGTGTAAATATACCTTCTTTTATAAATAAAATTGCAATGTCAGATTTTTCAGGAGCCATATCAGAAATAAGAAAAAAAATGCACTCCCTGCAGTCTGCGGGCGTGTCTGTCCCCAGGAGATTCAATGTGAGGGAAGCTGCATTTTAGGCAAGAAAGGCAAGCCAGTTGCAATAGGTGCGCTGGAACGTTTTGCTGCTGATTATGAAAGAGAGCACAAAGAAAAATCAGATTTGCAAAAAGGCTGCTCCAACCGGAAAAAAAAAAAAGAGTTATTGGTTCAGGACCTGCTGGTCTTACAGCCGCAGGGGATCTGGTTTTAAAGGAGGCCATGAAGTAACAGTACTTGAAGCCTTTCACAAGGCAGGAGGTGTTCTTGTGTATGGTATACCAATTCAGGCTTCCCAAGGTTATTGTTGAAAATGAAATAAGACAGCTTGAACAGCTTGGTGTTGAAATAGAAACAAACATGGTTGCAGGAAGAATTGTCTCCATAGAAGAACTGTTTGAACAGGGCTACAATGCTGTATTTGTAGGCTCAGGAGCAGGGCTTCAAAATTTTAAACATTCCTGGGAAAAATCTCACAGGAATATGCTCAGCCAATGAATATCTTACAAGAGCAAACCTTATGAAAGGCATACAGATATCCTGAATATGATACCCCTATTCCCAAAGGAAAATCAGTGTGCATATTCGGAGCCGGAAATGTTGCAATGGACGCAGCAAGAACAGCTGTTCGCCTGGGTTCAGAGAAAGTAAGCATAATATACAGAAGAACTCGGGAAGAAATGCCTGCCCGCATTGAAGAAGTTCATCACGCCAAAGAAGAGGGAATTGAATTCAGAATGCTGACCTCTCCGCTTGCATTTAACGGAGATGGCAATGGAAAAGTCACCTCTGTAACCTGTCAGAAAATGAAACTTGGAGAAGCCGACTCATCTGGACGTCCGCGGCCTGTACCAATACCTGATTCCCAAATAACAATCCCATGCGATCTTGCAGTTATTGCTGTTGGATCAGGTGCTAACCTGATTTTAACAGAGGTAACACCTTCAATGAATCTTAACAAATGGGGATATATTATTGCTGATGAAAATACAGGAAGAACAACAATGAAAAGGTTTTGGGCTGGTGGAGATATTGTAACAGGACAGGCTACAGTAATTCTTGCCATGGGTGCCGCAAGAAAGGCTGATCAGAGGATATTCACAATTACCTGACCAATACGACAGATCAATGGTCTTAGAAAAATGAATAAAATTACTTTGAAAGGATGCAATAAAAAAATGACCTATGCTGAAAGCCATGGCAATATTCCCATAAATGATTACAGCACAAACATTGAGTGGCAGAACAATTCAAGATCTGTAAAGCTTGACTGTATTCAATACGGAATGTCAGTTCTTTCAAGGATCAAGCCGCCTTGTAATTCATGCTGTTGGGGAAATGTTGTCAATTCAAACCTTTTAACAACTGTTATCCATGAAATAATCCATATTGCAGGAAGTCATTTTTAAACGGCCCTTATATGAAGTAATCACCATGAATTTAAATTTATAAAACCTCTTTACGTTGATAAAACAATAACAGCAGAAGGAAAAATATCTGAACAAGAAAAAAGGCAGCAGAAATATTATTGAAGCGTTCCTTTATAATGAAGCCGATGAGCTCTGTGTTGTCTCATCTGCTCTGCTGCTTCTTAATCGGTAAAAAAAGTTTACCTATAAACTCTCCTCAGACAGGGTCCACACCATGTATTGCGGTGTGGATCTCTCTGGGGGTGTTTGTTATAATCTGTTCAGATCAAATCTCATAAACCAAAGGAGAATTTATAAAATGACTGTTGCAGATGCAGTAAAAAACGCATATCAACAAGAGCCTTTCTCTGGGACAGACCTGTTCCGGAAGAAACACTTAAAAAATCTTTGGCCTTGCACAGCTTTCACCCTCAAACTGCAATGTACAGCCATGGAAAGTGTATGTTGCCTCTGGTGCAAAAAAAAGATGAATTAAAAAAACTTCTTGAAGCGGTTATGAGCGGTAATCCTCCAAATCCTGATTTCAACTGGGAAGTAAAATACACAGGAATACATCAGGAGCGTCAGTTTGGAGCAGCCCAGGCACTTTACGGTTCAATGGGTATTGAAAGACATGATAAACAGGGAAGAATGCATGCAATGCTTAGGAACTGGAGCTTTTTTGATGCTCCCCATGCCTGTTTTTCTGCATGGACAAATATCTGGACATAATGGGTGCTGTTGATATTGGAATTTATGCTCAGACCCTTGCTCTACTTATGGCTGAAGAAATTGCATGCTGCATCCAGGGTGCTTTAGCCAGTTCCCTGACCCGGTAAGAAATTTTTTGATATTCCTGAAAATGAGGGTATCCTTTTTGGAATGTCTTTTGGATATGAAGATAAAAAAGCAGATGTAAACAAAACCAGAACAGAGAGAGTCGATCTGGCAGACTCAATTATTTTAAAGGAATGATCTGATTTTTCAGACAAAGACCTGAATTATCAGCAAACGGCTCCCCCTGAAGGCAGCACTTAACGGAAACAGCGTCTGCCTCCAGGGTTTTAAAATTTGTTCCTTAACAGAAAATTAAAAATTTAACATTTTTCAGACACAGAATATCTTGAGGATTAAGTTTAAAATCTGACTTAAAAACTTCAAAAAAAAACACTTTTCCTTCACCAGCCAAATCAATATCCTTCATAAACTTGAATATTTATTCTTTAAAAAGCCATGTATTATTTTTTCATTGACAAAAATCAAACTTTTCATCCCATTTTATTTAATTCAGCACTAATTCAGAAGGAGAAAATTGTGAATAAAAATATTGCCAGCTATGACAAGGTGCCCTATCCAAGCCAGCCTTTTCCTTCCGCCCAACTTGGAACGACTTTTTACCATGGGTAAAATCTTTGGACTTGATCCGGCACCAATAGGTGATTGCCGTGTACTTGAGCTGGGATGCTCAGACGGAGGCAACATTTTACCAATGGCAATGGCTTTTCCTGGAAGCAGATTTACGGGACTGGATCTTTCCAGGCATCAGGTAAAAATGGGTAACACTCACATAGAAGCATTAAAAGTACACAATCTGTCACTGATTCACTCTGGTATAGAGGATCTCTCACCTGAAGCCGGAACTTTCGACTATATTATCTGCCATGGTGTATACTCATGGGTACCTCCAGAAATTCAGGACAAAATCATGGCTGCCATAGATAAACACCTTTGCCCCATAAGGAGTGGCCTACGTAAAGCTATAATACATATCCTGGATGGGCTGCTCCGGCAACTTTAAGAGAGCTGATGAAATTTCATACTCACGGAATAGAAAAACCCTAATGAATGTATAGGACAGGCATTAGCCATAGCTGATTTCATGGCCGCATTCATTCAGACTGAAAATGATGAACATGCCGGATTCCTGAAAAAGAGATTGAAAACTGAAAAACATCAGACTTAACACATCAACGGCAGCCTCACATCTATCATGAATAATCTTGAAGATGTTAATACACCTGTATATTTTCATGAGATTTGCCAAACAGGTTGCAAAAAACGGACTTCAATATCTTGGAGAATCCGTATATTCAGAAAATGTCAACCCATGGTTTTCCACAGGAAGTAAATGATGCTCTTGGTCAGATAGACAATATAGTCCAGATTGAGCAGTACATGGACTTTCTCAGAAACCGCCGCTTTCGAAAAAAGTCTACTCTGCCGTGCCGAAAGGACACTGACACGTAAATTCCCTTATGAACAGATTGCGGACTACAATGTGGTCTGCACAAAAAAATATGAACAAGGAACTAATAAAAATCGCACCCAGGGGCACCTGTTTCAAAGGCCGCACTGGATGTTCTGCTGGAAGAACGGCCAAAAGCTCTGTCATTTGAAGAAGTTCTTTCAAGGGCAAACCAGCGTATTGCCAATTCAGAGAAAAAAACCAAATTGAAACCAGTCTTAATTCCCTTGTCAATGATCTGCTCCACTATTTTTCATTGAATATGATCCAGTTGTGCTCATGGCAGCCTGAATTCACCCTGCACCCCGGTTCCAGACCAAAAGTCCTGAATCTTGCCAGATACCAGGCCGAAAAGGAACAGCAATGGGTTACCAACGCTTTTCATGAGGCCGTGATTCTGCCCAGGCCTCTAAAGCTTCTTGCTGGTCTGGCAGACGGTAAACTGGACAGAAATGAACTTGCCTTTGCTATGAAAAACAAGCTAATCGAATCAGGAGTACAAATGATGGGCCGTCAGGATCAGGAGCCTGTATCCATTTCAGACCTTAATCCCAATGCTCTGGCAGGAATTGTTGACCAGATGCTTACCGAACTTGCCGCCAAATATCTTCTGGAGGAATAAACAATCAATATTTATAATGAATTAAGCTCATTGTATTTAAAAAAATGAAACCCTGGTGCTTTCCGGTTTTACCGCATCTTATGCGTTAAACTGCATCAGGCATAGCGAAATTATGGACTGATAAAATCTGCAGTTATATGCACCAAACTTGAAAATCGATCAATCCAGACTATTAAGATCAAGACTTTTTTCCTGCTATTCCTCCATATACCTGCAATAGGACACAACCATTTTTTCGGATAAATATGAATAATCATCCCCAAGTTTTTCCTTTATTTCTTTTAAAAGCAATATTATCCTGATTTTGAATTTCTTCAATTATAGCGTCAATTTTATCATCTGAGAGAAAATCCTTTATATCAAGCTTCCTCCCTTTTCAATAAAAAGCTTAAATGACCTTCTATGGTAGATTGAACAAGTCCTCTCTCCTGCGCAATCTTCAATTGAAAGACCTTTTTTATACAAATTCAAACTCACACCGTTTTTGTATCTTCTCCGGTCTTTTCTTTCTTTTTTCAGATTTTGAATCAATGACTTTTTCTTTAACTTCCGGTATATCGACTGTTTCAATTTTATTTTTTTTTCTGTATTCATTTACAATTTCAAGCAGATCCTTACCGTATTTTTCATATGTTTTCGGTCCAATCCCCCTTATTTTCATAAGCTCTTTTTCATTCTGGGGAAGCATTACGGAAATCTGTATTATTACGCTCTGATGAAGAATCTGAAAATGGGGGACATTTTCTTCCTTTGCCTTTTCTGCTCTCCATTCCTTTAAAAGAGAAAACACTTCTCCATGTTCAATATCTGATTCATTAAATAACGGCTTTGATTCTTCTTTCTTTTTTCCAGGAGAAAAATCTGTTATTGCCTTTGAAACAGCTCTTAAATAAAGTGAAGGAGAAAATCCGTTTTCACATGATTTTAGACATGCAACTTTTATCTGCAATTGTTCCCATACATTTTTAAGTGAATTATCAAGCTGTTTTTTAAGTTCTTTATTGTCTGTTTCAAAATCAATGGTTTCAATAAGATTACTTATTTTTTCAAGACGTTCCAAAAACCATGAACTTCCTTTTTTTATTCGATCCAGAAGATATGAATCTTTTTCCGGCAGTTTTTTTTCAATAAATATATTTTGAAGCTGAATTTTAAATTTTTCAGATACTGAAAAAATCTCATCCAAACCTGAGTTTATTTTTTCAATATTTTCAGAATTTAAAACCAAAACTGTATTTGAATTGCTTTTACAAGAATAATAAAAACGCCTGAAAAATCTATCAAGACTTAAAAAATCAAAGCATTCAAGAACCATATTTTGCTGATATGTTATTTTTGAATTTTCAAGATACTTTTCAAGGGATAAGTTTGTTTCAAGGGTTTTATGAAAATTTTCAACTGCGGTGTCAGTTCTTGGAAAATTTAAGAGAGGGGAGCTTAAAATCAGGCCTTCCAGTGATGTACACCTGCTTAATGCCACATAAATCTGACCATGGGTAAAAGCGTCCTGTGCATCAATAACAGCCTTTTCAAATGTAAGCCCCTGGCTTTTATGAATTGTTATTGCCCATGCCGGTTTTATAGGAAACTGAATAAACTTTCCTGTTATTTCAGCTTTGATCTCATTATTTTCATCAAGGCCGTATTTTATATTTTCCCATTCTATTGGAAAAACACTTACTTCCTTTTCATCATCAGGACAAAAAACCATAATTTTTTCTTTTTCAATTTGTGTAACAAGCCCTGTTTTTCCGTTAAAGTAAAGCCTTTCAGGAGAAGGGTCATTCCTTAAAAACATTACCTGCGCACCCTTTTTAAGCTCCAGTATTTCAGGAGCCGGATAATTGTATGAAGGAAAATCTCCAGACACAACAGCATTGAAATAAAATGATTTTTCATCAAGTTCATTCATCCTGTCCTCATTAAAGGACTGTGCAGTTCTGTTATGGGTGGTCAAAATCATGCAGCCGTCATCTTTTTCAGGCACAAAACCCTTTACATATCTTTTTTCAAGCTCTGTTTTTACCTGACTGTCAAAAACATTATCCCTTAATTTATTTAAAACAGTTATAAATTTTTCATCTTTCTGACGGTAAATATGTTTAAGCTCTATTGTAATGAATTCAGTATTTTTCAACGCATGGCTGCTGAAAAAGTAAGGAGAATCATAATAATTTTGCAAAATATTTAATTCATCATTTTTTACAACAGGAGAAAGCTGGCAAAGATCTCCAATCATCATAAGCTGAACACCGCCAAATGGCTTTGGACTGTTTCTGAAATTTCTTAATACAAGGTCTATTGAATCTAAAACATCTGATCTGACCATGCTTATTTCATCAATAATCAAAAGATCCAGATTTTTAATTATATTTCTTTTTTCCTTACTTATCTTAAATCTTTTATCTCCTAAATCAGAACCCGGAATAAACGGGGTAAAAGGAAGCTGAAAAAAAGAATGAAGGGTTACCCCCTTTGCATTTATTGCAGCAACTCCGGTTGGAGCTGTAACAATAAACCTTTTGGAGGTAATCCTGGCAGTTTTTTGAAGAAAAGTTGTTTTACCCGTACCTGCCTTTCCTGTCAGAAAAATGTTACAGCCTGTTTCCTGTACAAATTTTTCTGCAAGATCAAGCTCTTTGTTTATAAATTCCTGCACTTTTTTCCCTGATTTTTTGTTAATTTAAAAAAATAAAAATTATCATACAGGCATTAAATATTAAACTTCAAATTATATAATTTTTTGTTCAGTTAAATAAATACAGCCTGATACAAACTGCCTTGTATATAAAGCAAACTAAAAAATCACTCAATCCAGGTCTAAATAAAAACATATTGAAAAAATTATAAATCCATATAATATAACCGAACGGTATTAAAATTCAACAATTCAAAGCAAAACCCAAAAATATTACTGAACGGTAATAAAAAAATGAACAAAAATTATATATCGAACTCTGCCGACCTTGGCAGAAAAATCAGAACAAAAAGAAAAGAACTCAAAATAAACCAGACTGAACTTGCAGGCATTTGCAATGTAGGAACAAGGTTTATATCTGATCTTGAAAACGGCAAGCCAAGCATTGAATTTGACAAGGCATTAAAAGTAGCTAGAAACATTGGAATTAAACTTATTGCTGAAGATTTGTAAAAAATGAAAAAATTAAACGTATTTCTTTTAAATCATCATGCAGGAACACTTTGGACAAATAAAAAGACTTAAACAGGTTTCTAAATAATTATTTTAATCTCCCTTCGACAATTTTGTCGAACTTTGAAAAAAATGTCGAAAACAACCTCTCAAACACCTCGTAATTACTGGATAAAAACATGGCACGCCTTTTGAATTATATATTTCAAATTTGATTTTTAATTCATTAAAAAGGAGTGTTAAAATGAAAAAGTTCATAATTACATCAATAGCAGCGGCTGCAATTTCAGGTCTTGTTCTTACAACAGCATATGCCTTTGACAATTCAAGAGGATCAGATTCAATGATGTTTGCAAAAAACAACTGCCCATATGCTTCTCAGGGCCAGGGAAGCCAGGCAATGAATAACAACATGAATCAGCAGAGATTTAAAAATAATTATATGAATTGTCCAAATGGTTCACAAATTCAGGGTAATAAAGGAAAAGGCTTTGGCCCTAAAGACGGAACAGGCAATCAGGGACAAAGACCTCTTGACGGCTCAGGATACGGCCAGAAAATCAATCAGAAGTAAAAAATAAGCCGGGTCTTTTGATCCGGCTTGAAAAGGGATAAATAATCTTGAAAAAAATTTTATGTTTAAGTGCAGCATTTTTATTTATCATACCTTTTTTGGCCTATGCTGAAAATACACTTATTTTTGGTATAGCATCGGGATATGACACAAACTACAACAATGAAGACAATAAAAGCGGATCATTATTTTATGAAGCTAAAATAGAGGGTTCACTTTTCCTTAATGAAACAAAAAACCATATTATTACTTCAGGCTTTTTATTTTCAGAATTTACAGACTATAAAAACTACAATAACAAATTATTTATTTCACCCGGACTTGAGTTCAAAAAAAATTTTAGTGATATAAGTTCAGGACTGAAGCTCTATTCCGGGTTTGCAAGAGACAATAATGACAAGTCCAATGAATTTGATTCATTTTCAGCCAATCTTTTTTTCACAAAAATAAAATCAGAGCAAACCGACATTGGACTTGGATTTTTATATTCAAAATATTTTTATTCCCAGTACCAGGGAACAGCAGACTATAATACCTCTTACGGCTATCATGGAGGAAGAACAATTGCGGCCCAATATCACGGGGGAACTCAGGAAAATGACACAGATTTTCCTGAAATTATCAGTGATAATGGAAAAGAAAACGCCGATTTTTTCAATATATATTTATATTCCGACCATTACATAAACAAAAATCTCACCATTGGAGAGAATCTGGGATATTTTGAAAATCATTCAAATTTTTCCATAAATTCATATTCAGGCTTTAAAGCAGGCTTTTACATTGATTTATCTATAAATAATTCTTTTTTTATTACTCCGGAAACTTCTTTTTCATTTTATGATTACAAAAATTCAACACTTCTGGAAAAGCTTTTTTCATCAGGACTTAAGACAGGATTTTTTTTAACAAACAATACTATTGTATATATAAATTTGCTGTATGATAAACTTAAGTCTGAAAATGATTACAATAATTATGAGTCAATGGAAATAAAATGCGGAATTTCATTTTTTATTTAATATTTATTCTTTTACTTCCTGTTCATGCAATTTCACAGGAAGTAATAACAGGCAGGATAATAAAATTTGATGACAATGAAAATCTTATTTATCTTGAACCCTATAACTGCCGCAAAAACTGCATGGAAGTAATTATTGTAAAAACAAGGGAAAAGGGTTTTTTAAAAGATCAGACCGTAAGAATTTCAGGAGCCTATTCTGGAAAAGACATTTTTGATGCAGATTCTATAATAGAATACAATTCCAGTGATCCAACCGGAGTAAGATCAAGACTTAAAATGCACAGAGGCGGCAGACACCATAATCACAGAATGAACCATGACTGATAAAAAAACATTTTCAGGAATCTGGAAAATTAATATTTTTGTAATCTCTATTATAATTGTCATTTTTTCTGTCTTTTTTCTGTGGCAGATAAAAAATGCACAAAAAACATTTCTTGACCATGTTTTAAAAGATGCAGAAATAATGGGAAGGCTTGTTGAAGAAAACATAAGCACAGCAATTCTTTCCGAATCTGCAATTGAAGAAACAATTAAAGCCATGCTTGAAAATTCTGCACAGTTTACTTCATACCTTGATGAAATAGCACCTTTTACAAATGAAGAACTTGCTTCATATTCAAAGCGTGCAGGCCTTGAAGGAATTTATATTAAAAGAGGTGATTCTTATTCAAAAGGCCCTGATAACTGGAACGAAAATACAGATATGGATTTTCTTTTAAGCAAAAAAGAAAATTTTACTTATATCCCGGAGCTCAATCTATATATTTTTTCTTTGAATACTCCAAACTCTTTTGTTGCAATAGGCCTTAAATCTGAAAAAATCAAGCAGGTAAAACAGCGTGTAAGCATTGAATACTTAATAGAAAAAATAAAAAATCTGCCTGGAATAAAAAATGTTGTTATTCAAAATAATCAAAGCATTAAAGAAAATTCCGGAATAAAAGTAAATATCAGCAAAAATGAAAAAACCGCAAAAGCAAGGATTGCAGTTGAATCATCACTTCTTGAAATTGATTTTGATTCAAGTGCATATTTTCAGCGAAAAACCGCAATCCAGAGGGAATTTTTAATATTTATTCTTACAATTCTTTTTTCGGGAGCTTTTTTTTCATGGCTTTTAATAAGAATCCAGAACTTTCATATACAAAAAATAACTGAATTTGAAAGAAACCTTGCAAAGGAAAAAGAAGATGCACTCATGGGCCGTGCGGCAGGAACAATTGCCCATGAAATAAAAAATCCTGTAAATACAATTTATATGGGACTTCAAAGAATTTCCTGCGAATCTGAAAATTTAGACAGTGAACAAAAAGAACTTTTATCCATTCTTTTAAAATCTGCATCACGAATTTCTCTTATCACCGACAATCTTAAAAACTACACCAGGCCTTTTTCTCCAAAAAAATCTGAGTTCAATCCCATAAATTCAATAAATGAAATCTTAAAAAGCTATGACATGGAAATAAGAAAAAAAGAGATTGAAGTAAGTTTAAATTGTTCTGAAATTTGTATAAATGCAGACAAAAATCTTTTTTTCACACTTTGTGACAATCTTATAAAAAACAGCATAGAAGCATGTCCTGTAAAAGGGTATATTCAAATAAGCCTTGAAAAATCACACAAAAAGACAATCCTTAAAATCAAAAACAACGCAGTTTCCCAAATATCTGAAAATGAGGCAGAAAAATTTATGGAGCCATATTACACTTCAAAAACAATAGGAACCGGTCTTGGCCTTCCTATCTGCCAGAAAATAGCTGCGGCACATAAAGGCAGCCTTGACATTAAAATTTTTGAAAATACGGTTGAAGTTTTTGTGGAACTTGAAAATTAACAGGATTGCCTTTAAGAACGGATGCTGTATTTTTTGTGAGCCGGATTTAAGAGATAAGGTTTTATCGCTTGCCTCGGAGCGTAGCGAGAATGAGGTTCAGAAATAATGCAGCAGCCGTTCGTGTTAAAATAGAAAAGGAACTATTCATGACAAAAATTCTTGTTGTTGATGATGATAAAGACCAGCTTAAAATATTGTCCGGATTCCTTAAAAAAAAGGGCTTTGACCCTGTTACTGCACAAAACGGGGTAAAAGCCCTTGAAGAATTTAAAAAGAACAGTTTTTCAATTCTTTTGACAGACCTTAAAATGCCTGAAATGGACGGCGAGAAACTTATCTCTGAAATAAACCGTATAAATCCCATTGTAAAAAAAATAATGATAACAGCCTATGCAGATGTTGAAACAACAGTAAATGTCATGAAGGCAGGTGCTGATGATCTGATTGAAAAACCTGTAAATCTTGAAAAACTTCTGGAAAAACTAAAAAAGCTTGAATCTGAATATTTTATGGACGAAGAATCTGAAGCAATAATGTCTGAAATTGAAATACAAAACCTTCCTGTAAAAATAATTGGAAAAAGCACTGAAATAAAGGAAGCAATACTTAGGGCCGGAAGGGTTGCTTCAAAAAACTGGACAGTTCTTTTAAAGGGAGAAACCGGAACAGGAAAGGAGCTTTTTGCAAAGCTTATTCATCTTTTAAGCGACAGAAAGGATTTTTCCTTTGTTGAAATAAACTGTGGTGCAATTCCTGAAAATCTTTTTGAATCAGAGCTTTTCGGCCATGCAAAAGGAGCTTTTACAGGTGCTGACAAAGACAAGAAAGGCCTGGTTGAAATTGCTGATAAAGGGACTTTATTTCTTGATGAAATTGGAGAAATGCCCCTTTTAATGCAGGCAAAACTTTTAAGATTTCTCCAGGAAGGAAAATTCCAGAAAGTCGGTGATACAGAAACCAGATACAGTGATGTAAGAATTATTGCAGCCACAAACAGGGATTTAACCGCCATGATAAAGGAAAACCTTTTCAGGGAAGACCTTTTTTACAGGCTTAGCGTACTTGACATTGAAATTCCTCCTTTAAGACAAAGAAAGGAAGATATTCATCTTCTTACTGATTTTTTCCTTAAAAAATACGGACAGAGCAATTTTTCCTTTGACGATGAAGCACTCAACTCTCTTATAAAATACAATTTCAAAGGCAATGTAAGAGAACTTGAGCATATTGTTCAAAAAGCAATAGCATTTTCAAGAACAAACATAATTTCAAAACAGGACCTTCCTCCTGAAGTAAGATTTTTTAGGGAAGATGATTCTTCAATACTCAAGGAAAAGGTGTCTGTACTTGAAAAGGAAATGATAATAACAGCCCTTGAAAAAAACGGCTGGAACCAGACAAAGGCTGCAAAAAGCCTTGGAATAAGTGAAAGGGTTTTGCGTTATAAAATGCAGGGTTATTCTATTTCAAAGGATTAGCCAGATAATATCAACAACAATTAAATACATAAATAGTGATTGGTCGAAAACAAAAATTTTGTTTCATTAAAGGAAGATAAAAAGTTTAATAATACTCTATCGAAAAACGCTAAATTAAAATTAAACATATATTTTTTGAAATTTATGCTCATTCGGGTTAATCATTCTTTTATATTATTGTTTTTCTTTTAAAATAACGTCAGGAGTTTTTCTCATGGCCAGAATTGAAGGTTTTAAAGTAAAAAATTTCAGAGTTTTAAAAAATATTACTCTTGGAAAATTATGGAATATCAAAGAATCAGAAGCTCTCACACCTTTAACCGCAGTAATAGGAAAAAATGGAGTTGGTAAAAGCACACTTTTCGATGCATTCGGATTTTTGTCTGACTGTTTAAGACTTGGGGTAGAAGACGCCTGTGACGCAAATGGGAGGGGCGGATTTGAAAAAATTCGTTCTTTAGGCTCAAAAGAACCTATTGAATTTGAAATATACTACAAGGAAAATGGAAATGCACGGCCAATTACCTATGAAATATCAATTGATATTGATAAATCCGGAAGGCCGTATGTTCTTAAGGAAAGGCTTCGCCAAAGAAGAAAAGGTCAGGCACATGGATGGCCTTTTTCATTTTTAATTTTAAATAACGGCAAAGGGGCTGTCTGGAAGGGTGAAAAAACAGGACTTCAAATAGAAGAAGACAATGAACTTCTTAATGATAATGAATTAACGAAACTCATCTCTAAACAAAATAAAGAAGAGTCTAATGAAACAGAAAAAATAGAAATGGATGACACCAGACGTCTTGGAATCGCAACACTTGGCGTATTAAAACAGCATCCAAGAATTTCTGCTTTCAGAAAATTCATTGAAGGCTGGTATTTAAGCTACTTTACACCTGATGCAGCAAGAAGCCTCCCTCTTGCCGGCCCACAAAAAAACCTCAATATTCATGGAGACAATTTAGGTAATGTTGTCCAGTATCTGGAACGTGAACATCCAAAGAAATTTGAAAAAATATTAGAGAGCATTGCAGAAAAAATACCAGGAATACAAAAAATCCATACAAAAAAAACTGATGACGGAAGACTGCTTCTCTGTTTTAACGACAGAGGATTTAAAGATCCTTTTTTTTCACAGCAAATGTCTGACGGCACCCTTAAGGTTTTTGCATATCTTTTGCTTTTAGAAGACCCCTCTCCTCCGCCATTTCTATGTGTAGAAGAGCCTGAAAATGGGCTTTATCATAAACTGCTTGAAACACTTGCATCAGAATTCAGACGCCATGCCACTGCAAAAAAAGCAAGGTCTCAGGTTTTTATTACAACCCACCAGCCATACCTTGTGAATGCACTGAACTCTGAAGAAGTCTGGATTTTAAAAAAATGCAATGACGGTTTTTCTGAAATTAAACGTGCCAGCGACTATGAACTTGTAAAAAATATGGTATCTGAAGGCTTGCCCCTGGGAAGTCTTTGGTACAGTGACTACCTTGATGAGGAATAAAAATGCATTTTGAAATTCTTATTGAAGATCAATCTGGCAAAACAATGCTCGAAATAATTGTGCCAAAGATTATTGACATCAAAGAAGATACTTTTAAAATCAAATCGTACAAAGGAATTGGGCATATTCCTAAAAATTTAAAATCAAAATCAGAGGCTCAAAAAAGAATTCTCTTAGACCAGCTTCCAAGATTACTAAAAGGATACGGTAAAACTTTTTCCGCTTATCCAAAAACTTACAAAGCAGTTTTAATTATTGTAACAGACCTGGATGACAGGCCATTAGAAAAATTTAAGAACCAATTGTTTGAAATTCTTAAATATTGCGATCAAAAACCTGCGACCCACTTTTGTTTTGCCATAGAAGAAGGAGAGGCCTGGATTCTTGGTGACATTACAGCTATAAAAACTGCTTATCCAAAAGCAAAAGATTTGATTTTGAATAATTACATCAATGACTCCATTTGCGGAACCTGGGAAACTCTTGCAGACGCAATCTATCCAGGAGGACATAAAGCACTAAAAAATAAAGGATGGCAGGCTGTTGGAGAAGCTAAAAACAACTGGGCTAAAAAAATATCCCCAAATATGGACATAGATAATAACAAATCGCCAAGTTTTTCCTACTTCAGAAATACACTGAAAAAAGCCCTTTGATTTTCTTAAACATGGGGTATTCAACAAGTCCAGTGTTCAGACAAAACCTCAGCCTGCTGAATGACAAGATTTAAAGCCTCTTCAGACTTATCCGGAGGATACTTCCATTTTTTTAGAGCTCGTTTCACAAGAAGTCTCAGCTTTGCCCTTACACTCTCCCTTACCTGCCAGTCTACAGTGGTGCTGTTTTTAAGTTTCTCTGTTATAAATTTTGCAAGTTCACGAAGTTTTATATCCCCCAATTCTCTTACAGCACTTTCATTTTGAATAAGAGCCCGGTAAAAGGCTATTTCATCCGGGTTAAGCCCCGATTTTTCTGCAAGCTCTTCATCTTTTTCCATATCCTTTGCCATCTGGATAAGTTCTTCAATTACCTGAGCCGTTTCTATTGTCCGGTTATTGTACTTTCTTAAAGTTTCCAGAATTCTTTCAGAATATTTTTTCTCAAGAATAACATCATTTTTCATTCTTGATTTGACATGGTCTTTTAAAAGACGTTCAAGAAGTGCTATGGCAAGATTTTTTTGGGGCATCTTTCTTACATCTTCAAGAAATTCATCTGAAAGAAGGCTGATATCCGGCTTTTCAAGTCCTGCAAGAGTAAATACATCTGCAACTCCGTCTGCAATTACGGCATTATCTATTATCTGTTTTAATGCAGAATTTTTTTCTGCTTCACTCTGCTTTTTATCAACACTTGTATATTTGCTTATTGCAGCCTTTACAGCAGAAAAAAATGCAATCTCTTTTTTAAGAGATTCTGTTTTATCAAGAGCAACGCAAAGGGTATAGGCCTTTGTGATTGCTGCAATTGCATCGGAAAAACGTTTTTTCCCCTCATGAAGTCCCAGAATATGGTTCATTGCGAGTGGAAGGAGCTGAAGTGCCTTTGTCTCATAATCACTATAATCAAATCCGTGAAACATCCCCCTGATTACATCAAGTTTTTCCAGAAGAATTGCATAGGCCTGCTCAGTATCAATGGCAGGTTCGCCTCGTCCGTTTGCATCTGTATATGTTTTTAAAGCCTTTTTAAGCTCATTTGCAATTCCTATATAGTCTACAACAAGACCGCCCGGCTTATCTTTAAATACCCGGTTTACCCTTGCAATTGCCTGCATGAGATTATGACCCTTCATGGGTTTATCAATATACATTGTATGGCATCCGGGAGCATCAAAACCTGTGAGCCACATATCACGGACAATAACAAGCTTTAACTCGTCTTCATTATCCTTAAATCTTTTTTCAAGCTGCTTTTTGTCCTGTTTACTATATAAATGCTTCTGAAGTTCAGCCTTATCAGAGGCACTTCCTGTCATGACAATTCTTACAGCTCCATCTTTTGGATCATAATATCCTAAATGATCACTGGAATTTTTATTAAGTGTTCCTGCCCATTCAGGCTTAAGTTCTATTATGGAATTAAAAACTTCAACGCAGATTTCCCTGCTCATGCAGACAATCATCCCTTTTCCGGGAAAGATTTCAGTTCTTGAGGTAAAATGACTTACAAGATCCTTTGCCACCTGTTTAACTCTTGGTTTTGAACCTACAAGCTTTTCAAGTGCAGCCCATCTGCTTTTTGTACTTTCCCTGACTGAAATATCTTCTTCATCTTCAATAACTTCATCAACCTCATCATTAAGCTCGTCTATTTCATCCCTGTTTATATCAAGCTTTGCAAGCCGGGCTTCATAATATATTGGAACAGTTGCACCGTCATCTACTGCATCCTGAATATCGTAAATACTTACATAGTCACCAAAAACAGCTCTTGTATCCTTGTCATCAAGGGAGATTGGAGTTCCTGTAAAACCTATAAAGGTTGCATTTGGCATGGAGTCTCTCAGGTGTTTTGAATATCCGAATTTAAATTCCCCGGTTAAGGTATCAAGCTTTGCCTTTTCTCCATACTGGCTTCTGTGGGCTTCATCTGAAATAACAACAATATTTTTTCTTTTATTTAAAACAGGATGGGTTTGTTCTTTGTTTAACAGGGCAAATTTTTGAATGGTTGTAAATATTATACCTCCAGCCTGACGTGCTTCAAGTATATCACGAAGTTCTTCACGGTCTCCTGCCTGAAGTGGAGTCTGTTTTAAAATCTCTTTTGCCATTTTAAAGGTATCAAAAAGCTGGCCGTCAAGATCATTTCTGTCTGTTACAACAACAATTGTCGGATTGTTCATTTCAGGCTGCTGAAGAAGTTTTCCTGCATAACATACCATGGATATGCTTTTGCCTGAGCCCTGAGTATGCCAAACAACACCTGCTTTTTTACAACCCGGCTTTACTTCTTTTCCCCATGTGGCCCTTGGATCTTCAGCCTGAATTTTGTAATCATCCATTGATGCAGTAATTGTTGCAGAAACTGCTTCCCTTACTGCATGGAACTGATGATAACCTGCAATCTTTTTAATGATATTGCCGCCGTTTGTTTCAAAGAGTACAAAATATCTAATATAATCAAGTAGAAGGTCTTTATCGAAAAAACCCTTTACCATGGTTTCAAGCTGATACTCAAAATTGGGTTTGTCATTTTCATTAAGAAGGGTTTTCCAGGGCATGAACCATTCTTTGGAGGCAGTAAGGGAGCCTATTCGTGCAGTTAAGCCGTCGCTTATAATCATTGCTTCATTAAAAACAAAAAGGTCTGATATTTCTTCCTTATATGTCTGAAGCTGGTTACAGGCATCCCAGATATCGGCATTTTCATCAGCAGGATTTTTAAGCTCTATAACAGAAACTGGAAGACCATTTATAAAAACAACTATATCAGGACGGCGTATTCTTTTTGTTCCTGAAATACTGAACTGATTTACAGCAAGAAACTCGTTGTTTCCGGTTTTATTAAAATCAATGAGTCTTACATGGTCATTAATTAATTCATCTTTTTTGCGGTATTGAACAGGAACACCTTCAATAAGGTATTTATGAAACATTTTGTTATTTTTAATGAGGATGGGAGTCTCAGGTTTTGAAATACGGTTTATTGTTTCTTCAAGGCAAAACTTTGGAATATCAGGATTAATAATTTCAAGCCTTGATAACAGCCTGTTTTTAAGTATTACCTGTGAAAAATCTTCTCTTTCAGGGCTATTACCATCGGGTGCAATATCTTTTCCTTTTAAAAAAGTGTATCCCTTTTCTTCAAACCAGTTCAGACAGAGTTGTTCCAGCTGGTCTTCATTTATCATGATTAAAGCTCCGGGTTGAAATTCTTTTGTTTGATATCTGTATTTATTTGCTGCAATGGTTTTTTAAATGCCTTTTCAAGGCGGGAAATATGACCTATGAGCCATTTAATCATTTCAGGCCAGTTATCTTTATTGTATCCGTCAACTTTTTTACTGAATTTAACCCTTGATGATTTTTTATTATCAAGCCTTTCCCAGATAAGGAAATCCTGAAAATCCTTTTCAATAATTTCTTTTTGATTGTAAAGCAGGTCAAAAATCCTTTTATTTTCACAAAGATCCGGCCTGGTAATACTTAGTTCCACCCTTATTACATCTTTTCCAAAGATCAAAGTATAAGGAACTCCTGACATTCCTGAACCTGCATCTAACCAGTGATCCTTGCCGGGGCTTATATTGTTAAACAGGTCACAATTGCTGTTTCTTAATTCTTCTAAAGCGAGTTCCCAAAACTCAAGTCTCATTATATGGCTGTTCAATTGTTTTTTTTCATTGTTTTTTTCATCAGCATTTTTTGCAGCCATTCCTATCATAAGCTCCTTTGCCTCCGGAGTTGGAATGATCTGTTCTACATTTAAAAAAAGCTGTTCTTCAAGGGAATAAGGGGTAACCTTGAAACACTGAATATTTATTCCGTGGCTGATAAGCCATAATGCAGTGCTTGTTACCTCTTTTCTGAAATTTGCCGCAACAAGCATTATTCTCTGGTCATTTCCGCTGTTTAATACGGCTTCATCAATGTCTGGAATTTCAAGAAATTCGCTGATAAAATTCCCTGCATCTCCGCCTGAACAGTACTTGTCAAGATAGGCCTGATAAATTTCAATAATCTGTGAACGTGTAAAACCGGAACAATAGGAAGCATATTTAAGTGCCTGCCAGACCACATCACGGCCTGTGTCATCCAGCTTGTTTTCAATTACAACAATATTTCCGTCCTTATCCAGGGCAAGGAGATCAAGCCGCTCCCTTGTATCATCAAAGCCGTCAAACTCTTTTTGAATTATGAGAAGCTCTTCTCCAAGTGCATCAGGTTCATTTGCAAGCCATTCCTGAAGATGGCTTCTTTCTGAAAAACCAAGATCTGAAAAGCGTTTTGACTCAAGCCTGTTGATTCTGTTTGCGGTTTTGTCGATTTTGTACATTATATTGCCTCTGGGAGTTTTGATTGGATTTTATCTGGTGATAGTTCTCCTGAAAGTAATTTGGAAGAAGGCTGTCTCTTACAGTTTTCAAGAGATTTATTTTGTTTTAGTTCTTTGAGATTAAAACACGTATATCAACTATATTTTATAAAAATAGCTGTCTGTTTTTTTATTGGCATTTAATTCAATTGTTTTGGTAAATAACTTAACATTAGAACATTTAGTATACTTCCAAGAGTGGATATTTGAAAAATAAATTTCTTTTTCCATATATTTACTGTTTAAGATTAATAGGAAACTAGAATTGGTATTGATATTCATCTTTGTCTCATATAAGCCTTATTGCTGTGTCAGCATATTCTTCAATCGCAAATTGTTGGAATATGTATGAAACCTCCTACCGATACTAGCACAATCATTCTACGGTATAGTCAGCATGTAAATTTATATCTATCCTTTGTTGAATATAATAGCTCTTCTTTTCTACTTCATTTGCCCTGAGAATTGTTAAAATTACAGTTAAAGAATACTATCTTCGAGTAAGTCTGTTCTGAATCATTTAAATTTTTTCCACTTACTGGTAAACCTATTAATAATAACAAAGAGTTGCTTTTAAACTTTTAATATATGAACTCAATTTTAAGTAGTCTCCAACTTCCATGGTCTTTACAAGCATCTCATGTTATAATATTTTTGACTTCCCATTCCATAGGAATAAACCAATCTCAGACAATAAATGAGTTGAAAAGCTTTGCAGTATCAGCCAATTGTTTTTGCTGTTCTTCTGTCTGTGAAGCAAGTTTTTTCTCAAGGGACTGGATAATGGCTTTTATCAATGGCTGAAATATCAGATGCTTGTGTAATGGTGTTAACAGATACAGCACTAGAAATTACTGCCTGGGCAGCAGCTTCGCATTGGTTTGAATTTCCTCCAAGTTTTTTAATATGGGCTTTTGCTTTTACAGGTTCAAAATCAACAAACCAGCTTTTGAATATTGATTGTGCTATTTCTTCGAGGGTTATGTTTTATTTGATTGTTGATTCAATCTTGTCATCAAAGATTGAATAAAGAATTAGCAATCTGTCTCTAATTTTATCAAGATGTATGGAAATAAGTGTTAATTGTTTTAAACAGGAATTTATCATTATCTTGGACAGTTGAACCAGTTCCTTCATTCCAAGAAATTTGATCTTGACATATGGAGATTGAAGTGCTAAAAAAAACATTACATTTTTTACTGATCTGGGACAAGTAACCATAATACTATCTTGGACCAAGCATGCAGCAAAATTTAGATCCCTGATTTCAGCAATATTTGCAAATCTTCCTTCCATTGAGCTTCTCTTGTAAAAATTATATCATCAGTTTGTGGTTGAGCTTCGTATTCTTTTCTGTTTGTAATGTCTAAACTGTATATTTTAAAGTCATAAAGGTTTGCCTCCATTTCAATGTTAGTATTTTATTATCATATCCAGATTCCAGTCCATTTTGGCAGAAGTGTGACAATCAACTATGAGCTGGCATTAATATTCAAGAAATTAGTTTTAAACTCATAACCCAACCCTGCCAAATTCTCTTTAATCTCCTTTTCCAGCTTTGCACTCTCCATAAACTGCTCCCTGGCTGAGAAGTAAGCCTTGTCATCTTCTCATCAAAGGCTCTCCGTCATCCTCTTCAGGAGGTGCGCTCTACATATCGTCCGGGTGTAAGCACATAATCATGCTTTTTTAATTCATCTATATTTTCTGATTTACAAAAACCCGGCTCATTTTCATAACCATTACCTTCTTTCCACTTATGAAAGGTTTCTGTAATTTTATTGATGTCATCATTGCAAACTCTTAATACACGGTCTTTCATGTATCCAAGATTTCTTGCATCTATAAAAAGAAATTCATTTTTTCTATCTCGCAGGTTTCTTCCTGCATTATCTTCTCTTTTATCCTTACTATTTGTAAGAAACCAGATGCAGGCTGGTATCTGGGTGTTTGTAAAGAGCTGACCGGGCAGTGCAACCATACATTCCACAAGGTCGTTTTCTATTAAGGCTTTTCTTATTGTTCCTTCATTATTGGTATTGGAACTCATGGAGCCGTTGCAAGTAAAAGACCAAGGCTTCCTGTGGGGGAAAGATGGTAGATCATGTGCTGAAGCCAGGCAAAGTTTGCATTTCCGGCTGGAGGAATTCCATACTTCCATCTTGGATCATTATCTTTTACGCCTGCATTCCATTCCTTCATATTAAAGGGAGGGTTTGCCATAACATAATCTGCTCTTAAATCCGGGTGCTGATCATTTGTAAATGTATTGGCAGGCTCTTTTCCAAAATTAAAATCTATTCCGCGGATAACCATATTCATTGCTGCAAGCTGCCATGTTGTATGGTTGTATTCCTGGCCGTAAATTGAAACATCACCAAGTCTTCCTGAATGGCTTTTTATAAATTCTTCACTCTGAACAAAAAAACCGCCAGAACCCATTGCAGGGTCATAAACCCTTCCCTTATACGGTTCTATCATTTCAACAATGAGTTTTACTATTGATTTTGGAGTATAAAACTGTCCGCCTTTTTTTCCTTCTGCAAGGGCAAACTGACCAAGAAAATATTCATAAACATGGCCTAAAATATCTTTGGCTCCAAGGCTTTTATGTTTGAAAGGAATTGTTGAGATTAAATCAATAAGCTCTCCAAGTTTTGTCTGGTCTATCTGAAGTGCTGAATATGACTTGTTTAAAACTCCTTTTAGTTTTGGGTTGTCTCTTTCTATTGCATCAAGAGCTGTGTCTATAAGGTTTCCAACGGAACTAACCTTGATTGTTCTTCCGCCGTTTCCATCATTGACTTTAAGTTCAGCTCCCCCGACTGCAACCTTGTTGTTATCCTGCAAAAACTGCCACCTTGATTCAGGTGGAACCCAGAACACATTTTTTTCAGTATAATAGTCACGCTCTTCAAGCTCGTTTTCCATATCCTGATTATATTCTTCATCTGAATCATAATCTGCCGGATCAAGGAAATAGTCATGACTATCATCTTTAAACTGACTTATAAGTTCATCACGTCTTATATCAAATGCATCACTTACATATTTTATAAAAAGAAGACCTAAAACAGCGTGTTTGTATTGAGCCGCATCAAGTGTAGATCTCAGCTTGTCTGCAGATGTCCAGAGCTTTTTGTCAAGACTGGTTAAAAAACTGTGCCCGCTTGTATCTGTTGTCATAATTTTTCCTGAGTTCAGTATCAAAGTGAATAGTTTGTTCAGGTTCAATTTAAACCTAAATTGAGCGTTTCATATTTTTAAATTAACAAATTCTGAACAAATAAAGATTATTATTTTTAAAAATATGAAACCCTGCGGGCTTTCCAATTTTGCTGCATCTACTGCGTTAAATTGCATCATGCATAGCAAAAGTATAGCCTGATACAATTTGCCTTGTATATGCAGCAAACTTGAAAATCGCTCAACTTAGGTTAAAATATGTTTTTTAACCGATGTCAATTGTTTTGGGGGGTTTGACATTTAAACTTCATTCAGGTATTTTTTTTAAAAATCACCATCATTTTTTGTTATTATTTGCCTGAATAGGGTCTGTGCAATTTTTTTATTTTTTTAACTCATTAATATTTCAGTAAAATTATTACTGTAAATATTGGCTTTTAAAGTTTTTCGCACTCTTTGACAGCAAAATTTGATGAACAAAACAGAGATTGAATGAAAATTAATATTTTCATTCAGCCTCAAAACATCAACATTTTAATTTATGGAGGAAGGTTTAAATGAAAAAAACTGCTTTTTTATCAGGAGTATTTTTATTTCTCAGCCTGTTTTTATAGGGTTATCTAATCCTGTAATTTCGGCACCGCTTGATTTTTTAAATGATCTTGAAAACTTTGATGATCCTTCTCCTTACAAAGAAAATAATTTTTTTGACGACCCGCTTTTTATAGAAAATCCTGTATCTTTAAAAGGTTTTGATGATCCGCTTTTCAGAACACGTTTTGATGATCCGCTTTTTCGCAATAAGTTTGATGACCCGCTTTTTCTTGACGGATTTGATGATCCTTTATTTTTTGATGATCCTTTGTTTGCAGGTATGCAAACAGGAGAATTGTTTATGTTCAAAAGCCTTGGAATGAGCGGCCAAAACTTATATTTGCTTTCAATGTATATGGATAACCCAAGTGTTCTTGATAACTATGACGACCCGCTTTTCAAAGAATTTAATCCAAATGGTATGTCTTCAATCTATGAAATGAATGCACCTGGAAATAATTTCTTTGATTCTGTTTTCATAATTGACTTGCCTGCATTAAGTGAGATGAATAATTTAGGTCAAATATACGAAAACAACTCTCCGGTTCCAGAGCCTGCAACTTTTGTTCTTATGGGAATAGGAATTATTGCCTTTGCAGGACTATTTAAAAAAAAAAGAAAAACAGCCTGATTAAAATTAATTAAAGCTTTAAAATTTTTTGGGTTTCCGATTCCAGGAGTCGGAAACCTTTTTTTGTATCCGGCTTAAATTTTTTCGTAGCTATTCAGCTGAAAACTCAAAAAAAAGCCAGTTTGAGGGAAGAACGGCTACTGTATTTTTTCTGAGCCGGTTTCAGGAAATAGTTTTTTATCTCCTGTATATTTTTAAAACACCAGAAAATTATCACAAACCTTAAGCTCAATATTGTTTTTTAAAACAACATCTTTCCAGTTCAAATAATTATGGGGCTGGCAATAACAGTTTTTACCGGAATTATAACAGCCTTCTATTTCTGTTATTTTAAACATCAAATCAGTTGCAGCTGCCTTGACCCCGTCATCTGTTACTCTTGAACCAAGATAAAAATCATTTCCAGGCCATGAAACATGATCCCAGGCAACAATGCTGAAAAGCTCACAATTTGAAAAATCCCTGTCTTTTTCATTGTATATATATGGCCTGCAAAGCTGCGGCTTTTCGATTTTCTGTTTAAGAAGAGGCCTTACAAAAAATGAAATTCCTTCAATTTCATGGTATTCGTTTTCACATTCATTATATGGGTCATAATAAACACCAAGGACAGATGAAAAATTTTTTCCATAATTTTCAAGAATTAAACCAAGCACTTTTTTCAGCTCTATTCCAAGAGTTCCAATAAATTTTCCTGCAAACTGACCGCACCCAAGGCCTGGAATTGTAATAAAGGCCTTTTTATTTTTTTGTTTTGCATAATTATCTGCATAATAAAAAAGCGGTAAAAGACGTCGTTCATAAAGGGAATAAAATTTTTCAAAGCAAAGGTTTTTATCTTTTGTTACCTGATTGAAATCTGCGGGAATATTTTTTCCTGAACTTCTAAGCAATGCTCCGGGAATAAAAAGAAGATTTGCATTAAAAGAGTTTTCATGAACTAAAGGATTAAAGTGTCTTCCATTGTCATAGACTCTGACGCTTACAGATACGCCCACATCCCCAAGAATTGAAAGCTCCTTTAAATTCCAGTCAGAGCCGTCACCTGTGACCTGGCTTTCTGCAAATATCTGAGGCTTTTTTGTTCTTATAATATACTCCAGAAAAACTTCAGGAGTTATTTTGTTTAAATCTTTTCCTTCCAATATTTTTGAAAGATAAAAACCAGGTTTTTCTCCTTTTTTAAGTTCATTTAAATACAGTTTTATATTTTTATATGTTTTCTCGCTTAACAAAAATCTGTACATTTTGGTCTTCCGTTTTCTGTGTATAAAATTGATAAAAAAACAAGCTGATAATGTTAAAAACATACATAACTATTTGAAAATATAAATTTAATTTTCAACATCTTTATAAACACTGCCTGATTGAATTTAGTAAATCTCCCCCGAACTTATTCATGGTGCTCCGGTATAATAATAAAGATTTTTTAATGCAGATATTCTTTCATAGGAAAGTGCTATTCTTTCCTTTGAAATTCGGTTTTCATCCACAAGTTTTTTAATGACAGCAATGACTTCCTCTGCAATTTGGGGATTGTAGGCTGCCGGTGAGTTATTGGAGAAAATAAGCATGTCAACTCCGGCAAGAATGGCTTTTTCAATGGCGGTTTCCATGCCGTAATGATCTGTAATGGCTGCCATCATCATGTCATCGGAAACGATCACGCCTTCCCATCCCAGTCGTTTTCTTAAAATTCCTGTCAATGTGCTTTGGGACAGGGTTGCAGGATAATCCGGGTCCAGATTTTCATTAAAAGTATGGGCTGTCATGACCATGCCGTTAAAATCATTCATGAAATGAAGAAGATAAGGGAAAAGTTCTTCAGTTTTCCAGGTTTTTGTTATGTCTGTGAAACCATTGTGGGAATCTTCTGTGGAACTTCCGTGTCCCGGAAAATGTTTGATTGCGGAAATAATATTTTTGTTTTTATATGCCTTTGTAAAAATTTCAGAGTGAATGAAAACCTGTTCAGGACTACTTGAAAAACTTCGTTCAATTTTTCCTATAACAGGGCATTCCGGATTTACATTAACATCCACCACAGGAGCAAAATTGACATTTATACCCATATCCCAAAGAGTAGCTGCACTCTGGTCAGCCCAGAACCGTGTGGTATCTAAATCATTGAGATCACCCAGATACTGGGCTGATACTGTGGGGGGAAACCCGTAGCTTTCCTTGAGGCGGTTTACCCGTCCTCCCTCCTGATCCAGTGCAATGAAAAGAGGTACAGGCGACGCCTGCTGAAGCAGACTGGTCATTTCCCTGAGCTGCTCCGGTGAAGATATGTTTCTTGGACGTGTCCCTGAAGGTACATCATACTCATAAAGAACAACACCGCCTATGTTTCTGTCCTGAATATCTTTGTAAATAATGTCATTTTCGCTGATTTGTGTTCCCCTGAATCCAATAATCAGCATCTGCCCTATCTGTTCCTCAAGGGAAGGAGGATTTTCTTCAGAACTTGAGTTTCCACAGCTTTGAAGTGTAAAAGATAATATTAGTATGAGAATTAAACAAAGAAAATCAAAGTAGTTTTTTTGTCGCATAGCTGCCGGCCTTTTTATGATCTGAATAAAACCTGAATTGAGCGTTTCATGTTTTTAAAGATAATAAGCTTAACTCAGGAAAATATGGTTTTTTGAGGATAAATATAAACTGTCTTTTATGCCAATATTCATTTACACGAAACACTATATTATGGCCCTGATTTTTTCTGTATATAAATTTAAATTTTTTATATCAATAATGTTAAAAACAATTATAACATATTGAAAATAAATAATTATTTTTCAACAACTTTATAAACACTATTAATTTAAATTTATAAAAACCGTTTCTAATACCTTCCACACCCAGTACCTTCACACGACAAAGTGTTAAAATCGTATAAAGTCGAGTGTCCAAGCTTTCCTTCAGGGTAAGGAACTCCTTTTTCAAGAAAAAATGTTGCTGAATTTCCGCCGTAAAGACCTGCCGGAATAGTAATCTGTTTTAAAATTACATATGCGTTATGCACATATTGGGGTTTATAAGATTTCCATGTTTCCCCAGAGGCTACAGGCGGAAGTTCTTCTGCATGCTGATCTGCTTTCAGCTTTGCCCATCTTTCAATATCATTGGCCTCTGCCTTTCTCATGAAACCTTTTTTAACAAGGTCTTTCAAACCTGCCTCTCCTGCAAGGGGCAGGGATTTGTCAAAAAAACTTTCAGGAGGGTTATCTTTTGAAGTAAAAAGATTGTCGCTTTCTGTTATTTTATTCCCAAAAAACAGCCTTCCTTTACTTGCAAAAAAAACCATATCAACATTTTTACCAAATATTTTTTGAGATAAAGGGTTTATTTTCTTTAGATTTTTTTCTGAAACATAAAGATATCCGCATGGCCCACGGTTATCGTATGAACTTATAAGAACAGGAACATCATTTGGAAGACCTGCAACAGCCTGCCTGTGATATCCTGTGGCAACAACTGCAGATATCTGGGTTCCCTGTGTCCAGGCAATATTCCATATTGAGGGTTCATATGCACCTAAAATTAAAGCAACAGGCTTGTCAGGGGAATTTACAATAACTTCAAACTGTGTTGCCTGATGACCGCTCTGGTCTATCTGGCGATCAAGTTTTTTTCCAGAGTAGGAACCTCCTGAATATACGACAAGATCATCTGGAAAATCCATATCAAAACTGCATTGTCCTCTCAGACCCTGAAGGTCGGAAACATTTACAGAATTATAGGGAACAAGATTTTCATAATCTTTTCTGAGTGTAAGAATTCTGTCTTTATATAAACTGGTAAGGCATTCGATATCATTTACACTGCATTTAACTGATCTTTGGGAAAGCCATTTTCTCTGATCTTTTAGAAGCTTTTTAGATTTCTTTTTATCAACGCTGCTTTTAAGCTTGAAATAATAATCAGACATCTGCTTATCCAGCCTGCTGAGTTTTTCGTCGGAACATATTGATTTATCTATTGGATTTTCAGCTTTCTCACAATCAAAACCTGCCGAAAAACAGACAGCAGGAATAAGCAATAATAGTATAAAAAGTGATTTATTAAACATTTATATTTCCTTAATAAGTTAGAAGAATTTAAAATCCTTTAATTCCATTTCTAAATTAATCACCTGATCTTGCAGATGAAAACTTTTTCTGGAAGCCAAGAGTTCCAAAGAGAAATATTAATCCGATAACCAGCGAGCCCGTTGAAAAAACAATAAATCTTGGAGCTACACTAACAGAGCTTTGCATTACTTTTGTAACAACCAGAATTTCCGGAATTATCATAAGACCTCGTATAATAAATAGAGCACTTATAAAAAAAAGCATCTGCCTGAGCCACGGCAACAATCTAATATATCCTGCCCCGGATAGTGCATAAAAACCAAATACAGCAAGGAATACTGCAATAAAAAGACTTACAGCAATAAGAAGAAAAATATTATCAGCAAGAGCTTCAGGCGCTCCAAAATACAAACTTAATGATGGAGAAAAACCTATTGCCGCCTGAAATATTGATAAAATAAAGCTTATAATTCCTGCGGATAAAAGAATTGTTCTGTTTTTTTTCACTTATGTTCACCTTTTTCTGATCCTGTTCAGCAAACAGTCTGATCAAGCCTGCTCCCGACTCTTTTGATTTGAGTTGGGAGCAGGCTTGAGCTGTTGTGTATTTCTATTTACCAGATATCTTTTTAGCAAACTCTATTGCCAGTTCTTTCTTTTTTATATCCATTGTATCAGGCGTTTTACATGATCCAAGAAATAACTCACCGGCTTTTTTACCTTTATAAAATTTAACAAGCCTGTCAAAAGCTGTAAAAGTCGGTTCCGCATTATTTTCAAACTCTCCGCCTCCTGTGAGAAGCAAAGCCTGGCGTTTGTTTTCAATCAATGATGAATGCTCAGGAGTATGATAATTTGTGACTAAAGACCAGCTTCTGTCAATTATAGCTTTTAACTGAGATGTAACTCCCCAGAAATAGAGGGGAGAAGCAAATATGGTAAGATCGGCATCTACTATTTTTTCAAGAATTTCCAGTGCATCATCTTTTTGAATGCATCCGACTTCACCGGGTTTTTCTTTGCATTTGGCACATCCCAGACAGCCGTTGATATTTCTGGAATTCAAATATACCTGTTCAACTGTATGGCCAAGAGACCTCAATTCCTCTTCAACCCAGTTTAATGCTGTTGCAGTGTTTCCTTTTTTCTTTGGGCTTCCCTGAAGTGTTAGAACTTTCATATTAATCCTTTTTGTATTTTTTTTTACATTAATCATATATTTTGAGCGGCTTTTTTTCTGACTTTGAAATTGTTTTTTTCAATATCAAAAGCCTTTCATATTCATAAAAACTAAGTCTTTCATGCCAATCTCTGTTTTTTTTCAGCCTCTGTATTATCAGATATAGCTATAGATATTTATTTAAGGATTGATTATACCGATTTGACTTGGCCAAATTTTATTATTACTGCCTTCCTTTTATCGTTAGTCTTTTATAATACTTAATTAATGTAAAAGGAGTTAATTTTGCAATTTTCAAACCGGGCCAAAAATAAAAAATACAGCTTAAAGAAAAATCTTCTTTCGATTCTAACATTATTTATGGTTTTAATTTTTTCAATACCTGCCTACGCAGATGATGATTTCCCAAGGCTTAACATGGGCTATATTTTTACAACCCATCACACACCATTTATGATTGCCATGGCAAAGAATAATGAGTTTAAAGATAACGGAATCTGGCTTGAGACTGTAATTGAAAAAGAAAAGTATGATCTTGTTAAAAATGGAAAAACCATAGCAAGACTTAATATTCTTGTTTCTAAGAGCGGTTCTGAAACAGCTACTCTTTTTGCACAAAAAAGACTCGACATAGGTATCTCATCGATTACTGCAATGATGACAGGTATTGACAGAGGCGCAGATATAAAAGTTCTTTCACCTATGCATGTAGACGGCCTTGGTCTTGTGTTTCCAAAAGACAGTAAAATAAACGGCTGGAATGATCTTGTTAAACATATAAAGTCTTTAAAAAGACCTCTTAAGCTTGGATATCACTCACCAACAAGTGCTCCAAGGATTGTGATTGAGGGAGCTTTAAAAGAGGCGGGATTCAAGGTAAGTTCTAATCCCAATGATTTTGAATCTGACATTTTGCTTGTAGACCTTAAAACCACAAGAAACCTTATTCCGGCTCTTGCTGGAAAGCAGGTAGACTGCTGGGTAGGTCCTGCTCCGTATCCTGAGGTTGCAGAGGTTAAACATATGGGACACATTGCCCTTGATCTGAGTGAACTGCCTCCTGAAGGAAAATGGAAAAACTTTCCATGCTGCACACTAGGTGCAAGATCTGAAATAATTTCCAAACACCCTGAAGTAGTTAAATCTCTTGTATCTCTTATAAAAGAATCTGCAGAGTGGAGTAATAAAAACAGAGAGCAGATGGGAGAAATTTCAGGAAACTGGCTTGGAATACCTCCTGAAGCCGTGAAAAAGTCAAGAATCGTATATACAACAACACCAAGTGAAAACTGGCTGAGAGGTGTGAGTATTTATATGGATATTCTTAATAAAACAGGCAAGTTTTCAAACTCTTTCAAAGACAAAAAACTTAGCGAAGTTGAAAAAGAGCTATTTGATTTCAGGTTTGTAAACTAACAGAAATTTATCTTGATCCGGTATGCCTTTTGAAAATTTGAAAGGCATACTAATCTTATATAATTAGATATCAGACAGAAAAAAATTCATGTTTAAAGATCTTAGAAATTTCATTTTTATAAATACATCTCTGATATTATTTATAATCATATGGCAGCTTATTGCATTAAAATTAGACAACAGGGTTATTCTGCCTGATTTTTTTGAAGTATGGAAAATAATAACAAATCCTTTTGAAGAAATAATTGGAATGGGCTCCCTTGCATCAAACATACTGGTAAGCTTTGTAAGGGTTTTTGCAGGCTATTTCATGGCTGTAGTTACAGCTGTCCCAATTGGAATTTTCATGGGATATTCAAAGAATATAAACCGGTTTTTCAACAATTTTTTCAACCTTTTTAAACCGGTTCCTCCCCTTGCCTGGGTGCCTCTTGTGATGGCCTGGTTTGGAGTAAGCAGTTTTGCAACAATTGCAGGTCTTGAAACAGGAAGATGGTATGTATATTTAAACAATCTTAAATTCTCCATGATTTTCATTATTTTCATTGGAGGGTTTTATCCTATATTAACCAGCACAATTCATGGTGTAAGAGGAGTAAGAAAAATTCTTCTCGATTCAGCCCATGTGCTTGGAGCATCAAAAAAAGATATTTTTTTAAAAATACTTATACCAGCAGCAGCCCCTTCAATAGTAAACGGAATGAGAATAGGTCTTGGTGTTTCATGGATGTGCCTTGTTTCAGCTGAAATGCTTCCCGGCAGTCTTTCAGGGGTGGGTTATTTAATAACCCATGCATATTCTGTTGCAAGAACAGATATTGTAATTGCAGGAATGATAAGCATTGGTGCAACAGGAGCATTGCTCGATTCTATATTTCAGGCTTTTGAAAGAAGAAAATTTAAATGGCAGAAACTCTCAAAGTAAAAAATATAATGGATATTAAAGAAGAAAACCTGATTGAATTTAAAAATATCTCCAAGACTTTTAAAGGTGAAAATAATAACAATGTAAAGGCTTTGGACGATTTCAGCTTTAAAATCAAGAACGGAGAATTCATTTCTGTTGTCGGACCCTCCGGCTGCGGTAAATCGACAATTTTAAGGATAGCTGCAGGACTTCTGGATGCAACATCAGGAGAAATCTTTTTTAAAGGATCTGTACTTGAGTCGACCCATGATAAAATCGGAATGGTATTTCAGGAATACTCACTTCTTCCATGGAGAAACATACTTGACAACACTGCCCTTGGGCTTGAATTTAAAAAGACTGGTCTAAAAAAAAGAGTGGAAACAGCAAGGTATTATCTTAATCTTGTAGGACTTGAAGGTTTTGAACAATCGATGCCCCATGAGCTTTCAGGAGGAATGCAGCAAAGGGTTGCAATAGCAAGGGCCATGGCAACTGACCCTGAGGTGCTTTTAATGGATGAGCCTTTTGGAGCCCTCGATGCTCACACAAGATCTCTGATGCAGCATGAGCTTTTAAAAATATGGGAAAAGAATAAAAAAACAATAATCTTTGTAACCCATAGTGTAGATGAGGCTGTTTATCTTTCAGATAAAATCATTGTCATGTCAAAAAGACCCGGAAAGATTAAAAAAATCTTTGATATAGACAAAAAAAGACCCAGAAAAAGAAAGGATATTTCATGGGGTATTCTTACATCGGAAATCTTTGAACTTCTACAGGATGACGGCAGTTAGATTTTACCTGAGTCGTTTTTAAAGCTTTATCAATTTTCTACAAGTATTGTTATACTAAAGACTCTTATCTTAAAAACAATAATTGAATCCTTTTTTTAATTTAAAAGCAAACAGAATCTCTTTTGTTAAATCAACCTCTTTTCAATTAATTCAGAAAAACTAAAAGAACTCTGTTTTGCTGAATCTGGAAGACTTTAAGCTTTAAATCTATTTTTCTGAGAGTTGAGAATTTTTATAAGGTATGTCATTTTAAGCATCATGTAATAATTTTTTTTGATAAGATGAGCTTTCAGTATAAAAAATTTTGAAACAGATTTTTATTAACTGTGACGGAGCTTCTTCTTTTATTGTTTTTTTATTGTCTGGAATGCCAGTAAAAAGGGCGTCTCTTTTGATGTGCAACAGCAAGGATTCTTATTTGATCTTTTCTTATTATGTAAAAAATTGAATATGGAAATTTGCTGAGTAGTTTCCTTCTAACATTGTTTTTTATTATTGGAGCTGACTCAGGGTTTTCCTTTATTTGTTGCATTGAAAAGTCAATATCATTCAGAAAAAGAATACCAAGGTCTTTTGATTCATGGTTTAGATAAAGAGCAGCTTCCTTTAATTCAGCTTCTGCCTGGGGATGGTAGGAAGTTTTATTAATCATTTGAGCATTGTCCTTACTTCTTCCATGATACTTTCATGTGAATTTAGTTTTACTTCTCCTTTTTCAATTTCTTCATTTCGTTTTAAAGCCTCTTCAACCCATAAATCATCTATTTCAGAATCTGTAAGATTATCGAGACTATTTAAAAGTTGCCTGGCAAGATCAGCTCTTAATTTTGCCGGTAGTTTTAGAGCTTCTTTTTTTATTACATTCAGTTCCATATAAAAAACCTCACTTTGTTTGTAACATTTATTCTATCATTTTGAATTTTTAGAGCAACTTTATATTTTATTGTTATTCATTCAATTTTTTATACTTGACCATATCTTGATAAGCATCCTTGATGTTTAAAGGCTCATTTTACCCCTGAAAACATCTTTTTAAGAACTAAATGAGGTGATTTTAAGGCTTTTTTGCTTTATTTCAATTGGTTCTGGTGGTTAGACCCGAACGACTTCAGTTTTTGTCTTTTGCTTATATTGACATTTTGACATAAAAAGATTTTGACATAATCATAGCATGCAACTAAAATAATAAATAAACATAAATGAAAAATCAAAAGGAGCTACCATGCTTATTACAATCGATAAAAGGGGCAGCATCAATCTGCCCGCATCCTTAAGAAAGGAAATGGGGCTGGAGCCAGGAAGTCACCTTGAAGTAAATATTGAAGACGGCGGGTTTATAACTATTTACCCTGTTGAAATCTACAGAAAAATACGACTTAACGAAAAAGGTATTTCAAAACTTGAAGAGGCAAGAGAATCTGGAACAGAAAATCTTCCTGACTGGTTTGAAAAGGATTTGAATGATGCCGAAACTGATTTACAGTAAAAAATTTATTTCAGACTTAAATACATTTAAAAATCGTAAGGATTTAAGAAAAAAAATAGCAAAAGCCTTAAAGTTTCTGGAACAAAACCCACATCACCCCGGATTAAAGATAGAAAGAATAGTAAATGATCCTTTTGCCTGGTCAGCCAGAATAGACAAAAGGCATAGAATATCATTTGAACCCTTGTCTTATATCAATGAAACTGCTCCTGACTGGTCTTTCAAAATAAAAATTCTTCGAATACTTGACCACGACGACCTTTATAAAACACCGAGATAAGCAGCCTTGATGTTTAAAAGGCTCATTTTACCCTTAAAAACAACTGTTTAAGAACTAAAAGATGTGCTTTTAAGTCTTTTTTGTTTTTATTTCAATTGGTTCTGTTGGTCCGACCCCTGTCCGAGTGTTGTCTTACCACTAAGTTATTTCTACCCGTAATTTGCACAATACGTAAATTTATTCGATAGTATCGAATCCTATACTTTTTAAATAGTTGAAGACTGGATCATAAAATTCTGGAAGTCTTGTTGGATCTTCAATGTTTCCTTCTGGAACGACAATAATCATTCCTTGTCGAGCTCTTGTAAGTAAGACTCTATAAGCATTTTTTAAATATATTTTTCTAGATTCTTTTATTATATTTATCCATTTGTTACCTCTAAAAGATTTACAAAGCCACCCTTTTTCTGATGGTCGAAAATCTGCATCCCACATTATACAAGTCCAATCAAGTTCCAAACCTTGGACATGAAACTCAGTTGCTACATCTTCTAAATAATATGAGGATCTTACATCATCTTTTCCATTAAGAAACCAATGTACAGGGTTAACTTTTGGTCTGATGTCGATTGCATATGGTTTTAGTCGCTCAGCTTGAGACGATACAATTATTCCATATCGTTCTGAGCCTCGTGCTTTCTTTTTAAGCCATTTTTTTGCTTTCGACAGACTCCTCGTTAAAACAATAGGGTATTGATTTAACATTCTATATGTTCTTCGTGCTTCTTCAATATTTTTGTCTAATACTTGTTTTACAAGCAAAGAGACATTTTCGGCTCTAAATGATCTCATAGATACAGCTAAATGAAGCTCGTCTTTAAAAGTAACATTAGTTTTATTATATAGTTTTTGCAGTACTTTCCCGGCGCCATACTCAGTATCCGTTAATTGACTTGAAAGGCATATGTTCCAATGGGGAAAAGAGTTTTTGATTGCTTCAATCCATTCTGAAATCCCGGCCTCACCGCGGTTGATTTCTTGTCCACCGCCAACAAGGCAAACAACCACTGCCCAGTCTTTATGTCTATCTAAGCATGAAATGAGAAATTCAGGTTCAGACATATTAAAATTAGGACGATTTTTTTTTCTTTTCATAAAATCAGCGGTTTGTTTAAGATCCCAAGCTCTTTGCGCTTCATCAAATAAAGCTACATGTTCAACTGGTGCTCTTTCTGTATCGATAAGACAATCATCTCTAAAATGATGAACGTTTTGGATAAACATTTGTACTTCACTGCCAGCTTCTTTTTTAGAAATTTTATTGCCTTGTAATTTTTCCTTTGCGACCTTGTCTCTAACAAGAGCCTCTCTAAGAACCTCAACTAACGGTCCGTTTCCAGAGAGAAATACGCTGTAAAGCTCACTTTCTTTATTAAAATGTGAAGTTGCAATGTTTAAGCCCACAAGTGTTTTTCCTGCTCCAGGAACACCAGTAACAAAGCAGATGGTCTTTCTTGAATTTTCTTGTGAATATTTAATAATTTCAGCAACCGTTTTAGAGGTTAAACTAAGATTTTTTGCACCTGCATCTGACCTTGAAATTTCATCAACAGAATGTCCGTTATATAATGCTGTCGCTGCTTCAACTATTGTAGGTGTTGGACAATACCGGCCTTTTTCCCATAGAGATGTATTAATTTGGGAATCTTTTTGAGTTAATAGTATTTTATTTATTAATTCTTTTAAGGAAGCTGAATTGATGAAAATTGGTTGAAAAACTTTGTCATTTTTGGAGCTTGACTCTAGTTCATTAATAGGAATATTTGGAGCTCTAGTCGCAATTAATATTGGAACTATATATTTGTTGTGGCTTTCCTCATGAAAATTCGCGAGATCTAACGCATAATCAGTGACCTGATCAATATCAGAAGCATTAAATCTTTTAGCACCGACTTTGAATTCTATTATAAAGATAACAGACTTAACGATTAATATAACATCTATTCTTTTTCCTAATCTAGGAATTGAATATTCAAAAAAAATACTTCCCTTGAAATTCAGAAGACTTTTTTTTAATATCCTTATTTCCTCTAACCAAGCATCCCGCTGACTCGTTTCTAAGCGAAATGGATTTTTTGATGCAATAGCTCCAATTATCTGATCATCCTTTGAGTTTAAGAATTCAGGTATCGAAGCTGTGTAAAACCAACGTTTATTAGACATTACTCTTCTCTTAAGTAACACGGTTTGATTTTTTTACTCTAAGCAGTAATCATTTATTAAATGTCAAATCATCATTAAAGGGCTTTGTCAATTTTATAGGTAATAAGTTTGGAAAGGTATAAAGAGTAGAATAGAAACGAATAGAGTTTTAGGCGTTGGAGAAGTTAATACTAATACTAGACGTTATCTATTTGTTTGCATAGAAATATAAATCTCATCAGGAGTGTCTATCCCAAATATTATTAAAAACCTCCTCTCCATCCCTGCCTTTTACTTTTCCGGACTTGAGTTCGGAAAGCCTTTTTTTGCTAAGGAAGTCCACTTTTTCTCTCTATCCGATGTTGAGACACTCCTTTTTTTTAAAGCAGTTTCTTCTGTTGCCTGAATTTTTTTTGTTCGGCAGAAGGATGAACAGCATTTCATATTAATTTTCTTGTATTTATTTCTCACCAAATTAATACCCTGATTCTTATCCAATATTCCAAAAGTTTTTTGCCAAGCTTTTTTCCAAAAAAGCGTAAAATCAAACCCAACCAAAACCACCGCCGCCAGGAGTTTTAACAACAATTTTATCTCCGGCAGACAAAGAAACAGCCTCTGAATACTTAGCCTTATAAGTATTTCCATCCTTATAAACCACTATATTTTCGCCTGGTTTTCCGCTTTCACCTTTTTCTATCCCGTGGGGAGGATAAACCCTTTTATTTGTAAGAAAAGAAACATCCATATTTTCATTGAATTTTATTACTCGTTTTACTCCGCATCCTCCGCTGAACTTTCCTTTTCCTCCGCTGTTTTCTCTTATGGAAAACTCTTCTAAAATAACCGGAAGTCTTGATTCCATGATTTCGGGATCTGTAATAAGAGAGTTTGTCATGTGTGTGTGAACTGCGTCTGCTCCGTTGAATCCATTGCCTGCGGGCGCACCTCCGCAGATTGTTTCATAGTATTGATAGTCTTTGTTTCCAAAGGTTATGTTGTTCATTGTTCCCTGGGAAGACGCAAGTATTTTTAAAGCTGAAAAAAGTAGATCACATATTACCTGCGATATTTCCACATTGCCTGCACAAAGGGCAGAGTTTTCAGGAGGTGAAAGAATGGAACCTTCTGGTATTATTATATCCACAGGTTCAAGGCATCCTGAATTTAGAGGAATATCATCATTTACTATGGTTCGTAATACATATAAAACTGCGGCCTTTGTAACTGCTTCCGGTGCATTGTAATTATCTTTTGAAGCCTTTGAAGTTCCTGTAAAATCGATTTTAAGCCTGTTCTGATTTTTAGAGATTTTAACCTTTATTACAGACTCGTTATCAAGCTTTATTTCAAAAGAGCCGGGATTAATGTAATCTATCTTTTTTTCAACAGAATTTTTCGCATTAATTCTTATAAATTCCATGTATTTTATTATTGTTTCAAGACCGTAATCCGAAACTGCCTTTTCAAGGCTTTTTATACCTTTTGTATTTGCTGCAACCTGGGATTTTATGTCTGAAATATTGGAATCCGGATTTCTGCACGGATATTTTGAATCAAGGAGAATTTTTCTTAATTTTTCCTCAAGAAAAGTATGATTTTCAAATATTTTAACATTGTCTAATATTACTCCTTCTTCCATAAGAGTTTTGCTGTCTGAAGGCATTGATCCGGGGCTTATTCCTCCTATATCGCTGTGATGACCTCTTGATGCAACAAAAAATAATAACTTGTCTTTGGCTTTATCAGTCTTTTTGATCATTGACTCAAACACAGGAGAAATAACAGTAAGGTCTGGAAGATGGGTTCCGCCTTTTAAAGGATTGTTTGAAACAAAAATATCTCCGGGACTTATATTTTTTACATTGTTTAAAAGACCTGTAACAGAAGATTCCATGGAACCTAAGTGAACAGGAATATGGGGAGCATTTGCAACAAGGTTTCCTTTTGAATCAAAAACTGCACAGGAAAAATCTTTTCTCTCTTTTATGTTTACAGAGTAGGCTGTTTTTTCAAGTGTTATTCCCATTTCCTGTGCAATGTATGAAAAAAGAGAGTTAAATATTTCAAGATAAACAGGATCAGGATTTTCAAGATCTATTTTTTGAGTAATATTTTTTTTAATGTTTTTATCTTTTGTAAGAATAAGATTTCCTGATGGTTTTACCTGGGCTGTCCAGCCTTGTAAAACAAGTGTTGTACCTGTTTTTTCAGTAATTATTGCAGGACCGTTTATTTTAAAACCCGGAATAAGATTTTCCCTTTTATATATGTCTGTATCAAGGTAGTTATCTTTAAAAAAAACTTTTACTCTTTTTTCAGGTTTTGGTTCTGATGCTGAAAAGTCTGTATTAAATTTGGGGATAATAGATTTTTCAATTATTTCAAGAGATATTGAAGATATAACAAGGTTTTGGCTTTTTCTTAAAAAACCGAAAAGAAGCTTATGATTTGTGTTAAATTCTTCTCTTATTTTTTCGATACTGCCTGAATAATTTACAACAACCGGAATATCGCTTCCCTGATATTTTAAAAGAATTTTTTTGTTTATAATGTCTGGCTTTATGGATTGAGAAATTAAAAGTTCGTTTAAAAGATTATGAAATTCCTTATCTGCAAGTTCAAGATTTTTATTATCAAGGCTTATGTTTAAAGACTTTTCAATAACCTTAGACTTGTCTGAAACTCCAATTCCGTATGCAGACAATACTCCTGCATATGGATGAATAAGTATTTTTTCCATTGAAAGAATGTCTGCAATTTCGCAGGCATGCTGACCTCCTGCACCTCCGAATGAACAGAGAATATATTTTTTTGCATCACGTCCTTTTTGAAGGGATATTTTTTTTATTGCAGATGCCATTTTTTCAGATGCGATTTTTAAAAAACCCGATGCTATTTCCTGTTCGGTCATAGATTTCTTTGTGGCATTGTAAATCCTGTTTTTAAGCTCTTTAAACTTTTCTTCAAGGATTTCTGTGTCTGGTTCCTGATCTGAATTTTTGCCGAAAACCTTTGGAAAGAATTCTTTTCTGATTCTTCCAAGAAAGAGGTTGCAGTCTGTAACAGTAAGAGGACCGTTATTTCTGTAACATGCAGGACCTGGATCTGAACCTGCGGAATGTGGACCGACCCTTAGTTTTTCACCGTCAAAATCTACAATACTTCCGCCTCCTGCTGCAACTGTGTGAATGTCGAGCATTGGATAGAATATTTTAACGCCTGAGACTTCGGTTTCATAAACCCTTTCAAATTCTTCGCTGTAATGGGAAACATCTGTGGATGTTCCGCCCATATCAAAAGATAAAAGCTTTGATTCATTTTCAAGTTCGCATGCTTTTACAGCTCCTGCAATACCTCCGGCAGGACCGGATAATATGCTCTCTTTTCCCATGAACATATCAGAGCTTACAAGACCTCCTCCCGAATGCATGAAAAGGATCTTATCGGATAAGTTCTTGTCTTTTGCTTTCATTACCTTTTAAAAGCTCGTTTATAAAATTATTGGTATATTCCTTTAAAACAGGGGTCAGGTATGAATCTATACAGGTTGTGTCTCCCCTTCCTGTTATTTTTATTACCGGAGCTGATTTATGGGATGGAAAAATATAGTCAAAATTAAATTCTTTTAAAATTTCTGCGATTTTGTTTTCAAAATCAGGGTGTTTGTATCCGTGCATTAAAACTATTGCACAGGATCTTATTCCGCTTTCATATGCCTTTTTAATTTCTGATCTTAAATAGTCTGTATCTATATCAGAAATAATATTTCCGTTTTTATCTGTTCTTGCACTTGTTTCTATTACTTTTTCATATATTTTTTCGGGTTTTATAATATTTAAGGCAAAAAGATCGGGGCGTTTCTGGTTTCCTATGGCAAAAATATCTTTGTAGCCTTTGTTTGTAATAAGAAGGGTTTTTGCACCTTTTCTTTCCAAAAGGGCATTTGTGGCAACTGTTGTTCCAAGGCGGATCTGCTTTATTTTTGAAGAATCTACAGGCTCGCTGTCTTTAGTTTCAAGCTTTTCTCTTATGGCAAAAACAGCTGCATCATTATATTTTCTTTTGTTTACAGAAAGATATTTATCTATGAACACCTGGTTTTTTGGTGAAATTGAAACTATGTCTGTAAAAGTACCGCCTCTGTCTATCCAGAATTCCCACATAAAACTTCTTTCCAGTTATTTTATATTTATTCAGCTTTAAACTGAAAAAAAGCAGATACACTGCCAAAACGGCTGCTGGATTTTTTATGAGCCGGTTTCAAGAGAAAAAGGTTTTCTTTTCTCTTGCCTCGGAGCATCAGCGAGAATGAGGCTCAGAAATAATCCAGCGGCCGTTCCAGTTTAAACTGAACACCTGATTATTTTTTTCTTTCCCTGACCTTGCCCTGAGCAATTACAGGCTCAAGCTCATATTTTTTTATTCTGTAGCCCATTTGACGTTTTGTGAGACCAAGCTCCTTTGCTGCCTTGTACTGAAGCCAGCCGTTTCTTTTGAGTGCTGCAATAATCTGCTGTTTTTCCATATCCAGAAGACAGGTTGCACTGTTTTCAATATCAGGTTCACAAAAATCGGATTTTTTATCGCAGACAATGATATTTTCTTTTTTTACCGAAGTCTGCCTTGGAGGTGAAAGATACTGTTTTAAAAATGGAAGACCTATTTTTCTTCCGTCTGACATTATGGCAAGTCTTTCCATAAGGTTTTCCATTTCCCTTACATTTCCGGGCCAGTCATAATTTATCAGATACTCTAAAGATTCAGGCGAGAAATGAATATTCTGACCGTATTCTCTGGCGATTTTTGCAGCAAAATGATTTAAAAGCCCTGTTATATCTTCTCTTCTTTCCCTTAAACAGGGAACTGTGATTGGAAAAACATTGAGTCTGTAAAAAAGATCGAAACGAAATTCCCCTTTTCTGGAAAGTTCCTCCAAATCCCTGTTTGTAGCAGTAATAATTCTAACGTCGGTTTTTCTTGTTTTTGTGCTTCCAAGTCTTTCAAATTCCCTTTCCTGCAGCACCCTTAAAAGCTTTGCCTGGATTGAAAGGGGAAGTTCCCCTATTTCATCAAGAAAAATACTTCCCTTGTCAGCTTCTTCGAACCTTCCTGTTCTTGTGTGGGTAGCTCCTGTAAAAGCGCCTTTTTCAGCCCCGAAAAGTTCTGATTCAAGAAGATTTTCAGGAATTGAGGCACAATTGACTTTTATAAACGGATACCCTTTTCTGTCTGAAAGCATATGAATTATTTTTGCAATAAGAGTCTTTCCTACTCCGGACTCACCAAGCAGAAGAACAGAGGCCTTTGTTGGAGCAACCTTTTCAAGCTTTCTCTGCACCTCTTCCATGGCACTGCTCTTGCCGACCATATAAAGGCCTTTTGTTTCACGTGAAACCTGCTGCCTTAACGATACATTTTCCTTTTTAAGGACTTCTTCACGCTTCAAAACCTTCTGATTTATGCTTATAAACTGAGCAATCAGGGTTGCAACAACTGATAAAAACTCAAGGTCTTCTTCAAAGGAAACATCATCTCCAAAAAGCCTGTCAACATTTAAGACTCCAATGGGAATATTGTTTAGAATAATTGGAACACCTATAAATGAAAGACCTTCTCTTGCTATTGTTCTTGCTTTTGTACGGTTTAAGAAAAGAGGCTCTCTGCTTATATCAGGAACAATATAGGCCTGACCGCTTTCAAAAATTTTACCTGTAATTCCTTCTCCAAGAGCATAAACCCCCCTCTTTCTTTCTTCGGGAGTAAGGCCGTATGAAGCATTTATTGTGAGATTTCCTGTGGTTGAGTCATAAAGAGTGATTGTTGCCCTGTTCATGCTCAACTCATTGGATAGAATTTTTAAAATTTCATAGAGTGTGTTTTCAAGATCAAGAGCCTTGTCAATTATTCCTGAAATAATTCTCAAAGTCTGAAACTGAAGATTTTTAAGAGGTGTTTTCATTGTCCTTAATTTTCTTTTTGGTTCAGACTATCTGATACCAATAAGAAAATAATTTCACAAGTTATTAACAATGTTTTTTAATGATAAAAATTTTTTCCGGTTTAAAACCATCAATTAATCTAAGACCTAAGTTGAGCGATTTTAAAGTTTGCTGCATATACAAGGCAAATTGTATCAGACTATACTTTTGCTATGCATGATGCAATTTAACGCAGTAGATGAAGCAAAATTGGAAAGCCCGCAGGGTTTCATATTTTTAAAAATATTAATCTTTATTTGTTCAGAATTTGTTAATTTAAAAATATGAAACGCTCAATTTAGGTAAGAGTGTTCTTGACTTAAAACCTTGGAATTCTATAATAAACAAAAAGCTAATTTTTTTAAAAGGGATCTTTCAATGGAAGCCATAAAAATAACAAGAAAAATTGAATCAGAAACTTTAAATATTCCTGAGCTTAAAAAATTCATAGGAAAAAATATTGAAATAATAATGCTTGAAATTCCCTCAGAAAAAATAATTTCTGCAAAAAAAGAAAAAATGAAAAATTTTTTGAATGCTGCTGGAAATATTGACATAGACGAAAAAACAGTAAATGAACTCAGACAAAAAAGTTTATTATGATTCTTATTGATACAAATATAATAATAGATTTCTGGAAAAAACCCTCCAATGTTTATGAACAAGTCTTTTTAAATAACGAGATATATCTCTGCGGAGTTGTTAAAGCTGAACTGCTTTATGGAGCAAGGGATCTGTATGAATTTGAAAAAATAAAAAAGGCTCTTGGTGATTTAACTTATATTCAAACAACAGAAAATGCATGGAGTTACCTCGGAGAAATTTTATTTAACCTGAAAAAAAATGGACTAACAATTCCATTTCAGGATGCTCTTTTAATATCAATAAGCATAACTCACAATTTACCAATATGGACAAAAGACAAACATATAAAGCTTGCTTCAAATATAATAACAAACCTTAAGCTATTTAAAATAACCCCTCCTGAACCCTGAAACATCAGCAGTCATATAAACAGCACCATCACCGTAATAATCCGGAACATCAATATCTGTACATGGAACAAAACCTTTTTTAAACCAGAAAGAAACAGCATGCTTTAATGCAACAAGAGACAAAGACTGATATCTGTATTTTTCTGCTGCTTTAAGTGTTTCATTAAATAAAATCTGGGAAAATCCCATGTTCCTGAACTTTTTATTTACAGCAATATCATGAAGGTGAAGATTTGAAGACTTGTAAACCTTTGTTTCCGGCCTGATCATTGATGGAATCTTAAACTCAGGATAGGGAAGAGACAGAAAGTATCCTCCGACTTCATTTTTATATTTTAGAACAAAACAGGTTTTTTCAGATACCTTGTTTTTTGATTCAAGAACCTCCATTTTCTCAGGTTCAATTGTATCATAGGAACTGTTCTGAATTTCCATTATTTCAGGCCAGTCCCTGTCACAGATCAAATCAACTTTTATATTATCCATCAGTTTTTAACTCTTTTCTTAAAGAGAATTGCAACTACAACACAAACAGCCAAGACCATGCAGTAAAAAACATTCCCTGAAATAAAAACAGGAGAAATCTTAAAAATTGAAGCAGCAAGAAGAATCTGAGCACCGTATGGAATGAGCCCCTGACAGATACAGGAAAAAATATCCAATATGCCTGCAGATCTTTTTGGTTCAATATTGTTATTTCTGGCTATTTCCTTTGCAACACTTCCTGTAACAATGATTGATACAGTATTATTTGCAGTGCAGAAATTTGTAAAAAGAGCCATTAAACCTATTCCAAGTTCAGAAGCCTTGTTGGTTTTACTGTTTTTTGAAAAAAACCCTATCATTGCTTCAATTTTTGAACTTACAAAATCAAGCCCACCCTCTTTTTTCATCAATGCACTTAAACCGCCTATAAGCATGGATAAAAGAAAAATCTCCTGCATTGAAGTAAAACCGCCGTAAATCTGCTTCGAAAACATAAGAAGATTATAGTTTTCAACAATAAAAAAACCTGAAATTCCTGCAAGAATAATACCTGTAAAAAGAGTGATAAAAACATTTATTCCTGAAACTGCCATTAAAAGAATCACAATATATGGAATTACCTGAAAAATATTATATTCTTCAACCGGAACACCTGCGTTTGTTCCGGATTTTGCAAAAAAAAGATATAAAACTGTAATAACTGCTGCAGGAAGTGCAATGAAAACATTCATTTTAAACTTGTCTTTCATATTACACCCTTGTGTTCTTGTTGCTGCAATTGTTGTATCTGAAATAATTGAAAGGTTGTCCCCAAACATTGCTCCTCCAAGAACGGTTCCTGCCATTAAAGGAAGTGGAATTCCTGTTTTCTGGGCAATTCCAAGGGCAATGGGTGCAACAGCTGCAATTGTTCCCATGGAAGTTCCCATTGCAGTTGAAATAAAGGCACCCACAATAAAAATTCCCGGAAGAATAAAACCTGAAGGAATAATATCAAGGGCAAGATTTACTGTGGCATCAACTCCGCCTGTTTCCTTTGCAACAAAGCTGAATCCTCCTGCAAGAAGATAAATCATGCACATGGCCATGATGTTTGTATCGCCTATTCCCTTTAAAAAAGAATCTATTGTTTTTTCAAGACGCTGGCTGCTTAAAATCACAGCAAGAATAATTGCAGGCAAAATCGCAACAGGTGCTGAAATCTGATAAAAGGCAAAAGGGGTTTCATTTAAATGAAAAAAAATACCGCTTCCAAGAAATATGAGAATAAAAAGGCCTAAGGGCAAAAGAGCCAAAGCACTTTTTTGTAAATTTTTTTCTGTTTTTTCTGTCATTTGCACACCATTTTTCTAAAATTAATATCAAAATGGTAGCAATAGTCTTTTTTATAGAATTTTTAAAGGGTAAATTTATAAATATAGAGGCTTTTTTGATAAAAACTGATTAAAAAAGCAAAAAAAAATACATCTGGAGAATCTTTATCAATATATTCTGCAATTGACTCAACGTCTTCAACAGCTTCAGGTGACCACTTTATTCTATAGTCCATTTCTTAAACTTTCTTTCAACCTCACTTTGAGTAAGAACTCCCTCCGATTCTGCTCTTTTAATGCTATTGCGGATTTTTTCCATTACATATAAATGATATTGAATATCTTCAAGAGTGATATCATCGGGAAGCTTCCCTATTATAGAAATAACCTCATTTTTTAATGTTTCCATATTTTTCACTTTCTTTTGTGATATAAATAATTAGTAATTATTCATTATGATATCTTTAAAAATTTTAAACATCAAGCACAAGAACCCTCAGAAAGGCCAATAAATTGGATGACTTTACAAAAATTATAAACCTTGATTTTGACCACAATATAATCGGAAACAAAAGAGTAAACACAGTAAACTCACCTGAATACAATGCATCAACAATTCTTTTTGATTCCCATGAAGACATGATGCTTGCAGAAAATGGGAAATACACAGGAATTTACTACGGAACAAACCGTATGCCAAACTCAAGAGAGCTTGAAGAAAGCCTGAATATTCTTGAAAATGCTTCACTTACAAGAATTTTTCCATCAGGAATAAGTGCAATAAGACATGTTCTTTTGTCTTTTTTAAAATCAGGCGACCACATTCTGGTTTGTGACAATGTTTACGGCCCTACAAAACTTTTATGCAGACTGTTTCTTTCAAAATTCAATATTGAAGCAGATTATATACCTCCCGACGCACAAAATATTGAAGATTTTATAAAAGAAAACACAAAAGCAATATTTCTTGAGTCTCCCGGATCTATCACCTTTGAAATTCAGGATATGGATAAAATTGTTCAAACAGCGCAAAAACACAATTTAATTACAATAATCGACAATACCTGGGCAACTCCGCTTTATTTCAAACCACTTGAAAAAGGAATTGATATTTCAATCCAGTCCATTACAAAATACATTTCCGGAAATTCAGATATTTTAATGGGAAGCGTTTCTGTAAATGAAAAACATGCCGCTCATTTTGATAAATACTATTCTCTCATGGGTATATGCTGCTCTTCAAAAGACTGTATTCTTGCATTGAAAGGACTTAAAACACTTAAAATCAGACTTAAAGAGCATGAACAAAACGCCTTTTTCCTTGCTTCATGGCTTGAAGGTCAGAAAATTGTTGAAAAGGTTCTTTATCCTGCCTTAAAATCACACCCGCAGCATGATCTCTATAAAAGATATTTTAAAGGTAGTTCAGGGCTTTTCGGCGTGATATTGAAAAAAGAGGTTTCACCTGAAAAAATTACAACTTTTCTGAATTCTCTGAATCTTTTCGGACTTGGTTTCAGCTGGGGAGGCTACAAAAGCCTTGTTTCAGCAGGAAGAGTAAAAAGAGACTGTTTTTGTGAATATGACCAAAGAATAATTATAAGAATAAGTGCCGGTCTTGAAGATAAGGAAGACCTTAAAAACGATCTTGAAAATGCATTGAAAAAAATAAGCTGAGAAAGGAAGGACAATGGCATCAAATTGTGAAAACTGCAGCTTCAGGAAAAAATACGACAAAAATCCAAAATCTATTTTTGGAAGACTCTGGAAATGGCATACAAAGTTTTGTCCGGGCTGGAAAAAATATTTCAATTCTCTTTCAGAAGAAAAAAAATCTGAGCTGATAAAAAAATACACCCTCAGTTAATTTTTTTAAAATTTTATCTTGAAAATCATTTTTTTCAGCTTAAATTATTTTAAATGTTGGTTTTGAAACAGATTGCCAAAACTTAACGTCCTCCTCCTTAATAAAGATGCAAGACTAACCCCGGATTCAGACCGGGGTTTTTTATTTTCTGCTGAACAAAAAATTTCTGCACTGCTCAATTACAGAATAAAAAAAGATTGACATTATAGTTAAGCACCTTTACCATGTTTTCCATGGAAACTAAAACACAGATAATAAAAAATACCATTAAAAAATTTGCTTCGGTTGCTTTAAAATATTCTGCAAGCGAAGAACTGCCAATCAGGGTTGATGAAAATACCATTGTTTCAACAAAAGAAGCACATGTAATTCAAACTATTGGTGACAATAAGAATATAGGAGTTACTGAACTTGGTAATTTTTTCGGAATTTCCAAAAGTGCCGCATCACAAATGGTTTCAAAACTTGATTCCAAAGGTTTTATAAAAAAAATGCGTTCCGAAGAAAACAGCAAGGAAGTTAATCTGGTGCTGACAAAGCTTGGAGAAAAAGCTTATAAAGCCCATGAGCAAACACATAAAAACGACAGTGAATATCTTGTAGCAAGGCTTTCAACATTTTCATTGTCCCAGATTGCAACGCTTTCAGTAATGCTTGAATCAATAGAAGAAATAATGGATGAACGCCTGAAAAACAGAACTGATTAATAATCAGGTGAGGCATCAACCTGTTAAAGATAAAGGCTTTTTTTACTTACATAGTTAAGCAACTTAACCATGTAAGCTGCCAGCAAAATAATTTTTTTTAATTTTATAATTAAGGCGCTTAACCATCAGGAGAATCAAAATGAATACCTTTAAAAAACTTATCATGGAATTTTCCATAAAAAGATACAGGCTGGTATGGCTGTTTACATTAATTACAGTTTTTGTTTCCCTGTTCCTGCTCAGGGACATCAAAATAGACACTGATCCGGAAAATATGCTGGAACAAAACGAACCTGCAAGAATTTTTCACAACAACGCAAAAAAAGATTTCCAGCTGAGCGACACAATAGTCCTTGGAATATTCAATGAAAAAGACAAAAACGGAGTTTTTTCACGGGAAACCCTGGAAAAAGTGTTTGAGCTGACTGAATTTGCAAAAGGATTGAGATGGGAAGACAAGGAAAGTCCCAGAGGATATTCAGGTGTAATAGAAGCTGATATCGTGTCTCCTTCTTCAATTGATCATATGGAAAATAAGAAAGAAGGAACAATATCCTTTGAATGGCTCATGAAATCTCCCCCCAAAAACCAGACAGAAGCTGATGAGATAAGAAAAAAAGCTTTTTCAAATCAGCTCTTGAAAGGTCAGATGTTTTCCAAAGATGCAAAAGTAATGTGCATTTATCTTCCCCTTACACAAAAGTTATTGAGCTACAGAATTTATCAGGAACTCACCCAGAAAATCAATTCTTTTGAAAAAGGGAGTGAAAGCTTTCACATTGCAGGCCTGCCTGTTGCAGAAGGAGCAATTGGTGTTGAAATGTTCACCCAGATGAATACTGCATCCCCCCTTGCAATGGCAGTAATAATTCTATTATTGTTCCTTTTTTTCAGAAAACCTGTTCTCATTATTCTTCCATTGATAATTTCCACTTTTTCAATTCTTGTTACAATGGCTGCAATGAATGCTGCAGGATATCCTGTTCATATTTTAAGTTCCATGCTCCCGATTTTTCTCATGTCAATTTCAATGGTGGACTGCGTCCATGTTCTGTCTGAATTTTTTGATTCCTACACAGAAGCAAAAGGAAGAAAAAATACAATAACAGAAGTCATGAACACCTTGTTTCAGCCCATGTTTTATACTTCTCTTACCACAGCGGCAGGTTTTCTCTCACTTACACTTGCGCCTATTCCTCCGGCAAGGGTATTTGGAGGTTTTTTAAGCATAGGTGTAATGGCTGCATGGGTACTGACCATTATTTTTGTTCCAGCATACATAATGATTATTCCCAAAAAATATCTGACAAACTTTGGAATAAGACAAAACAGCAATAATTTTTTTACAACAAACCTTAACAAGCTTGGATTTTTCATTTTCAGAAATTCAAAAAAAATCATTTTTTCTTTTATTATAATAATCGCAATCTGTATCTGGGGAATAACCGAAATAAAAATCAATGACAATTATGCAAAAAGATTTTCCTCATCACATCCCCTTAGAATTGCAGATTCAATTTTAAATAAACACCTTGACGGGATATATACAGCATATCTTGTGGCAGAAGATAAAAATCAGGGCATAGTTCCGGATCACTACATTCAAAAAATTGTTTCAGATATAAATGCATTATTTATTGATAATGAAAATTCTCACCCCTTTTCTGTATTAAAGGCAGTTGAAGATGCTGAAAATAAGATCAGAAGAATCTATGAAAAGGAAAAAACCGCTGAAGTTTTTTTTGAAGAAGCAGCTGCCTATTCAGATTATAAATACACACATTCTCCAGAAAACGAATCTGAAGCCTGGGATAAAATAAATGAATACCTTGAAGCTGAAAAAGAAAAATTCAAAGTCTTTAAAAATCCTGATGTGCTCCAATATATTTCAGATCTTCAGGATTATCTTGCCGCAAATTCACTAACAGGAAAAAGCCAGTCAGCAGCAGATATTGTAAAAAAAATTAACCAGGAACTTAAAAGCGGCAAACCAGAGGATTTTATTCTTCCTAAATCTTCGAAAGGGGTTTCAGAATGCTATATTCAGTATCAGCAGAGCCACAAGCCAAATGACTTATGGCATTATGTAACTCCTGATTTTTCAAGAACCTCAATAAGAGTCCAGTTTGAAACAGGAGACAGCATGGACATGAAAAAGGCTGTTGCTGCTGTAAGTGATTATGTAAAACTCAATAAGCCGCCTGTTGACCTTAGTTTTAAATGGGCCGGACTCCATTATATCAACCTTGTCCTTGAAAAAAGACTTGTATTTGGCTTTTTAAAGTCTTTTGCCGGAAGCTTTATCATTGTTTTTATCATGATGACCTTTTTGTTCAGATCAGCCTTATGGGGATTTCTATGCATGATTCCACTTTCAGCAACCCTTGCAATAATTTATGGAATAACAGGAATAATCGGCAAGGATTATGATCTTCCAATAGCTGTATTAAGTGCTCTTTCCATAGGAATGGCTGTGGATTTTGCAATCCATTTTCTTGAAAGAAGCAGAGAAGTATACAAAAGAAAAGGATCATGGGAAACCACATGGCCGGAAATGTTCAAAGAACCTGCAAGGGCAATAACAAGAAATGTGCTTGTAATTTCAGTCGGATTCCTTCCTCTGCTTACAGCAGATCTTATTCCATACAAAACAACAGGACTCATGCTGTTTTCAATAATGCTTTTTTCAGGAATTGTTACAATAATCCTTTTACCTGCACTTATTAAAGAAATGGAAACATTTCTCTTCAAAATAAAAATAAAGAATAAAGCTCTGGAATTTACAAAAGAATGCGAGGAATAAAAAAATGAAAAAAGAAATTTTATCAATTGCAGTTTTCATACTTTTGATTTTTACGTCAGCTTCTTATTCAGCCGGACTTACAGCTGATGAAATCGTAAAAAAAGCAACCCATGCATCACTTTACCAGGGAAAAGATATAAAGGGGAAAATCTCCATTGAAATTACAGATTCCCTTGGAAGAAAAAGATCAAGAGTTCTTAATATGATGAGAAAAAACGTTCCCGGAAGTGATGCTCAGAAATACTTTGTATTGTTTCTAAGACCTGCAGATATAAAAAAAATGGTGTTTATGGTTTTAAAGCATGGTGTTCCTGAACAAGACGATGACAGATGGCTTTACATGCCTGGCCTTGACCTTGTGAAAAGAATAGCTGCAAGCGACAAAAGAACAAGCTTTGCAGGCTCTGACTTTCTTTATGAAGATATTTCAGGACGAAACCCCATGGAAGACATTCATACTCTTGTTGAAACAACAGACAAATATTATCTGATAAAAAGCACACCTTTAAAACCTGAAAGAGTAGAATTTGAATATTACAATGCATACATAGATAAAAACACTTTTATTCCCTTAAAAATTGAATATTTCAAACAAAACAGCAGACTTTACAGAACAATAAAAGCTGAAAAAATTGAAAACCTTATTTCGGTTGAAAACGGCATGGAAGTAACATATCCAACCGTTATCCTTTCCATTGCACAAGATATTGAAAACAGAAGCACAAGCAAAATGAAACTGGAAAATATTGAATACAATTCAGGCATTAAAGATGAGTATTTTTCTGAAAGATATCTCAGAAGACCTCCAAAAATGCTTCTAAGATAGTGATTGGCCGAAAAAAAGAATTTTTTGTTCAGTTCAGGGAAGATAAAAAATTAATTGTCTGGATGAATAACAGGGACAAACAGGAAATGAAAAATCTGAAAAAACTGCTGCTTTTTAAAATCTTACTTTTAACAGCTTCTCCATTATTTGGAGAAAGTTATCTATACTCACATTCGGAGTTCCACGGAATGGCTGAGGCCAGAGGAGGTTTAAGGATTTCAGATGATGAAACCCACAAGTCAAGATCAGCAGGAGATTTAAGGCTCAGGGGAGAAATATTTTTTTATCCTGAAAACTTTGAGTTTAAATTTACACCGGATTTCTGCATGGACAATATTAAAAACAAATCCGAACTTAAAACAAGAGAAGCATGGATCTTTTTAAGACCATTTGAAAATATTGACATCAAGGCTGGAAGACAGATACTGACCTGGGGTACAGGGGATCTTGTTTTTCTAAACGATCTCTTTCCAAAGGACTGGCAGTCTTTTTTCATCGGAAGAGACGACCAGTATCTCAAAGCACCTTCAGACTCAATAAAAATAGGCCTGTTTACAGATCTTTTCAGCATTGATTTCATATACAATCCTTTGTTCAGATCTGACAGGTTTATTGACGGAACATATTTATCCTACTGGGATGAGCATAAAGGTGACTTTGCAGGAAAAGATGAATATCCCGGAAGCGTAAAACCTGATTCTTATTTCAATGATGATGAAATCCACTTAAGAATCTATAAAAACATACATAATTATGAGCTTGCATTTTACGGATATTCAGGTTTCTGGAAATCACCCTCCTCAACAGATAAAACAGGCAAAAAAATTTTTACAAAAATGGATTCAATAGGAATGAGCCTTAGAGGAGGACTTGGGCCTGGAATAGGGAATTTAGAGATGTCTTATTATTTATCAAAGGAAGATTCTTCAGGAGATAAATCCGAAATAAAAAATTCAGAACTGAGATATCTTGCAGGATTCAGTTTTGATCCTGCTGCGGATTTGAACATTAATGTCCAGTACTATATTGAACAGCTCTGCGGCTATGGAAATTATAAAGAAAACATGCCACCGCAAAACATCAGGGACCATTTCAGAAGACTTGTTACAATTTCAGTTACCAGATCCTGGATGAACCAGAACCTTAAACTTATATTTTCAGGTTATTATTCAACTTCTGATGAGGATTTATATTTCAGGCCTAAAACAAGTTATCAGATTTCAGATTCACTTATTGCAGAAGCAGGTGCAAATATTTTTGCCGGAAAAAACAACACCAGTTTTTTCGGTCAGTTTGAAAAAAACAGCAATATTTACTTTGCCCTGTCAGCATATTTTTAAATAAAGGAGTACCAATGAGCTATAAAGGCGAAAATCACGAAAAAGAAAAAACATGCAGAAAGCATCACAGACACGGGGTGACAAGTTATGAAATGCAGGACCCTGAACTGGTATTTGGAAATCTTTCCATAAAAAAAGGCGAAGTAGTCATAGACCTTGGATGCGGTGCCGGAGATTACAGTTTCCATGCAGCTGAGCTTGCAGGAGAAACAGGTCTTGTTTATCCCTGTGACAAATGGCCGGAACTTAAAGAAAAAATTGAAAAAAGAGCAAAGGAAGCAGGGTTTGAAAATATAATTCCAAAACAGTTTGACCTTACGCTGGATCAATATCCTTTTAAGGACAATTCTGCAGATTTATGTCTTCTTGTTACAGTTCTCCATATTCCGGTTATAAAAAAATATTCCGATCATATTTTTTTCCAGGTAAAAAGAATTCTCAAACCTTCCGGAGTTTTTGCAATTATCAACTGCAAAAAAGAGGAAATGCCCTTTGGACCTCCTGTCCAGATGAGACTTTCCGAAGCTGATACAGAAGAAATGCTTTTTAAGGCTGGTTTTTCACTGATTAAGGATGTAATTGATCTTGGGTATAACTATATGAGTCTGTTTCAATACAGAGCATAACTTTAAATAAACTGTAACTGTTCAGTTAAATTTAGAGCGGCTGCTGTATTCTTTCTGAGCCTCATTCTCGCTTAAGCTCCGAGGCAGGAGATAAAAAAACTATCTCCTGAAACCGGCTAAGAAAAAATACAGCATCCGTCGCCAAAACGGCTTTTTCTCAGTTTTTAAGCTGAATAGTTACAATAAATTAAGGATAAAAACATGAAAATTCTGAATATCTATTCATCACTGAACGGAAACACAAAAAAAATTGCACAGGAAATTGAAAAGGCCTGCAAAGACAACGGATATAATACTGACTCGGTAAATATTTCTGAATCACCCGATATTATTGATCTTTTAAGCTATGATTTATGCTTCATGGGAAGCGGTATATATACCTGGCTTCCAGGGAAAAAAATGATGAAATGGATTGAATCACAGCTTGAAGATGCAAGGGTTAAAGGACTGATTCTTCCCGGATCACCAAGAGTTCCGGGAAAATTTGTATGCGTGTATGCAACATTTGGCGGCCCTCATACAGGAAAAGCAGAGGCTGTGCCAGGTGTGAAATATATGGGACAGCTCTTTGACCACATGGGAATAACAATAGCCGATGAATGGTATATTCCGGGAGAATTTTTTCCAGCAAACAAAAAACAGCTTAATATACAGGGAAGACTTGGAAATATTGAAGGAAGGCCGAATGCCCATGACTTAAAAACCGTTTATGAAAAAACAGCCGGTCTTCTTCTGTCTTTAAAAAATACAATTAAATAAATAGTGGCTGAACGAAAAATCATCTTTTTGGACAATCACTAGATAACTTAACTATTTTGAAAATCCTGAATCAGAAAAATTTTTCAGGATTTTCAAAATTATGGCTGAAATTGAATTGAGAGATTTTCAAGTCTGTAACATTAAAAAAACATCATACCCGGATCAGGATTTTTCCTTCATTTTCCGGGACAGAAAAGAGGCATAAGCCCTGTCAGTTTTCATTATGTGATTTCTGAGCCAGTCTTCAAGAAAGGCCATAAGATCTGAAGTCAGATCGGCATTCCCTGATTCAAAACTGTTTTTAAAATCTATGACCTTTGATACAAGGTTTTTGTGTATCCGTTTGTGGTTTTCCTTATCTGAGTAATTATATTTCTCAAACAGACTTTCTTCCCTGCTGAAATGATAAAAAGTATAATCTGCAAGGTCGCTTAATATTTTTGCTATATCATCCCTGCTCTTTTTCAGTTTTCTTGCACTGTCAAGTCTGTTTACCATTGAAACAAGCTTTTTATGCTGACCATCAATTTCTTCTATGCCAAGAACAAAGTCATTGTTCCATTTGATAAGACCGTTTATTTCTTCTTCAGCATCAGCTGATTCCCCTTTATATGAAACCTTAAATACACTGATCATTTTTTTAAGATCATGGGAAAGCTTCTGAAGCTTCAATGCACTTTCATTCATAAAGGAACTCTTGGATGAAATATCTTCTGCAATAAGATTTACCTCTGATAATTTTTTTGCGCTTTGCATTGAAACATCCGAACTTTTCCCAGCCTTTGAACTGAGTTCCACCAATATGGAGGATGCGTTATCAATATTTCCTGCAACATCCGAAGCTTTTCCTGAAAGAAGTTTTATTGATTGAATAATTGAAAGGACAAACTCATTCAGTTCATATACTGCAGCTGATATTTTTTTGACATCATCAATTGTCGTATTGGTCGATGCCTGAATTTCTTCTATTTTATCATTGATTTCAAGTGTGGATTCAGATGTTTTTGCAGCAAGCTTCTTTATTTCGTCAGCAACCACAGCAAACCCTTTTCCTGCCTCACCGGCCCTTGATGCTTCAATTGCTGCATTCAAAGCCAGAAGACCTGTCTGACCTGCAATGTCATTTATCACATCAGTAACTTTTGTGATTTCCTGTGCAGCCTTTGCAAGATTTCCAACCCTTTTTGATGCCGTTTCAGCCTGAACAGATGCACTTTCAGAAGCTTTGCCTGCCTTTGAACTGCTTTCAATTATTTCACTGAAAGTCGATTCCATTTCTACAGCAGAATTTGAAACAGTTTTAACATACTCGGATACTTCTGAACTCGAACATGAAACAGCTTCAAGATTTCTTTGAACATTTTCAGAAAACTCAAGAACTTCATCCGTGTTTTCAGAAAGGCTTGCAGCGTTTGATTCAAGCTCTTTAGAAATTTCCAGAAGACGGTCTGAAGAAGTGCTTACTTCAACAGCCTTGCTTCCGATATTTACAATTATGCCGTTACTTATTCCTAAAAATGTATTAAGCCATTTCACAACTCTTCCAACCTCATCTTTACGGTCAAGGCCGATTCTTTTGGTAAGATCACCCTCACCTGATGCAATTTCTTCCATATTAAAAGCCAGTATTTCAAGGGGCTTAACAATTATAAAATTTATAAGGACTATAAATACGGTTATGAGCACTACTCCCAATGGAATGACAAAATAAATACTGCTTTTTATCATCCTGTGCAAAGGCGCAAGCAGATCATCATTTTCAAAACCCGATGCAACAATGATTGCATCTATTGCACTGGAATATTTAAATACAGCTGCCTTCCATGTGCCTGTTTTAGGAGAGATGTACCTGTAATAACCATTTTTATTTTCAACAATATATCTGATATGGGGCTGGTTAATCCAGTTTTTACCCTGAACCTTTTTATGGACAATCATTTCGCCTTTTAAATCAACGGCAAAAAGGAATCCTTTTTCTCCAATTATTATTTGTTTATCAAAAACATCGCGCAAATCTTCAATGCCTGGCTTTTCTTTTTCCACAAAGGCAACTGCTGTGTTCAAAATATCTGAAAGTTTTTTCTCAGTAATTTTCCTCATTTCGTTCTTAACCGAATAAATACTTAAAAACAAAACAGATAAAGATGTCAAAAGCACAATCACAACAAGGCACAAACTTAGTTTTGCTCTAATCGACATAGAGAACTCCTTTAAAATTTCAGCCATGAATTGAACTCTAATAATCAGGTATAATTATTATTTAGAATATAAATGCTGTATATATTACAAAAAATTCAGGAAAAGTGACAATGAAAATTTTATGCCAAACTATCGATTATCATCAAGAGATATTAATGAGAAAACACTGGTACTAAAAACTACCCAAAAACAAAAGATTAACTCACAGGTGAGAATACTTTTCTCCCCAGTCTTTCATTTTTTCCATTACTTCCTCAAGAGTTTTTCCTTTTTCAGTCAAGCAATATTCCACTCTTGGGGGAACCTCAGGAAACATACCTTATACGCCAGAATGGAGTCTATTTAAAAGATGACCTTGAAATAAATAAAGACTTAAAGGAGCATATCAGAACTACAATAAAAAGTGTTTATTCTCATCAAAAAATAGAGATTTAAAACAAAAAACCGTCAATATTAAGTGACTATTACTTTAAAATGTCCTAATATTAAAAAAATCAATATTTATCTTTACTGATTATTTTTATATCCTTAAACAACACTGCTTTTATAACCAGAAAAAATTTCAGTAATTCTGAAGTTTAATTACCTGTATTTTAAGGAAAAAAAATGAAAAAAACAATATCGTTACTTTTTACACTTCTCATTATTTTTCATGCAGAAAATTCATATACGGCTCCTGATACCATAAAAGCCGGAATCATTGCCGATGATCTGAGCACAATGTCAGAACCTTTTATCACCACTCTGAAAAAAGAAGTAAAAGCTCTTTTGTCAGACACCATTGAATTTGAAGAAAAGTTTATTCTTTCTTCAGACTGGAGTCTGGCAAAGGCAGAGGAAAACTATCAGTTTCTCATAAACACCAGGGAAATAAATTTCATTATAAGCATAGGCGTTCTTTCAAGTGCTGTTGTTTCTTCGCAAAAAAATTTTGAAAAGCCAGTAATGGCAGTTGGAATAATTGATCCTCTTATCCAGGGTCTTCCTGTTTCAAAAGACAATAAATCAGGAGTAAATAATTTCACATATATTCTTTATAATCAGGATCTTGAAGGTGACATAAAAACCTTTCACAGGGTTTATCCGTTTAAAAAAATTGCACTTATAGCAGAAAATGAAATTGTTGATTCTGTTTTAAAAAATATTGAGCCCCTTAAAAAATCTGCACGGTCCTTTGGAACAGAAATTGAAATTATTCCCCTTAATTCGGGCATAAACGATGCTTTAAAAAATATATCAGGTTATGACAGTGTTTATCTTGGATATTTCGGAAGATTTGGTCATGAAAAGAAAAATCTTGTAAATTCTCTTTCAAATCTTGGAGTTACAGTTTTCGGCTCTTCAAAATCAGATATAAACTCTGGCGCAGTTGCAGCTTTGTATCCTGAGGAAAACCTCATAAAAACAGTCAGAAGAATAGCCCTTAATATTGAATCTTATACCCAGGGAAAAAAAATGTCAGATCTCCCTGTCAAAATGGAGCTTGAGAAAAAATTTGCAATAAATATTCAGGCTGCTTCAAAACAGGGTTTTTCTCCTTCCTTTTCAGTCCTTTCAGATGCTGAAATAATAGATAAACAGACTATTGACCCCCGTGAGATGCTTGGCCTTGAAGATATTGTCAGACAGGCTCTCATTAATAACCTTGATCTAAAAATATCAACCCTTGAAACAGATATTTCAAATCAGGACTACAGACTTTCAAAGTCTGAATATTTCCCTTCCCTGAGTCTCAATGCAGGAGAAACTGTCATAGACAAAAAAAGAGCTGAAAATTCTATGGGAACAGCGGCAGAAAGAACGGCTGCAGCATCCGTAAGACTGGAACAGCTTCTTTATTCGGAACCGTCAAGCTCGGTAAAGGAAGTTAACAGAAACTATCTTGAAGCTCAGAAAAAAGCTCAGGAAGCAAAAAAACTCGACATAATCAACCAGGCAACAACAGCATACTTCAATGTATTAAAGGCAAAAACCATAGAAAAAATCAGGAAAGACAATCTCGATCTTACCAAAAAGCATCTTTCAATTTCAGAACAAAGAGAAATTGCAGGATATTCCGGCAAATCAGATGTTTACAGATGGAAAAGTTCGGTTGCCACCGCTGCAAAGGATCTTTTTGAGGCCTCAAACAGCCACAGGCTTCAGGTCTTGAATCTGAATAAAATTCTTGACAGGCCCTTCAGAGAAAAAACCAGTCTGGTGGACGAATCTCTTGAAGGCGAGCTTTTCAGAAATTATAAATCAAAAAAATATTATGAATATATAAACAATCCTGCAACATTCAGGAAGTTTTCCGATTTTCTTGTAAAGGAGTCTCTTGAAAACTCTCCTGAATTAAAACAGCTGGATTTTCTTTACAAAGCATATTCAAGGGAGCTTAAGAGATACAGAAGAGAAAGGTTTATTCCTGTTGCAACGGTTGCAGGAGAGGCTTCACATATTTTTGACAGAAGCGGAGAAGGCTCAGATGTTAAAGGTGCAGATCCGGAAGACAATGAATGGACTATTGCACTGAATCTTTCCTGGCCTCTTTATTCAAAGGGAAAAATAAACCTGAACAGGAAAAAGACTGAAATTAATATTGAAAAAATTGAAACCGAGATAAAAAACCTTTCAAAAACCATAGAGATAAATGTGAGGTCATCTATCCTTGATCTTCTCAATAAAATAATGAACCTTGAAGCCTCTGAAACATCAGCCGATTATGCAAAAAAAAGCCTTGTTCTTGTTCAGGATCTCTATGCAAGGGGTAAAGTCTCTGTGACTGAACTTGTAAATGCACAAAATGAGTCTTTAAGTGCGGACTTAAGTCATATGAATTCAGTATACGACTTTTTGTCTGCGGTATTCAATCTCCAGAGAACAATAGGAAGATTTTCATTTTTTCATTCAGAACAGGAAAATATGATGTTTAATGAAAAAATGAAAAACTACATAGAAACCAATTAATTTCCAGTCAGGAGCAAAAATGCACTCAACAGTCAAAACAGCACTTGTTCTTATTATGGTTTCTGCTCTTTTCTCATGCTCAGATGAGAATAAAATTCAGGAGCAGGAGGTCATAAGGCCTGTAAAATATATTCAGGTTTTTAACGCAAGCGACAAATATTCAAGAACTTTTTCAGGGGTTTCCAAATCAGGAAAAATTTCCAGATTGAGCTTCAGAGTGGGAGGCAAGATAGAAAAAATCAATGTTCGTGAAGGCGACAGGGTAAACAAGGGATTTCTTATTGCAGAACTTGACGATTCAGACGCTCAGATCAAATATGAAAAAATGATTGCAGCTCTTAACAGATCAGAAGTTTACAGAAAAACAGCTCTGTCAAACCTTGAAAGACTTAAGAGCCTTTATGAGAACAACAATATTTCCTTAAACGAATATGAAGCTGCAAAGGATAATTTTGCCAATGCAAATGCAGCCTGGCTTGCAGATAAAAGAAATGCTGAACTGCAGCAGAGAGAGCTTGGATACTACAGGCTTTTTGCTCCGGTATCGGGTATTGCTTCAAGCAAATCTGCCGAAGAAGGTGAAAATATCAATGCAGGCCAGGTATTTCTTGAAATCCAGTCCTTTGACATCATGGAAATTAGTACCGGAATACCTGAAATTTATATTTCCTCTATCAGACAGGGTGATATTGCCCAGATAGAATTCAACTCCATAAAAGACAAGATTTTCAATGGAAAGGTAACAGAGGTTTCATACAGCATAGACAAGGAGTCTTCCACCTATCCGGTTAAAATTGAAATTTTAAATCCTTCATCCAAAATCAGACCGGGAATGCCTGCTGATGTAAGGTTTGATTTTAAAAACCTTTCATCTTCGGGAAATCTCATGGTTCCCATTCATTCTGTTGGAGAAGACAGTTCCGGCAATTTTGTCTACATAGTCACACCTGAAAAAGACGGTTTTGGAACAGTTGAAAAAAGAAAAGTCGAAACAGGAGAAATAACTGACAGGGGATTTGAAATAACAAGCGGAATAGAAAACGGCGAGCTTATAGTAACAGCAGGTATTTCAAAACTTTCCAGCGGACTTAAAGTCAGGCTTGAATAAAGATTCCGGAGAAAAAAATGCTTACAAAATTTTCCATAAAAAATTATGTGCTTACGCTTTCCATACTTGCTGTAATAATAATAAGCGGAATGTCATACTTTAAATCAATGCCCCGTGACGACATGCCTCCTTTTCTTATCAGATACATGAATGTTGTGACCACATATTCGGGAGCAAGTCCGGACAGGGTAGAAAACCTTATTTCAGACAAGATAGAAAAAGTTGTACAGGAAATACCTGAAGTTGACTACATTACAAGCGAATCAAGAACAGGAATATCTATAGTCAGTATAAACTTAAAGGAGAATGTATATGATCTTCAGCCGGTTTTTGACCGTATAAGAAGAAAGGTTGAAGATGTAAAAAAAGATCTTCCTGAAGGCTGTTCAGTAAAAATCAATGACGAAGCAGGAGATGTTTTCGGAATAATTGCAGGACTTACAGCCGAAGGCTATTCTTTTGCTGAAATGAATGATATCGCTGATGAAATAAGAGATGAGCTTATCAAGCTGCCTGACGCCGCAAAAGTTGAAATAGCGGGAAAACAGAATGAAAGAATCTATGTAGAATTTGATGATGCAAGACTTCTTGAAACAGGTCTCACCAAAGCAAAGCTGAGCGATCTGATTTCAAAAACAAACATAATAATTCCAGGCGGTGAAATTAAGGTTGGCGAACAAAGAATCATTCTTGAACCGACCGGAAACTTTGAAAGTCTTGAAGACCTTAAAAACATGATTGTTTCTTCAAGCGAAGGAAAAATCATAAGACTTTCAAATATTTCAAAAATAAGAAAAGGCTATGAGGAACCGCGCAAAAACCTTGTGAGAATAAACGGTACTCCCGGACTTGCCATAGGAGTGAACTTAAAAAAAGGCGGAAATATAATAAATCTCGGCATACAGATTGATGAAAAGCTTAATGAGCTTAGGCAGAAATACCCCTACGGAGTCGAGTTTGAAAGAGTTGCGTCCCAGGATTTTGTTGTTGAAAAATCAGTAAACGATTTTGTGGGAAACCTTCTTCAGTCCGTTGTGGTGGTTCTGGCGGTAATGCTTCTTTTTCTGGGCCTCAGAACAGGACTTATTGTTGCATCCCTGATTCCGTGTGCAATTGTTTCTACAATTTTTCTCATGTATCTTACAGACATCGGTCTTAACAAAGTTTCACTTGCTTCACTCATCATCGCCCTTGGAATGCTTGTTGACAACGGCATAGTTATGTCTGAGTCGGTTCTTGTTAAGATGGAGGAAGGAAAAAGTTCACTTAATGCCGCAATTGAATCTTCAAAAGAACTTATGATTCCTCTTCTTACATCATCCATAACAACTTCTGCAGCATTTATGGCTTTTTTTCTTGCAGATTCTGTAATGGGTGAAATCATGGGAAACATTTTTGTGGTTGTTACATACGCTCTTTTGAGCTCCTGGATTCTGACCCTTACAATAATTGCTCTTTTCTGCGTATACGGTATAAAAAAATCTTCCGGTAAAAGCGAAAAACAAAGCTCTGTTTTTGAAAGAACTGCTTCTTTATACAGGAAATTTCTAATATTCTGCCTTAAAAATTCCTTTTTAACAGTTGCATCTATTCTTGTTCTTTTTTTTCTTTCCATTATGCTCGGTTCAAAGGTTCCTTTTGTCTTCATGGAAAAAAGCGACAGGGCACTTGTCACAGTAAATATTGAACTGCCAATTGGAACTGCAATTGAAAGAACTGCATCTGTTGTTGAAAAAGTTGAAGAATTTGTACAGAAAAACCTTTCCGCTAAACCCGGGAAGGAAGGAATTGTAAACTACTCGTCATACATAGGCGAAGGTGCTCCCAAATACGATCTTGGGTACAAACCGCCTGAATCAAATCCAAACTCTGCACATATTCTTTTAAATACAACATCTGACAATATAAATGATTATGTGATTGAAAAGGTTGATTCTTTTATTTTCAATAATTTCCCCGATGCAACCTACACTGTTTCAAGACTTCTCAGCGGAGGAGGCTCTGCAAATCCTGTTGAAATAAGACTTTCAGGAAAAAATATTGACAGCCTCTATTTGACTGCGGAAGAAATCAAGGAAAAACTGCGGACAATACCAGGAACAAAAAATGTTGACGACAACTGGGGAATGAAAACCAAAAAGCTTGTAATAGATATAAATACAGCCTCGGCACAGATGGCCGGAATAACAAACCAGGACATTGCGGTTTCACTTCAGACAATACTTTCAGGTGTTTCAACAGGCGCTTTCAGACAAGGCGACAAATCCATTCCCATAATAATGAAAAATGAAAAAGCAGAATCCCTGAAACTGGATGACCTTAAAACCATAAATATCTATGCACAGCAGACAGGAAAGGGAGTTCCACTGTCACAGGTTGCGGATATAAGGGTTGAATGGCAGCCCACCAAAATACTTAGAAGGGATCTTACAAAAACAGTGACTGTAACATCAGATGTAAAATCAGGCTTTACAGCGTCTGAAATTACAAATGCGGTTACACCCTGGCTGAATGAAAACAAAAGCCTGAAACAAAACAAAATCACCTTTGAACTGGGAGGAGATGCTGAGGGAAGTGCAGATGCAATGGGTGCAGTTGCAAGAAAGCTTCCGATATCATTTTTTGTAATAGTCATAGTTTTAATAGCCCAGTTCAACTCCTTAAGAAAACCTCTTATAATAATTTTAACAATACCTCTTGGACTGATAGGGGTAATTGCAGGCCTTTTCATAACAGGTTCATATTTTGGATTCATGGGATTTCTGGGAGTGATTTCACTTGCTGGAATTGTAATTAACAATGCCATTGTTCTGATTGACAGAATCAAAATCGAGGAAACCGAAAACAGCAAAGACACTTTCCATGCTATCATAGATGCCGGAATTCAAAGACTCAGGCCGATTCTTCTGACAACAGCCACAACAGCTCTTGGACTTATTCCTCTCTGGCTTGGAGGCGGTGTCATGTGGGAACCAATGGCGATATCAATAATTTTCGGTCTTTTATTCGCAACTGTTCTTACCCTTGTTTTTGTTCCTGTGCTTTACAAAATATTTTTCAGGGTAAGTTATTAAAATTTTTTCAGTGGCTGAAAACAAGGTTTTTTTGTTCAGTTCAAGAAAGTTATAAACTTTAAATTTAACGGAGAAATGAATAAAAAAGACCTTTTTCTTAAAAAATTCTTAAAAAAATCACAAAAACAGAAACAGCTGGCAGATTTAAAAAAATTAAGACTGCCAGCTCTTTAAAATATTTTAATTAATTCTGCACCAAATTAGTTTCAACCAGCTCAATATCAATGGAATGGCCTAATATCTGTAAATAGCCATAACCTTTAATCATCCCAATCCCTCTGGCAACCCAATAGGTTATTGTAATATTATCCATGGCATTATAACCATTACTTATATCAGGAACCTGTGTTTCCCTCTCGACTACAAAAACGTCATTATATACTTTACCATTTACAGTAACGCTGCTTTTATAATCCACAATCTGCCATTGATCATGATTACTTACATAACTGGAAAAAGATTCCTCGCCGTAATCACTCATATATACTTTTGAATTAACAGTTCCTGATGATGAATTATTATAAATATAACCTATTCCAAATGTGTCTAAATTATCATTATCAATAAACCATTGACATGCCGTATCAAATTCAATCTGAGAAACAAAATCAGCTTTTAATGATTCTCCTCCTCCAGACAAGGACATGCTCATATCTGTTTCAGAAGATAAAACCATTGTCGAATCAAAGTTGTCACCAAGGGATTCTGTTACTGTAAGGCTGAAGTCTCCTCCAAAGGATTCGTTATAACTATATGCATATCCTGAAAGATCTCCACCTGTTTCAACAGTTCTTTTATTTCCATTAATTTTAATAATAATATCATTAAAATTAAAATCTAATTCTATACCGCTCTGATCAAAAGATAAATATTCTCCATCCATAAGTCGATATTTCCAATAAATTGGAACCTCTTTTCCTCCATCTACGGATACGGCCCTAACAGGCGAAAAAGAAGTCGATGATGCTGGAGTTTTATCAGATGATCCACCACCGGAACTGCTATTACATCCTGTAAATAAAAAAATCATAAATATTACGAAACAGCAGTTAACAAATTTAAAAATTCTTACCATTTAATTTTTCTCCTATTCTAAATAAAGATTAACTGATTAGAATCAGTTTCAATTTCACTCATAATACAGCAAGAATATATCAGGATTTTGCTTATATTTTGATATAACTCAACTCGGTAAATACAGCAAAATTGAAAAAATTCACAAAATAATTATATTTAAAAAATATAATTATCTAAATAATATCTAAATATTTTTGTCAACTCATTATAAAGTTTTATTTTTTCCCGCCGAAAAGAGTAATATAAATTTATATTAACAAGGAGGAAAGTCCATGGAACTGAATTTCACACCCATAAACCTGCCTCTGCAGGATCAGTCCCGTGGTGATCAGAGTCTGGTAAAAACCGAGTCTTTAAATGCCGGAAGAATTGCAAAATCTGAAACCAAGGAAACGGAACTTAAACTTACAACCAAAGAAGGAGATATTGTTACCCTAACATCTTCTTCAGCCTATGATGCTGAAATGACAACCTATTCAGCATTTAAAAAAACAAATGATTCAATGACTTCCATGAACGGTTTTTCAGCAAGCCTCAACTACAGCAGTTCCTATGAAATTTCTCTTGAAGGAGACTTCAGCAAGGAAGAATTAAGGGATATAAACAAGGCCATAAAAAAACTTGAAAAAGCAATGAAGCATCTTTCAAACGGAAATCTTGATAAAGCTGTTGACAAGGCTGTATCAATTGCAGGACTTGACACAATCGGAGGGTTTGAAGCAAACCTTTCATATTCAGCCACAAAACAATATAATTACATTGAAAAATCGACTTTCCAGAGAACAGATACCCAGGAGCTTCCACAACCGGAGACAAAAATTTCAGATATGGGAAAATCCCTTCTTGAAAAGCTTACAGACGAAGCTGCAGACACTGCAAAAAACACTGAAATTCCAAAAGATAAAGTTTTATCAGCCATTGACAGGCTTTTTGAGGATATGAAGGCCCAGATGGAAGAGCGAAACAGGGAAAACAATAATCCATGGAATAATTTTCTGGACGGTCTTGGCACACGTTTTCAAAAAAGACTTTTCTCCTGATTTTAAAAAAGTTCAAGGCCGGCAAAATGCCGGCCCTGTTATAAAAAAGGCGGGTTAACACGGACTTCCATTATTATGGCAAACAAAAAAAACTGCAGACTTAAAATTAATCAAATCTGTATTCAATTCCAGCTCCTAAAATCCAGAGTTCTTTTTCATACTTTATTCCTCTGGAATCTGTCTTTTCATCATAGAAAAGCCTGCTTGCACCAAAGTTAAGACTCATATTCTTCATTGGAGAAATCATAAAACCGCCCCCAAAAAGATGATAAGGGTTTTTTCCTATGGCAGTTGAGTAATCGTCAACATCAAGCCCTGCATCTACGTATGAATAACCTGTACTTATTTTAAGGCCTTCCTTAATTTCATATTCCGCTCCAAGACCCAGCTCCCAGGCATTGTCTCCTTTTGGATCTTCATCCCAGTTTACTTCTTCATTCCAGCAGTATGTAAAATCAGCGGCAAGTTTAAGCTTTTTGGTGATCATATAAGAAGCTCCAAGGGCTGTCAGAGCAGGAAAATCCTTTCTGGCCTTGTTCCCTTTTTTTATTCCTGTCAAAGCCTGCATCTGAGGTGCCATTGCACCTTTCATTTCATCAACTTCAAATTCAAGGGATGTTTTAAATTCATGCCTGAAACCTATATTAAGCTTTTCATTTATCTGATAGTTAATACCTATTATTGGTGCAAACCCAACAGCTGTTTTTTCAAGTTCAAGAACATCTCCGTCTTCAATTTCAAGACTGTTAAGACCATATACAAGCCTTCCTGCAAGTGAAACTGAAAGTTTTTCATTCACACTGAAGGCTCCTCCTGCAATCAGTCCCATATAGACACTTGTATAAATGCTTTCCATTCCAGGAGTAAGGTTTACTGCACCGGCTCCCATTTTTGTATAAATACTGTCAGGATACTCAAGAGATCCTCCGCCGCCTATAACGTTTACTCCTGCAAACTGAGACCATTTCCCTTTTTTATTCATTGCAAAAAAGCCGGGAACAAAAGTTGTGGTGTTGTCTGCTTCATATTTTACGCCGTTATATTCGTGGGAATAGGCCTTTGGAAGAACCTGATTCTGAAGGCTCAGATAAAATCCGTCTTCCATTTTTGCAGTTCCGGCAGGGTTGTATGTAATGGCATCCATTGAGTCAAAAGAGCCTGTTCTTGCCTGCATTCTTGTCCATTCAGCACTTAGGTTTGTATTATTATCAATAAATGTTGCTGATGCACTTATTGGGAAAACCATCATACAAAGCAAAACCCCGGTTATTTTCAGCTTATTCAATTTTCTTCTCTCCATGATAATTGTTTAAAAATGTGCAGCTGTTCAGTTAATTTGGAACGGCTGCTGCATCATTTCTGAGCCTCATTCTTGCTAACGCTTTGAGGCAGGAGATAAAAAACTATCTCCTGAAACCGGCTAAGAAACAATGCAGCAGCCGTTCTTTCAGCAAACTGGCTTTTTTCTCAGTTTACAGATGAATAGTTACAAAAATTCTTTATTAAGAAATAAAAGCCTACTTTTTATTTGAATTTCTCCAGATTTTCATTTTTTCAGCTTCTTTTATGAGATCTTCCCTGAAATCAGGATGTGCAATACTTATGACAAGCTCCGCTCTTTTCCAGGTTGACTGGGCTCTTACCTGAACAGCTCCAAACTCAGTTACAATATAGTCTGTCTGATGCCTTGGAATTGTTACAATTGAGCCGGGTTCAAAAACAGGAAGGATTCTTGACTGGTCATTACCATTTGAATCTTTAAATGTAGATGTAAGACAGATAAAGCTTTTTCCGTTTTTAGACCATTGTGCTCCAATTACAAAATCCCACATTCCACCGTTTCCTGAAACCTGGCTTGTTCCAAGGCTTTCGGCATTTACCTGGGAATAAAGGTCTACCTGAAGTGCATTGTTTATTGAAATAAAATCATCAAGCTCTGAAATAACTTTGGGATCATTTGTATAGTTTACTGAATAGGAAGCTGCTGCAGGGTTATTGTCAATAAAATCATAAAGCCTCTGGCTTCCAAGGGCAAAAGTGTATGGGACACGGTTTTTATCAATTTTTTTCATCTTGCCGTTCATCCTGCCTGATTCAATCATGTCTACATAGGCATCTGAAAGCATTTCTGTATGTCCGCCAAGATTTTTCAAATCTGATTCTGCAATTATTTTTCCAACGGCATTTGGCATTGCACCTATTCCAAGCTGAATGCATGAACCGTCTTTAATGAACTTTACTATATGCTCTGCAATTCTTCTGTCGGCATCCGAAGGTTCTGCAACAGGAAGATCAACAAGCTTCAAGTCTGATGGAGCTTCAACAATAAAGTCAACATCTGAAATATGAACTGATTCTTCAGCACCACCGGGACATACAGGCATGTTTTTATTTACTTCAACAATTACATAGTCAGATTCTTCCATTGCAGCCAGAGTTGCAGAGTTCTGGGGACCCAGATTGAAATAACCCTTTTTATCCATTGGACATACTGAGCAGATTACAACATTTCTATGGGGTGCAATCTTTTCCCTGAACCATGAAGGAGCCTGATGATACATAATTGGATAATAATAACAAAGGTTGTAATCTTTTTGAAGAACCCTTGAAATCTTGCTGAACTGAAGGTCATGATAAACAAATGAGCCTGGTTTCTGAACAACTTCCGGAACAGGAGGAAGAGTCACTGCTCCGTGAACAAGAACATCTTTTAATTCTTCATGTCTTTGTGCAAGAGCTTTGTCGCATACTACAGGTCGTCCGTTGAAGAATCCGTAATCTACAACATCTCCTGATTTTACAACTTTTACAGCTTCTGCCGCATCAACACATTTTTTTTTGTACTCCGCAGAGTAATCCATTTCATATCCTTTCATACCTTAAGGTTTTATTTTTCCTTTTCACAAGGGTATGTATACAGCAAAGGATATGCCATTATTTAAAACAAGCGATAACATATTGTAATTTATAGCTTTTAATCAAAAAAATACATAAAAGCAAAAAAGCCAAGCTTGTGGCATAATTGCCACACAACAAGCAGCTTTACATTGAAAAGGGTTAAAAAGAAGAGATTAAATACATATAGGACAAAAATGCCACATTTTTAGACTATTCTATTCCAAGCTCTTTGAGTTTTCTGAAAAGGGTTTTTCTGTGAACACCAAGAAGAGATGCTGTTCTGCCTTTCTGCCATTTATTGGATTCCAGAACTTTTAAAATATGCCTTTTTTCAAAATCCTTTAAAGCATTCTTTAAATCGGTTCCTGATCCTGATTCATCAAAAAAGCTCTCTTCAGTCTCAGAAAAAACTTCCATTGTTGGAAGCTCTATTTTTCCCATGGTCACATATCTGTGCACTGCATTCTGAAGTTCTCTTATATTTCCGGGCCATGAATGGGACATGAGTCTGTCCATTACCACCGAAGGAATGGATGGGAAGTTTGCTCCCTTTCCAAATTTTTCAAGAAAATGATAAACAAGAAGAGGAAGATCCTCAATACGGTCTCTCAAAGGAGGGAGATTTATCTGAATTATATTTATTCTGTAAAAGAAATCTTCCCTTAAAAGTTTTTGTTTTACAAGGTCAAAGGGGTTTTTATTGGTTGCTCCAATTATTCTGATATCCGGAACAATAACCTTGTTCCCTCCAATTGGAGTAAACCCTCCTCCTTCAATTGCCCGAAGAAGCTTGACCTGCATATTAAGGTTTATTTCTCCAATTTCATCCATAAAAAGGGTTCCTGAATCTGCAAGCTCCATAAACCCTTTTTTATCTGACAAAGCTCCTGTAAAAGCTCCTTTTCTGTATCCGAAAAACTCACTTTCAAGAAGATTTTCCGGAATTGCTCCGCAGTTTACCGGAACAAAAGCACTGGAACATCTGTCGCTAAGATCATGAACTGCACGGGCAACAAGTTCCTTTCCAGTACCTGATTCGCCGTGGATTATAACATGGGCAGAACCTGATGAAGCCTTTAAGATTTCATCAAAAACATCGAGCATTTTTTTGCTGCGTCCCACTATTCCATCAAAGGGATTTCTTCCCTTAATGCTTGACTTAAGCCTTTTAAGTTCCTTCTGCAAAAATTCCTGATTTTTTTCTAAGGCTTCTTCCTTAAGCTTTCTTTTTGTAATATCCCTTATTAAAGCCAGAACTTCTTCATGGCTGTATGCCACAATTCTTGATTCAAAAAATCTTTTTCTTCCAAAATTTTCAACAGGAAACTCAAATACAGCAACCTCTTTTGTTTTAAATGCTTCTGTTATCTTATTGAGACATTCATCAAAAAGCTCTGCAGGAATAATTTCTGCTATGTGCTTGCCTGTAAAATCATCCGGATACTCTGTTTTTGAAACCTTGGCAGGACGAAAACTTGAAATGGTTCCGTCTTTTCTTACCTGAAAAAGCATGTCAGGAACTGCATTCAAAACAGCTCTTATCTGTGATTCTCTTTTGCTTAAAGCTTCTTCCGCAAGCTTTCTCTTGTTTATATTGTTGAAAAAAACAAGGTGAGCCGGTCTTTCCTCCCACATTATTTCTATTGCATGAATTTCAAACCAGACATTTTCCCCGTTTTTTGTCACAAGCCTGAAAGGATAAACCTGAGGAATTGGTTCATTGTTAAGTCTTTTTTTATACCTTGATTCAACAAGTGAAATATCTTCTTCAAATACAAATTCACTGAAACGATGATTTATAATTTCTTCAGGTTCATACCCGATTATTTTAAATCCGTTTGAATTTATATATTTTAAAAGGCCGTCCTGAAGAACTATTATGGAGTCGCTTGAATTTTCAAAAACAAGCTGATTTTCTTTTATAAAACTCATGAATTATCTATTTTTCCAATAACCAGGTTTTCTATGTAAATGCATTACAGCAATAATTCTGATATTTTCTTCATTAGTTTGGTAAAGTATTCCAAAAGGAAATTTATTTACCAGACATCTTCTTGTTTTCAAATCAATCTTTGGAAAAGCTAAAGGAAATTCACAAATTATTTTTATGGCATCAGATACTTGCTTTGAAAACCTCAACCCTAAACCTTTTTGAAGTTTTTCATAGTAATCAACTGTTAAAAAAAGTTCTTTTTCAGCTTCCTCATGAAAACTATATGTCATTTCCAAATCTTTTTCTTATTTTTTCAAAAACTTCTTCTCCTGGAATAAGTTTAGTCTTTCCGCTTTTGAAATCATTATATCGTTTTTCAACTTCTTCTATCCAAGCCTCTTCAACATCTTTTTTTAAAGAAAAATTTGTACTTTCAAGAAGCTTGTCGATGAGAGAAACCCTATCTTCAACAGGTAGATTCAGGGCTTGTTCATAAATTTTATCTGCTATTTCAGTCATAAATTTTATCTCCTTTTTAAAAAAATATTATAACTGCTTAATACCCGTTTAACAAGACATAGTGAGTTTTTACTTCAACCTAAATTCTGCTAAACTAACGGAGTCAGACCAAAACAACAAACTGATGCTTTTTTGCTTTAGTCTGAATTGAGTGTTTCATACAATTTTGCCTGAGCTTTATAAATTAAGAATACTTCAAAAAGACTTGAAAACACTGTCATCAAAATCAAGAGGGCTTTTCTTTTCTCTGATAGTTGTGGATTGAACTGTGTGTGTATAAATCATTGTAGTATGTATATTGCTGTGACCGAGAAGCTCCTGTATGGTCCGCAAATCTACATTTGCAGCCAGAAGATGACTTGCAAATGAATGACGGAAAGTGTGGGCAGAGGCACGTTTTATAAGTTTAGACTTTCTTACTCCCATCTTAATAGCCTTTTGTACATGGGTTTCGTGAAGATGATATCTCCTTAACTCTTTAGAATCCGGTACAAGGGTAAGTTCTTTTGAAGGGAAAAACCACTGCCATGAAAGTTCCTTTGCTGCACCCGGATACTTGCGTTCAACAGCAGAAGGCAGAAAAACCCCTGCATATCCTGAATCAAGATCTTTTTCATGCTTTTCTATAACAAGATTCACATGCTCCCTGAGCTCATGTTCCAGTTTTTCGGGTATTGGAACTGTACGGTCTTTCTTTCCTTTTCCATCATGAACAGTCAGAATCATTGCATCAAAATTAAAATCCTGAACCCTCAGCTTCATGCACTCCGACAGCCGAAGGCCGCATCCATAGAGAAGTTTAACCACAAGGTCATAAGGATATCTGAGATTTTTTATAACCTTAAACACCTCTTCTCTTGAAAGCACCACAGGAATATATGGCTTTCTTTTTGCTCTTACAACACCTTCCAGTTTGCCGAATTCCTTATGAAGAACATGACGGAAAAAAAATAAAAGAGCATTAAATGCCTGATTCTGTGAAGATGCAGAGACCTTTCTTTCAACTGCAAGAAAGGTGAGAAACTTTTTAATATCTTCTGCATCCAGTTTTTCAGGATGCTTCTGGCGGGTAAAATAACGAAGCTTTTCAGCCCATAGGGTATATGATTTAAGTGTTTTTGGCGAATAATGCCTCACTTTTATTTCTTTGCTCAGGTTTGAAAGAGCCTGATCCCATGGTAACTCAAACTGACTTTCCTCAATTTTATGGGAAATATCCTGAGATTGATTAAAAGAACCTGTAACTGAATTGCCGCCGTCTGTTTTAATAAGATTTTCTGTCTGTTCAAAACCTTGTGAGGCAGCTGAGTTTTCTGAAGAATTATCCATAAATATGCCGGAATGATAAATTTTTACAGCATGCTCTGCCTGATTAATCTGTGCTGGTGTCTGATTCTTTTTTCTCAGTTTTTCAGCAAACATAATCAGACTTTTTGAATCTTCATATGGCTTTGCATACTTTTTACAAAAATCAAGATAATACCGGAGCCACTTCAGGTAAAGCAGCCTTTCTCTTGGTGGAATTGCATTTTTTTCAAGAAGCATATTAAATTTTGTTTCAAGAGCTTCAGGAAGCTTGATCATAATTTATCCAGTTTTATGTGTAATGTTTAAAATTAAGTTATCCAGATTGAAAATTTGATTGCTTGACAGCTTTTTAATTGTCAACTATTGAAAATTATTTATATTGTACAGATCCACACAATAAATTGTTATATGCTTAATGTAATCGAGAGTAGTTTATGATTTTAAACAAAAAAACTTTGGAGAGATTGAGAGAACTCATCAACGAGGAAACGGAATATCGTTCGGGACCTCAGCTTGTAAAACTATTTAATGGCCTAGGTTTCAATGATCAGTATGGCCAAGGTTTTCCATCTCGGTGGATATACACAGACAAAAAGTTAAACGCCATAAATGGTGCTCCTGAACTCGACAAGTGTATTAAAGAAGTTTTTTCCCCTATTAACTTTGTAGGTCGAATAAACCAGTTAGATTCATTTATTAAAGATCTGAATCAATACATGGCATTCGATAAGTGGAAGATTGTAAGAAATAATGCTGAAATCACTTTTCAGAAGGTTGATGAGGTAAAAATAGAATTAGAACCGGAAAACGTTTCTGAAAATGAATTTTTAAATAGAGAGTTCAAAAACGTAAACGTTAATGGTATAGGTTTAGAAGGCACAGTAACTGATATCATTCATGATCGAGTCAAAGAAATTGAAAGGTGCTTTTCAGCAGAATCCCCATTAGCAGTAATTCTGCTGGCAGGAAGTACCTTAGAGGGCATTATTCTTGGGCTGGCTATAAAGTACCCAAAACAATTTAATCAGGCCAAGTCATCCCCGAAAGATAGCAGTGGTAAGGTCAAACCATTTCAAGAATGGAACTTAGCTGGTTTTATTAACGTAGCTAAGGAGCTTGGGCTTATACAACACGATACACATAAATTTAGCCATTCCTTAAGAGATTTTAGAAATTACATTCACCCGTATGAGCAGATGAGTTCCGGGTTCAATCCACGGGAGCATACTGCTAAGATATGTCTACAAGTTCTTAGGGCTGCAATTTGTGAAATTACCGAAAGTATCCGGCGGATTAGCACATAACAAGATTTTTGCAGCGGACGCAAAGGGCCGCGCCGCTGAAAACCAACGTTAGCGATGCAGGACTAAGGCTTTCACAATTTAAAATTGTAAAGTGGAGGTAAGTTCAGTATACTTAAAATTTGAAAGAAGATATATAAATCTGATAAATGAGGATAATTCCATGAACACAAAAGAGAAACTAATAAACGAGATTGAGCAAACCCCTGAGCCGCTGCTCTCTGAAGTACTCGATTTCCTTCATTTTCTAAAAGCGAAGACTTTTCAAAACAAACTAGATGACGCTGTAATGAGCGAATCCTCTCTGAAAAAGGATTGGCTAAACCCGGTAGAGGATGAAGCATGGCAAAGTTTGTAAAGGGCGACGTGGTTGTGGTCCCATTTCCGTTCTCAGATCTAACCCATGCAAAGCGACGCCCCGCACTTGTTATTTCCATCCTGGAGGGGGATGACGCAATACTTTGCCAGATAACAAGCAAGAGCATATCTGACAACTACGCAGTCTCAGTTGATGACGTTGACTTTCGGTCGGGTGGTCTAAAACAGTCAAGCAACATAAGGCCCAACCGTTTATTCACGGCAGACACCAATATCATTCTATATCGGGCAGGCAGCATCAAACAAGATAAGTTGAACCAGGTTATCAATAAAATAATTGAAATTATCAAGGCATAAAGCCCGCTAATCTCCTGTTTCAGGATAGTTGCCAGACAGGTATAATCCTTTTGGAAGGAGATGTTCAAAAAACTTAGCTGTAAAAACATGCTTTGTTTTTTCCTGTTTCCTTTGCCTGATATAATGCCTGATCTGCCTGATTCAGTGCTAAATCTATATCCTGATTGTCAATATCTATAAACGATACTCCAATGCTTATGGTGACATGAGGAGCCACTTTTGAATATTCATGTGGAATATTAATATGATGTATTGTTTTAAGTATTTTATTTGCTATTCCTGATGCATCTTTTTTATCTGTAAACGGAAAAAGCAGAATAAACTCTTCACCGCCTACTCTTGCAGCAAGATCAAATTTCCTGTTGGCATTGGAATTTAAAACTTCAGAAACTTTTTTTAAGCACTCGTCTCCCTGAGCATGACCGTATCCGTCATTATATTTTTTAAAATCATCTATATCTGTAAATAAAACCGCTATGGGAAAAATTCCGTTTCCTGTCTGGGTTATCAGCCTTTTTAAATGCTGCTTTAAAAATCTTCTGTTTGCAAGGCCTGTTAACTCATCTTTGTTGGAAAGATTTTCTAAAAACTTATTTTTTCTTTTAAGAGAATATTTTGTTATTTCCTGAATAAGTCCGTAAACAAAAGCTTTTTTGTAATTAAGTTCCCGCTCGGCTGCAGAAAGAAGAGAAACTATGATAAGTGAAACTGATACAGCAAAAAGATTTATTTTTACTTCAAAGGGAATGGTCTGGTTAAAATAAAAAAAAGGAATGTGTAAAAATACAGCTGATAAAGAAAATAAAATCTTGTATTGAAGGGATATTTTATAAACTAGAATTCCTGCCGTGCATACAACAAAAACTCCTACATAATAATGAGATACAAATTCTGACTGAGATATATTTACCATAAAAAATATACAGATTATGCCTGTTAAAAGTAAAAATGTCAGCAAACTATCCATAATAAAAGGTTTTTTTGTTTTTTTTAGAATCAGTATTACAGAAAGAGCCATTGGTGTAACAACCAAAAATCTGAGCTTCCAGGCTAAAGGATAAATGTCGTTAATCATTAATTTATCCATAACTGCAAAAATATTATAAAAAAAGCATCCGATTATAATAAATAATATATTTTTGTATTTGTCAGATTCAAAACAAAAGTTTCTGAAATGTTTTTCAATATTTTTTGGAAACCTTAACAGAAGAAGGGGGTTTTCTTTTGCTGAAAAACAAAATTTTTCAAATTCCAGAATATCATCAGCTTCTTGTATAAGCCTTGTAAAAGTTGATTTTTCCATAAATTTCTATTTTAAAAAATTATAAGAAGACTACAATCAGGAACCAGATTTATTGCAGGATAATTATTGTGACGGAAGTACATGAGAATAGAACCGATCCAGGGGAAAAACTTGCTTTTTGTAAAAAAAATCCATAAAAACCTCCACAATTTCAAACCATGTTCCCACCCTGATACAGGTACAACATGTTCTACCTGTAACAGGGGAGCAAATTTCTGACAAGAGAAAAAAACAACCCTTTGAATGGAATTCCCGGGTCACAAATTCACTTTTTCTTTTCATACAAGACAATGGCAACACACTTTATTTTATCAATGTGTCACTATTTCTTGCAGGTATTCCCGCAAAGCAGCGTTTAATATTTTTTACAACTATCCTTGCACAGGTTTATTATAAAAACCCAGGTCACAAACTTGTTATTACATATTTTTTATTCTATATATAAATAGATATTAGAATTCTAGAAAAAATGTCTTTTCTAAATTCACTATAATGGCAGGAGAAAGCTATATCCCTCTTCACTTTATCAGTTACGTTGAATAGCTGCCAATAAGATCGGAGTTATAACGGATCATTTTCGATCTTGTAA
>JACKCP010000001.1 GCA_020633955.1 Desulfobacteraceae bacterium | reverse complement strand
ATTTTTCAAGGTTCAAAAGGATTATTTGCAATTCTTTCGGATGTTTTCAAAGAAAAACAGCAGACATATTATTTTGGCTCATACTCACTTTCAAAAGAAAGACTAAAATATTTGCCTGCTCATGCAAGATCAGTTAGATTAGATAGAAAAATTCCTGCAAAAATTGTAATTGAACATTCTGATGAAGAAGAATTTCATAAAAAAGAATATAAAAAAATAACTGAAATGAGATTTAATGATTCATTAAAAAATTTTCCGTGTATGATTTTTATTTATGGGAAAAAAGTTGCTTTATATACATTAAAAAATGATTTGGTTGGAGTTATAGTTGCAAACGAACAAGTAGCAGAGGCAATGAAATTAATCTTTGATATTTATTGGTCTACTTCAAAAAACAAGTAATAAGGCGTTAATTAAGATATAGCTTCACACATTTTTCTTTATAGAAATAATAAAAATATTGTTATTAGTATCAACGTTATTAAACCTATTTTATCAGTAATCCTCATGATTTTTTTCTTATTATAAAAAAGGGGAATGGAAAATAATATGGCAGGAACTAAATATAAAAATGGCATTATTTGAAACAAGTTCATATAATGTTCAACTTGATTTGGATTATAAATAGCAAGATAAGTTGCAGTATAGGTTGCAGATATACCTTTCATGAATAAAAAAATATTGAAAACCAACAAAATAATTCCAAGTCTTCTTTCCCAAAGTTTATTATTTTGTTTCAATCTTTAATTTCTCTTCAACATTCTTTAAAGTTATATTAGCATAACTCAGATTATATTTTACTAAAACTTCTTTTCCAATGTATTTGTTTAAGTCTTTACATTCTAAAGTAGCTGAACCACTACCTTTTCCTCCATTTTGACAAATCTGGTCTTCTTCATATATTACACTCATTTCAACATAACAATCTGAAGTACATGCAATACAAAAAGGTGGGGGATTAGTTAACACATATCCTGAAATTTTTTCATCAATGCATGAAAATTGTATCGCACCTTCATTAAAAAATAAATATTTACTTGATGCCATAAATAAAACAAAAATAAATAAAAATATTATATTAAAAACTACTTTATGCTCTTCATAGATATTCTTAGTTTTTTTTACCATATGTTTTTTGGTGTTCTTTAGTTATTTATAAACTACAACCTAAAAATTTTATCTCAAAATTCATCATTTTTGAAAAAAGTCCAAAAATCGTGAGATATATATATACCCAGAATAAGAATGGGACCTCTGGGACTTGAACCCAGGACACCTAGATCTTCAGTCTAGTGCTCTACCAGCTGAGCTAAGGTCCCAATTTTGATAATTGAAGGAACGAAATGAGCTTTATAAACATTACTGGTTAATTGGGCCGCCCCACAAAAAGCTTAACAAATCTTTTTAAAAGCCTCTTATTTCCCTCATTTAGTGCAAGGTTCTTGCATATTCTGCCAGGGTCGCATAATCCGGTATTGCGCAAGACTGGAAATCTTGTTCCTTCGGGAATTCTGGGTTCAAATCCCAGCTCTGGCGTTCAATTCTTTCACTCAACTGGTTTTTTCACAGTGCATGGTCAAAATCTAGAGTTTCTCAGAGGCCACTTCCGACACCCCTAAGAAAGTAGAGAATTTTTCTTATCTCGAGCAAGTCTATGGGCAAGAGATTTTTTAATGATATCTTTGAGTCTTTGGGCCTCTAACCTGAATTCTTAGGCCCTTTGCTTCTTCATTTCCAAATGGTGGACCTAAATATATTCCGCATGGTACTCCCCCCTCTAGTTTTTCAAAAGAAATTCTCAAACACCCATCCTGAAGAATATAAATTGAAAATATAGGTTGTATCCCAGAAGAACGCTGAGGAGCTAAACCTTCAAAGGTGCAAAGAGACTCTAAAGTCCCCCCGTGTTTAGATAATATAAAGGCATCAGGAGCATGAAGGAAGCCAAGAGAAGGAATGGTATCACTTGAGTCAATTATCCTTTGGCCCAAGTCTGCTTCTTGCAAGGTCACTTCCTTATTATCTCCTCGAATAATGTACAGATTTATAGGAACGTCATTTCCACATCCATAAGCTCTTTGTATCGCACCCATATCAAAGCTAAACCCTTTTTGTATCATAGAATATTTTTTTCTCCACTCTCTTAAATTCTTTTCGTCATCAGTTCTCCATCTTCTGCCCAAAAATATATAAGAATTGACACTTTCCTTTGCTACAGAGGTTAAAAAATGAACGACGAACATCCATCCCTTCGTACAGAGCACTGGCACAGAGTCTGGGAAGAAAAAGGTCTTTTTCTTAACAACCCTGATGAACGTACAAAATTTTTTGTTAATTTTCCTTTTCCTTATGTGAATGGTTATCCTCACTTGGGCCATCTCTTCTCTTTCATGCGCTGTGATGTTATGGCGCGCTACAAAAGACTCAAAGGTTTTAATGTGCTTTTTTCTCAAGGCTTTCATGCAACGGGACAGCCCATTGTCGCTGCAGCCCAACTCGTTAAAGATAGAGATGAAAAACAGATTGCACTTCTTCTCCAGATTGGTATTCCTGAAAGTGACATTCCCTTGT